>NZ_JAFEVP010000006.1:0-530559 GCF_017947325.1 Pseudomonas sp. MWU349 | reverse complement strand
AAGGGGTGTCAGTAGAAGCTGTCACCTGATTGACGGTCTGCGGAGCTTTGATCGGGGTTGGATGTACGGAAGCGTTCGCGACAGTGGCGGTGAAAGCGATCGTCGCGGATACGGCCAGAGCAGTTATGGACTTTTTCATGTTCGAATCCTTTCAGTCATCTGACAAGCGGCTTATACCTGAGCCTGACCTGCCTTTATCAATAGCCTGAACAGATCGGGCGCGCGCATGGTGTGACGCCAGGAAAGCCTAGCAGCGCGCTATCTCCCGCACAGTCGCTCAACGGCACTATTGACAAAGATATAAAGACAGGAGTTTCCCAGCTGATGGCGGCCGGTGACGTAACGAAGAGCTTGAGCACACGCTTCTAGAGTGGGTCTTTATAGCTTTGATGCCGACTGCAGCAACGCGACGGCAACCGACCCATTTTCAGCTGTTGCGTGCGGCCGGGAGGTGGAGCGATCCATCCTCGCCCATGGCATGCAGCCACTCGTCGGCGTCTGCCTGTTTTGAACGGATGGTCGGCAAATGACTGTCTAGTCTTAAGTGCCGTGACGAGCAGTATTTTCCAGGCAATCAGGAGCTTGCCGGTACTGGTCGGTTGTTGGAGGGAGCTGGGTATGAGGAGTCTTGCTTATATTGAAGACAACGGGGATGAGTTCCCAATCAACAACTTGGTGCGTTGCGGTCAGGCTGCATTCGAAGCAGAGGTTGAATCTTCTGGCACAGTTGTCAGCAAGAGAAAGGCGGCGACAGTGCCTGTAGCCAGCAACAAGATGTTTTTCCCCAAGGCGTTGCCGAAGAGAAGGTAACGCAGGATGCAGACAGCCCCGCCTTATGCGGGGCTTTTTATTGCCTGGAGATTTTTCAGGGGAAACGTTGGCGGGGTCCCCTTGTTCGGTGGGGAGCTTTATGGGGCATTCATTAAGATGTTTTATGTATGTTTAGGAATTTTCTTATCTCAATTTGTTATAAGTGACGATATGTTCCTTATCCCGACTCAGACGGGGCTGCGCATCCAGCGATGATGCCTTTTATATGAAACGCGATAAGGAAATAAACGTGAAAGCCATTTTCAAACTCCTCGCATTGTCCACTCTCGTTGCCACCGCCGCGGGTTGCACCAGCTACAACATCAGCCAGCCATCTTCGCCAATCGACAGTCAGGTCAAGGCTGACCTGAAGGCGGATGTCGCAGTAGGCGAAGCGATTTCCGGTCAGTCGTCGGTCAACATCCTGTTTGGTTTCCTCAAGTTCGGTGGCGATAGCCAGTTTGCCGACGGTGTGGCTTACGGTGGTGACGGCAGTGGTGCACTGGGTGGCCTGGGTCTCGATCCGGTCAGTGCGGTCAAGTCCGCTGCGGCTTTCAAGGCAGTCAAGTCTTCGGGCGCCGACCTGATTGTTGCTCCGCGTTATGAAGTGAGTGAAGAAAACTACTTCTTCTTCAAGAAAGTCTCGGTCACGGTCAAAGGCAATAAAGGCAGCATCCGCAGCATTCGTTGAGTGCAACTGCGTTCGAGCCTCTGTGGCAGAGATCGGGGTGGTGGATTGACAACGTTCCAAGGCGTTGCCTGCCAGCGGCCCGGTCTGAACATTTTCGGTAAGGTGAGCTGAAGATGCCTCGGGATGGGTGAAGCCCAAGGTCTGTCGGTGTTGCTCCCGCTGACAGGCTCTTTTCACATAATCTTCACATCTGCCTGAGTAGGCTCGAACCATCCGTTAAAAGCAGCATCCCTAGCCCGTTCCCCAGCGGGCTTTTTTTTGCGCGGGGATAAAACTCTTTTAAAATCAGCTGTCCAAGGCACCTGGGAGCAACCCGGGTGCGGCCGCGATAGCTCGAATTGGCCAGCGTGGCACTGGGCTTTCTTGTCAGTCCGACAGTCTTTCTTTGAGGTTCAAGTCATGCGTTTAACTCTACCTGCCCTGGTTGTGGGACTTCTGCTGGCTCAAGGCGCTATGGCCGGCGATGGCACCGCGGCCATTGGTGGCGGGCTTGGCGGCGCGTTGGGCAATGTGGTCGGGCAGAAGCTCGGTGGCAGTACCGGTGCGGCAATCGGCGCGGGTGTGGCCGGTGCGGCAGGCAGTGCGGCTGGGGCGCGCAAAGGCAGCCGGGCCAAGGCGGCCATTGGTGGTGGCCTGGGTTCGGCCGGCGGCTCACTGATCGGTAATCGCCTGGGCGGCAGCACCGGCGCTACCGTCGGCGCCGGTATCGGCGGCGCGGCCGGTGGCGCCCTGGGGAGCAGCATGGGTCACAAGAAGCGTCACTGATTCTGCCTTGCTGAAGAAAACCCGGCCCTGCGCCGGGTTTTTTGTGTGGCATGTCCCAGGCTTCGCCATACTCAAGGCTCTGAGTCCCGATGTTCAAGGAGACGATCATGCCCCGCGAGATGCCCGGCCAGGCACAACCCGCTTCCGACGAGCCGGAGGTGATCAACGACCCCGGGAATGAAGACCCCGGTTCATTGCAGGACGATGCGCGTGTACCTCTGCAAGAGGCGCCCAAAGGCGACAAAAGCCCGCCTGGTGCAGCCGACTAAGGCCCATAGCAACCGCCTTCCAGCCCCCCAGGTTGCTCCCGACCCAAGCCCGCCGCTATGCTGCTGAATCCTTTAATTGATGAATTGCCAAGAAGAACTGGCCGTACCTGAGCCGCTCCCTGGAATGTACTTTTGCTAACGGATCAGATGCGATGAATGCACAGTTGAATGATTTGGGGCCGATCAAGGCCGTCATTTTCGACATGGACGGCTTGCTCCTGGACACCGAGGGCATCTACACCGAGATCACCCAGTTGATCGCCGAGCGTTATGGCCGCACCTACGATTGGACCATCAAGCAGAACATCATCGGCCGGGGAGCCGGCGACCTGGCGCGCTACGTGGTCCAGGCCCTGGACCTGCCCATCAGCGCCGAAGAGTTCCTGGTCATGCGCGAACCATTGATGCGTGAGCGCTTTCCCCGCGCCCAGGCCATGCCCGGGGCCCAAGAGCTGGTGCGGCACTTGAAGGAGCACCGGATCCCCATTGCCGTGGGAACCAGTTCGTCGCAGATGTCGTTCGGCGAGAAAACCACCCGCCATGGCGACTGGTTCGCGCTGTTCGACACCATCGTCACTGCCGACGATCCGGAAGTGACGGCGGCCAAGCCGGCGCCGGATATCTTCCTCACGGCTGCCCGTCGCCTGGGAGTGGCCCCCGCCGAGTGCCTGGTGTTCGAGGATTCGCCGTTTGGCGTGACCGCGGCCAGGGCCGCTGGCATGAGCGTGATCGCAGTGCCCGATCCGGCGATGGCCGATAGCAAGTTTGCCCACGCAGATGCGATCCTGCGATCGTTGAAGGCCTTTCAGCCCGCAGCGTGTGGCTTGCCCAGGCTGGATTGGCCAGCATAAACCCGTGCTTGCCCAGGCGCTGCGCTGGAGCTCCTGGGCCGTTCTAGCTTAATGGCTGCGTACTGCAGACAGGTCGATTTCCAGGGCCATGATGCTCAGCCCCTCACTGATCCTGGAGGGGCCGAGGCGCCGAATATTGAACTTTCTCTTGATCAGCAGCCGTGCGATCGCACTCGGCGAAACCGTCAGTAGTTTGCGTGCCCCCAGAGACTTGGCGTACTCGAAGGCTTCAAGCAGCAGCGACATTGAGTGGGAGGAAGAGTAGGCATTCAGAACATCGGTCTCTTTATCGAGCGATACAGCGGCGAACCTGGACAACTCCCAGACATGAGTTTGAGAGGGCGGCTGATCTGAACCCAGCAGGTCGGGAAATACTTCCGATAATAGATAAGGGCGGGTTGTGGGTAGCAGGCGTGCTGTACCCACAATGGCGCCTGTTTCATCTTTGGCCGCGAGGTAAAGCGTGTCATCCCGGTCAAACTCGTCGAGTTCCAACTGATCGGGGCAATCCAGTGGCCAGCCGAGCTTTTCCACAAATACCTTATAACGATAAGAAGCAATGTCCTGCTTTAGCTGCGAGCCTAATGCTTTACCATTTCCGGAAAAAATACGCATCATACATCCTCGGCGTTCAAGTCGAGCGTGATCGTAAATTAGCGAGTAAAGCCGGGTACCTACCATTATTGGTAGGTAGGTGGCTTTTTTTGCCGGGCAAAGGCTTTGCGGTATTAGTGCTGGTCGCCGGACAGGAGGTATGGGCAGCCGGCGCCAGCATGGCTCAAGAGCAGAAGAGTTCCTGAGACTGAGGTGCAAAAGGGGAATGTGAAGGCAGAGAAAGTTTTCGGTTTGGGTTTGTCTTATTATTTTCTATTATTGTTATTTAGATCAGTAGTCCTGTGAGGAATGCTTGGACAACGGCAGCAGTTTTGTTGGCGGCGCTTAGTTTTAGAATGGAGTTCTTGATATGGAAGTTTACCGTGTTTTCTGAAATGGCCAGCAAGCAGGATATTTCAAATGAGGTCTTGCCGCTGCCGGTCCACTTTAGAACTTCTTTCTCACGGGAGGTCAGCTTAACTTCGTAGGGGTTCGCAAGACGTGTGCTGATCCGGTTTGAAAGTGTGATGTGAGCCACACTTACCAGCCAGCGCATTTTTATTTCGTTGGCATCCAGTTCCTGGCGGGTGATGGGTTGTGACGATCTGCTGAGTGATAGCATGCTGGCTGCACCGGCAGCATTGGTACTTGACTGTGACCATCCAACTTTAAGTCCAGCTGCCCGCGCTTCTTCCCAAAATACAGGTGCTTCGCGAAATACCGCGTCCTCCCATATGATCGGTGCCTGGGATTGTCTACCTTGTGCCACTATTGGATCAGTGGCCAGGTAGTTTTCAGTGTCGTAGCGCCTCTGCCATTGACGAGGATAGTTGTTGAACATCACGACTTTCTCCTCGGGAAAAATCACCTGTAGCCCGTAAGCACAGTACTCGAATTCAAGCGTTGTAGCCGCATCTTGAATTCGCTTGACTATTTGAGCTTCGGAAAGTTTCAGGTCCGTTATCATCAGTAAGTCATCTTGCCAGCTTTTCATAAATACCCTCCTTGTATAGTCACCTTTCGTATTGCGGTGACATCGAGTTGCGTCGCGAATCTGACCAGTTCTACGATGGAAATCAAGTTTATAAATATGAAACATGCGTAGATGTAAGTTTGGCGTCAGAAAAAAGATGTGGCAATGGGCGCTTGCCAGCAACTTGTCCGATGGCGTCTTGCCGGAATAGAAAGAGTAAAGACTTCGTCTCGCTGAGTACCTACCAATAGTGGTAGTTACAGATGAGCGGTAATGTCTCTAGATTGTTGAAGGACGGACGGGCTGCGCTGTTTGAACGCGCCGGCAGTCTAGATGAGCTCCACAGGGAATATAAAAATCAATGGAGAGAACTGCCCGTGCTTAAGAAGGTACTTGTCAATGTTGAGGCGACGCCATCGTGCCCAGCAGCATGCAGTATGTGCCCCCGCTCAGTGATCAAGGACTATGGTTTTATTTCGCTTGAGACCATGGATAAGATAGTTTCGCAGATAGACCCTTCCTATGTCTGGGAACTTGACTTGGCGGGCAGGGGGGAGCCGACCATTCATCCAGAGTTTCATGAGCTTTTGCGAATGATGCGTCGCTCTGGAGTCTTGACTGACGTGACAACAACGGCAGTCACTTTCAATCAGCGTAATATAGATGCCTGTGTACAAAACGTTGATGTCATCCGGCTATCTGTCAGTTCTATTCAGAAAGAGGTTTTCGATAAGGTTCACATTGGTCTGAACCACGAGAAGATCTGGCGCAACATTGCCGCGTTGGCCGAGGCCGCGGCGGATAAGGTCATTGTCCATTTGACTGGCGGCCCGGCGATCTATAGTACGTTGCCAGCGACCGTCGCACATTTGCGTAGCCTGGGTTTCAAGCGCATCTATCTGTTCCCGCTCTGGAACCGAGGCGGGGATATCAACGCCAAACTCGAAAGTGAATACCGTCAGAAACTTGTGCGCGAGTTGGGTTTGAACCTGTCTGAGAGCGAGTACAAAACAGGCATGGGCAAGGTCAAATTCATGCTGAATGCCCTGCTGGGTACTCTTGAAAATAGAAACTTTTGTGCCATTGGCGATGGCAGCGTCAGTATCAGTTATACCGGCGAGATACTCGGTTGTTTCCAGGATTTTGGGCACGTATCAAATATTGGCCATATTGATAATGACAACCTGAAGAAGATTGTGAAAAGCAGGGTGAAACAGTTGGGCAATATGGAGATTTGTCAGGGCTGTAATTCACGCAAGGCGGTTTTCAAACTGCCAATGTTCTTGGCCAGCTAAATAGCTTTCTGCACTGTTGTACAGGGATGACGCGCCGTGAGTATGCAGGAAACCGATTTCTTATTGCTGAATTGTTGTAACTTGCCGTGGCGTCCGATATATCCGTATGCCTTTGTTCAGATTAGTGAGATTGCTCGGCGATTCGATATCAGGGTCACACGTATTGATTTGCTGTACGTTGAACATTGGTACGAATATCTTAAAAACGTGATAAAGACCCAGCGTCCGAAGATGATTGGTATACATCTGCGGCAAGGGGACTCCCTTGATCTTTCCAACTATGATGCGGTAGATGGCGAGCCTGGGAATTACTTTAGAACCTATTACCCCGTTGAAGACAGCAGGCGCCTGATTCGCCTGGTGAGGGAGTTGACGGATGCACCTATCATCATGGGTGGCTTTGGTTTCACCACTCATGCCAGAAAGTTGGCTAACTATCTGGAAATCGACCTTGGCTTGCAGGGCTGTCCAGACGGCTTCTTTCGCTCCTTCAACGACACTCTCTCTGGCCGAAACCTGGGGGCTGTGCCTGGACTGATTCACAAGAACGGAGCTGAGTACCTATATAACGATGTCGGTTTCTACAAGCCAGCCGAAGTGACCGAGTACCGGCTGGATATCGTTAACGAAATCAAGGCCTTTTACGGGCCGGCATTACAGTCGAAAACGCCACCGACCATTGCTGTGGAGGTTTCGCGTGGATGCCCGTTTCAGTGCTATTTCTGTGTTGAACCTGACGTCAAGGGCAAGCGGATTGACAAGCGTAATCTGGATGTGGTCGAAGCTGACCTGGAGTTTCTTTTAAAGAACGATCTTTATGACTTCTGGTTTATCTGCTCTGAACTGAATATCGGTGGTGCTGGTTTCGCCTTGGAGCTGGCCGAGCGGGTGATTCGTCTTAATGAGCGTTATAAGAAGCGTCAGATTAAATGGTCAGGATATTCGCTGCCTTCGCTGGGTCACGATGAGCTGAAGACGATGATGCGTGCCGGTTACACCGGCGCCATGAACGATATTCTTTCGTTGGACGAAGATAACCTGAAGCGGGCGAAGGTGCCGTACAAGAGAGAGCAGGCCGTTACCTTTCTCAAAAGCCTGTCTTCGATACGTGCGGAAATTCATGAGGAAAGAACGCGAAAGCTGGAAGAGCAGGCGAAGTTTACCGCCAGTGCGCCAATTGAGTACTCCAATCTCATCTCGTTCTTTCTGGGGAATGCGCATGCGGACAGATACACCATCGCTCGCACATTGGCATTTCTCGAAGAAAGTGGACTGACAAACAAGTACGAGGCGGGGTATGTGATTCCCAGTACTCGGGTATTTGGCATTGGCCGGACTCAGGATTTTGTTGCGAGGGATACCACTTACTCCTTTGGTCGTGATGGTGTTATCGCCACGGACTCCAAATGGCCGACCTTTCATTTTCCAGACTTTTTGGTGAGTGCCCTGGGAGATCGAGAACGGATATACAGTTTTTTCAACTACGTATCCAACACCCTGATGTGCCAGGCTCATCGCAAAGATAAGTCGTTCAGCCAGTTCATAGCGCTCTATCTGGAGCAACATCTTGATGACTGCTCGGCGTATTGGACGGACTTGGCAAAGTTGCTTGGCCGGGATGCCCAGGCGCGACTCTTGCCCAGCGACATCAAGGCGTTGCTGAGTCGTGAGGCCGCTGATGACAGAGCATTGCAGGAAGATGTTTATCACGCTTGGCTGCTTGAACTGTTCGGGCGAAATTCAAGCAGCATTCAGCCGGTTATATCATTTTTCGGTAAACAGCATTTTTCCGGTGTGAAGCCCGTGTCCAGTGACTATGTGTTCACGAAGTTGTTTTATGCGCGTTTCTCCAATGCTGGAGAGTGGATCGAGCTTGCAGAACATCTAGCACCTGATAGCAAAGGTTATGCCGCGCTGTTTGTGCGGTATATCGAGTATGCAATAGGTCTTGTATTCAGACACGAATATAAGGATCTGTTGTTTGAGCTTTGATCTGGCCTGGCAGGGAGCCTATGCAATGTTGGCAAATGTAGTTTCCAACCTTCGATTGATCGAGACATTGAGTGAAAAAGTTCCTGCCTGGGCACTTCGTGGCCTGCAGGGACGCTATCACTGGCAACTTGAGTCTGGAGTTCATCTGGGCTGCATGGAAGTTTCTGAAACACTGAGCTGGTCGTTTACCGCGCAGGAGTACCCACCACGCGCCACCATCGTGCTCAGTGACATGACGCTCCAGGCTTTGGCAAACAAGGTCGATGACCCGCTGACGCTGTTCAATACCGGGAAGTTGTTGATTAGCGCAGACAACGACCACTCCGCTATTGCTGTCGATGTGATGAAGCTGTTGAATTTTATTTTCAACAATGCCTTGGTCGACGCTCAGCGCATTGCTCAACTGGGGATTCGTAGTACTCAAGGAAAGGATTTTCCGTTTTGCCAGGTGATCGCTGATGAAAGGGATATCGAACCTTATTTACGCCGTGGAGAACCGGTCATTGTGCGCAATGCGGCAGTTTCATGGCCGATCTTCTCAATGCCTGTGGGGCATATCGTCAATCGGGTGGGTAACCTGGACGTGAGTCTTCTTCTTGAAGAATACGATCTGGAAAATGCTCAGCCACCCAAGTACCGGAAAACCTCGTTTGCCGAATATGTAGAGTCTTTATATGCCGCACAAGCGTCTGCCAACGGTTATATGGCGGCCAATACCGTACCGCCCGCGTTGGACGATACCTACTGTTTTCCGAGTGTCTTCGCGCGTGAGGTATTCAATACGCCAAGATGGTGGATAGGCCCTGCCAGTACCGGGCTGAGATTGCATCGGGATATGGTGGATAACTTTCTGGTGCAATTGAAAGGGCGCAAGAAAATACGTCTTTTTGCTCCCAGTGAAACAAAGTTTCTCTACCCGGCCAGTGTCGGCGGAAACTTGATGTATGAGCCCAGTCGCGTGGATCCGGAAAACTACCAGGCTGAGAAGTTTCCGGATTATCAGCAGTCGGTATCCACTGTTTGCGAACTGCGGCCTGGCGATATGTTGTATTTGCCGGCCGGTTGGTGGCACCACGTCCTGAATCTGGAAGTGTCCTGGTCGCTTAACTTCTTTGCTGTAAATGGTGAGCCAAGAGTCTTATCTGTAAATCGTGATAACTATGAGAGTGTCCAGCTATGAGTAATTTGAAAGACTTGAGGAAGGGCGATTTGCCGCAAGCGACGGAAGCGGCACTCCTGGTTGGTACCGGCTTTGATGTGGTGCCGGGCAGCGATGATGTTTCTCCCGAGTTCAATGACCCTTCCTACATGTTGAAGGACCCCCTGGGCCTGACCACGCGGGCGTTGGAAAAGTACGGGAATATCGTTTACCTGCGGGGCATCAACGGTTATCTCATCGCCGATGCGCCCTTTATCGAAAGCATGCTGATTGGTGACGAGCGGTTTTTCTCAAAAAGCGCCGAGACCATGGAAAAGATCAGCCCGGCTATTGGCAATGGGCTGTCGACGCTGATCGGTGATGAATGGAAGCGTCAGCGCAAGATTGCCAATCCTTCTTTCAGCAAACGCAGCGTTGACGCTTTCGGCAACGTATTTCACGAATGCATCAACGAAATGTTCGATGAGTGGGATGCTCGTTCCGAAGGTGTTCTCGATGCAACTCAGGAGATGAAAAAGCTGACCCTGCGGATTGTCATCAAGTGCCTGTTCTCCACGGACATTCTGCGTTTTTCCAGCGATGTCACCGCGGCCCTTGAGGTCTTGCAGGAGTATTCGCTGCTGAAGTTGTGGTCGCCGGCGAGCATCAGCGCCGCCGATGAGCAGGCGTACGAGAACGCCAAGAAGAAAATCGACGCGATCATCTACACCATCATCCACGATCGTCGTCAGAACAAAGAGGTCCAGCATAACGACCTGTTATCGATGTACATGTCTGCGGTGTACGAAGACACCGGGGAGGGGATGACGGATATCCAACTCCGGCATGAAGTCATGAACCTGTTTCTGGCCGGTCATGAAACCACCGCGAACGGCGTGGCATTCGCCCTCTATCTGCTGGCGAACAACTCACGGGAACAACAGAAGCTGCATGAGGAAGTCGAGGCTGAACTCGGCAATGCACTCTGCACCCTGGAAGATTTGAAGCGCCTCGATTACACCGACTGGGTATTCAAGGAGTCACTCAGGCTCTATCCGTCTTCCTGGGGCATGAGCCGAGTGGTGCTGGAAGACTATCAGTACCAGAACTATCTGTTTCCCAAGGGCGCGGACTTCATCGTTGCCCAGTGGGGCCTGCATCGCAATCCGGAATATTGGCAAGAGCCTTTGAAGTTTGACCCGGAACGCTTTGCACCGGAACGCATCAAGCATGTGCACAAGTATGCCTACCTGCCGTTTGGCGCGGGCGCTCGAAAGTGCATCGGTATCCATCTGGCCGAGGGCGAGGGCAAGACGATTCTGGTGCGTATTGCGCAACGTTATGAGTTGCGCGCAGTGGATGGGAATGAACCGACATTGAAAGCCCGGTTGTTCATGACTTCCGAACCGGGTGTGTGCCTAGAGTTTATCAAGCGCAACTGAGGTGTTTTATGCAGACCATGGCTTTTGCGGTGCCTTTACCCGGTGACAAGAAAGAGCGTTTCCTGAAGTTTGCCCAGTTGATCCGCAATGAACGCAATGCCGATTTTCGCCAGTTTCTGGAGCGCCTCGATACGGTGGAGGAGAACTGGTTCCTGCAGCCTTTTGGCGAGATGGAGCTGTTTATCTGTTATTTGGCGGCGCCAGATTTGAATGCGGCATTCGCAAAGTTGGCGAGCTCCCAGCATCCCTTTGACAAGTGGATAAAGCAGGAAAACAAGGAAATCTTTGGCATGGACTTCGAGTCCCCCAGTGATGACCCGATGCCTGAAGTACTGCTGCAGTGCAAAGTTGAACCCATTCATTCACAAAGTTGGTAATAAAGATGAGCCTAACCTTATTTCGTGAGAGTTATCTGACTGCGGTCCGTACTAAGGACTACAAGTCTTTGGCATCTTTGTACGCGGCAGATGCCATTCGCAAATCTCCCGGACAGCCTGACCGCATTGGCGTGACGCAGATCCTCGAGCACTACCAGGAGTGGCAGGGCACGTTCGCCGACATGCAGTTGGCCGACCGCATCCTGTTTCTCAAGGACAATGTGCTCATCGCCGTGTGGGGCTGGAAGGGGCGGCACGCCCAGGCCTACATGGGCGTTGAGCCGAGCAACAAGGAGGTTGGCCTGATCGCCGCCAGCCTGTTCTGGTTCGACAGTGATTTCCGTGTGACCAAGGAGCACACCTACGAGGACCCCTACACCCTGCTGATCCAGCTCGGTGTGATCGACGATCAGGGGCGCAGCGTGCCGTCACTGACCGAGCCGTGTGAGATCTATGACTGCAAGACGCTGAAGCCGCGCTTCGAGAACCTGGCCAAGATGCGCCACTACAACGAACTGCTGCTGAGCAAGCAGTTGGAGCCGTGGCTCGACTGCATGAGCGACGATATCGAATGGGATGACCAGATGGTCCCCGGGTTGGCCGTGGGCAAGGACCATTCGCGGGACGATTTCGTGATGCTGGCCGAAGCCTTCCCCGATGCGTCCATCAACATGACCAACATGTGGTCGGTAGGGGACTTCGTGATTCACCAGGGGATCTTCACCGCGACGCACAAGGGGCCTCTCAAAGGCATCCCGGCATCCAACCGCGTGGTCAACGTGGACAACATGGATATTGCCTACTTTGACGGCAATGTGATCCGCAAGGGCTGGACCTTTGGCAATACCCTGGACATGGGGTCGCAAATGGGGATGGGTAAATGACGGCGCGCAGCATGAAGTTGATCGGCAACGAAAACAGCGCCTGCACCCGCAGTGTGCTGATGGTTCTGAAGGAAAAGAACACGCCGGTGGAGTTTGTCAGCATCGACCTGGGGACCGGTGCGCACAAGTCGGACGAGCACTTGAGTCTCAACCCGTTCGGCAAGGTTCCGGTGCTGATCCACGGTGACCTTACCCTTTATGAGTCGCAGGCCATCAACCGTTATCTGGAGGCGATCCTGCCCGGCATTTCGTTGATTCCACAGGACCGGCAAGACATAGCGCGGATGGACCAGTGGCTCAGCGTGGACTCCAGTTATTTCACGCCCCAGGCCTATGCCCTGGTCTGGCAGAAGCTGTTCCTGCCCATGTACGGCGGGCAGACTGACCAGGCAGTGGTCAAGGAGGCCGAGGAGAAGCTGAACGCCATCTACGCCGCCATGGATCACGCCATTGGCGAGGAGGGGCGATTCCTGGTGGGGGACTCGCTGTCCCTGGCCGACCTGGCGTTTGTCCAGTACACCGATTACATCCTCAAGGCGCAGAGCGAAAACATCGTATTCAACTATGAGAACGTTCGTCGCTGGTGGTATGGCCTGACTCAGCGCGAGTCTTACAAAGACCCGCTCTCGGTCATTCTCTGAATCATGCATGGCGTGCCACGGCACGCCATGCCCACCCTCGGTAGCAGATAGCAACGCGGAGATTGTGCGATGAGCACTTCAGCCAGAAGTCGTCGTTCGGTAGTACTGTGGATGTATGAAAACGACAACGGCCATATTCCCAAGCAAATGCTTCGTGAGTTGCTTGAGGAAAAAGGCTTTGTGGTTTTTTCCGATTTCGACATGCGCCAATGCCATGTCATTTCCGGGAAGGTCTATACCGCCTGTGGGCGCTGCCTCAGTGAGTTCGATGCCCTGTTTCATATGAACGCCGATGAGCAGTCGCCGTATCAGGCCGATATTCTTCGGGCGTTGCAAGACAGCGGCGTAGTAGTGGTGAACGAGTGTGTTTCATTCTTCAACTGTCGCGACAAGTTCAAGGCCAACCAGCTGTTGCGCATGCATGGAGTGAACGTACCCGACTCCGCATTGCTGGGTAGCCAGATTGATGATGCGGTCATTCACCAACTCTTTGCGCGCTGGGGCAGCCTGGTCTACAAGCCCCGCTCGGGCCATGGGGCCGTGGGCGTGATGCGCTTTGTGGAGGCTGAACAGTTCATCGACTTCATCCAGGCGACGGCGCACTTTCTCGGTGATTACTACGTTGAGCAATACATCGAGTTTGGCGATTACGATTGTCGGGTCGAGATCTTCAACGGCGAGTTGATGGGCGGCTACAGCCGCAAGAAGAAACACAGCTTCAAGACCAACATTTCCGCGGGCGGTGAAATGACGCCGCGCATCCTGGGGGGCGAAGTTGAAGTTGCGCTCAAGGCCGCCCAGGTGTTGGGAATCAATGGGACGATCGTCGACATGGTGCAGTCGACCGCCGACCGCAAGTTCTATGTCCTTGAGGTCAATCCCTTGCTGGGCATCTTCGTCGAATCGGCCATGCGTGCCGGCACCAAGATGCCCGATACCGAGCCGGACCAGCGTTACTCCTATGACCGACTGAAGCTGGACTCGATTGCCAGCTACCTCGATGCGCTACCTGCGCGCCAGTCACTGACGCCGACGCCATGAAGCCTGGGCACTGCGCGTAGGCGCGGTGCAGGTACCTATTCAGGGAATTGAATGATGCAGCCCGTTATTCTCATCAGCGCCGCACGCCAGCGGCTGGCTATCAATCACTCCGCTGCCTTGGCGATGAATGTTCTCAATTGCAGTTTCACCGAGCTGCTGATCAGCCTGGGCTGTGTTCCGCTGGTGGTGGTGCCGGGGATGCCCGTTGAGGCGTTGGAGCGCCTGTTCGCCATGGCCGATGGACTGTTGCTGGGCTCCGGTCAGGACCTTTGTCCGAGCCATTACGGCGAGGATTGCGAGGTCAGCTATTCGGCGCAGGTATCAGGGGTTGGCGAGCCTTACAAGCGGCCGCTGATGCTCAGTCCCGACAAGGATCGTGACGTACTGGAGTTGGCCTTGTACCGGCAGGCCAGGTTACGACAGCTACCGATTCTCGGCGTTTGCCGAGGCCTGCAATTGATCAACGTTGCCGAAGGCGGCTCGCTGTATCAGGAGATCCCCGATCGAGGGGTCGAGCACGGGATCGACCCCGATGGCTGGATCAACTATCACCCTGTGGACGTCGATCCGCAGAGCCGGCTCTATCGGATTATCGACAAGCGCAGTTTCAGCGTTTCGTCGGTGCACCACCAGGCGATCAAGCGCCTGGCGCCGGGCTTGAAAGCCTGCGCTAGGGCTGCCGATGGGGTGATCGAGGCGGTCGAGCTGGCCAGTCACGAACATTTCGTCCTGGGGCTGCAGGGGCATATAGAAAAGACCCTGCTCAATCATCCCGAGCACCTGCAGATATGGAAAACATTCGCCAGTGAGGCTGCCACAAGGAGTCGGCAACATGTCAATTGAACACTTCCAGGTGCCCCTTTATCAGCCTTTGATGAAGCGCCTCGATTCATTCTTCAAGGCGGGCGACCCCGCCGGTATTCCGCTGCTGGACAAGAAGGCAATCATTTCCGGGTTTCCTGGAAACTTCATGACCCAGGCGATGCGTGTCGGCATCGAGGGCGGCGATGTGGAGTTCGCCAATACCTCCGGGAGCAGCTCCCAGATTCTCCAGATCATTCGCTACAAGGGCTGGTGGGGACGTGAGTTCACGCGCGCCTATCAGCGGGTGGCGGACATGGTTGGTTATTCGATGGAGCATGACAGGAAAGCAGTATTGACGACGGCGGCCTGTTCCGCGGTGTCGTGCTTTCTTGACGACCCGGACTACCAGCAGCGCATCCACAATGGGGTGCTGAGCCTCAATACGCATCCGGACCCTACGCGCTGGACGCTCACCGATATCCAGCGCATCGATGCCGAACTGCGGATGTTTGCGCCAAAGCTTCTGGAGATAGATCCGACCTATCTCGCGATCTTCCTGAGCAAGCGTGCGCAGTACCGGATTACTGAGCCTCTGTACATCCCTGACTACATCGCAGCTTCCTACGAGTACATGACCGCCAATGTTCGCCGGCTCATCGAGAGCGCTTATGGTTTGCCGGTTCTGAGCATGTATGGCTCGACGGAGCTGGGCGTACTGTTCATGCAGAACCGCAGTGGCACTTTCGTCCGTTGTGGCCACGACACATTGGTCGAACTCAAACCGTACCTGGCCCGGCGCAATCTGTTCGAGTTGATTGTCACGTCCTGGAAAAATCCGCTGATGCCTTTGTTGCGCTATGCCACCGGGGATCTTGTCGAAGTGCCGGAAGGCGAGTGGTCGAATAAGGTCTTCGGCGCCGTGGATGACATTCCTTTGCTGAAGCTGCATGGCCGTATCAGGGACTGCCTGGTGACCGATGATGGGGAGCTCAAGACCCTCGCCGATCTTGATGAGCTGTTCGCCGTTTCCGCGCCTTGGGTCCGGCAGTATCAACTGCAGGTGACCGAGCACAAGGTCACGCTGTTTTACGTTTCCGATGTCCCGGAATACGACGCCGACCTGCCGGCCGTTGAGCGGTGCCTGCGTGGCTGGTTTGGCCGCATGCGTACTGTTGAATCAATGGCCGTTCCAAGCATTGCGCCACAAGCCTCGGGAAAGTTCGCGATTATCAAATAGCGGGTCCGTGAAGAGTCGTCCCTCAATAAAAAAAGAGAGAATGTTATGCAAGCCTTGGATGTGAAATGCATGGTGTTGCCGGATGCGCGCAGTGACTTTCCGTTCTTTCGGGATAATCAGCGGATCTACCTGGACAGTTCATCCACCTCGTTGAAACCCGCGTCGGTGATCAGCGCCATCACTGATTTTTACCTGCATGCCGGTAGCAATGTCGGGCGCTCCAATCATCAGTATGCTCAGCTGTCCACCCAACTGTTTGAGTCGTCGCGCAACAAGCTGGCCTGCTTTCTGGGGTGTAGCGCCGATGAAGTGGTCTTTACCGCCAATTGCACGGACTCGATCAATCTGCTCGCCCATGGGCTGGCGTTGGGCAATGGCGACCATGTCGTGGTTTCGCCCCTGGAGCACCATTCCAATCTCCTGCCCTGGTTGTCCAGGTGTCGAGTCACGGTTGCCCGTCTGGATCAGAACGGTTGTATCGACCTGGATCATCTGGATTCGTTGCTCGCCGCCGATCCGGCCCGTCTGGTCGCGGTCTGCCACGCATCGAATGTCACCGGCAACGTGCAACCCGTCAGGCAGATCTGTCAGATCGCCCGGGCACGGGGGGCGCTGAGCCTGCTGGACGCGGCGCAGACCGTTGGCCATATCCCGGTCAATGTCGGGCAGATCGGTTGTGATTTTCTCGCCCTTTCCGGGCACAAGATGTTCGGCCCCTCGGGGGTTGGCGTGCTGTACATGCGGCGTGATCTGCAGGCGTCGATGCAGAGCTATCGCTATGGTGGCGGCATGGTCAACAAAGTGGGGCTGGGTGATGTCAGTTATCAATCCGGCCCCGGTCGGTTCGAGGCCGGCACGCCGAACATTGAAGGGGCCATCGGGCTGGGGGCGGCGGTCGACTATATAAACAGCTTGGGCGGGCAGTGGGTTCAAGACCACGATGAGGATCTGGAGCGCTATTTCCTGTCGCAGATTCAATCGGTGCGCAATATTGAAATCGCCTTCCCCATCGGGCCGCAGCACCTGCCGATTTTTCCCCTGGTTGCCGCCGGCAAGGTGGATATCGGATTTGTCTCGCGGATTCTTTCCGATCGTTACGACATTGCACTGAGTTCCGGCTACCAGTGCAACCAGCCGCTCTACCGCAACAGTGGAATTAATGGCGCCTTGCGGGTCTCGATGCATCTTTACAACAGTCGCAAAGATATCGACACGTTAGTGATGGCACTCACTGATCTCCAGGATCTGCTGGCTTAGTAGGAGGAAATCAATATGGCCGCTGAATTGCTGGAAGTATTGGGCGCAAGAGCCATCACCAAGGAAGATTGTATTGCCTATTTTCATCGGCATATCAAACGCCGGACTTCGGCATTGATCGGACTTGAATACGAGTTGATCCTGATTGATAAGGCGACTTCCCTGAGTGTGCCGTTTTTTGGCTTGCGCAGCCTGTCGAGCATCTTCAAGGGCTTGCTGGGATACGGCTACTCTCCCGTTTATGACGATGGCTTGATCATCGGTTTGAGGCGCGGCGGCACGGTCATCAGCCTGGAGCCTGGTGGCCAGGTGGAGTTCTCTTCATCGGCGTTGCGTCTGGTGTCCGATGTTGTGATCGAACTCGAAGTGTTTCTGCGGGAACTGGATCGGGTCTGCCAGGGCCTGGCCATTTCGTTGCTGCCCATCGGTTATCGGCCCTACGGGGGCGTGGCGTCGGTGGCGACGGTGCCGCGTACTCGCTACTTGCACATGATGCCTATCCTGGAAAAGGTCTCGGGGGCCTCGGCCGGGCAGAAGATGACGGCCTCGATGCAGATTTCCGTCGACTACTTCTCCGAGCAGCATGCGGGCAAGTTGTTGCAGTTGGGGGTTGCCTGTCAGCCTTACATCGTCGCCTTGTTCGCCAACTCTCCGTACTTTTCGGCGGTCACCAGCCGCTATAAGAGTCATCGGATGCATGCCTGGACCCAATTCGATCAGCAACGCTCCGGGATTCCCGAGTTCATGTTGCGCGCACACTTCAGCGCCCATGCCTTTGAGCACTATGTTGACTGGGCCCTGGAGAAACCACTGCTGTTCATTCAGCGTGAAGGGCAGTTGATCCACATGAACGACCTGAGTTTTCGCGACTACATGCGCCTGGGGGCTGCCTCGGGCGCTGCCACGCTTCAGGATTGGATCATGCATCTGGGTACCCTCTACCCTGAGGCCCGGCTGAAGAACATTGTCGAGTTTCGCTCGGCCGATACCTGTGCACCTCACTTCGCCGCTTCACTCGCGGCCTTCTGGAAGGGCCTGGCCTATAGCGAAGAGGCGCTTGATGCCGCGTTGGACATGCTCGGCGCGCAGGCGCCCTCCGAGTTGAATCGCAAGTATGCCCAGGCGGCGGAGTTCGGCATGGCCGGGGTCGATGGGGCGGGAAACTCGCTGGCCGAAGGGATTGGACGCCTGGTCGGGCTGGCCGCCCAGGGGTTGCAGTATCAGGGAGCATCCAAGCTTGAGAGCGGTTATCTGCAAGCGCTGAACGAGATGATCGCAACTGGGCAATCTGCGGCAGATCTAATGCTCAACAAGGGTGTACCTATATGCTTGGGCGCAAACCCGAAAACAGCTTATTCGAACATTAAATGCGTCTCCTAAAGCAATCTGCCGCGCGTTGCGAATGGTAGTCGACTGTAATATATTCCGCCCTCGTAAATGAGTGCGTGCGGCATTTTTCAGGAGTTGTTCATGAAGACGGAAAGTATCAGGAAGATAGAAGATAAATGGCTCGCTCGCTGGGAAAATGAAAAGCATTACTCCGTTGAACTAGATACTTCTCTGCCTAAATATTATTGCCTTGACATGTTTCCTTATCCTTCGGGTGCCGGTCTGCATGTTGGGCATCCGCGCGGATATATTGCGACTGACGTATATAGTCGTTTTAAACGAATGGCCGGTTTCAATGTTTTGCATCCCATGGGTTTCGACTCTTTCGGATTACCCGCGGAACAGTATGCAATCGAAACCGGACAGCACCCAAGAGTAACCACTGACAAGAACATTGCCACCTTCAAGTCGCAGTTGAGAAAACTGGGTTTCTGTTATGACCCGGACCGCGAGATCAAGACTTCCGATGCTCAGTACTATCACTGGACGCAGTGGATATTCTCCCAACTGTTCGACAGTTGGTTCTGCCTCGATACCCACCAGGCCCAGCCTGTCGATGCCCTGATCCAGCGTTTTGAACAATCCGGCAATGCCGGGGTGAATGCCTGGTCTGATTCGCGGACCACAACCATCAGCGCGCAACAGTGGGCCGCTTTCTCGCCTTTGCAGCAGTCGGAGTTCCTGATGAACTACCGATTGGCGTATCGCGCCGACTCTTATGTGAACTGGTGCCCGGCCCTGGGCACGGTGCTGGCCAACGACGAAATCAAGGACGGTTTTTCCGAGCGGGGTGGCCACCCGGTTCAGAAAAAGATGATGAAGCAGTGGATGCTGCGGATTTCCGCCTATGCCGACCGCCTGCTGGAGGGGCTCGATAGCCTGGATTGGCCGGAAGCCTTGAAGGACATGCAGCGCAACTGGATCGGCAAATCCCAGGGCGCGGAAATTGATTTCCAGGTGCGTGATTCGCAGACCGCGATCAAGGTCTTCACCACCCGCCCCGATACGCTGTATGGCGCGACGTTCCTGGTGCTGGCACCTGAGCATGATGCCGTCGAGGCAATCACCTCAGCGCCTCTCAAGCCTGCAGTGGCCAATTACCGCGAAGAAGTGGCCTTGCGCTCCGAGCGCGAACGGATGGCCAAGGCCGAGCGGATCACCGGCCAGTTCACCGGCGCCTACGCCGTCCACCCCTTGACCGGCGAAAACCTGCCGATCTGGATTGCCGACTACGTCCTGGCCGATTACGGCACGGGCGCCATCATGGCGGTACCTTCCGGAGACCAACGGGATTTCAACTTTGCCCAGGCCTTCGATCTGCCCGTGGTGCATATCTATGAGGGGGCAGAGCAGGCCGCCAAGCCGTTCCTGATCAATGAAGGCCGCCTGATCAACTCTCAGGAAGCCACGGGCATGCTGCGTGCCGAGGCCACCGAGTGGATTCTGCAGCGCCTGGTGGCGACCGGAACCGCCAAGCGCACCTTCAATTACCGCATCCGCGATGCGATTTTTGGCCGCCAGCGCTATTGGGGCGAGCCGATCCCGGTGTACTACGACGAGCAGGGCATTGCTCGCGTGGTTCCCGAGCAGGACCTGCCGGTGACCCTGCCCGATATCGAGGCCTTCCTGCCGACCAGCGAGGGTGAGCCCCCCTTGGAGCGAGCCAGTAGCTGGCGCTACCGCGGCTTTAAGTATGAAACCACCACCATGCCCGGTTGGGCCGGGTCGAGCTGGTACTTCCTCAGGTACATGGATCCGACCAACAGCCATGAGCCCGTGTCGAAGGAGGCGCTGGCCTACTGGCAGGCCGTGGATCTGTATGTCGGCGGATCCGAGCATGCCACCGGCCACCTGCTGTACTCGCGCTTCTGGACGCATTTCCTCAAGGATCGCGGCTTGCTGAGTTTTTCCGAACCCTTCAAGCGGGTCCTGTGCCAAGGCATGATCCTCGGCGTCTCGGCGATCATCTATCGGGACAAGGCGACCCATGAATTCGTCTCCGCCGATCTCAAGGACGGGCGGGACGTTCAGCCGCTGTATGTCGATATCAGCATGGTGAATGACAAGAACCAGGTGGATATCGACGCTCTTCGCACATGGCGCCAGACCTACACCGAAGGCACGTTTGTCTGCTCCAAGGGCGTGTTCCTGTGTGATCGCCTGTCGGAAAAGATGTCCAAGTCCAAGTACAACGTGGTCAACCCCGATGACCTGATCGAGGTCTACGGGGCCGATACCTTCCGCCTGCATGAAATGTTCCTCGGGCCGATCGACCAGACCGCCATCTGGTCGACGCAATCCATCGATGGCCCGCACAAGTTCCTGCAGAAGGTCTGGCGCCTGTTTCTGGACGAGCAGGGCGCGGTGATCGTGGATGACCTTGAGCCCGGCGACGAGGAACTCAAGGCGGTGCACACGGCGATTGCCAAGGTGGGGCGTGCCACCGAGGATATGTCCTACAACACTGCGATTGCCGCTCTGATGATCTGCGTGAACCAGCTCAGCGTCTTGCAGTGCCATAAGCGTGGTGTGCTGGAGCTGTTGCTCAAGCTGTTGCACCCCTATGCGCCGTTCATTACTGAAGAGCTGTGGTCCGAGGCGCTGGGGCACTCGCGGTCGATCCTTGATTGCGGCTATCCCGTCGCCGACGAAAGTGTGCTGTATGAGACGCAGTTTGAATGCCCGGTCTCCATCAATGGCAAGTTGCGGACTCGCATCATGCTGCAGCGGGGGATGACGGAAGAGGCGGTGAAGGCTCAGGTGCTGGAGGATGCAACGGTGCAGCGCTGGCTGTCTGGCGGGCGCTTGCTGAAGTTCATCTTTGTGCCTGATCGAATCATCAACATCGTATGCGCCGCGAACCCTGATTGATCCTGCGCACCGGTTGCACGCCGGCCGGGCCGGGGCGTAGAGCCCCGGCCCGGCTTTTTTATGCGGGTGAGGATCAGGCGCCGAAGCCACCGTCGATAGTCAGGCTGGCGCCGGTGATGTAGCCCGCTTCGGCACTGGCCAGGTAGGCGACGAAACCGGCGACTTCCTCGGCATGGCCATAGCGGCGGATAGCCATCAGGTCCATCAGGCTCGCGGCGAAGTCACTGTCCGCCGGGTTCATGTCGGTGTCCACCGGGCCGGGCTGGACGTTGTTGATGGTGATGCCCCGCGGGCCCAGGTCCCGGGCCAGGCCCTTGGTCAGGCCCACCAGTGCGGCCTTGCTCATGGCGTAGGGGCCGCCACCGGCGAAGGGCATGCGGTCGGCGTTGGTGCTGCCGATGTTGATGATGCGCCCACCTTCGCCCATGTGTCGTGCGGCTTCCTGGGTGGCGATGAATACGCTGCGCACGTTGATCGCCAGGGTCTGGTCGAAGTCCTCCAGCTTGAACTCGTCCAAGGGGGCGATGGCCAGCACCCCGGCGTTGTTGACCAGGATATCGAGGCGGCCAAAGGCCGTGACGCTTTCGTTCACTGCTCGGCGGATGGCCGCGGCGTCGGCGCTGTCGGCGTGGATCGCCAGGGCCTTGCCACCCTTGGCGATGATGCTGTCCTGCAGGGCCTGGGCCTTGCTCGCCGAACTGACGTAGGTAAAGGCAACGCTGGCGCCTTCTGCCGCCAAGCGCTCGACAATGGCTGCGCCAATGCCACGGGAACCGCCTTGGATCAAGGCTACTTTGCCGCTGAGGTCATATGTGCTCATGTGCTTCTCCAGAGATTCAAGGCCGGGTGCCTTGTGCTTGGAGCGAGTATCTGCCGCTGGTTAGCCTCTGAGTAGCCGGTAATCCCTATACTCTGTGTAAACCAGAAGTTTAGAGTGGCTCTTATGGAAGCCTTCAGCAGTATCGAATGTTTTGTCCGCAGCGCTGAAGTCGGCAGCTTTGCCGAGGCGGCGCGGCGGCTCGGGCTGACCCCGGCGGCGGTGGGCAAGAGCGTGGCCAAGCTGGAAACCCGGGTTGGTGTGCGCCTGTTCCAGCGCAGTACCCGGCGCCTGACCCTGACCGAGGCCGGCCACCTGTTCCTCGCGGAAGTCGCCGACAGCCTGCAGACCATCCAGAACGCGGTCAGCACCCTGGCCGATGCCCAGGGGCGCCCGGCGGGGACGCTCAAGGTCAGCATGGGTACAGTGTTCGGCGGGCTGTACATAGTGCCGATGCTCGGCGCCTTTTTGCGCCGCTACCCGGATATTCATCCCGACTGGCATTTCGACAACCGCCAGGTGGACCTGATCGGCCAAGGTTTCGATGCGGCCATTGGCGGCGGTTTCGAATTGCCCCAGGGAGTGGTCGCCCGGCGGCTGTCACCGGCTCACCGGGTGCTGGTGGCAAGTGCCGATTACCTGCGGGGGCGGGCACCGATCAACGGGCCCGAAGACCTGCGGCATTGCCGGGGGATTCTTATCCGCTCCCCCCAGACCGGGCGCATCCGCACCTGGCAGATGACCGGTCGGGGAGGGCTGATGTGCCCGCTGGAGCTCAAGGCCAGCATGACCATGAGCGATTCCGAGGCCGCCTGCATCGCCGCGGCCCAAGGGCTGGGCCTGGCCTTGGTGAGCATGCCGTTTGCCGTCAATTACCTGCGTTCCGGGGCCTTGCAACGGGTGCTGCCGGACTGGTACGTGGACGATGGCTTTACCTCAATCTACTACGCCGAGCACAAGATGCTCCCGGGCAAGACGCGGGCTTTTGTCGACTTCGTCATTGAGCAGTTCGCCGAGCAAGGCCTGGCTCAGGCCTTTAGCGCCTTGTAGGAACCGGCCTGTCGACGACTCTAGGTACCGCCGGCCTCAGCGCCCCGCCCGCAAGGGCCAGCCCAGCACTCGCTTGGGCCGGGGCGTGGCATAGGTGCGTACCTTGGAGGTGGATAGCCCCAGACGCACCAGGGACTCGGCAATGGTCACTGCTGCCGTTACTCCGTCCACCACCGGCACCCCGGTGCGCTGGCGAATCTGTTCATCCAGGCCGGCCATGCCGCCGCAGCCCAGGCAGATGACTTCGGCCTTGTCCTCGGTCACCGCCCGTTCGGCCTGGCGCACGATGGCTTCCACGGCGCGCAGCGGGTCTTCCTCCAGCTCCAGTACCGCCAGGCCGCTGGCCCGCACCGAGGCGCAGCGGTCATAAAGGCCGGAGAGCTTGAGCCGGTCTTCAATCAGCGGCACGGTGCGGTCCAGGGTGGTGACCACCGAGTAGGCGTGGCCAAGGAACAGGGCAGTGCTGGCGGCGGCGTCGGTGATGTCCACCACTGGCACGTTCAGCAGTTCCTGCAAGCCTTCGCGGCCGTGCTCGCCGTAGCCGGCCTGGATCACCGCGTCATAGGGCTGGTCGTAGGCCAGCACCCGGTCCATTACGGCGATGGCCGCCAGGTAGCTTTCGAAGTTGCCTTCCACCGATTCGGCGCCGAAGTAGGGGGTCAGGCCGATGATCTCGGTACCCGGCGCTGCCACGCTTTGTGCCTGATGGGCGATGGCCTGGGTAATGGAGTCGGTGGTGTTGACGTTGACCACGAGAATTCGCATGAGGGTTCCTTGCAGGTTGGGCAGTTCAGGCCCGGCGCGCCGGGCCGGGCCGGGCAGGTTCAATGGCTGACGTTGTCCACGGCGATGCTTTCGCCGCTGACGTCCGCGTAGCCGGGTTGGCGCTTGGCGATGATCAGGTAGAGCATGCCGGCGATGCCGGCGCCGATCAGCCAGGAGAATGGCGAGACACTGGCAAAACCTGGCACCAGGGCCAGCACGATGGCGATCAGCGCCGCGGGAATAAAGGCCGCCACTGCCCGCAGGTTGACCCCGCGGCTGTAGAAATAGGCGCCTTGCGGGTCTTCGCTATAGAGCTGCGGCACGTTGACCTGGGCTTTGCGCAGGATCCAGTAGTCCACCATGATCACCCCGTACAGCGGGCCGAGCAGGGCGCCCAGCCCGGAGAGGAAATACACGATCACCAGCGGGCTGTTGTACAGGTTCCACGGCAGGATCAGCACCGCCAGCGCCGCGCTGATCAGCCCGGCGCGGCGGAAGGTCAGGTACTTGGGCGCCAGGTTGCTGAGGACGAAGGCCGGGGCGACGAAGTTGGCCATGATGTTTACCGCCACGGTAACGATCAGAAAGGCCAGGCAGCCCAGGACCAGGAACAGTGTGTTGGGGATCGAGGCGATGATCTCGGTGGGGCTTTCGATGACCCGGCCATTGATCTGGAACTGCGCGCCGCACAGCAGCACGGTGATGGTGGCGAACACCAGGATGTTCACCGGCAGGCCCCAGAAATTGCCGACCTTGATGGTCTTGCGGCACGGCGAGGAACGGGCGAAGTCGCAGAAGTTGAGGATCAGGGTGCCGTAGATTGCCAGCCACAGGGCGCCGCCGGCGAAGATCTGCCGCCACATTTCCCCGCCGCTCAGAGGTTCGCGGATCGACCAGGCGATCTGCCCGTCGGCCTGGGTGTACATCCAGGCGGCCAGGCAGGCCACGGTCAGCAGAATGATCGGCCCGGCGAAGGCTTCGTAGCGCCGGATCATTTCCATGCCATAGGCGAGAATCGCCAGTTGCACCAGCCAGATCACCAGGAAGCAGGCCCAGCCCAGGGTCGAGAGGCCGAGGATCGAGTCGTGGTCGTAATCGGCGAAGCCCGGATGGATGGCCGTGAGCAGCACGCGAAACACCACCGAGGCCAGGTAGGTCTGGATGCCGAACCAGGCGATGGCGATCACCGCCCGGATGAGTGCCGGAATCTGCGCGCCATGGATGCCGAAGCTGATGCGACTGATCACCGGGAACGGCACCCCGGTCTTCTGCCCCATGTAGCCGGACAGGTTCATGAAGAGATACACCAGCGCCGCGCCTATCCCCAGGGACAGCAGGATCTGCCAGCCGCCCAGGCCCAGGGCATAGAGGCCGATGGCGAAGGAGTAGTTGGCGATGTTGTGCACATCGTTGGTCCACAAGGCGAAGATGCTGTAGCCACCCCAGCGCCGGCCTTCGACCTTGGTCGGTGCCAGGTCGCGGTTGTGCAGGCGTGGGCTGAGCGCGATGGGGGCCGCATCGGCGACCGGTTGTTGGACGTTGTGCGAATGCAGCGAGGAGGGCAGATCCAGTGCGATGTTGTTGGAAGGGCTGGTACGCATTCCGGCATGCTCCTGACTCCGGCCCTGGATGACTGTGCTTGAGCGAGGGGGCTCGACAATCTTCGTCACAGGGGAGGAATCACTGGGTTCGGGGCATCTGCAGCTTGAGTCGTGGGTCAGGCGTGCGGACGGTTGGTGTATGTATGTTTTGGTTTTTTTGTATACAAAACATGCATCCACTAAAGCCACTTCTGTGCCAATTTCACGAATATGAAATGGGCTGCTGATTTCGTTTTGTTATGGGTTGTTCCTAACCTTCTGAAAAGACGAGATTAAAAATTGACCGTTTGAACAGGTATTTATTTTTCGCCAGGCACGGCTTGACGCCCAATGGATATCGGCGCGGGAAAGGCTTGTAACCTTTTGGGGCGGGGAGTGTTTGAAGTGCACACAAAAATGGCACCGACGGTGACATTCTTGTGTACAGGTTTTGTTGCGGGTTGGCTTTTCGGTGCGGGCGTCCTTCAGGCGCGCCCGCAGGGAAGGGGTCAGGCTTTGCTGATGATGTTGCCGGCGTGCAAGCCGCATTCTTTCTGGGTGGCTTCCTCCCACCACCAGCGGCCTTCGCGCTCGTGCTGGTTGGGCAGTACCGGGCGGGTGCAGGGCTCGCAGCCGATGCTGATGAAGCCGCGTTCATGCAGGCTGTTGTAGGGCAGTTCGAGCATGCGGATGTAACCCCAGATTTCCTCGCTGCTCATTTGCGCCAGTGGGTTGAACTTGTACAGGGTGCGCTCCGGCGTGGAGAAGGCTGTGTCGACTTCCATCACCGCCACCTGGCTGCGGGTGCCCGGGCTCTGATCACGGCGCTGGCCGGTGGCCCAGGCGCTGACGGTGGACAGCTTGCGCCGCAGCGGCTCGATCTTGCGGATACCGCAGCACTCGCCATGGCCGTCCTTATAGAAGCTGAACAGGCCCTTTTCCTTGACGAAGGGTTCGAGCTTGCTGTGGTCCGGCGAGATCAGCTCGATCTGGATCTTGTAGTGCTCACGCACCTGATCGATGAAACGGTAGGTTTCCGGGTGCAGGCGGCCGGTATCCAGGCTGAACACCTTGACGTTCTTGTTCAGCTTCCAGGCCATGTCCACCAGCACCACATCCTCGGCGCCGCTGAAGGAGATCCACAGGTCGTCACCGAACTGGGCGAAGGCCAGCTTCAGAATGTCCTGGGCGGATTTGTTGGCATAGGTCGCGGCGAGTTCAGCGACGTCGAACGATGGGTTCATCAGGGCGGTTTCCTGCAGGTCGGTGGCGCTGTGCGCTCTATAGGGGGGCGATCTTAACAAAATCCACACGGCCCTGGCGTGCTTGTCTGCGTTGCGCCTCTCGGGGTGAATCGCTAGAGTTCGGCAGTCCTTTTACTCGCTCAATTCAAATAATCAGAACCAATGGGAGTGTCTTGTGGAAATTGCCTGTCTCGATCTGGAAGGTGTGCTGGTCCCGGAAATCTGGATCGCCTTTGCCGAAAAAACCGGGATTGAATCCCTCAAGGCAACCACCCGGGATATTCCCGACTACGACGTGCTGATGAAACAGCGCCTGCGGATTCTCGACGAACACGGCCTGAAGCTTTCGGACATCCAGGAAGTGATCGCCACCCTCAAGCCACTGGACGGCGCGGTGGAGTTCGTCAACTGGCTGCGCGAGCGCTTCCAGGTGGTGATCCTTTCCGACACCTTCTATGAATTTTCCCAGCCCCTGATGCGCCAGCTGGGCTTTCCGACCCTGCTTTGCCACCGCCTGATCACAGATGACGGCGGCCGGGTGACCGGCTATCAGTTGCGCCAGAAAGACCCCAAGCGCCAGTCGGTGCTGGCCTTCAAGAGCCTGTACTACCGGGTGATTGCGGCGGGGGATTCCTACAACGACACGACGATGCTTGGCGAGGCGGATGCCGGCATCCTATTTCACGCCCCGGACAACGTGATCCGCGAGTTCCCGCAGTTCCCGGCGGTGCACAGCTTTGCCGAGCTGAAGCAGGAGTTCATCAAGGCTTCCAACCGCACCTTGAGCCTGTAAGCCGGTTCGCCGGCGAAGAGCCCCTTGGATTTTTCACAAATCCTGCCGACGCCTTCGCTGGCAAGCCAGCTCCTACGGGTGGGAGAACGAGGCGCTCTTGTAGGAGCCGGCTTGCCGGCGAAGGGGCTCCAGGATTTTGCGCAAATCCTGCCGACGCTTTCGCTGGCAAGCCAGCTCCTACGGGGGGGAACGAGGCGCTCTTGTAGGAGCCGGCTTGCCGGCGAAGGGGCCCTAAAGCCCCTGCAGCGTCTCCAGCAACACCCGCACCTTGGTGATGGATTCCTGGTATTCCTCCTGCCAGTCGGAATCCGCGACGATTCCGCCGCCGCCCCAGCAGCAGATCTGCCCATCCTTGGCCAGCAGGCTGCGGATGGCGATCGAACTGTCCATTTCTCCGCGCACGTCCAGGTACAGCAGCGAACCGCAGTACAGCGCACGTCGCGTGGGCTCCAGTTCGTCGATGATCTGCATCGAGCGGATCTTCGGCGCGCCGGTGATCGAGCCGCCGGGAAAGCTGCCGGCGATCAGGTCCAGTGCGTCCTTGCCATCCGCCAGCTCGCCAGTGACGCTGCTCACCAGGTGGTGCACGTTGGGGTAGCTTTCCAGGCTGAACAGCTCCGGTACCCGTACCGAGCCTATGCGGCAGGTACGCCCCAGGTCGTTGCGCAGCAGGTCGACGATCATCAGGTTTTCCGCCCGGTCCTTGGGGCTGGACAGTAGCTCGGCGGCGTTGGCCGCGTCTTCGGCAGCGTCCCGGCCACGCGGTCGGGTGCCCTTGATCGGCCGGGTTTCCACCCGGCCCCGGCTGACGTGGACAAAGCGCTCCGGCGACAGGCTCAGCACCGCACCGCCTTGCGGCAGCCGCTGGAAACCCGAGAACGGGGTCGGGCAGGCGGCGCGCAGGGCGCAATAGGCCGCCCAGGGATCCCCCTGGTACTGGCCGCGAAAGCGTTGGGCGAAGTTCACCTGATAGCAGTCGCCGGCCTGGATGTAGTGCTGGATGCGCTGGAACGCCTGGCGGTAGTCCTCGGCGCTCAGATCAGCCAGCATGGCGCCGGTCAGCTTGAATGCCGGCTGCGACGCGGGCAGCGGTTGGCTGAACAGTTGAATCAGGCGCTGGCGCTCGGTGTCATCCAGGCTGGGGTGGAACACCAGCTGGCTGGTGCCTGCCTGGTGGTCGTTGATCAGCGCCCAGGCATACAGGCCAAAGCGTGCGTCGGGCAGTTGCAGGTCATCCCGGGCCTGGCTTGGCAGGCGCTCCAGATGGCGGCCGAAGTCATAGCTGAGGTAGCCGATCAGGCCGCCGGCGAAGGGCAGTTCATAAGGAGCGGGTAGTTGCGCCGGGCCCAGTTGCCCCAGGTTGTCCCGCAGGCGCTGGAGAAAGCCCCTGCCGCTTTCTTCGGCGGCCACGGTCAACTGCGCCAGTGGCCAGGCGCTGAGCAGGTCATAGCGACCGCGCTCGGCGCTGGGCCGGCCGCTGTCCAGCAGCACGGCGCCGGGGGCGTGCTCGATTGCCGCGAAATACTCGGCGGGGTTGGTGCGGTAGGGGAGCGGATGTACGGAACAGGTCAACATGCGGGGCAAATCAGCCATCGGAGCGCGGTTGGCGATTGTATGCCTCTGCAGGAGTTGCTCCTAGAGGGGATGTCGGCGATTGCCCGGTTCGTGGCGTATTCACCGACTTGTAGCCGCTGCCGCAGGCTGCGAAAAGGTCCGCAGGACCTTCCGTTCGCCCCCGCGGCAGGCGCTATCAGCCTTCCACGGCAGGGATATGGCCGAACAGTTCCTGGGCGAAGCGTACCCGCTCTTCGACGCTTTCCTCGATGCCCTGGGCCTTGAGTTCCTCAAGGTGGGCTTCGATGGCGTGGGTACGCTGGGTCAGGCCGCAGTCGTTGGCGATCTGGATATTCAGCCCCGGCCGCGCGTTGAGTTCGAGAATCAGCGGACCCTTGTCCTGGTCCAGCACCATGTCCACGCCGATGTAGCCCAGGCCGCAGAGTTCGTAGCAGCCGGCCGCCAGCTTCATGAAGCCGTCCCAGTAGGGCAGTTGCACGCCGTCCACCGCATTGGTGGTGTCCGGGTGCTTGGTGATGATGTTGTTCAGCCAGGTACCGCGCAGGGTCAGGCCGGTGGCCAGGTCGACCCCGACGCCGATGGCGCCCTGGTGCAGGTTGGCCTTGCCCCCGGACTGGCGGGTCGGCAGGCGCAGCATGGCCATCACCGGGTAGCCCATGAGCACGATGATGCGGATGTCCGGCACGCCTTCATAGCTGATGCTCTTGAAGATCTGGTCGGGGGTCACCCGGTACTCGATCAGCGCCCGGTCGCGGTGGCCGCCCAGGGAATACAGGCCGGTGAGGATGCTGGAGATATGGTGCTCGATCTCTTCGTGGCTGATGATCTTGCCGGACACCGTGCGATAGCGGCCCTCGAAGCGGTCGGCGATCACGATGATCCCGTCACCTCCGGCGCCCTGGGCCGGCTTGATCACGAAGTCGTTGCGCCCTTTGAGGATCTCGCCGAGCTTGTCGATTTCCTTCTCGGTGGAGATCACCCCATACAGTTCCGGCACATGGATACCGGCCTTGATCGCCCGTTCCTTGGTGATGATCTTGTCATCGACGATGGGGTACAGGCTGCGCTTGTTGTACTTGAGCACGTAGTCGGCATTACGCCGGTTGATGCCCATGATTCCCCGCGCTTCCAGGGCTTTCCAGGTCTTCCACAGGCCGAACATCAGGAGTCGGCCTTGACGAAGGCTTTGAAACGTACCAGCTCCGTCAGGCGGTAGCCGCGGTAGCGACCCATCGCCAGCATGAAGCCCACCAGGATCAGCAACATCGCGGGGAAGGTAAAGACGAAGTAGGTGAGTTCCGGCACGCTCATGATCAGGTGCGCCAGGGAGGCGGCGAACAGGGTACCGATGGCGACTTTCATCGCATGGCCGCCGCCGCGCTCTTCCCAGGTGATGGACAGGCGTTCGATGGTCATGGTCAGGATCACCATCGGGAACAGCGCCACCGACAGGCCGCGTTCCAGGCCCAGCTTGTGGCTGAACAGGCTGATGGCGGCGATCAGCACCACGACGAAGGTCAGTACCACCGAGAGTCGCGGCAACATCTGCAACTTCAAGTGTTCGAGGTAGGAGCGCAAGGACAGCCCGAGCGCGGTGATCACCGTGAACAGCACGATGCCAAAGCCCAACTGGGTCTCGCGGAAGGCCAGGGCGATCAGCACCGGGGTGAAGGTGCCGAGGGTCTGCAGGCCGATCAGGTTGCGCAGCACCAGGATCACCAGCACGCCGATGGGGATCATCACCATGATCATGAAGGTCTGCTGGGTCTGCAGCGGCAGGCCGTACAGCGAGTATTCGAGGAAGTTGGCGTCGGTGTTCTCGTCGGTCAGCTTGGCCAGGCGAATGGCGTTCATTTCGCTGTTGTTGAGGCTGAAGGTGACGTTGGCTTTCTTGCCGCCATCGACGGTGATCAGGTTGTCGTCGCCGGTCCACCACAGCAGGCGGTCGCTGGGCATGCCCTGCTCACCGGTTTCCGGGTTGAAGTACAGCCAGTCGGTGCCGTTGAAGCTGCGCAGCCAGAGCTCCGGGGTCTGCGGCTGGTCGGCCACCAGGCGGATGGTGTGGACCTTTTCCATCGGCACGTGGGCAATGGACAGCAGCAGCTCGACGATCTTGGCCTTGTTGGCGCTGGACGGGTCGCCGGCCAGCAACAGCTTGGCGTTGTCGTCATTGGCGTTGTTGACCCGCTTGATGGCTTCGCTGATGAAGGTCTCGACGTCGGCCGAATGCTGGCGGATCGGCGCCAGCAGGGCGTCGGCGGCGATCTTTTCCGGGCCTTCCACGGCCATGCTGTCACGGAAGGTCGGGCCCTTGACCTTGGCTTTCTCGGCGCTGTAGCGCTTGGTCAGCACCAGGCGGTAGTAGAGGGTCTGGTTGCCCTTGGCCCGGCGCGCCGACCAGGTGACCTTGCGGTTGCCGTCGACGCGGTTCACCGCCACCCCGTAGTTGTTGGAAATGAAGCTCTCGTTGAGGCTCACGTAATCGCGGCTCAGGGGCGGCACGAACATCTGGATCTTGATCGGGTCCTTGCCGTTGGCGACGAACTCGACCTTGGCATCGATGTTCCACAGATCGTCGGTAGCGTCTTCGGTCACCGGAATGCCGAGCACGAAGATCTGATAGGCCGTGATCGAAATGCCCAGCACCACCAGGATGGCGATCAGGACTTTCAGATGAAGGGTAAGAGAGCGCATTGGAATTACTCTGCGGTATGAGCGTCGGTGGCGCAGGCGGGTTTGCCAGCAGCGTATTTAAGACTGGGGTCGACCAGCGCATCGAAGCGTTTCAGGGCTTCGGAGCCGATCAGGAGTGGGTATTGGAATGCGCTGCGGTCGGTCAAGTTCACTTCGATGCTGCGCAAGGCGCTGCCCATGCAGACATCCAGGGCGATGACCGGCCGTGCGGTGTAGTTCTTGTCCTCATCGGGGTCGTAGTCGCCGGCGCGGCGCTTGATCTTGCTGACCCGGGCCAGAGGCCGTTCGATGGGATGGGAATGGGCGGCGTCGATCGCCAGGTAGAAACGCACCCAGGACTCGCCGTTGCGCTTGAAGCGCTTGATGTCGCGGGCACTCAGGGAAGCGGTCTTGGCCCCGGTGTCGAGCTTGGCCGCGACCTCCAGGTCGATGCCGGACAGCCGGGCGTATTCATTCAAGCCGTAGACAGTCTTGCCGGCGGCGGCGCTGATGCCGGGCAGGGCAAGCAGGCAGAGCAGTAGGGGAAGGGCCTTGAGTCTCATAGATCCTGATGGGCATGGGTTCTTCAGTTCAAGGCGACCGGCATTGCTGCGCAAGCTCCCTCGTATGCGTGCCATAAAAAGATGACAGGCCAATGCGGGCGGCATTCTAGCACGCTGGTTTTATGGCGCCAGCGCCGGGGGGCGGGCCTTTTGTCTTGCCCTGGCGCTTAGGGTTATTAGACGATTGTCGACAATCTCTATTTTTCCTTTGACTGTTTTCGGCGTATTGGCTAATTTTTGCCTCATTGATTTTAAAGGTGTCGACAATATGCTGGATCAACTCGAACACCCGATGCAGGCTCAGGACGATTCCGAAACCCTGTCCGAAAACGTCTTCCGGCGGATCCAGGCAGCCATCGTCAAGGGCGAGATCGCCCCGGGCAGCAAGATCTCCGAGCCTGAACTGGCGCGCACCTACGGCATCAGTCGCGGCCCGCTGCGCGAGGCCATCCACCGCCTGGAAGGTCAGCGCCTGCTGGTGCGGGTGCCCCACGTTGGCGCCCGGGTGGTCTCCCTGAGCCATGCCGAGCTGATCGAACTCTACGAAATCCGGGAATCCCTGGAAGGCATGGCCTGCCGCCTGGCGGCCGAGCGCATGACCACCGAGGAAATCGACGAACTGCGCCGGGTGCTCGATACCCACGAACGCGATGCGGCGTTCCAGGCCGGCGTCGGCTACTACCAGCAGGAAGGGGACTTCGACTTCCACTACCGGATCATCCAGGGCGCCGGCAACCGCACCCTCACGCAAATGCTCTGCGGCGAGCTGTACCAACTGGTGCGCATGTACCGCATCCAGTTTTCCGCGACCCCCAACCGCCCGCACCAGGCCTTTGCCGAACACCACCGGATTCTCGATGCCATTGCCGATCGCGACGGCGAACTGGCCGAGTTGTTGATGCGCCGCCACATCGGCGCCTCGAAACGCAATATCGCGCGTCACTACCAGGACAGCGCCCATCAGACAGCCACTCCACGAGGTGAGTCATGAGTTCCAACAAGAGCACTCCAGGCCAGCGTTTCCGCGATGCGGTCGCCAGCGAACAGCCGTTGCAAGTGGTCGGCGCGATCAACGCCAACCATGCCCTGCTGGCCAAGCGCGCCGGTTTCAAGGCCATCTACCTGTCGGGCGGCGGGGTCGCTGCCGGCTCCCTCGGCGTGCCTGACCTGGGCATTACCGGTCTCGACGACGTCCTTACCGATGTGCGTCGTATCACCGACGTCTGCGACCTGCCGCTGCTGGTGGACGTGGACACCGGTTTCGGTTCGTCGGCCTTCAACGTGGCGCGCACCGTCAAGTCGATGATCAAGTTCGGTGCCGCGGCGATCCATATCGAAGACCAGGTCGGCGCCAAGCGCTGCGGTCACCGCCCTAACAAGGAGATCGTTTCCCAGCAGGAAATGGTCGACCGCATCAAGGCCGCGGTGGATGCCCGTACCGACGACAGCTTCGTGATCATGGCGCGCACCGACGCCCTGGCGGTGGAAGGCCTGGAGTCGGCCCTGGAACGCGCCGCGGCGTGCATCGAGGCCGGCGCCGACATGGTGTTCCCGGAAGCCATCACCGAGCTCGAAATGTACAAGATCTTCGCCGATCGGGTGAAAGCTCCGATCCTGGCCAACATCACTGAGTTCGGCGCCACCCCGCTGTACACCACCGAACAGTTGAAATCCGTGGATGTTTCCCTGGTGCTGTACCCGCTGTCGGCCTTCCGTGCCATGAACAAGGCCGCAGAAAACGTCTACACCGCGATCCGTCGCGACGGCACCCAGCAAAACGTGATCGACACCATGCAGACCCGCATGGAACTGTACGAGCGCATCGATTACCACAGCTTCGAGCAGAAGCTCGATGCGCTGTTCGCGCAGAAGAAAGGCTGAATCAATCCCTGTGGGAACGAGCTGGCTCGCGATGGTCGTCGACGCTAATGCGCGGGCCTGGATCGCGGGCAAGCTCGCTCCTACAGTGTCGGGGTGAGTCCCGAACCGTGAAGTTGCCAAGTCCCTAACAAATTCAAGATTGGAGAGAGCAATGGCCGAAGCAAAAGTATTGAGTGGTGCAGGTCTGCGCGGCCAGGTGGCCGGGCAAACCGCGTTGTCCACCGTGGGCCAGGCCGGTGCCGGGTTGACCTACCGCGGCTATGACGTGCGCGAACTGGCGGCCGATGCGCAGTTCGAGGAAGTCGCCTACCTGTTGTTGTACGGCGACCTGCCGACCCAGGAACAACTGGCCGCCTACAGCGCCAAGCTGAGCAAGCTGCGCGACCTGCCACAGGCGTTGAAGGAAGTGCTGGAGCGCATACCGGCCCAGGCCCATCCGATGGATGTGATGCGTACCGGTTGCTCGTTCCTGGGCAACATCGAGCCGGAGAAGGACTTCTCCCAGCAGCACGATGTCACCGACCGCCTGCTGGCGGCCTTCCCGGCGATCATGTGCTACTGGTACCGCTTCAGCCACGAAGGCGTGCGCATCAATTGCGTCAGCGACGAGCAGACCATCGGTGGCCACTTCCTGCACTTGCTGCACGGCAAGAAGCCCAGTGACTTGCACGTCAAGGTGATGAACGTTTCGCTGATCCTCTATGCCGAGCACGAATTCAACGCCTCCACCTTCACCGCGCGGGTCTGTGCCTCGACCCTGTCGGACCTCTATTCCTGTGTCACCGCGGCCATCGGTTCGCTGCGCGGCCCGTTGCATGGCGGCGCCAACGAAGCGGCCATGGAGCTGATCGAACGCTTCCAGAGCCCCGAGCAGGCGACTGCCGAGTTGCTGCGGATGCTCGAGCGCAAGGACAAGATCATGGGCTTTGGCCATGCGATCTACAAAGACAGCGACCCGCGCAACGAGGTGATCAAGGGCTGGTCGCAGAAGCTGGCTGACGAAGTCGGTGACAAGGTGCTGTTCCCGGTGTCCGAAGCCATCGACAAGACCATGTGGGAGCAGAAGAAACTCTTCCCCAATGCCGACTTCTACCACGCCTCGGCGTACCACTTCATGGGCATCCCGACCAAGCTGTTCACCCCGATCTTCGTCTGCTCGCGCCTGACTGGCTGGGCCGCCCACGTGTTCGAGCAGCGTGCCAACAACCGCATCATCCGTCCAAGCGCCGAGTACATCGGCGTTGAACAGCGCAAGTTCGTGCCAATCGAGCGCCGCTGACCGGGAGGGCGCCGGTACTGTTGATTGAATGCACCGCAGCACCTGTAGGAGCGAGCTTGCTCGCGATAGCGATGGTTCAGCCGACGCGATGTCGGATCTGCTTCAGTCATCGCGAGCAAGCTCGCTCCTACAGGGGATAGATGCCCATTCAACACGGTGCCAGGCGCTCCCTTTGAAACTACCGTGACCGAGCCCTGACCATGAACAGTGAATTTCGCAAGACGCTGCCCGGCAGCCAACTGGACTATTTCGACGCCCGGGCGGCGGTCGATGCGCTTAAGCCAGGCGCCTACGACAGCCTGCCCTACACCTCCCGCGTACTGGCGGAAAACCTGGTGCGCCGCTGTGATCCGGCAACCCTCAACGCCTCCCTCGGCCAACTGATAGAGCGCCGCGACGACCTGGACTTCCCCTGGTTCCCGGCCCGCGTGGTGTGCCACGACATTCTCGGCCAGACCGCACTGGTGGACCTGGCCGGCCTGCGTGACGCCATCGCCGACCAGGGCGGTGACCCGGCGCTGGTCAACCCGGTAGTGCCGACCCAGTTGATCGTCGACCACTCCCTGGCCGTGGAGTGCGGCGGTTTCGACCCGGACGCCTTCGACAAGAACCGCGCCATCGAAGATCGGCGCAACGAAGACCGCTTCCACTTCATCAACTGGACCAAGAAGGCCTTCAAGAACGTCGACGTGATCCCGCCCGGCAACGGCATCATGCACCAGATCAACCTGGAGAAAATGTCCCCGGTGATCCAGGTGCTCGACGGCGTGGCCTTTCCTGATACCTGCGTCGGCACCGACAGCCACACCCCCCACGTGGATGCGCTGGGGGTGATCGCCATCGGCGTGGGCGGCCTGGAAGCCGAGAGTGTGATGCTCGGCCGCGCCTCGTGGATGCGCCTGCCGGACATCATCGGCGTCGAGCTCACCGGCAAGCTGCAACCGGGCATCACCGCCACCGACATGGTGCTGGCGCTGACCGAGTTCCTGCGCAAGCAGAAAGTGGTGGGGGCCTGGCTGGAGTTCTTTGGCGAAGGTGCCGCGGCGCTGACCCTGGGCGACCGCGCCACCATCTCCAACATGGCGCCGGAATACGGCGCCACGGCGGCGATGTTCTACATCGACCAGCAAACCATCGACTACCTCAAGCTCACCGGCCGTGAAGACGAGCAGGTGCGCCTGGTAGAGAGCTACGCCAGGCACACTGGGCTGTGGGCCGACAGCCTGAAGAGCGCACGCTACGAGCGCGGCCTGCAGTTCGACCTGTCGTCGGTGGTGCGCAACATGGCCGGGCCGAGCAACCCGCACGCCCGGGTCGCCACCAGCGACCTGGCGGCCAAGGGCATCGCCGGGCAGTGGTCCGAAACCCCGGGGCAAATGCCGGACGGCGCGGTGATCATCGCCGCCATCACCAGTTGCACCAACACCAGCAACCCGCGCAACGTGATCGCCGCCGGCCTGCTGGCGCGCAACGCCAACAAGCTGGGGCTGACCCGCAAGCCGTGGGTCAAGTCATCCCTGGCTCCGGGTTCGAAAACCGTGGCCATGTACCTGGAAGAGGCCGGCCTGGGCCATGAGCTGGAGCAACTGGGCTTTGGCGTGGTGGCTTTTGCCTGCACCACTTGCAATGGCATGTCCGGTGCCCTCGACCCGGTGATCCAGAAGGAAATCATCGACCGCGACCTGTACGCCACCGCCGTGCTCTCGGGCAACCGCAACTTCGATGGGCGCATCCACCCTTACGCCAAGCAGGCGTTCCTGGCTTCGCCGCCGCTGGTGGTGGCCTACGCCATCGCCGGCACCATCCGTTTCGATATCGAGAAGGATGTGCTGGGCCTGGACGCCAACGGCCGGGAAATCCGCCTCAAGGACATCTGGCCGAGCGATGAAGAGATCGACGCGGTGGTCAAGGCAGCGGTCAAGCCGGAGCAGTTCCGCAAGGTCTACATCCCGATGTTCGCCATCCACGAAGACACCGGCCCGAAAGTCGAGCCGCTGTATGAATGGCGCCCGCAGAGCACCTACATCCGCCGTCCGCCTTACTGGGAAGGGGCCCTGGCCGGTGAGCGCAGCCTGACCGGGATGCGTCCGCTGGCGGTGCTGCCGGACAACATCACCACCGACCACCTGTCGCCGTCCAACGCCATCATGGCGGGCAGCGCGGCGGGCGAGTACCTGGCGAAAATGGGCCTGCCGGAAGAGGACTTCAACTCCTACGCGACTCACCGTGGCGACCACTTGACCGCTCAGCGCGCGACCTTCGCCAACCCGAAACTGTTCAACGAAATGGTCCAGGAAAACGGCAAGGTCAAGCAGGGTTCCCTGGCGCGGATCGAGCCGGAAGGCAAAGTGACGCGGATGTGGGAAGCCATCGAAACCTACATGCAGCGCAAGCAACCGCTGATCATCGTTGCCGGTGCCGACTACGGCCAGGGCTCGTCCCGCGACTGGGCAGCCAAGGGCGTGCGGCTGGCGGGGGTGGAAGCCATCGTCGCCGAAGGCTTCGAGCGCATCCACCGTACCAACCTGGTGGGCATGGGCGTGCTGCCGCTGGAGTTCCTCGCGGGCACCGACCGCAAGACCCTGGGCATCGACGGCACTGAAACCTACGACGTGATCGGCGCGCGCACGCCTCGGGCGCAACTGACCCTGGTGATCAACCGCAAGAACGGCGAGCGGCTTGAGGTGCCGGTGACCTGCCGCCTCGATACCGCCGAAGAGGTATCGATCTACGAGGCGGGCGGGGTGCTGCAACGCTTCGCCCAGGACTTCCTGGAATCGGCAGTAGCCAGCTAAGCAACGTACCGGGGGCGGGCCGCAAGGCGCCGCCCCCGGTCATTATCGGGACCTGAAATTCATGGCATTCGTAGCGCAGATCAAGATTCCCGCCACCTACATGCGTGGCGGCACCAGCAAGGGCGTGTTCTTCAACCTGCAGGACCTGCCCGAGGCGGCCCAACTGCCGGGCGCAGCCCGTGATGCCCTGCTGTTGCGGGTGATCGGCAGCCCCGATCCCTATGACAAGCAGATCGACGGCATGGGCGGCGCCACCTCCAGTACCAGCAAGACGGTGATCCTCTCCAAGAGCATCAAGGCCGACCACGACGTCGACTACCTGTTCGGCCAGGTGGCCATCGACAAGGCCTTTGTCGACTGGAGCGGCAACTGCGGCAACCTCTCGGCGGCGGTGGGCTCTTTCGCCATCAGCAGCGGCCTGGTGGACCCGGCGCGCATTCCGCAGAACGGCGTGGCGGTGGTGCGCATCTGGCAGGCCAATATCGGCAAGAGCATCATCGCCCACGTGCCGATCACCAATGGCGAGGTCCAGGAAACCGGTGATTTCGAGCTGGACGGCGTGACGTTCCCGGCGGCCGAAGTGCAGCTGGAATTCCTTGACCCTGCGGCCGAGGAAGAGGGCGCGGGCGGTTCGATGTTCCCCACCGGCAACCTGGTGGACGACCTGGAAGTGCCCGGTGTCGGCACCTTCAAGGCGACGCTGATCAATGCCGGGATTCCGACGATCTTCGTCAACGCCGCAGACATCGGCTATCGCGGCACCGAGCTGCAGGGCGATATCAATGGCGACCCCAAGGCCCTGGCGATGTTCGAGACCATCCGCGCCCATGGCGCCCTGCGCATGGGCCTGATCAAACACCTGGATGAAGCCGCCCAGCGCCAGCACACGCCGAAAGTGGCCTTTGTCGCCGCGCCTGCGGATTACCAGGCCTCCAGCGGCAAGGCGATCAAGGCCGGGGACGTCGACCTGCTAGTGCGGGCCATGTCCATGGGCAAGCTGCACCACGCGATGATGGGCACCGCGGCGGTGGCCATAGGTACCGCGGCGGCGATTCCCGGAACCCTGGTCAACCTGGCGGCCGGTGGTGGCGCGCGCAGCGCGGTACGTTTCGGCCATCCCTCGGGCACCTTGCGCGTCGGCGCCGAAGCCACCCGGAGCGGCGGTGACTGGACGGTGGTCAAGGCCATCATGAGCCGCAGCGCGCGGGTGCTGATGGAAGGCTGGGTGCGAGTGCCCGGCGACAGTTTCTAGAAAGAAAAGCGCTTGCGGTGGAGGGGCTTGCTGTCCAGCGGGAGCAACCCCCCTCGCCACAGCCGCTGGTTGTGATTGAATCGCTGAGCAGGCGCAGACCTGCGATGCCGTTATTGACCTGAACCTGTCACTGAGGAATCGACCCCACCTACCATCCTGTACTGGAGTGAAGCGCTCATGAGCAGCAACGTTGACCTGAACAACCGTCCCGATTACGACCAGGTCCTGCAGGACATTGCCGATTACGTCCTGGATTATTCCATCGACTCCCGAGAAGCCCTCGACACCGCACGCAATTGCCTGATGGACACCCTGGGCTGCGGCCTGCTGGCCCTGCGTTTTCCCGAATGCACCAAGCACCTGGGGCCGATCGTCGAAGGCACCGTGGTGCCTTTCGGTGCTCGGGTGCCCGGCACCAGCTATCGCCTCGACCCGGTGAAGGCGGCCTGGGACATCGGCTGCATCGTGCGCTGGCTGGACTACAACGACACCTGGCTCGCGGCCGAATGGGGCCACCCCTCGGACAACCTCGGGGGAATTCTCGCGGTGGCCGATCACCTGTCACAAAAGCGCGTGGCCAATGGCGAAGCGCCGCTGACCATGGGTGACGTGCTCAAGGCCATGATCATGGCCCATGAGATTCAAGGCGTGATCGCCCTGGAAAACTCCTTCAACCGGGTCGGACTCGATCATGTGCTGCTGGTAAAAGTGGCTTCCACTGCGGTGTGCGCCAAGCTGATGGGGGCCAATCGCGAGCAGTTGCTGGCGGCACTGTCCCAGGCCTTTGTCGATGGCCAGGCGCTGCGCACCTATCGCCACGCACCCAATGCCGGTTCGCGCAAATCCTGGGCGGCGGGGGATGCCTCCAGCCGTGGAGTGCGCCTGGCGGATATCGCCCTGCGTGGCGAGATGGGCATTCCCGGCGTCCTGACGGCGCCGCAGTGGGGCTTCTATGACGTGCTGTTCAGCCATACCAACAAGGACCTGGCGCTCAAACCCGAAGGCCAGCGGCAGTTGCGCCTGACGCAGAAATACGCCAGCTACGTGATGGAAAACGTGCTGTTCAAGATCAGTTTCCCGGCAGAATTCCATGCGCAAACGGCCTGCGAAGCGGCGGTGACCTTGCATCCTCTGGTGCGCAACCGTCTGCACGAAATCGATCGCATCGTCATCACCACCCATGAGTCGGCGATCCGCATCATTTCCAAGGTCGGGCCGCTGGCCAATGCCGCCGACCGCGACCACTGCCTGCAATACATGACCGCCGTGCCCCTGGCCTTCGGCACCCTGTCGGCCGAGCATTACGAGGACGATTTCCATGCCGCGCACCCGATCATCGATCAGTTGCGCGAGAAGATGCACATCGTCGAAGAGCCTCGCTACACCCGTGAATACCTGGAAGCCGACAAGCGCTCCATTGCCAATGCGATCCAGGTGTTCTTCAAGGACGGCTCCAGCACCGAGCAGGTCGCGGTGGAATACCCCATCGGCCACCGGCGCCGCCGCGCCGAAGGCATCCCGCTGCTGGAAGACAAGTTCAAGGCCAACCTGGCCACGCGCTTCACGGCCCAGCGTTCGACGCAGATTTTCCAGCTGTGCAAGGATCAGGCGCGGCTTGAGGCGACGCCGGTGCACCGGTTCGTCGACCTGCTGGTGATCTGAAACCACCCTTGTAGGAGCGAGCTTGCTCGCGATGAACGTCAATGATGTCGCGGGCTCGCTGGGCGGACGCGGTGTCCTTGAAGCTTCGCGAGCAAGCTCGCTCCTACGGAGTCGCTTTAGCGTCGCGCGGGCTTTCTGGACAGCCATTTGTCCAGGGGCAGTTTGGTGATGGCGAAACCGCCGAGCAAGGTCGAGGAATACAGCAGCAGGTCCCGGGACAGGCTCTGGCCTTCGTACCAGGCGCCGATGATCACCGCGAACACCGGAAAAATGATGAACACGAAGGACAGGATCACCGGGTTCAGTCGTTTCAGCAGGAAAAAATAGACAATGAACCCACCCACCGAAGCCGCCAGCCCCAGATACAGCAGGGCGCCCCAGGAACGCGGGCTGATGGCGGAAAAGTCCGGGTGCTCGATCCCCAACCCCGCCAGGCACAGCAGTAGGCCGGCGATGCCGATCGGCAAGGTGTTGTAGGTGATGACGCTGATGGCGCTGCCGTGTTTCTTGGTGACCACGTAACACAGCGCATGCAGCAGTGCCGCACCGAGAATGGCCAGTACTCCCGAGAGTTCATTGTGGTCGCTGAGCAGGCCCTGGCCGCGAATGATCTGGAACAGGCTGGCAAAGCCGATGGCGATGCCGAGCAGTTGCGCCAGGTGAATCTTCTCCCTCAGCAGCAGGGCGGAAAAAATCAGGATGAACACCGGCATGCAGCTGAACAGCAGCGCGGTCAGGCCGGAGGAAACGTGCACCTCGCCGTAGTTGAGCAGGGTGTAGGGCAGGCTGAAGTAGCACAGGGTGACGAATGCCAGGAACCCCCGGCTGCCCTTGGGAAACATCAGCGGCTCGCGGCGCAGCCAGGCAAAACAGGCGAACAGCGGAAAGGCAATCAGAAAGCGCAGGCCGGCGGCGGTCAGTGGCGGCACGCTTTGCACGGCAATCTTGATACCCAGCCAGGTGGTGCCCCAACTCAGGCAGACAACCAGGAACAGGGTGCAGGTCACCAGGGTGGCAAGCCAGGGGCGGGGCAGGGCCCGGGTGTCGGATATGACGGTGCTGGTATTCACGCTGGCCTTCCTTTCGTGATGAGCAATTGACCTCTATATTGGGCGAGTCATTTGCGGCAATTGAGCCCTTGAGCAACGCTATTGGTGAAAATGATGGCTGTCAAAGTAAGTATTGACACGGTGTCAATGATGCGTTCCGCACTGCAGGAAGGTGGAGGCGCCAAGTACAAGCGACTGGCCGAGACCCTGGAACAGGCCATTGCCGACGGTTCTCTGGCCCCCGGTAGCAAACTGCCGCCCCATCGCCTGTTGGCGGACAAGCTGGGCGTGACCATTGGCACCATCAGCCGCGCGTACGCCGAGCTGGAACGCCTGGGACAGGTGGTGGCACGGGTCGGCGATGGTACTTATGTGCGCCAGGACGGTTTGCAGCGCCAGCGCGACAGCGGCTTTCGCAACGTCGCCGAGGAGCCTGAGGCGCTGTTCGACATGAGCCGCAACACCCATATTCCCGGCCAGGAAAACCATTTCATCGCTCAGGGCTTGCGGGCATTGGCAGAAGATCCTTTGGGACTGCAGCAAATCGCCCGTTACAGCGCCGAGGCCGGTCTGGCGCGGTATCGCGCCGCGGGTGCGCGCTGGCTGACCCAGGATGGCTTGCAGGCGGATCCCGAGCAGGTGATTTGCGTCAACGGCGCCCAGCACGGCTTGCATGTCGCCTTGCTGGCACTGCTCAAGCCCGGCGATACCCTGGCCACTGAACACCTGACCTATCCGGGCCTGATCAGCACGGCGCGAATGTTGGGCATCAAGCTCCTGGGGTTGCCGATGGACGCACAGGGGCTGTTGCCGGAGGCCTTGGACGAAGCGTGCCGGCAGCACCGCATTTCAGCGCTGTATTGCACCCCGACCCTGCAAAACCCCACGGCTGCGGTGCAGTCCGCTGCGCGGCGCGAGGCCGTGGCGGAGCTCTGTCGCCGGCATAACCTGTTGATTCTGGAGGATGAAACCCACGCCGTGCTGATGGAGCGGCGCCCGGCGCCCCTGGCCCATTTCGCAGCGGAGCGCACGGTGCTGATCAGCAGCCTGAGCAAGGCCGTGGCGTCAGGGCTGCGGGTCGGTTTCCTGCATGCGCCGTCGCCCCTGGTGGGACGTTTGGCCGCAGCGGTACGCGCCACCTGCTGGATGGCCACGCCTTTGCCGCTGGAGCTGGTAGCGGGCTGGATCGACACGGAAGTTGCCGAGCGCCTGCGTCAGCAGCAGATGGCCGAAATCGCTCGGCGCAAGGAGCTGGTCACGGAGGTGTTGCAGGGGCTGGAGTGGCGCAGTCCGGAGGGTTGCCCGCATTTCTGGATCAGGGTTCCGGAGCCGTGGCGTGCCTCTGAAATCGAGGTGGATCTCAAGCATCAGGGATACCTGGTGGCCACTGCCGAAGCCTTTGCCGTGGGCCAGGCGGCGGTGCCGCAATTCGTCCGGGCCAGTGTCTGCAATACCTCCGCGGATGATCGTCGGCTGCAGGACGGCTTTACAGCGTTGGCCGCGGCCTTGAAGCAGGAGAGCGGGCTGTCCCGCTGGTAGGGCGGCAGGCGAGGGGCAGTGCGGGCCTCGCCGTCGGTCGCGCAGAGGTTACTTGAAGCGCCGTTCCACGCCTTTTTCCACGAGGATCTTGGCCGAGATCTCTTCCACCGAGAAATGGGTGGAATTGATGTGGGGGATGTTTTCGCGGCGGAACAGGTTTTCCACTTCGCGCACTTCGAATTCGCACTGGGCGTAGCTGGAATAGCGGCTGTTGGGCTTGCGCTCGTTGCGGATCGCGGTGAGGCGGTCGGGGTCGATGGTCAGGCCGAACAGCTTGTGCTTGTGGGCGCGCAGGGCATTGGGCAACTGCAGGCGCTCCATGTCTTCCTCGGTCAGCGGGTAGTTGGCCGCGCGGATGCCGAATTGCATGGCCATGTACAGGCAGGTCGGGGTCTTGCCGCAACGCGACACGCCCACCAGGATCAGGTCGGCCTTGTCGTAGTAGTGGGTGCGGGCGCCGTCGTCGTTGTCCAGGGCGAAGTTCACCGCCTCGATCCGCTCCATGTAGTTGGAGTTGTGGCCAATGGAGTGGGATTTGCCGACGGAGTAGGAGGAATGTTCGCTCAGCTCCTGTTCCAGGGGCGCGAGGAAGGTCGAGAAGATGTCGATCATGAAACCATTGGAGGTCGCGAGGATCTCACGAATGTCCTGATTGACGATGGTGTCGAAGATAATCGGACGATGGCCGTCTTTTTCGGCGGCTATATTGATTTGTTGTACCATGGCCCGCGCTTTTTCCATGCTGTCGATATACGGCCGCGTGAATTTGCTGAAGGTAACGTTTTCGAACTGCGCCAACAGGCTCTGGCCGAGGGTTTCCGCTGTGATGCCGGTACCGTCGGAGATAAAGAAAGCAGATCGTTTCATTTGCGGCTTGGGCCTTAAGCTAGTGACGATTCTTGGATATGATAGGCGCGATTTGTCGGCCGGGAATGGCCCGCATTCTCACTTATTTTCCAGGTCCAGGCCATATAGCGGGCAAACGCTCCCTGGAGCAGCCGGCTTCTGAGCTTTTCCAACACAGTTAGTGGAGAGATCACCTTGGTAGAGTACGTAGTTTCCCTCGATAAGCTCGGCAAACACGATGTTGAGCATGTGGGGGGCAAGAACGCATCCCTGGGCGAGATGATCAGCAACCTCGCAGGTGCGGGCGTATCGGTCCCTGGTGGCTTCGCCACGACAGCTCAGGCTTATCGTGATTTTCTTGAGTTGAGTGGTCTGAACGACCAGATCCATGCGGCGCTCGATGCGCTGGATGTCGATGACGTCAACGCCCTGGCCAAGACCGGCGCGCAGATCCGTCAGTGGATCATGGAGGCCGAGTTCCCCGAGCGCCTCAACACCGAGATCCGTGCCGCCTTCGCCGCACTGTCGGCGGGCAATCCCGACATCGCCGTGGCCGTGCGTTCCTCGGCCACCGCCGAAGACTTGCCGGACGCCTCCTTTGCCGGCCAGCAGGAAACCTTCCTCAATATCCGTGGCGTGGACAATGTGATTCGCGCTGCCAAGGAAGTGTTCGCCTCGCTCTTCAACGACCGCGCCATTTCCTACCGCGTGCACCAGGGGTTCGACCACAAGCTGGTGGCCCTGTCTGCTGGTGTGCAGCGCATGGTGCGTTCGGAAACCGGCACCGCCGGCGTGATGTTCACCCTTGACACCGAATCGGGCTTCCGTGACGTGGTCTTCATCACCGGCGCCTATGGCCTGGGTGAAACCGTGGTCCAGGGCGCGGTCAACCCGGACGAATTCTACGTCCACAAGAACACCCTTGAAGCCGGTCGTCCGGCCATCCTGCGCCGCAACCTGGGCAGCAAGGCAATCAAGATGATCTACGGCGACGAAGCCAAGGCCGGTCGTTCGGTGAAAACCGTGGACGTGGACGCGGCCGACCGCGCGCGTTTCTGCCTGACCGACGCTGAAGTCAGCGAGCTGGCCAAGCAGGCGATGATCATCGAGAAGCACTACCAGTGCCCGATGGACATCGAGTGGGCCAAAGACGGCGACGACGGCAAGCTGTACATCGTCCAGGCCCGTCCGGAAACCGTTAAGAGTCGTACCCAGGCCAATGTCATGGAGCGCTACCTGCTCAAGGAAACCGGCACCGTGCTGGTGGAAGGCCGTGCCATCGGCCAGCGCATTGGCGCCGGCAAGGTGCGGATCATCAAGGACGTGTCCGAGATGGACAAGGTCCAGGCCGGCGACGTGCTGGTCTCCGACATGACCGACCCGGACTGGGAACCGGTGATGAAGCGCGCCAGCGCCATTGTCACCAACCGCGGCGGCCGGACCTGCCACGCAGCAATCATCGCTCGCGAGCTGGGCATTCCGGCGGTCGTGGGTTGCGGCAACGCCACCGAACTGCTGAAAGATGGCCAGGGCGTGACCGTTTCCTGCGCTGAAGGCGACACCGGTTTCATCTTCGAAGGCGAGTTGGGTTTCGACGTCAAGCAGAACTCGGTGGATGCCATGCCGGAGCTGCCGTTCAAGATCATGATGAACGTCGGCAACCCGGACCGCGCCTTCGACTTCGCCCAGTTGCCGAACGCCGGCGTGGGCCTGGCCCGCCTGGAGTTCATCATCAACCGCATGATCGGCGTGCACCCCAAGGCACTGCTGAATTACGCCGGGCTGCCACAAGAGATCAAGGACAGCGTCGACAAGCGTATTGCCGGCTACCACGATCCTGTGGACTTCTACGTCGACAAGCTGGTTGAAGGTATCAGCACCCTGGCTGCGGCGTTCACACCGAAGAAGGTCATCGTGCGTCTGTCGGACTTCAAGTCCAACGAATACGCCAACCTGATCGGTGGCAAGCTCTACGAGCCGGAAGAAGAGAACCCGATGCTGGGCTTCCGCGGCGCCTCGCGTTACATCAGCGAATCCTTCCGTGACTGCTTCGAGCTCGAATGCCGCGCCCTGAAGCGCGTGCGCAACGAGATGGGCCTGACCAACGTCGAAATCATGGTGCCGTTCGTGCGCACCTTGGGCGAGGCCAGCCAAGTGGTTGATCTGCTGGCTGAAAACGGCCTCAAGCGCGGCGAGAACGGCCTGCGCGTGATCATGATGTGCGAACTGCCGTCCAACGCCATTCTGGCTGACGAGTTCCTCGAGTACTTCGATGGTTTCTCCATCGGCTCCAACGACCTGACCCAGCTGACCCTGGGCCTGGACCGTGACTCGGGGATCATCGCCCACCTGTTCGACGAGCGTAATCCTGCGGTCAAGAAGCTGCTGGCCAATGCCATTGCCGCCTGCAACAAGGCTGGCAAGTACATCGGCATCTGCGGCCAGGGGCCTTCGGACCACCCGGACCTGGCCAAGTGGCTGATGGAGCAGGGCATTGAAAGCGTTTCGCTGAACCCGGACTCGGTACTGGAAACCTGGTTCTTCCTGGCTGAAGGTCAGGGCGCGGCGTAATCGGTGAGTGCAGAGCCGGTCGGTCGCAAGGCTGGCTGGCTCTTGAAGATTCAAGCAGGGCGTGCTTCTTCTGGATGCCGCCCTTTTTTGTGCAAGAAGAATATGCAAAGCAGCAGCAACCTATTTCCGGTCGCCTTGATCAGTGCCGAGCGTCGAGGCGACCTCAGCGAAGATGTCTATCGCTTGAAGCCCGGCAACAGTCCCGACCCTTCCGTGGAGTTGGCCGTCACCCGCCTGGGGCTGGCCGATGAGCCTGAAGCCCGGGGGATCCCCGTGGTCCTGCTGCATGGCAGCTTTTCCAATCGACGTTTCTGGTATTCGCCCAAGGGCATCGGGCTGGGGGCCTATCTGGCCCGCGCGGGCTTCGATGTGTGGATCCCTGAAATGCGTGGTCACGGCTTGTCGCGCCGCAATGCCGACTACCGCAAGAACCGTGTCGCCGACTACGCGCGGTACGATTTGCCGGCAATTGCCGCCTTTGTCCGTGAGCAAAGTGCACAGGTTCCCCACTGGATCGGTCATTCCCTGGGCGGCACTACCCTGGCGGCGGCCTTGGGCGGGCAGTACCTGGGCGATGCGGGCGTGGCCTCGGCGGCTTTTTTCGGTACCCAGATCAGCCGTACCTACTGGCCGCTGAAGATCCCGATGGTGGAGTGGGGTGGGCGCCTGGTGATCAAGCGCTTTGCTCAGTTGTCCGGCTCGCGGCTCAAGCGCGGCCCCGAGGACGAGCCCATCGGGCTGGCCCTGGAGAGCATGCGTTGGCATGGATTGTTTGGTCGTTTCGGCGATGCCGACAAGGATTGGTGGGCGGGCCTGGCGCAGGTTACGGTGCCGGCACTGGCAGTCAGTGCCGCAGGAGATCATCAGGATCCGACCTGGGCCTGTCGCAAGTTGTTCGAGCAGTTGGGTAGCGAGCAGAAACAATTTGTCTGCCTGGGGCGCGAGCAGGGATTCAGCGGCAACTTCGGTCACGTCGAGATGCTGGTGAGCAAACCGGCGCAGACTGAGGTCTGGCCGCTGGTCGCGCGCTGGCTCAAGGATCAGCAGGCGCCATTGCTGGTTTCTGCTGCCGAACCCGTGGCTGCGGTTTGAGGCGAAGGCTCTGACAAGGGCATTTCGCTCGATAGCGCTTGCGGCTAAGATATGACGCATTGCGCTGTTCTGGTCACATTCAGTTATTGAGTCGGCTTTCCGTTCCGCTGGCCTGGCTGCAAAAATACGGGGCAGGCGGGTTCGCTCATCAGGCCTTGCAGGTTAAACATCGGCAGTCTCGGTGCGTACCTATATAAGGCAGCCTCTGGAATCACCGACACCTTCGATCGTGTTCTTTCTGTTACAGGAGTTTCTCGATGAACCATTACCTCACTCCCGACCTGTGCGACGCCTACCCGGACCTAGTGCAGGTGGTAGAGCCGATGTTCAGCAATTTCGGTGGTCGCGATTCCTTTGGCGGTGAAATCGTCACCATCAAGTGCTTCGAGGACAACTCGCTGGTCAAGGAACAAGTGGAGCTCAAGGGGCATGGCAAGGTGCTGGTGGTGGATGGTGGCGGCTCGCTGCGCCGCGCCCTGCTGGGCGACATGCTGGCCGAGAAAGCCGCAAAAAACGGTTGGGAAGGGTTGGTGATCTACGGTTGCATCCGTGATGTGGATGTCATCGCCCAGACCGATCTTGGCGTCCAGGCCCTGGCCAGCCACCCGATGAAGACTGACAAGCGCGGCATCGGTGACCTCAATGTGGCGGTGACCTTTGCCGGTGTGACTTTCCGCCCCGGCGAGTATGTCTACGCCGACAACAATGGCGTGATCGTTTCGCCAAGCCCGCTGAAAATGCCTGAATAAACAATCGACCTGACAAGGGATGCGGATGTTCGAGGAAGAAAACGCGCAATGGGGACTGGTACATGCCCTGGTGCTGGATGGTGAAGGCGGTGCGCGTTCGATTGCCCGGACTGAGCTCGACGATCTGCAGCTGCAGGCCCATGAAAGCCTGTGGCTGCATTGGGATCGCAGTCATCCGCAGACCCAGACCTGGTTGCGTCGCTCCAGCGGCCTGAGCGAGTTCAGTTGTGACCTGCTGCTGGAGGAAAACACCCGTCCACGCCTGCTGGCGCTCCCGGACTCGGAGTTGCTGCTGTTTCTGCGGGGGATCAACCTGAACCCGGGGGCCGAGCCGGAAGACATGGTCTCGGTGCGGATCTTTGCCTCTGCCCGGCGGGTGATTTCCTTGCGCCTGCGTCAGTTGCGCGCCACCGATGAGCTGCTGGTGCAGCTTGCCGAGGGGCGTGGGCCGAAGACGTCTGCCGAACTCCTCCTTTATATGGCCGAATACCTGACCCACAAGGTGCAGAATCTGGTCAGCGACCTCTCGGAAGTGGTCGATGGCGAGGAAGAAAAACTGGATGCCGACGAACGGTATACCCCCGAGCACGGCAGCATTTTGCAGATCCGTCGGCGGGCAGCCGGGCTCAAGCGCTTCCTGGCTCCGCAGCGGGATATCTTCGCCCAGTTGAGCCGGATAAAACTGCCCTGGTTCGCCGTGGATGATGGTGATTACTGGAACGAGTTGCACAACAGCCTGACCCGTTACCTGGAAGAGCTGGAATTGACCCGAGAGCGCGTGGGGCTTGTGTTGGAGGCCGAAGATCGGCGTTTGAGCGTACGCATGAATCGCACCATGTACCGCTTCGGGATCATTACCGGGATCTTCCTGCCGATGAGTTTTCTCACCGGCCTTTTAGGGATCAACGTTGGCGGTATTCCATTCTCGGCCAGCCCTTATGGCTTTATCATCGCCTGCCTTTTATTGGTGGCGGTGGCCTTGGGGCAATGGTGGCTTTTTCGTCGTTTGCGCTGGGTGTGATGATGCTTGATGTGACCCGAATAAATCTGATCGCGTCTTTTTCAGACATCACCAGAGGTGCGTATGCACGATCCGTTTGAACAGTCTTTGCGTGACATGCTCAAAGCCTCGCCATCGAGCCGCGATGACGATGCTTGCCTGGGCCGCGTACTGAAAACCGCCAACCGTCAGGTGGGGGCGGGGGATCTGTTCAGCCTTCTGGGCCGCTGGCTGCCCGCGCTGATGATCGCCTTGAATAACGGATCGGCTCATATCGCGCCGGTTTCTCGTCGTAAATCTTCTGCTCGCACTGCTGATAAGGCTGATTGAATATGGAACTGGATCTCTGGACGCAGAGCCTCGTCACGGCGATGACTGCCTTGTGGACCAAGGTGGCGAACTTCATTCCGAACCTGTTCGGTGCGTTGGTGGTGCTGTTGCTGGGCTTCGTGGTGGCCAAGCTGCTCGATACCCTGCTGTCGAAATTGCTGGCCAAGCTGGGCCTGGATCGCCTCATGGGCGGCACTGGCCTGACCAAGTTGCTGTCTCGTGCGGGTTTGCAGGTACCTATCTCGACCCTGATCGGCAAGATCGTCTATTGGTTCGTTTTGCTGATTTTTCTGGTTTCTGCTGCTGAATCTCTTGGCCTTGAGCGAGTTTCGGCTACGCTCGATATGCTTGCGCTGTATTTACCGAAGGTTTTCGGTGCTGCGCTGGTGCTGTTGGTGGGGGTTTTGCTGGCGCAACTGGCCAATGGCCTGGTGCGCGGCGCCGCAGAAGGCGTAGGCCTGGATTACGCCAGCGGCCTGGGGCGAATTGCCCAGGGGCTGGTGATCATCATCAGTATTTCCGTGGCGATCAGCCAGTTGGAGGTCAAAACCGACCTGCTCAACCATGTGATCGTCATTGTATTGATTACCGTTGGTCTGGCTGTTGCGCTGGCCATGGGGTTGGGAAGCCGGGAAATTGCCGGGCAGATTCTTGCGGGAATCTATGTGCGTGAGTTGTATCAGGTTGGGCAACAAGTACGTGTTGGTGAGGTCGAAGGCCAGATCGAAGAGATTGGCACGGTTAAAACTACATTGCTGACCGAGGAGGGTGAGCTAGTCTCTCTCTCCAATCGGATCCTGCTGGAGCAGCATGTAAGTAGCCGCTAACCCGGCAAACCCTGCTAATGTATGCCGCCGCAAAATGCCCGTCATCGGGCTGCGGCGGACATTGACCTGACTGTCGGCACGACTCGTTTTGAATAAAACCCAATCGCTATCCACGCGCTATGACCCCCGTGAGCTCTCTGATGAGGAGCTGGTTGCGCGCTCACATACGGAGCTGTTTCACGTAACACGCGCCTATGAAGAGTTGATGCGGCGCTATCAGAGGACCCTATTTAATGTTTGTGCACGTTATCTGGGGAACGATCGGGATGCGGATGATGTCTGTCAGGAAGTGATGTTGAAGGTGCTGTATGGCCTTAAGAACTTTGAGGGTAAATCGAAGTTCAAGACGTGGCTATATAGCATCACGTACAACGAATGCATCACGCAGTATCGCAAGGAGCGGCGCAAGCGTCGGTTGATGGACGCTTTAAGTCTTGACCCCCTCGAGGAGGCCTCTGAAGAGAAGGCGCCGAAACCTGAGGAAAAGGGCGGACTTGACCGCTGGTTGGTGCATGTGAATCCGATTGATCGGGAAATTCTGGTGCTACGATTTGTCGCAGAGCTGGAATTTCAAGAGATCGCGGACATCATGCATATGGGGTTGAGTGCTACAAAGATGCGTTACAAACGTGCTCTTGATAAATTGCGTGAGAAATTTGCAGGTATTGCTGAAACTTAGTTCGGCGCAAATATCTCTTACGTCTAGGTGAGTTCTGATAGACTTACCGCCGAGTTGTCCCCCGGTATGTGGGACTGCTTTACAATCACCAGATGGGGATTTAACGGATGAAACTGAAAAACACCTTGGGCATTGCCATTGGTTCTATTGTTGCCGTGACTTCGTTCGGCGTTCTGGCGCAAGGCCAAGGCGCGGTCGAGGGTGAACTGTTTTACAAAAAACAGTACAACGACAGCGTTAATCACGTTGAAGACGGCTTCAACCCAGGCGCATCGATCGGCTACTTCCTGACCGACGATCTGTCGTTGAACGCCACCTACGACAAGACCAACCACACCCGTTCCAACGACGGTACTGGTAACCAGAAAATCAAAGGCGACAACTTCGGCCTGAACGCTCAGTACCACTTTGGTACCGTGGGTGACGCTCTGCGTCCATACGTTTCCGGCGGTGTTGCTCACAAGAGCATGACCAACGTTGAGGCCGACGGCCACAGCGGTCGCGACCAGTCGACTTTCCTGACTGCAGGTGCTGGTGTTAAGTGGTACATCACCGACAACCTGTTCGCTCGTGCTGGCGTTGAAGCTGACTACAAGCTGGACAACGGTAAGTGGGACTACGCTCCTACCATCGGTCTGGGTGTGAACTTCGGTGGCAGCGGCGGCAAAGTTGCTCCAGCTCCAGTAGCACCAGCTCCAGCTCCAGAGCCAGCTCCAGAAGCTCCAGTTGCTGAAGTGGTTCGTGTTGAGCTGGACGTGAAGTTCGACTTCGACAAGTCGGTCGTTAAGCCTAACAGCTACGCTGACATCAAGAACCTCGCTGACTTCATGAAGCAGTACCCACAGACCACCACCGTTGTTGAAGGTCACACTGACTCCGTCGGTCCTGACGCTTACAACCAGAAGCTGTCTGAGCGTCGTGCAAACGCCGTTAAGCAAGTCCTGGTTAACCAGTACGGCGTTGGCGCTAACCGCGTTCAATCCGTTGGTTACGGTGAGTCCCGCCCAGTTGCCGACAACGCAACTGAAGCTGGTCGCGCAGTTAACCGTCGCGTAGAAGCCTCGGTAGAAGCTCAAGCTAAGTAATTAGCCTTGTAGCTTGGAAGAACCCGGCCTAGGCCGGGTTTTTCTTTGCCTGCGATTTGCCTTTCTGGTCCGAGATTCAGGGCGGTTGTACCTGGGTTTCAGAGGTAAGGACATTGACCTGCGCGGTTGCTGTGGCGGCTCCAGTCAGTAGGGGGGGCGCTTTGTGGTTGGCTGCCATGCTGCGTATGAGCGGCTTACAGGGACACATCCCGTGCAACGCCGCACTCGTTTGCCGCTGGCCAGGCGAGGGGCGTCGCAGGCCAGTACCGGGTCTATGTTGCGCTGCAAGGCCCGGGTCGATGACAGGCCTTTCCCGGAATCGCTGTCGTTGACCCAGGCCAGAGGAGGGGATTTCACTTCGCGCCTCGCTTGCAAGCCCCGGGGCCGGCTATAATCAGCGCCCTATTTTGCCGCCAACCGAGTTCATCCCGCCCATGTATACCCTGGCCCGCCAGCTGTTGTTCAAACTCTCCCCGGAAACTTCCCACGATCTGTCCCTGGACCTGATCGGCGCGGGCGGGCGTTTGGGCCTTAACGGGCTGTTGTGCAAGGCCCCGGCGCAGATGCCGGTCAAGGTAATGGGCCTGGAGTTTGCGAACCCGGTGGGTCTGGCTGCGGGCCTGGACAAGAACGGCGCGGCCATCGACGGCTTCGCCCAATTGGGGTTTGGTTTTGTCGAGATCGGCACCGTCACCCCGCGCCCGCAACCGGGAAACCCCAAACCGCGGATCTTCCGCCTGCCCCAGGCCGAGGCCATCATCAACCGCATGGGCTTCAATAACCTGGGCGTCGACAACCTGCTGGCACGGGTCGCGGCCTCGCAGTACAAGGGCGTGCTGGGGATCAATATCGGCAAGAACTTCGACACCCCGGTGGAGCGGGCGGTGGATGATTACCTGATCTGCCTGGACAAGGTCTATGCCCACGCCAGCTATGTCACGGTCAACGTCAGCTCGCCCAATACCCCGGGCCTGCGCAGCCTGCAATTTGGCGAGTCGCTCAAGCAATTGCTGTCGGCCTTGAGCCAGCGCCAGCAGGAGCTCACCGCGATCCACGGCAAGCGCGTACCGTTGGCCATCAAGATCGCCCCTGATATGAGCGACGAGGAAACCGTGGAAGTGGCCCGCGCCCTGCTGGAAACCGGCATGGATGCAGTGATCGCCACCAACACCACGCTGAGCCGTGAGGGCGTCGAAGGCCTGGAGCACGGCGCCGAGGCTGGTGGCCTGTCTGGCGCACCGGTACGGGAAAAGAGCACCCACACGGTCAAGGTACTGGCTGCTGAACTGGCCGGCCGTTTGCCGATCATCGCCGTGGGCGGCATCACCGAAGGCAAGCACGCAGCTGAGAAGATCGCTGCGGGCGCTAGCCTGGTGCAGCTGTATTCGGGTTTCATCTACAAGGGGCCGGCGTTGATTCGCGAATCGGTGGATGCCATCGCGGCCATGGGCTGAGAGGGAAGGACAGCACGCGGGCATAAAAAAGGGCTCCTCGAAGGAGCCCCTGGGCCGAAGCCCGCCGCCCGGATGGGGCGTGCGTGGTTAAGTCGTCATCTATTCAAGTTTTAGGTGTCGGAATGTGCCCTGATCAGCCGACAGCGCGAAGTTCGTTGAGTCTGTGGATGCCCGCAGTGCCTGTCATACCGTCCCAGTTGTCGCCGCGTCCCTCGCGCCAGCCGTTGATCCAGGCTTGGCGTACCGACGGTAGAGTAAATGGGCAAAGCTCACGGGACTTGCCATTAACGCCATACTGATATCCGCGTAAAAACGCTTTTTCCAACGGATCACGCTTTAGTCTTCTCATAGGGTGTTTCCCTCACTTGTTGACTGCTTTATGTCCCGTCGACCTTCGTTGAGGTCGGGCAGAGTGCTTCTGCCGTTGGTGCTCGCTGCCGGCGTCGCGAGCCTTTATGTTGACGCCGTTGCGGCGCCAACCTGTGTTGAGTTCTAACCAATAGGTCACAGCAAGTGAATGATCGTTTTGTCATAAGGACGTAACGATAATGCTGTCCAGGCCATAAGCCGGGGCGGTTTTGTATCGTGCCTGTCACGCAAAGCCCACTGTGATCAGCCTCTCACTAGATGATGAGGTTAATGCTTTAGTGAGAATGTCGAACGGTTGCACTCAACTACTATTCGACGAAGGGTCGACTTATGTCATTTTGTTGCCCTGACTTTTTATCTGTCCCGGTCTCTAAGCTCTTTTGCCCTGCAAAAAAGCCAGCCTGCCGGGGTGGGGCGGCGCAGTTTCGCGCCACACGAGCGCTCTTGAAGAAAAGCGCTTGATTGAAAACCGAGCGAGCGATGCGTTGCCCGTTCACTTATTGCTAAAGGCCCTGGTATTCCCATGTCGGATCGTTACGAAATCTTCCTCACCTGTCCCAAAGGCCTTGAAGGCCTGCTGATCGAGGAAGCCGTCGGGCTTGGCCTTGAGCAAGCGCGTGAGCACACTTCTGCCGTGCGCGGCATGGCCGACATGGAGACGGCCTATCGCCTGTGCCTGTGGTCGCGCCTGGCCAACCGGGTGCTGCTGGTGCTCAAGCGCTTCCCGATGAAGGACGCCGAGGACCTCTACCACGGCGTGCTGGATGTCGACTGGCAGGACCACATGCTGGCCGACGGCACCCTGGCCGTGGAGTTCAGCGGCCATGGCTCGGGCATCGACAATACCCACTTCGGCGCCCTGAAGGTCAAGGACGCCATTGTCGACAAGCTGCGCACTCCGACCGGCGAGCGCCCTTCGGTGGACAAGCTCAACCCCGACCTGCGCATCCACCTGCGCCTGGACCGCGGCGAAGCCATCCTCTCCCTGGACCTCTCCGGCCACAGCCTGCACCAGCGCGGCTACCGCCTGCAGCAAGGCGCTGCGCCGCTCAAGGAAAACCTGGCGGCGGCGATCCTGATCCGTTCCGGCTGGCCGCGCATCGCCGCCGAAGGCGGCGCCCTGGCTGACCCGATGTGTGGCGTGGGTACCTTCCTGGTGGAGGCGGCGATGATCGCTGCCGACATCGCCCCCAATCTCAAGCGTGAACAATGGGGCTTCACCGCCTGGCTTGGCCACGTGCCGGCGTTGTGGCGCAAGCTGCACGACGAAGCGCTGGCCCGGGCCCAGGCCGGCCTGGCCAAGCCCCCGCTGTGGATCCGCGGCTACGAAGCCGACCCGCGCCTGATCCAGCCCGGCCGCAACAACGTGGAGCGCGCCGGCCTGAGCGAGTGGATCAAGATCTACCAGGGCGAAGTGGGTACCTTCGAGCCGCGCCCGGACCAGAACCAGAAAGGCCTGGTGATCTGCAATCCACCCTACGGTGAGCGCCTGGGTGACGAAGCCAGCCTGCTGTACCTCTACCAGAACCTCGGCGAGCGCCTGCGCCAGGCCTGCTTGAACTGGGAAGCGGCGGTGTTCACCGGCGCCCCGGACCTGGGCAAGCGCATGGGCATCCGCAGCCACAAACAGTACTCGTTCTGGAACGGCGCCTTGCCCTGCAAGCTGCTGCTGATCAAGGTCCTGCCGGATCAGTTCGTCACTGGCGAGCGCCGTACCGCCGAGCAGCGCCAGGTGGAACGCGAGCAGGCCCAGGCCGCGGCGGACGAAGCACCCGTGCGCCAGTACAACAAGAATGGCAACCCGATCAAGCCGGCCCCGGCTCCTGCTCCCGTGGTCGAGCAGGCGCGCCTGAGCGAGGGCGGGCAGATGTTCGCCAACCGTCTGCAAAAGAACCTCAAGCAACTGGGCAAGTGGGCCAAGCGCGAGGGCATCGAGTGCTACCGTGTCTACGATGCCGACATGCCCGAATACTCCCTGGCCATCGACCTCTACCAGGATTGGGTGCACGTGCAGGAATACGCGGCGCCCAAATCGGTGGACCCGGAAAAGGCCCAGGCCCGTCTGTTCGATGCCCTCGCGGCGATTCCCCAGGCGTTGAATGTCGACAAGAGCCGGGTGGTGATCAAGCGTCGCGAGCGCCAGAGCGGCACCAAGCAGTACGAGCGCCAGAGTGCCCAGGGCCAGTTCACCGAAGTTCGTGAAGGCGGGATCAAGCTGTTGGTGAACCTTACCGACTACCTGGATACCGGGCTGTTTCTCGATCACCGGCCGATGCGCATGCGCATTCAGCAGGAGGCGGCGGGCAAGCGTTTCCTCAACCTGTTCTGCTACACCGCCACCGCCAGTGTGCACGCAGCCAAGGGCGGCGCGCGCAGCACCACCAGTGTCGACCTGTCGAAAACCTATCTGGACTGGGCACGCCGCAATTTCTCGCTCAACGGTTTTTCCGACAAGAACCGCCTGGAGCAGGGCGACGTGATGGCTTGGCTGGACAGCTGCCGTGACGAGTTCGACCTGATCTTCATCGACCCTCCAACCTTCTCCAACTCCAAGCGCATGGAAGGGGTATTCGACGTGCAGCGTGACCAGGTGCAGTTGCTGGACCTGGCCATGGCGCGCCTGGCGCCGGGGGGCGTGCTGTATTTCTCCAACAACTTCCGCAAGTTCCAGCTGGATGAAAACCTCGCCGAGCGCTACCAGATCGAGGAGATCACGGCGAAAACCATCGACCCGGATTTCGCCCGCAATGGCAAAATCCACCGTGCCTGGAAAGTCACCGCACGCTGATGGCCGGATATGTCCCCGAGGCCCGTTTTTTCAGGCCTCGGGGGCTGTTTAGCGCTGGTCAAATTAGTGGCTAATGGCTATAACTCACACGTGGTCCGGATGATGCCCAAACTCGCTGGCGTGATGAGTTCTGTTTATGCCTCTGCATGTTGTACGCCCGAAAATCCTGGGTTTCATAAGTGAAGAGGCGTCTGCCTGGATGGTGGCGGTGCTGGTCCTGGTTGCGGGCGGCATCCTCACTGGGCTCTTGGCCTGGTCCACCTATAGCCTGAACAAACAGCAGGTGCGCCAGCGCTTCCAGTTGCTGGCAGGCGAGCGCTACAGCCGCATCGAAGAACGCTTTCAAGACCAGGAACAACGCCTGGACGGCTTGCGGCGCTTCTTTGTCTACTCCGACCTGGTGACCCGCCAGGATTTCGATGGCTACGCCAGACCCTTGTTGCGCCGCACCCAAGCCTATGCCTGGGCGCCTCTGGTAAGCCGCGCCCAGCGCCCGGGGTTCGAGCAGTCGATTCGCGATCAGGGGCTGCCGGGGTTTTCCATTTTGCAGTTGAATGCCACGGGCCAGATGGAGCCGGCCGGTGAGCACGATGACTACGCACCGGTGCTCTATAGCCAGACCCAGAGCCCCCTGGGGTCGCCCCTGGGTTACGACCTCCTGGCCCAACCTCTGCGCCGCGCCACCCTGGAACGTGCTCGGGAACTCAATGGCCTGGCGGTCTCGCCGCCTTTGCAACTGGTGGCCGTGGACCAGGCCTATGCGCGAGGGGTGCTGCTGGCGGCGCCGGTCAGGCGCGCGCAGGATGCCTCCGGCCCCCTGGACCGGCCCTACGGCTATGTTCTGGCGATCATCAGCCTGCGGCAACTGGTGGCGGACGGCCTCCCGGTTCCTGCCAGCGATAACCTGTCGGTGCGGATTCTCGACCTGTCCACCGAGGGCCAGCACGAGGTGCTCTACGAGTCGAACAACCCGCCCATCAGCAGCAGCCTGACCGCCAGCCGCCTGTTGCGCCTGGCGGACCGGGACTATCAAGTGGACATCCGCCCCAGCGCGGCCTTCCTGCACGCCAACCATTCTGCCCTGGGCAGCCTGGTGATTCTTGGCGGCATGCTCAGCCTGCTGCTCAGCGCCTTGCTCTACGTTCTGGTAAGCCAGCGTCAGCGGGCTCTGGCCCTGGTGGAGCAGCGCACCAAGGAACTGCGCAGCAGCGAGCAGGCGTTGCGCGGCACCCACAGCCAGTTGCGCTGCGTGCTCAATGCCGCCACTCAGGTAGCGATCATTGCCACCGACCTGCGCGGAGTGATCAGCACTTTCAATGCCGGGGCCGAGCAGATGCTCGGGTACAGCAGCAGTGAGGCAGTGGGGCACCTGACCCTGGAAAGCCTGCACCTGCCCGAAGAGCTGGAAAGCTGGGCCCAGAGCCTCACCCAGCGTTACGGCAAAGCCATCCCGGTGTCCCAGGCGATGCTGGTGGAAGAGGGCATGGCCGGCGGTCATGAGGCCCGGGAATGGACCCTGGTGCGGCGTGACGGCAGCCATCTGCAAGTCAACATGCTGGCCACTCCGGTGCTCGACGACCAGGGGTTGTGGATCGGCCATCTGGCCATCTGCATCGATATCACCGAAGGCAAGCGCGTGCATGAAGCCCTGGCCGCTCGTGACCGCTTGCTGCAGCGGCTCAGCGCCCATGTGCCTGGCGGGATCTATCAGTTCAAGCTGGACGCCGACGGGCATACCAGTTTTCCCTATGCCAGCGATGGCCTGCGCGAGATCTACGAGATCGAACCGCAATTGCTGCAGCAGGATGCCGAGGCGGCATTCGAGCGCATCCATCCTGAGGATGTGGAGCGGGTGCGTGAGTCGATCCGGGTTTCGGCGCAGCAGCTCAGTCCCTGGTGCGAGGAGTACCGGGTCTGCCTGCCGCAACGGGGGGGGCGCTGGATGCGCGGCGCAGCGAGCCCGGAAAGCCTGCGGGGCGGCGGTGTGCTCTGGCACGGCTATATATCGGATATCTCCGATCTCAAGCGGGTCGAGGAGGAGCTGCGGGCATTGTCGATCACCGACTCCCTGACCGGTATCCACAACCGGCGCTATTTCCAGGAGCGGCTACAGGCCGAGATGCATCGCCTGGAGCGAGGGGGTGGCGTGATGGCGGTGATCATGCTGGACATCGACCATTTCAAGCGGATCAACGATCAGTACGGTCACGGTGTGGGGGATCAGGTGCTGCGCGGGTTATGCGAGCGCATCGGCCGGCGCTTGCGGCGCATCGACGTCTTCTGTCGTCTGGGGGGGGAGGAGTTCATGGTTCTGTGCCCGGATACCAGCGGCGAGCAAGCGCTGATTCTGGCGCGGGAACTGTGGCACGGTGTGCGCAGTTCGCCGATCGGGCCGGTGGAGAGTGTCACCGCCAGTTTCGGTATCGCCAGTTGGCGTGCGGGGGAGGGGGCTGATGAGCTGCTGCTGCGAGCCGACTCTGCGGTCTATGCCGCCAAGCAGGCGGGGCGGGACCGGGTCCAGATGGAGCAGCCGTGAACGCTGGTGGCGGCGCGCAAGGCTTGCCGCCGCCAGCGTCGCCGCTTAGAGCGCTGAAGCGCTGGTCGCCAGTTTCGGCTGGCGGTACAGGTCCAGCAGGACCTGGTCGAGCACCGAAGAGGCGCCGAATGGCCGTGGGTCGTTGAGGATTGCCACCACCGCCCAGGTATTGCCGTTGTCGTCGCGGCTGTAGCCGGCGATAGCGCGCACGGTGTTCAGGGTGCCGGTCTTGATGTGCGCTTCACCGGACATGGCGGTGCGCTTGAGGCGCTTGCGCATGGTGCCGTCCATGCCGGCGATCGGCATCGAGCTGATGAACTCGGCGGCGTAGGGGCTCTTCCACGCCGCTTGCAGCAGGCCGGCCATTTCCCGGGCGCTGACCCGCTCGGCCCGCGACAGGCCGGAACCGTTTTCCATCACCAGGTGCGGCGAGGTGATGCCTTTTCTCGCCAGCCATTGGCGCACCACTCGCTGGGCCGCCTTGGCGTCGTCGCCATCGGCTTCGTTGCGGTACTTGGCCCCCAGGCTCAGGAACAACTGCTGGGCCATGGTGTTGTTACTGTATTTGTTGATGTCGCGGATGATTTCCGCGAGGTCCGGGGAGAAGGCGCGGGCCAGGACCTTGGCATCCTTGGGCACCACGGCCAGGCGATCCTGGCCCTGGATGCTGCCGCCCAGCTCGCTCCAGATCGCCCGCACCGCGCCGGCGGTGTAGGTGGCGTGGTCCAGCAGCGACAGGTAAGTCTGGGAACTGCAGCCATCACCCAACTGCCCGCCGACGGTCACGATCACGCTGCCATCGGCCTGGGTGACGGGGTTGTAGCGCACGTCTCCGGTGCACTGCTTGGTGTTGACCGCCTTGACCTGGTTGTCGATGCGGATCTTGGCGATCGGCGGCTCCACCGAAACCAGGACCCGCCCTGAGTCATTGCGGGCAACGAAGCGCAGGGCCTTGAGGTTGACCATCAGGGCGTCCGGCTTGACCAGGAACGGCTTGTTCTCGTCGTTGCCATCGTCATTGAATTCCGGCAGTTGCGGCTGCACGAAGAAGTTGCGGTCCAGCACCAGGTCGCCAGTGACTTGCTGTACGCCATTGGCCCGCAGGTCACGCATCAGCAGCCAGAGCTTCTCCATGTTCAGCTTGGGGTCGCCGCCGCCCTTGAGGTACAGGTTGCCATTGAGGATGCCGCCGCTGAGGGTGCCGTCGGTGTAGAACTCGGTTTTCCACTGGTGGGTCGGGCCGAGCATTTCAAGGGCCGCGTAGGTGGTCACCAGTTTCATGGTGGAGGCCGGGTTCACCGATACGTCGGCGTTGAAGATGGTCGGGGTGCCGGGGCCGTTCAGGGGAATCATCACCAGGGACAGGGCGTTATCCGGAAGTTTGCTGGCTTTGAGGGCTTGCTGGACCTTGGGGGTCAGGGTGGTGTTGACCGGGGCCGCGGAAACGGGAAAGGCCAGGGGGAGAAAAACACTGGCCAGTAACAGAGGACGCAACGATTTGATCATATGAAATGGAACCCTGCAGTCGAGGGGAAAAAAGGCGAGGGCATGCAGATAAAATCCCTCAGTGGTCATGAAAGTGTCGGCATTATGCCCCAAGGTATAGCGGCTTGTGCCGTGCCACGGGCCGCTGGGGCGGTATTTTTTTTACCAATGGCAGGGTCGCATCCTCATAGAGTCAGGCAATCGCCTGCCTAAACTGGTAAAGTGCCGCCCGTTATTACTTATGAGGATTGTTCCATGGCCACTAACCGTTCCCGCCGTCTGCGCAAAAAACTCTGCGTAGATGAATTTCAGGAGCTGGGTTTTGAGCTGAACCTGGATTTCAAAGAAGATCTGGCTGACGAAGCTATTGACGCTTTCCTCGACGCATTCCTCAAAGAAGCGATGGAAGCCAACGGCCTGGGCTATGTAGGCGGCGACGACTTCGGTCTGGTTTGCCTGAGCAAGCGCGGTTCCGTCAGCGAAGAGCAACGTGCCACCGTTGAAGCCTGGCTCAAGGCGCGCACCGAGCTGACCAACGTTGAAGTCAGCCCGCTGCTGGACGTGTGGTACCCGGACAACGCGATCAATCCAGTCGCGTGATGTCATGCATGAGCGACCCGTTCGGGTCGCTCATGCGTTGTTGCCCCAGGGCCACCTGTCGATTCCCCCCCCTTTGTATCCTTGCCTCTGCCACGGGCCAGCCCCGGGCGTTGTCGTGGGCGCCGTTCGCCGGCAAGCCGGCCGGTCGGTGTAGAAGCAGGCTTGCCAGCGAAGCCCTTCAGGCGCTGCGCCAGTTCAGGATCATCAGGGTCACCACGCCGGCAACGATTCCCCAGAACGCCGAGCCGATGGAGAACAGCGTCAGCCCCGACGCCGTGACCATGAAGGTGATCAGCGCCGCTTCCCGTTCCTTCACTTCGCTCATGGCGATGCTCAGGCCGTTGATGATCGAGCCGAACAGCGCCAGGGCCGCGATGGACAGCACCAGTTCCTTGGGCAGGGCGGCGAACAGCGCCGCCAGGGTGGCGCCAAAGACCCCGGCGATGCCGTAGAAAATCCCACACCATACTGCCGCGGTGTAGCGTTTGCTGTGATCCTCATGGGCGTGGGGGCCGGTGCAGATGGCGGCGCTGATGGCCGCCAGGTTGATGCCATGTGAGCCGAAGGGCGCCAGCAGCAGCGAGGCCAACCCCGTGGCGGTGATCAGCGGCGAAGCCGGGACGTTGTAGCCGTCGGCTCGCAGCACGGCGATCCCTGGCATGTTCTGCGAGGTCATGGCCACCACGAACAGCGGAATGCCGATGCTGATGGTGGCGGCCAGGGAGAAGTGTGGCGTGGTCCATACCGGGGTCGCCACTTCCAGGTGAAAGCCGCTGAAGTCCAGCAGGCCCATGACCCCGGACAAGGCCGTACCGATCAGCAGCGCAGCCAGTACCGCATAGCGCGGCGACAGGCGCTTGACCACCAGGTAGGTGAGGAACATGCCCAGCACCAGGCCGGTGCGGTGCTGGGCGGCGACGAAGATCTCACTGCCGATCTTGAACAGGATCCCCGCCAGCAGGGCCGCCGCCAGGGACGCCGGGATCTTTTTCATCAGCCGCTCGAAGCTGCCGGTCAGCCCGCACAGGGTCACCAGCACGGCGCAGGTGATATAGGCGCCGATGGCTTCGCCGTAGGTCACCCCGGACAGGCTGGTGATCAGCAGCGCGGCGCCGGGGGTCGACCAGGCGATGGTGATGGGGGTGCGATAACGCAGGGAGAGGCCGATGCTGCACACCGCCATGCCGATGGAAATGGCCCAGATCCACGAGGAAATCTGACCGCTGGTCAGCCCGGCGGCCTGCCCGGCCTGGAACATCAGCACCAGGGAACTGGTGTAGCCGGTCATCATGGCGATGAAGCCGGCCACTATGGCAGACGGTGAAGTGTCGGCCAGAGGGCGTAGCTGCGCGGGAGTGGCATCGGACATTACTGCTGTTCCTTGTTCTTGAAAGACGCAAAAAACCACATCCGGCGCGCATTGATCGAGGCGGGCTCGAGCAATGGGCCATTAATGGGGTTCAAGTTCCAAGCCTAAACTTAAAAGTAACTTTGCATTGCAATACAGCCGTGACTACAAATAGCCGTACAGTCGTTGAACAAGTCGCGGGCCCGACAACACTTTTTGCTAGTGATGGCCATGGGTTGTGTACAATGTGCCTCTGTTTTAACGCGATACTTGCCAGCGACCCACCGTGGCGTATTAAAGTCACGCTGAAATCGCCGCAGTCCTCCCGACCCGAGTGCCCATGAACGAACAGTTGCAACCTCTCAAGAAACAACCGCGAGCAGGCAAAGCCGGTCGCAGCGGAACCCAGGACGATATTGTCTACGCGCACATCTTTGAGGCCATCCTCGAGCAGCGCCTGGCGCCGGGCACCAAATTGAGCGAAGAGGCGCTGGGGGAGATTTTCGGAGTCAGTCGGACCATTATCCGTCGCGCCCTGTCGCGCCTGGCCCATGAAGGCGTGGTCCTGCTGCGGCCCAACCGTGGCGCGGTCGTCGCCAGCCCGAGCGTCGAGGAAGCCCGCCAGGTATTTCTCGCCCGGCGCCTGGTGGAGCGGGCCATCACCGAGCTGGCCGTGCAGCATGCTACTGCCGAGCAGTTGCTGGAGTTGCGGCAGATGGTCAACGAGGAACGCGACAGCTTTTCCCGCGGTGATCGCGGGGCCGGTATCCGCCTTTCCGGGGAGTTTCACCTGAAGCTGGCCGAAGCGGCGAAAAATGCCCCGCTGATCAGCTTTCAGCGCAGCCTGGTGTCCCAGACCTCGCTGATCATTGCCCAGTACGAAAGCGGCAACCGTTCGCACTGCTCCTACGATGAGCACACCCAACTGATCGATGCCATCGAGGCCCGGGACGGCGAGCTGGCGGTGAACCTGATGATGCACCACATGGACCACATCGACAGCAAGCTCAACCTCGACGAGGAAAGTGCCTCGGATGACCTGCATGCGGTGTTCTCGCACCTGCTGCAGACCAAGAAGCCGGGGCGGCCAAGCGCCAAGCTCTAAGCTGCAAGCCCTGCGTTTCAAGCAATCCCTCGCTTCGTGTGCTGCACGGAGCGAGGGATTGTTGTTTCTGTGGACCCTTGCCGGGCCTTGGTTTGGGCCTTTTGTTGCGGTTTTTGTTCAAGATTGTATACAGTGCCCGCTTCGAGGCGCATGGTCCGGCAGCAGTCGGCCAAGGCTCGCCTCTCGCCCTGCGAAAGGAGCCCGCGGCATGAGCGGCAGAACGCTACGAATTCATTCCTCCGCGATCCACTATTTCGACATGGTCCGGCGCTGCCGCTCGATCCGCGAGGCTGCCCGGCGCTTGAATGTCGCGTCCTCGGCAGTGAATCGGCAGATTCTCAAGGTCGAGGACGAGATCGGCGCGCCGCTGTTCGAGCGCTTGCCCGGCGGCCTGCGCCTGACCATGGCCGGGGAGATTCTCAGCCGTCACGCCAACCTGGTGTTGCAGGACCTGGAGCGGGTGCGCCTGGAGTTCGACGCCTTGCGCGGCCTGAAAAGCGGCCACGTGGAGATCGCCACCGCCGAAGGCGCCACGGTGGATCTGCTGCCCTCGGTGCTCAAGCGCATGCGTGATCACTACCCGCAAGTGACCATCGGTGTGACCGTGCAGGGTTCGCAATCCATTCCCCAGGCCCTGATCAACAGCCGCGCCGACCTGGGCCTGGCCTTTGCTGTGCCACGGGCCGCGGAAATCCGCCAGTTGAGTGTCGGGCATTTCCGCCTGGGGGCGCTGGTCAGCCCGGACCACCCGCTGGCCGAGCGCGGCAGCGTCAATTTCGCCACCTGTGCCGAGCACGGGCTGATCCTGGCCAAGAGCGAGCTGTCGATCCATCACCTGCTCGCGCCGCTGCACAAGCGTCTGGGTCTGCTGGACAAACCGCCACTGCAGAGCAACTCCATGGAGCTGGCACGGCAGATGGCCCGGCACAACATGGGGGTGGCGTTCCAGACCCGGGTCGGGGTCGAGGCGGATCTGCAAAAGGGCGAGCTGTTGCATATTCCCCTGAGCGACCAGGGCGGCATCTACAGCGACCTGGGGCTCTACGCCCGCAGCGGGCGCGACCTGCCCAGCGCGGTGGAGGCGTTGGCGCATTTACTCAGTGAGGAGATCACTCTTCGCGAACGGGCCGAGCGCGCCTTCGGCCAGCCGGTGCTCTGAGTCCGGCCTCCTGGGCCTGTGTTGCCATTTCGGCAGCGCCCTGGTCGATATTCTGTGCTTTGGGCGCTGTGGCGCTTGTGTCGATACTGCGTGCGGTCGGCAGCCAGCGAAGCTGCCTAAAGCCACACCGCCACAGGACATAATAAAAATGAAAAAGGCACTACAAGGCGCAACCCTGCTGATGAGCATGATCGGAGCAGGGGAAGCGGCCGCCCTCGAGTGGATGAACAACAGCGTCGGCTTTCGTTACGGCAAGGAGTTCACCAACCCGAACAACCCGCACTACATCAGCAAGCGCATCTACAGCTTCACCCACGCCAGCGGTTACCAGTACGGCAGCAACTACCTGCACCTGGATGTGCTGCTCTCCGACAACGACGACCCGCGCAAGGGCACCAACAAGGGCAGCAGCGAGGTCTACGGGGTCTATCGCCACCAGCTCTATTCCTCCCGGGTATTGGACACGCCGCTGGGCACCGGCCTGATCAAGGACTACGCGCTGACCATGGGTTTTGACGCCAGCCGCAACAACAACCTGGGGTCGGCGAAAAAGCGTGCCCTGGTCTTCGGCCCGACCCTGAAGTTCAACACCGTCGGGGTGCTGGACCTGAGCCTGCTGTACTACAAGGAAAACAACCATTCCGGGATCCCCGGGGCCAAGGACCCGGATCACACTTTCGACGACACCTACCTGCTCAACCTGGCCTGGATGCGACCTTTCGAAGTCGGCACCCACGCTGCCAAGTTCCAGGGGTTCGTCAACTACACCGGGGAGAAGGGCCACGACTACAACTACCGCGACACTGCCCCGGAAACCCTGATGCGTACCTCGCTGATGGTGGCCGTGCTGCCGGGCAAGAACGTCAAGCCCAACCTGTACCTGGGTGTCGGCTACGAGTACTGGCACAACAAGTTCGGGGTGGACGGCGGCCGTGGCAGCCGCACCTCGACACCGACCCTGAACATGGAAGTGACCTTCTAGGCTCGCCCGCAGTCCGGGCCTGGATCCAGGCAAAAAAATCCCCCGTGCGCGTCTGGCGAACGGGGGATTTTCATTTTCCGGGGTTAGCGCTGGTGGACCTGCTGGCCGGCGGCAAAGGTCTGCAGCACGGTGCGGTCGTCGCCCAGGGTCATCAGCACGAACAGGGTTTCGGCAATGCTGTTGGCTTGCTTGAGGCGGTAGCTGAGCAGCGGAGTGGCGTGATAGTCGAGGACCAGGAAGTCGGCGTCGGTGCCCGGATGCAGGGTGCCGATCTTGTCTTCCAGGCGCAGGGCCCGGGCGCCGCCGAGGGTGGCCAGATACAGCGACTTGAATGGGCTCAGGCGCGCGCCTTGAAGTTGCATGACCTTGTAGGCCTCGTTGAGGGTCTGCAGCAGCGAGAAGCTGGTGCCGCCACCGACGTCGGTGCCCAGGCCGACATTGAGCTTGTGCTTTTCCGCCATCGGCAGGTTGAACAGGCCGCTACCGAGGAAGAAGTTCGAGGTGGGGCAGAAGGCCACGGCCGAACCGGTTTCAGCCAGGCGTGCGCATTCGTCGTCGCACAGGTGCACGCCGTGGGCGAACACCGAACGCTCGCCGAGCAACTGGTAGTGGTCATACACGTCCAGGTAACCCTTGCGTTCCGGGAACAGCTCCTTGACCCATTGGATTTCCTGCAGGTTTTCACTGATGTGGGTCTGCATGTAGAGGTCGGGGTATTCGGTCAGCAACTGTCCGGCCAGGGTCAGTTGCTCCGGGGTGCTGGTGGGGGCGAAGCGCGGGGTGACTGCGTAGTGCAGGCGGCCCTTGCCGTGCCAGCGCTCGATCAGCGCTTTGCTTTCCTGGTAGCCGGATTCGGCGGTGTCGGTCAGGTAGTCCGGGGCGTTGCGGTCCATCATCACCTTGCCGGCGATCATCCGCAGGTCGAGCTTCTCGGCGGCGGCGAAGAAGGCATTGACCGACTGCGGGTGCACGCTGCCAAACACCAGGGCGGTGGTGGTGCCGTTGCGTAGCAGTTCCTTGATGAAGATGTCCGCCACTTCATTGGCGTGATCGGGGTCGGCGAACTGGCTTTCGCAGGGGAAGGTGTAGGTGTTGAGCCAGTCCAGCAACTGCTCGCCATAGGCGCCTACCATGCCGGTCTGCGGCAGGTGGATATGGGTATCGATGAAGCCCGGTGTGATCAGGGCATCGGGAAAGTGCTCGACCTGCACCCCGGCGGGCAGCCCGGGCAGCAGTTCGCTGGCGTGGCCGAGGGCGCTGATCCGGCCGTTTTCTACTACCAGCAGGCCGTCTTCGAAATACTCATAGGAGGCTTCGATGCCGACTTCGGCCGGGTCGGCGATGCTGTGCAGGATGGCGGCACGGTAGGCTTTGCGAGTCAAAGGCATGGGGCGTTCTCAGTGTGTGGCGTGTCAGTGTGCAGCCTGGCTGCGGCGTGAGACCGGCAGCAGTCTGGCAATGGGTTCGGCGCTGGCGCTGGGCTGGCCGAAATGGGCGTTATAGGTGGCGATGATCTCACCGGCAATGGAGATGGCGATTTCCACAGGCAACTTGCCTTTGACTTCGCCGAGCCCCATCGGGCAGCGCATGCGCTGCAAGGTTTCGGCGTCGAAACCGCGGTCACGCAGGCGGTGTTCGAACTTGACCCGTTTGGTCTTCGAGCCGATCAGGCCGAAATAGGTGAAATCGTTGCGCTTGAGCAGGGCCGCGGTCAACTCCAGGTCCAGCTGGTGATTATGGGTCATGACGATGCAATAACTGCCGGCGGGCAGGTTGTCGATTTCGTCCACCGGTTCTTCGCTGACGATCTTGCGTACTCCAGGGGGGATCTGCTCGGGAAACTCCTGCTCCCGGGAATCGATCCAGCTCACCCGGCAGGGCAGGCTGGCCAGCAGTGGCACCAGCGCGCGGCCGACATGCCCGGCACCGAACACGGCGATCTGCGCCTGCACCTGGCCCATGGGTTCGAACAGCAGCACCGTGGCACCGCCGCAGCACTGACCGAGGCTGGCGCCGAGGCTGAAGCGCTCCAGATGGGTCGCCTGCTTGCCGGTGGCAAGCATGTCCCGGGCGATCTGCATGGCCTTGTATTCCAGGTGCCCGCCGCCAATGGTGTCGGAGGCCTGGGTGGCGCTGACCACCATTTTCGAGCCGGCATTGCGCGGCGTCGAGCCGAGCTCCTCGATGATGGTCACCAGCACGCAGGGTTCTCCCTGGGCCTGCAGGTCGGCGAGGGCGCTGATCCAGTTGTACATGTTCACCTCGACATCTTGGTTGTCTGTGTGGGCCTCTTCATCGGCACGCCGGCTCCCGCAGGAGCCGACTTGCCGGCGCGGGCCGTTACAGCGGCGCCAGCTCGGCTTGCGGGTCCGTGGTTCTGGTCACCTGCAAGCGGCGCATCTGCTCGCAGCCCCACAACACTCGCTCCGGAGTGGTCGGCGCATCGATCTGCGGCTGGTGGCGGTAGTCGCCGAGGCTCGCCACCGCATCCTTGATCGCGCACCAGGCAGCGATACCCAGCATGAACGGCGGTTCGCCCACGGCCTTGGAATGGAACACCGTGTCTTCCGGGTTCTTGCGGTTTTCCACCAGCTTGACTCGCAGGTCCAGGGGCATGTCGGCCACTGCCGGGATCTTGTAGCTGGCCGGGCCGCAGGTCTCAAGCTTGCCCTTGGTGTTCCACACCAGCTCCTCGGTGGTCAGCCAGCCCATGCCCTGGATATAGCCGCCCTCGACCTGGCCGATGTCGATGGCCGGGTTCAGGGAGGCGCCGACGTCATGCAGGATGTCGGTGCGCAGCATCTTGTACTCGCCGGTCAGGGTGTCGACTATCACCTCGGCGCAGGCCGCGCCGAAGGCGAAGTAGTAGAACGGCCGGCCCCGGGCCTGGGCACGGTCGTAGTAGATTTTCGGGGTCTTGTAGAAGCCGGTGCTGGAGAGCGACACCTGGGCGAAATAGGCCTGCTGGATCAGTTCCTCGAAGGTCAGGATATGCTCGCGGACACGCACGTGGCCGTTGTGGAACTCCACGTCTTCCTCACTGACCTGATACTTGCGCGCGGCGAATTCCACCAGGCGGTTCTTGATGGTCTGCGCGGCATTCTGCGCGGCCTTGCCGTTCAGGTCGGCACCGCTGGAAGCGGCGGTGGGCGAGGTATTGGGCACCTTGTCGGTATTGGTGGCGGTGATTTGCACCCGGTCGATGTTCACCTGGAACACCTCGGCCACCACTTGCGCCACCTTGGTGTTCAGGCCCTGGCCCATTTCGGTGCCGCCGTGGTTCAGGTGGATGCTGCCGTCGGTGTAGACATGGATCAGCGCGCCGGCCTGGTTGAGGAAGCTGGCGGTGAAGGAAATGCCGAATTTCACCGGGGTCAGCGCCAGGCCCTTTTTCAGGATCGGGCTGTTGGCGTTGTACCGGCGGATGGCTTCTCGGCGTTCGGCGTACTGGCTGCTGGCTTCCAGTTCGGCGGTCATTTCCTCGAGCATGTTGTGCTCGACGGTCTGGTAGTAGTGGGTGACGTTGCGCTCGGTCTTGCCGTAGTAGTTGGCCTTGCGCACTGCCAGCGGGTCCAGGTGCAGATGGCGGGCGATGGCGTCCATCACCTCCTCGATGGCCACCATACCTTGCGGGCCGCCGAAGCCGCGGTAGGCGGTATTCGACGCAGTGTTGGTCTTGCAGCGATGGCCATTGATGGTGGCATCGCCCAGGTAGTACGAGTTGTCGGCGTGGAACATGGCACGGTCGACGATGGACGCCGAGAGGTCCGGTGAACAGCCGCAGTTGCCCGCCAGCTCCAGCTGGATGCCGTGCAGGCGCCCGCTGCTGTCGAAGCCCACGTCGTATTCGACGTAGAAGGGGTGGCGCTTGCCGGTCATCAGCATGTCTTCGACCCGTGGCAGGCGCATCTTGGTCGGCTGGCCGGTCAGGCGTGCCACCACCGCGCACAGGCAGGCGGGGCTCGCGGCCTGGGTTTCCTTGCCGCCGAAGCCGCCGCCCATGCGCCGCATGTCCACCACTATCTTGTTCATCGACACGTCGAGCACTTCCGCCACCAGCTTCTGCACTTCGGTGGGGTTCTGGGTCGAGCAGTAGACGATCATGCCGCCGTCTTCGGTGGGCATCACCGAGGAGATCTGGGTTTCCAGGTAGAAGTGTTCCTGGCCGCCGATGTGCAGGGTGCCCTGGATGCGGTGTTCGGCACTGGCCAGGGCGCTGGCCGAGTCGCCGCGCTGATGGGTGTGGCTGTCCAGCACGAAGTGGCGCTTGCGCAGGGCCTCGACCACGTCCAGCACCGGCTCCAGGTCTTCGTATTCGATGATCGCGGCCATGGCCGCCTTGCGCGCGGTTTCCAGGTCGCGAGCGGCCACCGCCAGCACCGGCTGGCCGACGAACTGCACGGTGTCGATGGCCAGCAGCGGGTCGCCGGGCAGCAGCGGGCCGATGTCCTTGAGGCCGGGAATGTCCTCGTGGGTAATGGCGATGCGCACGCCTTCGAAGGCGTAGCAGGGGGCGGTGTCGATGCTGATGACCTTGGCGTGGGCCCGGTCCGACAGTCGCGCGTAGACGTGCAGCTGATTGGGGAATTCCAGGCGGTCGTCGATGTACACCGCTTCGCCGGACACATGTTTGTCGGCGCTGTCGTGCTTGACGCTGCGGCCGACGCCGCTGGTCAGGTCCTGTTGAAACAGGGCGCTCAGTTCGGCTTGAGTCTTTTCGACCTTGTGATGGTTAGACATAAGCGGTCACCCGGGTCTCGATGTGCGGTGTTTGCAGTTCGATGAAGTATTTGCGCAGCAGGTTTTGCGCACTCAGCAGGCGGTATTCCTTGCTGGCGCGAAAATCCGAGAGCGGGGTGAAATCTTCTGCCAGCGCGGCACAGGCCCGCTCGATGCTGGACTGATGCCAGGGCGCGCCGATCAGTGCGGCTTCACAGCTCTTGGCGCGCTTGGGGATCGCCGCCATGCCGCCGAAGGCGATGCGCGCATCGCTGACCACGCCGTTGTCGATGCGCAGGTTGAAGGCGGCGCAGACCGCGGAAATGTCGTCGTCCAGGCGCTTGGAGACCTTGTAGGCGCGGAACAGCCGTTCGGCGCTGGCCCGGGGCACGATGATCTTCTCGATGAACTCGCTTTCCTGGCGGGCGGTGACCCGGTAATCGATGAAATAGTCTTCCAGGGCCAGGGTGCGGCGCACTTCGCCCTTGCACAGGACGATCTGCGCGCCCAGGGCAATCAGCAGCGGCGGCGAGTCGCCGATGGGCGAGGCGTTGCCGATGTTGCCGCCCAGGGTGCCCTGGTTGCGGATCTGCAGCGAGGCGAAGCGCTGCAGCAGTTCGCCGAAGTCCGGGTATTCGGCGCGCAGGGCGTCGTAGCAGTCGGTGAGGGCGGTGGCGGCGCCGATTTCCAGGCGATCGTCGAAGTGTTCGATGCGCTTCATCTGGGCAATGTTGCCGACATAGATCATCACCGGCAGGGTCCGGTGGAACTGGGTCACTTCCAGGGCCAGGTCGGTGCCGCCGGCCAGCAGCCGGGCTTGCGGGTAGGCGTCATAGAGGTCGGCCAGATCGGCCACTGTCAGCGGCACCAGGCAGCGCTTGTCGCCGCTGTTGAGCTCACCGGTGTCCTTGGGCGCAATGGCCTTGAGGCGGCTGATGGTCTCGGCCTGGCGCGCATCGAACTGATCGCTCTGCCCACCACAGCAGGCCTGCTCGGCGGCGGCGAGGATCGGCCGGTAGCCAGTGCAGCGGCAGAGGTTGCCGGCCAGGGCTTCATGGGCCTTGTGGGCGTCGGGTTGGCTGCTGTTTTTCTGCAGGGCGAACAGCGACATGACGAAGCCCGGGGTGCAGAAGCCGCACTGCGAGCCGTGGCAGTCGACCATGGCCTGCTGCACGCTGTGCAGTTGCCCCTGGTGCTTGAGGCCTTCGACGCTGATCAGGTGCTTGCCGTGCAGGGAGGAAACGAAGGTCAGGCACGAGTTGAGGCTGCGATAGCGAATGCTTTCGCTGCCTTGCGCATCCGTCTGCAACTCGCCCACCACCACGGTGCAGGCGCCGCAGTCGCCGCTGGCGCAGCCTTCCTTGGTGCCGGGCTTGCCCAGGTGCTCGCGCAAATAGTTGAGCACGGTCAGGTTGGGGTCCAGGGCATGCTCGCTACGGAGTTCCTGGTTGAGTAAAAACTGGATCACGGAAGGCCTCGCAGACTCATTATTGTTGTTAACCGACGTCAGCCGAATTTAGTCATGTCTGACTTTTCGGTCAATGATTTTCTGACTTCAAGGTCAGGAAATTTTCGACTCCAACAATTCAAGTATGAACGGCTGTGGAAAATTGCTCGGATCACGGTCAATTTGCTTATTTCGTGCCAAATTCCGCCCCTTGGGCACTCCGCGATGAAGTGGCAATTGCGCTACACTGCGCGGCTTGTGCCGATTAAAGATTTTGAAGGAAAACCATGACGTTCAAGGCGCCGGACAGCCTCGCCGAGCAAATTGCTCACCACCTCGCCGAACGTATCATTCGCGGGGATCTCAAGCCTGGGGAGCGCATTCAGGAACAGAAGGTCACCTTGGCCCTCAATGTCAGCCGTGGTTCGGTCCGCGAGGCCTTGCTGATCCTCGAGCGCCGCCATCTGATCGCCATTCTGCCGCGCCGTGGCGCCCACGTGACCGAGCTCACCGAGCACAAGGTCCGCAGCCTGTGCACGCTGATGAGCGAGCTGTACATCCTGCTGGGCAACTCGGTGGCCAGCGGCTGGACACAGCAGAGCGACATGACGCCATTCCTGCAGATCCAGCAGCGGCTGGAGAGTGCCTACGAACGCCAGGACATCCGTGCCTTCGTCGAAGACAGCTTCAGCGTGATGCGCGCGGCCTATCCGTTCGCCAACAACCCCTACCTGCAGGAGACTGTCGAGAACCTGCAGCCGGCCATGAGCCGCGCCTATTACCTGGCGCTGGACCAGCGCAAGGCATCCATGAGCGAGTACCTGGCGTTGTTCGAGCAACTGCTGGCCGCGGTATTGGCCCGTGACCTGGTGCAGATCCGCCAGGTACTGACGGCCTATGCCCAGCGCAGCAGCGATCTGGTGGTATCTGCGTTGGCGGATGCGTAAACGTGCGACTCAAGTGCATCAAGCTGGCGGGGTTCAAGTCCTTCGTCGATCCGACCACGGTGAACTTCCCCAGTAACATGGCGGCGGTGGTCGGGCCCAATGGCTGCGGCAAGTCGAACATCATCGACGCCGTGCGCTGGGTGATGGGCGAAAGCTCGGCGAAGAACCTGCGCGGCGAATCGATGACCGACGTCATCTTCAACGGCTCCACCAGCCGCAAGCCGGTGAGCCAGGCCAGCATCGAACTGGTGTTTGACAACTCCGATGGCACCCTGGTGGGCGAGTACGCCGCCTATGCGGAAATCTCCATTCGCCGCAAGGTGACCCGCGACAGCCAGAACAGTTATTTCCTCAACGGCGCCAAATGTCGCCGTCGGGATATCACCGACATCTTCCTCGGCACTGGCCTGGGGCCACGCAGCTACTCGATCATCGAACAGGGCATGATCTCCAAGCTGATCGAAGCCAAGCCCGAGGATCTGCGCAACTTCATCGAGGAAGCCGCGGGCATCTCCAAGTACAAGGAGCGCCGGCGCGAGACGGAAAACCGCATCCGCCGCACTCACGAGAACCTCGCCCGCCTGACCGACCTGCGCGAAGAGCTGGAGCGTCAGCTCGAACGCTTGCATCGCCAGGCCCAGGCCGCCGAGAAGTATCAGGAATACAAGGCCGAGGAGCGCCAGCTCAAGGCGCAACTGTCGGCCCTGCGCTGGCAGGCCCTGAATGAGCAGGTGGGCCAGCGCGAGTCGGTGATCGGTAGCCAGGAAGTCAGCTTCGAGGCCCTGGTGGCCGAGCAGCGCAACGCCGATGCCGCCATCGAACGCTTTCGCGACGGGCACCACGAGCTCTCCGAACGCTTCAATCTGGTGCAGGGGCGCTTCTATTCGGTGGGCGGTGACATCGCCCGGGTCGAGCAGAGCATCCAGCATGGCCAGCAGCGCCTGCGGCAGTTGCAGGACGACCTCAAGGAAGCCGAGCGCGCGCGCCTGGAAACCGAGTCGCACCTGGGGCACGACCGCACCTTGCTGGCGACCCTGGGGGAAGAGCTGGCGATGCTCGAACCCGAGCAGGAAGTCACCGCCGCCGCAGCCGAAGAAGCCGCTGCAACCTTGGAAGAAGCCGAAACCACCATGCACGGCTGGCAGGAGCAGTGGGACGCCTTCAACCTGAGTTCTGCGGAACCGCGGCGCCAGGCGGAAGTGCAGCAGTCACGCATCCAGCAGCTCGAAGGCAGCATGGAGCGGCTGTCCGAGCGCCAGCGGCGCCTGGGGGAGGAGCGCGAGTTGCTTTCGGCCGACCCGGAAGACGCGGCGATCCTCGAACTCAACGAACAACTGGCTGCCAGTGAGGCGACCCTGGAAGACCTGCAAGCCAGCGAGGAGTCCCAGGTCGAGCGCCTGGAACAACTACGCCAGCAATTGCAGCAGGCAACCCAGGCACAGCAGCAGGCTCAGGGTGAATTGCAGCGCCTCAATGGCCGGCTGGCCTCCCTGGAAGCCTTGCAGCAGGCCGCACTGGATCCCGCCACGGGCACCGCCGAGTGGTTGCGTGAGCAGCAGTTGGCCGAACGCCCGCGCCTGGCCGATGGCATGCATGTGGAAGCAGGTTGGGAGCTGGCGGTGGAAACCGTGCTTGGCGCCGATCTACAGGCGGTGCTGGTGGACGATTTTACCGGCCTTGACCTCGCGGGTTTCCAGCAAGGCGATCTGCGCCTGCTGAGCCAGCAAGGCGATGCAATGCGCATCCCCGGCAGCCTGCTGGACAAGGTGGAATCCACGGTGGATCTGTCGCCTTGGCTGGGTCAGGTCAAGCCGGTGGAAAACCTCGAACAGGCCCTGGCCCTGCGTGGGCAACTGGCTGCCGGACAGAGCCTGATCAGCCGCGATGGCTACTGGGTCGGCCGGCATTTTTTGCGGGTGCGGCGCGCCAGCGAAGCGGAAAGCGGCGTGCTGGCCCGGGGTCAGGAAATCCAGCAATTGACCCAGGAGCGCGATGAGCGCGAAGCCAGTGTCGAGGCCCTGGAAAGCCAGTTGCTCAACCTGCGGGCCCAGCAGCGCCAGCAGGAGAACGGTCGCGAGCATCTGCGCCGCCTGCTGCAGGACGAAGCCCGCCAGCAAGGTGAGCTGAAGGCCAAGCTGTCTGCCGGCAAGGCCAAGGCCGAACAACTGACCTTGCGGCGTACCCGTCTCGATGAAGAGCTGGTGGAGCTTGGCGAACAGCGCGAGCTGGAACACGAACAGATTGGGGAGGCGCGCCTGCAATTGCAGGACGCTCTCGACAGCATGGCCCTGGACACCGAGCAGCGTGAGCTGCTGCTGGCCCAGCGCGACAGCCTGCGCGAGCGTCTTGACCGGGTGCGCCAGGAAGCGCGCCAGCACAAGGATCACGCCCACCAGTTGGCAGTGCGCATGGGCTCGCTCAAGGCCCAGCACGATTCCACCCGGCAGGCTCTGGAGCGTCTGGAGCTGCAATCCGAGCGTCTGACCGAGAAGCGCGAACAACTCAGCCTCAACCTGGAAGAAGGCGAGGCGCCATTGGAAGAGTTGCGCCTGAAGCTCGAAGAGCTGCTGGAAAAACGCATGACCGTGGATGTGGAGCTCAAGAGCGCGCAGATCGCCCTGGAAGATGCCGACCGCGAACTGCGCGATGCCGAGAAGCGCCGCAACCAGGCCGAGCAGCAGTCGCAGTTGATTCGTGGCCAGTTGGAGCAGCAGCGCATGGAATGGCAAGCCCTGACCGTGCGCCGCAAGACCTTGCAGGAGCAACTGCTGGCCGACGGCTACGACCTGGACGGCGTGCTGGCGACCCTGACCGCAGAAGCCAGCGAGCAGGCCGCCGAAGAAGAGCTGGAACGGATTGCCGCACGGATCCAGCGCCTGGGCGCAATCAACCTGGCGGCCATCGATGAGTATCAGCAGCAGTCCGAGCGCAAGCGCTATCTGGATGCCCAGGATGCCGACCTGGTGGAGGCCCTGGAAACCCTGGAGAACGTGATCCGCAAGATCGACAAGGAAACCCGTAATCGATTCAAAGATACCTTTGATCAGATCAACGGCGGTTTGCAGGCACTCTTTCCAAAAGTTTTCGGTGGCGGCAGCGCTTATTTGGAACTGACGGGCGAAGATCTACTCGATACAGGGGTAACGATCATGGCGCGTCCTCCGGGCAAGAAGAACAGCACCATTCATTTGCTCTCCGGTGGCGAAAAGGCATTGACCGCATTGGCCCTGGTATTTGCCATCTTCAAGTTGAACCCGGCGCCGTTCTGCATGCTCGACGAAGTTGACGCACCGCTGGATGACGCTAACGTTGGACGCTACGCGAGATTGGTTAAAGAGATGTCGCAGACCGTGCAGTTCATCTATATCACCCACAACAAGATCGCCATGGAAATGGCTGATCAGTTGATGGGGGTAACGATGCACGAACCCGGTTGTTCGCGCCTGGTAGCCGTGGATGTCGAGGAGGCGATGGCGATGGTGGACGCTTGAGTCCGGTCGACTGAGGCGACTGTAGGGGGCAAGTAGGGGGCAAGTAGGGGGGATTTTTCCCATTACCCAGCTGGCCAATCGATATATTGGCCCTAGCCGTTGCGACAGACGGTGTAAAGTTGCCTTTGGTCGTGCTAGTTTAATGTCAATTTTTCCTATGCGTGGGCAAAACGCCATTCAGAACATAGAGTTGGCGCCACGTTTTAAAGCGGTTTGCAGATTGTAAACCCCTTATTTTTCAGCATTTTTTATAGAGGCACGGGATTACATGGAAATCGGTCTGCGCGAGTGGCTGATCGTCATCGGCATTATTGTTATCGCCGGTATTCTTTTTGATGGCTGGCGGCGTATGCGCGGCGGCAAGGGGAAGTTGAAGTTCCGTCTTGATCGAAGTCTTTCCAATCTGCCGGACGATGAAGGCAGTGCCGAGCTGTTGGGCCCGCCCCGCGTTCTGGATACCCATAAAGAGCCGCAGCTGGACGAGCATGACCTGCCGTCGGTGAGCATGCCTGCCCGCGAACCTCGGGAAAGTTCTTCGTCCAAACGCGGCAAGCGTGGTGGCGAGCCGCATCAGGGCGACCTCAACCTGGACCTGGATCTGGACAGTGGCCCGAGCTTCAGCAGCCGCGACGATGATTTCCCGGCCGAGGAAAGCAAGTCCGCGAGCCACAGCGACAAGGACCAGCCGCAAGCCGAAGAAGTGCTGGTGATCAGCGTGATCTGCCGCGACGCTGCCGGCTTCAAGGGGCCGGCCCTGTTGCAGAACATCCTGGAAAGCGGCCTGCGTTTTGGCGAGATGGATATTTTCCACCGCCACGAAAGCATGGCTGGCAACGGCGAGGTGCTGTTCTCCATGGCCAACGCGGTCAAGCCGGGCGTGTTCGACCTGGACGATATCGACCACTTCAGCACCCCGGCTGTCAGCTTCTTCCTTGGCCTGCCGGGCCCGCGTCACCCCAAGCAGGCCTTCGACGTGATGGTGGCGGCGGCGCGCAAGTTGTCTCAGGAGCTCAATGGCGAGCTCAAGGACGATCAGCGCAGCGTCCTGACTGCCCAGACCATCGAACACTACCGCCAGCGCATCGTCGAATTCGAACGCCGCGCCCTGACCCAAAAGCGCTAAGCTCCTGGAACCAGCCCCTCCATGTAGGGGCTGGTTTGTGCAGGAACTGGCTTGCCAGCGAAGCCCTTGCCCCAATCTTCAGATCGAGCAGCCTAGGCTGCTCTTTTGCTTTGTGAGAGAACCCCATGACCGCCGCCGAAACCCGCATTCTTGAGCTGCGCGCTGAGCTGGACCAGCACAACTACCGCTACCACGTACTGGATGAACCGAGCATCCCGGATGCGGAATACGACCGGCTGTTCCGTGAGCTCAAGGCCCTGGAAGCCGAGCACCCTGAACTGGTGACCAGCGATTCGCCAACCCAGCGTGTCGGCAGCGCAGCGCTTTCGGCCTTCACCCAGGTGCGTCATGAAATCCCCATGCTCAGCCTCGGTAACGCCTTCGAGGAAGTCGACGTGCGCGAGTTCGATCGCCGGGTCAACGAAGGCCTGGACCTGCCGGCCGGTGATCTGTTCGGTGGCGGTGCGGCGGTGGAGTACAGCTGTGAGCCCAAGCTCGATGGCCTGGCAGTCAGCCTGCTGTACCAGGATGGCGTACTGGTACGCGGCGCCACCCGTGGCGATGGCACCACCGGTGAGGACATCAGCGTCAATGTGCGAACCGTGCGCAACATTCCCCTCAAGCTGCAAGGCAGTGGCTGGCCGGCAACCCTGGAAGTGCGCGGTGAAGTGTTCATGTCCAAGGCCGGCTTCGAGCGCCTGAATGCTGCGCAACTGGAAGCCGGTGGCAAGACCTTCGCCAACCCGCGCAACGCCGCGGCGGGCAGCCTGCGCCAGCTGGATTCGAAGATCACCGCCAGTCGGCCCCTGGAGTTCTGCTGCTATGGCCTGGGCCAGGTCAGCGCGGACATTGCCGACACCCACATCGGCAACCTTGAACGGTTGAAGCAGTGGGGCATGCCCATCAGTCGTGAACTGCGGTTGGCCAAGGGCATCGACGAATGCCTGGACTACTACCGCGAGATCGGCGAGCGGCGCAATGCGTTGCCTTATGAGATCGACGGCGTGGTGTTCAAGGTCAACAGCATCGCATCCCAGCGGGAACTGGGTTTCCGTGCCCGGGAACCGCGCTGGGCCATCGCCCACAAGTTCCCGGCCATGGAAGAGCTCACCGAGCTGCTGGACGTGGAGTTCCAGGTTGGTCGTACCGGCGCGGTGACGCCGGTGGCGCGTTTGCAGCCAGTCAAGGTGGCCGGGGTCACTGTATCCAACGCTACTTTGCACAACATGGATGAAGTGGCGCGCCTGGGCTTGATGATCGGTGACACGGTGATCATCCGCCGTGCCGGCGACGTGATTCCGCAAGTGGTGCAAGTGGTGACCGAGCGTCGCCCGGAGAACGCCCGCCCGGTGCAGATCCCCGAGAGCTGTCCGGTCTGTGGTTCCCACGTAGAGCGCACGCAACTGGTCAAGCGCAGCAAGGGCCGGGAAACCGTCAGCGAAGGTGCGGTGTATCGCTGCGTTGGCCGGCTGGCCTGCGGGGCCCAGCTCAAACAGGCGATCATCCATTTTGTGTCCCGTCGTGCCATGGATATCGAAGGCCTGGGGGACAAGACCATCGAACAGTTGGTGGACGAGAACCTTATTGCCTCGCCGGCTGATCTCTACAGGCTCAAGTACGAGCAGATCATCGACCTGGAAGGCTTTGCCGAGGTGTCCAGCAACAAACTGCTCAAGGCCATCGAAGACAGCAAGCGTCCGGCCCTGGCGCGCTTCATCTATGCCCTGGGTATCCCGGATGTCGGCGAGGAAACCGCCAAGGTCCTGGCGCGCTCCCTGGGTAGCCTGGAGCGGGTTCAGCAGGCACTACCGCAAGTGCTGACCTATCTGCCGGATGTCGGTCTGGAAGTGGCTCACGAAATCCACAGCTTCTTTGAGGACAGCCATAACCAGGAAGTCATCGGTTCCCTGCTGGCGGCAGATCAATGCGGCCTGGTGCTGCAGGACCAGGGCGAACTGGGCGCCGAATTCGCCGCCAGCACCACCCTGGGCGGCATGCTCGACAAGCTCAACATCCCTTCAGTAGGTCCGGGCGCCGCGCAGAAACTGGCGGACAAGTTCGGCTCCCTGCAAGGCGTGATCGAGGCTGACTGGCTGGACATGCGCCAGGCGCTGCCAGAGAAGCAGGCCAAGGCGGTGCGTGAATTCTTCGACAACCCGGCCAATGCACAATTGGCCCAGGCCATCGAGCAGCAGCTGCAGGCCTTCGGCATGCATTGGCAGAGCGAGAAGAAGGTGGTCGCGGGCCTGCCGCTGGCGGGGCAGACCTGGGTGCTTACGGGCTCCCTGGAACTGATGAGCCGCGACGTGGCCAAGGACAAGCTGGAAAGCCTTGGTGCCAAGGTGGCGGGTTCGGTCTCGGCGAAGACTCACTGCGTGGTGGCCGGCCCCGGCGCCGGTTCCAAACTGGCCAAGGCCAACGAACTGGGGCTCAAGGTGCTGGACGAAGAAGCTTTCGTTGCTTTCCTGACCGAGCACGGCGTCCCGACCTGAGCTGTAGCCGCTGCCGTGCCTTGGGGGGCGCCTCGTCGCCAGCGGCGCAGTGGTACGAATCTTGGAACCCCGCAGGCTTGCCCATGATCTAGTCTTGGCAAGCCCCAGGGAGGATTCGCCATGTACCGCTTCTTCGAGCAGCTTAGTTCCCGGATCGCCGCCCCCTTTGTCGGCGACCGTTCACGTAACAGCAAACTCTGGTCTTGCCGCTGCGGGCAATCGCTGTTCTTTCGCAACAGCCAGTGCCTGGCCTGTTCGGCAATGCTTGGCTACGCACCGCATCTGGGTCTGCTGTCTTCCCTGCAGCCCGGGCCGGCGGGCGATACCTGGGTGCTGGATGCCAAGCCCGAGGCCGGTGCCTTCAGGCGTTGCGCCAACCTCGATACCCCGGCGGCCTGCAACTGGCTGCTGCCGGCGCATCTGACCGACAGCCTGTGCGTGGCCTGCAAGCTCAATCGCACCATTCCCGACCTGTCCATAGCCGAGAACCCGGAACGTTGGCGCAAGGTGGAAATTGCCAAGCGGCGGTTGGTGGCGCAATTGCTTGACCTGGGGTTGCAGGTGATCCCCAAGAGCGAGGATGAGCAGGCCGGGCTGGCCTTCGATTTCATCGGTGTCGATCTGGAGGGCAGGGCGCCGGTTACCGGGCATGCCAACGGCCTCATTACTCTGGATATCAAGGAAGCCGACGACGCCCACCGGGAAAAGATCCGGGCCCAGATGCATGAGCCTTATCGCACTCTGCTCGGGCATTTCCGTCACGAAGTGGGGCATTACTACTGGGACCGGTTGATAGCCAACAGCCCCTGGCTGGAAGCCTTTCGCAGTCTCTTCGGCGATGAACGCTACAGCTACGCGCAAGCCCTGGAGCGGCACTACCAGAAGGGCGCGCCGGCTGGCTGGCAGCAAAGCCATGTCAGCGCCTACGCCACCATGCACCCCTGGGAAGACTGGGCGGAGACCTGGGCTCACTACCTGCACATGGTGGATGCGGTGGATACTGCCCTGGGTTTCGGCATGAGCGCCCGGGATGTCGACCTCGACTACCAGCCGTTTCCCTTGAGCAGCCTCTACGATCCGCAGCACCCAGGCGGGCCGGCATTCCTGGCTTTCGTCAATGCCTGGATCGAACTGGCGGGTATGCTCAACGAACTGTCCCGCAGCATGGGCCAACCGGATTTCTACCCCTTCATCCTGCCGCCCGCGGTGATTGCCAAGCTGCACTTCATCCACCTGGTGATCCAGCAGGAAGGCGGCCGCGCCGACGAAGTCCTGTCCCTGGACTGATCCTGAGCGTCCTGTAGGGGCGAGCTTGCTCGCAAAGGCCCCGGCGCGATTTCCCTGGTGCACCGCGATGCCTGTTTCGCCCCCACGGCAGGTGGGCCACGGCCAAGTGTTTGAAGCTCATCGAATTTTAATCTGCAGCCAGCGGTTGTAAGTTCGACTCAGATAGGTACAATGGCGCGGCTCGCCGTCAGGCGAGCGTCGTTATGGTGACCCCATCGGTCCCCCCGCAACGATTACCCGTGAACCTGGTCAGAGCCGGAAGGCAGCAGCCACAGCGGGAACATTGTGTGCCGGGGTGTGGCTGGTGGGGTTGCCTCCATAACGCTCCTCGTTGGTCCTCAACGAGATGAATCAAAATTCCTGCAAACCCTCCAGCTCGTGCAGCGTTTCTGTTGACGTGCCGTTGTCGTGCGCCTTTTTTGTGGGTCGCCAATCCCTGTGTCCTGTTGGCTCGGGCGCGGGCTCCTGGAATATCCAACGCCTTTGCATCAAGGAGTGGTGATGGCGCTCACCAGTAAGATCTCCCTCTATGACGATCATTGGCCTGCGGCATTTGCAGGGGAGAAGGCGCGCATAGCCAGAGGTTTCGGCTGCGAGCTGGTGGATATTCATCACGTGGGGAGCACTGCTGTTCCAGGATTGGCGGCCAAGCCGGAAATCGATCTGCTGGTGGTGGTCGCGGAGCAGGTGGATGAAGCCGCGCGCAATGCCTTCATGGCGACGTTGGGGTATGTCCGGGGTAGCAATCTGTCCCCCGGGCATCATTTTTACCGCCGCGATGTAGAGGGTATACGCACCCACAAGGTGCATGTCTGTGTCGGCGGCCATGAGCAGGTGGGGCGCATGCTGCGCTTTCGCGATCTCTTGCGTCAGGACAGCGACATCCGCCAGCAGTATCAGGATCTGAAGTTTCGGCTCGAGGCCAGCAATCGCGAGGGGATTGGCGAGTACCTTGCGCAGAAAGCCCCCTTTATCGATGCCCTGATGGGGGCTCAGTCCTAGTGACTGCAAATGCTTGGTGTTGCCTGCTAGGTTGCTGCGAGGCTATCAGGCCCCCAGTTGCTCCTGCAGCAACTGGGCAAAGGCGTCCCTGGCGCCATGGTGTTGTACATCCTTGTGCCAGACAAAGCGGTTATCCACTGGCTGCAGGTCGTCGAAGCGCTGCACGCTCAGGTTGGCCGATTGCGAATAGCGCTCCAGCACCCCTTCCGGTATCAGCGAGACCCCGGCCCCTACGCTGACGCAGCCGATGATGGTGCCCCAGCTGGCATAGCCGGTGATGGGCAGGTTCAGGCCGTGCCTGCCCAGCCAATTTTCCAGGGCGCGGCGATAGGGGCAGCCGGGCGGCCACATGAACAGGTTGTGGTGCTGTAAGTCGCTGGCGCTGTGGATAGGGGCGCTGTTGGCGCTGGAGATCAGCACCAGGGGTTCGTGGTAGAGCACGGTCTGTTGCAGTTTGGCCGGCAGGCTGTCGACGGCCACCAGAGCGCCGTCGATGCGTTGGTGCTGCAGCTCTTCAAAGAGTTGCGACCAGGTTCCGGTCACCAGCTCCACGCTCACCTTCGGATAGCGCTTGTGGTATTGCGCGAGCAGGGGAGGCAGGCGCCCACCGGCGCATGACTCGATCGAGCCCAGGCGCAACAGGCCGCTGGGTTCGGCCTGGCTGTCCACCGCACGCTTGGCTTCATCCACCAGGGCCAGGATGCGTTCACTGTAGCCAAGGAAGATTTCCCCGGCGGGGCTGATCCGCAGGCCGCGTCCGACTCGGGTAAACAGCTCGGTGCCCAGCTCGCCTTCCAGCTGCTTGAGGCGGTTGGTGATATTGGACGGCACGCAATGCAGTTGCTCGGCCGCTCGGGCAATGCTGCCGGTGCGGGCCACGGCCTTCACCATTTTCAGTTGGGTCAGTTCCATTGCTCATTTCCAGTGAGGAATAGCTTCAGTATCGGTTAATTGTGGTGAATTGTGCAGGGCGCGACACTGCAGGTCCTCTTCTTGTCCGTGGATACCTGTGTCGTGATGATCTCGCCCCTGTTCAAGCTGGTGCTGGCCACCGCTGCGGTGATTCTGTGTTGGGCCTATTCGCCGGTGGGCATCCATATCGGCCTGGAGGGCTACAGCCCCGGGCACCTGGCCTTGCTGCGGTTCCTGATTGCCTCGCTGTTCATGGCCGCAATGGCGCTGGTGCTGAAGATCTCCCTGCCGCGCTGGCGCGACCTGCCCTGGCTGCTGGTACTGGGGTTCTTCGCCATCGCTTTTCATCACGTCAGCCTCAACTACGGCCAGCAAGGGCTGAGCGCCGGAGCATCCAGCGTGTTGGCGCAGTCTGCGCCGATCTTCAGCACGCTGATCGCGTTTTTCTGGCTCAGGGAGCCGGTCAGTGGCTGGCGCTGGCTTTGTGTGGTGATCGGGCTGTTGGGGGCGGTGCTGGTGGTGGCCGGTGACAAGGGCTTGGGGTCGATCGAGCCGCGAGGGCTGCTGGTGCTGTTGGCGGCGTTTTCCTGGGGGCTGTACTTCGTCTTGCAGCGGCGCTTTTCCGGGCGCTATGGGGTGTTGACCACCGTCTGCTACATGGTCTGGGGCGGTACGCTACTGCTCTTGGTGTATGCCCCCGGGCTGACACAGGCGGTGGCTCAGGCATCACTGCGGGTGAACCTGGCGGTGCTGTTGCTGGGACTGTTTCCCAGTGCACTGGCTTACCTGGCCTGGGCCTATGTGCTGGCACGGGTCGAGGTCAGCCGCGCGTCGATCGCCATGTACCTTATCCCACCGGTGGCGATGCTGCTGGCCGCGACGGTGCTGGGCGAAATTCTGCAAGCGAGCGTGGCGCTGGGGGCGGCTGTGGTGCTGGGCAGCGTGATGGCGATGCAATTGGACGGGCGTTGGCGGTGGCGCCGGCGCTTGTCGGCGACACCTGTCAATGAGGTGCCTGCCGGGCAAGGCCGCTAGCGCCGGCCTTGCAAGTGACAGCGCCGCGCAATGGCGGGGCGCTGCCGGGTGGGATTCAGCTCTTTTTCTTGAACAGGCGGCCGATGAAGGCGGCAAGGCCTAGTACCCCCAGGACGATGAATTTCTTGCCGGCCAGGAGCAGTACGCCGAGCTTGGCGAAGAGCCCGGCCTTGCTGGCGAGGCCGCCGGCCACCAGGGCGGCGAGGCCGTAGGAGGCCAGTTTGTCGGTGCTCGGGTTGTAGTCGGCGTAGCGGTTGCCGTCGGTGAAGTTGGTAAAGGCCAGCACCTTGGGAATCTCGCGCTTGATGGTCTCCAGGTCGTCCATTGAAGCCACGGCATTGAGTTCCAGCACACCTTCGCGACCCAGCACGCGGATGCTGTAGTTCAAGGTGTTGTTCTGAGCACCCTCGGCCTTGAGTTCGCGGGCCCAGTACATCTTGTGCGATTGTGCGTCATAGCTTGGCTGCTCGGCCCAGCCCAGCAGGTGAATGGCGCCGTAGCCCTGTTCCTGGCGCTGCTTGTTGTCTTCCTCGTCCGCTTCCTGCATCTGCTTGAGCAGGTCCTGGTAGTCGATCTTCGCGGCGTCGTCGTCGGAGATGTGCCCATCGTTCTTGTAGCTGATGATCACGCCCCAGCCTTCGGCGGACAGCGGGCTGACGTCGCTGGGCACGATCATGCCCAGGGTGGTGAAGCCAGGTGGATTGCCCCAGCCCTCGGTGAGCAGCTTCTCGGTGTCCTTGGGGTTGAGGTAGTAGAACTCCTTGCTCAGATCGAGGCTGGCGATATCCCCGGGCAGCTTGACGTTGCCGTGGCGTGGGGAGAGCGAGGCGAGAAACTGTTCGGCGGTCTGGGGTTCGGCGTCCTTGCTCTCGGGCGCGGTAGCGGCGCTGGCAAGAAAGGGCAGGGCGCAGAGGGCGGCCATGGCCATGAGGAGACGCAGGTACTTCATCGTATTCCCTTACATTTTGTGACAAGTTGGCGGGGAGGATAACGATGAGTGCCGGGCGGCTCAATGTGGCGTTCGGTTTTATTTTGCTTCGAGGCAGGGCGCCGACGCCGGCGCCGTTTCAGGGGGGCGACTCAGTCGATGGTCAGGTACAGCACTCGCAGACGGTGGCCGTCCGGGTCGAGGGCCACCAGGGTGTAGCCGAAATCCATCTGGGTTGGCGGCTGGGCGATGGTCATGCCCAGGGCTTGCCAGTGCCGATGCAGTTCATCCACCGCTTCACGGCTGTCCACGGCCCAGCCCAGTTCGCCGCCACCGCCGGCAGCCTGAGCGCTCGGCTGCACGGTGTGTCGGGACCAGAGGCCAAGCTTGATCCCCGAATCGAGGATGAACAAGGCGAAAGTCGGGCCGGATTCCACTGGCGGCTTATCCAGCAAACGGCTGTAGAATTCTGCGCTGAGGGCAGGGCTGTCTACATAGAGCAGGAAATAGGTGTTGGTGATCATGGCGACTCCAGAGGCCTTTGGGCGTTACGTTGGGCGCAAGCTTAGGGGGCTGGCCTGTCAGTTCCTGTCAGGAGTCGTCGATTGAAAAAGAGGCCGGCTTATCGGTGTCGATAAACCTGCCTCTTGGAGTTGATTTGTTGCGGGGCTCAAGGCTTGGACAAGGCCTGGTCTACCGCTGCTATCAGCTTTCCCAGATCCTTCGGGGTGGCTTTGTGAATGACACCGAACAAATAAGCCCGCTGTTCCTCTTCGTCGCCCAGATCGGCGAAGAAGGCTTTCAGCTTCACTCCCAGTACTTCGGCTAGCAGAAATAGAGCTTCAACGCTGGGGGTGTAGGTGCCGGTTTCGAAGCGGCTGATGGTTTTTGGGTCAAAACCGGTTTTTTCACCTAGTTCAGCCTGAGTAAGCCCCGCTACCTTTCGATAGCGCTTGATGGCTGCACCCAAACTTGAAATTTGCATCGCTCAATTCCCATTTAGAATCAAGAACTTAACGATAAATATTGGCATTAGACAACACCATGGTTCATCACCTTGCTTTGCAAAATGTGATGCATTTCGTAGAATCGGCGCTTCGGACAGGTATTTGGTGATCTAGTTTCAGAAGGCTGGTTTATGAAACAAGAAATCATTGCATTTCCCTTGTTCACCTAAACCAAGGACTTGGCAGAGGCTCGAACGTCTCGTAGATCCCGCCAACGCTCCGTCCGCCGTCCCCACCTGACGCCTCATCTGATCCTAGTTGATCTCCGTCGAATCGATGGTCAACTGCCGCGCAAACCGCTGTACGGCTGCAATCAGGGCGAACCTTCCGATTGAGCCGTACCGCCAGGAAAGTACATCGCGAATCAGCCTCTTGCCGGGTGCCGGTAACTGTTGATCGCAGGCTGTCTATGGAGTTCTAAAGTGCGTCTCAATTTGCCGGTCACCTCTGTTGAGCAGACCTTTCCCGACCAGCAGCGGCTCATATCCGCCACCGACATCAACAGTCACATCACGTACTGCAACGCCGAGTTCGCCGCGATGAGCGGTTTCAGCCAGGCCGAACTGATCGGCAGCACCCATAACCTGGTACGTCACCCGGACATGCCGGCGGCGGTGTTCGAGTCGATGTGGGGTTACCTGAAGGCCGGCCAGAGCTGGATGGGGGTGGTGAAGAACCGTTGCAAGAACGGCAATTTCTATTGGGTCAGCGCCTATGTCACGCCGATCCTCGAGGACGGAAAACTGGTGGGCTACGAATCGGTGCGGGTCAAGCCAAGCCGAGAGCAGGTCAGCCGCGCCGAAGCCTTGTATGCGCGCCTGCGGGCCGGCAAGGCGCCGGTTTGCGCCTGGCGCCGCATCGAGGCCGCGACCCGGCCCCTGCTGCTGCCGGTGGCGGTGGCGGTAGGCTGCCTGGCCGCGTTCAAATGGTTGCCGATGCTGGCAGCCCAGGGCCTGACAGTTGCGGGTTTCGTGGCTGTCGGGCTGCTGGCCCAGCGCCGCCTGGGGCAGCAGCTCAAGCAGATTGTCAGTAGCACACCGAACACCTTTGCCGATCCGATCTGCGCCCTGGCCTACAGCCAAGCGCTGGGGCCGGCGGCGCAGTTGCAGATGATCCTGATCAGTGAGGAGGCGCGGCTAAAGACTGCCCTGACTCGCCTCAGTGATCTGGCCAGGCAGATGGCTACCGCAGCAGCCGATTCCAGCCAATTGTCCAGCCGCATCGAGTCGGCGCTGCTGGAGCAGCGGGCGGAAACCGACATGACCGCGGCCGCCATGACCCAGATGGCTGCTTCAATCACCGAGGTCGCCGAACACGTCCAGCACACCGCCAGCGAAGCCCACACCGCCAACCTCCTGGCCCGGCAGGGCAGTGAGGTGGCTGGCACCTCGCGGGATGCCATCCAGTTGCTGGCGCGCACCGTGACCCAGATCAACCAGGCTGTGGGCGACCTGGCCGGGCAGACCCAGGAGATCATGGTGGCGGCGAGCATGATCCAGGCGATTGCCGACCAGACCAACCTGCTGGCCTTGAATGCGGCCATCGAGGCGGCCCGGGCCGGTGAGCAGGGCCGTGGTTTTGCCGTGGTCGCCGATGAGGTGCGGGCCCTGGCCGGCAAGACCCGCGAGTCGACCCAGCAGATCCAGGGCATCATCCAGAGCCTGCGCGCCGGGGCCGACGAAGCCGTGCAGATCGCCAGCCTGGGCATCGAGGAGGCGGAGCAGGGCGTGCAGCAGGTGGTCCAGGCCCAGCAGGCTCTGCAAGGCATCGGCGCGGCAGTGGAGCGCATTACCGATATGAGCCAGCAAATGGCCGCGGCATCCCAGGAGCAGTCCCATGTAGCCGAATCGGTGTCCGAGCAGATCAACAGTGTCGCCGTCACCGTGCAGCGCACTGCCGAGAATGCCAGCGCCGGGGTGGTTCGCGGCGCCGAGCTGGAAAACATCTCTTCCGGGCTGCGTGCCCTGGTCGAGCGGTTCAACCGCTAGCGACAGTGAGTTCGACTCATGGATGAGAAATACCGCAGGGCCGTCGATGCCGCCGCCATCTTCTCCGAGACGGACTTGGGCGGCAGCATCACTTATGTCAACGATCTGTTTTGCCAGATATCGGGCTACAGCCGTGAAGAACTGATTGGCGCCAACCACCGGATGCTCAGTTCCGGGCTGCATCCGCCAGAGTTCTTTGTCGAGTTGTGGCAGACCATTACCCAGGGCCGGGTGTGGAAAGGCGAGATCTGCAACCGCGCCAAGGACGGCAGCCTGTACTGGGTCGACAGCACCATGGTGCCACTGGTGGATCAGCGCTCCGGGCAGGTGGTGCGCTATGTGTCGATCCGCTTCGATGTCAGCGAAAAGCGTCAGCTGTTGCATTCGTTGCAATGGCGGGTCGGCCACGACGTGCTTACCGGGCTGCCCAACCGGGCCTTTCTCTCCGACCTGCTGCATCAGGCTCTGGACTTCTCCCGGGCGCAGGACATTCCCCTGGCGGTGTGCATGCTCGACCTGGATGGTTTCAAGGCAGTCAATGACGGCTATGGCCATGCTTGTGGAGACCTGCTGCTGGTGGAGGTGGCTGCGCGACTGCGTTCGATCATCCGCGGCGAGGACGTGGTGGCCCGCCTGGCCGGCGACGAGTTCGTGCTGATTTTGCGTTACGTGCGCGACATGCTGGAGCTGCGCGCGGCGTTGCAAAGGGTATTGGCGACCATTTCCCAGCCTTACTCGATCCAGGGCAAGGACATCAACGTCTTTGCCAGCATCGGCGTGACCCTGTACCCCACCGACAACCACGACGCCGACACCTTGTTGCGCCACGCCGACCAGGCCATGTACGTGGCCAAGCAGAGCGGACGCAACCGCTTCCACCTGTTCGATGTGCTGCGCGACCGTGAAGTGATGGTCACCTATCAGACCGTCGAGCAGGTGCGCCAGGCCTTGCACTCAGGCGAGTTGCGCCTGTACTTCCAGCCCAAGGTGAACATGCGTACCGGTGAGGTGGTGGGCTTCGAGGCGATGCTGCGTTGGCAGCACCCGCAGCGCGGCATGCTGGGGGCCCAGGAGTTTCTGCAGCAGGTGGAGGAGACCGACCTGATCGTCGAGATCGGCGAGTGGGTCATGGACCAGGTGATGACCCGCCTGCAGTGCTGGCAGCGGGCGGGGCAGGGCTGGCCGGTGAGCCTGAACGTGGCGGCGCGGCATTTCCAGCGCCCGGACTTCGTCGAGCGACTCAAGGACATGCTCGACCGCTATCCGGATGTGCTGCCGGCGTTGCTGGACCTGGAAATCGTCGAGTCGGTGGCCATCGACAATATCCAGCGGGTCAGCGATTGCCTCGATGCCTGCCAGGGATTTGGTGTGCAGTTCTCCCTGGGGGACTTTGGCACCGGCCATTCGTCCCTCAGTTACCTCAAGCGCCTGCGCACCCAGACCATCAAGATCGACCGGCTGTTCGTGCGCGATATGCTGCACGACGCGGACGATCAGGCACTGATCCAGGCGTTGGTGGGGCTGGCCCAGGCCTTTGGCCGGCGAGTGGTGGCCGAGGGGCTGGAAAGCCTGGCACATGGCGAGCGCTTGATGGCCCTTGGCTGCGACGTTGCTCAGGGGGATTTCATTGCGCCGCCAATGCCCGCCGAGGCGGTGCTGGAGTGGGTGCGCAACTTTGAGCCTCCGCCGGCATGGCGAAGCGATGAGCTTCAGGGCGAGGCGATGTCGGGAGGCTGAGCGTTATCCTCGGGGCCTACGTACCGCTGGACGATGGCGTCGATCTCACCGGACATCTTCATCCGCAACAAGGTGCGCAGGATGCGCTGGGCCGGCACTCTCGGATCGTTGCGTATATAGCAGCCCACGGCCTGCTCCTGCAGCACCGCGACGCTGTACAGTGGGTTGCCGGTGGCCTGGGTCTTGTTGAACCAGTCCAGGGTCCACTGGCTGGCGATGGCGTAGCGGTAACGCCCGGCCACCAGTTTCTGCAGCACCTGCTCCTCGTTGCGGGCGTCGTCGCGTATCAGCTGGTTGGTGTCGAACAGCGACTGCAAGGAGGTGTAGGTATAGCTGAGGACGGTGCCGATATGCTGGCGTGACAGTTGCTGCAGGTTGACCGCCGAGGGCTCCGGATGGGTGCTCACCAGCAGGTTGCGCTGGATGAACAGTGGCACGCTCCACAGGTAATCCCCGGACAGGTTCGGCAGCCAGGCCTGGGCAGCGTAGCAGCGCACGTCGACTTCGCCCTGGACCATGGCGCTCTGCACCCGGGCCCGGGCCAGGACATGAAACTGCGCCGGAGTTTCCAGGTGTCGGGCCAGGCTGTTCATGGTGTCGAAAAGGATGCCATCGGTGGGCTGGTCGCCTTCGACTTCGATGGCCGGCATGGCCCAACTGTCGGCGATGGCAAAGCGCAGGGGCGGCTCTGCGGCTTCCAGGCTGGCGCTGAAGAGAAGCAGGGCGCACCAGGTCAAACGCATACAATCTCCAGGGTGTCGGCGGGCGAGCAATCCTTTGCAAAATGCAGCTTAGACAGATTAGACGAGCGCGCCGGATGCAATTTCGCCCTTGCTCCGCTAGCATTACCGGCTTCCGCTTTCCAGTTGCGACGGTTTTCGATGAGTTATCAGGTTCTTGCACGTAAATGGCGTCCGCGCTCGTTCCGCGAAATGGTCGGCCAGACCCATGTGCTCAAGGCTCTGATCAATGCCTTGGACAGCCAGCGGCTGCACCACGCCTACCTGTTTACCGGCACCCGCGGGGTGGGCAAGACCACCATCGCGCGAATCATTGCCAAATGCCTGAACTGTGAAACAGGCATCACTTCCACCCCCTGCGGCACCTGTTCGGTGTGCTGCGAGATCGATGAGGGACGCTTTGTCGACCTGATCGAGATCGACGCCGCGAGCCGGACCAAGGTCGAGGATACCCGTGAACTGCTGGATAACGTGCAATACGCACCCAGCCGCGGGCGCTTCAAGGTCTACCTGATCGACGAAGTGCACATGCTCTCCAGCCACTCGTTCAATGCCCTGCTCAAGACCCTCGAAGAGCCGCCGCCCTACGTCAAGTTCATCCTGGCGACCACTGATCCGCAGAAGCTGCCGGCGACCATCCTCTCGCGCTGCCTGCAGTTCTCCCTGAAGAACATGACCCCGGAACGGGTGGTGGAGCACCTGAGCCACGTCCTGGGCGTGGAGAACGTGCCGTTCGAGGATGACGCCCTGTGGCTGCTGGGCCGCGCCGCCGATGGCTCGATGCGCGATGCCATGAGCCTCACCGACCAGGCGATTGCCTTCGGTGAAGGCAAGGTCATGGCGGCCGATGTGCGGGCCATGCTCGGCACCCTCGATCACGGTCAGGTCTACGACGTGCTGCATGCGCTGATCAACGGCGATGCCAAGGCATTGCTGGAGGCGGTGCGACATCTGGCGGAGCAGGGGCCGGACTGGAACGGCGTACTTTCTGAAATCCTCAACGTGCTGCACCGGGTGGCAATTGCCCAGGCATTGCCGGAAGGGGTCGACAACGGGCACGGCGATCGTGACCGGGTGCTGGCCCTGGCCCAGGCCCTGCCGGCCGAAGACGTGCAGTTCTATTACCAGATGGGCCTGATCGGTCGGCGCGACCTGCCGTTGGCGCCGGACCCCCGCGGCGGCTTTGAAATGGTCCTGCTGCGGATGCTGGCCTTCCGCCCAGCCGATACCGCGGATGCACCGAGACAGCCGCTAAAGCCAGTGGGGATCAGCCAGGCCACAGTTGATTCCGCCCAAACCGTGGCGGTGCCGGCACCTGCCGTGCCTGTAGCGACTGTTGCCCAGGCTCCGGTTGTGAGTGCTCCAGTGGCGCCAGCGCCTGTTGCCGTATCCGAACCTGTCGCGCCCCCTGCGGCCGAAGCGGTCGCCGTCGAACCCGAGCCGGTGGTTGTCGAAGCGGTGGTCGACCTGCCCTGGAACGATCCGGTGGAGCCACAGATCGAACAGCAACCAGCGGTCGAGCCGGTGCTGGAGGTGTCCGCCGAGCAGCCTGAGCTGACGCCGATGCCGACCCCGACGCCGGACAGCGTGGTGCCGGACGCGCCGGAATGGGTCAGCGCCCCGGTGCCGGAACCCACGGTGGCGGAGGTCGACGCCGCCACTCCGGGTATCGACCTGGACGACGAGCCGCCGCTGGACGAGGACTATATCGAGCCAGACATGGATTCGGCCTACAGCTACCTGGACGAACTGGCCAGTGAGCACGCAGCCGATCCGGCGCCGGAACCCGAGCCCGAACCTGCTGCCAAACCGGCCACTGGCCTGGCCCTGGAATGGCTGCAACTGTTCCCGAAACTGCCGATCTCGGGCATGACCGGCAGCATCGCCGCCAACTGCACCCTGATGGCCGTGGACGGCGACCATTGGCTGCTGCACCTGGACCCGGCCCACAGCGCACTGTTCAACGCTACCCAGCAGCGTCGCCTCAACGACGCCCTGAACCAGTACCACGGGCGTACCCTGACCCTGGCGATCGAGCTGATCAAGCCCGAGCAGGAAACCCCGGCCCAGGCTGCATCACGGCGCCGCGCCGACCGTCAGCGCGAGGCCGAGGAGTCGATTCATGGTGATCCGTTCATCCAGCGGATGGTCCAGGAGTTCGGTGCAGTGGTGCGCCACGATACTATTGAACCTGTCGAGGCCCTGGCGGCTCAGGGTTGATCATTCAAAGGGCGCCGGGCCTGGGGCCGGGCGCCGTTTCCATCCCCGTACTTTGAGGTAATTCCCATGATGAAAGGTGGCATGGCCGGCCTGATGAAGCAGGCACAGCAGATGCAGGAAAAAATGGCCAAGATGCAGGAAGAACTGGCCAACGCCGAAGTCACCGGCAAGGCCGGCGGCGACATGGTCACTGTAGTCATGACCGGCCGTCATGACATCAAGCGTGTGAGCATCGACCCGAGCCTGCTGGAAGGCGTCAGCGAAGATGACCGTGAAGTGCTCGAAGACCTGTTTGCCGCTGCGGTGAACGACGCCGTGCGCAAGATCGAGTCCAACAGCCAGGAAAAAATGTCCGGCATGACCGCCGGCATGCAACTGCCTCCAGGCATGAAACTGCCGTTCTGATTCGCGCAAGCGCATCGGATGGACTACATAAAGCCAGGCCTTGAGCCTGGCTTTTTTTTGCCCTGGCGATCAGCACTGCGCTGTGGGTAGCAGCCGGCTGGCCGACGAAGGTCGCAGCAGATCCCTCTGCAGAAACATCGAACGTGATGCTCTTCACAGGGTCTGCAACCTATACCCTTTCATTCAACATTTCCTAAAGGAGTGTCCATGATGCCGCAAACATTGACCCTCAATCAGCGTGTGGTGCTGGTCTCCCGGCCCGAGGGCGCGCCGGTCCCGGAGAATTTCCGCCTGGAACGGGTGGCCTTGCCGGAACTGGCTGATGGCCAGGTGCTGTTGAAGACCCTCTACCTGTCACTGGACCCCTACATGCGCGGGCGCATGAGCGATGCCCCGTCCTATGCGGCGCCGGTGGAAATAGACGAGGTCATGACCGGTGGTGCAGTGAGCCGGGTCGAGCGTTCGCTCAACCCCAAGTTCCAGGAGGGCGACCTGGTGGTGGGCGCCACTGGTTGGCAGAGCCACTGCATTTGCGATGGCCGCAACCTGATCCCGGTGCCCTCGGGCCTGCCCAGCCCCTCCATGGCGCTGGGTGTGCTCGGCATGCCCGGTATGACCGCCTACATGGGGTTGATGGACATCGGCCAGCCCAAGGCCGGGGAAACCCTGGTGGTGGGTGCAGCCTCTGGCGCCGTGGGGTCGGTGGTGGGGCAGGTGGCGAAGCTCAAGGGACTGCGGGTGGTAGGCGTGGCCGGTGGCGCCGACAAATGCCGTTATGTGGTCGAGGAGTTGGGTTTTGATGCCTGCATCGATCACAAGAGCCCCGACTTTGCCGACGAACTGGCCCAGGCCTGCTTCAAGGGCGTGGACATCTATTTTGAAAACGTCGGTGGCAAGGTCTTCGACGGGGTACTGCCGTTGCTCAATCCCAGGGCGCGTATTCCCCTGTGCGGGCTGATCGCCCAGTACAACGCCCAGGCGCTGCCGCCGGGGCCGGATCGCCTGCCACTGCTGCAACGCACCTTGCTCACCAAGCGGGTACGCATTCAGGGCTTTATTGTCTTTGACGACTATGGCGACCGCCATCCGGAGTTCATCAAGGCCATGGCGCCCTGGGTGCGCGAAGGCAAGGTCAAGTTCAAGGAGGACGTGGTCGAGGGCCTGGAGCAGGCACCAGAAGCCTTCATCGGCCTGCTGGAGGGGCGCAACTTCGGCAAGCTGGTGGTCAAGGTCGCCCCGGACGCGAGCATTTGACGCTACCCCGAGGCGCGGGTATAAACCGCGTCTCGTTGTTTTTGTCGGACCTTTGCTCATGAGCTTCAGCCCCCTGATTCGCCAACTGATCGATGCCCTGCGCACCTTGCCGGGTGTGGGTCAGAAAACCGCCCAGCGCATGGCCCTGCAGCTGCTGGAGCGTGATCGCAGTGGCGGCTTGCGCCTGGCGCAGGCCCTGAGCCAGGCCATGGAAGGCGTGGGGCATTGCCGCCAGTGCCGGACCCTGACCGAAGACGAGCTGTGCCCGCAATGTGCCGACCCGCGTCGCGACGACACCCTGCTGTGCGTGGTGGAAGGGCCGATGGATGTGTACGCGGTGGAGCAGACCGGCTATCGCGGGCGCTACTTCGTGCTCAAGGGCCACCTGTCGCCTCTGGATGGCCTGGGCCCGGAGGCCATTGGCATTCCGCAGTTGCTGGCGCGTATCGAGGAACAGGGCAGTTTCAGCGAAGTGATCCTGGCCACCAACCCGACGGTGGAAGGCGAAGCCACTGCGCACTACATCGCCCAACTGTTGACCAACAAGGGCCTGATCACCTCGCGCATCGCCCACGGCGTACCTTTGGGCGGGGAGCTGGAACTGGTGGATGGCGGCACTCTGGCTCACTCCTTTGCCGGGCGCAAACCCATAGCGTTGTAAGGCTGTGGGAGCCGGCTGACTGGCGGAGGATGCGCCACGCATTCTCTTGAAAACCAAGCAAGCGCTTGGTAAGTTCCCTCGACCCTTCAGAGGAGCTTGCCCATGTCTGCCTGCCAGGAATACTTCGACCCCAGCCACCAGTTGGTCCGCGACAGCGTGCGACGTTTCGTCGAGCGTGAAATCCTTCCCCAGATCGACGAGTGGGAGGAGGCCGGCAGTTTCCCCCGTGAGCTGTACCTCAAGGCCGGGGCCGCCGGGCTTCTGGGCATCGGTTACCCCGAGGCCCTGGGCGGCAGCCATGAGGGTGATCTGTTCGCCAAGATCGCTGCCAGCGAGGAGCTGATGCGCAGTGGCTCCGGCGGCCTGGTGGCGGGCCTCGGCTCCCTGGATATCGGCCTGCCACCCATCGTCAAATGGGCTCGCCCCGAAGTGCGTGAGCGGGTGGCACCGCTGGTGTTGTCCGGGGAGAAGATCAGCGCCCTGGCGGTCACCGAACCCGGCGGCGGCTCGGACGTGGCCAACCTGCAGACCCGCGCCGTGCGCGATGGCGATCATTACCGGGTCAGTGGCAGCAAGACCTTTATCACCAGTGGCGTGCGCGCCGACTTCTACACCGTGGCGGTGCGCACCGGCGAAACCGGCTACGGTGGTATCAGCCTGTTGTTGATCGAAAAGGGCGCGCCGGGCTTCACTGTGGGGCGGCAGTTGAAAAAGATGGGTTGGTGGGCCTCGGATACCGCCGAGCTGTTCTTCGACGATTGCCGGGTGCCGGTGGGCAACCTGATCGGCGCCGAGAACATGGGTTTTGCCTGCATCATGGGCAACTTCCAGAGTGAACGCCTGGCCCTGGCCCTGATGGCCAACATGACCTCACAGATGGCCCTGGAGGAAAGCCTGAAGTGGGCGCGCGAGCGTGAGGCGTTCGGCAAGCCCATCGCCAAGTTCCAGGTGCTCAAGCACCGTTTGGCGGAGATGGCCACGGCCCTGGAGGTTTCCCGGGAGTTCACCTATCGCCAGGCGGCGAAGATGGCCACCGGCAAGAGCGTGATCAAGGAAATTTCCATGGCCAAGAACTTCGCCACCGATACCGCCGACCGTATTACCCACGATGCGGTGCAGATACTGGGTGGCATGGGCTACATGCGCGAAAGCCTGGTGGAGCGCCTGTACCGCGACAACCGCATCCTGTCGATCGGTGGCGGCACTCGCGAGGTGATGAACGAAATTATCAGCAAGCAGATGGGGCTTTAGGTGTACTGGCGGGCAAATAAGCCGCGCCAGTAAACCTGCGACCGAGCCGCCTGGCTCAGCCGCACGGGTTGTGGATCAGCCTTCCACCGAGCCGCCGGCGAGGGCGCAGAGCTGGATCGGGTCGAGGATGTGCACTTCCTTGCCCTCCGCGGCAATCAGCTCGTTTTGCTGGAAGCGAGTGAACACCCGGGACACGGTTTCCACCGCCAGGCCCAGGTAGTTGCCGATTTCGTTACGCGACATGCTCAGGCGGAACTGATTGGCCGAGAAACCCCGGGCGCGAAAGCGCGCGGACAGGTTGACCAGGAACGTGGCGATACGCTCGTCAGCGGTCTTTTTCGACAGCAGCAGCATCATTTGCTGGTCATCGCGGATTTCCCGGCTCATGACCCGCATCAGCTGGCGACGCAGCTGTGGCAGTTGCAGTGCCAGCTCATCGAGGCGTTCGAAGGGGATTTCACACACCGAGGTGGTTTCCAGCGCTTGGGCCGAGACGGGATGGCTTTCGGTGTCCATGCCTGACAGGCCTACCAGCTCGCTGGGGAGATGGAAGCCGGTGATCTGTTCTTCGCCGCTGTCGCTCAGGCTGAAGGTTTTCAGGGCGCCCGAACGCACGGCGTACACCGAGTCGAAGCCGTCACCCTGACGGAACAGGAATTCGCCTTTTTTCAATGGGCGGCCACGTTTGACGATTTCGTCCAGCGCGTCCATGTCTTCCAAATTCAGCGAAAGTGGCAGGCAGAGGGGTGCCAGGCTGCAATCCTTGCAATGGGCCTGGTTGTGAGCGCGCAGTTTAACTGGCTCGGACATTCTAGAATCCTTGTGGGAAAACACACATAAGCCGTAAGGGTAACTCACGGGAGGAGGTTCCGGCCAGTCCGTGCCGTATTGACTGTTAGTCGTAAAGCTATCCTTTTATGGGTCGATAACCTGTTAACGAAAGTAACTTGGAAGGCTGAAATTATGTCGTCCGTTGGCGCTATTACTAATGGCAGCAATAACTTGCAGTCGCTTCATGAACCCTCGACAAGTCAGGTTGACGAGCAACTAAGAGTTTCTCCATTAGTTGCAGAGCCAGTGATTGGGGAGGGCGTCAAAGTGTCGCTGTCGGGCGCCGGCCTGAACAAATCCGCCGCCGCCAAAGGGCGTGACAGTGATATCGAGGAAAGCGGCCTGCCGGAAAACATTCAGCAGATCCTCAAGATGATCAGAAAATTGCAACAACAGATTGCCGAGACCCTCGCCCAGCTGCAGGCGGTCATGGCCGACAAGCACCTGAGCCCTGAAGAAACCAAGGTTCGGATCGGCAGCCTGCAATCTGCCCTGGCAATACTCAACGGCGGTTTGCTGACCGCCAATGCCTCCCTGGCCAAGGCAATGAAAGAAGCGGGCTTGGGCCCTGAGCAGGTGATGAAGGCTGCATCCTTGATCATGAAATCCTAGATCACCCGGGAAAACCGCTGGCGGTTCTGCTGGCCCAGGTACGCATCGAACACCATGCACACCGAGCGCACCAGTAGACGACCGGCTGGCAACACGGTGATGGCTTCGCTGCTAAGTTCAATCAGGCCGTCTTCGGCCATCTCTTCCAGTTCCGGCCAGAGTTCATTGAAGTAGCCGCGAAAGTCGATATTGAAAGCCTGTTCGATCTCCTCGAACTTAAGACTAAAGTTGCAGATCAGTTGTTGAATAACTTCCCGGCGCAGACGGTCATCGGCATTGCATACCAAGCCGCGACTGGTGGCCAGTTGTGCGCCAGCCAAGGCATTTTGATAGTGCGCCAGGTCGCTGCTGTTCTGGCAGTAGAGATCGCCGATCTGGCTGATGGCTGAAACACCGAGCCCAATAAGGTCGCAATGACCATGAGTGGTGTAGCCCTGGAAGTTGCGTTGCAGGGTGGACTCTTCCTGGGCAATGGCCAATTCATCATCGGGCAGGGCGAAATGATCCATGCCGATGTAGCGATAGCCGGCAGCCGTCAGCTGTTCGATGGTGCGTTGCAGCATCTGTAGCTTTTCCGCCGGGGCAGGCAGTTCGCTGCCGTTGATCCGCCGCTGGGGCATGAAACGCTCCGGCAGGTGGGCGTAGTTGAACACCGACAGTCGGTCCGGTTGCAGGCTGATGACTTCTTCCACGGTGCGGGCGAAGTTTTCCGGGGTCTGCTTGGGCAGGCCGTAGATCAGGTCGATGTTGATGGAACGGAACTGCAGGGTGCGGGCCGCTTCGATCACCGCCCGGGTTTCGTCCAGGCTTTGCAGGCGATTGACCGCGCGTTGCACCGCCGGGTCCAGGTCCTGCAGACCGATGCTGACCCGATTGAAACCCAGCTCCCGCAGCAGGCCCATGGTCGACCAGTCGGCTTCCCGGGGATCGATCTCGATGCCGTAGTCGCCGGAGTCGTCGTCCAGCAGGTTGAAGTGCTTGCGCAGTAGGGCCATCAGTTGGCGCAGTTCATCGTGGTTGAGAAAGGTCGGGGTGCCGCCACCGAAATGCAGTTGTTCCACCCGCTGGTTGGGGGCCAGGTGGCAGGCGATCAGTTGCATCTCCTGTTCCAGGCGTTGCAGGTAGGGCAGAGCGCGGCTGCGATCCTTGGTGATGACCTTGTTGCAGGCGCAGTAGTAGCAGATGTTGGCGCAGAACGGGATGTGCACGTACAGCGACAGCGGGCGCTGCGCCTTGCGGCTGTCGCGCAGGGCGTGCAGCAGGTCGAAGGCGCCGACCTGACTGTTGAACTGCACTGCGGTCGGGTATGAGGTGTAGCGCGGTCCCGCCAGGTCGTAGCGGCGGATCAGATCTGTGTCCCAACGAATGGCGTCGAGCATGCGGGAATTCCCCCGGATAGGCTGGCAGTGTTCGCGAGTCTAGGAGGTTCAGGCCAGGTCCATCTTGACTTGTATCAAGGGTGTTCGGGAGCCGCTGGGGCAGTGCCGACGAGGCCTGCAGGCCCGGTTGCCGGGCGCCTTCCCGGGGTCAGTGGCCCATCAGCCAGTGCTGGTGAGGACCGGGCAGGGTCCAGATGCCGAAGAGAATGACCAGTACGCCGCCAGCCATGCGTACGCTGCGCTGACGCAGCAAGGCGGTGATCCGCTCCGCTGCCAGCCCGGTGGCCAGCAGCACGGGCCAGGTGCCCAGGCCGAAGGCCAGCATCAACAGCGCGCTGTCCAGGGCGCTGCCCTGGCTCGCCGACCACAGCAGGGTGCTGTACACCAGGCCGCACGGCAGCCAGCCCCACAGCGCCCCCAGGAGCAATGCGCGGGGCAGGCTGGAAACCGGCAACAGGCGGCTGGCCAGCGGCTGGATATGCCGCCACAAGCCCTTGCCGAGGCCTTCGATGCGGGTCAGGCCACTCCACCAGCCGGCCAGGTACAGGCCCATGGCAATCAACAGCAACCCGGCCAGCACTCGCATGAACAGCGCCAGTGGACTGTTGGCCACAGCCCAGCCCGCCAGGCCCAGCAGCAGGCCGGCCAGGGCGTAGCTGAGAATGCGGCCCAGGTTGTAGGCCAGCAGCAGGCGCAGGCGTCGGCTGCGCTGTTGCGGGGGGATGGCCAGGGTCAGGGCGCCCATCAGGCCGCCGCACATGCCCAGGCAGTGGCCGCCACCCAGCAGGCCGAGGATCAGCGCAGAGACCAGCAGAGGGGCCAGTTCAAACATGGGGCGGTTCCGGTTTTCTGGCAGGGTCGGTTTCGCTGCTCGGTTGGCCCTTGGCCTCATCCACCGCGGCGGTGTGGCTTGGGTCCTGGTCGTCGAACAGGATGCTGTGGGCCGGGCCGTCGAGATCGTCGTACTGGCCGCTGTCCACCGCCCAGAAGAAGATGTAGATGGCGATGGCCACGATCAGCAGGGCGGCCGGGATCATCACGTAAAGAGCTGGCATCTGGACTCCAGGCCCGGCGGCTCAGGCCGGTATCGGGCGGGTTTCGGGGGCGTCGGCGCTGTCGGCCGGCCGCGGCATGCGGGTCAGGCGCAGGGCGTTGAGCACCACGGTCAGGGAACTGATGGACATGCCGACCGCCGCCCACACCGGAGTGATCCAGCCGAGGGCGGCGAACGGCAGCATCAGGCCATTGTACAGCCCGGCCCAAAGCAGGTTCTCGATGATCACCCGGCGCGTGCGGCGGGCCAGGCTGAAGGCCTGCACCAGGGCATCCAGGCGATTGGACAGCAGTACCGCATCGGCGCTGGTCTTGGCCAGGTCAGTGGCCGAGCCCATGGCGACGCTGATGTCGGCGGCGGCCAGCACTGGCACATCGTTGACCCCATCGCCGAGCATCAGCACCTTGCGGCCCTGCTGGTGCAGCTGTTGCAGCACTTGCAGCTTGTCATCGGGCCGCAGGCCGCCCCGGGCTTCATCGATCTGCAGTTCTGCAGCGACACTGGCGACCATCGGCGAGCTGTCCCCGGACAGCAGCAGGGTGTGCCAGCCACGGGCCTTGCAGGCCGCCAGCAGGGCCGGAGCATCACTGCGCAGGCGGTCGTCCAGCACCAGCCAGGCGAGAGCGCCCTGGCTGTCACCGAGCAATAGCCATTGGCCGGCCTCATCGGGCATGGGCGGAACGGTGCAGCCACTGAGCTGGCAAACGTAGGCTGGTTGCCCGATACGCAGACGCTGATCACCCACGAGGCCTTCCAGGCCCAGCCCCGGGCTGCTGGTTACTTCCTCGGCGGCCACTGGGGCACGGCCGAAAGCCCGGGCGATCGGGTGCTCGGAACGGTTTTCCAGGGCTGCGGCCAGGCTCAGGCAGTCATCGCTGGACAAGGCTCCCAATAGCCGGATGGAACGCAGCGCCAGACGTCCTTCGGTGAGGGTGCCGGTCTTGTCGAAAATCACCGTGTCGATCTGGTTCAGGCCTTCCAGTACATGGCCGCGGGTCAGCAACAGGCCTAGCTTGTGCAAGGTGCCGGTGGCGGCGGTGAGGGCTGTGGGCGTGGCCAGGGACAGCGCACAGGGGCAGGTCGCCACCAGCATGGCCAGGACGATCCAGAACGCCCGTGAGGCGTCTAGTTGCCACCACAGCAATCCGATGGCGGCCGCGGCAATCAGCGAGAACAGCAGGAACCACTGGGCCGCACGATCGGCAACCTCCGCCAGCCGCGGTTTCTCTGCCTGGGCCCGGTCCAGCAGGCGCACGATGGCCGACAGCCGGGTGTCCTGGCCCAGGGCCTGGACCTGCACTGTCAACGCGCCTTCAACGTTCAAGGTGCCGGCGGTTACCCTATCGCCCAGGCCACGGGGCTGTGGCAGGTATTCACCGGTGAGCAGGGATTCGTCGATGCTCGATTGGCCGTCGAGGATCTTGCCGTCTGCCGGTAGTACTGCGCCGGGATGCACCAGCACCCGGTCGCCCAGGCGCAATTCACTGAGCAGGATGCGTTCACTCTGGCCGTCTTCATCCAGGCGCAGGCAGGAAGCTGGCAGCAGATTGACCAGTTGCGCGGTAGCCGCCGCGGTGCGTTCCCGGGCCCGGCGTTCCAGGTAGCGTCCGGCGAGCAGGAACAGGGCGAACATGCCGACGGCATCGAAATACAACTCGCCAATGCCGCTGATGGAGGTCCAGATGCCTGCCAGGTAGGCCCCGCCGATGGCCAAGGACACCGAGACGTCCATGGTCAGGTGGCGGGTACGCAAATCGCGCATGGCGCCCTTGAAGAACGGTGCGCAGCTGTAGAAGACGATAGGCGTGGTAAGAAACAGCGCGACCCAGCGCAGGATCGTATGCAGCTCGGGGCTCAGGTCGATGTTGAACTCCGGCCAGGTGGCCATGGTCGCCATCATGGCCTGGAACCATAGCAGGCCAGCGACGCCCAACTGGCGCAGGGCCAGGCGGTTTTCACTGGCCAGTTGCTCGGAAGCGCGATCCGGCTGATACGGGTGGGCGGCGTAGCCGATGTGGCGCAGCTCGCTGAGCACCTGGCTCAGGGGCAGTTGGCTGTCGGCCCAGCGCACGTGCAGGCGGTGGTTGGACAGGTTGAGCCGGGCTTCGGCCACCGCTGGCAGGCTGCGCAGGTGTTTTTCGATCAGCCAGCCGCAGGCGGCACAACTGATGCCCTCCATGAGCAGGGTGGTTTCCGCCAGCTCCCCTTCGTGCCGGACGAAGGGCTGCTGCACGTCGGCGCGGTCGTACAGCGCCAGTTCGTCCACCAATTGCACGGGCAGGGCTTCAGGGTTGGCCGAGGCCTCGCTGCGATGGCTGTAGTAGTGCTCCAGACCGCCAGCGACTATGGCTTCGGCCACGGCCTGGCAGCCCGGACAGCAGAACTCCCGGGGTTGGCCAAGCACGACGGCGGTGAACCGGCTACCGGCGGGAACCGGCAGGGCACAGTGGTAGCAAGGCAGTGGCGTGGTCATCGGCGGTCTTTGTAATGTGGGAAAAACTCATCGCCGGCGCACCGGTCCCGCTGCAAGGGCTGGGGAGGTGACAAGCCGGCGATGTACGACAGGTACTGCTCAGTTCAGATCTTCGGCACCTTGCAGGGGCTCGTCGCCCAGCAGCAGGTCCTTGTCATGGCTGACCTGTTCTTCTTCGAACATGCGCCAGGTCTTGTCTCCCTCGACCCCCAGCAGTTCGACGAAGCGCCGCCCTTCGACCTGGTCGGTCAGCTGGCCGATGTAGCGCCCGTGTTCGGTTTCGCTGCGGGCCAGGGTGATCTTGCGGTCCTTTTCCGGCTGGGTCGGCGAGATCAGGTTCAGCTCCAGGGTCTTGGGCTGGCTGTTACCGCTCAGGCGCAGTTCGACTTCGCCGGTCAGCTCATCGAGGTGCACGTTGGCGCGCATCTTCAGGGTCTGGGCCAGCAGCTCGCGGTCCAGGGAGCGGTTGATGCCCTTGCCGGCCTCGTAGTAGTTGTCGTTGACCAGGTTGTCCGGGTTGTTCACGGCGATGGTCACCATGGACAGGGTCAGGGTCACGGAACAGGCAAGGATGCCGATGATGATCCAGGGCCAGAGGTGCTTGTACCAGGGGCTTGCGGCGGTGGCTGCGGGCATGATCACTTCTCTTAACGAATTTGGGGGCCGATGAACCGGCTCTTGGCTTCAACATGGACGCTGTCATCGTCGGCATCCTTGAGGATGAACTTCACCTCGTTGGTGGTCGATGGCAACTGTTCGGGAGCAATCGACAGCTCCACCGGCATGCTGACGATTTCGCCGGCCACCACGTGGATTTCGCGCTTGCCCTGCAGCTTCAGGTCCGGCAGGCCGGAGGCGTCCAGCACATAGGTGTGATCGCGCTGGTCCTTGTTCATGATCTTGAGGCTGTAGACGTTTTCGATCCGGCCTTCGGCGTTTTCGCGGTACAGCACCCGGTCCTTGCTGACATCGAAGCCCACCAGTGAACGCATGAAAAATGCTGTAACCAGCAGGCTGATCATGGCCAGCAGCACCAGGGCATAGCCGATCAGGCGCGGGCGCAGTTTATGGGTTTTCTGCCCCGAGAGGTTGTGCTCGGTGGTGTAGCTGATGAGCCCGCGGGGGTACTCCATTTTGTCCATGATGCTGTCGCAGGCGTCGATGCAGGCTGCGCAGCCGATGCATTCGATCTGCAGGCCATCACGGATGTCGATGCCGGTGGGGCAGACCTGGACACACATGGTGCAGTCAATGCAGTCGCCCAGGCCCTGGGCCTTGTAGTCGGCGCCTTTCTTGCGCGGGCCACGGGCTTCGCCACGGCGTGGGTCGTAGGAAACGATCAGGGTGTCCTTGTCGAACATCACGCTCTGGAAGCGTGCATAGGGGCACATGTAGATGCACACCTGCTCCCGTAGCCAGCCGGCGTTGCCGTAGGTGGCCAGAGTGAAGAAGCCGACCCAGAAGTAGGACCAGCCATCGGCCTGGCCGGTGAAGAAGTCGATGACCAGTTCGCGGATCGGCGAGAAGTAGCCGACGAAGGTCATGCCGGTGACGAAGCCGATCAGCAGCCAGAGGCTGTGCTTGCTGAATTTGCGCAGGAACTTGTTGGCGCTCATGGGCGCCTTGTCCAGCTTGATGCGCTGGTTACGGTCGCCTTCGGTGACCTTTTCACACCACATGAAGATCCAGGTCCAGACACTTTGCGGGCAGGTGTAGCCGCACCAGATGCGGCCGGCATAGACGGTGATGAAGAACAGGCCGAAGGCGGCGATGATCAACAGGCCAGAGAGCAGAATGAAGTCCTGGGGCCAGAACGTGGCGCCAAAGATGAAGAATTTGCGTTCCGGCAGGTTCCACCAGACAGCCTGGTGGCCGCCCCAGTTGAGCCACACGGTACCGAAGTACAGAAGGAACAATCCGGCGCCGCCAAGCATGCGCAGATTGCGGAACAGGCCGGTGAAGGCGCGGGTGTAGATTTTTTCCCTGGAGGCGTAGAGATCGACACTGTTGGTCGCGTTTTTGGCAGGCGGGGTAACGTCTTGTACGGGAATCTGGTTGCTCATCATTGCATCCCACGGCAGTGGAAAAATGCCTCGGTCGATGCGTGCCGACCGCGGTCAAAAGGGGTGTTGCAGTGGCGCAATGATACGCCTGTAGCTCTAGCGCAAGGGTGCGACCTTTGGTCGCGTTGGGGGAAATCAACTGATGGTGTAATGACTTGAATCAATTGACTTGTGGATTATGGACCCATTTGCACGTCGCGCCGTTCAATTCTTACAGGGGGTGAGCAGGCATACGCCGCAGGTCTCGAAGTCCGCCATATTGTCGAAGCCTGGCTACCAGGTTGCCGGAAAGGGTGACCCCCCGTCGAGCATCAGCCGATGCCAGGCGCAAACAAAACGGCCCCGCCAATGTTGATTGGCGGGGCCGTTGAGTGTTGCTTTCAGGCGTCGGTCTTACTCGGCGTCGGCCTGCTTGTCACCATGGGACAGGCTGTAGACATAAGCCGCCAGCAGGTGAACCTTGTCGTTGCCTTGCAGTTGTTCCTGCGCAGGCATCACGCCTTGACGGCCGTAACGAATGGTCTGTTGCAGTTGGGCGAAGCTCGAACCGTAGATGAAGGCTGCCGGGTGGGTCAGGTTAGGCGCGCCCATGGCAGGAGTGCCTTTGCCTTCCGGACCGTGGCATACCGCGCAGTTGGCGGCGAACAGCTTCTGGCCATTGACCGGATCGGCCTTGATGCCTTCAGGCAATTTGCGGCCGTCGAGGTTGGTCAGGACATAGGCGGCAACGTCGCTGACGCCTTGTTCCTTGATCACGTCCAGCCAGGCCGGCATCACCGCGTGGCGACCGCCCATGATGGTGGTCTTGATGGTTTCCGGCTCGCCGCCCCAGCGCCAGTCGGCGTCGGTCAGGTTGGGAAAGCCGTAGGCGCCCTTGGCGTCGGAGCCGTGGCAGACCGAGCAGTTGGATGCGAACAGACGGCCACCCATTTTCAGGGCTTGCGGGTCCTTGGCCACTTCTTCGATAGGCATGGCAGCGTACTTGGCGAAGATTGGACCGAACTTGGCGTCCGACTTGGCCATTTCCTTTTCCCACTCGTGGACGCCGGTCCAGCCGGACTGGCCGTTGGCGAATGGGGTCTGCTTCTCGTTATCGAGGTAGTTGTAGCCCGGCAGAACGCCTTTCCAGTTGCCAAGGCCCGGGTACAGCACCAGGTAGCCCAGGGCGAAGACGATGGTGCCCACGAACAGCATGAACCACCATTTCGGCAGGGGGTTGTCGTACTCCTCGATCCCGTCGAAGGAGTGGCCGACCGTCTCGTCGGTCTGCTCGGCGCGCTGGCCCTTGCGGGTCGACAGCAGCAGCCAGGTCAGGGCGAAGATGGTACCCAGACTGAGGACTGTGACGTACAGACTCCAGAACGTAGTCATTCTTTGTTACTCCTAGAAGCTTGCTCGACGTGCTTGATGGCGTCGGGATCATCCGCGAACGGCAGCAAGGTTGCGTCTTCAAACTCGGACTTGCGCTTGGGGCTGAACACCCAGAGTGCCAAACCGATGAAGGCCACCATCACAACAAGGGTGCCCAGGCCACGAATCATCCCGATATCCATCTAGATCACCGTTTGCTTTTGATGATGGTGCCCAGGCCTTGCAGATAGGCCACCAGCGCGTCCATTTCGGTTTTGCCCTTCACGGCATCCTTGGCACCGGCGATGTCTTCGTCGGTGTAAGGGACGCCGAGCGTGCGCAAGACTTCCATTTTCTTCGCGGTGTCTTTGCCGTCGAGCTTGTTTTCTACGAGGAACGGATAAGCCGGCATCTTCGACTCGGGCACCACGTTGCGCGGGTTGTACAAGTGCGCACGCTGCCAGTCATCGGAGTAACGACCGCCCACTCGGGCCAGGTCCGGGCCGGTACGCTTGGAACCCCACAGGAACGGGTGATCCCAGACGCTTTCACCGGCCACCGAGTAGTGGCCATAGCGTTCGGTTTCAGCGCGGAACGGACGGATCATCTGCGAGTGGCAGCCGACACAGCCGTTGGCGATGTAGACGTCGCGGCCTTCCAGTTCCAGCGCGGTGCGCGGCTTCATGCCTTCCACCGGCTTGTTGGTGACGTCCTGGAAGAACAGCGGGACGATCTGGGTCAGGCCGCCGATGCTGACGGCGATGACCATGAAGAAGGCCAGCAGGCCAATATTCTTCTCGACTACTTCGTGCTTCATCAGTGAGCTCCAACTACAGCGATCTGAGCAGCGGCTTCAGCTTCTGCCGGGTTCGAGGCGCGAACGGTGCGGAACACGTTGTACGCCATGATCAGCATGCCGGCGGCGAAGAACGCCCCGCCCAGAGCACGGACGATAAAGCCCGGGTGGCTGGCTTGCAGTGCTTCGACGAAGGAGTAGGTGAGGGTGCCGTCATCGTTGATTGCACGCCACATCAGGCCCTGGGTGATGCCGTTGACCCACATCGAGGCGATGTAGAGCACGGTACCGATGGTAGCCAGCCAGAAGTGGGTGTTGATCAGGCCGATGCTGTGCATCTGCTGACGACCGAAGACTTTCGGGATCAGATGGTACAGGGCGCCGATGGAGATCATCGCTACCCAGCCCAGAGCGCCGGCGTGTACGTGGCCGATGGTCCAGTCGGTGTAGTGCGAGAGCGAGTTGACGGTCTTGATCGCCATCATCGGACCTTCGAAGGTCGACATGCCGTAGAACGCCAGGGAAACCACGAGGAAGCGCAGGATCGGGTCGGTGCGCAGCTTATGCCAGGCGCCCGAGAGGGTCATCATGCCGTTGATCATGCCGCCCCAGCTTGGCGCCAGCAGGATGATCGACATGGCCATGCCCAGGGACTGGGCCCAGTCCGGCAGCGCGGTGTAGTGCAGGTGGTGCGGACCGGCCCAGATGTACAGGGTGATCAGCGCCCAGAAGTGCACGATGGACAGGCGATAGGAATAGATCGGACGCTCGGCCTGCTTGGGTACGAAGTAGTACATCATCCCCAGGAAGCCGGTGGTCAGGAAGAAGCCCACGGCGTTGTGGCCGTACCACCACTGGATCATCGCATCAGTCGCACCGGCATAGGCCGAGTAGGACTTGAAGAAGCTGACCGGCAGGGAAGCGTGGTTGACGATGTGCAGCATCGCGGTCACCACGATGAAGGCACCGTAGAACCAGTTGCCCACGTAGATGTGCTTGGTCTTGCGCTTGGTGATGGTGCCAAAGAACACCAGGCCGTAGGTGACCCAGACGATCGCCAGCAGGATAGCCAGGGGCCATTCCAGTTCGGCGTATTCCTTGGTGGTGGTGTAACCCAGTGGCAGGGTCACGATCGCGCCGACGATCACCGCTTGCCAACCCCAGAAGGTGAAGGCCGCGAGGCTGTCGGAAATCAGTCGCGTCTGGCAGGTTCGCTGCACGACATAGTAAGAGGTGGCAAACAATGCACATCCACCGAAGGCAAAGATCACCAGGTTGGTGTGCAGCGGGCGCAGGCGTCCAAACGTCGTCCACGGCAGACCGAAGTTCAACTCCGGCCATACCAGTTGTGAGGCGATGAAGACACCGAGCCCCATGCCAAGGATCCCCCAGACCACCGTCATGATGGCGAACTGGCGGACTACCTTATAGTTATAAGCAGTCGGACTGATTGCTGTGCTCATTCTAAGGTTCCACGGTTTGGGTGTTTTATTAGGGATAAAAATCGGTCGCAAGTATGGAGAAAGCAGGGGGTCATTGCAACGCGCTATGACCTGGGTCAATGCGTTCCATGCCTGATTCTGCGGCCTTTCCCTATGCCGAGTAGGGACAAAAAAATGCCCTCGGACAAGCTGTCGCGATGGACAGGAAACGGGGGGTGTCAGGTCGGTTGTAACCGGGTGTGTAGAAGCTGATGGATCAGCTGACAGGCGGTAAGCGAGTCGACAGCCGGTATAAACCAGCCTTTGCGGCCTGTCATCGAGCAGAAGCTTCGAACGTCACGGATACCGTTGGCCTGTGACCAGCCCGTGCCGGTCCCCATCGGGGCAAGCTTAGACCTGAATCAGATGAGTGCAAACGCGCTGCGGGAGAGGGTGCGACACTTGGTCGCAAAGGAGCGGGAAGTTGAACTGCGAGCGGCAAGCTGCAAGTTGGGAACCCGCAGCTTGCCGTGACTCGTCTTACTGGGTGTTTTCAGCCTGGGGCTTGTTGCCGTGGGAGAGGCTGTAAACGTAGGCGGCCAGCAGTTGCACCTTGTCATTGCCGAGCAGTTCGCTCTGCGCTGGCATGTGGCCCTGGCGACCATGGCGGATGGTCTGTTGCAGTTGTGCCAGGCTGGTGCCGTAGATGAAGCCGGCGGGCTGGGTCAGGTCGGGCGCGCCCATGATCTGGGTGCCTTTGCCGTCAGCGCCGTGGCAGGCTACGCAGGTGGTGCTGAACGCTTGCTGTCCGGCTACCAGGTCGGCATCGCTGTCGGCTGGCAGGGGCAGGCCGGCCAGGTCGTGGCGAACGTAGGCTGCCACGTTCTTCACGCCGGCTTCCTTGAGCACTTCGCCCCAGGCCGGCATGGCCGCCATGCGGCCGCCCATGATGGTGGCCTTGATGGTGTCGGCGCTGCCGCCCCACCGCCAGTTGTCGTCCGCCAGGTTCGGGAAGCCGAAGGCACCCTTGGCGTCGGAACCGTGGCAGACCGAGCAGTTGGAGGCGAACAGACGTCCGCCCATTTTCAGCGCTTGCGGGTCCTTGGCCACTTCTTCCACCGGCATGGCCGCGAATTTGGCGAAGATCGGACCAAACTTCACGTCCGCCTTGGCCATTTCCTTTTCCCATTCCTTGGTCTGGGTCCAGCCGTCTTCATAGCCCGGCAGGATGCCTTTCCAGTTGCCCAGACCCGGGTAGAGGATCAGGTAGCCAACGGAAAACACCAGGGTCCCGGCAAACAGCAGGAACCACCATTGCGGCAGGGGGTTGTCGTACTCCTCGATGCCATCGAAGGCGTGGCCCATGGTCTGGTCGACACTGCCCTTGGTCTCGCCCTTGCGGGTGCCGACCAGCAGCCAGGTCAGGCCGATCAGGCTGCCAATGGTCAGTACGCAGATCCACGTACTCCAGAAGGTGGTCATGGCCGAATGCTCCTTGTTACAGGCTCTTGAGGTTGAGCGTCATCAGTTGTGTTACCGGCCGGTGCCGTGCCCGGCATCGGGTCATCGGCGAAGGGCAGCAGGCGGGCCTGGGCAAACTCGGGGTTGCGTTTGGAGTTGAATACCCAGATCGACAGGCCGACGAAGGCGATCATCACCACCAGGGTCCCGAGGCCGCGAATCATGCCGCTATCGAGTTCAAAACCCATGGCTCACCTCTTGCTCTTGATCGCAGTGCCAAGCACTTGCAGGTAGGAGACCAGGGCATCCATCTCGGTCTTGCCCTTGAGCGTGGCGGTGGCGCCGGCGATGTCTTCGTCGGTGTACGGCACGCCCAGGGTGCGCATGACCTTGAGCTTGGTTTCGGTGTGGCTGCTGTCCACCGGTGCGGTCACCAGCCATGGGTAGGCCGGCATCTTCGATTCGGGCACCACGTTGCGCGGGTTGTACAAGTGCGCGCGGTGCCAGTCATCGGAGTAGCGGCCGCCCACCCGGGCCAGGTCCGGACCGGTACGCTTGGAGCCCCACAGGAACGGGTGGTCCCAGACGCTTTCACCGGCCACCGAGTAGTGACCATAACGCTCGGTCTCGGCGCGGAACGGACGGATCATCTGCGAGTGGCACTGTACGCAGCCTTCGCGGATGTAGATGTCGCGGCCTTCCAACTGCAGGGCGGTATAGGGCTTCATGCCTTCCACCGGCTTGTTGGTGACGTCCTGGAAGAACAGCGGGACGATCTGGGTCAGACCGCCGATGCTCACCGCGAAGACCATCAGCAGCATCAGCAGGCCGACGTTTTTCTCAATCGTTTCGTGTTTCATGGCGGACTCCTCAGGCCATCTGCGCAGCGGCGTTGACTTCGGCTGGCACTGCGGCACGCACGGTGCGCCAGGTGTTGTAAGCCATCAGGAACATGCCGCTGAGGAAGATCGCACCACCCACCAGTCGCACGATGAAGCCTGGATGGCTGGCCACCAGGGTTTCGACGAAGGAGTAGGTGAGGGTGCCGTCTTCGTTGACCGCACGCCACATCAGGCCCTGGGCGATACCGTTGACCCACATCGAAGCGATGTAGAGCACGGTGCCGATGGTGGCGAGCCAGAAGTGGGTGTTGATCAGGGCGGTGCTGTACATCTGCTCGCGACCAAAGACTTTCGGGATCAGGTGGTACAGCGCGCCGATGGAGATCATTGCAACCCAGCCCAGAGCGCCGGCGTGTACGTGGCCGATGGTCCAGTCGGTGTAGTGGGAGAGGGCGTTGACGGTCTTGATCGCCATCATCGGACCTTCGAAGGTCGACATGCCGTAGAACGCCAGGGATACCACCAGGAACCGCAGGATCGGGTCGCTGCGCAGCTTATGCCAGGCGCCCGAGAGGGTCATCATGCCGTTGATCATGCCGCCCCAGCTTGGCGCCAGCAGAACCAGCGACATCACCATCCCTAGGGACTGAGCCCAGTCCGGCAGCGCGGTGTAGTGCAGGTGGTGCGGGCCGGCCCAGATGTACAGGGTGATCAGCGCCCAGAAGTGCACGATCGACAGGCGATAGGAGTACACCGGACGCTCGGCCTGCTTGGGTACGAAGTAGTACATCATCCCCAGGAAGCCCGCGGTCAGGAAGAAGCCCACGGCGTTGTGGCCGTACCACCATTGCACCATCGCATCGGTCGCACCGGCATACACCGAGTAGGACTTGGTGAAGCTGACCGGCAGTTCCAGGTTGTTGACGATGTGCAGGATGGCCACGGTGATGATGAACGCGCCGAAGAACCAGTTACCCACATAGATGTGCTTGGTCTTGCGCTGCATCAGGGTGCCGAAGAACACGATGGCGTAGGCCACCCACACAATGGTGATCAGGATGTCGATCGGCCATTCCAGTTCGGCGTATTCCTTGGAGCTGGTGTAGCCCAGTGGCAGGCTGATGGCCGCCAGGAGGATCACCAATTGCCAGCCCCAGAAGCAGAACGCGGCGATTTTCGGCGCGAACAGCGTGGTCTGGCAGGTGCGTTGCACCGAGTAGAACGAGCTGGCAAACAGCGCGCAGCCACCGAAGGCGAAGATCACCGCGTTGGTGTGCAATGGCCGCAGACGGCCGAAGCTGGTCCACGGTAAGTCGAAGTTGAGTTCGGGCCAGACCAACTGGGCAGCGAGAAAAACCCCGAGCCCCATGCCGACGATGCCCCACACCACCGTCATAATGGCGAATTGGCGGACCACCTTGTAGTTGTAGGCGGTACTGATAGAAGTGTTCATGGTTCCCCATCCACGGTTCAGCTGAAGTGAAAGCGACTGCGCACGGCAAGGCGCGCTCACTTCGTCTGGAGTTATAGGCAGACTAAAAGCGAGGCAAGCATGAGCAATGAGCACAAGGCCAGTATTGACGGGGATCAATGGGCGCAGTGCGTGCGGGAGCGGGGCTGGTTGTGGGAGTTCGCGCGGGGCGTCGAGGTGCGGTCGGCACCGACCCTGGTCCTCGCCCATGGCGCCGGCGCGCCCATGGACAGTGGGTTCATGAACGATATCGCTGTACGCCTTGCGGGGCACGGGGTGAACGTCTTGCGCTTCGAGTTTCCCTACATGGCCCAGCGGCGCCTGGACGGCGGTAAGCGCCCGCCCAACCCGGCGCCCAGGCTGCAGGAATGCTGGCGTGAGGTGCATGCCCTGGTGCGACCTTATGTCACTGGGGTGTTGGCGGTGGGCGGCAAGTCCATGGGCGGGCGCATGGCCAGTTTGCTGGCCGATGAACTGAAGGCCGATGCATTGGTGTGCCTGGGCTATCCGTTCCATGCCGCCGGCAAACCGGAAAAACCGCGGGTGGCGCATCTGGCCGATCTGTCAGTGCCGAGCCTGATCGTGCAGGGCGAGCGTGACGCCCTGGGCAATCGCCAGGCAGTCGAGGCCTACACATTGGCACCCAATATCGAGTTGTACTGGCTGGCCGCCGCTGATCACGATCTCAAGCCCCTGAAGGCCTCCGGTTGCACCCATGATCAGCATCTGGAGTCAGCGGCGGCCAAGGTCGCTGCGTTCCTGCAAGCACTGGCCTGATCCTGTAGGAGCGAGCTTGCTCGCGAAGCGTTCACCCGGCCTTCGAATTTGTAGCGCGGTGAAGATTTATCGCCAGCAAGTTCGCTCCGACGGTTGTCGGGTGGGTTTGCGGGCATAAAAAAACCGGAAGCCTTGGCTTCCGGTTTTTTGTTGCCGGCCCTAGGGGGGGGCTAGCGGTTGAAGCGCTCCACCAGCGAGTACTGGGTGTGCGCGGTGCGGGTCAGAGCTTCGCTGAGCTCGGCCGAATGCTGGGCCTGCTCCGAAGTCTGATCCGCCAGTTGCGCGATGGTGCTGATGTTGCGGCTGATCTCTTCGGCCACCGAGCTTTGCTCTTCGGTGGCGGCAGCGATCTGGGTGGTCATGTCGGTGATGTTGGCCACCGCTTCGCTGATGCCCACCAGTGCCTGGTCGGCTTCCAGCACCCGGGCCACGCCTTCTTCGGCCTGACGATGACCGGCGTCCATGGTCTGCACGGCGGTGGCGGCTGTCTGCTGCAGCTTGGCGATCAGGGTATGGATCTGCCCGGTGGATTCACTGGTGCGCTGTGCCAACTGACGCACCTCGTCGGCCACCACGGCAAAGCCGCGGCCCATTTCACCGGCACGGGCGGCTTCGATGGCTGCGTTCAGGGCCAGCAGGTTGGTCTGGTCGGCAATGCCCTTGATCACGTCGACGACGCCGCCGATCTCGTCACTGTCCTTGGCCAGTTGGGTTACCGTCAGCCCGGTTTCGCCCACCACCACCGACAGGCGCTGGATGGCTTCGCGGGTTTCCCCGGCGATATCGCGGCCACGACCAGTCAGGCGATTGGCTTCCTGGGTGGCGTCGGCGGTACGTTGCACGTGGCTGGCCACTTCCTGGGTGGTGGCGGCCATCTGGTTGACCGCGGTGGCCACCTGTTCGGTCTCGACCCGCTGGCGCTCCAGGCCGCTGGAGCTGTTGTGGGCCAGGGTGTCGGACTGGCGGGCCTGCTCGTTGAGGTGCTCGGCGGTGTCCTGCAGGCGGGTCAGACAGGTCTTCAGGCGCGCTTCCTGGCTCAGGATCGACATCTCCAGGCGGGCTTGGGCGCCGCGGCTGTCAGTGTACATCTGAGCGATCAGCGGGTCGGAGGTGGTCTGCTCGGCCAGTCGCAACAGGCGCTTGAGCCCGCGCTGCTGCCAGCTCAGGCCCAGCAGGCCCAGGGGCACCGAGAGCGCGGCGGCCAGGGCGAAGCCCCAGTGGGAGTTGAGCCAGGCGCCGATCATGAAGCTCAGCTGGCTGACCAGGATGAACGGTAGCCAGTCCTGCAGCACAGGCAGCCACTTGTCACGCTTGGGAATGGCCGACTTGCCAGTGTTGATGCGTTGGTAAAGAGCTTCGGCGCGACGCACCTGCTCGGCGGTGGGCTTGACCCGTACCGACTCGTAACCCACTACCTGGCTGCCTTCGAAGATCGGTGTCACATAGGCGTTGACCCAGTAGTGGTCGCCGGTCTTGCAGCGGTTCTTGACGATGCCCATCCATGGCAAGCCTTGTTTCAAGGTGCCCCACATGTGCGCGAACACCGCCGCCGGCACATCAGGGTGACGTACCAGGTTGTGCGGTGCGCGAACCAGTTCTTCACGGGAGAACCCACTGATCTCGACAAAGGCGTCGTTGCAGTAGGTGATCACGCCTTTGGCGTCGGTGGTGGAAATCAACCGTTGTTGAGCCGGGAAGGTACGTTCGCGCTGAGTGACAGGCTGGTTATTACGCATGGTTTTTCAATCCGCAAGGCTTTGATAGGTTGTCGGCCGCTTCAACCGATTATTGAAATTATTTTTCAATAATCGGCTCTGGGTCTCATTGGCAGAATGTGTCGCTTGCAAAAAGCGCCGGCAGGTATAAACCGGCGTTGACGAGGGGGCTAATCATTGACGTTCTTCCTTGGCAGTCAATAGTCCTGAAGTACTGGTTTGGTAAAACGGCTGACGGGTTATCCGGCCAGCATCGGGTAGGTGAAGAGGCCGAAATGCAGCAGGTTGAGACCGAAGTGAGTGGCTATCGCCGCCCCCAGGCCGCCAAAACGATAGGCCAGACCGTAGCCGACGCCGGCGATGCCTGCCAATAGGGTCCATTGCCACCCCGCGCCCAGGTGCACCAGGCCGAACAGCAGCGCCGCGCACAACAGGGCCAGGTTCTCGCCGTAGGGCAGGGCCTTGAAGCGCCGGCTCAGGCCGCCCTGGATATAGCCGCGAAACAGCGCCTCTTCCACCAGGGTCACCAGCAGCAGGTTGTTCAGCACCCAGAGCCAGGCCTGCTCCGGCCATTTTGGCGCCCAAGTGATCATGCCCAGCAGCAGCGCGCCGCCCAGTGCGGCTACCGCACACAGAGTCAGGGCCGCGGCGGTGGCATACAGCGACAGGCGCAGTGAGCGCCGCCCGACTATCCACGGGCATACCAGCAGCAGCCAGAAGCCGATTAGCGGCTTGTCCTGGTTCAAGTACAGGGAGAAGGGCACGGCATCGTCAGTGAAACGCTGCGGCTCGATGGCCCGGCCATTGTAGAACCCGGGCAGCCAGTGCATGGCCAGGGCCAGGGCGAGCACCACGAACAGGCCGTGGCCCAGGTACTGGCCGACGCGGCTGCGTTGCTGGCGCACGGCGAAGCCGGCAGCCAACAGCAGCAAGATCGACAGGGCGGCCAGCAGGCCCAGTTGCCCGTAGCTCAGGGCCAGTGCGTAGCCAATGGAAAGAAGTGCCAGGTACATCCATGGCAGAGCGGTCATGGGGAATCCTTGTTGCGTAAGAATGGGTATTGCAGAGACGTAGTACTGCGCCGGATCTGTAGTCGCCATTGCGACCGGTGAGTCAGATTTGGTGGGCGCGCAGTATAACCCCCTCACCCAGGCACGGCAGCCCAATGCAAAACACCGCCCGAAGGCGGTGTTTTTTCAAGGCAGCGTCAGGAAGCAATCAGTTGCCGGAGAACGTAGTGCAGGATCCCGCCGGACTTGAAGTATTCCACTTCATTCAAGGTGTCGATGCGGCACAGCACCTCGATCTTCTCCTGGCTGCCATCCTCACGGGTGATCACCAGGGTCAGGTTCATCCGCGGCGTCAGTTCCGTACCGCTGAGGCCGAGAATGTCCAGGGTTTCCTTGCCGGTCAGCTTCAGGCTCTTGCGGTTCTGGTCCAGCTTGAACTGCAAGGGCAGGACGCCCATGCCCACCAGGTTGGAACGGTGGATACGCTCGAAGCTTTCGGCGATCACCGCCTTGACCCCCAGCAGGTTGGTGCCTTTGGCTGCCCAGTCGCGGCTCGAACCGGTGCCGTATTCCTGGCCGGCGATCACCACCAGCGGCGTGCCGTCGGCCTGATAGCGCATGGCTGCGTCATAGATCGCCAACTTCTCGCCGGTGGGAATGTACAAGGTGTTGCCACCTTCCTCGCCGCCGAGCATTTCGTTGCGAATGCGGATGTTGGCGAAGGTGCCGCGCATCATCACTTCGTGGTTGCCGCGGCGTGAGCCGTAGGAGTTGAAGTCCCGCGGTTCCACGCCCTTGTCCCGCAGGTAGCGGCCAGCCGGGCTGTCGGCCTTGATGTTGCCGGCCGGGGAGATGTGGTCGGTGGTCACCGAGTCCCCCAGCAGGGCCAGTACCCGGGCGCCGCTGACATCGGTGATCTGCGGCAGCGGGCCGGCGATGTCATCGAAGAACGGCGGGTGCTGGATATAGGTGGAGTCGTCCTGCCACACATAAGTGGCGGCCTGCGGCACTTCGATGGCTTGCCACTGTGCATCCCCGGCGAACACTTCGGCGTACTCCTTGTGGAACATCCGGGTGTTGACCTGGGCCACGGCGTCGGCGATCTCCTTGCTGCTGGGCCAGATGTCCCGCAGGTACACTGGCTGGCCGTCCTTGCCCTGGCCCAGAGGTTCGCTGCTGATGTCGATGCGCACCGTGCCCGCCAGGGCATAGGCCACGACCAGGGGCGGCGAGGCCAGCCAGTTGGTTTTCACCAGTGGATGCACCCGGCCCTCGAAGTTGCGGTTGCCCGACAGCACCGAGGCGACGCTGAGGTCGGCCTGTTGGATGGCTTTCTCGATCGGCTCCTGCAGCGGGCCGGAGTTGCCGATGCAGGTGGTGCAGCCGTAGCCCACCAGATCGAAGCCCAGTTGGTCCAGGTAGGGCGTCAGGCCGGCAGCCTTGTAGTAGTCGGTCACCACCTTGGAGCCCGGGGCCAGCGAGCTCTTGACCCAGGGTTTGCGTTGCAGGCCTTTTTCCACGGCCTTCTTCGCCACCAGGCCGGCGGCCATCATGACGCTGGGGTTGGAGGTGTTGGTGCAGGAGGTGATGGCCGCGATCACCACGGCACCGTTTTTCAGGCGATAGGTCTGGCCGTCGTACTGGTAGTCGGCTTCTCCCACCAGGTCCGCATTGCCCACCGCCACACCACCGCCACCTTCGCTTTCCAGGCGGCCTTCTTCCTTGCTGGTGGGTTTGAACTGCAGGTCGAGAAAGTCAGTGAAAGCCTGGGCAACGTTGGGCAGTGCAACCCGGTCCTGCGGTCGTTTGGGGCCGGCGAGGCTGGCTTCTACGGTGCCCATGTCCAGCGCCAGGCTGTCGGTGAATACCGGCTCCTTGCCCGGCAGGCGCCACAGGCCCTGGGCCTTGCTGTAGGCCTCCACCAGTTTCACCAGCTCGCTCGGACGGCCGGACAGGCGCAGGTAGTCCAGGGTGATCTCATCCACCGGGAAGAAGCCGCAGGTGGCGCCGTACTCCGGCGCCATGTTGGCGATGGTGGCGCGGTCCGCCAGGGGCAGGTCGGCCAGGCCGTCACCGTAGAACTCGACGAATTTGCCGACCACGCCTTTCTTGCGCAGCATCTGGGTCACCGTCAGCACCAGGTCGGTGGCGGTGATGCCTTCCTTGAGCTTGCCGGTGAGCTTGAAGCCGATGACTTCGGGAATCAGCATCGACACCGGCTGGCCGAGCATCGCCGCCTCGGCTTCGATCCCGCCCACGCCCCAGCCCAGTACGCCAAGGCCATTGATCATGGTGGTGTGGGAGTCGGTGCCCACCAGGGTGTCGGGGAAGGCATAGGTGCGGCCGTCCTCGTCCTTGGTCCAGACCGTGCGCCCCAGGTATTCCAGGTTGACCTGGTGGCAGATGCCGGTGCCCGGCGGTACCACGCTGAAGTTGTCGAAGGCGCTCTGGCCCCAGCGCAGGAAGGCATAGCGCTCGCCGTTGCGTTGCATCTCGATGTCGACGTTCTGCTCGAAGGCGCTGCTGCTGGCGAACTTGTCCACCATCACCGAATGGTCGATCACCAGGTCCACTGGTGAAAGCGGGTTGATCCGCTGCGGATCGCCACCGGCCTTGGCCATGGCGGCGCGCATGGCGGCCAGGTCGACCACCGCCGGTACCCCAGTGAAGTCTTGCATCAGCACCCGCGCGGGGCGGTATTGGATCTCGCGGTCGGAGCGGCGCTCCTTGAGCCAGGCCGCGATGGCCTTGAGGTCGGCGCCGGTGACGGTCTTGTCGTCCTCCCAGCGCAACAGGTTTTCCAGCAGGACTTTCAGCGACATGGGCAGGGTGTCGATATCGCCCAGGCTCCTGGCGGCGTCCGGCAGGCTGAAATAGTGATAAGTCTTGTCGTCGACTTTCAGGGTTTTAAGGGTTTTCAGGCTATCGAGGGATGGCATTGAATGACTCCTTGTGGCCCGCACGGCTACGGGCCTGTGATACGGACAGAGAGTTAACCTAGCTCTGTTTGGCGCTTATGGCTAATCACTGGACTGCTGGCGCAAGTCCAAGGTTCCGAACTCGGTTATCATGCGCCGGTTTTCGTGACAGGCTTTGCTACAGGGCAGGTTTGCGCATCGATTCATCGCCATTTGCCCAGGAGATTCAATGAACACCCTGTTTATCCATTGCCGGCCCGGCTTCGAGGGCGAAGTCTGCTCCGAGATCGCCGATCACGCGGCCCGGCTGAATGTCGCCGGTTATGCCAAGGCCAAGCCCAGCACCGCCTGCGCCGAGTTCATCTGCACCGAGGACGACGGGGCCCAGCGTCTGATGCAGGGCCTGCGCTTCCCGGAGCTGATCTTTCCCCGGCAGTGGGCCCGGGGCGGCTTCATCGACCTGCCGGAAACCGACCGCATCAGCGTGATTCTTGCCTACCTGGCCAACTTCCCGCAGTGCGGCAGCCTGTGGCTGGAAGTGGTGGACACCAACGATGGCAAGGAACTGTCCAACTTCTGCAAGAAGTTCGAAGCCCCCCTGCGCAAGGCCCTGACCGCTGCCGGCAAGCTGGTGGACGACGCGACCAAGCCGCGCTTGTTGCTGACCTTCAAGAGCGGTCGGGAAGTCTTTGTCGGCCTGGCTGATGCCGGCAACTCAGCCATGTGGCCCATGGGTATTCCACGGCTGAAATTCCCCCGGGAAGCGCCGAGCCGCTCGACCCTGAAGCTGGAAGAGGCCTGGCACCATTTCATTCCTCGGGACCAGTGGGACGAGCGTCTGCATGGCGACATGACCGGCGTCGACCTGGGGGCTGCCCCGGGTGGCTGGACCTGGCAACTGGTCAACCGCGGCATGCTGGTGACCGCCGTGGACAACGGCCCCATGGCTGAAAGCCTGATGGACACCGGCCTGGTGCAGCACCTGATGGCGGACGGCTTTACCTACAAACCCAGGCAGCCGGTGGACTGGATGGTCTGCGACATCGTCGAGAAACCGGCGCGCAACGCCGCGCTGCTGGAGACCTGGATCGGCGAGGGGCACTGCCGTGAGGCGGTGGTCAACCTCAAGCTGCCGATGAAGCAGCGCTATGCCGAAGTGAAGCGCTTGCTGGAACGCATCGAAGAAGGCTTCAAGGCCCGGGGCATTCGCGTGGCCATTGGCTGCAAGCAGCTGTACCACGACCGCGAGGAAGTCACCTGCCACCTGCGGCGCCTGGATCTGAAAAAGCCCAAGTCGGCGTAGTACCCGCAACACCGCCCGCTTACTGGTCGGAGCCGGCTTGCCGGCGAAAAAGGCCCCGCACTGGTGCAAGGCGTGAGGAAGACTTGGCTGGCAAGCCAGTTCCTACGGCAGGACCGGGGCCGTGGAATAACGGCAACAGATGAACCGATGGCGGCATTGCGCGACAATGCCGGCCAGTTTCAGGAGTGATTCATGAGTCAGATTATTGATACGCCGGTTGACGGCACCCTCGACGCCACCGGCCTCAACTGCCCGGAGCCGGTGATGATGCTGCACCAGCACATCCGCGACCTGCCGCCAGGCGGGCTGTTGAAGGTGATTGCCACCGACCCCTCCACCCGCCGCGACATTCCCAAGTTCTGCGTGTTTCTCGACCATGAACTGGTAGCGCAGCAGGAAGAGGCAGGCACCTACCTCTACTGGATCCGCAAGAAGCTCGATTAACCCGCCGAGCGGCTGATGCGGATCTGCTTGCGCGCGCTGCGGGTCAGGCGGATCGACAGCATCAGCGCCGCGCAGCTCAAGCCCACGATCAGGCCTTCCCACAGGCCGCTCGGGCCCCGCGCCGGGCCAAACCAGTCGGTCAGGCCCAGGGTGTAGCCCACCGGCAAGCCAATCCCCCAGTAGGCGAACAGGGTCAGGATCATGGTCACCCGAGTGTCCTGATAGCCGCGCAATGCGCCGGCCGCCGTGACCTGGATGCCATCGGAAAACTGGAACAGCGCCGCATACACAATCAGCATCGAAGCGACCTGAATCACCATTGGGTCGGTGGTGTAGATGGTGGCGATGGGTTCGCGCAGGAAGAACATCAGGCTCGCCGAAAGGCAGGCGTAGGCCAGTGACGTGGCCATGCCGACGCCGGCGCTGAAGCGCGCGTTGCGTGGCTGCTGGCGTCCCAGGGCCTGGCCGACCCGCACGGTCACCGCCATGGCCAGGGAGTAGGGAATCATGAACATCAGGGCGCTGACGTTGAGGGCGATCTGGTGCCCGGCCACCACCGTGGCCCCCAGGCTGCCGATCAGCAGGGCGATCACCGCGAAAATGCTCGATTCGGCGAACACTGCAATGCCGATGGGCAGGCCGATGCTCAGCAAGCGCCCGATCATCGCCCCTTGCGGCCAGTCGAAGCGGCTGAACAACTGGATCTTGCGGTAGGCCGGTGCCCAGAAAATCCAGCCGGCCATGCCCAGCATCATGGCCCACATCACGATGGCCGTGGCCCAGCCACAACCGACGCCGCCCATGGCCGGTACACCGAAATGGCCATAGATGAAGATGTAGTTGATGGGGATGTTCAGGGCCAGGCCTCCCAGGCCGATGACCATGCTCGGCACCGTGCGGCCCAGGCCATCGCTGAGGCAGCGCAGCACGTAGTACAGCGCTACCGCCGGCAAACCGCTGGCGATGCCGTGCAGGTAGCCCATGCAGGGCTGAATCAGTTCAGGATCGACATTCATCAGATGCAGCACCGGCTCGGCACTGATCAGTATCAGCAGGGCCGAGATCCCGGCCACCAGGGCGAGCCACAGCGCCTGGCGCACCAGCGGGCCGATCTCGTGCAGGTTGCCGGCGCCGAAGCGCTGCGCCACCTTGGGCGTGGTGGCCAGCAGGGTGCCGGTCATCAACAGGAACACCGGAATCCAGATCGAGTTGCCCAGGGCGACGGCTGCCAGATCCCGCGGGCCGACCCGGCCGGCCATCACGGCATCGACAAAGCCCATGGCGGTGGTGGCCACCTGGGCAATCATGATGGGCAGGGCCAGTACCAGCAGGTCATGCAGTTCACGGCCGACCCGGGCAGGGCGGCTGGTGGCGGTGGCGGCAGGGGAGTCAGTCACGGAATTCACGGGGCGTAGCGTCCATAGGTGGTGTTGCGCAGGACGCGACAGTCTACGCGTTGACATCTCAGTCAGGAAAACATCCCGTGTTGTGGATTTGTAAGCGCAGGGGGTGGTGAAAATGCCGGTTGGTGTACATGCCGTGCTAGCCCGGCCTGGCATCTGCGCCTACACTGCGGCTCCGCCAGAGGAGCCTGCCATGTTGATTGTTGCCGACGAAAATATCCCCCTGATCGAAGAGTTCTTTGCCGGTTTCGGCGAGATCCGGCGTTTCCCCGGGCGCGCCATTGACCGGGCGACCGTGGCGCAGGCAGATGTGTTGCTGGTGCGTTCGGTGACCCAGGTCGATCGCCGGTTGCTGGAAGGCAGCCCAGTGCGGTTTGTCGGCACCTGCACCATCGGCACCGATCACTTGGACCTGGAATATTTCCAGCAGGCCGGGATCACCTGGTCCAGTGCCCCGGGCTGCAATGCCCGCGGCGTGGTGGACTATTTGCTGGGCAGCCTGCTGACCCTGGCCGAGATCGAAGGCGTGGACCTGGCGCAGCGTTGCTATGGCGTGGTCGGTGCCGGTGAAGTGGGTGGGCGCCTGATCGAGGTGCTGCGCGGCCTGGGCTGGAATGTGCTGGTCTGCGATCCGCAGCGGCAGGCGGCGGAAGGCGGCGACTATGTCAGCCTGGAGCAATTGCTTGAGCGTTGCGATGTCATCAGCCTGCACACGCCCCTGACCAAGAGCGGGCCAGACTCCACCTGGCACCTGCTGGATCGCCAGCGGCTGAGCCGGCTCAGGCACGGCACCTGGCTGATCAACGCTGCCCGTGGCCCGGTGGTGGATAACCGGGCCCTGGCTGAGGTGCTGCGCCAGCGCGAGGACTTGCAGGCGGTGCTGGATGTCTGGGAAGAGGAGCCGACGGTGGATGCTTCCCTGGCGGACCTCTGCGTGCTGGCGACGCCGCATATCGCCGGTTACAGCCTGGACGGCAAGCAACGGGGCACGGCGCAGATCTACCAGGCCTACTGCCGTTTCCTCGGGCAGGCCGAGCAGGTCAGCCTGTCGGCCTTGCTGCCGGCGCCCTGGGTGCCTCAGGTCAGCCTGAATGCCAATGCGGATCCGGCCTGGGCCCTGGCGATGATCTGCCGTGCCGTGTATGACCCGCGTCGCGACGATGCGGATTTTCGCCGTAGCCTGTCGGACGATGTAGCTCAGCAGCGCAGCGCTTTCGATGGTCTGCGCAAGCATTATCCGGAGCGCCGTGAGATCGACGGCCTGGAAGTGCGCATCCAGGGCCAGTCCGCGGTCTTGAGCCGGATCGTCCGTGCCTTGGGTGCCAGGGAAGCCTGAAGTCGCGCATAAAAAACCCGGCTGCAAGGCCGGGTCAAGAGGACGTGAGGCTATGTGTCAATCTTGCCGAGCAGGCTTGACCAGTCGCTTTTCCAGTTCGCGGCAGGCGTTCTGGATCATGTCTTCAGTAATAGGTACTTCGCGACCCTGGGCGTCGATGATGGCACACCCCAGAGACTGGTTCGGCTGGGTACGGATCACTTGAATCTTGTCATTGCTGCTGTGTTGCAAGGACATGGCCTGTCTCCTCATCAGGTTGTGTGCTTACTTTAGAATGGCCGGGTGACCAAGCTGTTACAGACCGCCGCGAGGGCTGGCCCGGCGACTTCACTCCAACAGAAATACCTGGGGAGTGCCAGCCACGGATTAGACCGATAATCTCTAGGCTCTAGTGTCAGCGGTCATAATCAACCTGACTCATTGTGATTTACCAAAGTTCCTGCGAATTCATTTCGTTGTCGTCGCTGCAACGAACGGCTCGCTGGTGCGTCAATGGATGAACAGCATGCTTTCTTCTCGTCACCGCCGGGCGCTGCATCTGGCCAGCCGCTTTGTCGCTCCCTACCGTTGGCAGGCGCTTGGCGCCTTGCTGGCACTGATAGTTACCGCCGGCATTACCCTGTCCATGGGGCAGGGCATTCGCCTGTTGGTGGACCAGGGCTTCATGACTCAATCGCCCCATCTGTTGAACCAGTCCATCGGCCTGTTCCTGCTGCTGGTGCTGGCGCTGGCGGTGGGCACCTTTGTGCGCTTTTATCTGGTGTCGTGGATTGGCGAGCGTTGCGTGGCGGATATCCGTCGCCAGGTGTTCAACCACCTGATCTACCTGCATCCCGGGTTCTACGAAAACAACCGCAGCTCGGAAATCCAGTCGCGCTTGACCGCTGACACCACCTTGCTGCAATCGGTGATCGGGTCTTCGCTGTCGCTGTTTTTGCGCAATGCGCTGATGGTGCTGGGGGGGATCGTGCTGCTGTTTGTCACCAACCCCAAGCTCACCAGCATTGTGGTCATCGCCTTGCCGCTGGTGCTGGCGCCAATCCTGATCTTCGGTCGGCGGGTGCGCAGCCTGTCGCGCTTGAGCCAGGACCGGATTGCCGATGTCGGCAGCTATGTCTCGGAAACCCTGGGCCAGATCAAGACGGTCCAGGCCTATAACCACCAATCCCAGGATGAACGGCGGTTTGCCGTGACCGTGGAGCAGGCGTTCGACACGGCGCGCAAGCGGATTGTCCAGCGTGCCTGGCTTATCACTCTGGTGATCGTCCTGGTGCTGGGGGCGGTGGGGGTGATGCTCTGGGTCGGTGGCATGGACGTGATTGCCGGGCGCATCTCCGGCGGCGAGCTGGCGGCATTCGTCTTCTACAGTCTGATTGTCGGCAGTGCCTTCGGCACCCTGAGCGAAGTGATCGGCGAGTTGCAGCGCGCGGCCGGTGCGGCGGAGCGGATTGCCGAATTGTTGCGGGCAGACAATATCATCCAGCCGCCCGCCGACGGGCTGGTAAGCCTGCCGGCGCGTGTGCGGGGTGATCTGGAGCTGGACGGTCTGCGGTTTTCCTATCCGTCGCGGCCCGACCGCTTCGCGATCGATGGTTTGAGCCTGAGCATCCGGGCCGGAGAAACCCTGGCGTTGGTGGGGCCTTCCGGGGCCGGTAAATCCACTCTTTATGATCTGTTGCTGCGCTTCTACGACCCGCAGCAGGGAAGGATCCTGCTGGATGGCATGGCCCTGACCCAGCTCGACCCGCTGGACCTGCGCCGCTGCTTCGCCCTGGTTTCGCAAAGCCCGGCGCTGTTCTACGGCAGCATCGAGGAGAACATTCGCTACGGCAATCCCGAAGCGACCCTGGCCCAGGTCCAGGAAGCGGCGAAAATCGCCTATGCCCATGAGTTCATCGAACAGATGCCCGAGGGTTACCAGACCCACCTGGGGGATGCCGGGCTTGGCCTTTCCGGCGGCCAGCGCCAGCGCCTGGCGATAGCCCGTGCCTTGCTGGTGGACGCGCCGATCCTGCTACTGGACGAAGCCACCAGTGCCCTGGACGCGCAAAGCGAGCATCTGATCCAGCAGGCCTTGCCCAGCCTGATGAAGAACCGCACCACCCTGGTGATCGCCCATCGCCTGGCCACGGTGAAGAATGCCGACCGGATCGCGGTCATGGACCAGGGCAGGCTGGTCGCGGTGGGTACCCACCAGCAACTGATTGCCAGCAACCCCTTGTATGCGCGCCTGGCGGCCCTGCAATTCAGCGACGGCTGAGCCTGATCCCTGTAGCCGCTCCCGAGCTTGCGAGGCTGCGCACGAGGACGTAGTCCTCGCCACCGTAGCGAGCGCTTTACGGCGCACTTCGCGCTCGGTCGCAGGCTCGGCAGCGGCTACAGGTAATGGGGTGTTGTTGGGGTAGATACAAAAATGCCCGCATTGCTGCGGGCATTTTTTGTTGTGGGCCGGCGCTTACTGATCGTCGAAGTAGCGTTCGTGCCAGTCCACCAGGGGCTGCGGCGAATTGAGCTTCTGGCCGTAGATCACCGAGTAGGACAGTACGTTCTGCACGTACTGGCGGGTTTCGTCGAAAGGAATGCTTTCGACCCAGACATCGAAACTCAGGTGGTCGGCCCCCTTGAGCCACTGGCGCACCCGCCCGGGGCCGGCGTTGTAGGCGGCGGAAGCCAGTACCCGGTTGCCGTTGAACTGGCTGTGGACCTGGCTCAGGTAGGCGGCGCCCAACTGGATGTTCTTGTCCGGGTCCAGCACTTGCTGGGGCGAGGCCAGGGGAATGCTGAATTTGCGCGCGGTTTCCTTGGCGGTACCGGGCATCAGTTGCATCAGGCCGCTGGCGCCGACGCCGGAACGGGCGTCGTCCATGAAGGCGCTTTCCTGGCGGGTAATGGCGAACACCCAGCTGGAATGCAGGCCGCGAACCTTGGCTTCGCGTACCAAGGTGTCGCGGTGGGCCATGGGGAAGCGGATGTCCAGGTCATCCCAGTACTGGGCCTGGCTGATGGTGCGAATGGCCGGGAAGTACCATTTCAGGTCGTAGGCCAGCTTGGCCTGGGCAACCATTTCGTCGCGGTTGAAATGCCGGCTGACGTGGTACCACTCGCGGCGGCCGTCGACGATCTGCCCGCGGGCATGCAGCTCCAGGGCGCGGCGCACGCCTGGGGTGTTGCGTACCTTGTTGATCACGGCCTGGCTGAGCATCAGCGGCTGGTTGTTGAGCTGGTAGGGCGCCTTGGCGTGATCGGCGGCAAGGAAGCCATAGAAATCCCGCTCCCGCGCCAGGCCCTTGAACAATACCTGGGCCTGAGGGTTCTTCGGTTCGGCCAGTTCCAGGCTACGGGCCTGCCAGTAGCGCCAGCGGTTGGTGGTGGCCAGGTCCTGGGGCAGCTTGCGGGTCAGCTGGTAGGCGTCTTCCCAGCGCGCCAGGCGCAGCAGCAGGCGCAGGCGCCATTCGGAGACGGTGTTGTCCCGCAGCTCGGGATCGTACTTGGTCATCACGTCCAGAGCGCGGCTGTCGAAGCGCCGTGCCAGGGTCAGGCCGATCTCGCGGGCAATGGCCACTTTTTCGTCACGGGAAAAGTGCATGCTGCTGGCATAGCCATCCAGCAGGGCCATGGCCTTGTCCGGATCCTGGCGCGCCAGGCGGCGCAGGCCGAGGCCAACCACGTCGGACATGGCTTCATCGGCAGGCTGGAAGCGCGAGGGCTGGCTCAGCAGTTCGGGTTTTTGCGCCACGTCCACCAGCAGGCGGCCCTGGGGCGCCAGGGTGGTCATGCTCTTTACCAGGCTGTTGGCCAGGGGGTAGTTGCGGGCCTCGGCGGCCAGTTTGGCTCGCTGCCAGCGCTTCTGTTCGGTCAACTGGCCTTCGGCGGCCCACTGGGCGAACAGCGCGTCGCAGGCAGCAGGTTGGGATTTGCCGGTCAGCCAGAGCTTCTCGGTGGCGGCGTAGCCTTCGGCCTTGAGGTTGTGCCCCAGCTGGTACTGGCCATTGAGGCAGTCCAGTTCGGTGAAGTTGAGTTTCGGATCGTAGTACTTGGTGAAGGTCGCCCAGTCGCCGCGTTCGGCCAGCCAGCGCAACCAGCGCAGTTTCATCCAGTTGGCCTGGGGCAGGTCGCCATGTTCGGCAAGGAACTTCTCGATCTCGGAATTGCTGGCGGATTTCAGCCGGGCCGTGAGCTCGTCGTAGGCCAGGTAGGGCTCCAGCGGATAGTCGCGCAGCGCATCGGCATAACGAAAATAGGGGCCGGAATCGCCTTTGGCCAGGGCGCGCTTGGCTTCATCGTAGTACTGGCGCTGTAGAGTCAGGTCTGCCGCCTGGGCGCAGTGGACGGCCGAGGCGGAAAGAAGCAGGCAAGATAAAACACTGAAAAGGCGACTGCGCATGAGACATCCGGGCAGAGAAATCATGACAAGTGCCGACAGGGCCAACACTGATTGCTCACTAGCTTAGCCTTTTGCCAGCAACCGGTGAAAGCTTTGCCGGCCTGCTGGCATCAGTTGGCAACAAATGTGTTGCGAGCGCCTTCGTGGGCGAAATACCCGGCCTTCTGCGGGCTCAACTCAGGTAGAATGCGCGCCCGGTTTTTGGAGAAGAACATGACCCTGCTCAAATTCAGCGATGTGTCCCTTGCTTTCGGCGCCATGCCGTTGTTGGACAAGGTGTCCTGGCAGATCGCCCGTGGTGAGCGGGTGTGCATCATCGGCCGTAACGGTACTGGCAAATCCAGCATGATGAAGCTGGTCAAGGGCGATCAGAAGCCCGACGACGGCTCCGTATGGCGCGCACCCGGTCTGAAGATCGGCGAATTGCCCCAGGAATTGCCGGTGGCCGACGAGCGGACCGTGTTCGACGTGGTCGCCCAGGGCCTGGACGGTGTCGGCGAGTTGCTGGCCCAGTACCACCACCTGAGCCAGAACATCGTCACCGACGCCGATCTGGAAAAACTGATGCACGTCCAGCACGACCTCGAAGCCCGTGACGGCTGGCGCCTGCAGCAACTGGTGGACAGCACCCTGAGCCGCCTGCAACTGCCGGCCGACAAGACCCTCGCCGAGTTGTCCGGTGGCTGGCGTCGTCGCGTGCTGCTGGCCCAGGCCCTGGTGTCGGAGCCGGACCTGCTGCTGCTCGACGAGCCCACCAACCACCTGGATATCGGTGCCATCGCCTGGCTGGAAGAGGCGCTGAAGGATTTCCAGGGTGCGGTCCTCTTTATTACCCACGACCGTTCCTTCCTGCAGAACCTGGCCACCCGCATCCTCGAACTGGACCGCGGCGGCCTGATCGACTGGAACGGCGACTACGCCAGCTTCCTGGTGCACAAGGAAGCCATGCTGGCGGCGGAAGAAACCGCCAACGCGCTGTTCGACAAGCGCTTGGCCCAGGAGGAAGTCTGGATTCGCCAGGGCATCAAGGCCCGGCGCACCCGCAACGAAGGCCGCGTGCGCGCCCTCAAGGCGCTGCGTGTCGAGCGCAGCGAACGTCGCGAGCGTACCGGCAAGGCCAATATCCAGCTGGAAACCGCAGACAAGTCCGGCAAGCAGGTGATGGTGCTGGAAAACGTCAGCTTCGCTCACCCGGACGGTCCGTTCCTGGTCAAGGACTTCTCCATGGTCCTGCAGCGCGGCGACCGCATCGGCCTCTTGGGCGCCAACGGTACCGGCAAGACCACGCTGCTCAAGCTGATGCTCGGTGGCCTGGTGCCCAGCAGCGGCAAGGTGGAAGAGGGCACGCGGATCGACGTGGCTTACTTCGACCAGTTACGCCATCAGCTGGATCTGGAAAAGACCGTGATCGACAACGTCGCCGAAGGTCGCGACTTCATCGAGATCGATGGCCAGAGCCGCCACGTGCTGAGCTACCTCGGCGATTTCCTGTTCAGCCCGCAGCGTGCTCGCACGCCGGTCAAGGCGTTGTCTGGCGGTGAGCGTGCGCGGTTGCTGCTGGCCAAGCTGTTCAGCAAACCGGCCAACCTGCTGGTGCTCGATGAACCGACCAACGACCTGGATGTGGAAACCCTCGAACTGCTGGAAGAGGTACTGCTGACCTTCCAGGGCACTGTGCTGATGGTCAGCCACGACCGGGCATTCCTCGACAACGTGGTGACCAGCACCCTGGTCTTCGAAGGCGAAGGCAAGGTGCGCGAGTACGTCGGCGGCTACCAGGACTGGTTGCGCCAGGGCGGTTCGCCGCGGTTGCTGGGAGTGACCGAGAACAAGTCCGGCAAGGCCGAGCTGAATTCTGCAGTGGTGGCGCCGGTACAAGCGGCTCCGGCTCCTGTCCAGGAAGCGCCGGCGGCGAAAAAGAAGCTCAGCTACAAATTGCAGCGCGAGCTTGAGGCCTTGCCGGGCCAGATCGATGCCATGGAGCAGCAGATTGCCGGCGTCGAGGCGGAAATGGCCGACGCTGGTTTCTATCAGCGCCCGGCGGCGGAAACTGCAGCGGTCATTGCCCGCCTTGAGCAACTGAATGCCGAACTGGAGCAGATGGTCGAACGCTGGGCCGAGCTGGATGCCTGAGTGACCGGCTGCTGATAAAAAAGCCCGACTGCAGAGTCGGGCTTTTTTTCAGTGCGCTTGCCAGCTTTTGGGAGCCGGCAACCCTCGGGGCGGGTTCAGCGTTTGACCAGGTGTACGGCCAGCACGTCGCAAGGCGCGCCGTGCAGGACGTCATTGGCTGTGGAGCCCAGCAGCAGGGCCAGGCCATGTCGGCCGTGGCTGCCGACCACGATCAAGTCGCATTCCTGCTCCTTGGCCAGGTGATGGATTTCCTGGCGCGGCTGGCCGTAGGTCAGGTGGCTGTATTCCTTGGTCAGCTCCGGGTACTTGTTGATCAGCCGATCAAGACGCTCCCGGGCCTGGTCGAACTGTTGCTGCTGCAACTGCGAAAGATCCATGGGGACGTCGCCCCCGAAGGCCATGGCCATGGGTTCGACAATGTGCACCAGGGACAGCTTGGCTCCATTGCTCACCGACAGCTCGCGAGCACGGTGGATAACAGGATCGCACTCTTCGGTTAGATCTACGGCGACCAGAATATGGTGGTAGGGCATGAGGTGCTCCTCCTGAGGATTGCAATAGCTTCAAGTATGGCTGGTTTCAAGCGGGTTGGTTTGACCCAGGTCCCGCTCATCAAAAATCGAGAGTACAGATATGACGGTCTGGATAGTGGTGTCAATCCTTGCGGTAGTTCTCAGTCCGCTGGCGTGGTTGCGACCTTCTCGTCGCCAGAGCGGGTTGATTGCCTTGCGCATGGAGGCGCGACGCATGGGCCTGGCCATGCAACTGGCCCCTCAGGAATGGCCGCATTGGCTGGGCCAGGAGCCGCCCAACCCTTGCCCGCAGTATCACCGGCCACGGCGCAGCGGGCAGCCTGTGTGTTGGAGTTATTGGCAGATCGCGCCGGGCAACTGGGTCAATCAGTGGCGCGAGCCCTGTGTCGATGAGCCTCTGCTCAAGCACTTCCTGGCCTTGCCGGCGGGGGTGTTCAAGGTCGAGGCGGACAAGCAGATGATCGCTCTGTACTGGAACGAGCGCGGCGAGGTCAGTGTTTTGCAGGATATTGCCTCGGTGCTCAAGGCGTTGGCCTGAGTCATCCAGGGGAAGGTGCGCGCGGCAATCGCGGGCAGCCGGCAATAAAAAGCCCGATATCAGTATCGGGCGGGGATGGCCAGGCAGGCCGGTAATCTCGTGGCTGCCACCCGGGGTGGCCTCTTGCAGAATGGGGCGGCGCGCCTGTCGCACAAACTGTGCGGCTTCTTCAGATATTTTCCTAGCGTAGTCGCTCTTTCTCCCATTCAGTGGGAGATTTAGGGCGCATTTTCTAAATATAGATCCTATGAATGGTTATGAATGCAGGGGCGTGTTGATCGTCCAGGGAGCAATGGAGTGACCGCAAAGTCGCGTTTCAAACAGCATTTTGGACGATTGACAATTGCTGGATTTTCCCTGAATGTGGCGTACCCAAATCAAACGGGCGTATGAAATGAGCGTTTGCATCGCAGGCGGCTCTATACAGAATCCCGACTATCGCGTTGGCGGGTGTGCCTGGCGGATTGGCGTTAGCATCGACGGTGACGTTAGTGCCATGTCAGAAGTCAGCGTCCGACGTGTACTGTTCAGCTTCCATATCGTGGAGATCAGTTGATGATTTACGAAGGTAAAGCCATCACGGTTAAGGCTCTTGAAAGTGGCATCGTCGAATTGAATTTCGACCTCAAGGGTGAGTCCGTCAACAAGTTCAACCGTCTAACCCTGAATGAATTGCGTCAGGCTGTTGACACCATCAAGGCAGATGCTTCGATCAAGGGCGTGATCGTCAGCAGCGGCAAGGACGTGTTCATCGTCGGCGCCGACATCACCGAGTTTGTCGACAACTTCAAGCTGCCGGATGCCGAGCTGGTGGCAGGCAACCTCGAAGCCAACAAGATCTTCAGCGATTTCGAAGACCTCAACGTGCCTACCGTTGCCGCGATCAATGGCATCGCCTTGGGCGGCGGCCTGGAAATGTGCCTGGCGGCGGACTACCGCGTCATGGCTGCCAGTGCCAAGATCGGCCTGCCGGAAGTCAAGCTGGGCATCTACCCGGGCTTCGGCGGTACCGTGCGCCTGCCGCGCCTGATCGGTGCCGACAACGCCATCGAGTGGATTGCCGCCGGCAAGGAAAACCGTGCTGAAGACGCTCTGAAAGTCGGCGCCGTCGACGCTGTGGTTACTCCTGACAAACTCAAGGACGCCGCTCTGGCCCTGATCAAGCGCGCCATTTCCGGCGAGTTCGACTACAAGGCCAAGCGCCAGCCGAAGCTGGAAAAGCTCAAGCTCAACGCCATTGAGCAGATGATGGCTTTCGAAACCGCCAAAGGTTTCGTGGCCGGCCAGGCTGGCCCGAACTACCCGGCACCGGTCGAAGCGATCAAGACCATTCAGAAAGCCGCCAACTTTGGCCGCGACAAAGCCTTGGAAGTAGAGGCCGCCGGCTTCGTCAAGCTGGCCAAGACCTCTGCTGCGCAAAGCCTGATCGGTCTGTTCCTGAACGATCAGGAACTGAAGAAAAAGGCCAAGGCCTACGACGAAATCGCCAAGGACGTGAAGCAGGCCGCCGTACTCGGCGCCGGTATCATGGGTGGCGGCATCGCCTATCAGTCGGCCTCCAAAGGCACGCCGATCCTGATGAAGGACATCAACGAACACGGCATCGAGCAGGGTCTGGCGGAAGCCGCGAAACTGCTGGTGGGCCGCGTTGACAAAGGCCGCATGACCGCCGCGAAGATGGCCGAAGTGCTCAACGGTATTCGTCCGACCCTGTCCTACGGTGACTTCGGCAACGTCGACCTGGTGGTTGAAGCCGTGGTCGAGAACCCCAAGGTCAAGCAGATCGTGCTGGCTGAAGTGGAAGGCCAGGTCAAGGAGGACACCATCCTGGCGTCCAACACCTCGACCATTTCCATCAGCCTGCTGGCCAAGGCCCTCAAGCGTCCGGAAAACTTCGTCGGCATGCACTTCTTCAACCCGGTGCACATGATGCCGCTGGTGGAAGTGATCCGTGGCGAGAAGTCCAGCGAGCTGGCCGTTGCCACCACCGTTGCCTACGCCAAGAAAATGGGCAAGAACCCGATCGTGGTCAATGACTGCCCGGGCTTTTTGGTCAACCGCGTGCTGTTCCCGTACTTCGGCGGTTTCGCCAAGCTGGTCAGCGCCGGTGTGGACTTCGTACGCATCGACAAGATCATGGAGAAATTCGGCTGGCCAATGGGCCCGGCGTACCTGATGGACGTGGTCGGCATCGACACCGGCCACCACGGTCGCGATGTCATGGCCGAAGGCTTCCCGGATCGCATGAAGGACGATCGCCGCTCGGCCGTGGACGTGCTCTACGAAGCCAAGCGCCTGGGCCAGAAGAACGGCAAGGGCTTCTACGCCTACGAAACCGACAAGAAGGGCAAGCAGAAGAAGGTGGCCGATCCGTCGGTGCTGGAAGTGCTCAAGCCGATTGTCTACGAGCAGCGTGAAGTCACCGACGAAGACATCATCAACTGGATGATGATCCCGTTGTGCCTGGAAACCGTTCGTTGCCTGGAAGATGGCATCGTTGAAACCGCTGCCGAAGCTGACATGGGCCTAGTCTACGGTATTGGTTTCCCTCCATTCCGTGGCGGTGCGCTGCGCTACATCGATTCCATCGGTGTTGCCGAGTTCGTTGCCCTGGCCGACCAGTACGCCGATCTGGGCGCGCTGTACCACCCGACCGCGAAGCTGCGTGAAATGGCCAAGAACGGCCAGAGCTTCTTCGGTTAAGCGCCCACACTAGAGCGAGAGTGAACATATGAGCTTGAATCCTAGAGACGTCGTGATTGTCGACTTCGGTCGTACTCCGATGGGCCGCTCCAAGGGCGGCATGCACCGCAACACCCGCGCCGAAGACATGTCGGCGCACCTGATCAGCAAACTGCTGGAGCGCAACACCAAGGTCGACCCGGCGGAAGTCGAGGACGTGATCTGGGGCTGCGTCAACCAGACCCTGGAGCAGGGCTGGAACATCGCGCGCATGGCGTCGCTGATGACCCAGATCCCGCACACTTCGGCCGGCCAGACCGTCAGCCGCCTGTGTGGCTCGTCCATGAGTGCTTTGCACACTGCCGCGCAAGCGATCATGACCGGCAACGGTGACGTGTTCGTGGTCGGTGGCGTCGAGCACATGGGCCACGTGAGCATGATGCACGGTGTCGATCCGAACCCGCACATGTCCCTGTATGCAGCCAAAGCCTCCGGCATGATGGGCCTGACCGCCGAGATGCTGGGCAAGATGCACGGCATCACCCGTGAGCAGCAGGACGCCTTTGGCGTGCGCTCCCACCAGCTCGCCCACAAGGCGACTGTGGAAGGCAAGTTCAAGGATGAAATCATCCCGATGCAGGGTTACGACGAGAATGGTTTCCTGAAGCTGTTCGACTACGACGAAACCATCCGTCCCGAGACCACCCTGGAGAGCCTGGCGGCCCTGAAGCCGGCGTTCAACCCTAAAGGTGGTACCGTGACTGCCGGTACTTCGTCGCAGATCACCGACGGTGCCTCGTGCATGATCGTGATGTCGGCCCAGCGTGCCCAGGATCTGGGTATCCAGCCGATGGCGGTGATTCGTTCGATGGCTGTTGCAGGTGTGGATCCGGCCATCATGGGCTATGGTCCAGTACCGGCCACGCAGAAAGCCCTGAAGCGCGCGGGCCTGGGCATCAACGATATCGACTTCTTCGAGCTCAACGAAGCTTTCGCTGCACAGGCCCTGCCAGTGCTGAAAGATCTGAAAGTGCTCGACAAGATGAACGAGAAGGTTAACCTGCACGGCGGCGCGATCGCCCTGGGTCACCCGTTCGGTTGCTCCGGTGCACGTATCTCCGGGACCCTGCTCAACGTCATGAAGCAGAATGGCGGCACCTTCGGGGTGTCCACCATGTGCATCGGCCTTGGCCAGGGTATCTCGACCGTCTTCGAACGCGTTTAAGCGTTGGGTTGATGGAAGCCGGGGCCCAGTGCCCCGGTTTTTGTTTTTCTGAAGATTTGTTTGTCTTTATTTTGAAAAAATTGCACGAGGGCCAGAGCATGCAGTTACAACCCGGGCTCTATCAGCATTACAAGGGGCCGCAGTATCGCGTTTTCAGCGTGGCGCGGCACTCGGAAACGGAAGAAGAAGTGGTGTTCTACCAAGCCCTGTATGGGGATTACGGCTTTTGGGTGCGACCCTTGAGCATGTTCCTGGAGTCGGTCGAAGTTGACGGCGAACAGGTCCCGCGCTTTGCTTTGGTGCAGGCCGAACCCAGTCTTTTTTCACCGGCATGAGTACAGGTCGCGCAGTACCCTGCGCTTGACCTCACCCTGTTGCCACTATATATAGCGGTGCCGCGTCAGGCGCCAACCGCCTTTCACTTCTCGAATTCAGGAATTTTCTGATCCATGGGCAAATCGCTGGTCATTGTGGAATCCCCGGCTAAGGCCAAGACCATCAACAAGTACTTGGGTAACCAATACGTGGTGAAGTCGAGTATCGGCCATATCCGAGACCTGCCCACCAGCGGTTCGGCAAGTGCCGCCAAGGAGCCAGCCGCCAAGCGTGGCAAGGCCGCTGCGGGCGAAGCCCCGGCTCTGTCGCCGAAGGAAAAGGCTCGCAAGCAGCTGGTGTCGCGCATGGGCGTCGATCCAGAGCACGGCTGGAAAGCCAAGTACGAAATCCTCCCTGGCAAGGAAAAGGTCATCGAAGAGCTGCGCCGCCTTGCCAAGGATGCCGACACCATCTATCTCGCAACGGACTTGGACCGCGAAGGGGAAGCCATTGCCTGGCACCTGCGGGAAGCCATCGGCGGTGATGACAGCCGCTACAAGCGCGTGGTGTTCAACGAAATCACCAAGAAGGCAATCCAGGAAGCCTTCTCCCAGCCGGGCGAGCTGGACATTGATCGGGTCAATGCCCAGCAGGCGCGACGCTTCCTCGATCGCGTGGTGGGCTACATGGTTTCGCCGCTGCTGTGGGCGAAGATTGCCCGTGGCCTGTCTGCCGGTCGCGTGCAGTCGGTAGCGGTGAAGCTGGTGGTGGAGCGCGAGCGTGAGATTCGTGCCTTCATCCCGGAAGAATACTGGGAAGTACACGCTGACCTGGGCACTGCCAAGGGCTCGAATGTGCGTTTTGAAGTGGCCCGTGAAAACGGTGAAGCCTTCAAGCCGCTCAACGAAGCACAGGCCATGGCCGCCCTGGAGAAGCTCAAGGCCTCGGCCTACAGCGTCGCCAAGCGTGAAGACAAGCCCACCAGCAGCAAGCCGTCGGCGCCGTTCATCACCTCCACCCTGCAGCAGGCTGCGAGCAATCGCCTGGGCTTCGGCGTGAAGAAGACCATGATGATGGCCCAGCGTCTGTATGAAGCCGGCTACATCACCTATATGCGTACCGACTCCACCAACCTCTCGGCCGATGCCGTGGCGATGGCGCGTACCTATATCGAAGACGAGTTCGGCAACAAGTACCTGCCGGCTTCGCCCAATGTCTACAGCAGCAAGGAAGGGGCTCAGGAGGCGCACGAAGCGATTCGTCCGTCCGATGTGAATACCCACCCAAGCAAGCTGTCGGGCATGGAACGTGACGCTGAGCGCCTCTACGAGCTGATCTGGCGCCAGTTCGTCGCCTGCCAGATGCTGCCGGCGCAATACCTGTCCACCACCGTCAGCGTCGCCGCTGGCGACTTCGAGCTGCGTGCCAAGGGCCGCATCCTCAAGTTCGACGGTTACACCCGGGTCATGCCGCAGATGGCCAAGCCGGGCGATGACGATGTTCTGCCGGAAATGGCCCAGGGCGAAGTGCTGAAGCTGATCAAGCTCGATCCGAGCCAGCATTTCACCAAGCCACCGGCGCGTTACTCCGAAGCCAGCCTGGTGAAGGAAATGGAAAAGCGTGGCATTGGTCGTCCTTCGACCTATGCGGCAATCATTTCGACCATCCAGGATCGCGGCTATGTGACCCTGCACAACCGTCGTTTCTATTCGGAAAAGATGGGCGATATCGTCACTGAGCGCCTTTCCGAGAGCTTCTCCAACCTCATGGACTACGGCTTCACCGCTGGCATGGAAGAGAACCTCGACGACGTGGCCCAGGGCGAGCGCGACTGGAAGAACGTCCTCGACGAATTCTACGGCGACTTCAAGAAGAAGCTCGAAGTGGCCGAGGGCGCCGAAAGCGGCATGCGCGCCAACCAGCCAGTAATGACCGATATCCCGTGCCAGACCTGCGGCCGGCCGATGCAGATCCGTACCGCCTCCACCGGCGTGTTCCTCGGCTGCTCGGGCTACAGCCTGCCACCCAAGGAGCGTTGCAAGGCCACCGTCAACCTGGTGCCGGGCGACGAGATTGCCGCGGATGACGAGGGCGAGTCCGAATCCCTGGTGCTGCGCGGCAAGCATCGTTGCCCGATCTGCAGCACGGCGATGGATGCCTACCTGCTGGACGAAAAGCGCAAGCTGCACATCTGCGGCAACAACCCGGATTGCGCCGGCTACGAGATCGAAGAGGGCAGTTACCGGATCAAGGGGTATGAAGGCCCGAGCCTGGAGTGCGATAAGTGTGGCAGCGAGATGCAGCTCAAGACCGGCCGTTTCGGCAAGTTCTTCGGTTGCACCAACCCGACCTGCAAGAACACTCGCAAGCTGCTGAAGAGCGGTGACGCGGCGCCGCCGAAGATGGACCCGGTGAAGATGCCTGAGCTCAAGTGCGAGAAGGTCAACGACACCTACATCCTGCGCGATGGCGCTTCGGGCTTGTTCCTGGCGGCCAGTCAGTTCCCGAAAAACCGCGAGACCCGTGCACCGTTGGTACTGGAATTGATCCCGCACAAGGATGAGATCGATCCCAAGTACCACTTCCTCTGCGAAGCTCCGCAGAAGGACCCGGACGGCCGCCCTGCGGTGGTGCGCTACAGCCGCAAGACCAAGGAGCAGTACGTGCAGACCGAAGTCGACGGCAAGCCGACCGGCTGGCGTGCCTTCTATGACGGCGGTAAATGGAAGGTCGAAGACAAGCGCTAAGTGCTAGGCCTGCCGAGACTGGTTTCTCGGTGTAGCGACCAACAGGGCCGCATGACTCCTTCAAGGGGGCATGCGGCCTTTCTTTTGCTTGCGGCAAACTGGAGTGATCCCTGAAACTGTGCCGTCTGCATCTGGTTCTCTTTTCGCAGTGGAGGCTGCCCATATGGCCCACGAGCTCTATACCCGTACCAATCAAAAAATTTACTTTGCCGGTCTGTCGCTCGAAGCCCTGGCACGCGCTGAGGAAGGGCGGGCCATGAATGCCCAGGCGCAGGTCCAGGCGGGGCGCGAGTCGGTGCTGTTCCACTTGTACGGGGCCTTGCTGGGGCTGTGTCATGAAATTGCCGGGTTCTATCGGCTGCCGCAGGCCAATGCGGCCCGGGTCGAGCAGATCCTCAACCGTGAAGTGCTGCAAAGCATTGCCATTCCCGAGCTGGCGGAGCTGGTGGAATTGGCGCACAGCCCGCAAACCTGGCTGGCGCAACTGCTGTCTGCTTACAGTGAGCTGTTTCAGCCGCCGCAGGCACCGCACAAACCCAAGGGTGACGTCACCCAGCCTCTGATTGTTGCGGTCAATCTGGATGAAGAGGAGCCCGAGCAGGCACTGAGTCGGGAAGAGCTGGAAAGTTGGCGGCAGAACCTCAAGGCCCTGGCCATTCGCTTCAGGGACGGCCTTAACGAGTGTTGATCCTGAGCGCTGCTTGATTGGCGGCGTGACTCTTTGATCAAGGAAGATTCATGTTGTTCTTCTTGCGTGACCAGGCGCTGCTTCGCCTGCTGAACGATTGCCGGGTGCGAGTGGTTCGTGCCCAGTCCAATACTGACTTGCTGGAAGTGCTCGACAGGCTGGAGGTATTCCCCGGCGGTCTGGAATTCGATCATGTGCAGGCAATAACGCTTCTAGGCCTGGCGTTTGCCTCCCTGGCTGTCGCGCTGCTGATGGACGGCATGGGCGGGATGTTCTGGGTGTTTCTGGCCCTGTGTTGCTTTAGCTATTACGTCAGCAAAGGGGTTTCTGGCTCTTTGACTGATCTGGCGGCAAGCATCGTGCGCAAGTGCGTAATGTTTCATCATGGCTTGAGCGAATCCGACAGTAGTGCCGACTGGCGCCTGAAAAGGCTGAGCAACGAGTTCAGCGATTACCAGCGGGGTAATGAGCGACGCCATATCCAGGACTCGCTCCTGGGTGTCTACCAGGGGCCTCGCCAGTCCTTGACGTTCGAGTATCACCATCTGCAGTACGTCAATTCCAGGCAAGAGCGTGGTGCCGGTGGCAGCTATCGCACTGTCTACGACACGTACAGCCGCTACAGTCTGGTGCTGGATTTTCCGTGGGTGACAGAGATTACGGTTCGCTCCAGTCCCCTGGAAGTGTCAGTGGCGGGGCAGCCGTTCAAGACCGGTCGCGACGATTTCGACCAGGTCTTTGTACTGCGCGGTAATGATCAGTCCTGTTGCGAGCACTTCGCCAGTCCAGCAACCCTGAACCTCCTGATGGAGCTTTCACGCCACCTCTGCCGGGTCAATCTGGAGTTTTCCAGTCAGGGGCGGCTCTGTCTGAGCTTTGATAATGCGGACATCATTGCCCATGCCGATCCGGGCTCGCTCAGTGACCTGGCGGTCTTTCGCGAGCGGATCAAGGCGGGTATCGAGTTGCCCAAGCTGTATTCACTGCTGGAGCTGGTGCATCGGTTGGCGCAGTTGCATGACAGCCATGCGCTTGCTGCTGTTCCCGATGTTCCTCAGCCTGGCGACTTGATCAAGGAAATGTAATGCAGTTTCTCAAGCACGATGCCGAGTTGGTGCAGTTGTTGGCCACTAGCAATGCAGAGGTGGCGCGGGCCAAGAGCAACGAGGATCTATTGAGGATCATCGCCAGGCTCCAGTCCTTCAGGGGAGGGTTGGAGTTCGATCATGCCCAATCCTGGCTGCTGTTGATATTGGCTGTTGTGTCGGCGATCCCGGCCATGGCGGGTGTGGAGCTGATGTGGTTTGCGACGGCCTGCCTGGGTTTTGCCACCTTGTATACCTGGATGGGCCGTAAAGCCGTGTTGGACGAGTTACCGCAGAAAATAGCCCGTAAGTGTTCATTTCTCAGTAACGGCCTTTGGGATCCGGGCGGAACCGCCGATGAGCGTTTCGCGCAACTGAGCAGTGAGTTCGACGACTATGATCGCGGCAATGACAGCCGCCGTATCGAGGCTTCAGCCAGGGGGACCTACCAGGGCCCGCGGCATCAATTGTCCTTTGTCTTCCACCATCTGCGTTATGTGAACTCCCACTACAAACGCAAATCCGATGGCGAGAGCGAGCGGGTCTATGAGAGTTTCGATCGCTTCAGCCTGGTGGTGGACTTTCCTTGGGTCAGAGGGGTGATGGTGCGCAGTGATCTGCCAAATACAAAGAGCAAGAAGCGCAAAGTCTTCGAGACCACTTCCGATGACTTCAACAGAAGCTTCAGTTTCACCGGTGATAGCGAACTGGCTTGTGCGAAGTTCGCAACGCCCACCACCCTGGCTTTCTTGCTGGAACTTCGTCGGCGGCTGAAAAAGGTGAATCTGGAATTCTCCAGCGAGGGCCATTTATGTCTGAGCTTCGATGATGCCGAGGTCATGGTCTACAAGGATCCGGGCACCTTTGACGACCTGCCGAGCTTCTACGCCAATATCGAGCAGGGCCTGCCGTTGCCTAACCTGTTTCCGGTGCTGGCCCTGGTGCATGAGCTGGCGGAGCTGCACGACAACAATTTCGATCTTCCGCTGAAGGTCACTGATGAAATGGAGCAGTAGAGTATGGAGTTGTTACTGGTCATCGCGATTGCCTTGGGCGTTCTTGCCTATGTGCACTACAACAAGATTGTCAGTGCGCATAACCGTGCCCAGAGGGCCTGGTCGGATGTGCTGACCTACCAGCGCCAGAGGATCAAGGTGCTGGACATGCTGGAGCCGCAAGTGGCTGGCTTCCAGGCCTATGAAAGCCAGTTGCTGGAAAAGATCGTTGGGTTGCGTAGTGCCATTGGTAGCTTGCCATCCACAGCCGACGGCGATGCGCTCAAGTCGGTAGACCAGGGCACCAAGGCTTTGCTGGGCGGTTTGAATCTTGCGTTCGAGGCCTATCCCGATCTCAAGTCCGTCGAGTTGTTGAGCAACCTGATGCGCGAGGTTGCCGAGCAGGAAGGCAATATTGGTGGGGCGATTACCCTGTTCAACCTGAATGTGGAGCACTTCAACAATTCCATTCAGATGTTTCCCGGCTCCCTGGTCAATCGATTGGTCCTGAAAAAGTCGCTGATCACGCCGTTTTCCGACAGCCAGGCCTCGGCGGGTTTTGAATACAAGCCGAATTTCTGAAGAGGTCTGGTACGGGCTTGGGGGCGGTGTGGCTAGGTGTTGATTGCAAGGATCAGGAAGTCATTCCTGTTGAGGGGTAACGACCCCCTTGCAAGATCCTGAGCGGGGCGGGGGCGATGACTGATATAATCGCGCCCTTTCGTGGAGACCAGACCTTTATGCCAACGTCCTTTCTAGAAATTGTCGAGTTGCCAGACGGCCGTATCGAGCTGCGCAGAGCTGAGGACGAGGGTTCTCTGGTTACTTTGGATTTCTCCGAGGATGCCAAAGCCTTTCTGCAAGGTCAGCACGTGGAAGTGGCCAAGGCCATGTTGAGCGTCGGCGTACAGATGGCCGGTCGACTGGTTGAAGGTGAAATTGACAAGGAAGATGGCCCGCGGGTTCTGCACTAAGCCCGTTTGTCGGTTTCTCTGCGGTCATCCGTCGCATTTGTTCCGGCTTCTCAATCCTGGAGAAGCCTTGTGTCATTCAAGCGTAAATTCCGCGCTTTCCCGGCGTTTCATCCCAGGCGAATATTCAGGCTCTGCGCATCGCCAGTGCGTGCGGCGCTGATCAGCTGTTGCCGGGCGCTGGCGCTCAACGGGTTCAACCAACTGACTACGGTATGACTGCGGCCCAGGCGCAGGGCCTCGCAGGCGAGCTGTTGCGGGCTCTGATTACCCCGGGGGTGTAGCAACAGGATCCCCTCGCGATTCAGGCCGGCGTCCCGTAGCCAGCTCTGGGTCAGGCTGGAGGGTGGGGCGATCAGTGTCAGCCAGCGCGCGTCCTGATCCTGGCTGAGTTCCCGAAGGATCGGTGCCAATAGGTTCAGGCAGTTCCCGGCGGCGCCGCGTAACGACAGCTCGCTGAAGGCTTCTGGATCTTTGTTCCAGGGCGATTCGACCACTTCCTTGAGGGCGGGCGCCAGTGGCTGGGCCAGGAACGCCTCGAACAGTGGCAGCTGTGCTTGCTGTGGTGTGTGGGGGAACTGCATGGAGCCTCCTTTAGCGGCGAATGACGCCGACACTCAAGCCTTCGATCACCAGATCCTGATCTTTCAGGTTGACTTCGATTGGGGCGAATTCAGGGTTCTCGGCAATCAGCCAGACCTTGCTGCCTTCGCGCTTGAAGCGCTTGACCGTGACCTCATCACCGATGCGCGCCACCACGACCTGGCCATTGCGGGCCTCGCGAGTGGTGTGTACCGCCAACAGGTCACCGTCGAAGATGCCGATGTCCTTCATGCTCATGCCATGGACCCGAAGCAGGTAGTCGGCGCGAGGGTGGAAGAAGGTCGGGTTGATATTGCAGGACTCTTCGATGTGCTGCTGGGCCAGGATCGGTGCGCCGGCGGCGACACGGCCAATGATCGGCAGGGTATCGTCGGCCTTGGCTTCGAAGCCGGGAATGCGGATTCCGCGGGAGGCACCCGGGGTCATCTCGATCGCGCCCTTGCGGGCCAGGGCCTTGAGGTGTTCCTCAGCGGCGTTGGGCGATTTGAATCCCAGTTCCTGGGCAATTTCCGCACGGGTGGGCGGGTAGCCGTTGTCTTCGAGGCAGCGTTTGATAAAAGCCAGAATCTCAGCTTGGCGTGGCGTCAGTTTTAGCATGTCGATCGCTCTGTCTTTTTATACAGTGACTGGGATTATATACAGTGAACGTCGCTTGGCAATCCTCCTTTTGCCTGGGGTGGCCGAGCGGTTGTCATCCGGGTGCCGCAATCCTCTGCCCAAGGTTGGCTACAGGGGCCGGCAGGTGTGATTAAATAGCGCGCCGGACGGCGTGCGCACAGGCCGGCAGGCTTGACATTGCAAAGCCTGAAACGTATGTTTCAAACAAGTGTTTGTCAGGCGGAGTAGCCATGGCCCAGTCGGAAACCGTTGAACGCATTCTCGATGCTGCCGAGCAGTTGTTCGCGGAAAAAGGTTTTGCCGAAACCTCATTGCGGCTGATCACCAGCAAGGCCGGGGTCAACCTGGCAGCGGTCAACTATCATTTCGGGTCCAAGAAGGCCTTGATCCAGGCGGTATTCTCGCGTTTCCTCGGCCCGTTCTGCATCAGCCTCGATCGTGAGCTTGAGCGTCGCCAGTCCAAGCCGGAGAACAAGCCGAGCCTGGAAGAGCTGCTGGAGATCCTCGTCGAGCAGGCCCTGGTAGTGCAGCCGCGCAGCGGTAACGACCTGTCGATCTTCATGCGTCTGCTGGGGCTGGCGTTCAGCCAGAGCCAGGGGCACTTGCGGCGTTATCTGGAGGATATGTACGGCAAGGTGTTCCGCCGCTACATGCTGCTGGTCAATGAAGCGGCGCCGCGTATTCCTCCCATTGAGCTGTTCTGGCGCGTGCACTTCATGCTCGGTGCTGCGGCGTTCAGCATGTCCGGGATCAAGGCGCTGCGGGCTATCGCCGAAACCGATTTCGGGGTCAATACCTCCATCGAGCAGGTGATGCGCCTGATGGTGCCGTTCCTCGCCGCGGGCATGCGTGCCGAAACCGGCGTCACCGATGAAGCCATGGCCAGCGCCCAGCTCAAGCCGCGCAGCAAATCGGTCCCGGTAGCCGCCAAGGCCTGATCCACGGGTGGGCGCGACAGCTTACATCCGCTAAGCTAGCCGCCCATGCCGATTCTCGTTCTATATTCCGTGCCTTCCCTGTGCCGATGCTGCTCGGCCCGGCTGCATCCATGCGGATGCGGCCCGATCAGCGTTGCCTGGAAGCCATCGTAGTGCTTAAGGAATTTCTATGACTGCTGGCCTGCAAGGCTCTTTGATGGTGGACGTCGCCGGTACCTGGCTGACGGCCGAAGATCGCCAACTCCTGCGCCAGCCGCAGGTCGGTGGGTTGATCATCTTTGCCCGCAATATCGAACATCCGCGCCAGGTGCGGGAGTTGTGCGCAGCGATTCGCGCGATTCGCCCGGACCTGTTGTTGGCCGTGGACCAGGAGGGCGGTCGGGTGCAGCGCCTGCGCCAGGGCTTTGTGCGCCTGCCGGCCATGCGTGCCCTGGCCGACAATCCAAATGCCGAGTACCTGGCCGAGCAGTGTGGCTGGGTCATGGCCACCGAGGTGCTGGCGGTGGGGCTGGACCTGAGCTTCGCCCCGGTACTGGACCTCGATCACCAGCGCAGCGCGGTGGTGGGCAGCCGGGCTTTCGAGGGCGATCCCGAGCAGGCGGCGTTGCTCGCCGGTGCGTTTATCCGCGGTATGAACAGCGCCGGCATGGCCGCTACCGGCAAGCACTTTCCCGGGCACGGCTGGGCCGAGGCCGACTCCCATGTGGCGATCCCCAATGACGAGCGCAGTCTGGATGAAATCCGTGCCAAGGACCTGCTGCCCTTTGCTCGCCTGAGCAAGCAGTTGGCGGCAGTGATGCCTGCGCATGTCATCTATCCGCAAGTCGACCCTCAACCGGCCGGCTTCTCGCACTACTGGTTGCAGGACATCCTGCGTGGCGAGCTGCAATTTGACGGGGTGATCTTCAGCGATGACCTGTCCATGGCCGGCGCTCATGTCGTCGGGGACGCGGCAAGCCGGATCGAAGCGGCGCTGACCGCCGGTTGCGACATGGGGCTGGTATGCAATGACCGTGCTGCCGCCGAGCTGGCCCTGAGTGCCGTGCAGCGCCTCAAGGTGCAGCCTTCGCCACGCATCGCGAGGATGCGTGGCCAGGCCTTCGCCAATATCGAGTACAAGCAGGATCCGCGTTGGTTGGTGGCGCTGGGTGCGCTCAAGGATGCTCAGTTGATCGACTGACGACTTGGCAAGGGGGGGGCTCCGGGCAATTCGAGATGCCCCCCGCACGTGGCCGGTTTCAGCGGCCGCCCTTGTTGTCTGGCAGTGGGGCGAACAAGGCTTCGATGTCTTCGCTCTGCAGCTTCCAGTCACCGGCCTTGCGCCCATCAAGCACACCTGCCGCCAGGTCCGATTTTTCCTGCTGCAGGTGCTGGATCTTTTCTTCCACCGTACCTCGGGCAATCAGCTTGTAGACGAACACGGGCTTTTCCTGGCCGATGCGATAGGCGCGGTCGGTAGCCTGGCTCTCGGTGGCCGGGTTCCACCACGGGTCGTAGTGAATCACCGTATCGGCCTCGGTCAGGTTGAGGCCGACACCGCCGGCCTTGAGGCTGATCAGGAAAATCTGCAGCTTGCCGCTCTGGAAGTCCCGTACCGGAGTGCGCCGGTCCCGGGTCTGGCCGGTGAGCAAGGCGTAGGCGATGTTGCGCCGTTTCAGCTCGGCCTCGATCAGGCTCAGCATCGAGGTGAACTGCGAGAACAGCAGAATCCGCCGGCCCTCTTCGAACAGTTCTTCAAGCATTTCCATCAGGCTGTCGAGCTTGCCTGAGGAGCTGCCCCGTGTGGGTGGCGAGTCGTTGACCAGGCGCAAGTCGCAACACACCTGGCGCAGTTTGAGCAAGGCTTCAAGAATGATGATCTGGCTGCGCGCCACACCTTTGCGGGTGATTTCGTCGCGTACTTTCTTGTCCATGGCCAGGCGCATGGTTTCGTAGACATCACGCTGCGCCTCGTTGAGCTCGACCCAGTGGATGATCTCGGTCTTGGGCGGCAGTTCGGTGGCCACCTGCTCCTTGGTACGGCGCAGCAGGAAGGGCTTGATCCGGCCGTTGAGGTGCTGCAGGCGCACCTCGCTGGCGTGCTTTTCAATCGGTACCCGGTAGTCACGGTTGAAGCTCTTGGCATCGCCGAGCCAGCCCGGCAAGAGGAAGTGGAACAGCGACCAGAGCTCCCCCAGATGGTTTTCCAGTGGCGTGCCGGACAGGCACAGGCGCTGCCGGGCATTGAGTTCCCGAGCGGCCTGGGCGGCCTTGCTCGACGGGTTCTTGATGTACTGCGCCTCATCGAGGACCAGCACATGCAGGGGCTGGGCCGCCAGCAGTTCGATGTCCTTGGGCAGTAGCGCATAGGTGGTCAGCAGCAAGTCATAGTCGCCCAACTGGGCGAAGTGTTTCTTGCGCCCGGCGCCATACAGCGCCAGTACCTTGAGCTGCGGGGTGAAGTGCGCGGCCTCGTCCAGCCAGTTGGGAATCAGGCTGGTGGGCATTACCACCATGCAGGGGCGGTCCAGGCGCCCGGCGTTTTTCTCGCTGAGTATGTGCGCCAGGGTTTGCAGGGTCTTGCCCAGGCCCATGTCGTCGGCAAGGATGCCGCCCACTTCCAGCTGGCGCAGTGACTGCATCCAGCTCAGGCCTTCGAGCTGATAGGGGCGCAGGGTGGCGTTCAGGCCCTGGGGCGCCGGCGCCGAGTAGTCGCGGATGTCCCGCAGGCGCTGGGCGAAGGTGCGAATATGTTCGCCGCCTTCCCATAGCAGTGGCAGTTCCTGCAACGGGTTGAGCCGGGTAGCGTCGGCGCTGCTCAGGCGAAGGGTGGTTTCGCCGGGTTCTTGCAGATAGAACTCGCCCAGGGTCGCCAGTACCGGCTTCAGGCGACCATAGGGCAGTGCCACTTGCAGCGGGCCATGCAGGGAGTTGGGCCGGTTGGGAATGTTCACCAGGATCAGTTCGTCGTCGCGGCGCTTGGCCAGGCGTTCCGGGTTGAGGATCTCGGTGTGCGAGCGCATCAGGTTGAGCAAAATCGGCAGCAGGCTCAGGCGCTCGCCGTTGACGATGATTCCCAGCTCCAGGTCGAACCAGTCGCGCCCGGGGGCTTCGTCGACACTGGCGTACCAGTCGTCCACCGCCGTCAGGTCGAAGCCGAAGCCTTCGTCGATCTGCAGCTCCCAGCCCTGGCTGCGCAGCTTTGGCAGCTCGTTGAGGGTGAAGGTTAGCCAGGCGCTGTCGTTGACCATCTCGAACAGCTCGCCGGCGCTTTCCGGCAGGGCCTTGCTCTGCCGGGTGGCGATCTTGAAGCCCAGGCCTCGCAATTGCTCGCGCCAGCCCTGTTCCAGCTCGGGCTGACGCTTGATGCGCAGGCTCTGGTGTTCCTGGCGGATGATCACATCGGTGTTTTTCTGCCCGCTGGCGTATTCGCCTCTGTAGTTGAACGACAGCGCGGCGCGGTGTTGGATGTAGCGCTGCATCTTGCCGTTGCGCGGTTCGAAGGCGCTGAACTCGATGCTGGCCAGCCACAGCCGAGGCACCGGGCGCACGTCCTCCAGCAGTACCTGGGGCAGGGCGGCGGGGCGACGGCTGTCGAGGACTGCTGAGAGCTTTGCCAGCAGTTCGGCGTCCTGGGCCGCCGCCGGGTAGGCCAGGGTTTCTTCCACGTGTAGCAGCACCGCAGCGATGTGCTTGCAGTTGCTGCGTACTGGGCAGGTGCAGTGGGCGTCGATCAGCAGCAGGTTGCCCTTGCTCGATTCGCGCAGGGTGATGGTCTGCCGGTACACAGTGCCGCCGGAGCCTTCGCAGCTGGCGGTGATAGCGCTGTCTGCGGCCGTGGCGATGCGCACGCGTTTTTCCAGGGCGTAGCGCCGGCCACGCTCCAAGGCTTGTTCCTTGAAGCGGTTGACCCAGGAGGGCGCCAGGGGTTTGGTCAGGGGCGGGGTCATAGGGACTTCGATCAGTCCGGTATTTCAGTTGGAGCGGGGCGCGGGGCCGGTGCGGTCAGCGAGGTGATCTTGATCAGCAGTGCCAGGTGGCCGTTGTCCAGGTAGTTGAGCTGGCCATTCTTGGTATGGCTCTGCTGTTTCAGGCGCTCGCTGCTGGTGACCAGGCCGTTGCTGTCGATCTGGTTGACCCAGAAGTCCGCGTCCACATCGGTGAAGCGCCCGAGCTTCAGGCTCAGGGTGCCTTCGATGGGGAACTGGCCGAACTGTTCCGGGCCATCGCTGAGGGCAACCTTCACCGGGGTTTCCCCCAGGGTCTGTTGCCAGGCCTTGTGCAACAGCACGCTGTAGCTGCCGCTGGCGCCGAGCTTTTCCACGATGCTGCCCAGGGCCGGGGTGCGCAGGCTGTCCGGGCTCAGCCGTTGGGCGCCGGCGGCCCAGTCTTCGGGGGCTGCACGGCTGACGATCAGCGGTTCGGCGTTCTGCCGTACGAGGATCATTTCCACCTGGTACAGGTCATCGGCAAAGGCCGTTGGCGCGACCAGGGCCAGGAGCAGGGTCAGGGAGCGGAACAGGCGCATGGGGCGTCCTTCAAGCAGATTTCGGGGTGAGGCGCTCAAACAGTGCCTCCAATGTATTAAAGCGCTCTTCCGGGCGCTCCATCGGCACCATGAACTTGAACAGGGTTGCGCCTTCGAATTTGTAGCGTTTGGGCTGGCCCTGGATCAGTTTGATCAGCGCCAATGGGTCCACCGGTGTATCTGCGGCGAACTCGATGCGGCCGCCTTGTGGGCCGCCGTCGACCTTCTTGATCCCCAGTTGCTCGGCCTGGAGTTTGAGCAGTGTCAGGCGGATCAGGTTCTTGGTCGGCTCCGGTAGCAGGCCGAAGCGGTCGATCATCTCCACTTGCAGGTCCTTGAGGCCGTCTTCGTCCGTGGCCGAGGCGATGCGCTTGTAGAGGATCAGGCGCGCGTGCACGTCCGGCAGGTAGTCCTCGGGAATCAGTGCCGGCAGGCGCAGGTTGATTTCCGGGCCGCCTCCCAGTGGCTGGTCGAGGTTCGGTTGTTCGCCCTTGCGGATGGCCTTCACCGCACGTTCGAGCATTTCCATGTAGAGGGTGAAGCCCACGGCCTGGATCTGCCCGCTCTGGCCGTCGCCCAGCAGTTCGCCAGCGCCACGGATCTCCAGGTCGTTGGTGGCTAGGACGAAGCCGGCTCCCAGGTCCTGGGTGTTGGCGATGGCTTCCAGGCGCTTTTCCGCGTCCGGGGTGATCTGCTGGCGCGGTGGCGTCAAGAGGTATGCGTAGGCTTGGTGGTGACTACGGCCGACCCGGCCGCGCAACTGGTGCAGCTGGGCCAGGCCGAACTTGTCGGCGCGCTCGATGATGATGGTGTTGGCGCTGGGTACGTCGATGCCGGTCTCGATGATGGTCGAGGCGATCAGCACGTTGAAGCGCTTGTGGTAGAAGTCGCTCATCACCTGTTCGAGTTCGCGTTCGCGCATCTGCCCGTGGCCGATGCCGATCCGTGCCTCGGGCACCAGTTCGGCCAGGTCGGCGGCGCATTTCTCGATGGTCTTCACGTCGTTGTGCAGGTAGTACACCTGGCCGCCACGCAGCAGTTCGCGCAACAGGGCTTCTTTGACCGTGCTCTTGTTCTGCTCCATGACGAAGGTGCGCACCGACAGGCGCCGGGCCGGCGGGGTGGCGATGATCGACAGGTCGCGCATGCCCGAGACCGCCATGTTCAGGGTCCGGGGGATCGGCGTGGCGGTCAGGGTGAGGATGTCGACTTCGCTGCGCAGGGCCTTGAGCTGTTCTTTCTGGCGCACGCCGAAGCGGTGTTCTTCGTCGATGATCACCAGCCCCAGGTTCTTGATCTTCACATCGTCCTGCAACAGCTTGTGGGTGCCGATGACGATGTCGATCTTGCCTTCGGCCAGGTCGGCCACTGCGGCGTTCACTTCCTTGGCCGACTTGAAGCGGCTCATCACTTCCACGGTCACCGGCCAGTCGGCGAAGCGATCGCGGAAGCTGTTGTAGTGCTGTTGGGCGAGCAGGGTGGTGGGCACCAGGATCGCCACCTGCTTGCCGCCGTGGACCGCGATGAAGGCAGCACGCATGGCCACTTCGGTCTTGCCGAAGCCCACGTCGCCGCACACCAGGCGATCCATCGGTTTGCCCGAGAGCATGTCCTCGCGCACCGCTTCGATGGTGCTCTGCTGGTCCGGGGTTTCCTCGAACGGGAAGCCGGCGCTGAAGGTGGCGTAGTCGGCCTTGGGGTCGGCGAAGGCATAGCCTTCGCGGGCGGCGCGGCGGGCATAGATGTCCAGCAGCTCGGCGGCCACATCGCGCACCTGTTCGGCGGCCTTGCGCTTGGCCTTCTGCCAGGCTTCCGAGCCCAGGCGATGCAGGGGCGCGAGGGCGTCGTCACTGCCGGTGTAGCGGGCGATCAGGTGCAGGTTGGCCACGGGCACATAAAGCTTGGCGCCCTCGGCGTATTCCAGGGTCAGGAACTCGGCGGCCTGGTTGTCGATTTCCAGGGTCGCCAGGCCCAGGTAGCGACCGACGCCATGGTCGATGTGCACCACCGGCGCGCCTTCGCGCAGCTCGGTGAGGTTCTTGATCACCGCATCGTTGTTGGCATCGGCGCGCTTTTCCCGGCGCCTGCGCTGCATCACCCGTTGGCCGAACAACGGGCTTTCGGCCACCAGGGCCAGGGCCGGGTCGTCCAGCACCAGGCCTTCGTCCAGGGGGGCGATGGTGATTGCCAGGCGTTCCTTGCTGGCGACGAAGTCCGGCCAGCTGTCGACGGTCTTGGGCCGCAGCTTGAGGCGCTCCAGCAGCTCCAGCAGCACTTCCCGGCGGCCGGCGGATTCGGCGGTGAACAGCACTCGCCCGGGGAACGCGTCGAGAAAGCCCGAAAGTGCTGCCAGCGGCTGGTTGGCCTTGGCTTCGATGGCCAGGTTGGGCAGCTCGTGGGCCGGGAAGCGTTTGCGGCCGACACCGGTCTCGATGTCCTGCTGGCTGGCCACCACGCGCGGCCAGTTCTTCAGCCGGGCGAAGCAGTCTTCCACTGGCAGGAACAGTTCGCCCGGGGGCAGGAGCGGGCGCGAAGGATCGACGCGGCGCTCTTCATAGCGGTTGCGTACATCGTTCCAGAAGTTTTCCGCGGCCTGTTCGATGCCCGGCAGGGAAAACACCTGGGTGTCCTGGGGCAGGTAGTCGAACAGGGTCGAAGTCTCTTCGAAGAACAGCGGCAGGTAGTACTCGATACCGGCCGGGGTAATCCCGCTGCTCAGGTCCTGGAAGATCGGGCAGCGGCGGAAGTCCACATCGAAGCGTTCGCGAAAGCGCGCCTTGAAGCGGGTCACCGCTTCTTTCTGCAGCGGGAACTCCTTGGCCGGCAGCAGGCGCACCGAGTCGACCTTGTCGATGGAGCGCTGGTTCTCCGGATCGAAGGTGCGCAGGGTTTCGATTTCGTCGTCGAACAGGTCGATGCGATAAGGCAGCTTGCTGCCCATGGGAAACAGGTCGATCAGCGCGCCGCGTACGGTGAATTCGCCATGCTCGTACACGGTGTCCACGTAGCGATAGCCGCTCGCCTCCAGGCGCGTGCGCATCTGTTCCACATCGAGCTTCTGGCCGACGTCCAGCACCAGGCTGCTGCCCAGCAGGAACTGGGTGGGCGCCAGGCGGTGCAGGGCAGTAGTGATCGGCACCACCAGCACGCCATGCTCCAGCTCCGGCAGCCGATAGAGGCTGGCGATGCGCTGGGAAATGATGTCCTGGTGCGGCGAGAACAGGTCGTAGGGCAGGGTTTCCCAGTCAGGAAAATGCAGCACCGGCAGATCCGGGGCGAAGAAGCTCAGCTCCTGTTCCAGCCGGTCAGCGCTTTGGCTGTCGGCTGTCAGCAGGAGGGTGAAGCGCTTGGCAGCGCTGGCGGCTTCGGCGATGGCCAGGCTCAGGGCGGCACCGGGCAAGTTGCCCCAATGCTGTTTACCGGCGGCGGCAGGGAGTAGCGGTAGACGCAGGACGGGCACGGACGGTCAAGCTCCAAGCGTTGCGACAAAGTCGGTAATTGTAACGGCCCCGGGCAGCCACTGTCAGTGGCTGATGCGTCTAATACGCTGGTTGGGGCAAATGTAGTGGCTATGACAACAAAATGCGCTTTTTGACCTGAAATGTAGTGCCGATTGTGGCTGGTGTTACGGAGGGTTACAGACAGGCTGGTGTGATGTCCAAAAAATTGACGCTGCTGGAAGCCCCGGTTTTACTGGCCTCCAGCACAGTGGTGTTTTTTTGCAAGGGCTTTTTGTTACGTTCCGCACGACAGGCGCGCATTGCTACGACAGGAACGGGGCGGCATAATGTAGCCCCTTTTTTCTGCCCCTACATGTGGAAGGTTCCCGTGACTCAGAAGCCCGACCAGTGTCTTGGTGAATGGATCGACCGTGAAGCACTCGCAGAAGCGATGATTCCGCTTATCGGTCAGCTCTACCGCAATAACAACGTGGTGAGCTCGATCTATGGCCGCAGCCTGATCAACCAGTCTGTCATCGCGATTCTCAAGGCTCACCGCTTTGCTCGCCATCGCTCCTCCGACGACAGCGAACTCTCCGTCCACGAAACATTCCCTCTGCTTAAAGCCATGAGCGAGCTCAAGCTCGGCGCGGCTTCGGTAGATCTGGGCAAGTTGGCGTTCAAATTCCGCAACGAAGGCAACGGCCGCACGGCTGAGCAGTTCGTTCGCGAAGAACTGGCTGATGTCGTGGGCCAGCAAAATGCTTCGGCCCGTAAAGGCACTGACGTGGTGCTGTACGGCTTCGGTCGTATCGGCCGTCTGCTGGCGCGCATCCTGATCGAGAAAACCGGTGGCGGCGACGGCCTGCGTCTGCGCGCCATCGTGGTGCGCAAAGGCGCCGAAAACGACCTGACCAAGCGCGCCAGCCTGCTGCGTCGCGACTCGGTGCACGGTTCGTTCAACGGCACCATCACCATCGACGAAGAAAACAACACCATCACCGCCAACGGCAACCTGATCCAGGTGATCTACGCGAAGAACCCGACCGAGGTGGACTACACCCAGTACGGGATCAAGAACGCGCTGCTGGTGGACAACACCGGTGTATGGCGTGACGCCGATGGTCTGGGCCAGCACCTGGCCTGCCCGGGTATCGATCGCGTGGTGCTGACCGCGCCAGGCAAAGGCAAGCTGAAGAACATCGTTCACGGTATCAACCACAGCGAAATCACCGCTGAAGACAAGATCGTGTCCGCCGCTTCCTGCACCACCAACGCCATCGTGCCGGTGCTGAAGGCTGTGAATGACAAGTTCGGCATCATCAACGGTCACGTCGAAACCGTTCACTCGTACACCAACGACCAGAACCTGATCGACAACTTCCACAAGGGTGATCGCCGTGGCCGTAGCGCCGCGCTGAACATGGTGATCACCGAGACCGGTGCTGCTACTGCTGCTGCTAAGGCCCTGCCTGAGCTGGCCGGCAAGCTGACCGGTAACGCGATCCGCGTTCCGACGCCAAACGTGTCGATGGCCATTCTCAACCTGAATCTCGAGAAAGCCGCCACCCGTGAAGAGATGAACGAGTACCTGCGCTACATGGCGCTGCACTCCGACCTGCACAAGCAGATCGACTTCGTCAACTCGCAGGAAGTGGTGTCCACCGACTTCGTGGGCTCGCGTCACGCCGGTGTGGTCGACGCTGAAGCGACCATCGTCCAGGACAACCGCGTTGTTCTGTACGTCTGGTACGACAACGAGTTCGGTTACAGCTGCCAGGTAGTGCGCGTGATGGAAGACATGGCCGGGGTCAACCCGCCAGCGTTCCCACGCTAAGCGCCTGCTGAAATGAAAACGCCCCGACTTGTCGGGGCGTTTTTGTTTGTGGCTTGCGCCGGCAAGCCAAGTCGGCGCAATCCCGTAGGAGCTGGCTTGCCAGCGAAGCTTTTGTCTCAGGCGCCGCGCGCTGTTGCCGCTTGCGCGGTACGCAGTTCGTGGCGATTGCCGCGGAACAGCACCAGGGTGGCGATCAGCCCCAGCACCGCCGCGCCACTGAGCCAGATGCCTGGAGCTGCCTGATTGCCCAGGACGTGGATCAGGTAGGTACAGGCCGCCGGGGTAAAGCCGCCGAAGGTGGCAGTCGCCAGGCTGTAGGCCAGGGAGAAGCCCGTGGTGCGTACTTCCACCGGCATGATTTCGGTCAGGGCCACTACCATCGCGCCGTTATACGAGCCATAGAGGAAGGACAGCCACAGCTCGACGATCAGCAGGTGGCTGAAGCTGGGGTTGGCCACCAGCCAGGACAATGCCGGATAAGCCGTGAAGATCGCCAGAATGGTGGCGCCCAGCAGCAGCGGCTTGCGGCCGATCTTGTCCGACAGCGAACCCATCACCGGCAGCCAGAAGAAGTTCGACAGACCGATGCACACGGTCACCAGCAGGGCGTCGAAGTCCGACAGGTGCAGTTCGGCCTTGCCGAAGGTCGGGGTGTAGGCAGTGATCAGGTAGAAGGACACGGTGGTCATGACCACCAGTGCCATGCCGGCGATGACGATGCCGAAGTTCTGGCCGATGGAGCGGACGATTTCCTGCAGCGAAGGGCGATGCTTGCGGGCCTGGAATTCCGGGGTTTCTTCCAGGGAGCGACGGATCATGAAGATCGCCGGAACAATCATGCAGCCCACCAGGAACGGCACGCGCCAGCCCCAGTCGCCCATTTGCTCGGGGCTCAGCCAGTGGTTCAGGCCCACGCCCAGCAGGCCGGCGAAAACCACCGCGGCCTGTTGGCTGGCCGATTGCCAACTGACGAAGAAGCCCTTGCGGCCCGGCGTGGAGATTTCGGCCAGGTACACCGACACCCCGCCCAGTTCGACGCCGGCGGAAAAGCCCTGCAGCAGGCGGCCCAGCAGTACCAGCAAGGGCGCGGCGACGCCAAGGGTGGCGTAGCCCGGCACACAGGCAATCAACACCGTGCCCGCTGCCATCAGTGCCAGGGTAATGATCAGGCCTTGGCGACGGCCGTGACGGTCAATATAGGCACCGAGGAAAATCGCTCCCAGGGGACGCATCAGGAAGCCGGCGCCGAAGGTCGCCAGGGACAGCATCAACGAGGCGAAGGCGCTGTCGGCAGGGAAGAAGGTCTTGGCAATCGCCGTGGCGTAGAAGCCGTAGACCATGAAGTCGAACATCTCGAGAAAGTTGCCGCTGACAACGCGAAAGATCGCCTTGCCTTTGCCCGTGGTCGTGGACATTTTTTTCACTCACTTTGGCTGTCTTGTTAGCAATCCCTGGTCGTTATGCGTCCCTTACTGCAAAGTCGGGGCTCGAGGCTGCACGCTGAACAGTTTTGTAACGATATGTGTATGAAGGCCATCCGGCAACAAAAACTCTTGGGGTGGCGGGGCGGCTCTAGATCAAGGCCTTGCCCGCAGCCAAGGAGGGGGGAGGCCGGACGGTAGGCCTCCGTCTGTCGCATAATGGCCATTTGCACTGCCAGCTGGGCCCAGCAGGGCGGTTGATCGGGAGGAACACCTTGTCGGGTAAGCAACGATTGCGATGGAGCATTTTGTACGCTGCGCTGGTGCTGTTGGCCGGTTGTGGTGGCGAGCGTCTGGAAAGCCTGTCCGGACCGACCATGGGCAGCACCTGGTCGGTGCAGTATGTGCGTCACGCCGATGGTCCGGCGGCGTCCCTGGTGCAGGCTGAGGTCGAGGGGATTCTGGCCGAGGTCGACCGGCAGATGTCCACCTATCGCAGTGATTCGGACATCGAGCGTTTCAACGCCTTGCCCGCCGATAGCTGCCAGCCGATGCCGGAGCCGGTGTTGCAGCTGGTGCGGGTGGGTGAGCAGTTGTCCCGGGACAGCGATGGCGCCTTCGACCTGACGGTGGAACCGCTGCTGGATCTCTGGGGTTTTGGCCCTCAGGGGCGCGAGGAAAAGGTGCCCAGCGCGTCAGCCCTGGCTGAGGTGCGGCAGCGGGTAGGGCACGCTCACCTGCGTATCGAAGGGCAGGAGCTGTGCAAGGACGCGCCGGTGGAGGTGGATTTCAACAGCATCGCCGCCGGCTATGCGGTGGACCGCATCGCTGCCCGGCTCACGCAATTGGGGATCGACAGCTTCCTTGCCGAAGCCACCGGTGAGCTCAAGGCCGTGGGTCGCAAGCCCGACGGCTCACCATGGCGGATAGCCCTGGAAGAGCCGCGTGATGACCAGCAGGTAGCCCAGCGGGTGATTGCCCTGGATGGTTTTGGCGTTTCCACTTCTGGCGACTACCGTAATTATTTCGAGCAGGACGGCCAGCGTTACTCCCATACCTTCGATGCCCGGCTCGGCCAGCCCATCGCCCACCCGTTGGCCTCGGTAACGGTGATTCATCCTTCGGCGTTGATGGCCGATGGCTTGTCGACGCTGTTGCTGATACTCGGCCCGGAGGCGGGCTGGGATTACGCGGAAAAACACGGCATCGCCGGTTTTTTTGTGATGCGCAGCGCTACAGGTTTCGTCACACGCAGCAACCCGGCTTTCGATGCGCTGCTGGCCGGGCAAAAACAATAACCTGGTGCGCTGTTGCGCAGCCTGTAGTGCAGGCAAAAGTAGCCTACGACGCGACCAAGGGTTAATGTGCGCGGCGTTGACGCTTCTATAGACTGTGCCCGGGTTCGTAACCGAGCCAAATTGATCCTTCATGCCGCTGGCCGCGGCATGATTTAGCCGGAGACGCCAGAAGGGTGTCTCGGCCTGTTCTGAGGAGTACGCATGGCTGTCTACAACTACGACGTAGTGGTGCTGGGCTCAGGCCCCGCTGGAGAAGGTGCGGCGATGAACGCCGCAAAAGCAGGACGCAAAGTGGCGATGGTCGATAGCCGTCGCCAGGTCGGCGGCAACTGCACCCACCTGGGTACCATCCCGTCCAAGGCCCTGCGTCACTCGGTCCGGCAGATCATGCAGTTCAACACCAACCCGATGTTCCGGGCCATTGGCGAGCCGCGCTGGTTCTCCTTCCCGGACGTGCTCAAGAGCGCCGAGAAGGTCATCTCCAAGCAAGTGGCCTCGCGTACCGGCTACTACGCCCGCAACCGGGTCGATGTGTTCTTCGGCACTGGCAGCTTCGCCGACGAGCAGACCGTGGAAGTGGTCTGCGCCAACGGCGTGGTGGAAAAGCTGGTAGCCAAGCACATCATCATCGCCACCGGCTCGCGCCCCTATCGCCCCGCGGATATCGATTTCAGCCACCCGCGTATCTACGATAGCGACACCATCCTCAGCCTCGGCCACACCCCGCGCAAACTCATCGTCTACGGCGCGGGGGTCATCGGTTGCGAATACGCCTCGATCTTCAGTGGCCTGGGGGTTCTGGTGGAACTGGTGGACAACCGCGGCCAGTTGCTGAGCTTCCTGGATTCGGAAATCTCCCAGGCCCTGAGCTACCACTTCAGCAACAACAACATCACCGTGCGCCACAACGAGGAGTACGACCGCGTTGAAGGTGTGGACAACGGCGTGATCCTGCACCTCAAGTCCGGCAAGAAGATCAAGGCCGACGCCTTGCTGTGGTGCAACGGCCGTACCGGCAATACCGACAAGCTGGGTATGGAGAACATCGGGGTCAAGGTCAACAGCCGCGGCCAGATCGAAGTCGACGAGAACTACCGCACCTGCGTGCCGAACATCTACGGGGCCGGTGACGTGATCGGCTGGCCGAGCCTGGCCAGTGCCGCCCATGACCAGGGTCGTTCCGCGGCCGGCAGCATTGTCGACAATGGCAGCTGGCGCTTCGTCAACGACGTGCCGACCGGGATCTACACCATTCCCGAGATCAGTTCCATCGGCAAGAACGAGCAGGAACTGACCCAGGCCAAGGTGCCTTACGAGGTGGGCAAGGCGTTCTTCAAGGGCATGGCCCGTGCGCAGATCGCCGGCGAGCCTCAGGGCATGTTGAAGATCCTGTTCCACCGGGAAACCCTGGAAGTCCTCGGCGTCCATTGCTTCGGCTACCAGGCTTCGGAGATCGTGCACATCGGCCAGGCGATCATGAGCCAGCCGGGCGAGCTCAACACCCTGAAGTACTTCGTCAACACCACCTTCAACTACCCGACCATGGCCGAAGCCTATCGGGTAGCGGCATACGATGGCCTCAACCGGCTTTTTTGAGCGGCTCCGGCCGGTGGCCTGAGCCGGCCGGGGAGACCGATTTCAGCGATTCTCGAGGGTGGCGCTGGCCAAACCGGGAAAGTCTGTAATCAGGCTATCTACGCCGAAGTCGGCGAGCCTGCGCATCAGCGCGGGCTCGTTGACCGTCCAAACCGACACATGCAAACCCTGACGCTGCGCCCGTTGCAGGCGCTCTGGGGTGCACAGCGTCCAGTTCAACGCCAGAATCTCGCAGCCATAGCTCTGGGCGACCTTCAATGGGTCGAGCCAGGCGTATTCGGCGACCAGCCCGCGAGACAGGTCCGGGGTCAGTTCCACGGCGGCCTTCAATACTTCCCGAGAACTTGAGGTCACGGTGACCTTGTCCAGCAGGCCGAAGCGCTGGGCCATTTCCCGGATGGCCAGCACCGTGGTGGCGGCGCGGGTGCGCGAGGCGCTCTTGACTTCCAACTGCCAGTGTTCGAAGTCGCATTTCTCGAACAGCTCTTCCAGGCGCGGAATGGGGCAGGGGCTGACCCAGCCCGGGCCGCCCTTGCGTGCGTCGTAGGTCACCAGCTCGGCGGCGGAATGCTCCACCACTTTGCCGCGCCGGTCTGTGGTGCGCTTGAGGGTCGGGTCGTGGATCACCATCAACTCGCCGTCCATGGACAGGTGCAAGTCGAGCTCGCAACGGCGCACGCCGTGCTTGAGGCACTCCTGAAAGCTGGTCAGGGTATTTTCCGGTGCTTCGCCTTTAGCGCCGCGATGGCCATAGATCAGGGTCACAATTGCTCCTTCACGGATGTTGTTCCTTAAGAGAGGGTCGGGCGTACTGCTCAGCCGGCGGCGGGGTCGCTCTGCTCCCGGGCCTGGCGGCGTTGCTGGGCCTGTTTCTGCAGGATATAGCGCGCCAGCAACTGGCGTTGGGCATCGGTCAATGCTTCGAACTCGGTACCGATCTCGAAGGTGCCAAAGCTCTGGGGTTCGCAGTGGGTGACCTTGGCCCGCAGCAGCAGGCCCAGGGCCTGCGGCATCAGCAACAGCTTCACCGCCAGATGGCTGCCGGTTGGGTAGCACTGGTGATGGCTGAATTCGATGCCGCCCTCGGACAGAATGACCCGCTGCGGCTCGCCGAACTTGCCGAACACTGTTTGCGCCACCACCTGGCTGAGCAGGTCGATGCGTTTGTTCATGGCCTTGAGGTAGCTGGCCAGGGTGCGATCGCGCTCGCTGACCTGGCGCAGCAGGTGCTGGGATTCGAATTCGCTCAGGTGCAGTTCACTGAGCAGATTGAACAGTGGAGACTCATCCTGCAACACTTCCTTGCTCGCCGCGTCGTGGGCGGACAAGGGGCTAATTTCCAGTGCGATCGTGTCCTCGATACGGTAGTATTCGCGGCGATCTTCTTCATCTAATGTCGACATGGCGAACCCATGGTAGAGGCAGTGGTCTGAGTGTAAAGCTGCTTACCAGGCCCCGCCACAAGGACGTCTTCTTTTCCTCTGCACAAGCCCCGACATGTTCAGACCTCTGTTTGCTTTTATCGGCACGCGTTACACCCGTGCAAAGCGTCGCAATCATTTTGTGTCATTCATTTCCCTGACTTCGATGATCGGACTCGCCCTTGGCGTGATCGTGATGATCGTGGTGCTGTCGGTGATGAACGGCTTCGATCATGAGATGCGCACCCGCGTGCTGGGCATGGTGCCCCACGCCACCATCGAATCCGGCGAACCCATCAGCGACTGGCAAAGCCTGGCCGACAAGGTCCGGCAGAACCCCAAAGTGCTGGCGGTGGCACCGTTCACCCAGATGCAGGGCCTGTTGACCAACAACGGCCAGGTGCAGAAGGTGCTGCTCAATGCCATCGACCCTGAGCAGGAGCGGCAGGTGTCGATCATCGACCACTTCATGCAGCAGGGGCAGTTGGACGCGCTGGCGCCCGGTAGCTTCGGCATTGTCATTGGCGACAAGGCGGCAACCAAGCTGGGTGTCGGCCTGGGAGACAAGCTGACCTTCGTCGCTCCGGAAGTCACGGTGACCCCGGCCGGGATGTTCCCACGGATGAAGCGTTTTACCGTGGTGGGCATCTTCCATGTCGGCGCCGGCGAGATCGATGGCTACCTGGGCCTGACCAACCTCCAGGACCTGGGTCGCTTGCACCGCTGGAAGGCGGATCAGGTGCAGGGCCTGCGGCTGAAGTTCGACGACCTGTTCCAGGCCCCGCGCACTGCCTGGGAAATCGCCCAGCAGTTGGGTGAGAACCACTATTACGCCCGCGACTGGACCCGTACCCACGGCAACCTGTACCAGGCCATCCGCATGGAAAAAGCCATGATCGGCCTGTTGTTGCTGCTGATCGTCGCGGTGGCCGCGTTCAACATCATCTCGACCCTGGTAATGGTGGTGAACGACAAGAAGGGCGATATCGCCATCCTCCGTACCCTGGGGGCGACGCCGGGAACCATCATGGCGATCTTCATGGTCCAGGGCACGGTGATCGGCGTGGTCGGCACCTTGATCGGTGCTGTGCTGGGGATGCTGGCGGCGCTGAACGTGAGTGCCGCGATTTCCGCCCTTGAAGGCCTGATCGGCCACAAATTCCTGAATGCCGACGTGTATTTCATCGACTACCTGCCGTCGCAACTGATGGCCGAGGATGTGTTGATGGTCTGCGGCGCGGCATTGGTCCTGAGTTTCCTCGCCACCCTGTATCCAGCCTGGCGTGCGGCGCGCACCCAGCCTGCGGAGGCGCTACGTTATGAGTGAGTTGGGCATGAGTGAAAAAGCAATCCTGAGCTGCCGCGACCTGGGCAAGTCCTATGAGGAAGGCCCGGAATCGGTAGTGGTCCTGTCCGGCCTGCAACTGGAGCTGCACCCGGGTGAGCGGGTGGCCATCGTCGGTACTTCCGGCTCGGGCAAGAGTACCTTGCTCAACCTGCTGGGCGGCCTGGATACGCCGTCCAAGGGCAGCGTCTGGCTGGCGGGCGAGGAGCTTTCGGCGCTGGGCGAGAAGGCCCGCGGCCAGTTGCGCAACCGCGCCCTGGGCTTCGTCTACCAGTTCCACCACCTGCTGCCGGAGTTCACCGCGCTGGAGAACGTCTGCATGCCGCTGCTGATCGGCCGTACACCGATCCCCGAAGCCCGTCAGCGTGCCACCGCGCTGCTGGAGCGAGTCGGCCTTGGTCATCGCCTGGAGCACAAGCCGGCGGAGCTGTCCGGCGGCGAGCGCCAGCGGGTGGCCATCGCCCGGGCCCTGGTGAACAAGCCGGGGCTGGTGATGCTCGATGAGCCCACCGGCAACCTCGACTCGCACACGGCCCAGGGAATTCAAGACCTGATGCTGGAGCTCAGTACCTCGATGCGCACCGCCTTCCTGGTGGTGACCCACGACATGAACCTGGCCAGGCAGATGGACCGCGTACTGCACCTGCAAGAAGGTCACCTGGTCGCCATCTGATGCGGCCGCACACGGCGTCGGCGGCTGGGCTGTCGATGCCGGGTCATTAATCTTTCCAGGGTGCCTTGCCCATGTTCAGACCTTTATCGATCTTTATCGGCACGCGCTACACCCGCGCCAAGCGGCGCAATCGTTTTGTCTCGTTCATCTCCATGACCTCGATGATCGGCCTCGCCCTGGGTGTGCTGGCGATGATCGTGGTGCTGTCGGTGATGAACGGCTTCCAGCGGGAAATGAGCTCGCGCATCCTCGGCATGGTGCCCCACGCCACTATCGTTGGGGTCAAGCCCATCGATGACTGGCAGCCGGTGGCCGCGGCGGCCCTGAAAAATCCGGAAGTCACTGCCGCGGTGCCCTTCACCGAGATGGAGGGCATGCTCTCCTACAAGGGGGCAATGCAGCCGATCCAGATCAGCGGCATCGATCCGGCCCAGGAAGGCAAGGTGTCCATCGTTGCCCAGCACATTGTCCAGGGCAGCCTGCAAGACCTGAAGCCTGGCGAGTTCGGCGTGGTGATCGGCGAGATCACGGCCCGACGCTTTCGCCTGAACGTCGGCGACAAGCTGACCCTGATCGTGCCTGAAGTGAGCACTGCACCGGGGGGGATCACCCCGCGCATGCAACGCCTCAACGTGGTTGGGGTATTCAAGGTGGGGGCCGAGCTGGATGGCTCCATGGGCCTGATCCATGTGGCCGATGCCGCGGAAATGCAGCACTGGCAGCCGAACCAGGTGCAGAGCGTGCGCCTGGCGGTCAAGGACCTGTATGCCGCGCCAAAGGTCTCGGCGGATATCGCCAAGGGCCTGGGGGCGGACTTCCGTGCCGATGACTGGACCCACACCCAGGGCAGCCTGTTCAGCGCCATGAAGATGGAAAAGACCATGATCGGCCTGTTGCTGCTGATGATCGTGGCGGTGGCGGCATTCAACATCATCGCCACCTTGATCATGGTGGTGAATGACAAGGGGGCGGATATCGCGATCCTGCGCACCATTGGCGCCACGCCGCGGCAGATCATGGCGATCTTCATGGTCCAGGGTACGGTGATCGGTATCGTTGGCACCCTGATTGGCGGGGTGCTGGGGGTAATCGCGGCACTGAACGTGAGTGAGCTGGTGGGCTGGCTGGAAAGAGTCAGCGGCCAGCAGATCTTCAGCTCCGATGTGTATTTCGTCAGTAACCTGCCTTCTGAACTGCAGGGTGGCGACGTGCTGCTGATCTGTGGTGCCGGGTTCGTTCTGAGCTTCCTGGCGACCGTGTATCCAGCCTGGCGCGCGTCCAAGGTCGAGCCGGCACACGCTTTGCGCTACTCCTGAGACCTGCCTTCGCCGGCCGCCGGCTCCTGTCCGATTGGTGCAGGAGCCGGCTGGCCGGCGACCAGTCCCTCAATCCTGCCTTGGCAATTCGATCACGAAACGGGTCCAGCCCGCCGCCGATTCACATCGGATCTGCCCGCCGTGGGCACGAATGATCGACTGAGTGATCGCCAGCCCCAACCCCGCATGTTCACTGCTGCCTTCGCGCCGTGCCGGATCGGCCCGGTAGAAGCGGTCGAACAGGCGCGGTAGTACATCCTTGGCGATCCCTTCACCGGTATTCTCGATGCTCAGGCTCAGGTGCTCGGCACTTTCGTTGATGCGCACCTTGACCGCGCCCCCGGCCGGCGTGAAGCGCAGGGCATTGTCCAGCAGGTTGGACAACGCCCGGCGCAGCATGCTGCGGTCTCCGGCAAAGCCGGCCTGGCCTTCACGGGTCAGTTCGATCTGTGCGTCTTCGGCCAGGGGGCCATAGAACTCCAGCAGCATGTCGGTTTCCTGGGCCAGCTCCAGCGCTTCGCGCCTGGGTGTGAGCAAGCCATGGTCGGCCTTGGCCAGGTACAGCATGTCGTTGACCAGTTGCGCCATCCATTGCAGCTCTTCCAGGTTGCTGTGCAGGGCTTCGCGATAGTCCTCCAGCGGCCGGGGGCGGGTCAGGGTGACCTGGGTGTGGGTCAGCAGGTTCGACAAAGGGGTGCGCAGTTCGTGGGCGATGTCGGCGGAAAATGCCGAGAGGCGCTGAAACGACTCTTCGAGGCGGCCCAGCATGGCGTTGAAGCTGCTGGCCAGTTCCGCCAGCTCGGCGGGCATTTGTTCCTGGGGCAGGCGTTGGGTCAGGGAACTGGCCGAGACCCCGGCGGCCACCGCGCCCATGCGCCGCAACGGGCGCAGGCCACTGCGGGCGGCCCAGGCGCCGAGCAGGGCAGTGGCCAGGGCCGAGAGGCCCACGGTGAGCCAGATCAGGTGTTGCATGCGCTGCAGAAAGTGCTGGTGATGGGTGATGTCCAGGATCAGGGTCAACTGCGGCGAGGCCGCCTGGCCGGGGTTCAGCGCTGCTGTGTAGAGCCGGTAGGCGGTGCCGGCCTGCTCCAGGCTACGCAGGCCGGCACCGCCAGGCAGAGAGGCGGGCAGGCCGGGGGCGCTGTCGAACCAGAGCTGGCCATGGGCGTCGCCGACTCGTAGTTGCAGGTCCGGCTGGTGGCTCAGTTCGTCCTGCAGCCTGGCCTGGCGCGGGGGGAAGTCCCCGGCCTCGTTGACATCCTGCAAGGCGCTGCGCAGGGCCAGCAGCTTGCCGTCCAGCAGTTGCTGATCCAGTTCGATGAAGTGGGCTTCGCTGGCGCGGCTGAACAACACACCCGCCAACAATGAGACCACTGCGGTGCAGGCGGCGAACAGCAGCGCCAGGCGCCCGCTCAGGGACAGGCGGCGCATCAGGCCTGGCGCTCTTCGAGCACGTAGCCCATGCCGCGCACGGTATGGATCAGTTTGTTCGGGAAATCGTCGTCGATCTTCAGGCGCAGGCGGCGGATGGCTACTTCGATGACGTTGGTATCGCTGTCGAAATTCATGTCCCAGACCTGGGAGGCAATCAGCGACTTGGGCAGGACTTCACCCTGGCGCCGCAGGAGCATTTCCAGCAGGGCGAACTCCTTGGCGGTCAGGTCGATGCGCTGGCTGCCGCGTTCTACTCGGCGGCGGATCAGGTCCAGGCGCAGGTCTGCCAGTTGCAGGCTGGTTTCCTGGGCCACGGCGCTGCCCCGGCGCAGCAGGCTGCGGACCCGGGCCAGCAGTTCCGAGAAGGCAAAAGGCTTGACCAGGTAGTCGTCGGCCCCCAGTTCCAGGCCGTGCACCCGGTCTTGCACGGCATCCCGGGCGGTGAGGAACAGTACCGGCACTTCTAGCCCGGCGCTGCGCACCGCCTGGAGGATCTGCCAGCCGTCGCGACCCGGGAGCATCACGTCGAGAATCAGCAGAGCGTAGTCGCCGGTCAGGGCCAGATGTTGGCCGGTGCTGCCGTCGGCCACCAGTTCGGCGTTGAAGCCGGCCTCGCTCAGGCCCTGGCGCAGGTAGTGGCCGGTTTTGGGTTGGTCTTCGACGATCAGCAGTTTCATGGTGGGACTCGTGGCGGTTGGAACCCGGGCTTTATACCGTGCAGCGGGCCAGGGCAGTGCAAGCTGACAAAGTTGTAATCTGCATGTCAGCTGGCTGGCAGCGGCAGGGCTCTAGAGTGTGCCACAGGCTGAATCCCGATCTTGTTGGAGTCTGATGATGAGTATGCAAAACCTGTTGTGGCGAAGCCGGTCGATCCTGGGGGGCTGCCTGATGCTGTTGAGCGCGCCGCTCTGGGCGTCGCCGGCCGGGTCCTACGATTTTGGCCAGCCGGCGCCTGCGGCCAAGGCCACTCGCAGTGTCGAGGTGGTGATGGGGGACATGTCGTTCAATCCCAAGGCCCTGGAGATCAAGGCCGGCGAGACGGTGCGATTCGTGCTGATCAACAAGGGGCAGTTGCTGCATGAGTTCAATCTGGGCAACGCGGCCATGCATGCCGAACACCAACAGGAAATGCTCAAGATGCAGCAGAGCGGCATGCTCACCCCGACCGGCATGAAGGCCATGGATCATGGAACCATGGGCCACGGCTCAATGGCAGGCATGGACCATGGCATGCAGCATGACGATCCCAACAGCGTGCTGGTGGAGCCGGGCAAGCAGGCGGAACTGACCTGGACCTTCAGCAAGAGTGGCAACCTGGAGTTCGCCTGCAACATTCCCGGGCACTACCAGGCCGGGATGGTGGGCAAGCTGACGGTCACCCCATAGGCATCCGGGGCTCAAAGGCGGGAGCAAAGGCTGATAGAATCCGCTGATTCTTCAGTCAGGTTTCCGCCATGCATCCCGCAGCCGAACATTCGCCGCTGGGCAAGTCCAGTGAATACATCTCCACTTACACCCCGTCCTTGCTGTTCCCGATTCCCCGGGCGGCAAAATGGGCCGAGCTGGGCTTGAGTGCCAATACCCTTCCTTATAAGGGCGTGGACTACTGGAACTGCTTCGAGTTGTCCTGGCTGCTGCCGTCGGGCAAGCCGGTGGTGGCTATCGGTGAGTTCAGCATTCCTGCCGATTCGCCGAACATCATCGAATCCAAGTCGTTCAAGCTGTACCTCAACTCGCTGAACCAGACGCCGTTCGTTGATCGGGCGACCCTTGAGGCCACCTTGCGCACTGATCTGTCGGCCGCTGCCGGCAAGCCGGTAGGCGTGCGGATCCGCAGCTTGCAAGAGGTCGAGGCCGAAGGCGTGGTGGCGTTGCCTGGGGTATGCATCGATGATCTGGATATCAGTGTCGACAGCTATGAGCACCCACGCCCCGAACTGCTGCGCTGCGATGCCTCGCGCGTGGTGGAGGAGAGCGTGCACAGTCATCTGCTCAAGTCCAATTGCCCGGTAACCAGCCAGCCGGACTGGGGCAGCGTGGTGGTGCAATACCGGGGCGCGGCTCTGGATCACGCCAGCCTGCTGGCCTATCTGGTGAGCTTCCGTCAGCATTCGGACTTTCACGAGCAGTGCGTGGAGCGGATCTTTCTTGACCTGCAACGCTTGCTCAAGCCGGAGAGCCTCACCGTGTATGCGCGTTATGTGCGCCGCGGTGGGCTGGATATCAACCCTTACCGCAGTACCGAAACCGCGGATTTCGCCAATCACCGATTGGTACGCCAGTAAAAGCAAAGCCCCGCTCCGAGAGCGGGGCTTTTGCTATGTGGGGTTGGCTACCGGGCGTTGCTCAGATGCCGATGTTGCCCAGGGTCTGGACGATATTGCGCAGGGTTCCGGCAATGGCCGGGTGCTCCAGTTCGAAGCGTTCCACAGCCAGGTTGACGCCGTCGGCGAGGCTGGCGTCCTGGGTGCCGGTCTCCAGTTTGAGTTGCAGTTCGATCTGCTGCATCAGTTCTTGCAGATTGTTGCGCTCGGCTTCGGAAAGCGGTGGGTTCTGTTCCAATTGCTCGCGCAGGGTGTCGAGTTGTTCTTGCAGTTCGCGGGCAGGCATGGCGTTCTCCCTTTATTGATAGGCACAGGGATGGACCGCGCTGTCGAGTCAAAGGTCCATGCCCACGGCTTAGAGTAATCCACTCCCAGGCGCTGTGCATGATCCTGATCAACAGGCTTATGTCAGGGTTTTTCACCCTTGAGCCGGCGCAGTTCGATGTCTGCCAGGCAGGTGTTCAGCTCCCCCAGATGGTCGATGACTGAATGCACCCCCAGGCCGAAGAGCTGCACCGTGGCCTTGCCACGCTTGAATTCCCGTTCCTGCTGGCTCAGGGCTTGCCATTCGCTGGGGGTCATGCCGCACAGGGAGCCGCAAGAGGCCAGGCCAATGGTCCAGAGGCCGGCATTGAGGCCCGACTGCAGCAGTTGAGGCTCGCCGCTGACCAGGACACAGCCATCGATGCCTTTGACATTGAGCGCCATCAGCGCCTGCCAGCAGGCATCGGGGGCGGGCCAGGGGGCAGGGGAGTGAGGCGCAGGCTTGATCCAGTCCGGCAGGGCGGCAGCCAATTGGCGGCTGCTGGCGGGTAGCAGTTGCTCCAGCCAGGCGCAGGGGATGCCTTGCTGGTGCAGGCGCCGCAGCGTTTCCAGCGCACCAGGTGTGGCTTGTGCTTGTTCCGGGTCAGGTTTGTCCGTGGCTTGCTGGCGCATCCGCGCGCCGAAATCCACCAGGCAGCCACTGAGGCCGAAGAGCACGGCAGTCAATGGGCGGGCGGGTTGCACTGAAGCGTCGGCGTGGGGCATGTCAGCGTCCTTGAAATACCCTTGGAGGCTAGCGGCAGAAGATGACATGCAGGTGACAGTATGGTGAATGGCAGCAGGGTTGGCTGAACCCTGACTGAAGTCGGTTTGCGGTGATACTGCCTAAACCGCCATATCCGCTTTATACTCCTGAACTTATCCTCAGGGCATAGCCCCACGAGAGAACAATCGAAGGAGTTTCCTGCTATGCGCTGGAGCCGTTATCTAGTTCCACTATGTATGAGTGCCGGTGTGACGCTGGCTCCCCTGGTTGCCCAGGCGGCCGAAGATGATCCATGGGAAAGCATCAACCGTCCCATCTTCATCTTCAACGATACGCTGGATACTTATGCCCTGAAGCCTCTGGCGCAAGGCTACCAGGCGGTCACTCCGCAGTTTCTGGAAGATGGCATCCACAACATGTTTCGCAACATCGGTGATGTCGGCAACCTCGCCAATGACATTCTCCAGGCCAAACCTGGTGCTGCCGGTGTCGACACTGCGCGACTGTTGATGAACACCACCCTGGGCCTGGCCGGCTTTTTTGATGTCGGCACCAAGATGGGCCTGCAGCGCAATGACGAAGACTTTGGCCAGACCCTCGGTCATTGGGGCGTGGGCAGCGGTCCCTACGTGATGCTGCCGTTGCTGGGGCCAAGCACCCTGCGTGATGCGCCGGCCAAGTATGTCGACAGCTACACCGAACCCTACCGCTACATGAATGACATCCCCGCGCGCAACATCACCATGGGTGTGGATATCGTCGATACCCGTGCCAGCCTGCTCTCGGCGGACAAGCTGATTCGCGGTGACAAATACACCTTCATTCGCAATGCCTACCTGCAGAATCGCGAATTCAAGGTCAAGGACGGCAAGGTCGAAGACGACTTCTAAGCTCGACTGTCCTGCACAAACTGAAAAGGCGGCCTGATGGCCGCCTTTTTCATGGGTTGGAATCTCTACTTCATTTTAAGGATTGTAAGTCCAAGTTTCTGGCCGCCACCTTCTTGTGGCTTGACCCATACCACTTCAGTCTCTGCTTCCAGCCCCCTGAGGGCTGCGTGCTCGGAGTCGATACGTACACTCAACTGATCGCCGACCTGGAACGAACGGGGTGCCTGAACCTGCATGCCGCTGCTGGAAAGATCGATGCAGACCGCTTCGATCACTTGCCCCTGATGGATCAGCTTGACCTCTGCATCCACCCGCATGCGGATGTAATCGCGCTTTTCGCTGTAGTCACGCTGGTTTTGGTTCATGGGTTCCATCCTGCGATTGAGTTGCGGTTTTAGCGGTTTTTATAACTCCCGGTGATTTGCGGTGTAAAGACGTCAGGCGACCATCGGCATGAGCTTGAAACGCCCCGCGGATGGGAGTACCGTCTGCGCCTTAGAAGGGCACCTCTGATGGTCGGGCGTGCAGGGCTCAGTGTCCTGGCCTGGCTTGCAGAGTGGCTAGAAAGCGAATCCAGTAGCGTGCCTCAGGCCCCAGGCCAGAGCCACCTACGCCAACCTAATTCTGGCGCCGTTTGCCCACATGCAAAAAACCAGTGCCACGCTGCTGATAATCGATGACGACGAAGTAGTGCGCGCGAGCCTCGCGGCCTATTTGGAAGACAGTGGCTTCAGCGTACTGCAGGCCGCTAACGGCCAGCAGGGTCTTCAGGTATTCGAGCGCGACAACCCCGATCTGGTGATCTGCGATCTGCGCATGCCGCAGATGGGCGGTCTCGAGCTTATCCGTCAAGTGACCGAACTGTCCCCGCAAACCCCGGTGATCGTGGTTTCGGGTGCGGGCGTCATGAACGATGCGGTTGAAGCCCTGCGCCTGGGCGCGGCGGACTACCTGATCAAGCCGCTGGAAGATCTGGCTGTGCTCGAGCACTCGGTGCGCCGCGCCCTGGATCGTGCTCGCCTGTTGCTGGAAAACCAGCGTTACAGAGAGAAGCTTGAAGCCGCCAACCGCGAGCTCGAAGCCAGCCTCAATCTGCTCCAGGAAGACCAGAACGCCGGTCGCCAGGTGCAGATGAACATGCTGCCGATCAGCCCCTGGTCGATTGACGAATTCAACTTTGCCCACCAGATCATCCCGTCGTTGTACCTGTCGGGTGATTTTGTCGACTATTTCCGTGTCGACGAGCGCCGGGTGGCGTTCTACCTGGCGGATGTTTCCGGTCATGGTGCGTCGTCGGCCTTTGTCACCGTGCTGTTGAAGTTCATGACCACCCGTTTGCTGTTCGAGTCCAAGCGCAATGGCACCTTGCCGGAGTTCAAACCTTCGGAAGTGCTGGGCCATATCAACCGTGGCCTGATCAGTTGTAAGCTGGGCAAACACGTCACGATGGTCGGTGGAGTCATCGACGAGGAGACTGGCTTGTTGACCTATAGCATTGGCGGGCACTTGCCGTTGCCGGTGTTGTACACCCCCGACAGTGTGCGTTATCTGGAAGGGCGTGGTTTGCCGGTGGGCCTGTTCAACGAGGCCACCTACGAAGACCACATTCTGGAGCTGCCACCGGTGTTCAGCCTGACGCTGATGTCCGATGGCATCCTGGACCTTTTGCCCGAGCCTACACTCAAAGAGAAAGAAGCAGCCTTGCCCGAACGGGTAAGGGCAGCGGGCGGCAGCCTGGATGGCTTGCGGCAAGTTTTTGGATTGGCCACGCTAGGGGAGATGCCGGATGATATCGCCCTGTTAGTGTTGAGCAGGAATCTTCAATGAGTACCGGTAGAATCCAGTTCGCCGAGCAGGATGGCACCTTTGTCCTGAAGTTCGTCGGTGAAGTGCGCCTGACCCTGTGTTCGGCGCTGGATGCGACTATTGAGCGGATTTTCACCGCGCTGAATTTTTCGGCGATCGTGATCGATCTGACAGAAACCCGCAGCATCGACAGCACCACCCTGGGCCTGCTGGCCAAGCTCTCGATCCTGTCGCGGCAGAAAGTCGGCCTGTTGCCCACCGTCGTCACCACCCACGAAGACATTACCAGGCTGTTGCAGTCCATGGGCTTCGATCAGGTGTTCAACATCGTCGATCGCCCGATTCCTTGCCCGGAATGCCTGACCGACCTGCCGTCCCAGGACCAGTCGGAAGAAGTGGTACGGGTCAAGGTCCTGGAGGCGCACAAGATCCTCATGGGCCTTAATGACTCCAACCGTGAAGCCTTTCACGATCTGGTGAATGCCCTGGAGCGTCACTGATCGACTGAAACGCGAGCGCACAAAAAAGGGCGAACCTGTGAGGGTTCGCCCTTTTTGCGTTGACGCGAAGCGATCAGAGCTTGGCAGCCAGCAGGGCTTCGAGCTTTTCCTGGTCGCGGGCGAACTGGCGGATGCCTTCAGCCAGCTTTTCGGTGGCCATGGCGTCTTCGTTGGAAGCCCAGCGGAACTGTGCTTCGTTCAGGCTCTGGCGAGCTTCACCGGTCTTGCCCGGGCTCAGCTTGCGTTCCAGCTTGCCGGTGTCGGCGGCAAGCTTCTCAATCAGATCCGGGCTGATGGTCAGGCGATCGCAGCCGGCCAGTTGCTCGATCTGGTTGAGGTTGCGGAAGCTTGCCCCCATGACCACGGTCTTGTAGTCATTGGCCTTGTAGTAGTTGTAGATGCGGGTAACCGACTGCACGCCCGGATCGTCAGCGCCCTGATAGTCGTTGCCGGTAGCCTTCTTGTACCAGTCGTAGATCCGCCCTACGAATGGCGAAATCAGAAACACCCCGGCTTCGGCGCAGGCTACGGCCTGGGCGAAGGAAAACAGCAGGGTGAGGTTGGTCTGGATGCCTTCGCGCTCCAGCTTTTCGGCGGCGCGGATGCCTTCCCAAGTAGAGGCGATCTTGATCAGCACCCGATCACGGCCGATGCCGGCCTTGTCATACAGCTCGATCAGCCGATGGGCGCGCTTGAGCATGGCTTCGGTATCGAATGACAGGCGGGCGTCCACCTCAGTGGAAATACGGCCCGGAATGACCTTGAGAATCTCCTGGCCGACAGCCACGCCGAAACGGTCGCTGGCCAGGCCGACATCGCCTTTGCAGTCGTTGACGCAAGCATTCAGCAGATCGGCGTAACCCGGGATGGCCGCAGCCTTGAGCAGCAGCGAAGGGTTGGTGGTGGCATCCACCGGCTTGACCCGGGCGATGGCGTCGAAGTCACCGGTATCGGCCACTACGGTGGTGATTTTCTTCAGTTGTTCCAGCTTGGAAGTCATGAGCGTGCTCTGTCCTATGGGTCTGACGACATTACCCGAGCGCTGTCAGACGCTCAAGGGCGCGGAATGCTAACTGCGGCCCCAAAGTCCGTGACCTGAAAACAGTCGTTTGAATGCTGGGGCACCGTCCAGTAGATACGATGCCAAAAGCCCGGCCAGGTTCAACCCGGCCGACGCTTAACGTCCTTCCAGCAACTGCCCGGCCTGATCCAGCAGTGCCAGCGGATCCTGGGTCTTGTGGATATCCACCGACAACAGCTGGCGGAACTTGCGAGCACCGGGGAAGCCCGTGCCCAGCCCTAGGACATGGCGCGTGATGTGGTGCATGGCGCCACCGGCAGCCAGGTGCTCGGCAATATAGGGGCGCAACCGGGCCAGCGCCTCGGCCCGGGAAATCACCGGCTCAGTGCTGCCAAACAGCTGCTGGTCTACCTCGGCCAGCAGATAGGGGTTGTGATAGGCCTCACGGCCCAGCATCACCCCATCGAAAGTCTGCAGATGTTCATGACAGGCCTCGAGGGTCTTGATCCCACCGTTGAGGATGATTTCCAACTGCGGAAAATCCGCCTTCAATTGCGCCGCCACTTCGTAGCGCAGTGGGGGAATGTCCCGGTTCTCCTTGGGCGAGAGGCCTTCGAGAATGGCGATTCGTGCGTGCACGGTAAAGCTGCTGCACCCGGCTTCCATGACCTGGCCGACGAAATCGCATAGCTCGGCATAACTATCGCGCCCGTTGATGCCGATCCGATGCTTGACCGTCACGGGAATCGACACCGCATCGCGCATGGCTTTCACGCAATCGGCCACCAGCGCCGGATGGCCCATCAGGCAGGCACCGATCATGTTGTTCTGCACTCGGTCGCTGGGGCAACCGACGTTGAGGTTGACCTCATCGTAGCCATGCTCCTGGGCCATGCGCGCGCACGCCGCCAGATCCGCCGGCGTGCTGCCCCCCAGCTGCAACGCCAGAGGGTGCTCGGACGGGTGGTAGCGCAGGAAGCGCTCGTGATCACCATTGAGCAGCGCACCCGTGGTGACCATTTCGGTGTAGAGCAAGGTGTGTTTGGACAGTAGGCGCAGGAAGAATCGGCAGTGACGGTCCGTCCAATCCATCATCGGTGCCACACTGACGCGCCGGGAAGGTTCTGAACGGGAAGGGCTTGGAGCGGTAAAGGGCATGGGATGTTTGTCGCTTTGCGGGGCAACCGCCTGTGGTCATGGCGGTTGTCGGGGTGACGAATTGGCGCAGTTTATCAGGAAGTGCTACGCCGACGCTGTGCTCTGAGCCATTGCCGGTCTAGCGAGGCTGTCCGAGCATCCGTCCCACCTGCGCCAGCCAGTGATAGCCCACCATGAACCCGAATCGTACCCAGACACCGGCACAGATGCTCCAGGAGAGGACCCGGGGATAGTCCTTACGAAAAAACTTGCCATAGAAGCGGATCATGCCCCGGTGCTTGTGCCATTCGACGAACACCGGGCGGGTGCGGCTGCAGGCGCCCCAGGCGTGAAATATCCTGGCCTGGGGCACGAAGCAGACTTTCCAGCCTTCCTGGCGAAAGCGCATGCACAGGTCCAGGTCTTCGCAGTGCAGGAAGTAGCCTTCGTCCCAGCCGCCGACGCTGTCCAGGGCTTCGCGCTTGACCAGCATGCAGGCGCCGGAGATGGCTTCTACCTGCGTCGGACGGCTGGGCAGCGGCTCGCGGTGCAGAAGAAAGTCGGAAAACAGTCGCGGCGAGAGCCGAGCCAGGCCCGACAGGTTGAGGGCGCGTACTACGGCTCGCCGTGGGGTGGGGAAGACCCGACGTCCACCGGGCTGTTCGCTACCGTCGAAATTGCACAGCAGGCCACCTGCCATGCCCAGATCCTGGGTGTGGCGCAGGGCGTCGATCATTCCTTGCAGGGCTCCCGGTTGCAACACGGTGTCGGGGTTGAGGAACAGGATGTGTGGCTGCTCGCAGTGGCTGGCGCCTAGGTTGCAGGCCGCGGCGAAGCCGGTGTTGCTTGGGTTGCGCAGGATAAGCAGGCGTTCATCGGTAGCGAACCGGGTGGCAACCTGCTCCAGGCTACCGTCATGGGAGGCATTGTCCACCAGCACCAGCCGGTTGATGTCCTGGGCCAGCACCGAGATCACACAGTCCTCCAGCAGAAGGCCGGCGTTGTAGTTGACCACCACTACATCACAGGAACGCGGCATGGGCCCCCTCGAAGCGTTTTGCCCAAGAGTTGGCTTCGCGGAACTTCAGGGTCTCGGCCAGGGGCTCGGTAAACGTCAGCGCCTGGTGGATGACTCGGGAAATGTCGTCGAGGCTGTCGCTGAGAAACACTCCCGGAAGATGACGCCTGGTGCCCATTTCGCCGAATGCGGTGCTGACCACCGGCAAGCCCAGGGCCCGGTACTCGTAGTATTTGATCGGGTCGACGTAGCGGGTGATGTCGTTGCACTTGAATGGGATCAGGCCGATATCGAACTGGGCCATGGCTTGCAGCGCGGCCTCGTGGGACAGCGCCGGCAAGCACCGGATATTGACCGGCAGTGCCCTGGGCGAAGGTCCGTGCTGGGGGCCGATCAGGCGTACCTCGGCCCCGGGAAAGGCTACGGCCAGGGCAAGCACGAACTCCCAGTCGAACCACTTGGCGAGGGTGCCGATGTAGCCGAACACCGGGCGTGTTCCATGTGCTGCGCGCCGGGATAGGGGCAGGGCGGGCAGGCGTTCGCTGGCGCAGCCATTGAGCAGCAGCCGGGTATCGACCTGTTGCCGCTGCCAGTAGCGCTGCAAAGTCGTGCAAGAGGCCAGGGTGGTGGCCACGGCCCGGGCGGTCTGGTGCTGGCGCCGGTGCATGGCACGGCGCGACCAGCCGCGATAGAACGCCGGTACGTTGTCCATGACGTCATAGAAACTGCCGGCGAAGATCGGTTCCTGCAGCAGTTGCAGGGCCAGCCTCGAAGGTTTGCCGATGCCGAGCTGAGTCGGTGCCTGGGCAAAATGGCGGATCTGTTGCTTGAGCTCCTGCCAGAACAGACGATTGACCCAGCCCGAGCCGGGCAGCGGCTCTATGGGCAGGGCCCGGGGCCTGGCCAGGGTCAGCCAATCCGGTACGGGGACGGTCGGGCCCTGGTATGGCGCGCGGGTAAACAAGTCGGCCAGTACCGGCAAGCGCGTGGGATAGGGTTCGATCCACAGCACGGGGGCTTGGGTGGCCGCATGGAACTGGCGCACCAGTTCATGGGGGCGTTGCGCGAAGCTGTGCCAGCTGACCGGCGACAGGTAGACCAGCCTCATGATGGCTCCCGGGCGGTGTGGGGAGTCCAGGGTCGGCCCCATTTCGCCTCGTACAGAGCCTTGTTGCGCTCAAACAGTTGTTGGCGCTGGCTGCCGGGTATCTGGCTGAACGAGGCAGAAAGATGGTGATGAATGAACACGTCTTCGGCGAAGGCGCAGGACAGCCCTGCTTGCTCGACCCGGCGGCAATAGTCATCGTCTTCGAAAAAGCCCAGGCCGAAGGCTTCATCCAGGGGCCCGACGCGCTCATAGGTCGACCTGGGCATCATGACCGCAAAGAAACCGAGGGTGGCGCAGGGCACTACCTCTCCGGCATGGCGCCAGGTGTACTGGCGGGCGCGGCCAGGCATCTCCTCGAGGCTGCGGTAGCTGATCTCGATCTTAGCCGCGTTGCCGATGTTGTTGGTTACCGGCCCGATCAGGCCGAGCCCCGGGTTGCGTTGCAGGTGGCGGCGCAGGGTCTGCGCCCAGCCGGTGGTGACCTCGGTGTCGTTGTTGAGCAAGACCAGGAACTCGCCCCGAGCCCGGGCCAGGCCCTGATTGTTGGCTGCGGAGAAACCCAGGTTGTCGGGGTTGAGGATGAGCGAGTGAGCGCTGTCGCTGGCCCACTGCCGAAGGAATTCGACGCTGCCGTCGGTGGAGGCATTGTCGACGACAATGATCTCCAGATTGCGGCCCAGAGCATCGGCGGCCAGGCTGGCCAGGCAGGCGCGGGTCAATGCCAGGTTGTTGTAGGTCACTACTATCACGCTGATCAGGGGCTCGGTTTGCTCGCCTTCCACCAGGGCCTTCAACTGTTCTACCCGGTGCTCCCAAGTCTGTTGTGCGGCGAATGCCTGGCGCTGGCGGGTGGGGCTGTCGGAGACAGGCTCCTGCAACGCCAGGGCAATGGCTTCGATAAAGGAGGGGGTATCCCTGGCAATGGATACCTGCTGGCCGAACTCCTGCAGCTCGGGCAGATCCACCGCCACCACCGGCTTGCCGGCACTCAGGTATTCGTAGACCTTGACCGGGTTGGTGGCCAGGGTCAGTGCCTCGATGCGAAACGGCAGGATGCAGACATCGAAGGCATGCAGGTAGGCGGACAGCTGTGCATAGGGGATTTCACCGGTCAGCCTGACGTTGGCATGGCGCTGCAGGCGCGCACCAACCCGCCCGGTATCTGCGCCTATCAGCAGGATCGTGCAGTGGCTGAAGGCTTCGGCGATGGCGGCCACCAGAGCCACATCGAACCACTGGGCGAGCGCGCCGTAGTAGCCGATCACGGGACGGCCTTGCGGGTCCTGATAACACTGGGCCGGGGGCTTGGAAAAATAGGTGAAGTCGGCGGCATTGCGCAATACGGTGCGTTGTCCGGTACGTGCAGGCGGGCAGTGCCGATTCCAGTGGCGTTCCAGCCACGCTGAGGCAAACAGCGTGATATCGGCCTCGCGCAGCAGCTCATGCTCCAATTGCAACAGGTCCGGGGCGTTGTTGCCGAAGCCCTGATGGTCGTCCATGCAGTCATAGACCAGGCGGCTGGCCGGCAGCGCCCCGGCCACGGGGGCCCAGAACGGGTGCTGGACCAGGGAGATCACCTGGCTCGAATGGGCCCAGCTCAATAACTCGCCGATGCTGCGACGCAACTGCTGGACCACGGCCTCTTGCGGGGCTGCGTGGTAGAGGAGCGGGGCTGTGCGTGCAAACAGCCGCACTTCGAACAGCCGCCCTCGGTCATCCAGCGGGCGCAAGGTAAAACCGTCGCGAGCGTCGTCCTCCAGGCTGGCCGAGACATAGAACACCCGGCGTCCGCTGGTGCTCAAGCCGCGGGCCAGGTGCTGGGGACGCTGCTGGCGAAAATCCCAGTCAATGGCACCCCAGACCACGTAATCCGGCCATTGCGGGTCGGCCGCCGGTAGCACGCTACAAGCGGGTACGAAACTCTTGGCGGCCCGCTGATGCCGACGCAGGGCCCGCCAGCCAGGTCCCAGCACGCCGTGATACAGGCGCCGTATCAAGGCTTTCAACAGGTAAGGCAGCGGCAGGCGGTGATAGACCCGACGCCATTGCTGGAGCCGGGTGGTGCTCATTGCCGCGCTCCGGATACAGAGCAAGTCAAAGCACGGACTCCGACTGTTTCGGGGTCGCGGCAACGATCACGAAATCGCTGTTCAGGGTGCCCGACTCGATCAGCCCGTCTTCGATGTCGAACAGCATCTGCAGCACCCGCATCGCCTGGGGGTCATCGGCCTTGAAGTTGCCGGCGATGCCATGCAGCAGAAATTGCAGCAGGGTACCGCCGCAGGTGTTGAGGGCCTGGATCTGGAAGTGCTGTTCCACCACCTTGAGGATGTCCTGGGAGCGCACCGCCTCGGACGGATCAACCTTCACCACCTCTTGTGGATCAGGGAGCGGTACGTTGTTCTGTACCTGGCCGTAGGAACCCTGGACGAAAGAGCGGCGCATGGCCGGGGGAATCAGGGCGAAGGCATGGCTGATGGCTGCGCACTGGGCCTGGTCAAAGGCAAAGTGATTGGCGCCGACATACTCGTTGAAGAACAGCCAGCCGTCGGCCTTCAAGGCCTGGCGGACATTGGCGCAGACCTTTTCCAGTTGGCGAATGTGGTGCAGTGAACCGTTGAACCAGATGGCGTCGTAATGAGCGCTGGGCAGTTGCACCCGCTCGACGTCGGTAAGGCTGTAGTGCAGGGTTCGGGCCCCCAGCGCCACCGCTTCTGCCCGGGCGGTGTCCAGGGCCGCCGGGGCGATATCCACGGCGTCGCAGTCTTCGAAGGCCTGGAGTTTGTAAAGCTCGCGTTCCAGGGTACCGGTGCCGCAGCCGATGCTCAGCATACGCGGCACCGGTAACCGGCCCGCCAGAAAGGTGTCCAGGCAATAGGGTACCCAGTGAGCATGACCGCTGCCGGCCGTGGCCTTTTGCTGATGGCGTTGTTGCACCGCAGGCACTGCCAGCCAGTAGACATCCGCAGAAAACGCATCCGAGCCGGCCTGGTTCTGTGACCAGTGCTCGGCGGTCTGCGCCTTGCGCTGCTCCTCGCTCATGTCGTCTGGAAGAACAGGGGCTGCGACTGCCCGAGCACTGAGCTGTTGAATTATTTTTTTCAGCACGTTCGGCATCTTCCTTGTGGGTGTATCGGGCTGCAGATTCAGTCGGTGAGCTTCATTCCCGTGGCGTCGGCGTTCGCTCTGCGGCGTGCTTGGCGATGGGGTTGCCAGGGCCCCCACTTGCTTTCGAAGTAGGCCTGGTTCTTGTCCCATAACCGCTGGTATTCGCCGCTGGCGATAAGGGACTTGAACGAGGCCTGGCCGTAGTGGTGGATGTAGCTGTCCTCGGCGCATACGGTGCGCAAGCCGGCGGCCTGGACTCGCCGGCTGTAGTCGTCGTCTTCGAACATGCCGATGCCAAAGGCTTCATCCAGCCAGCCCACCTGATCCAGCACTTCGCGGCGCATCGCTACGCAAAACATGGCCAGCATCGGGATGTCGAAGCAGCGCCCGCGATACTGGCTGGTGCGCCGGTCGGCGAAGTCCTCCATGTCGTCGAGGTCCTGGTAGTCGATGCTGACCCGGGCCTCGTTACCCACCGCATTGGTGGTCGGCCCCACCAACCCCACCTCCGGGTCGTCGAGGTGGCGCAGCAGGGGCGCGAGCCAGCCCCTGGGCACTACGGTGTCGTTGTTGAGCAGGACCAGGTAGTGGCCCTGCGCAAGGCGCAGGCCCTGGTTGTTGGCGGCGGCGAAACCCAGGTTCTGTTCGTTGAGCACGATGCTCACATTGGGTTCGCTGCGGGCCAGGTAGCGCAGGTAGTTGCGGGTGGAATCCCGCGAGGCGTTGTCGACGATGATCAGTTGCAGGTTCGGGTAGGCGCAATTGTGCAGCAGGCTGTCGATGCAGCCGCGGGTCAGTTGCACATTGTTGTAGGTGACGATGATTACCGAGACCTTCGGAAACAGTTCGACCAACGCATCGCGCGTGTCTTCGAAGCGTTGCCGCCAATCGTTTTCCCTGGCCAGTGCCAGCCGTTGGTTCCAGCGCTGCAGATCGGTTTCCCCAAGGGCTTTTTCGATCTGCGTGACAAAGGCAGACGGCCCGTCGGCGAAATACAGGTAAGGCTCGTAGATCTGCATCTCCAGCAGCGGCACTGCGACCACGGGCTTGCCGGCGCTGATGAACTCGTAGAACTTCACCGGATCCACCGCGTGGGTCACGTTGTAGAGGCGAAAAGGAATAATGCAGACATCGAAGTGGTACAGGTATTGCGGCATCTGCGCGTAAGGCTTGCGGCCCAGCAGGTGCACATTGGGCAAGTGGTCGAGGCCGGCCAGGTCGCGGACGAACACATCGCCAATGAGCACCAGATTCCACTCTGGTCGTTGCCGGGCGATGGCCGCCACCAGTTCAAAATCGACCCATTCGGCCAGTGCACCATAGAAACCGATGATCGGGCCTTGGAGCTCCTCCAGCAGAGTATTGGGCGTACAGCACCGGGCAAAGAAGTCGAAGTCCACCCCGTTTCTAACCAACTGGCAGCGACGGCTGGTACTGGCCCATTTGTCGTACAGCACGGAGGCGGTGACGGTTACCAGATCGGCCTGCTCCACCAATACCTGTTCCTGGTCCAGCAAGGGCTGACCGATGTTCGGAAAGTCCTGCCATTCGTCCATGCAGTCGTATTGCACGGGCCAGCCGTATGCCTTGCGCAGGTGCAGGGCCAGGCGCGTCCAATAGGGCAGGTGAACCACCGACACCGCCGTATTGATCCGGTAGTCGCTCACCAGGGCCTGCAACGCCTCGGCATTGGCGCGCAGGTTGCCTTCGGTGATGCAGGTGGCGTAGTAGTCCTGCCGTGCATGCCCGCGCAGGGTGACTTCGAAGACCCCGGGAGCGACTGGGTGCACCGCATAGGGCTGCTCTGCCGCGGGTAGCGGCGAAAGGATAATGTAGAACACCCGATAACCCTGGATAGCGAACTGCGTCATCAGTTGCTGTGGTCGCTGGAACCTTGCGGACCAGTCGATATTGGCAAAGCACAGCAGGTCAAAATGCTGAGCAGAAGAGCCGGGTGCTGAGTCCTCCACGATATCGGGCTCCAAGGGAGGGGAAGCCGGCAGAGGCTGGACGAGAGAGGGCAGGTGAGTCGGGTACTCGCTTCCCTCGTTGATCACCCCGTGCCGCAGCAGTTGCATCAGCATGCGCAGGGGGCGGGTCAGGCGCCAGGAGCGCGAGCGCCGCATATGTTCGATATGCGCCAGGGCGGCATCGCGCTGAAGGATGGCCTGTGCGTGCTCGAACCGCAGCAGGGTTGACTCCTGGTCCTGCGAGTGTGATTTAGTCATGGGCGGGCTCGTAGTTGTGCAATGGGCTCTGGTCGCCACTGGGCCACATTGAGCTGAGGGAGCCGGGCCGGTAGAAGGTCACGGTCATGCTGCGCCGTGAAGTCCGGCAATTCGCTGCCACTTGCGTCACCGCATGCCAGGAGTTCTCGGCGCGTACCAGTACTGCCGACGTGCCCACCAGGGGCGGGATCACCGCGACCACATCCGTGGGGTCGGCAGAGCCCAGGATATTCAGGCAGCCACCGTCCTCGATGTCCCAGGAATCGTTGAAATACAGGATATGGGTCACCAGCTTGTCGCCCAGGTCCGGGTGCGGGCCGAGGCAGGCCTGCGGCCCGTAGTGGAAGACATTGACCTCCATGGGAGCGTTTCTGAGGTCCATGTCGGTGAGCGTCGACAGCGCCAGGCGATAGTCCGGTGCGGTCAGGTCGCTGGCCAGCCTGCGCCAGGCCGGGCTCAGGTGCTGCTCGTGGATAATGCGCCCGGTGCCCATTTCCACCAGTTGCCGCGCCTGGTACTCGTAGTCCTTTTCTCCGCCATAGCCGGACACCGTCTTGAAGGAGTCACGGGGATAGGTCGCTACCAGGGCTGCGGCGTCCGCGGGCGAATACAGTTCGGTGATCCGCCCCCAGCGAAAGGGCTGAGTGTGCAAGGGGGCTCTGGTCAGCATTGGCAGATTCAGCATCGTATTCATCTTCCCAATAAATGTTGCAGGCGGCGCCGCAGGGAGCGTAATGGCGCGGTGAGGCGATAGGAGTTGGAGCGATGGATTCGGCCCAGCTCGGCATCGACCCGACTGGTAAATTCCGTTTGGTGGCGGCGTAGTAGCGTCAACTGCTGTACCTGGATTTTCAGCGCATCCAGTTCGGCCTGTTTGCTCAGGATTGCCTCGCGACAGTCCGGGGGAGGGGCCTCCAGCAGGCCGGGCAGGGCTTGCCAGAAGCGGTTAAGCACCTGGCTGGTGGGGCGCGGGCCCTGGGCGATCAGTTCGGCTACCCGGTCCCAATGGCGCTGTACTTGTTCCTGCGCGGCGATCACCTCGGGGCAGGGGCCCGTTTCGCTAAGGTGTTGCAGGAACCATTGGGGATCGATGGGCTGTTCGGCGGGCAGGGGGCGGATACCGCGGTAGGCGCGCAAGGCGGTGTACTTGCCCTGGTTCAGGTTGGCCGAGCAGAAGGCCGGTACGCCGAAGGCCAGGGCGGTGATCGCCAGGTGATAGCTGTGGCCGATGACGCCCTGGGCCTGGGCCAGGATCTCCGCCAGCAGCAGTGGCTCTGGCCAGGCCGGCAGGCGCACGGCCCGTGGCAGGTCGGCTCCGAGAATCGACTCATGGTCCCCGAGCACCGGGCCGATGGGCAACAGCAGCAGCTGCCACTGGCTGAACAGCGCGTTGTGGGTTTTCCATAGCTGGAGAAAGCTCTCCAGGCCGGCAATCGCATGCACCACCAGATAGGGCCCGGTCAGGCTGGCCTCGGCACAGAGTTGGCGATAGGCCGCCGAGGGTTGCTGCCGGTCGATCAGGCTGGGCAGGCCAAAGGCGGTATCCGGCAATACCTCGACCTGGGCCTGCTCACTCAGCGCGGACAGGGTGTTTGCAGACAGGGCGTCGCGCACCCGGACGTGGGGGCTTTGCTCCAGGGTCAGCCTGACCAGGGGGGCCGCCCAGGATGGAATCGGGTTGCAGTGCATGCCGGGGGCGTTCCAGATCAGCGGCACATTGTGTTGCAGGGCCATCAGCGCAGGCGACAGCCAGTACCCGGTGGGGTGGTGGATCTGCGGGTCGGGCGGGTAGTAGTCGGCAGCGATGACCTTGTCGAAGCGAATGATGAAGCCGCCGCCGATCAGCACTGCGTCCAGGCTATCGATGAGCTGGGGCAGTTCACTGACCGAGGTGACGGGGTAGGGCCATTGCGGCGTGCTGCGCGAGTGATAGGAGAACGCGTGCAGGCGCACCTTGCCCAGGCGCGCCTGCAATGCTGCTTCGGCAATGAGGGGGAACAGCAGGTCGCCGTAGTTGGCTACATCGAAGGTACCGAAGATCGCGACTTGCCATTGTGTGTCGCTCATGAACGCTCCTCGACTGCCAGGGGCTGCTGCGATGGGCGGGGGACAGGTTCGATGTGCAGGTCGACGATTCCCAGGAAGTGCTTGTTGCCCGGTAAGGTGTCGAACGCCAGGAGCGCTACCTGTTTTTCAATCAGGTGGGAAGTTTCTTCCGTTTCGCCATTCATCAGCTTGAGCGTGATGTGGTAGCGCCCGGCCGCCAGGTTGGCGGCGAATCGCAGGCACACCGAGGCGCTGCGCCAGCCTTGCCGCGACTCGCCGCATTGCAGGGCAACGTTGACCCCGCTGACCACCAGCAACCGGGCTTCCTGGATGGTCAGGCTGATGTTGGGGCGGGCAATGGCGTCGCTGACCTGGGCCTCGATGGCGATTTCAATCATGTCGCCGTGGGCAAAGCTTGAGTACAGCGCCCCGGTATTGCTGAACACGGCTGAGGTGATCCGCCCTTCAGGGGTGCCGAAGGCCATGCCGTGTTCCGGGTTGAGGGGTGTCTTGGCGCTGACTTGGACGGCGCCTGCGCTGGCCCAGCGGCGCTGTTCGTCACGCATGTCCAGCAGGTACAGCTCGGCCATCGCCTCCGGTGCACCGCTGGCGCGGATTTCGCCATCGCGCAGGTAGAGGGCGCGGTTGCAGAAGCGCTTGACCATGCTCATGTCATGGGACACGAACAGCAGGGTCATGCCTTGTCGGGTCAGGCGTTCCAGGCGTTCCAGGCACTTGAACTGGAAGGAGGCATCGCCGACGGCCAGGGCTTCGTCGACGATCAGGATATCCGGCTCCACGCACACCGAAACGGCAAAGGCCAGGCGCACCAGCATGCCGCTGGAATAGGTCCTGGTGGGCTGGTCGATGAATTCGCCGATGTTGGCGAAGGCGGTGATTTCGTCGAAGCGCGCCTCGATCTCCGCGCGTTTGAGGCCCAATACCGCACCGTTGAGGTAGACGTTCTCGCGGCCGCTGAACTCTGGATTGAACCCCGAGCCCAGCTCCAGCAGGGCGGCGATCCGCCCATGGCTGGTCACGCTGCCCGTGGAGGCGGTGCTGGTGCGGCAGATCAGCTGCAGCAAGGTCGACTTGCCGCTGCCGTTGCGGCCGATGATGCCCAGGGTTTCGCCCTTGCGCACTTCCAACGCAACGTCCTTCAAGGCCCAGAATTCGCGGTAACGCTGCTTGCCGCGGGGCAGCAGCAGCTGCAGCAGGCGGTCGCGGGGCTTGTCGTAGATCGGGTAGCACTTGCCCAGGCCCTGGGCCTTGATCGCCAGTTCAGAGCACATCGGCGAACCCCGGACGGGTTTTTTCGAACCATGCCCATCCCAGGAAGGCCACGCCGAGCGCGACGCTCAGCTCTATCAGCCACAGGCCTAGATCGGGCACCACGCCCCAGATCAGAACGTCGCGGGAGGACTCGATCACCAGGGTCAAGGGGTTCAGGTAGAGCCAGTGCCGATAGGCCTCGGGCAGGGCGCTCAGTGGATAGAACACCGCCGACATCAGCAGCAGGGCCGACATCAGTACACCGATGACCTGGCCAACATCCCGCAGGTAGACCCCCAGGGAGGCGAGGACCCAGGACAACCCGAGGGTGAACAGCACCAGGGGCAGCAGCACCAGGGGAAACAGCAGAGCGGTGGGCGGCGGCAGGCCGAAGGCCAGGAGGTGGAACAGCAGCCAGACGGCAAAGCTCACCAGCGTGTGGAACAGCACCGCCCCGAGCATCACGCAGGGAAGCATGTCCAGGGGGAACATCACCTTCTTCACATAGTTGACGTGGCTCAGGATCAGCCCGGGGGCTCGGGTGAGGCATTCGGAGAACAGGTTGAAGACCATCATCCCGGTGAACACCAGCAGGGCGAACTGGGTGTTCGAGTCGTTCTCGGTTCCCCAACGCACCTTGAACACCACGCTGAACACGAAGGTGTACACCAGCAACATGAGCAAGGGGTTGAGAAAGGACCAGAGCAGGCCGGCGATCGAGCCGCGGTAGCGGCCTATCACTTCGCGTTCGATCAGCGCCCGCAGCAGTTCGCGATGACGCCAGGGCCTGAAGGTGAAACGCTGCAGCGTGGTACTTCCGGTCAACTCCCGCTCCTTGGGGCCAGCTTCCAGCACCACCCCATGCTCGACAAGGGGCATGGGTGAACGGGTGGTGATTCGAAGCGAAGGATTTTGTGAATTGTTTATAGACCCGAAATGCAGGAAGTGAAGGTGTCGTTACAGCTTTTTTTGATGAGCGGCGGGCGCACGTGGATGAGTGGCAAAACAACCGCGAGGGTATTGCCCGCTGCGGGTGCTTGGGCTCGGTGGTAGAGAGCCGGGTGGCCCAGGCGGGCAGGGGCGTGCACGGTGCCGTGCTGTTCGGGGTCGCCATAGCACCCATGGCGGCCAGCCAGTTGGGGGCAGGGCTGTGTGCCCTGGGGGAGGAATACGGTTTGCCACCGTTGCCGGATGCCCAGTACCGTCTGTTCAACGCGCCTGAAGCGGATCAGACTGTGCTGGTGGCGCTGTCCTAGGTGTCTGTCGAATATCGCTCAGGCCGTCGATCGGCACTTTAAGCATTGCCCGCGGTGGCCGATAACCCCAGGGTGGAGCCGGGCCGTTCAAGGTTGCTGCCTGAACTCCCGGCCCGGGGCCGCGGCCAGAAAACCTATACTGTGCAGGGCGTTGGCCGTTCAGCCAGTCTCGAAAACAACCAGGGACCCGCCCTGTAGCCCAGGCCACTCCCGTCAGGACGACCCTTTTGCCTGTTCCCATCTACGATCCTCATCATCCCCCTGGCGGAACCCTGAAGCGCTTGCCGCTGCTCAAGGCCGCGGTGGCCTTCATCGCAACCGTGTTTCTGTGCCTGTGCGGGCTGTTGTACCTGCAACTGGAACAGTCCTGGCGTCACGACCTGATGCAGGCGGAAGTCAATTCCACCAACCTGACCCGGGCCATTGCCCAGCAGGCCGAAGACACGTTCATGGAAGCCGACCTGGTGCTGATGAGCCTGTCCGAATGGATCCAGGCCCTGGGCGATGGCCCTGAGCAGCAGCCCCGCTTGCAGGGCATATTCGCCCGGCGGGTGCAGGCCCTGACCCAGCTCAGCGAGGTATTTCTCTATGACCGGGACGGTCAGTGGGTGGTCAGTTCCTTTGGTGATTCGCCCCATGGCAACGATGTGGCAGACCGCGACTACTTTCGTTTCCATCAGCAGAATGCTTCGTTGCTGGCTCACATCAGCCCGGCCATCCGCAGCCGGGCCAATGGCGAATGGATCATTCCCATCTCGCGGCGGCTCAACGATAGCCAGGGGAATTTCCAGGGGGTGCTGATGGCGGGCATCAAACTGGCGTATTTCGATCAGTTCTTCACCAGTTTCAATATCGACGAGCAGGGCGCCATGTTCCTTGCCCTGTCCGACGGTACGCTGATTGCGCGGCGGCCCTTCGAAGAGCGGCAGATCGGTGCTTCCCTGGCCCGCGGCGAGATCTTCAGCAAGTACTTGCCCGAGGCCACCACCGGCAACGCCATGATCACCTCGATTGTTGATGGGGTGACGCGCCTGTACGGCTATCGGCAGTTGCAGGCCTATCCCCTGGTGGTGGCCGCGGCCAACTCCAAGGACTCGGTGCTCAAGGGCTGGTATGCCTCGGCCTACCAGTCCACGGCCATCGTCGCCCTGGTGCTGCTGGGGGTCGGCCTGTTCGGCTGGGTCTTCGTGCAGCAGGTGCGCAACAACGAGCGGATCGAGGCAGATCTGCGCGAGGCCCAGGAGGCTCTGGAGGTGATCGCCACCCATGACAGCCTTACCGGTCTGGCCAACCGCCGCTTGTTCGAGCGCGCCCTGACCGTGGAGTTTGGCCGTGGTGCGCGGCAACGCAGCCCGTTGAGCCTGGTCATGGTCGATATCGACTATTTCAAGCGCTACAACGATACCTACGGGCATGTGGCGGGCGATCACTGCCTGACCGAGGTGGCCCAGGCGCTCAAAGGCTGCTGCCAGCGCAAGGCTGACCTGGCCGTACGCTATGGTGGCGAAGAGTTTGCGGTGTTGCTGCCCGACACCGACATTCATGGTGCGCTGGCCATGGCCGAGCAGATTCGCCGCAGTGTCATGCAGCGCAACATCGCCCATTCCGGCTCACCGGTGGGCTGCGTGACGGTCAGCCTGGGCTGCTACGCCTTCGTGCCGACGGGCCGCGACAGCATCGAGATGTTTATCGAAAGGGCCGACGCAGCCCTGTATCAAGCCAAGGCCACGGGCCGCAATCGGGCCATGGCGCTGGCGGCGGACCACATCGGGGAGCCGTTGCAGCGCTCCGATCGCTGACGGCTACCAGCGTTTGCAGAACACCTGGTTGGCATAGGCGTTGCCGCCAAACTCGTAGGCGGTGCTACCGGCGCAGACGTAGCCCTGGGCCTGATAGAAGGCCCGCGCCCTGTGGTTCTGTGCCCAGACGGCGAGCCACAGGCAGGGCCTGTCGCTGGCTTGCAGCCGTTCTTCCACCTGTTGCAGCAGCGCCTGGCCAACGCCTTGCCGATGGGCATGGCGCTGCACGTACAGGCGCACCAGCTCCATCCCATCGTCCAGGCCGGCAAACGGCGCCCGGGTGTTGCCGGCGATTTCCGCGAAGCCCAGCAGGTGCCCGTTACGCTCGGCCAGCAACAGGCTTCTGTGGGGATCCTCAAGGCGCTGGCGGAACTGTGCCGGGGCGTAGACGCTCAGGGCTTCCTCGGCCAGGTCGCTGCGCATGCCGTCGGTGGCATAGGTGTCGAGAAAGACCTGGGTGGCCAGGCCACTGATGCACAGCGCGTCCTCGCGCTGGGCAGGGCGTAGGGTGAAATCGACGGGCATGCTACATCCTTGTGGGGGCTTGTAAGGGTGAGGCCTCAGGCTTGGCTGAGGCGTTGTTGCAGGCGCTGGCGCACGGCGGGCCACTCGTCGTCGATGATGCTGAAACGCACGGAATTGCGCTTGCGTCCGTCGGGCATGATGCGCTCGTGCCGCACTATGCCTTCCTGTTGGGCACCGAGGCGCAGGATCGCCGCGCGGGAGGTGTGATTGATCTCGTCGGTCGTGAACTGCACCCGCACGCAGTTCATGTCGTCAAAGGCATGGCACAGCATCAGGTACTTGGCCTCGGTGTTGACGAAGCTGCGCTGCCAGCGGCTGGCGATCCAGGTGCTGCCGATCTCCAGCTTGCGGTTGTGCCGGTCGATCTTCCAGAAGCGCGTGCAGCCGATGACTTCGCCCGTGCTCCTGAGCACGGTAGCGAACGGCAATACGCTGCCGGCATCACGGCCCTCGAGCGCCACGTCGAGGTAGCGTTCGACGGTGTCGGGGGAAGGCACTACGGTGAAAGGCAGGTTCCACAGCTCACCGTCCCGGGCGGCGTTGACCAGGGCGTCGGCATCACTGCGTTGCAACGGGCGCAGGATGATTCGCGGGCCTTCCAGTGAGTGCATGGCGCAGGGTTCTCCAGCGGGAGCGACGGGGCACTTATTACAGAGTCGCCCTCGGCGCTTGGCAAGAGCCAATCCGGGGCCAATGCGATAAAAAATATCAGCCGAATTGATTGTCCGGGCTCGCCGCTTCTGGCTTATACATAACGCCGACTGCCGGGGCTTGTCGCGACCCCGGGCGACCCTCATTTCAAGGATTTGTGCATGAGCCAGCCGCACCTGATGAACTTCGACCTGTACCTGCAGCAACTGGGCTACCCACAGGCGCCAGCGCCGACCCTGGAAACCCTGCGGGAGCTGCAATGGCGCCATGTCTGTCGTTTTGCCTTCGAAAGCCTTTCGACCCTGTTGCGGGTTCCGGTGCCCATCGACCTGGCCTCGGTGGAGCGCAAGATTCTCCACGAGGGGCGCGGTGGCTACTGCTATGAACTCAACCAGGCCTTCCTGGTGCTGTTGCAGCACCTGGGTTTCGATGCCCGGGGCATCACCGGGCGGGTGGTGATGGGGGCGCCGGAAGAGGCGCTGACCGCTCGCAGCCACCGTCTGGCGCTGGTGCACCTGGAGGGCCAGCGCTACATCGTCGATGTCGGCTTTGGCGGCATGGTGCCCACCGCGCCTTTGTTGCTGGATACCGAGCAAGAACAGGCAACACCCCACGAGCCTTATCGCATTACCCTGCGCGAAGGCAGCTACACCTTGCGCGCCAAGGTCATGGATGAATGGCGGGCGATGTACGTTTTTGACCTGCAACTGCAGGGCGATGTGGATTACGAGATGGGTAACTGGTACGTCTCGACCCACCCGGACTCTCCTTTCCTCGGCCAATTGAAGGTGGCGCTGATGGGGCCGGGAATACGCCGTACCTTGAACAATGGCAGCTACGCCCTGCATCGGATGGGGCAGCCCAGCGAGCGGTGGCAGATCACCGATGCAGGGGAGCTGATGAGCCTGTTGCAGGACGAGTTTGCCCTGCGCCTGCCGGCCCACCCCGAACTGCCGCGGGTTCTCGAGCAGTTGCTGGAGGCCTGATTTCACGGGGTCTACAACAGCCAGGCGGTGTCCGCGGTTCCGGTCGGTTGTCCACGCGGCCGTCCAGGTGCAGTTGCTGCGTTTGCCGTCGCCGGTCCGGCCCACGGTAGGGCCGTATTGCACCCAATGTGTACAAGATCGGGGTTCTGGCCAACCGATCGCACCCCACCAGCAGCAGATAAGCCGATCCGGCAACGGGATCGGCTTTTTTATCCTGTTTTTTCAACCAGTAGAGCAGCCCTCAAAGCCTCGATTGAAGAGGGGTGGATCGGATCGGGGCTGGTTTCAGCGAGGGCTCTGGGGCGCCTTTACAGGCCGACAAGGAGCCAATATCCGAGTGTCTTGCGTGCAATAGCCCGGGTTGATCGGCGGGGAAAACCCGAATGACAAACTGTATACAATCCTATGGACAGTTGTCTTGGATGTTGCATACAGTGTGCCCATAACAAAAACAGGGAACCCCACACCATGAATACCCCCCAGGTTTCACAACAGCGGCCCGAAGACGAAAATTTGGGTGTTGGCGCCAACATGGCTTATGGCCTGCAACACGTGCTGACCATGTATGGCGGCATCGTTGCCGTGCCACTGATCGTCGGCCAGGCGGCGGGCCTGTCGCCTTCGGAGATTGGCTTGCTGATCGCTGCTTCGCTGTTCGCAGGAGGGCTGGCAACCTTGTTGCAGACCCTTGGCGTGCCGTTTTTCGGCTGTAAGCTGCCGTTGGTGCAAGGGGTGTCCTTCGCGGGCGTGTCGACCATGGTGGCGATTGTTACCAGTGGCGGCGAGGGCGGCTTCCAGTCGATTCTCGGTGCGGTGATCGTCGCTTCGCTGATCGGCCTGCTGATCACACCGGTGTTCTCGCGGATCACCAAATTCTTTCCACCGCTGGTCACTGGCATCGTCATCACCACCATCGGCCTGACGCTGATGCCGGTGGCGGCGCGCTGGGCCATGGGTGGCAACAGCCGGGCCCCGGACTTCGGCAGCATGTCGAACATTGGCCTGGCGGCGGTGACCCTGGTGCTGGTGCTGCTGTTGAGCAAGATCGGCAGCGCGGCGATTTCCCGTCTATCGATTCTCCTGGCCATGATCATCGGCACGGTGATCGCACTGTTCCTGGGCATGGCGGACTTCTCCGGGGTCACCCAAGGGCCGATGTTCGGCCTTCCCACGCCATTCCACTTCGGCATGCCGACCTTTCATGTCGCGGCGATCCTGTCGATGTGCATCGTGGTCATGGTGACGCTGGTGGAAACCTCGGCGGACATCCTGGCCGTGGGTGAAATCATCCACACCAAGGTCGACTCCAAGCGCCTGGGCAACGGCCTGCGCGCCGACATGCTGTCGAGCATGATTGCGCCGATCTTCGGTTCCTTCACCCAGAGCGCCTTCGCCCAGAACGTCGGGCTGGTGGCGGTCACCGGCATCAAGAGCCGCTTCGTGGTGGCCACCGGTGGGCTGTTCCTGGTAATCCTCGGCCTGCTGCCGTTCATGGGGCGGGTGATCGCCGCGGTGCCGACTTCGGTGCTGGGTGGCGCCGGTATCGTGCTGTTCGGTACCGTGGCGGCCAGTGGCATCCGAACCCTGTCCCGGGTCGACTACCGCAACAACATGAACCTGATCATCGTTGCCACCTCCATCGGCTTCGGCATGATCCCGATTGCCGCGCCGAGCTTCTACGATCATTTCCCCAGCTGGTTCGCCACCATCTTCCACTCGGGCATCAGCTCATCGGCGATCATGGCGATCCTCTTGAACCTGGCGTTCAACCACTTCACTGCGGGCAACTCCGACCAGCAGTCGGTGTTCGTCGCCGGCACCGAGCGCAGCCTGCGCTTCCAGGACGTTGCCGTGCTGCGTGAGGGTGACTACTTCAGTGGCGGCAAGCTGCACGATGCCGAGGGCAATGAAGTGCCTCTGGTAGGCGAGGAGCCGGGCCACTCACCAAACCAGGCCGGCGATGGTTCGCACCCGAGCCATGCGCGCGGCAGTGTCGAAGCCACTCACTGAAGTCCAGTACCGCGGCCATAAAAAAACCGGCGCCCTCAGGGCGCCGGTTTTTTTGCTGTCGGTTATTCCAGGTTGTCCAGCGGCTTCAGGGCCTGCAGGGCGTCGGGGTTGTCCTGGTACTGCTGGCGCAAGCTGGCGAGCTGCTGATCATGGCCTGTGCAGACCTCATTCACGGCTTTCTCCAGGAAGACCCTGCGTTCCTCGTCGTAGGCTTCCTCGCCGGCAAAGTGCTCGCAGGCTTCGTGGCGCTGGATGAATGCAGCCACCTCATCGGGAAGCTCGGCGCCGCTTGCGCCATAGTGCTTGCCCAGCAACAGGCGTTTTTCCTCGACCCAGCCGGTGTAGTCCTCGCCGTCCTTGGCGATGTACATCACCTGGGCCCAGCCGTCTTCGCTGGAGGCGTACACCGTCAGGCCATCACCGGGAATCACGTAGAGCTTCTTGTTGAGGCAGGTGGCATTCGGCCCGCTGTGAAAGTGCAGCCGCCCCTGGCCTATCACCTTGGCTTCCAGGGGCGGGCGATATTCGCCGGCTTCCAGGGAGACGTTGTCGCTGAGGGTGGCGCAGTCCACCGGGGCTTCGGCCAGGGCTGGCAGGGGCAACAGGGAAAGCAGGCCGTACAGGGGCAGGAGGCGCAGGAGTCGGTCCATCGCGAGGGGATCCATGAGGTGGGAGTGCGGATCGCGCGATGGTAATGACAAAGATGCGGCCTGTGAATGATCACGGGCCGCATCCGCTGTCTTTCAGTCGGCAGCCTTGCTGAGTTGCCCCTGGCGTACCAGGGACAGGGCGAAGACCACCACCACTGCGGCGGCGGCCGCCAGGGTCAGGGGCAGCCCATAGCTGCCGCCGCTCATGGCCGCGCCGCTGAGCAAGGGGCCCAACAGGCTGCCGATGCCCCAGAGCAGCCCGGCGCTGGCGTTGGCAGTCACCAGGTCGGCGCCGCTGAAGGACTGGCCGATCAGTACGATAGCCAGGGTATAGATGCCGCCGGCCACGGCGCCGAGGATGACCAGGCTCGGCCAGAGCAGGGTGGGGGTTTGCATCAGCAGTGGCAGGGCAAGGCCGATCAGCAGGGCAATGATGCCGCAGCCCAGGTAGATCCCGGGGCGCCCGAGCTTGTCCGAAAGCCAGCCGAGGGGGAACTGGAACGCGGTGTCGCCCAACAGAATGATGGTCACCATCAAGGCGGCGAGTTTGATGCTGTAGCCATGGGTGGCGGCGTACACCGGAAACAGCGACAGCACCACGCTGTCGAAAAACGCGAAGAACAGGATACCCACGCACAGCGCTGGCGCGATGCGGATAAAGCCCAGTACCGAAAAGGTGCGACTTTCGGCATGCAGCGGCTGCTGGTCTTTCAGGGGCAGGATCAGCCAGACCACAGCGATCGCCACCGCATAACCGACGCTGACGATGCCCAGCACGGCGGGCCCTTCGGTGCCCAAGAGCGATACCAGGCCCGGGCCCAGGAGCTGGAAGAAGGTGAAGCAGGTGGTGTAGACCGCTACCAGGCGTCCGCGGGTGGCGTCTTCGGCCATTTCATTGACCCAGGTTTCCCCGAGGATGATGATCAGCCCCGCGCCCAGGCCCATGGCGACTCGCGCCAGGCCCAGGCTGTAGAGGCTGGCTCCGGGCAGTTCCAGGGCGGCCACGCTCAAGGCGCACAGGCTGAAACACAGCAGGTAGATCTGGCGCCGGGTCAGGCGTTGGCTCAAGGCATTGACCAGGAAGGCCGAGAGCATCATGCCTGCCGCGGGCAGCGCCGACATGATGCCGATCTGGTTGTTCGAGGCGCCGGCCTGATAGAGGCGCAGGGCAAGGATCGGCACCGTGGAGCCGATGCTCAGGCCGACAATGGAGATGCCCAGGATCAGGGCGGCTAACAAGGCTTTGTTCATGATCAAGACCTGCGCCTGAAGCCTCAGGCGCCAAAAAATACAGTTATTGCGGGCGCTGTAGGACATCGCAGGCCGACGTGCGGGCGATTGCCGGGCAGATGCCCTGGTGGAAACAGAGGGGCTAGCGGGGTGGCGCCGGGTTCAATCGCGATCAGCGTGGGCCCGGGTGCGGGGAGAAGGTGAAGGCAAACAATACGCTACGGCGTCGACGGTTGATCGCACAGTCGAGTTGGGCAACAGCCAGGGTTGCCGAAGGGCTCATCGAGGGGGAAGGGCACGGTGACTGTGCGGGCAGGAACATCGCGGGGTCTGACTGCTTGGATAAAGAGGCGCACAGCCTACGTCAGGCCTTTGCGGCAATGCAACCGGGTTGGCGAAGGCGGATTTCAGGCGTGCATCAAGCGTCAATCCGCATGTCGGTGTGACAGGCGGATCAATGATTTACAAGGGGGATACTGCTTGAGCTGATTTGCCGCAGGAGCAGGGCGCTCTCATGAGGATTAAGGCAAATCAGTGTAGGAAGATGGCTCCACGACCTGGACTCGAACCAGGGACCCAGTGATTAACAGTCACTTGCTCTACCAACTGAGCTATCGCGGAATGCGCCGTATCTTACTGATTCAGAAAGGGAAGTCAACAACTCGAGGAATATTTTTTCAAGGCGACGAGGATCTGAATGAAAGGCTGGCAGGACTTTGCGGGATTTATCGGTCTTCAGGTCTTTGGCTGATCCAATAGGGGCTACCATCGCAACCCGGAAGTGGTTTCACGCGCTGCCGGCCTTTAGCCGCATAGGTACGCCTTTATGATCCGCTTCGATTTATCCCAGCATCCTTCTGTCTGTTTCGCGCTGTGCGGCGAGGTGCTGTCATGAGCATCGAGCAGATCAGCCTGCCCAAAGGGGTCGGCCCCCAGGCCGGCAAGTTGCTGGACGCCATCACCCAGGCCGGATCGGCGATGGATTTGAACCGTGCCGGCGGCAAGGCCGAAGGCTTTGTCCTGGGGCTGGAGAGTGCCAAGGCCATCAAGAGCCAGGTGGCCGAGGCGCTGTACGTGGCGTTCGACGATGCCGCCAGCCAGCGTCTGGCTCAATTGCAGGGGTAGGTCGGTTCAACCGCCGAAGGTCAGGGTGCCGAGCATCAGCTTGGCCATCAGCGAGGTTGCGGCCAGTTGCACCAGCCACAGGGCCAGCCCGCCAAGGAATACGCCCAGGGCAATTTGCAGCACCAGGCTCTTTTCGCGTTTCTGCGAGCGGGGCAGGTAATGCTCCAGTTCGTCGCGGTCGGCCCGCAGGTCATCGTTTTTCATCGGGATCTCGCTCAGCAAGGGGGGCATAGGCTCACAGTCTAGAGGCTGTGGGGGCGGGCAGGGCAACGACGTGTTGCCAACGAAAAAGGGGAAGCCTGCCGGCTTCCCCTTTTTCGTTACTGCTGTCGTGGATCAGATCACTTGCAGGATGGCCTGGGTCACGACATGGATGTTGTTCTGGTTCAGCGCGGCGACGCAGATGCGGCCGGTGTCCAGGGCATAGATGCCGAATTCGTTGCGCAGGCGGGTCACTTGCTCAACGGTCAGGCCGGAGTAGGAGAACATGCCGCGCTGGCGACCGACGAAGCTGAAGTCGTGCTCAGGGGCGCCTTTGGCCAGCAAGTCGACCATCTGGGTGCGCATGCCGCGAATTCGCAGGCGCATTTGCGCCAGTTCCTGCTCCCACTGGGCGCGCAGTTCCGGGCTGTTCAGCACGGCGGCGACGATGGTTGCACCGTGGGTCGGCGGGTTGGAGTAGTTGGTGCGGATCACGCGCTTGACCTGGGACAGCACGCGGGCGCTTTCTTCCTTGGAGCTGCTGACGATGGACAGGGCGCCAACGCGCTCGCCGTACAGCGAGAACGACTTGGAGAACGAGCTGGACACGAAGAAGGTCAGGCCCGACTCGGCGAACAGGCGCACCGCCGCGGCGTCTTCGTCGATGCCGTCGCCAAAGCCCTGGTAGGCCATGTCGAGGAAGGGCACGAGGTTTTTCGCCTTGACCACCTCCAGGACGTCTTTCCAGTCCTGTGGGCTCAGGTCGACACCGGTCGGGTTGTGGCAGCAGGCGTGCAGCACCACGATCGACTGGGCCGGCAGGGCGTTCAGGTCTTCCAGCAGGCCAGCACGGTTCACGTCGTGGGTGGCAGCGTCGTAGTAGCGGTAGTTCTGCACCGGGAAGCCGGCGGTTTCAAACAGGGCGCGGTGGTTTTCCCAGCTCGGGTCGCTGATGGCGACCACGGCGTTGGGCAGCAACTGCTTGAGGAAGTCGGCGCCGATCTTCAGGGCGCCAGTGCCGCCAACGGCCTGGGTGGTGACCACGCGGCCAGCGGCCAGCAGTGGCGAGTCGTTGCCGAACAGCAGCTTCTGTACCGCCTGGTCGTAGGCGGCAATGCCGTCGATCGGCAGGTAGCCACGGGAAGCATGTTGGGCGGCGCGAATCGTCTCGGCTTCGACAACGGCGCGCAGGAGCGGAATGCGTCCCTCCTCGTTGCAGTACACGCCCACCCCAAGGTTGACCTTATCGGTGCGGGTATCGGTGTTGAATGCTTCGTTGAGGCCCAGGATAGGATCGCGTGGTGCCATTTCGACAGCGGAGAACAGGCTCATTTTTACGGCGGCTCTGAATGGAGTGTGGAGGGACGTGTCGCGCTCCAGCCGAATGCACTAGAGCGGTGCACAAACGGGGAGCTAGTATAGAGGCCATCATCGCGTGGGGCGACAGGCTATTGACCTTTTGCGCCAAGTTTTTCGCTTTATTTTTCGACCGTTAGTCTTATTGCAATAACCAGGGTGTCAGCGGGTGTAGGACCTTTGCCTTGAAAGCTGTGGTAATTGGCTCCACATCAAGGATATTCCGGTTTTTTTCCTCGGCGACACGGGTCGTACGCGGTCTTTCCTGTTCCTGTACGGTATTGCCGCGCACGAATGATCCCAGAGGTACGTTATGTCTGAATTCCAGCTAGTCACCCGCTTCCAGCCCGCCGGCGACCAGCCGGAAGCCATCCGCCTGATGGTCGAAGGCATCGAGGCCGGGCTGGCCCACCAGACCCTGCTCGGTGTGACCGGCTCGGGCAAGACCTTCAGCATTGCCAACGTGATCGCCCAGGTGCAGCGCCCGACCCTGGTGCTGGCGCCGAACAAGACCCTGGCGGCGCAGCTGTATGGTGAGTTCAAGGCCTTCTTCCCGAACAACGCGGTGGAGTACTTCGTTTCCTACTACGACTACTACCAGCCCGAAGCCTATGTGCCGTCCTCCGACACCTTTATCGAGAAGGACGCCTCGATCAACGACCATATCGAGCAGATGCGCCTGTCCGCGACCAAGGCGCTGCTGGAGCGCAAGGACGCCATCATCGTCACCACGGTGTCGTGCATCTATGGCCTGGGCAGCCCGGAAACCTACCTGAAGATGGTCCTGCACGTGGACCGCGGGGACAAACTCGATCAGCGCGCCCTGCTGCGCCGCCTGGCGGACTTGCAGTACACCCGCAACGACATGGATTTCGCCCGCGCCACCTTCCGTGTGCGTGGCGATGTGATCGACATCTATCCGGCGGAGTCGGACCTGGAAGCGATCCGCATCGAGCTGTTCGATGACGAAGTGGAAAGCATCAGCGCCTTCGACCCCCTGACCGGTGAAGTGATCCGCAAACTGCCGCGCTTCACCTTCTACCCCAAGAGCCACTACGTGACCCCGCGGGAAACCCTGCTGGACGCCATCGAAGGGATCAAGGTGGAGTTGCAGGAGCGCCTGGAATACCTGCGTTCCAACAACAAGCTGGTGGAGGCCCAGCGCCTGGAGCAGCGCACCCGTTTCGACCTGGAGATGATCCTCGAACTGGGCTACTGCAACGGCATCGAGAACTACTCGCGCTACCTCTCGGGGCGTCCCGCTGGGGCGGCGCCACCTACCTTGTACGACTACCTGCCGGCGGATGCCTTGCTGGTGATCGACGAATCCCACGTCAGCGTGCCCCAGGTCGGCGCCATGTATAAGGGCGATCGCTCGCGCAAGGAAACCCTGGTTGAGTACGGCTTCCGCCTGCCATCGGCTCTGGATAACCGGCCAATGCGTTTTGACGAGTGGGAAGGGGTCAGCCCGCAGACCATCTTCGTTTCCGCCACTCCGGGCAACTATGAGGCCGAGCACGCCGGCCGCGTGGTGGAGCAGGTGGTGCGCCCCACCGGGCTGGTGGACCCGCAAGTGGAAGTGCGCCCGGCCCTGACCCAGGTGGACGACCTGCTGTCGGAAATCACCAAGCGTGTGGCCGTGGAAGAGCGGGTACTGGTGACCACCCTGACCAAGCGCATGGCCGAAGACCTTACCGATTACCTGGCCGACCATGGCGTGCGTGTGCGCTACCTGCACTCGGACATCGACACCGTGGAGCGGGTGGAGATCATCCGCGACCTGCGCCTGGGCACTTTCGATGTGCTGGTGGGGATCAACCTGCTGCGTGAGGGCCTGGACATGCCGGAAGTGTCCCTGGTGGCGATTCTCGATGCCGACAAGGAAGGCTTCCTGCGTTCCGAGCGTTCGCTGATCCAGACCATCGGCCGGGCCGCGCGTAACCTCAATGGCCGGGCGATTCTCTATGCTGACCGCATCACAGGCTCCATGGAGCGGGCGATTGGCGAGACCGAGCGCCGTCGCGACAAACAGATCGCCTTCAACCTGGCCAATGGCATCACCCCCAAGGGTGTGGTCAAGGACGTTGCCGACATCATGGAAGGCGCCACCGTGCCCGGTTCGCGCAGCAAGAAGCGCAAGGGCATGGCCAAGGCCGCCGAGGAAAATGCCCGCTACGAAAACGAACTGCGCTCGCCCAGCGAGATCACCAAGCGCATTCGCCAGCTCGAAGAGAAGATGTACCAACTGGCCCGCGACCTGGAGTTCGAAGCCGCAGCGCAGATGCGCGACGAAATCACCAAGCTGCGCGAGCGCCTGCTGACCGTCTAACGGCGCTCGATCCCTCGTAGGAGCCGGCTTGCCGGCGAAGAGGCCCTCCAATCCTGTGCAAGGGTTGGGCGTCTATTCGCTGGCAAGCCAGCTCCTACAGGCGATTCGTGGATCAGTGGGCTTCGCCGGCCTTGAGGCCCTTGGGCAGGGCCTTGGTCAACAGGATCGCCAGCATGCTGATGCCCAGGGCAATGCCGACGAAATGGAAGGCGTCGTTGTAGGCCATGATCTGTGCCTGCTGGTGGGTGATTTCGCTGAGCTTGCCCAGGGCTGCGGTCTCGCTGCCGAACTTCTCGGAGAGGGTCGCCAGGCGCTCCGCCACCTGGGGGTTGCTGGGCACTACGGCTTCGCGCAGGTAGTCGAAATAGGTCTTGGTCCGGGCATCCAGCAAGGTCGCCAGCAGGGCAATGCCGATGGCGCCACCGAGGTTGCGCAGGATGTTGAACAGGCTGGAGGCCGATCCGGCGTCCTGGGGCTGTATATAAGCCGTGGCGATCAGCGAGATGGTGACCATGATCAGCGGCTGGCCCAGGGCGCGAATGATCTGGATCTGGTTGAACTGCGGCCCGGCAAAGTCCGGGTTGAGTACCCCCGACGAGAAACTCGCCAGGCCGAACAGGCCAAAACCCAGGGTGCACAGCCATTTCGGTGAAATGAACTGCATCAGCTTGGGCACCAGGGGAATCAGGAACAATTGCGGCACCCCCATCCACATGATCACTTCGCCGATCTGCAGCGCGTTGTAATTCTGGATCTGCGCCAGGTACAGCGGCAGCAGGTAGATCGAACCGTACAGGCCAACGCCCATGCCCAGGCTGGAGATACTCGACAGGCCGAAGTTGCGATTGCGCAGGATGCCCAGGTTGATCAGCGGGTTGGGCCTGGAGACCTGGACGATGACGAAGGTGGCCAGGCTGATCAGGGCGATGCTGCCCAGGGTGACGATCAGGCTCGATTCCAGCCAGTCCTTGCGGTGGCCTTCCTCAAGAAATACCTGCAGGCAACCCAGGCCCAGGCCGAGGGTGAGAATGCCTGCGTAGTCGGTGCTTTTCAGCAGTTCCCAGTGCGCTTGCTTCTTTTCCAGGCCATACAGCAGGCCCGCGATCATCAGCAGGCCCGGCGGCACGTTGATATAGAAGATGTACTCCCAACCCCAGTTTTCCGTGAGCCAGCCGCCCAGGGTCGGGCCAATGGAGGGGGCGAAAGTGGCGGTCATGGCGAACATGGCCATGCCCTTGGCCCGGTGATGCTCGGGGAGCTTGATCAGGGTCAGGGTGAACGCCAGGGGGATCAGGGCGCCACCGGTAAAGCCCTGCAAGGCGCGGAACACGATCATGCTTTCCAGGCTCCAGGCCATGGAGCAGAGCAGGGAGGCAATAAGAAAGCCCACCGAGACCCAGACCGCCAGGCGCCGGGCCGAGAGCAGCTGCACCAGCCAGGCGGTGAGGGGGATCATGATGATCTCCGCCACCAGGTAGGAAGTGGAGATCCACGAGCCTTCCTCCAGGGTCGCGGACAGCGCGCCCTGGATGTCCTTGAGTGAGGAGTTGGTGATCTGGATGTCGAGCACCGCCATGAAGGCGCCGAGCATGGCGCTCATTACCGCGATCCAGTCGCGCCGGGTGGGTTCGCCCACCGGGCGCAGCAGTTGATCACCGGCCATCGACAGGGTCTTTGACGTTGACCTTGACGGTCACCGACATGCCGGGGCGGATCTTGCCCCGCAGGGGATTGTCGGCTGCGAAGGTCAGTTTGACCGGAATGCGCTGGACCACCTTGGTGAAGTTGCCGGTGGCATTGTCCGGCGGCAGCAGGCTGAATTGCGCGCCGGAGGCGGCGAACAGGCTGTCGACCCGGGCCTGGATCGGCGTATCGCCGTAGGCGTCGAAGGTCAGCTCGGCCTTTTGCCCGGGCTGCATGTGGCCAATCTGGGTTTCCTTGAAGTTGGCCTGGATCCAGATGTCCTGGTCCGGAACGATCGACAACAGATAGGCGCCGGCCTGCACCACCTGGCCATTGCGTGCGGCGCGCTGGCCGATGAGGCCGCTGATGGGGGCGTGGATCTCGCTACGGGTCAGGTTCAGTCGTGCTTGCGCCAGGTCGGCCCGGGCGTTGGCGATCTGTGCATCGAGGCGCTTGATCTCGGCGTTCAGGGCATTGACTTGCTGGCGCTGGCCCTGCAAGTCGGCTTCGGCCTTGGCCACCTGGGAGCGGGCGATATGGTTGTCGGCGGAAAGGGTAGTGACCCGCTCCTCGGAGACGTAACCGGGTTTGCGCAGGGTCTGGGCCCGAGACAGGTCGATCTGTGAGCGGCCCAGGCTGGCCTGGCTCGACGCCACCTGAGCCTGGCTGGCGGCAATCAGGCTGGCTTGCTGGGTCAGCTTGCTCTGGGCTTGCAGGCGTTCGGCCTCGCGGGTATCCAGGGCGGCCTGGGCACGGTCCACCGCCAGTTGGAAGTCCTGCCCTTCCAGGCGTACCAGCAACTGGCCCTGTTCCACATGCTGGTTGTCCTGCACCAGCACTTCTTCGATTCGCGCGCTCAATTGGCTGGAGACCCGGGTGATCTCGCCCTGCACGTAGGCGTTGTCCGTGGTCTCGTAGAAGCGCCCGTGGAACCACCAGTGGGCAAGGAAACCCAGGGCAATCAACAGGACCAGGGACAGAAAGACAAACAGGCGACGCTTGAGTTGGGCTGGCATGGGCTGGCTGTATTCAATAAAAGTGTAAGGAGATCTATCAGCGGGCGAATCTGGCATATAGCCACTGGGCGGTAAATGCCATGGGCTGATTATTGTCCCTTCAACAGGCTGGCAGCGGCCTGAAGTCGCAACCTTGGCTTAAATGCCCTCCTCACTGGAGCGGGGCAGCCGTCGCCTGTTACCATTCGCCCCCTGTTTTATTCCTCGTTTTTCTTTCCTTTCGAGACATGCCATGACCACCGTCCGCACGCGCATTGCGCCATCGCCTACCGGGGATCCCCACGTAGGTACCGCCTACATCGCTTTGTTCAACTATTGCTTTGCCAAGCAGCATGGCGGTGAGTTCATCCTGCGTATCGAAGACACCGATCAGTTGCGTTCGACCCGGGAGTCCGAGCAGCAGATTTTCGACGCCTTGCGCTGGTTGGGCATCAACTGGAGCGAAGGCCCGGACGTTGGCGGCCCTCACGGCCCGTATCGCCAGAGCGAGCGTGGCGACATCTACCAGAAGTACGCTCAGCAACTGGTGGACCTGGGCCACGCCTTCCCGTGCTTCTGCACCGCCGAAGAACTGGATCAGATGCGTGCCGAACAGATGGCTCGCGGCGAAACCCCGCGCTATGACGGCCGTGCCCTGCTGCTGTCCAAGGAAGAAGTGGCCCGGCGCCTGGCGGCCGGCGAGCCTCACGTGATCCGCATGAAGGTGCCTACCGAAGGCGTCTGCGTGGTGCCGGACATGCTGCGCGGCGATGTCGAGATCCCATGGGATCGCATGGACATGCAAGTGCTGATGAAGACCGATGGCCTGCCGACCTACTTCCTGGCCAACGTGGTCGACGACCATCTGATGGGCATCACCCACGTGCTGCGCGGTGAAGAATGGCTCCCGTCGGCGCCCAAGCTGATCCTGCTCTACGAGTACTTCGGCTGGGAGCAGCCGCAGCTGTGCTACATGCCGCTGCTGCGCAACCCGGACAAGAGCAAGCTGTCCAAGCGCAAGAACCCGACCTCGGTAACCTTCTACGAGCGCATGGGCTTCATGCCGGAAGCCATGCTCAACTACCTGGGCCGCATGGGCTGGTCGATGCCGGACGAGCGCGAGAAGTTCTCCCTGCAGGAAATGGTCGACAATTTCGACCTGTCGCGGGTGTCCCTGGGGGGGCCGATCTTCGATATCGAGAAGCTGTCCTGGCTCAACGGCCAGTGGCTGCGTGACCTGCCGGTGCAGGAGTTCGCCAGCCGGGTGCAGACCTGGGCGCTGAACCCCGATTACATGATGAAGATCGCACCGCACGTACAGGGCCGGGTCGAGACCTTCAGCCAGATCGCACCGCTGGCCGGCTTCTTCTTCGCCGGTGGCGTGAACCCGGATGCCAAGCTGTTCGAGTCCAAGAAGCTCTCCGGCGATCAGGTGCGTCAGCTGATGCAATTGATCCTGTGGAAGCTTGAAAGCCTGCGTCAGTGGGAAAAAGACAGCATCACCGCGACCATCCAGGCGGTGGTCGAGTCTCTGGAGCTGAAACTGCGCGATGCCATGCCGCTGATGTTTGCCGCCATTACTGGCCAGGCCAGCTCGGTGTCGGTGCTCGATGCCATGGAAATCCTCGGTCCGGACCTGACCCGCTTCCGTCTGCGCCAGGCCATCGATCTGCTGGGTGGCGTGTCGAAGAAAGAAAACAAGGAATGGGAAAAACTCCTTGGCGCCATCGCCTGAGGCGTTTTTGCCAAAGGGGAAGCGACAGGGGCGGGGAGCTTTCGGCTACGCTTGAAACTCAAGCACCAGGCGGGTTGATTGCGGCTTCTGGTGGTTCTTTTAGGCTTGCGGCGAGTGTTTTGTACGACTCGCCGCAGGCGCAGAGGGCCGCAAAACCCCGGGTTTTCCGGGCGGGGCGGTAAGTGATTGTTATCCCGGCAAATTTTTTTTCAAAAAACGGAAAAAAAATTGACAGCCTTCCGATCGCCCCTTAAGATTCGCCCCGTCCTCAGCGATGAGGGGCTATAGCTCAGCTGGGAGAGCGCTTGCATGGCATGCAAGAGGTCGACGGTTCGATCCCGTCTAGCTCCACCAAATTTGCAGTTCAAGGCCTGGCCACACCGGCCTTGAATCGATCGGTACTCAGCACCGGTCAGTTGTACAGAAGGGTTTGCGTCCCCTTCGTCTAGTGGCCTAGGACACCGCCCTTTCACGGCGGTAACAGGGGTTCGAGTCCCCTAGGGGACGCCAGTTTCACACAAGCGATGTTGCAAGATGTCGCTGCGCCGCGAGGCGAAAATCCGGGGCTATAGCTCAGCTGGGAGAGCGCTTGCATGGCATGCAAGAGGTCGACGGTTCGATCCCGTCTAGCTCCACCAATTTACAGTTCAAGGCCTGGCCACACCGGCCTTGAATCGATCAGTACTCAGCACTGATCAGTTGTTAGAAGGGTTTGCGTCCCCTTCGTCTAGTGGCCTAGGACACCGCCCTTTCACGGCGGTAACAGGGGTTCGAGTCCCCTAGGGGACGCCAGTTTCACACAAGCGATGTTGCAAGATGTCGCTGCGCCGCGAGGCGAAAATCCGGGGCTATAGCTCAGCTGGGAGAGCGCTTGCATGGCATGCAAGAGGTCGACGGTTCGATCCCGTCTAGCTCCACCAATTTACAGTTCAAGGCTTGGCCACACCGGCCTTGAATCGATCAGTACTCAGCACTGATCAGCTGTTAGAAGGGTTTGTGTCCCCTTCGTCTAGTGGCCTAGGACACCGCCCTTTCACGGCGGTAACAGGGGTTCGAGTCCCCTAGGGGACGCCACGTTTACCCGCTCTGCGGGATTTTTAAGGGTCATTCAATCATTGAATGACCCTTTTGTTTTTCTGGCCTTCAGCCAATCTCTCTTTCTTCCTCAGCCTGCGCTTCTGACCGACGGTCACACTGGCGACTTGCGGAAAATTATTATGAGAATAATATTTTTTCCGTAATATTCGGAGGTAACGATGAACGACAAAAAAGCTCAAACCCGCGAACGTATACTCCAGGCCGCCAGTTCTGCACTGATCCAGCGCGGCCCGGCCGAACCGAGTGTGGGTGAGGTGATGGGGGCTGCCGGCCTGACAGTAGGCGGCTTCTATGCACATTTTGAGAGCAAGGATGCGCTGATGCTGGAAGCTTTCACTCAGTTGCTTTCCCATCGACGCGGCCTGCTCGACGAAATGGATGCGAGCCTCAGCGGTGAGGAGCGCAGGGCGTTGGCAGCGGCGTTCTATCTGTCGCGCAAACACCGTGACTCCACCGAGCAGGCGTGCCCGATTCCAGCCTCGGTCGGTGAACTGGGGCGCTTGCCCGAGAGCTTTCGCAAGGCCTTGAGCGAGCACATGGAGCTGATGGTCGCGCAATTGGCTGGCAGCCCCGAGGATACCGACAAGGCCTTGGCCGACATGGCGCTGATGGTTGGTGGCCTGTCCCTGGCACGGGCCTTGGGGCCCGGTGAATTGTCCGATCGTTTGCTGCGTGCCGCCAAGTCGGCGGTGCTATGACCTGAAGTGCAACGGCGAGGTAGGTGATGAGCAGATTGAGCTGGATTCGTGGCGTCAATGGCACTCTGGGGTGGGTGGCGCCGCAATGGGCGGCGAATCGGATGCGTCATTTGTTCATGACCCCTCGCGAGCTACCGCCACGAAAGTGGGAGTTGCCACTGTTGGCGCGTGCCGAGCGCCTGACCTTGCGTTTCGGGCTTTCAGCCCTGCGTTGGGGGCAGGGGCCGACGGTATTGCTGATGCACGGTTGGGAAGGGCGGCCCACGCAGTTTGCCAGCCTGATCGAGGCCCTGGTGGCCGCCGGGTATACCGCCGTGGCGCTGGAAGGCCCGGCCCATGGTCGTTCCCCGGGCAATGAGGCAAACGTGGCGCTGTTTGCCCGGGCGATGCTGGAGGCAGCAGCCGAATTGCCGCCCCTGCGCGCGGTGGTCGGCCACTCCATGGGCGGTGCCAGCGCCATGCTCGCGGTGCAATTGGGCCTGCGTACCGAAACCCTGGTCAGTATCGCCGCGCCGGCACGTATCCTGTCCGTGCTGCGCGGTTTTGCCAGCTACATGCGGTTGCCGCCCAGGGCACGTTCCGCCTTTATCCGCCAGGTGGAGAAGAAGGTCGGAATGCGCGCCGCCGCCATGGACGTGGCCCAGTATCAGTTGGATATGCCCGGCCTGATCATTCACGCAGAAGATGACCTTTTTGTTCCGGTCAACGAATCGGAGCTGATCCATCGGGCCTGGTTCGACAGCCGTCTCTTGCGCTTGAGTGAAGGTGGCCACCAGCGGATATTGGCCGACTCCCGAGTGGTGGATGCCGTGGTGGCGCTGGTCAGCGGCCGGCATCTGCCGGCGCGCCAATCGGCCTGAGCATCCGTTACACTGCCCCGGTCAAAAAAACTGACCGGGAGTCGGGTATGAGTTGGGATCTGGCAACGCCATTCGTCATCGATCTGCAGGTGGCCGCCGAGGATATCGATGGCCTCGGGCACGCCAACAATGCGGTCTACGTTACCTGGCTGGAGCGTTGCGCCTGGCGGCATTCGCAGCGCCTGGGGCTGGACCTGGCCGAATACCGGCGCCTGGACCGGGCGATGGCCGTGGTGCGGCACGAGATCGATTACCTGGCGGCGGCCTATGAAGGCGATGAGCTGCAACTGGCCACCTGGATCGTCGATTGGGACCAGCGCCTGAAGATGACCCGGCGCTTCCAGCTGATGCGCCCCAGCGACGGCGCAACCCTGCTGCGGGCCCAGACCACCTTTGTCTGCATCGAGCTGTCCACCGGCAAGCCCAAGCGCATGCCCGCCGAGTTCCTGGACGGTTACGGCCCGGCCCTGCAGGGCGCCTGATACCTCCCTGTGCCCGCGCAGGCGCCTGCATCGGTTAGCTCGCCCCTGTAAAACTCCTGCTGAAGGGCGAAACCCAGTAAACTGGCGCACGTTTTTTTGCCCGTTTTCTTGTCGAGTGTGTTTCATGCAAATTGCCCTGGCGCCCATGGAGGGGTTGGTCGACAACATCCTGCGGGATGTACTGACTCGTGTTGGCGGGATCGACTGGTGTGTCACCGAGTTCATCCGCGTCAATGATCGCCTGTTGACGCCTGCCTACTTCCACAAGCTCGCCCCTGAACTGCTGCACGGTGCACACACCGCGGCCGGCGTGCCGCTGCGGGTGCAGTTGCTGGGTTCGGACCCGGTGTGCCTGGCAGAGAACGCGGCCCTGGCCTGTGAACTGGGCAGTGAGGTCATCGACCTGAACTTCGGTTGCCCGGCCAAGACCGTCAACAAGTCCCGGGGCGGGGCGGTGCTGCTCAAGGAGCCCGAGCTTCTGAACCAGATCGTCGAGCATGTGCGGCGTGCGGTGCCGGCACACATTCCGGTCACGGCGAAAATGCGCCTGGGCTTCGACAGCCCGGATGGCTCGCTGGTCTGTGCCACAGCGTTGGCCGAGGGTGGTGCCGAACATATCGTGGTACACGCGCGGACCAAGGTCGACGGCTACAAGCCGCCAGCCCATTGGGAGTGGATCCCGCGGGTGCAGGAAGTGGTCAAGGTGCCGGTGTTCGCCAACGGGGATATCTGGAGCGTCGAGGACTGGCGCCGCTGTCGGGAAATCAGCGGCGTCGAGGACATCATGCTCGGTCGCGGGCTGGTCTCGCGTCCCGATCTGGCCCGGCAGATTGCCGCAGCCCGGGCCGGTGAAGAAGTGGTGGAAATGTCCTGGGCCGACCTGCAGCCGATGCTCCAGGATTTCTGGGCGCAGGTAGTGGTGCAACTGACCCCGCGTTCGGCGCCCGGGCGCCTGAAGCAATGGCTGGCGATGCTGACCCGCAACTACCCGGAAGCGGTCGAACTGTTCACCGCCCTGCGCCGGGAAACCGAGCTGGATCAGGTCGGGCGCCTGTTGGGCATGCCCCGGAGCGAGGCGGCGTAAAAATTTTTTAAGGCATGTCTTGAAACGCTGGAGCCCATCCCTATCTCTTGGGTACGCGATGCCGAATTCGGGTCGCGGAGATAACCACTCGCTGAATAATCAGGAGAAACACCCATGAGTACTGCATTTTCCTTGGCTCCACTGTTCCGTTCCTCTGTCGGCTTCGACCGTTTCAATGATCTGTTCGAATCGGCACTGCGCAACGAACCAGGCAGCAGCTACCCACCCTACAACGTTGAGAAACACGCTGACGATCAGTACCGCATCGTCATTGCCGCCGCCGGTTTCCAGGAAGAAGACCTGGAACTGCAAGTGGAAAAAGGCGTGTTGACCGTGAGCGGTGGCAAGCGCGATGCCAGTGAAAGCGTTACTTACCTGCACCAGGGTATTGCCCAGCGTGCATTCAAGCTGTCCTTCCGCCTGGCCGACCATATCGAGGTCAAGGCCGCGGCCCTGAGCAACGGTCTGTTGAATATCGACCTGCTGCGGGTTGTGCCGGAAGAGGCCAAAGCCAAGCGCATCCCGATCAACGGTGCGCAGCAGGCGGCTCTGCAACACTAAGGCCGCTGCAAAAAAAAGGGCGCCCTGGTGGCGCCCTTTTTCGTGCCTGTCATTCCAGCAGCTTCTTGAGTTCACTCAGCGGCAACGGCCTGCTATGGAGGAAACCCTGGTACAGGTGGCATTCCAGGCCCTGGAGGAATTCGAGCTGCTGCGGGGTTTCCACGCCTTCGGCGATGACCTTGAGGTTCAGGCTGCGGGCCATGGCAACGATGGCCCGGATGATTTCCGCATCGTTGGGGTCGTGGGTCGCATCGCGGACGAAGGACTGGTCGATCTTCAAGGTGTCCACCGGCAGGCGCTTGAGGTAGGTCAGGGACGAGTAGCCGGTGCCGAAATCGTCCATGGCAAAGCTCACTCCAAGTTTCTTCAGCCGGCGCATCTTGTTGATGGTGTCTTCCAGGTTCTGGATCACGATGCCTTCGGTGATCTCCAGCTTCAGCAGGCTGGAGGGCAGTGCGTAGGCATGCAGGCTGTGTTCGACTCGCTCGACAAAGTCGGTCTGGCGGAACTGCCGCGGGCTGATGTTGACGCACAGGCTGAAGTGCTGGGGATCCACCAGTTTCTGATCGATCAACTGGCTGAAGGCCAGGCAGGCTTCGTCGAGAATCCAGGTACCCACTTCGAGGATCAGGCCGCTGTCCTCCAGCACCTTGATGAACTCGGTCGGCGACTGCGCGCCCAACTCCGGATGTTGCCAGCGCACCAAAGCTTCGGCGCCGACGATGCGGTTGTCGCGGGCGTCCACCTGGGGCTGGAAGTGCACGCTGAATTCGCCCCGGGACAGGGCCAGGCGCAGGTCGGTCTCCATGCGCAGGCGTTCGCTGGCGGCCTTTTGCATGGTGTTGTGGAACATCTGGGTGGTGTTGCGCCCTGAATCCTTGGCCCGATAAAGGGCAATATCGGCGCGCTTGAGCAGGTCGGTGGGGGTCGAGCCGTGGTCGGGAATCAGTGCCACACCGATGCTCGGGGTGACTTGCAGGCGCTGGCCATCGAGGAACATCGGTTCGGACAGCAATTCGCGCAGGGTGTCGGCCAGTTGGCGGACCTGTTCGCTGACCTCGTTGCGTGTGCCCTCAAGGCCACTCAGCAGGACCACGAACTCATCGCCGCCCAGGCGTGCCACGGTGTCTTCCATGCGCACGCTGGCTTCGAGCCGGGCGGTGATGATTTTCAACACGGTGTCGCCCACCGGGTGGCCCAGGGAATCGTTGATGTGCTTGAAGTGATCGAGGTCGAGAAACAGCAGGGCGCCGCGCAGGTTATGACGCTTGAGCAGGGCGATCTGCTGGCTCAGGCGGTCCATCAGCAGGGCGCGGTTGGGCAGGTTGGTCAAGGGGTCGTGGTAAGCCAGGTGGCGGATCTGCGCCTGGGCGTTCTTGAGCAGGCTGACATCCCGGGCTGTCATCAGCAGGCAGGGCGTTTCGTTGAGGGTGATGGGCTCCACCGAGACTTCCAGGGTGAGTATTTCCCCGCGCTTGTTGCGCCCGAGCATTTCCAGGTGGTGCACCCGGCCCTTGATCTGGAGCTCCGCCAGCAAGGTAGAGAGTTGCCCTTCCTCGGCCCAGATGCCGATCTGGTACATGGTGCGGCCGATCACCTCGTCGTTGCGGTGGCCGGTCAGTCGGCAGAAGCCATCGTTGACCTCCAGGTAGCGGCCCGTATCGCGCTCGGTGATGCTGATGGCGTCAGGGCTGGAGTGAAAGGCCTTGGCGAACTTCTCTTCGCTGGCCTTGAGGGCCGCCTCCGAACGCTGCTGCTGGGTGATGTCCCGCAGGTTGGTGACGATGCAGGGCTGCTTGTCCACGGTGATCAGGCGGCTGGAAATGATGCAGGTCAGCGTCTGGCCGTTCTTGTGGTGGACCACCACTGCCACATTATTCAGCGCCTGTTCGCGAATCACCTGCTCGATGCGCCGCAGGCGCGGCGCGGCGTCTTCCCAGAGGCCGATCTGTTCGGCGCTGCGGTTGAGCACTTCGTCCAGGGTCCAGCCAAAGGTCTGGGTGAAGCTGGAGTTGATTTCGATGAACTGGCCGGTTTCCAGCAAGGTCACGCAGATTGGGTCGGGGCTGACCTGGAACAGGCTGGCGAATTTCTCTTCGGAGGTGATCAGGCGCTGTTCCCGTTCCACCTGCTCAGTGATGTCCAGCAGCGTGCCGGCCATGCGCAGCGGGCTGCCCTGTTCGTCGCGGTAGAGGCGGGCGCGGCTTTCCAGGTAGCGCGAGCTGCCGTCCTCCAGTTGCACCCGATAGGTCAATTGATAGTTGCCCGCGGGGCCCTCGCGCAGGCTGCGGTAGGCATCGCGCATGGAGTTGCGCTCTTCGGTGGGCACGCCTTCGAAGAAGGCGTCGAAGGATTCATGGAAAGGGATGGGGGCCAGGCCATGTAATTGCGCGGCGCGGGCCGAGCCGTAGAGCATTCCGCTGGGGATGTGCCAGTCCCAGGTGCCCATCTGCGCCGAGTCCAGGGCCAGGTCCAGGCGTTCCTGGCTGTCCTTGAGTGCCTGTTCGGATCGTTTGCGCTCACTGGTATCGAGAAAGGTGCTGAGCAGGTAGGCCTTGCCCTCCAGTTCAACCTTCTGGGCGCTGAGAATGCCGTCATGGATCTGCCCATTGCTGGCGCGAAATTGCACTTCAAGGCTGGCGGCCTGGCCCTTCTTCTGGACCGCCTTGATCAGTTGGGCGCGCTGTTCGGGGTTGACCCACAGGCCGATCTCCAGGGTGGTACGGCCGATCACGTGTTCGGCGGGCCAGCCGAACTGGCTTTCAAAGTACTGGTTGGCCTCGCTGATCAGGCCATCTTCCAGGCGGGTCAGCAGTACGGTGTTGGGGCACAAGTGAAACAGCGTGGCAAAGCGCTTTTCCGAACTGCTGAGGGCTTCCTCACGCTGGCGCTGGTGGGTGATCTCGCGGATCACCCCGATCATTCGCGGCTTGCCGTGCTTGTCCGGCAATACGCTGCCGTTGATCTCCAGCCAGTGCAGGCTACCGTCGGGCCAGCGAATGCGGTGGTGCATGGCGTGTTCCAGTGGCGCGCCGGCCAGCACTGAATGAAAGGCGCGAATCGTCCTGGCCCGGTCCTCGATGGGCAGCAGGTCGAGGTATTCGAGGTTTTCCGGCAAGGGTTGGCGTGGATCGAAGCCGAACAGCGCCTGGGTGCCGCGGGACCAGCTGATCTGCCCGCTTTCAATATCCCAATACCAGGCCCCCAGGCGCGCACCATTGAGGGCTGCGAGCAACTGCGGTGCGCTTTCCCAGCTTTGCTCCGACTCCTGGGGGTCGACAGCATGGATACGCGGCAAGGGTGGAATACGGTCAGCGGGTTTGGGCATGGAGGTCAGGCCTTGAGCTGAGTCATTCGTCGGGTGCGGGATACTCATGGCGCTGCGGCGTGGCACGGGCGATACCCGGAGTGTTATGCCGGGTTCCCTGGCCAATCGACTTGTGCATCCAGTAAGGCCATGAAAGCCCGCGCAGCGTTCGAAAGTGTCCGTTCGGTATGCAGGATATAGCCTAGCTGGCGGTGCAGCTGTATGCCCGGTAAAGGAATGCGTGCCACCTGATCGTCAAGCATGGTGCGCGGCAGCACGCTCCAGGCCAGGCCGATGGACACCATCATCTTTATAGTTTCCAGATAGTTAGTGCTCATGGCGATGTTCGGCGTCAGGCCCTGGGCTTCAAACAGGCGTTGGACAATATGGTGGGTAAAGGTATTGCCGCCGGGGAAAACTGCCGGATGCAGGGCAATATCCGCCAGGCTCACTTGCCCATTGCTGACCAGCGGGTGTTCCGGCGCGGCGACGAAGTCCAGCGGGTCGTCCCAGACCGCGGTGGCCTTGATCAGGGAGTGGGGCTCGGGGGCCAGGGTGATCACTGCCAGTTCGGCGCGGCCATGGAGGATTTCCTCGTAGGCCACTTCGGAGTCGAGGAACTGGATGTCCAGGGCCACTTGCGGGTAGCGCCGGGTGAAGGCTCGCAGCAAGGGCGGCAGGCGGTGCAGGCCGATGTGATGGCTGGTGGCCAGCGTCAGGCGCCCACTGACTTCGCCGGTGAGGTTGGTCAGGGCGCGCCGGGTGTCATCCAGCACATTGATGATCTGGTAGGCCCGGGGCAGCAGGGCCCGCCCGGCCTCGGTCAGGCCGATCTCCCGCCCCAGGCGGTCGAACAGCCGTACGTTGAGTTGCTGCTCCAGGCCGGCGATGCGTTTGCTGATGGCTGGCTGGGTCAGGTGCAGGCGTTCGCCGGCGCCGGAAAAGCTGCCGGTTTCGGCGATGGCTATAAAGGCATTGAGGTTGGCCAGGTCCATGCTTGCATTCCAGTTGGTTATCCAAAGTATGAAAAATATGAATTTGAGTTATTTAATCTAACGCCATAGGATCGGCCTCACAAGCCAAAGGGTTATTGATCGGCGCACGATCGGAGCCCGGGGCATAGAAACAAGCTGATGAGGAATGGTCCGATGGCCGGCAAGACGCTCTACGACAAGCTCTGGGATTCGCATTTGGTCAAGCAGCGCGACGATGGTTCGGCGCTGATCTATATCGATCGTCACATCATCCACGAAGTGACCTCGCCGCAAGCCTTCGAAGGCCTGCGTCTGGCCGGGCGCAAGCCATGGCGCATCGATGCCAACATCGCCACCCCGGACCATAACGTACCGACCACGCCGGAGCGCAAGGGCGGGATCGAAGCGATCGCCGACCAGGTTTCCCGCCTCCAGGTGCAGACCCTCGACGACAACTGCGATGAATACGGCATTGTCGAATTCAAGATGAACGACGTGCGCCAGGGCATCGTCCACGTGATTGGCCCGGAGCAGGGCGCCACGTTGCCGGGCATGACCGTGGTCTGTGGTGACTCCCATACCTCGACCCACGGCGCTTTCGGCGCCCTGGCCCACGGTATCGGTACCTCCGAGGTGGAGCACGTGCTCGCCACCCAGTGCCTGGTGGCCAAGAAGATGAAGAACATGCTGGTGCGCGTGGAAGGCACCTTGCCTTTCGGCGTGACCGCCAAGGACATCGTCCTGGCCGTGATCGGCAAGATCGGCACCGCCGGCGGTAACGGCCATGCCATCGAGTTCGCCGGCAGCGCGATTCGCGACCTGTCCATCGAAGGCCGCATGACCATCTGCAACATGTCCATCGAAGCCGGAGCCCGTGTCGGCCTGGTGGCGGCGGATGAAAAGACCGTGGCATACGTCAAGGGACGTCCGTTCGCCCCCAAGGGCGCCGAATGGGACTTGGCCGTCGAGGCCTGGAAGGACCTGGTGTCCGATGCCGACGCCAAGTTCGATACCGTGGTCGAGCTCGATGCTGCACAGATCAAGCCGCAGGTCAGCTGGGGCACGTCCCCGGAAATGGTCCTGGCGGTGGATCAGAACGTACCGGACCCGGCCAAGGAAATGGACCTGGTCAAGCGCGATTCCATCGTCCGCGCCTTGAAGTACATGGGCTTGAGTGCCAACCAGGCGATCACCGACATTCAGTTGGACCGCGTTTTCATTGGTTCCTGCACCAACTCGCGGATCGAAGACTTGCGCGCCGCCGCGGTGATCGCCAAGGGCCGCAAGGTGGCTTCCACCATCAAGCAGGCGATAGTGGTGCCGGGCTCGGGCCTGGTCAAGGCGCAGGCCGAATCGGAAGGCCTGGACAAGATCTTCCTCGAAGCCGGTTTCGAATGGCGTGAGCCGGGCTGCTCGATGTGCCTGGCGATGAACCCGGACCGCCTGGAGTCCGGCGAGCATTGCGCCTCGACCTCGAACCGCAACTTCGAAGGGCGCCAGGGTGCCGGTGGGCGTACCCACCTGGTCAGCCCGGCCATGGCCGCCGCCGCCGCTGTCAGCGGTCGTTTCGTCGACGTCCGTGAATTGATCTAAGGAGCGCAGCATGAAAGCTTTCACTCAGCACAATGGTTTGGTCGCGCCTTTGGATCGTGCCAACGTCGACACCGACCAGATCATCCCCAAGCAGTTTCTCAAGTCGATCAAGCGCACAGGCTTTGGCCCCAACCTGTTCGACGAGTGGCGTTACCTGGACGTGGGCCAGCCCTACCAGGACAACTCCAAGCGCCCGTTGAACAAGGATTTCGTGCTCAACGCCGAGCGTTACCAGGGTGCCAGCGTGTTGCTGGCCCGGGAGAACTTCGGTTGCGGCTCCAGCCGCGAGCATGCGCCGTGGGCCCTGGAAGAGTACGGTTTTCGCAGCATCATCGCGCCCAGCTACGCCGATATCTTCTTCAACAACAGCTTCAAGAACGGCTTGTTGCCGATCATCCTGAGCGACGCTGAAGTCGACGAGCTGTTCCAGCAGGTCGAAGCCACCCCGGGCTATCAGTTGCATATCGACCTTGAAGCGCAGACCGTGACCCGCCCCGACGGCAAGGTGTTGAAGTTCGAGATCGATGCCTTCCGCAAGCATTGCCTGCTCAACGGTCTGGACGACATCGGCCTGACCCTGCAGGACGGCGACGCCATCGCCGCCTTCGAGGCCAAGCATCGCGCCAGCCAGCCCTGGCTGTTCCGCGACGCCTGATTGCCTGATCGACGGCAAGCCGGCCCCTACGGATGGCGTTGTAGGAGCTGGCTTGCCAGCGAACCCTGTTTCCCTTGCCCAAAAGGATCGCCCCATGACCAGCAACGCCCACAGCCAGGTAGTGCAGAAGCAATTTGGCGAGCAGGCTTCGGCCTACCTGAGCAGCGCCGTGCACGCTCAGGGTGCCGAATTTGCCCTGCTGCAGGCTGAGGTGGCGGGCAAGAGCTCAGCCCGGCTCCTGGACCTGGGCTGCGGTGCCGGTCACGTCAGCTTCCATGTCGCGCCGCAGGTCAAGGAAGTGGTGGCCTACGACCTCTCCCAGCAGATGCTGGATGTGGTGGCAGGGGCGGCGCAGGAGCGCGGGCTGGGTAACATCCGCACCGTACTGGGCGCCGCCGAGCGCCTGCCGTTCGCCGATGGCGAGTTCGACTTCGTCTTCAGCCGTTACTCGGCTCACCATTGGAGCGACCTGGGCCTGGCCCTGCGGGAAGTGCGCCGGGTCCTGAAGCCGGGCGGCGTGGCGGCGTTCATCGATGTCTTGTCGCCGGGCAGCCCGCTGCTGGACACTTACCTGCAAAGCGTCGAAGTGCTGCGCGATACCAGCCATGTGCGCGATTATTCGGCGGGTGAATGGCTGCGCCAGGTCAGCGAGGCCGGCCTGCACACCCGCAGCACCAGCCGTCAGCGCCTGCGCCTGGAGTACAGCTCCTGGGTCGAGCGCATGCGCACTCCCGAGCCGTTGCGGGTGGCGATCCGCCAGTTGCAGCAGGCAATGGGTAACGAAGTGCGCGAATATTTTGAGATTGCCGCCGATGGTTCGTTCAGTACAGATGTACTGGTGCTGTGGGCCGAGCGATAGACTTTTTCCGGGTGCGCCTGCGGGCGTGCCGACAGAGCAAACGAGGAACGCATGAGCAAGCAGATTCTGATTCTCCCCGGTGACGGTATTGGCCCGGAAATCATGGCCGAGGCGGTCAAGGTCCTGGAATTGGCCAACGACAAGTACAGCCTGGGCTTCGAGCTGAGCCACGACGTGATCGGTGGCGCTGCCATCGACAAGCACGGTGTGCCTCTGGCCGATGAGACCCTGGACCGTGCCCGGGCCGCCGATGCGGTGCTGCTGGGCGCCGTGGGCGGCCCGAAGTGGGACAAGATCGAGCGTGACATCCGCCCTGAGCGCGGCCTGCTGAAGATTCGTGCGCAACTGGGCCTGTTCGGCAACCTGCGTCCGGCGATCCTCTACCCGCAACTTGCCGATGCTTCGAGCCTGAAACCGGAAATCGTCTCCGGCCTGGATATCCTCATCGTTCGCGAGCTGACCGGCGGCATCTACTTCGGCGCGCCACGGGGCACCCGCGAACTGGAAAACGGCGAACGCCAGTCCTACGACACCCTGCCGTACAGCGAGAGTGAAATCCGCCGTATTGCCCGGGTCGGCTTCGACATGGCCCGCGTGCGCGGCAAGAAGCTGTGCTCGGTGGACAAGGCCAACGTCCTGGCGTCCAGCCAACTGTGGCGTGAAGTGGTCGAGCAAGTGGCCAAGGACTACCCGGATGTCGAGTTGAGCCACATGTACGTGGACAACGCCGCCATGCAACTGGTGCGTGCGCCGAAGCAGTTCGACGTGATCGTCACCGACAACATGTTCGGCGATATTCTTTCCGACGAAGCCTCGATGCTCACCGGGTCCATCGGCATGCTGCCGTCGGCGTCCCTGGACGCCAACAACAAGGGCATGTACGAGCCATGCCACGGTTCGGCGCCGGACATCGCCGGGCAGGGCATTGCCAACCCGCTGGCGACCATCCTCTCGGTGTCGATGATGCTGCGCTACAGCTTCAACCTGACCGAGGCCGCGGACGCCATCGAGCAGGCTGTGAGCCGGGTCCTGGACCAGGGTTTGCGCACTGGTGACATCTGGTCGGCCGGTTGCACCAAAGTCGGTACGCAGGAAATGGGCGATGCAGTAGTCGCCGCGCTGCGGAATCTGTAATCTTTCGGGCCCACTGCACAGACAGTGGCCCACTTTTGTATAGGTGTAGTTGCGATGAAACGTGTAGGTCTGATCGGTTGGCGCGGTATGGTCGGTTCCGTGCTCATGCAGCGGATGCTGGAAGAGCAGGACTTCGATCTTATTGAACCGGTGTTTTTCACCACTTCCAATGTCGGTGGCCAGGGGCCGTCGGTGGGCAAGGATATTGCTCCGCTGAAGGACGCCTACAGCATTGAAGAGTTGAAAACCCTCGACGTGATTCTGACCTGCCAGGGTGGCGACTACACCAGCGAAGTCTTCCCCAAGCTGCGCGAAGCGGGCTGGCAGGGCTACTGGATCGATGCCGCATCCAGCCTGCGCATGGAAGATGACGCGGTGATCATCCTCGATCCGGTGAACCGCAAGGTCATCGACCAGCAGCTGGATGCGGGCACCAAGAACTACATCGGCGGCAACTGCACCGTCAGCCTGATGCTGATGGGCCTGGGCGGCCTGTTCGAAGCCGGCCTGGTGGAGTGGATGAGCGCCATGACCTATCAGGCGGCCTCCGGCGCCGGCGCGCAGAACATGCGCGAGCTGATCAAGCAGATGGGCGCCACCCACGCTGCCGTCGCTGATGAACTGGCCAACCCGGCCAGTGCCATCCTCGACATCGATCGCAAGGTGGCCGAGGCCATGCGCAGCGATGCCTACCCGACCGAGAACTTCGGCGTGCCGCTGGCCGGTAGCCTGATTCCATGGATCGACAAGGAGCTGCCCAACGGCCAGAGCCGCGAAGAGTGGAAGGCCCAGGCCGAGACCAACAAGATCCTCGGTCGCTTCAAGAGCCCGATCCCGGTGGACGGCATCTGCGTGCGCATCGGCGCCATGCGCTGCCACAGCCAGGCGCTGACCATCAAGCTCAACAAGGACGTGCCGATCGCCGATATCGAAGGGCTGATCAGTCAGCACAACCCTTGGGTCAAGCTGGTGCCGAACCAGCGTGATATCAGCATGCAGGAGCTGAGTCCGACCAAGGTCACCGGCACCCTGAACATTCCGGTGGGCCGCCTGCGCAAGCTGAACATGGGGTCGCAGTTCTTGGGCGCCTTCACTGTCGGCGACCAGCTACTGTGGGGGGCGGCCGAGCCGCTGCGCCGCATGCTGCGGATCCTGCTGGAGCGTTGATGCTCTGAGCGCTTGAAACAGCCCGCCCCTTGCACAAGGCGCGGGCTTTTTCATACCTGCCGCAGGAGCGGGCTTGCCCGCCAAGAGTGCTTCGTTCCAGCCATAGCTCCCTCCCACGAATTGCCTCGCCACCCCGTGCCGGGTAAAGTGCCGCTCCCCCCGTTTCGCCTGAGGTAGCACCATGACTCCTTCCCTTGATATTGCCGTGATCGGTGCCACCGGTACTGTCGGCGAAACCCTGGTGCAGATTCTGGAAGAACGTGACTTCCCCGTTGCCAACCTGCACCTGCTGGCCAGCAGCGAGTCGGCCGGTCATTCGGTGCCTTTTCGCGGCAAGAACCTGCGGGTGCGTGAAGTCGACGAGTTCGATTTCAGCAAGGTCCAGCTGGCGTTCTTCGCGGCCGGCCCGGCGGTGACCCTGAGTTTTGCCCCGCGTGCCACGGCGGCCAACTGCGCGGTGATCGATCTTTCCGGCGCCTTGCCTTCGGCCCAGGCGCCCAATGTCGTTCCCGAAGCCAATGGCCAGGTGCTGGCCGGCTTGAAAAAACCATTGCAATTGAGCAGCCCGAGCGCTTCGGCCACCGCCCTGGCCGTGGCGCTGGCGCCGTTGCAAGGCTTGCTGGACATTCAGCGGGTCAACCTGACCGCCAGCCTGGCGATCTCCAGCCAGGGTCGCGAGGCCGTCAGCGAACTGGCCCGGCAGACGGCCGAACTGTTGAATGTGCGCCCCATGGAGCCCCGCTTTTTCGATCGGCAAGTGGCCTTCAACCTGCTGGCCCAGGTCGGCACTCCAGACGCCCAGGGCCATACCCTGCTGGAAAAGCGCCTGGTCCGGGAGCTGCGCGAGGTGCTGGGGCAGCCTTTATTAAAGATTTCTGTCACTTGCATTCAAGCGCCGGTATTTTTTGGCGATAGCTATAGCGTGACTCTGCAGTCAGGCAGCGCCGTTGACCTGGCGGCAGTCAATGCGGCACTGGAAGCGGCGCCGGGCCTGGAACTGGTGGAGGCGGGCGACTATCCGACTGCCGTGGGTGACGCCGTGGGCCAGGATGTTGTCTATGTGGGGCGGGTTCGTTCCGGGGTCGACGACCCGACGGAACTGAATCTGTGGCTGACCTCGGATAACGTGCGCAAAGGTGCGGCCTTGAACGCTGTGCAGCTGGCTGAATTGTTGATAAAAGACCTGCTGTAAAAGATACTTGGCAACAATTTGCAGAATGAATCTAGCCGGGCGCTATGCTTGGCAAGTTGCTGGAGGTGAGTGGCCGTCAGGTGCTCCCGGGGCATGCAAGAAATAATCGCGCGTCGTGGTCGTTGATGGTCCCGCGCAATGCCTGTTGGCAGCCGCTACAAAACCTTCTCGCTGGCCGAGGAATGTTCAAACAAAGGATGAGGCTATGGTTCAAGTTCGCAAACTGGTGTTAGCAATAGCGGCCGCCTCGGCGCTGTCCTCCGGTATGGCGCAGGCGCTTGGGCTTGGGGAGCTGACCCTGAAGTCGAGTCTGAACCAGCCTCTGGTAGCAGAAATCGAATTGCTCGATGTCAAGGACCTCACTGCCGCCGAGGTAGTGCCCAGCCTTGCGCCGGCAGAAGAGTTCGCCAAGGCCGGCGTCGATCGCCAGGCCTTTCTCAACGACCTCCATTTCACCCCGATTCTCAATCCCGGCGGCAAGAGTGTGCTGCGGGTGACCTCGAGCCAGCCGCTGTCGGAGCCGATGGTCAAGTTCCTGGTGCAGGTGATGTGGCCCAACGGCCGCCTGCTGCGCGACTACAGTGTGCTGCTGGACCCTTCGAAATTCTCCCCGCAGGCTGCCGCTGCCGCGCAGAGCGCGCCAGTAGGCGCCCCGGCGGTGAGTGCCCCGGTTACCCGTGCCAACAAGTCCGGCAAGCCGGAGCAGTACACCACCTCGGCCCGTGACACTTTGTGGGAAATCGCCGCCAAGAACCGCAACGGTGCCTCGATCCAGCAGACCATGCTGGCGATCCAGGCGCTGAACCCGGATGCCTTTATCGATGGCAACATCAATCGGCTGAAGACCGGCAAGGTGCTGCGCCTGCCCGATGTGGTGCAGAGCACCGCGCTGCCGCAGCCCAAGGCAATTGCTGAAGTGGCGGCGCAGAATGCTGCCTGGCGCCAGGGCCGCCGTGCCGGTGCCCGTGGCCAGCAGCAGGTGGATGCGACTCGTCGCGCCGGTGCCGACAAGGCGCCCAAGCAGGTCAATACCAAGGACAACCTGAGCCTGGTGTCCGCTGAAAACGGCAAGACCCGGGGCAAGGGCGCAGCCGGTGATGCCAAGGCGCTGAACAACAAGCTGGCGGTGACTCAGGAAAGCCTCGACGCAACCCGTCGTGACAATGCCGAGCTCAAGGAGCGCATGGCGGACCTGCAAAGCCAGTTGGACAAGCTGCAGCGCCTGATCGAATTGAAGAACAACCAGTTGGCCAAGATGCAGGCCGAGGGCGCAGGTACTGCGGTACCTAATGCCCAGCCAGCTCCGGCCATGCCAGCTGAGTTGGTGGCCAAGCCCGAAGCGCCGGCCCCAGTGGTGGCGCCAGCGGCCCCGGCCAGCGAGCCGGCTGCCAAGCCTGCTGCGGATGCCGTTCCCGCCAAGAGCGACGAGGATAAATACTCCGATCTGCTGACCAACCCGATCCTTCTCGGGCTGGTGGGTGGCGGTGCGGTATTGGCCTTGTTGCTGCTGTTGCTGTTGCTGGCTCGTCGCCGCAAGGCTCAGCAGGAAGCGGAGAAGCACTTGCGCATGGCGCGGGCGCTGTCGGAGGAAAGCGATTTCGCCGAGGAAATGGACCTGCCGGAAAGCAGCTTCGAAGGCCTTGAGGTTCCAGCCCCAAGCGTCAATCTCGCTCCAGCTCCAGCTCCAGCTCCAGCTCCAGCTCCAGCTCCGGTGGTGGCGCCCGCTCCGGTAGCCCCGGTCGAACGCGCCACCGATGTGCTGGGCCAGGCTCAGAATCACATCGATGCCGGCCGCCTGAACCAGGCCGCGGCGATTCTCGAAGAAGCGGTCAAGTTGGAGCCGCAACGCAGTGATCTGCGCCTAAAGCTGATGGAGGTCTACGCGCATCAGGGTGACCGCAGCGCCTTTGTCGCCCAGGAACGGCAGTTGGTGGCCAATGGCGATAACCACGCTCAGGTCGAGCAACTGAAAAGTCGCTTCCCGGCAATGGTCGCGGTAGCGGCGGCAGCTGGCCTGGCCACTGCGGCCGTGGCAGCCGAACTGGATGCCGAGTACGTCAAGGAACTGCTGCAGGACGAACCGCCAGCGCCTGAACCGGCTGCTCCGGTAGAAGGCCTGGACGCGGATTTTGACCTGAGCCTGGATGACCTGGAGGCGGCTTCGCCGGCAGTGCTCACCCCTGAACCCGACACCGAGCTGGAAGACTTCCCGCTGGATGACGACCTGAGCTTTGGCTCGGTGCTCGAGCAGCAGCTTGCTCCTGAGGAAAACCTGGACGACCTGGGTGATTTCGATCTGGACCTGGGGGCTGATCTACCGGCGGCGAAGCCGAGCGATGAAGATTTCCTGCTGAGCCTGGACGACGACCTCAAGGACCTGCCGGCAGGCGACGTGCCTACCGTTACCGACCCGGCCCTGGACGACCTGGACCTGTCGGCGGACTTCGATCTGTCCCTGGCCGATGAGCTGGATGCTGGCGCGGACTCCAAGGACGCTTTCACTTCCGAGCTGGATGATGTGAACGCCGAACTGGATCGTCTGAGCCAGAGCCTTGATCAGCCGGAGCCGGCGATCCCCAGCTTCACTGCCGAGGATGCCGCTGCAGCGCCTGATGAGACGGACTTCGACTTCCTCTCCGGCAGCGATGAGGTGGCCACCAAGCTCGATCTGGCCCAGGCCTATATCGATATGGGGGATAACGACGGTGCGCGGGACATCCTCGGTGAGGTGCTGAGCGAAGGTAACGAAGGTCAGAAGAGCGAAGCCCAGGAGATGTTGGGGCGACTGGCCTGAAGCAACCTGATGCTTGACCAGAACGGCAGCCGATGAGGCTGCCGTTTTTGTTGGTGGCGCTGCGGTGGCGGTGAGGCTCAGGCCAGCAGGTCTTCGTAAAAGGCACCGAAGGGCCGGGTAGGGTGGGCGATCTGGATTTCCAGGATCCACAGGCCCACTTGCGGGCAGGCGGCGAAATCTCCCAGGTCCCCGGCGCGGTAGATGGCGTGGGGAAAGTCGCTGACCCGATGGCCCTTGATGTCCAGATTGAGCACCCAGCCCATGGCTTGGGCCCGTTCCTGTGCATGGCGATAGAGCTCAGGGCCAGCCACCTGGTGGCTCTGCCAGTGGTCGTGGACCTGGTCGAACAGGCTTTTCGCCGCGGCGGCACAGGCATGCATTTCAGCGTCGTCGCCGACCACGAACGTCGCCCCGCAATCACCTTCATGGCGATCCCAGACCACGCCCAGGTCGATGAAGAACAGATCGTTTTCCTGGAGTAGCGGATCGCCATCGGAGCGTTGCTTGAAGGTTTTCAGGGTATTGGCGCCAAAGCGGATCAGCAGCGGATGCCAGATTCGCTCCATACCCATCTCTCGCAGGACTTCCAGGCCCATTTCCCTGGCGGCGGATTCCTGCATGCCCGGCTTGACCTGTCGGGCGATCTGCCCGATGGCCTCCCAGGTCATGCGCTTGGCATGGAGCATGCCCTCCAGGCTGTAGGCCAGGCCTACGGCTTCTTTGCTGGTTGCGATCATTCATCGGCTCTCGATCAGGGGGCTTTGTTGTTTTCGATATATAAAAAACTATATAGCGTTTGCCCGGGGGCGTATGCAATCGCCTTGTGGGCGACTGTATGGCTGATCAATCTGCAAACAAAGCCCGACAGCCCGTGGCGTCTGTTGTCTGCGGCCCTATAATGAGCGCCTTTGCGCATATCAGCAGGCTGTAAGTTCTTGGCAAATATAGATAACCCGGCCGCCGAAATGGCAGCCGAAGGCTTTTCCCGAATCGCTCTGGGTGTGGAATACAAGGGCTCGCGCTACCGCGGCTGGCAGCGTCAGGCCTCCGGTGTGCCCAGTGTCCAGGAAACCCTGGAGAAGGCCCTGTCCCGGGTCGCGGATTCTCCGGTAGTGGTGTCCTGTGCCGGACGCACCGATGCCGGGGTGCATGCCTGCGGGCAGGTGGTGCATTTCGATACTCAGGCCGTGCGTTCGATGAAGGCCTGGGTGATGGGGGCCAATATCAATTTGCCCCACGACATCAGCGTCAGCTGGGCCAAGGAGATGCCCGCGCATTTTCACGCACGGTTCAAGGCGATCGCCCGGCGTTACCGTTATGTGATCTACAACGACCAGATCCGTCCGGCCCATCTCAACGAAGAAATTACCTGGAACCACCGGCCGCTGGATATCGAGCGCATGGCCCAGGCTGCCGCGTTCCTGGTGGGCACCCATGATTTCAGCGCGTTCCGGGCCGGGCAGTGCCAGGCCAAGTCGCCGATCAAGGAGATCCATCACCTTCGGGTCACTAGGCACGGCAAGATGATCGTGCTGGATATTCGTGCCAGCGCCTTCCTGCATCACATGGTGCGCAACATCGCCGGGGTGCTGATGACCATCGGTGCCGGCGAGCGGCCGGTGGAGTGGGCGCGAGAAGTGCTGGAAAGCCGGATCCGGCGTACCGGCGGCGTCACCGCCCATCCTTTTGGCCTGTACCTGGTACAGGTCGAATACAAGGACGAGTTCCAGTTGCCCGAGCGATACATCGGGCCGCATTTCCTCAGCGGATTCTCGGAACTTGACGGCTGACGCCCGGAAAAGCATTTGCTACCATCCGGGACTTTCCGGATTTGCCCCCGAGGTTCATGACATGCCAGCTGTTCGCAGCAAGATCTGCGGGATTACCCGCATAGAAGATGCGCTGGCAGCAGTGGCGGCGGGGGCCGATGCCATCGGCCTGGTGTTCTATGCCAAGAGCCCGCGGGCGGTGAATGTGCAGCAGGCGCGGGCAATCATCGCCGCCTTGCCGCCGTTCGTGACCACCGTCGGCCTCTTCGTCAATGCCAGTCGTTGCGAGCTGGGGGAGATCCTCGACGCCGTACCGCTGGACTTGCTGCAGTTCCATGGCGATGAGTCGGCGGCTGATTGCGAGGGCTATCACCGGCCCTACATCAAGGCGTTGCGGGTCAAGGCCGGGGATGACATCGCGGCGGCCTGCCTGGCCTATCCGCGGGCCAGCGGGATTCTGCTGGATACCTATGTCGAAGGCGTGCCGGGTGGAACCGGCGAGGCGTTCGACTGGTCCCTGGTTCCTCAGGGGCTGAGCAAGCCGATCATTCTCGCCGGTGGCCTCACGCCAGATAACGTGGCGGCAGCCATCGCCCGGGTGCGCCCCTATGCGGTGGATGTCAGCGGCGGGGTGGAGCAGGGCAAGGGCATCAAGGACCCGGCAAAGATTCAGGCATTTATGCAGGCAGTGCGTCGCAGCAACGAGTCGATGTGACGGCTGCCAGTCTGCCGCCGTCCATAACACCACTGTACAAAACAGGCAGGCGTCGCCTTCAGGCGGGGTCGGAATCGAGTGGCAACCGCTCTGGAGCGGGTTGTCGGGATGGCTGAGGAAAGGTTCGTTGCAGGCAGGTCGAGCCCGGCGCTGACCGCGGCAGCGAACTGATCATCGCCGCACACATGAATTTAGCTCAAGGGCATACGCGGGGCTGCGAACCAGAGCGTTCGAGCCGCCGGTACTGGAGAAAGAAAGCATGAGCAACTGGTTAGTAGACAAACTGATCCCTTCGATCATGCGTTCCGAGGTGAAGAAAAGCTCGGTGCCTGAAGGTCTTTGGCACAAGTGCCCATCCTGCGAGGCGGTGCTCTATCGTCCGGAGCTGGAAAAGACCCTGGATGTTTGCCCCAAGTGCAACCACCACATGCGCATCGGTGCGCGTGCCCGTATCGATATCTTCCTCGACGCCGAAGGCCGTGCCGAACTGGGCGCTGACCTGGAGCCAGTGGACCGTCTGAAGTTCCGCGACGGCAAGAAATACAAGGACCGTCTGACCGCTGCGCAGAAGCAGACCGGTGAGAAAGATGCGCTGATCTCCATGAGTGGCACCCTGCTGGGCATGCCAGTGGTGGTCTCGGCTTTCGAATTTTCCTTCATGGGGGGGTCCATGGGTGCCATCGTCGGCGAGCGTTTCGTGCGCGCCGCCAACTACGCCCTGGAAAATCGCTGCCCGATGATCTGCTTCTCCGCTTCCGGTGGTGCGCGGATGCAGGAAGCCCTGATCTCTCTGATGCAGATGGCCAAGACCTCCGCGGTACTGGCGCGCCTGCGTGAAGAAGGCATCCCGTTCATCTCCGTGTTGACCGACCCGGTCTACGGTGGTGTTTCTGCCAGCCTGGCGATGCTGGGCGACGTGATTGTCGCCGAGCCAAAAGCCCTGGTGGGCTTCGCCGGTCCTCGAGTGATCGAGCAGACCGTGCGGGAAAAACTGCCTGAAGGTTTCCAGCGCAGTGAGTTCCTGCTGGAACATGGTGCGATCGACATGATCATCTCCCGTCAGGAGCTGCGTCCGCGCCTGGGCAACCTGCTGGCCCAACTGATGGGCCTGCCGACGCCGGAGTTCGTCGCGGCTCCGGTCGAGCCGATCGTGGTGCCGCCGGCTCCAGCAAACCTATGACCCAACGTACCCTGGGCGAATGGCTCGCCTACCTCGAGCAGTTGCATCCCTCGGCCATTGACATGGGGCTGGCGCGCTCGCAGCAGGTAGCGTCCCAGATGGGGCTGGGTAAGCCGGCGCCCCGGGTGGTCACGGTAACCGGTACCAATGGCAAGGGCTCTACCTGCGCCTTTGTCGCTTCCCTGCTGCGGGCCCAGGGCTTGCAGGTGGGGGTCTACAGTTCGCCGCACCTGCTGCGCTATAACGAGCGGGTGCAGATCAATGGCGTCGAGGCCACTGACGAGCAGTTGTGCGAAGCCTTTGCTGCGGTAGAGGCGGGGCGCGGCGAAGTTACCCTGACTTACTTCGAGATGGGCACCCTGGCAGCGTTCTGGCTGTTTCAGCGGGCAGCGCTGGATGCCGTGGTCCTGGAGGTGGGATTGGGTGGCCGCCTGGACACGGTCAATCTGGTGGATGCCGACCTGGCGCTGGTGACCAGTATTGGTGTCGATCACATCGAATACCTGGGTGATTCCCGCGAATCCGTGGCCTTCGAGAAGGCTGGGATCTTTCGCCCTGGCGCGCCGGCGTTATGTGGCGACCTGGACCCGCCGCAACCCTTGCTGGACAAGGCGCGGGAGCTGGGCTGCCCGTTTTTCCTGCGGGGGCGGGACTTTGATCTCGGGGTCACCGACCAGCATTGGCAGTGGCGCGGCCTGGATGCCCAGGGCAAGCCGGTCGAGCTGCAAGACCTGCCATTGCTGGATCTGCCTATGGAAAATGCCGCTCTGGCGTTGCAGGCCTATCTGCTCACTGGTTTGCCATGGCAGCCGGAGCGGATCGGCGCAGCCTTGCGCCAGACCCGGGTTACCGGGCGCCTGGATCGCCGGCAGGTCAACTGGCAGGGCAAGCGCCTGAACCTGCTGCTGGACGTCGGTCACAACCCCCATGCCGCCCAGTACCTGGCTGAGCGCCTGGCGCGCCGGCCTGTGCCGGGCAAGCGTCTGGCGGTGTTCGGGCTGCTGGCGGACAAGGATCTGGAGGGCGTGATTGGCTGCCTGAAAGGGGCGGTCCGGCACTGGGCGGTAGCGCCTCTGGATACGCCGCGGGCGCGCCCGGTGGAGGATCTGCAGCAGGCTCTGGAGAACCTTGGTGCTCCGGTAGCGTCCTATTCCAGTGTGGCTGCCGCGCTGGAAGCGCAATGCGCGCAAGCCACTGCAGATGACGAAATTCTGCTGTTCGGTTCTTTTTATTGTGTTGCCGAGGCGCTTGAGTGGCTCGCCCGGCGCTCCACGGAGGAAGCTGCACATGGCAATGCTGGATAACGTCTACAAGCAGCGAATGGTCGGAGCACTGGTGTTGGTGGCCTTGGCGGTGATCTTTCTGCCAATGCTGTTCTCGCGCGAGGATGAGCAGCGTCATGTGACGGTGGATGTGCCGTCGGCGCCGCAAGCCGCGGCCATGCCGCAGGTCCAGGTCGAGCCGGTAGTTGTGCCTGAGCCTCAGGTACTGCCCGAGGGCTCTGTGCCAGCCGACGAGCACGAGCCTGTGGTGCAACAAGCGCCGTCGACCCCGATCGCACCGGCCCCGGTGGTGGCTCCTGCTCCGACCGTGGCCAGCAAGCCTGCGCCTGTGGCCAAGCCTGCGCCGACACCGGCTCCGGTTCCGCCGCAGCCCGTGGCCAGTGCCAAGCCTGATACCAGCCAGAGCCGGGTCGATGCCAATGGCTTGTCCGTCAGTTGGTCGGTGCAACTGGCCAGTCTGTCGAGCCGTGAAAGCGCGGAAAACCTGCAGAAGACCCTGCGCAGCCAGGGTTATAACGCCTATATCCGTTCCGCCGAAGGCAAGAACCGGGTATTTGTCGGGCCGCTGATCGAGCGTGCTGAAGCTGATCGCCTGCGTGACCTGCTGGGGCGTCAGCATAATCTCAAGGGTTTCGTGGTGCGCTTCCAGCCAGAGCGTGGCTAAGGCTATCCGCTTGATTTTAAAAGCACAGTGAATCGCAGCTTACCGACAGCCAAGCGCTCTGTTAAAATGCGCCGCCTTATCCGTCTGTAGGCTGCACTGTGCCATTTACCTGGGTTGACTGGGCGATCGTTGCAATAATCGCCATCTCCGCTTTGATCAGCTTGAGCCGCGGTTTCGTCAAAGAAGCCTTGTCGTTGCTTACCTGGATCATCGCAGGGGTCGTTGCCTGGATGTTTGGTGGCTCACTGTCCGAGTACCTCGGCGGTTATATCGAAACTCCCTCGGCTCGCGTGATCGCGGGCTGCGCAATCATGTTTGTCGCCACCTTGCTGGTGGGGGCAATGGTCAACTATCTCATCGGCGAGTTGATTCGCGTCACCGGCCTCTCCGGGACCGATCGATTCCTCGGCATGGCCTTCGGCGCTGCGCGTGGCGCGCTGCTGGTGGTCGTGGCGATCGGGCTCCTGAGCCTGGGGCCGGTACAGCAGGATTCCTGGTGGCAACAGTCGCGACTGGTGCCACAATTTCTATTGGTTGCAGACTGGTCCAAGAACCTCATATTGGGGTGGAGCAGTCAGTGGCTGGCCAGCGGTATCAGCGTACCCGCTGAAATACCGTTCAAGGAGCACCTCTTACCGGCCAAAACGCCTCAGTAAGATGGGTTCAGTTCAGTTTCATTAAGTAGGGGTTGCGTCGCATGTGTGGCATCGTCGGTATCGTCGGTAAGTCGAACGTCAATCAGGCGCTGTATGACGCGCTAACCGTCCTCCAGCACCGCGGCCAGGACGCTGCCGGTATCGTGACCAGCCATGATGGCCGGTTATTCCTGCGCAAGGACAACGGCCTGGTGCGTGATGTGTTCCAGCAGCGGCACATGCAGCGCCTGGTAGGCCACATGGGCATTGGCCATGTCCGCTATCCAACCGCGGGCAGCTCGACCTCGGCCGAGGCTCAGCCGTTCTACGTCAACTCGCCTTACGGCATCACCCTGGCGCACAACGGCAACCTGACCAATGTGGAGCAGTTGGCCAAGGAGATCTACGAGTCCGACCTGCGCCACGTCAACACCAACTCCGACTCTGAAGTGCTGCTCAACGTGTTCGCCCACGAGCTGGCCCAGCGCGGCAAGTTGCAGCCTACCGAGGAAGACGTGTTTGCCGCCGTCACCGACGTGCACAACCGTTGCGTGGGTGGCTATGCAGTGGTGGCCATGATCACCGGCTACGGCATTGTCGGTTTCCGTGACCCCCACGGTATCCGTCCGATCGTCTTCGGCCAGCGTCATACCGACGAAGGCGTGGAATACATGATCGCCTCGGAAAGCGTTTCCCTGGATGTGCTGGGTTTCACCCTGATTCGCGACCTGGCTCCGGGCGAAGCGGTCTACATCACTGAAGAGGGCAAGCTCTACACCCGTCAGTGCGCCACCAACCCGCAACTCACTCCATGCATCTTCGAGCACGTATATCTGGCCCGCCCGGATTCGATCATTGATGGCGTCTCGGTGTACAAGGCGCGCCTGCGCATGGGTGAGAAACTGGCCGAGAAGATCCTGCGCGAGCGTCCTGAGCACGATATCGACGTGGTGATCCCGATTCCGGATACCAGCCGCACTGCGGCGCTGGAGCTGGCGAACCATCTGGGGGTCAAGTTCCGCGAAGGTTTTGTCAAGAACCGCTACATCGGCCGTACCTTCATCATGCCGGGCCAGGCGGCGCGGAAGAAATCCGTACGCCAGAAGCTCAATGCGATCGAACTGGAATTCCGCGGCAAGAACGTGATGCTGGTGGACGACTCCATCGTCCGTGGCACCACCTGCAAGCAGATTATCCAGATGGCCCGTGAAGCGGGCGCGAAGAACGTCTACTTCTGCTCGGCTGCGCCGGCCGTGCGTTACCCGAACGTGTATGGCATCGACATGCCGAGCGCTCACGAGCTGATCGCCCACAATCGTTCGACCCAGGATGTGGCAGACCTGATCGGTGCCGACTGGCTGATCTACCAGGACTTGCCGGACCTGATCGAGGCGGTCGGTGGTGGCAAGATCAAGATCGAGAGCTTCGACTGCGCGGTGTTCGACGGCAAGTACGTTACCGGTGACGTCGACGAGACCTACCTGAACAAGATCGAGAACGCTCGTAACGATGCGTCCAAGGCCAAGACCCAGGCGGTCAGCGCCATCATCGATCTGTACAACAACTGATCCGAGCATTTTAAGAAGACATTAGGAGTAGGCGGCATGAGTCAGGATTGGGATGCCGGTCGGCTGGACAGCGACCTTGAAGGCGTAGCGTTCGATACCCTGGCGGTGCGCGCCGGCCAACACCGCTCGCCGGAAGGCGAGCACGGTGACCCGATGTTCTTCACCTCCAGCTATGTGTTCCGTACGGCCGCCGATGCGGCGGCGCGGTTTGCTGGCGAAGTGCCGGGCAACGTCTATTCGCGCTACACCAACCCCACGGTGCGTTCCTTCGAAGAGCGCATCGCGGCGCTGGAAGGGGCTGAGCAGGCTGTGGCGACCGCCACTGGCATGGCGGCCATTCTTTCGGTGGTCATGAGCCTGTGCAGCGCTGGTGATCATGTGCTGGTGTCGCGCAGTGTGTTCGGCTCGACCATCAGTCTGTTCGAGAAGTACTTCAAGCGCTTTGGTGTTGAAGTCGATTACGTGCCTCTGGCGGACCTGTCCGGCTGGAACGCGGCGATCAAGAGCAATACCAAGCTGCTGTTTGTCGAGTCGCCCTCCAATCCACTGGCTGAGTTGGTGGATATCGCCGCGCTGGCGGAGGTGGCCCATGCCAAGGGCGCAATGTTGGTGGTCGATAACTGTTTCTGCACTCCGGCCTTGCAGCAGCCGTTGAAGCTGGGGGCGGACGTGGTGGTGCATTCGGCGACCAAGTTCATCGACGGCCAGGGTCGTTGCATGGGCGGCGTGGTGGCCGGGCGCAGTGAGCAGATGAAAGAAGTGGTGGGTTTCCTGCGTACCGCGGGGCCGACCCTGAGCCCGTTCAACGCCTGGATCTTCCTCAAGGGCCTGGAAACCCTCAACCTGCGGATGCGTGCTCATTGTGCCAATGCCCTGGCCCTGGCTGAGTGGCTGGAGCAGCAGGATGGCGTCGAGAAGGTGCACTACGCAGGCCTTGCCAGCCATCCGCAGCATGAGCTGGCCAAGCGTCAGCAGCGTGGTTTTGGCGCGGTGGTGAGTTTTGAGGTCAAGGGCGGCAAAGAGGGCGCCTGGCGCTTTATCGATGCCACGCGACTGATCTCCATTACCGCCAATCTCGGCGACAGCAAAACCACCATCACCCATCCGAGCACCACGTCCCACGGGCGCCTGGCGCCTCAGGAGCGTGAAGCGGCAGGCATTCGCGACAGCCTGATCCGCATCGCGGTGGGGCTGGAGGACGTGGTCGACCTGCAAGCCGACCTGGCTCGCGGCCTGGCAGCCTTGTGATCGAGTTGTCCACGCCTCAGGGCGGCGGCAACGGGCGCGTCGCGCTGGTGACCGGCGCGGCGCGGGGTATCGGCCTGGGTATCGCTGCCTGGCTGATCAGCGAAGGCTGGCAGGTGGTGTTGACCGACCTCGATCGTGAGCGTGGCTCCAAGGTGGCCAAGGTGCTGGGTGAAAGTGCCTGGTTCATCACCATGGACGTGGCCGATGAAGTGCAAGTGGCCCAGGGGGTGGCCGAGGTGCTGGGGCAGTTCGGGCGCCTCGACGCCCTGGTCTGCAATGCCGCTGTGGCCGACCCGCACAACATCACCCTGGAAAGCCTGGATCTGGCCTACTGGAATCGGGTCATGGCAGTGAACCTGGGCGGGCCGATGCTGCTGGCCAAGCACTGTGCGCCGTATTTGCGCGCCCATGGTGGCGCCATCGTCAACCTGGCTTCTACCCGTGCCAGGCAATCGGAGCCTGACAGCGAAGCCTACGCGGCGAGCAAGGGGGGGCTGTTGGCCTTGACTCATGCCCTGGCGATCAGCCTGGGGCCGGAGATACGGGTCAATGCGGTAAGCCCCGGCTGGATCGATGCCCGGGATCCAGCGGTGCGTCGCGCAGAGCCGTTATCCGATGCCGATCATGCCCAGCATCCGGCAGGCAGGGTAGGGACGGTGGAAGATGTGGCCTCCATGGTGGCCTGGCTGTTGTCCCGCAATTCGGGCTTTGTCACCGGCCAGGAATTCGTGGTGGACGGTGGCATGACCAAGAAAATGATTTATCAGGAATAAGGGTCGTAGCGAGTTTGTGGCTGCAAGCTCAAGAGGAGTGCCTCTGGCTCCTGGTGCGAAGTTTCCGCTTGTTGCTGTTTTTGAAAAAAACTTCAAGCCTGCTATTGACTTAGCTTCGTTACCTGCGTAAATTTCGCGGCCTCAGCGAAGCAAAGGGTGATTAGCTCAGCCGGGAGAGCGTCTGCCTTACAAGCAGAATGTCGGCGGTTCGATCCCGTCATCACCCACCATTCCCTGAGTCTCTTTCGCAAGAAAGAGGGAAGCTTCCAAGGAAGCCTCCAACCGACGCGCAGCGGTAGTTCAGTCGGTTAGAATACCGGCCTGTCACGCCGGGGGTCGCGGGTTCGAGTCCCGTCCGCTGCGCCATATTTTCCAAGTCAGGTTCGCCTGGCTTGAGATTGAAGAAGCCTCGAAGCTCTTCGATCAGTTGATTTAAACGGTTCACATGGACGCAAGTCCAAGCGATACGCAGCGGTAGTTCAGTCGGTTAGAATACCGGCCTGTCACGCCGGGGGTCGCGGGTTCGAGTCCCGTCCGCTGCGCCATATCAGCCTCAAGGAACACTGAACGCCTTGGAGCAACGAAACAAGCCAACAGCTTGCTTCGCATCGATAGCAAAGACCCTGGTCGCAAGACCGGGGTTTTTTGTTTTCGGGATTCGTTCTTTGGCAGCGTCTTTTACTTGCTGCTGAGCGAACACAAAAAAACCGCCTTCTCGGCGGTTTTTTTGTGCTTGTAAGGAGGTCCGGCTTTCAGAAACCGAGCTTGTCCCGAAGGCTGTAGTACCAAGCGCCCAGGGCGGTGAATGGCGTGCGCAGCAACTGGCCGCCGGGGAAGGGGTAGTGGGGCAGGTCGGCAAAGGCGTCAAAGCGCTCAGCCTGGCCGCGAAGGGCCTCTGCCAGGACCTTCCCGGCCAGGTGGGTGTAGGTCACGCCGTGGCCGCTGCAGCCCTGGGAGTAGTAGATATTGTCCCCCAGGCGCCCAACCTGGGGCAGGCGCGACAGCGTCAGCAGGAAGTTGCCGGTCCAGGCGTAATCGATCTTCACGTTCTGCAGTTGCGGGAAGGCCTTGAGCATCTTCGGCCGGATGATGGCCTCGATGTTCGCCGGGTCGCGGGCGCCATACACCACGCCACCACCGAAAATCAGGCGCTTGTCGCCGGAGAGGCGGTAGTAGTCCAGCAGGTAGTTGCAGTCTTCGACGCAGTAATCCTGGGGCAGCAGGCTGGCTGCCAGCTCATCGCTCAGGGGTTCGGTGGTGATGACCTGGGTGCCGCACGGCATGGACTTGGCTGCCAGCTCCGGAACCAGATTGCCCAGGTAGGCATTGCCGGCAACGATGATGAATTTGGCGCGGACTTTTCCTTGGGGGGTGTGAACCACCGGATTGGCGCCGCGCTCGATGCGGATTGCCGGGGATTGTTCATACAGGGTGCCGCCCAGTGACTCCACGGCAGCCGCTTCACCCAGTGCCAGGTTCAGTGGATGGATGTGGCCGCCGCTCATGTCGAGCATGCCGCCTTTGTATTGATCACAGGCCACGATTTCGCGGATACGCCGCTCATCCAGTAACTCCAGCTGGGTGTGGCCGTAGCGCTCCCACAGGCGCTTCTGCGACTCCAGATGGCCCATCTGCTTGCTGGTCAGCGCTGCGAATACACCGCCGTCCTTCAGATCGCACTGGATCTGGTATTTGGCCACCCGTTCACGAATGATCCGGCCACCCTCGAAGGCCATCTGCCCCAGCAGTTGTGCCTGCTTGGGGTCGACGCTGCGTTCGATCACGTCGATATCGCGGCTGTAGCTGTTGACGATCTGCCCGCCATTGCGCCCTGAGGCGCCAAAGCCGACCTTGGCGGCCTCCAGTACGGTCACACGAAAGCCGTTTTCCAGAAGGAACAGGGCGCTGGACAGGCCGGTATAACCCGCACCGATCACGCAGACATCGGTTTCAATCTCGCCCTGGAGCATCGGACGTTCCGGAGCCGCATTGGCCGATGCCGCGTAATAGGACTGTGGGTAGGGAATGTTCGCCATCCTGCGACCTCATGTGTTTAATATATTTTACGAGTGCGCCGATGCTACCTGAGTTGCAAATGAGCTGCCAGACAGAAGAAAAAACTTCTTCATCCCGCGAAAATTAAAAAATTCGCATATTCATAGGCTTAGCTGCAAAAAAGGTGTTGACACCCCTTTGGAATTCCGTAGAATGCCGCCTCACAGCAGGCACGTAGCTCAGTTGGTTAGAGCACCACCTTGACATGGTGGGGGTCGTTGGTTCGAGTCCAATCGCGCCTACCAAACAAAATCCGCTCTGCTGGGCGGTCTAGAAGGGGTTCACCGAAAGGTGAGCCCCTTTTTTGTTTCTGGCCATTTTGATGGCTTTGCACGATTTGCCCAGAAGCCCACTGATATCGCAGCTCGTTGCGAGCTTGGCCAGTGATCAGTCGGGGCGAATGTGCTTCTGCCAATATTCAAACAGCGCCTCGACATTGGCACTGGTCATCAGTGGCATCACTGCTTTCAACTGCTCGCTGCTCCAGTTCCACCACTGCATTTCCGCAAGCATCTCGATACGCCGATCATCGAAGCGCTTGCGAATCATCTTGGCGGGGTTGCCGCCGATGATTGCGTAGGGCTCCACGTCCCGTGTCACCAGGGCTCGAGTGCCTATCACGGCGCCATCGCCGATCCTGACGCCTGGCATGACAATGGCTTCGGAACCGATCCACACGTCATTGCCGATCACCGTGTCGCCAGCAGCTTGATACCCATTCTGTGCGCCCTTGAAGGCCGGCTCCTCGGGCATCCAGTAGAAGGGAAAGGTGCTGATCCACTCGCTTCTATGCCCTTGATTGCCGGCCATGATGAATGCGGCTCCCGAGCCGATTGAGCAGAAGGAGCCGATTATCAGCTTGTCCGCGCCTTCCTCGTAGGGCAGGTAGCGCGCGCACTCATCGAAACTATGGCCGTGGTAGTAGCCTGAGTAGTAGCTGAAACGACCTACCCGAATATTCGGGTGGGTGACTTGCCGATCAAGTGTGATGCCCCTGAAGGGGCTTTCGAAGGAGTTGTTCATCGGGACTCTGCTCCATGTCTTCAGCGTCCTCTGCAGTTACCGCATCGGTCACCGGTTCAAGATCTTTTACGTATTGCCCTCTGTAGCCACGACCTGGTTCCGGGAGCCGTCGTGACGATCGGCTTCCCGTACCAGGGCGGGTCAGTCCAGAGGGGTGAAGGCGCTGCCACTGAAGGTGCGCACGGCATTGCCTCGTTCAACCCGGTGATGGGCGTCACGACGCTGCAAGCGCAGTTCCTGTACGGATTGCTCTTGCCGATCGGCAAGCCGTTGCTGGATCAGCAGACGAGCCAGGCGCTTGTTATCGTGCTGGCTGCGTTCGGACTGCACCTTGACGCTGATGCCGGTCGCCACATGGGTGGCGCGTACCGCGGAGTCGGTCTTGTTCACGTGCTGCCCGCCGGGGCCGGAAGCGCGCATGGCCTCGAAACGGATCTCGCCGCCCTCGGCTTCTTCCGGGGCGCTGAACGGTTGGCCGGCGAAATACCAGTTCTTGCGTCGATGTGCGGGCCGCAGAGGGCTTTTGCAGATCCACAGCAGGGTGCCTGTCCAACGTCGAGCCAGGTTTGCGGCGTGCTCGCCATCCAGGCTGACCAGCACCGAGCGATGGGCGTCGCGGGTCTGGCTGGCAATCTTCTCGATGATGCCGAGGCGTACGTTCTGCGCTTCGGCTTCGTGATGCAGGCGGCGTAGTGCGTGGGTTACTGCCAATTCGCATTCGGCAGGCCCTTGGGCGGAGGACAGCTGTAGCAACATCATCAGCAGCACCCCCGGCGTTTGTAGGTCAGTACCGGTTTGAGCCGGGCGATGATCTTCACCAGGCCGGCGTCGCGCAGGCTGCTCACCACGCTGTCGATGCTCTTGTAGGCTTCGGGAGCCTCTTCGTACATCAGGCCGCGGTCCTCGCAGATCACTCGGCTACCCAGCTGGGTGCGCTTGAGTTGATCGAAGCTGAAGCGCGTTGCCAGCCGGCCCTTGCAGTCGCTGCGCAGCCACTTGCGCCCGGCGCCGTGCGCCAGGGAGTAGAGGCTGAACGATTGGGGGAGCGGTTGCACCAGGTAACTGTAGTCGCCACGGGAGCCGGGAATCACCACCGGCCCCTGGTCCGAGGGTGTGGCGCCCTTGCGATGCAGCCAGCCCGATACACCGTCGACCTGCGCCGCAGACACCAGGTTGTGATTGATATCCAGCAGCGGCTGGCCCTTGGCCCGCAGATTGTGCAGCAGGCGTTCGGCGATCAGTCGTCGATTGGCCTCGGCAAAGCGCAAAGCCTGGTCGTGCTGCTCCAGGTACTGGGCGCCGGCGGTGCTGGTCATCAACAGGCCGTTGTGGCCGTGTTGGTCGACGTGGCTACGCAAAATGGCTTCTCCCAGGCCTCGGGAGCCGCTGTGCACCAGCAGCAGCAAGGCTTTCGGGTCCAGTGCCAGCGCTTGCAGGGCGTCGGCGTCATGGACCTGATCGAGTTGTTGCAGTTCGGCGAAGTGGTTGCCGCCGCCGATGGTACCCAGGGAGTGCTCATGACCGCTGACGGGCAATGCCAATTGCGCGCGTTGTTCATCCCACTGTTCATCGAGGGGCAGGTCGATATTGCCTATTTTCTTTTCCAGCTTGTCGAGGTTGAGGCGAATGCTGGAGAGGTCGGTTTGCCACAGCGCCATGCCGCAGCCGATGTCGTTGCCCACCAGCGCCGGGTAGGCCACTTCGGTGGAAAAAAATGCCGCGCCCACCGGATAACCACGGCCTGGATGCAGGTCGGGCATGCCGACGACCTGGCGCATGCCGGGCAGTTGTGCGGTGGTGTGCAGTTGCTGGAGCGCTTTGTCTTCGATCCAGGTGGTGTCGGAGGCGATCAGAGAGACGCCGTTCGACAAATGACGGATGCAAGTGTCCATGTCCAATTCCTGATTGGAAAAAATATTCAGGTAGTGGCAGGACGAAGCGGGGGTTAAGCGAAGGCGCTAGCGGGTAGCGGTTGCAGCGTTTAAACCAGGCACGTCCTGCAAGGGGTGATCAGCTGTTGCATGGTGGATCTCCTTGGCAAAAGTGTGGAAAGGGCGCGCAGGTTAATCTTTTACCTGGGGGCTGGCAATGGTGTGGGCAAGCAAAGTGCACCTTTTGCGGCCGCTACGGTCGTAAAACCATCACCTTGTTGAATGAGGATGGTTATGCAGACCTTTGGTGAGCGCTTGAAAGAACAGCGCAAGGCGTTGGGGCTCTCCCAGCAGGAATTCGGTGCCATTGGCGGCGTTGAAGCCAATGCCCAGGGGCGTTACGAGAGCGGTGAGCGGGTGCCCAAATCGGATTACCTGATGGCCATCGGGCGCCACGGCGTAGACCTGCTTTATGTGTTGACCGGCGAACGCTCGCGCGTGTCCGAGGGCAGCCTGAGCCTGGATGAAAGCACCATTATTCAGAACTACCGCCACCTCGGAGATGAGGACCAGGAGGCGATCGCCCAGCTCGCGTCCTCCCTGGCGGAGTGCTGAGTGGGCGCGAGGGAGTTTTTCTGCTGTTCGCGCGCCTTTTTAACGCGGCCTGAGCGATACTCTCGCGTTTTCAGGACGAGGAGGCAGCATGCGGGTTTTGATGGCGGTAATGGTGGCGGCGCTATTGGCTGGCTGTGCGAGCTCTACCATGGATGAAGCTCGGGCCCGAACGCCCAACAAAACCCTGGCCTCGGCCAAGGCCGATCAACTGGTGGCGCAATGTGTGCAGTTCGCCTGGCAGGACGAGTCGGTCTTTGGTGTCGATGCCGCTGCTTATCTGCAACCGGGCAAGGCTGGGGGGTATACCGTGTATACCCGTTCCGCCGAGACCTTTGTCGATATCAAGACTGAGGCCGCGGCGACCACCGTCCACTTTTATGCGGTTGCAGACAGCTATGTCTCGAAGCGCCGCCTGGCGGCGCTGGCGACCTGCCTGTAACGCAGCGGATCATTACTGGCGTTGGCATTTGACGCTAGCAGGTACAAACCCGGCATTGGCCGGGTTTTGTCATTTCTGGGGAAGGGTTTCCAGCTGGTCAGGCCAGCTGTTATTGGCAATCTGTGGAGACACCCAATAAGCCTGTAGCAAAGCGTGTAATACATTGCCTCTTCAAACTGTCAGTTGAAATAAGGAAGTCCAGGGATTAAGGGGGCTGGGGCGGACTTTTGTAAATTGTCCTGAATGGTTAGTTTTTGTGGTGATGAAAAAAGCAGGGAAAAGTGCGCTAAGTTGAGGGTGCTCAATAAGGAGCTGTAGTTAATTAATCAATGGAGTGAAAGATATGAATAAGCCACAGGCTCAACTAAAACATGGTCGTGTTGTTTCCCCGTCCAGCCGCGGTGCGGTAGCGGTGGAGCTGGGGCTGCTGGGAACCTGGCAGGTCAACGAGATGGAAGGCGGGAAAAACTTTCCGGCCCTTGCCGCCGGTCCTTTCCCAAAGCCTTACGATAGCGATGTGGCCAGTGTTGCACCACCCGCCGACGGTCATATTCTCAGTGGCGGCAAGGTTGATGAACGCGATTGCATCAACTTTACCAACGAGGAAATGTCGAAAAAGATCAACCGGCCTTTCACCTGGCCGCTGGTGAACGTGAACCCGGGCCAGGTATTCCAGGTGCAGTGGGAATACACCGCCCCTCACGTTACCCGGGGCTATAACTGGTTCATTACCAAGGACGGCTGGGACCCGAAACAGCGCATCAGTCGCGCCCAGCTGGAGCCCCAGGCTTTTTATCAGGACTTCTACACCGAAGTGCCATTCGACAAGTTTGGTTCGGTATTGAAAGCCAAGACTCATCATGAAGTTGTGCTGCCCAAAAATAAAAAGGGCCACCATGTTGTAGTGCTGGTGTGGATTGTTGCCAATACCGGCAACGGCTTTTATCAGGCTTTCGATCTGGACTTTAAATAAGTTGCAGGTAGTTAACATTTTCTGACAGTTCTGAAGGATTAGAACGTGGATAAGATCGATTTTGCATTAATCAAGACTCAGGCCGCAGATGCTGCTTCCCTGATGCCGAGCATTGCCGGCAAGAAGGTGCTCATGGGCTTCTGGCACAACTGGGCCGCCGGTCACAGCGATGGCTACCAGCAGGGGCAATTCGCCAACCTGGATCTGGTGGACGTGCCCAAGGAATACAACGTGGTTGCAGTGGCCTTCATGAAGGGCAACGGTATTCCCACCTTCAAGCCCTACAACCTTTCGGACGCCGAGTTCCGGCGCCAGGTGGGCGTGCTCAACAGCCAGGGCCGGGCGGTGTTGATCTCCCTGGGCGGCGCCGATGCCCATATCGAATTGCACAAGGGCAACGAGCAGCCCCTGGCCAACGAAATCATCCGTCTGGTGGAAACCTACGGCTTCGATGGCCTGGATATCGACCTGGAGCAGAGCGCCATCGACTTTGCCGACAACAAGAGCGTGCTGCCTGCCGCCTTGAAGCTGGTGAAGGATCATTACGCCGGCCAGGGCAAGCACTTCATCATCAGCATGGCGCCGGAATTTCCCTACCTGACCAGCAATGGCAAGTACGTGGCCTACCTGCAGGCCCTGGAAGGCTATTACGACTTTGTTGCGCCGCAGTTCTATAACCAGGGTGGCGACGGACTCTGGGTGCAGGAGGCCAATGGCGGGCAGGGCGCCTGGATCGCCCAGAACAATGACGCGATGAAAGAGGATTTCCTCTACTACCTGAGCGAAAGCCTGGCCTCCGGTACCCGCGGTTTCACCCGTATTGCCGCGGACAAGCTGGTGATAGGCCTGCCAAGCAACGTCGATGCTGCGGCCACCGGCTATGTGATCGACCCGTCGGCGGTGAGCAATGCGTTCAAGCGCTTGCAGGGCGCCGGTCATGCCATCAAGGGGTTGATGACCTGGTCCGTGAACTGGGATGCCGGCGTCAGTCGGCAAGGCGTGCCCTACAACTGGGAGTTTCGTCATCGCTATGCGCCGCTGATCCATGGCGATGGCGGTGAGCCGGAGCGCCCAGGTGCTCCTGGAAACCTGATGGTACTGGGCACCAGTCGCAGCAGCGTCAGCCTGAGCTGGGGCGTTTCCGGCAGTGTGCGGCCGGTGGAGTTCTACACCTTGTACCGCGACGGCAATGCGGTCGCTCGCACTCCCTCTCCGGGCTTCGAGGATCAGGGGCTCAGTGCGGACACCCAATACAGCTATTTTGTGACCGCCACCGACACTCAGGGCCAGGAGTCGCTCCCCAGCCGCAGTGTGAGTGCCAGGACCGCGGGCGGTGCGGTCGATCCGAGCTTTCCCGAGTGGCGCACCAGCCAGCACTACCTCAGGGAGGATGGAGTGACTTACGAAGGCAATCGTTACCTGTGCCTCCAGGAGCACACCTCCAACCCGGGCTGGACGCCGCCCGTAGCGTTCACCCTGTGGAGCAAGGTGCTGCAGGAGCGTCATGGCTGAGTGGTGACGGCCATTGATGAAGTCGAGTGGCCAGGCGGTTCTCGCGGAAGTTGTCGATCCGTGCGAGCCGCCTTTTTCACTTCCGCTGGCCGGCAACAGCCCGGGTTATGAGCTATTACTGAGCTGCCCGGGTGTGTCGATCAATCAAGCGGAGATGAGCTCGATGTTGCAGCAATGGTTGCTGGCGGCCTTGCATTTGCTGGCGTTTGCCAGTGCCTTTGCCGGGGTACTGGCGCGCGCTTGGGCATTGCGGCGCCTGAGCGACGGCGCTGCGGCGCCCGGGCAGGTGTTGCGGGCCGACACTGTCTGGGGGCTGATGGCCGCGGTGTTGTTGATCACCGGGTTGTTGCGGGCGTTTGGCGGTTACGGCAAGGGTACGGAGTATTACCTGCACCAGCCGCTGTTCCATCTGAAGATGACGCTGTTGGTGATCATCCTGTTGCTGGAGGTCCTGCCGATGCTGACCTTGATCCGCTGGCGTATGGCCCTGGGGCGAGGGGTGGCGCCACAGATCGGGCGGGCCCTGCTGTTCGCCCGTATCAGCGATGCGCAAGCCCTGCTCATGGTGTTGATGGTCATCGCCGCCAGCGGCATGGCGCGTGGGGTGACCTGGGCTCCGTTGTAATCATTGGTAAGCGGGGCTGCACTGCGTGGCTGCTTGAGAGTAGATTCGCGGCTCTATCAATGCGCAATGGAAGCCTTCGATGTTTCAAATGAATGACCTGGTGCCGGAGATGCTGGTCACCGACCTGCAGCGCAGCCTGGCCTTCTACTGCGATCTTCTGGGCTTCAAGGTGGAGTATCAGCGGCCGGAACACTTCTTTGCCTTCCTCTCCCTCAATGGTGCCCAACTGATGCTGGAGCAGGATGACCAGCAGGAATCGGAGTGGCGCGTGGGGCCCTTGCAGGCTCCATTTGGCCGCGGCATGAACCTGTCCATCGAGTGCCCGGATATTCGCCAGTTGGCAGCCGCCCTGGCGCGGGCGGGCATTGCCTTGCGTCGAGAGATTCAGGAGTGCTGGTACCGTCACGACGAATTACTGCACGGCGAGTTGAACCTGCTGGTACTCGACCCGGATGGCTACCTGCTGCGCTTTACCCAGGACCTGGGCTTCAAGCCTGTGGAACCGGCAGTGGGCGCCTGACCGCCGCACCGGTGCGCCGCCTGCAATGCAGCGGCGGCGTGTGTCGGTAATCAACGGTCGGGCTCGCTATCGCGAAAGGGCGATAATCAGTGGTTGGCGACAGTCTGATGGGCGGGATCTGCTGTGGCTGCAACCGGGCGAGGGTGTGCAGGCCGTCTGCGGGGAAAAGCTCAAGGCAAACAAGACAGGCGCTGCGCCAGCCGTTGTGCGCGGGCAAAAGGCTGGTGCTCATGCTGTTCAAGGGGTTTCGCGTTTGTCCGGAGCGGTCAGGCCTGCCTGAATGCGTTGATAGATTTCTTCACGGTGTACCGCGACGTCTTTTGGCGCGTTGATACCAATGCGCACTTGCTGGCCGCTGACGCCGAGAATGGTGATCGTAATGTCGTCACCGATGTTTATGCTTTCACCGACTTTGCGGGTGAGTATCAGCATGATCTTCTCCTTGATAGCTTTGTAGGGCACCAGATTCAAACAGTGCAGAGGTCGGTCTTAGGTATAGATTAGTGCGAAGTTCCACTGAGTGGGTGCCTCTTTCTGACGCGCAGAAGATCTATTAATTCCCAAGGCGCAACTATACATAGGCAATTAATATCATTCTTCCTGTTTCGGTCCGATTTTGCGACGAGGTCTCTCGGGCCATGAGTGCTAAAATCGCCGCCTCAGACTTTCTAGGGGTTAGGTTGTGCGCACAGTAGCGATGATGATGGCGGTATTGGCGTTGGCCGGTTGTGGAGAAGGCAAGCGGGTCGAAGCGAACAAGAGCACGGCGGTGGCAGCACAGGCCCAGCCGGCCTCGACCGGGCCGCAATGGGATGTGCTGGTGGGCAGCCCGCTACCCCTGGCGGTGAGTGACCTGACCGGCTGGCTGATTGAGCACGGGGTGATTTCCAATGTGGTGACCGTGGACGGCAAGCGTCTGGTCGTGGTCGGTCCGTTTGCTTCCCAGGCCGAGGCCGAGGCGAAGAAGAATGAAGTGACCGAAAAGCTGGTCAAGGCCAAGAAGCGTGACATCGAAGTCACGGTTATCGAGCATCAAGCCGCGCAGTAAGCCCGTTTCCATAGGCTCAATGATCGCCCGCCATCCGCGGGCGATCTGCATTCAGCCACAAGCCTTGAGATTGACTGCGCCGACGAATTCATTGCCGCGCCCCATCACGCAAGCCACGCTCTGATTGCGCTGGCGCTCCCAGGGCTGGACTGGATAGGTCTTGTTCCAGGCTTCGAAGAGCTGCCGATCCTGCTTGGAAAGGCGCAGGCCGTACTGCTTGCTCATGTAGAAGTAGGTGCGGGCGATCATGCCGCGAATCGAGGGGCGGGGCATGACCTTCTTGGCCTTGAAGTCGACCTGGGTCAGGCATGAGCCGTACTGGCCCGATTGCTCCGGCAGCCAGCCGAAACTGAAGTTGCTGCGATCACCATTCACTTCGCCAATGCTCGGTACCAGGTTGTGCAGGTCGGCTTCGGCGCGCTGATAGACCGCATCGGTGCGGGTGCAGTTCTTGCGTCCGCCTTGCTGCCAGCACTGACGCTGATGGCCGATCTGCCAGGCCGGCACTATGTGTTCCCACTCAATGCGTTCGGCGCGCTTGGCGTTCTTGCGCGGCACATAGCCGCAGGCCGCCAGGTTCACTCGATTGCCGGTGTACTTGCAGCCGCAATAGAACTCGGTGGATTGGGGGGCGTAGAGCTTCCAGGCGACTTTCTTGGCTTCGCTGAAGGTGCGGGGCGCATCGGCTTGGGCGGTACAGGCGAGAAACAGCAACAGCAGGGTAAAACAACGGGCACTCATCGACTCAATCTTCCTTCGGCACGACCCAGAAAATCTGCACACCGCCATCGTCGCGGTAGGCGAGGGTGACGTTGTCGTTTTCGGCGATCTCCTCCAGCAGGCGTTCCCACTCATCCTGTGGCTCATCGGCGAGGCGGAAGATCAGCGCGGCCTTGGCCTTTTGTGCGGTGGGAGAGTTGATGATTTTCTGGATGCGCACACCCAGGCGTTCGTAGGAGCTGAGGGGCGTTTGGGTCGTGGCCACGGAACATTCCTTATTAAGCTGTACGTGCATACAGTATTTAACTGTAAGGCATTTCGCAACTGCTTAAAATTCAAGAAGTTCCTCTGACCACGCTTTATGCATTTGTCTCACGAGGAGAGCAGATTTTTTTGCAGGGGGGAGAGGAGGGGAACCACCCGCCCGGGCGGGCGAGTGGTTGCAAGCAGGCTCGGCCGGGGCCGGTCGAGCAGGAGGGCTGTCAGTATTCCCAGAACATGCGTTGCAGTTCCTTGCTGTCCTGGGTCTTGGTCAGGGCGACCATGGCCAGGATGCGGGCTTTCTGCGGGTTCAGGTCATGAGCCACAACCCAGTCGTACTTGTCGTCAGGTTGTTCGGCGTTGCGCAGTACGAAACCGCCGGCATTGACGTGGGAAGAACGAATGATCTGTACGCCATTCTTGCGCAGTTCCTGCAGGGCAGGGACCACACGGGAAGACACCGAGCCATTGCCGGTACCGGCGTGGATGATGGCTTTGGCGCCACCTTGGGCCAGGGCCTTGTAGGCGGTATCGCTGACGTTGCCGTAGCCGTAGGCGATTTCTACGTCAGGCAGGCTCTTGATGTTCTTGATGTCGAATTCCGAATCCATGGTGTGGCGCTTGGCTGGCAGACGGAACCAGTAGGATTTGCCTTCCACCACCATGCCCAGCGGGCCCCATGGGCTCTTGAAGGCTTCGGTCTTGATGTTGATCATCTTGCTCACATCGCGGCCGGACTGGATTTCGTCGTTCATGGTCACCAGTACGCCTTTGCCGCGGGCATTCTTGCTGCCAGCCACGGCCACGGCGTTGTACAGGTTGAGCATGCCGTCAGCCGACATGGCGGTACCCGGGCGCATGGAGCCGACCACAACGATGGGCTTGTCGGTCTTTTCCACCAGGTTGAGGAAGTAGGCGGTTTCTTCCAGGGTGTCGGTGCCGTGAGTGATGACGATGCCATCGACGTCCTTGCTGTCGGCCAGTTCGGCAACGCGGCGGCCCAGTTGCAGCAGGTTTTCGTTGGTGATGCTTTCCGAGGCGATCTGCATGACTTGCTCGCCACGCACGTTGGCCAGTTGGCTCAACTCGGGGATGCCGGCGATCAGTTGTTCGATACCGACCTTGGCCGCCTGGTAGGTGGCGCTGTTGGCCGCGCTGGCGCCGGCGCCGGCAATGGTGCCGCCAGTGGCGAGAACCACGACGTTGGACAGTTTCTGTTGGGTTTCAGCTTCTTTGGCTTGCAGGGCTGCAGGTAGAAGCAGGAGGAGGGCCAAAGCGCCCGGGGCGAAGGATTTGAAGGCAGATTTCATTATTTTCTCTCTAGTAGTGAGACGGTGCTGATGCAGGTTCATCTAGAAACACCTCGGCGGCAGATCTGTATGCGCCGGGGCAGCGAGGGTGGAGCAGGATCTGTACCAGCGCTACCTTGGCGGGATAACTATTTTAAGTTACTGATTTATATCAATTTTATTTCTATTTTTATGGGTGGGAAGTCATGCGGTGTCCGGGTTTCCGAACGTTTTCACGGCGGCGCGTTCGGCAATCCGAAAATGCTTGTCCCAAGTTCTGGGATGACTTTTCGCTCATCCATTAAAGATTGTTCTGCAGCGGTCGATGATCCTTTTAGGATTTTTCACCAGGAGTTCCCATGTCACTGTCAGTAGGATTTCCAGGGGCAGGAGCCATTCTGATCAATGGTAAGTCGCCCGCGACCATCGATGCATTGAGTAATGCCGCCGCCGAACAGGCGTCTACGGCGTTGGGTACCGACGAGTCGGGTACCCTCAGGGTCGGTTCCAGCCAGCAGGCCGAAAAGTCTGAGCGCGAAGGCTCGGACGAAGGTAACCAGAGCATAGTGGTAAAGATGTTGCTCAAGCGCATGCAGGAACTGCAGCAGCAGCTCAGGGAGCAGCAACAGCAATTGGCCGCCGCCCAGGCCGCCAACTATCCAACCCCTGAGGCCAAACAGACCACGGTCATGGCCATTCAAGGGCAGATCGCGGACACCAACGGTGCCTTGGCAGAAGTCTCGGGCAACCTGGTGCGCGAACTGGCCAAGGACGCGTCCTCTGGCAGCCTGGTGAATACCACCGCTTGAATCACTCGCCTGTCCGGGAGCATTTTCTGGACAGGTTTTTCTTTTGGCAGTCGGTTTCGGATCGCTGCTTACCCTCCTTTTTCTTGACTTGAACAGCGTTGACAAACGCTGGCGAGGTTCGCATAGTTCGTTTTACGCAAACGTTTGCGCGGCCTTCGGACAAGGATAATCGTCTATCTTTCCAAGGTTCGCCGCTGGCCAGTGGCGCTGCCAACCTGGCGGCTCCGTCTGACGAACGCTGCTCACAATAATCATAAGATCGGAGTGAACCCATGAAGCTGCCCTTTGCTGGACGTCTCCTCGCTGTCGCCGTTCTCGCCGCTGCATCCGCGGCCCTTCCTCTCTCCTCGGCTCAAGCCGATACCCCGCAGAAACCCAAGGTCGCCCTGGTCATGAAATCCTTGGCCAACGAGTTCTTCCTGACGATGGAAGATGGTGCCAAGGCCTATCAGAAAGAGCATTCCGCCGATTTCGACCTGGTGTCCAACGGCATCAAGGACGAAACCGATACCGCCAACCAGATCCGCATCGTCGAGCAGATGATCGTCTCCAAGGTCAACGCCCTGGTGATTGCCCCGGCCGACTCCAAGGCCATGGTTCCGGTGATCAAGAAGGCCGTGGATGCCGGGATCACGGTGATCAACATCGACAACCAGCTCGACCCCGGCGTGCTGAAGAGCAAGAACATCAGTGTGCCTTTCGTTGGCCCGGACAACCGCAAGGGCGCGCGTCTGGTGGGTGAGTACCTGGCCAAGCAACTCAAGGCCGGTGACGAAGTGGGAATCATCGAAGGGGTTTCCACCACCACCAACGCGCAGCAGCGCACCGCCGGCTTCAAGGATGCAATGGAAGCTGCGCAGATCAAGGTGGTGTCGCTGCAGTCGGGCGACTGGGAAATCGACGCCGGCAACCGTGTGGCCTCGGCCATGCTCAGCGAATACCCGAACCTCAAGGCATTGCTGGCCGGTAACGACAGCATGGCGGTAGGCGCGGTTTCGGCGGTCCGGGCTGCCGGCAAGGCAGGCAAGGTGCAGGTCGTGGGCTACGACAACATCAACGCCATCAAGCCGATGCTCAAGGATGGCCGGGTGCTGGCCACTGCCGATCAGTTCGCTGCCAAGCAGGCGGTGTTCGGTATCGAGACCGCGCTGAAGATCCTCAAGGGCGAGAAAGTCGACAGCGGCACCAATGGCGTGATCGAAACGCCGGTTGAGCTGGTCACTCAGTAGTCATTGCGGCGGTACAACGGCGCTCGCCCGGTTGGGCGGGCGCGTGGAGAGTTTCCTATGTCAGTTTCTCCTGCCAACGCTGTCCTATCGGTCAGCGGTATCGGCAAGACTTATGCGCAACCGGTATTGACCGGTATCGACCTGACGCTGTTGCGCGGTGAAGTGCTGGCGCTCACCGGCGAGAACGGCGCCGGCAAGAGCACCCTGTCGAAGATCATCGGTGGCCTGGTCAGCCCCACCACAGGGCACATGCAGTTCAATGGTCAGGATTATCGTCCGGGCAGTCGCGCCCAGGCCGAGGATCTGGGCATTCGCATGGTGATGCAGGAGCTCAACCTGCTCCCGACCCTGTCGGTGGCCGAGAACCTGTTCCTCGACAACCTGCCCAGCAATGGTGGCTGGATCAGCCGCCGGCAATTGCGCAAGGCGGCGATCGAGGCCATGGCCCAGGTCGGCCTGGACGCCATCGACCCCGACACCCTGGTGGGCGAGCTGGGCATCGGCCACCAGCAGATGGTGGAGATCGCCCGTAACCTGATCGGCGACTGCCATGTGCTGATTCTCGATGAGCCCACCGCCATGCTCACGTCCCGCGAGGTAGAAATGCTCTTCGAGCAGATCACCCGCCTGCAGGCCCGCGGGGTGTCGATCATCTATATCTCCCATCGCCTGGAAGAGCTGGCCCGGGTTGCCCAGCGCATCGCGGTATTGCGTGACGGCTGTCTGGTCTGTGTCGAGCCGATGGCCAACTACAACAGCGAGCAACTGGTGAACCTGATGGTGGGCCGCGAGCTGGGCGAGCACATCGACCTGGGCGAGCGCCGGATCGGTGCGCCGGCCTTGACGGTGAGCAACCTCAGCCGCTCGGACAAAGTCCGCGATGTGTCCTTCGAGGTCCGCAGCGGCGAGATTTTCGGGATTTCCGGGTTGATCGGGGCAGGGCGCACCGAGCTGCTGCGCCTGATCTTCGGTGCCGATGTCGCGGACAGCGGCACCATCGCCCTGGGCACTCCGGCGCGCCCGGTGAGCATCCGCTCGCCGGTTGATGCGGTGGCCAACGGCATCGCCCTGATTACCGAGGACCGCAAGGGTGAAGGTCTGCTGTTGACCCAGTCCATCAGCGCCAATATCGCCCTGGGCAACATGCCGGCGATTTCCAGCAGCGGCCTGGTCGATGGCCAGCACGAGGAGCAATTGGCGCGGCGGCAGATCGATGCCATGCGCATCCGCAGTTCCAGCCCAGCGCAACTGGTCAGCGAGCTGTCCGGTGGCAACCAGCAGAAGGTGGTGATCGGCCGCTGGTTGGAACGCGACTGTTCGGTGCTGTTGTTCGATGAGCCGACCCGAGGCATCGATGTGGGCGCCAAGTTCGATATCTACGGCCTGTTGGGGGAGTTGACCCGCCAGGGCAAGGCCCTTGTGGTGGTGTCCAGCGACCTGCGCGAGCTGATGCTGATCTGCGATCGCATCGGCGTGCTCTCGGCCGGGCGGCTGATCGATACCTTCGAGCGCGACAGCTGGACCCAGGATGAACTGCTTGCCGCAGCATTTGCCGGCTATCAAAAACGAGATGCGCTGATCGATGAAGCGGCGCCTAGGAATGCATCATGAAAACTGCAGCAAGCGGCAAGCGAGGCGGCCACTACTACGGCCTCGGCACTTACCTGGGGTTGGCGGGGGCGCTGCTGGGGATGATCGTGCTGTTCTCTCTGCTCAGCAGCCATTTTCTGTCCTATGACACCTTCAGTACCCTGGCCAACCAGATTCCCGACCTGATGGTGCTGGCGGTGGGCATGACCTTCGTCCTGATCATCGGTGGCATCGACCTGTCCGTGGGCTCGGTGTTGGCCCTGGCGGCGTCGACCGTCAGCGTGGCGATTCTCGGCTGGGGCTGGAGCGTGGTGCCCGCGGCGTTGCTGGGCATGGCTTGCGCGGCGCTGGCGGGAACCGTGACCGGTTCGATCACCGTGGCCTGGCGCATTCCTTCGTTCATCGTGTCTCTGGGTGTACTGGAAATGGCCCGCGGCGTGGCCTACCAGATGACGGGCTCACGCACCGCCTACATCGGTGACGCCTTCGCCTGGTTGTCGAATCCGATTGCCTTCGGCATTTCGCCGTCGTTTATCATTGCCCTGCTGATTATTTTCCTGGCCCAGGCGGTGCTGACCCGCACCGTGTTCGGCCGCTACCTGATCGGCATCGGTACCAACGAAGAGGCGGTGCGTCTGGCGGGGATCAACCCCAAACCCTACAAGATCCTGGTCTTCAGCCTGATGGGGTTGCTGGCAGGTATCGCTGCACTGTTTCAGATTTCTCGCCTGGAAGCGGCAGACCCGAACGCGGGCTCCGGTCTGGAGTTGCAAGTCATCGCTGCGGTGGTGATCGGCGGCACCAGCCTGATGGGCGGGCGCGGTTCGGTGATCAGTACCTTCTTCGGCGTCTTGATTATTTCCGTGCTGGCTGCGGGCCTGGCGCAAATCGGCGCATCCGAACCGACCAAGCGCATCATCACTGGTGCGGTCATCGTGATTGCCGTGGTGTTGGACACTTATCGCAGCCAGCGCGCCAATCGGCGGGTTTGATTCATGGCAACAATCAAGGATGTGGCGGCGCTGGCGGGGATTTCCTACACCACGGTGTCTCATGTGCTGAACAAGACGCGGCCAGTCAGTGAGGAAGTTCGGGTCAAGGTCGAGGCCGCTATCGCGAGCCTGGACTACGTGCCCAGCGCGGTGGCGCGTTCGCTGAAGGCCAAGACCACGGCCACCATCGGCTTGCTGGTACCCAACAGCCTCAACCCGTACTTCGCCGAGTTGGCTCGGGGGATCGAGGATTATTGCGAACGCAACGGCTACTGCGTGATCCTCTGCAACTCCGACGACAACCCGCAGAAGCAGCGCAACTACCTGCGGGTGTTACTGGAAAAACGTATCGACGGGTTGATTGTCACCTCGGCCGGTGGCGATAGCGGCCTGGCCCAGGGGCTGGCCGGCGTGCGCACGCCGATGGTGATTGTCGACCGTGGGCTGGAAGGGGTGAACGCGGACCTGGTGCGTATCGACCACCAGCACGGTGCCTACTTGGCCACCCGACACCTGCTGGAGCTGGGGCATCGGGATATTGCCTGCATCGGCGGCCCGGGCAATACCAGCGTGGCGCAGATGCGCCTGGCAGGATTCCAGCAGGCGCTGCGTGAGGCCGGTGTCGAGGCGCCTGCCGAGCGCATCCTGGAAAGTGATTTCAGTAGCACTGGTGGTTATCGCGCAGCGGCGCAGTTGCTCGATGGCGGACAGCCGCCCAGCGCGATTTTCGCAGGCAACGACATGATGGGCATCGGGGTGCTGCGCGCGGCAGCGGAGCGCAATATCTGCGTGCCCAGCGAGCTTTCAGTGATCGGCTTCGACGACATCCTCATGAGCCGCTACGTCTACCCGGCGCTGACCACGGTCGGCCAGTCGATCCTGCAACTGGGGGAAACCGCGGCAGAGTTGCTGCTGCGGCGGATCGCCTGCCGTGAGCTGCCGGTCGACCAGCGCATCGTCACGCCGAATATCGTCTTGCGGGAGTCGACGGCGCCGCTCGGTGGCGCCTTCGCCGAATACCGCTGAACCCAACTGATTGAGTACCGATGTATGTCAGCAAAAGTAGTGGTAGTGGGTAGCCTCAACATGGACCTGGTGACTCGGGCCGAGCGCCTGCCCCGAGGGGGTGAGACGCTGATTGGCAAATCCTTCGCCACCGTATCCGGTGGCAAGGGCGCCAATCAGGCGGTAGCTGCGGCCAGGCTGGGGGCGCAGGTGTCGATGGTCGGCTGTGTCGGCGACGATGCCTATGGTGAGCAACTGCGAGGAGCCTTGCTGGCCGAGCAGATCGATTGCCAGGCGGTGAGTGTGGTCGAAGGCTCCAGTGGGGTGGCGCTGATCGTGGTGGATGACAGCAGCCAGAATGCGATTGTCATCGTCGCTGGCGGCAATGGCCAGCTCACTCCCGAGAAGGTCGCCGGGTTCGATGGGGTGCTGCAGGATGGGCAAGTCATCATCTGCCAGCTTGAGGTGCCGCTGGCGACCGTGGGCTACACCCTCAAGCGCGGGCGTGAACTGGGCAAGACGGTGATCCTCAATCCGGCGCCGGCCAGTGGCCCGCTGCCAGCGCAGTGGTATGGCGCGATCGACTACCTGATTCCCAATGAGAGCGAGGCTTCAGCCCTGAGCGGGGTAGCGGTGGACTCCTTGGAGAGCGCTGAAGTGGCTGCCAGCCGCTTGATCGCCGCCGGTGCTGGCAAGGTGATCATCACCCTCGGTGCACAAGGCTCGCTGTTTGCCGATGGCCAGCGTTTCGAGCATTTCCCGGTGCCCAGGGTCAAGGCCATCGATACCACGGCGGCGGGGGATACCTTTGTCGGTGGTTTTGCCGCGGCCCTGGCTGCCGGCAAGAGCGAAGCCGAGGCCATCCGCTTTGGCCAGATGGCTGCGGCGCTGTCGGTGACGCGCGCCGGTGCGCAACCTTCCATTCCCACGCTGTCCGACGTTCAGGCGTTTATCCCTTCATGAAAAAGACACCTTTGCTCAACATTGCCCTGTCACGCTTGATCGCGTCCCTGGGCCACGGCGACATCGTGGTGATCGGCGATGCTGGCTTGCCGGTGCCCCCGGGCGTGGAATTGGTCGACCTGGCGCTGACCCACGGCGTTCCCGACTTTCTCACTACCTTGAAGGTGTTGCTCAGCGAGATGCAGGTGGAGCGTCATGTGCTGGCCGAAGAAATTCTGCTCAATCAGCCCACGCCGCTGGCGGCGCTTGAAGCCATGACTGCCTCTGGTGAGCTGGGGCAGCGGCAGCTCATGAGCCACGAGGATTTCAAGGTGCTCAGCCGCCAGGCTCGTGCGGTGATCCGTACCGGGGAGTGCCAGCCGTATTGCAATATCGCCCTGATTGCCGGGGTGACCTTCTAGGCCGCTGTCGGGTCTTTTTCCATCTTGCACAAGGAGTGCGCCATGCGCCGCTATGCTCAGCTGTTTCACCACTGGTTCCGGAGTCTGCTGCTCTTGTCTCTGCTCACTGCTACCGGCGCTCAGGCGGCGGAAAAAATCGATCTGATCATCGACACCGATCCAGGGGCCGACGATGTGGTAGCCCTGCTGTTCGCCCTGGCTTCCCCCGAGGAGCTGCAGATCCGCGCCCTGACCACGGTGGCGGGCAACGTGCGGTTGGACAAGACCTCGCGCAATGCGCGTCTGGCCCGTGAGTGGGCGGGGCGCGAGGAGGTGCCGGTATATGCCGGAGCGCCCAAGCCGCTGCTGCGTACCCCCATCTATGCCGAGAATATCCATGGCAAGGAAGGTATTTCCGGGGTGACGGTGCACGAGCCCAAGGCGCCTCTGGCCAAGGGCAATGCGATCAACTACCTGATCGATACGTTGCGGGCGGCCAAGCCCCACAGCATCACCATCGCCATGCTCGGCCCGCAGACCAACCTGGCGCTGGCGCTGATCCAGGCACCGGACATCACTCAGGGCATCAAGGAAGTGGTGGTCATGGGCGGCGCGCACTTCAACGGTGGCAACATCACGCCGGTGGCCGAGTTCAACCTGTTCGCCGACCCCCAGGCGGCCGAGGTGGTGCTCAAGAGCGGCGTCAAGCTGACCTATCTGCCGCTGGATGTGACCCACAAGGTGCTGACCAGCGATGCGCGGCTGCAGAAGATCGCGGCGTTGAACAACAACGCCAGCAAGGTGGTAGGGGACATCCTCAACGAGTACGTCAAGGGCGACATGGAGCACTACGGTATTCCCGGGGGCCCGGTGCATGACGCTACAGTGATTGCCTACCTGCTCAAGCCCGAGCTGTTCACCGGCCGTCAAGCCAATATGGTCATCGATAGCCGCGAGGGGCCGACCTTCGGCCAGACCATCGTCGATTGGTACGACGGCCTGAAGCAGGAAAAGAACGTGTTCTGGGTTGAGAATGGCGACGCCCAGGGCTTCTTCGACTTGCTCACCGAGCGCCTGGCGCGTCTCAAGTAAACCTTGCCCCCCCCCCCCCCCGCAGGTACCTGCCTGCGGGGTTCTATTCCCGTTCCGGGTCCTGTACGCCCAGGTGGTCGGTCGGGTATTTCTCGAAGACTTGTTCAATGAAGGCTCGGGCGGACTGGGTGCCCAGTTCCTTGACCAGCAGGTCTATGCCAATGATCGCCAGCTCTTCCGGGCTCCCCGGGCTGTAGGAGCATTGGCCCTGGGGCCATCTGGCTTTGATGTCGGCGTCGATACTCACGGTGGCCATGAAAGTCTCACGATTTCGGATAAGGCGGGCGCCAGGGCAGGGCTCTGGGCGGGTATTTGCTGCGTCGCAGAGTTAACCATGTTGCCGGGCGTTTGGCACTCCGACTTAGGCATCAGGCGAGTGCTGTGCGACACTGCGGCTTTTCCTGTGCTCAAGGAAGCCTCCGTGCAAATCGATTTGAACCAGCCTGATGCCCTGACCCTGGAGGCGGTGCGCCAGCTGTTGGCGTCCGCCAGCGACAACGTGCATACCCAATTGCGCGTGAGCAAAACCGGAATGGCCTATATCTCTTCGGGGGTGGTGGGCGGTGCCGAGATAGAAGGTTTGCTGTTTCGCCTGGAAACCTGGGCGGCCGGCTCCGGGTATGTCGGCAAGGTGGCTGCCGCCGACGAGGTCTGGGTGATGCAGATCTTCAATGCGCTCAAGCAGAACTGGCCCAAGCCGGCGTTCGACTACATCGACATCTATTGAGCGTCGTTCATATCCGGTGACGATTGTCCCGTGAAAGAGTGGCACGGGCTGAGGCAGACTTGCCCGCCGTTCACCCGATACGGCAAATGGCCATTTGTTTTGAAACCAAAAGCCAAATCGGCTGTCGCACGATCTCTGCTTAATTTTGAAAAGGAGGCTTCATGCCTTGGAAGCTCGCTTCATTCGGAACCTTGTTGGCCGCTGTCGTCCTTGGTGGGTGCAGCACTGCCGGGTCGACAAAGGAGCCTGTGGCCGCTGAGTCCGGGCACACTCGTTGTGAAGCATCAGCCGCCGAATTCGCTGTCGGCAAGAAGGCTTCTCCCGAGTTGCTCGAGCAGGCCCGTACACGCGCAGGCGCGCAGTACGCACGGTTCCTCAAGCCCAACGACATGATCACCCTGGAGTACCGCTCGGATCGCCTGAACCTGAACACTGATGCCGGCCTGGTGGTGACCCGGGTCAACTGTGGTTGAGGGCCGGGGCCTTTGAATCACGCATAAAAAACCCCGTCACATGGACGGGGTTTTTTTAGCTCGCTGAAAAATTACTCAGGGCGAACTTGTGCAGCTTGCATACCCTTTTGGCCTTTCTCAGCCACGAAGGAAACGGTCTGGCCTTCTTTCAGGCTTTTGAAACCGTCGCTTTCAATAGCTTTGAAGTGTACGAACAGGTCGTCACCGCCACCTTGAGGAGTGATGAAGCCGAAGCCTTTTTCATCGTTGAACCATTTTACGGTGCCGGTTTGGCGATTAGACATGGTGTATCTCCAAGAAACATATATTTTCAGTAGTGCTGTGCTGCTCAGGCCAACTGGGCACACCGAGCTATCATAGTCGAAATGTTCGGCTTGGGAGCCCCCTAGAGGCGCTCTTTGCCCGATGTGCCTGTGTATTTTGCCATCTGAGTTGGCTACAGGCCCCGGTTTAAGGGGCTTTGGCGTAAAACAGAGGGTGATAAAAAAACCCGTAAAAGCTGCGTAAATTGTGAAAAAGACCGCGTTTCAGGCTCTTTGGAGAGCACTGGCGTAGCCTGTTCCGGGCATCAGCAGCTTATTTGACCACCCGGCAAGCAGCGATGGCGTCCAGTGCTCGGGTTCGCAGATCTGCGCTGGGTTGCTTGGTTTTGCTCATCAGCTCCTTGATCTCCTCGGTGGTGAATTTTTCATTTAGCTTGTCGGCGCCGCAGGCACAGTGCTTTTCGGCGCTCTTGGCGTCGATGTTCTGGCTGGCCGCCGCGGTGCAGTCCTTCATGTAGTCGGCGCGTGCTCCGGCAGGCCATGCCGCCTGTGCACTCAAAGGCAGTAGCAGGGTGAACGGTGCGGCAAGGGCGAGCAGTTTGATAAGGCGCATGAGTCGGGTTCTCCTGAATTCGGTAGCAAGGACGACGATTCTCCGGTTATTTGAGGCTCGACGTACATCTCAAGTTCACTTTCAACAATAAAAGACTGTAAACCAGGCTCGCGCTAATTTGCTGCACGGCGATTGCGATGTATCTGTGCTAGCATGCCCGGCTTCGGTGTTTTCAAGCTTTGGGCCTTTTCTAGCCCTTGCCGTCTATGCCTCATTAATCTTGATGTGAACCCCAGTCACTCTGGTTCGGTTTTTCGGTTGGCCGCAAGGCTCTTGCCACTGTGAGGCAGGCGTTCGTAGCAGAACGGCCGGACTGAATCGCGTACTGGCTCATCCCAACCCACGTGACCTTTGGTAGGGGTCACCACTAGGAGAGGAGGCGCCATGCCCACTATTACTCTTCCCGACGGCAGTCAACGTTCATTCGATCACGCAGTATCCGTAGCCGAGGTCGCCGCTTCCATTGGCGCGGGCCTGGCCAAGGCCACATTGGCTGGCAAGGTCAACGGCAAACTGGTCGACGCCTGCGACGTGATCGACGGCGATGCAACCCTGCAAATCATCACGCCAAAGGACGAAGAGGGGCTGGAGATCATTCGCCACTCTTGCGCTCACTTGGTGGGGCATGCGGTCAAGCAGTTGTATCCGACCGCGAAAATGGTCATCGGTCCGGTCATCGATGAAGGCTTCTATTACGACATCGCCTATGAGCGTCCTTTCACGCCTGAGGACATGGCCGCCATCGAGCAGCGCATGCAGCAGCTGATCGAGAAAGACTACGACGTGATCAAGAAGGTCACGCCGCGCGCCGAAGTGATCGAGGTGTTCAAGGCCCGCGGCGAGGACTACAAGCTGCGTTTGGTCGAAGACATGCCGAACGAGCAGGCGATGGGCCTGTACTACCACGAAGAATATGTCGACATGTGCCGCGGTCCGCACGTGCCGAACACGCGTTTCCTGAAGTCCTTCAAGCTGACCAAGTTGTCCGGTGCCTACTGGCGCGGTGATGCCAAGAACGAGCAGTTGCAGCGGATCTACGGTACTGCCTGGGCCGACAAGAAGCAGCTCGCTGCCTACATCCAGCGTATCGAAGAGGCCGAGAAGCGCGACCATCGCAAGATCGGCAAGCGCCTGGGCCTGTTCCATACCCAGGAAGAAGCGCCGGGCATGGTGTTCTGGCACCCTAATGGCTGGACCCTGTACCAGGTACTCGAGCAATACATGCGCAAGGTGCAGCGTGACAACGGTTACCTGGAGATCAAGACTCCGCAGGTGGTTGACCGCAGCCTCTGGGAAAAATCCGGGCACTGGGCCAACTACGCCGAGAACATGTTCACCACCGAGTCGGAAAGCCGCGACTACGCAATCAAGCCGATGAACTGCCCTTGCCACGTGCAGGTGTTCAATCAGGGCCTGAAGAGCTACCGCGAGCTGCCGATGCGCCTGGCCGAGTTCGGTGCCTGCCACCGTAATGAACCCTCGGGCGCTCTGCACGGCATCATGCGTGTGCGTGGCTTCACTCAGGATGATGCTCACATCTTCTGTACCGAAGACCAGATGCAGGCCGAGTCTGCGGCGTTCATCAAGCTGACCATGGATGTCTATGCCGACTTCGGCTTCAAGGACATCGAGATGAAGCTGTCCACTCGCCCTGAAAAGCGCGTGGGCTCCGATGATCTGTGGGACCGTGCGGAAAGCGCACTGGCAGCGGCTCTGGATAGCGCCGGCCTGCCATACGACCTGCAGCCGGGCGAGGGCGCATTCTACGGTCCGAAGATCGAGTTCTCGCTGAAGGACTGCCTGGGTCGTGTCTGGCAGTGCGGGACCTTGCAGTTGGACTTCAACCTGCCGATACGTCTGGGCGCCGAGTACGTTTCCGAAGACAACAGTCGTAAGCATCCGGTGATGTTGCACCGGGCGATCCTCGGCTCCTTCGAGCGTTTTGTCGGGATTCTGATCGAGCATTACGAGGGCGCATTCCCTGCGTGGCTGGCTCCGACTCAGGCCGTGGTGATGAATATCACTGATAAACAGGCAGATTTTGCCCTCGAAGTGGAAAAAACACTCAATCAAAGCGGATTTCGTGCCAAGTCCGACTTGAGAAATGAAAAGATCGGCTTTAAAATCCGCGAGCATACTTTGCTCAAGGTTCCCTATCTCTTGGTTATTGGAGATCGGGAGGTCGAGATGCAGACTGTCGCTGTGCGTACCCGTGAAGGTGAAGACCTGGGCTCGATGCCTGTCGCCCAATTCTCGGCGTTCCTCGCACAAGCGGTTTCCCGGCGTGGTCGCCAAGATTCGGAGTAATTATTATTAAGCGTGATATGAGACAAGATAAACGAGCTGCACCGAAAGCCCCGATCAACGAGAATATCTCGGCACGCGAGGTTCGGTTAATTGGCGCTGACGGCGAGCAGATTGGCATCGTCTCGATTGATGAAGCGCTTCGTATAGCTGAAGAAGCCAAGCTGGATCTGGTGGAAATTTCCGCCGACGCAGTCCCGCCTGTTTGCCGGGTGATGGATTACGGCAAGTCGATCTTCGAAAAGAAGAAGCAGATTGCTGCTGCGAAGAAGAACCAGAAGCAGATTCAGGTTAAAGAAATCAAGTTTCGTCCAGGGACGGAGGAAGGGGATTACCAGGTAAAACTGCGCAACCTGGTACGTTTCCTGAGTGACGGGGACAGGGCCAAGGTATCCTTGCGATTCCGCGGCCGTGAGATGGCCCACCAGGAGCTGGGGATGGAACTCCTCAAGCGGGTTGAAGCTGACCTGCAAGAGTACGGTTCGGTCGAACAGCATCCTAAGATGGAAGGACGCCAGCTGATCATGGTCATCGCCCCGAAAAAGAAGAAGTAATCAACAGGGCACGGCAGGCCTTCTGATTATGTTTATCAACTGAATGCGGAGTATCCGAACATGCCAAAGATGAAAACCAAAAGTGGTGCTGCTAAGCGGTTTCTGAAAACTGCTAACGGTATCAAGCACAAGCACGCTTTCAAGAGCCACATCCTGACCAAAATGTCGACCAAGCGTAAGCGTCAACTGCGCGGTAGCAGCTTGCTGCATCCGTCTGACGTGGCAAAAGTCGAGCGCATGCTGCGCCTTCGTTAATTTTTGGATCAAGAATAGAGGAAGTAACTCATGGCTCGTGTAAAGCGTGGCGTCATTGCCCGTAAACGTCACAAAAAAATTCTGAAACTTGCTAAAGGCTACTACGGCGCTCGCTCGCGCGTATTCCGTGTTGCCAAGCAAGCGGTAATCAAGGCAGGCCAATACGCCTACCGTGACCGTCGTCAGAAAAAACGTCAGTTCCGCGCTCTGTGGATTGCTCGTATCAACGCTGGTGCTCGTAATAACGGCCTGTCGTACAGCCGTCTGATCGCTGGCCTGAAAAAGGCGTCCATCGAGATCGACCGTAAGGTTCTGGCTGATCTGGCAGTGAACGAAAAAGCGGCGTTTGCTGCGATTGTCGAGAAAGCTAAAGCCACCTTGGCTTAAGTACCCCCGACAGTCATCCGGGCTCACCTTTCGTGAGCCCAGATGTTAAACGTCATAAATAGGGGAAGAGCCTTCAAGCTCTTCCCCTATTTTGTATCTGGAGTCTGTACATGGAAAACCTGGATGCGCTGGTTTCTCAAGCACTTGAGGCCGTGCAACACGCTGAAGACATCAATGCCCTGGAACAGATCCGGGTTCACTTCCTTGGCAAGAAGGGCGAGCTGACTCAGGTGATGAAGACCCTGGGCAACCTGCCTGCCGAAGAGCGTCCGCAAGTCGGTGCGCTGATCAACGTTGCCAAGGAGCGTGTAACAGAGGTTCTCAATGCTCGCAAAGCGGCTTTCGAGGAGGCGGAACTCAGCGCCAAGCTCGCCGCCGAGTGCATTGACGTCACTCTGCCGGGCCGTGGCCAGACCTCGGGCGGTCTGCACCCGATTACGCGGACCCTGGAGCGTATCGAACAGTTCTTCACTCATATTGGCTACGGCATCGCCGAAGGCCCTGAGGTTGAAGACGACTATCACAACTTTGAAGCGCTCAACATCCCAGGCCACCACCCGGCCCGGTCGATGCACGACACCTTCTATTTCAACGCGAACATGTTGTTGCGCACCCACACCTCGCCGGTACAGGTCCGCACCATGGAGTCGCAGCAGCCGCCGATTCGCATTGTCTGCCCAGGCCGTGTGTACCGTAGCGACTCCGATATCACTCACTCGCCGATGTTTCACCAGGTCGAAGGCCTGCTGGTCGATCGCGATATCAATTTCGCCGACCTGAAGGGCACGATCGAAGAGTTCCTGCGGGTGTTCTTCGAGAAGGAACTGGCGGTTCGTTTCCGTCCTTCGTACTTCCCGTTCACCGAGCCTTCAGCCGAAGTCGATATGGAATGCGTGATGTGCAGCGGTAAAGGCTGCCGGGTCTGCAAGCAGACTGGCTGGCTGGAAGTCATGGGGTGCGGCATGGTTCACCCGAACGTGCTGCGTATGTCCGGGATCGATCCGGAAGAGTTCCAGGGCTTTGCCTTCGGCATGGGCGCCGAGCGTCTGGCCATGCTGCGTTACGGTGTCAATGACTTGCGCCTGTTCTTCGACAACGACTTGCGGTTCCTTGCGCAATTTCGCTAGTCGCGCGTCCGTAACGAATCTATTAGGAGAGCAGGATGAAATTCAGTGAACAATGGCTGCGCGGCTGGGTTAGCCCGCAGGTAAGTCGTGACGAGCTGGTAGCTCGTCTATCGATGGCCGGTCTTGAGGTCGACAGCGTAACGCCGGCCGCCGGTGATTTCAGTGGCGTGGTAGTGGGCGAGGTGTTGAGCACCGAGCAGCACCCGGATGCCGACAAGCTGCGTGTTTGCCAGGTCAGCAATGGTTCGGAGACCTTCCAGGTTGTCTGCGGCGCGCCGAACGTGCGCCCGGGCCTGAAGGTTCCGTTCGCCATGATCGGTGCCCAGTTGCCGGGTGACTTCAAGATCAAGAAGGCCAAGCTGCGTGGTGTGGAATCCAACGGCATGCTGTGCTCCCAGGCTGAGCTGCAAATCGGTGAGGGCAATGACGGCCTCATGGAGTTGCCGGTCGATGCGCCAGTGGGTGAGGACGTTCGTACCTACCTGAGCCTGGACGATGCCAGTATCGAGGTCGACCTGACCCCTAACCGTGGGGACTGCCTGTCCCTGGCCGGCATGGCCCGTGAAGTGGGTGCCTTGTACGCGGCCAAGGTGCAGCGTCCGGAAGTGCCGGCGATTCCTGCGGCGCATGACGAAGTGCGTCCAGTGGATGTGCTGTCTCCGGCTGCCTGCCCACGTTACCTGGGGCGTGTCGTCCGCAATGTCGACCTGTCCAAGCCTACTCCGCTGTGGATGGTCGAGCGCCTGCGTCGCGCCGATGTACGCAGTATCGATGCTGCAGTGGACATCACCAACTACGTGATGCTCGAACTGGGCCAGCCGCTGCATGCCTTCGATCTTGCCGAGATCAATGGCGGCATTCGTGTAAGAATGGCTGAAGAGGGCGAGAAGCTGGTACTGCTCGACGGTCAGGAAGTGACCCTGCGCAGCGATACCCTGGTGATTGCCGACCATACCCGAGCCCTTGCGATTGCCGGCGTGATGGGGGGGGAGCACAGTGGCGTCACCGCCAATACCCGTGACGTCTTTCTGGAAAGTGCCTTCTTCGACCAGATCGCGGTTGCTGGCAAGGCACGTTCCTATGGCTTGCACACCGATGCTTCCCATCGCTATGAGCGTGGTGTGGACTGGCAGCTTGCTCGCGAAGCCATGGAGCGGGCTACTGGCTTGCTGCTGGAAATCACGGGCGGCGACGCGGGGCCGATCATTGAAACGCTCAGCGAGCAGCATCTGCCATCTGTTGCGCCTGTCACCTTGCGCGCTGAACGCATCACTCAGATGCTGGGCATGGAAATCGACGGTCCCGAGGTAGAGCGTTTGCTCACCGCCCTTGGCCTGACTGTAACTGCCGATGGGGCAGGGCAGTGGCGTGTTGAGGTGCCGAGCCATCGCTTCGATATCAGTCTTGAGGTTGACTTGATCGAAGAGCTGGCACGTCTTTATGGGTACAACCGTCTTCCGGTTCGCTATCCGCAGGCTCGTCTGGCGCCTCAGGCCAAGGCCGAGGCCGAGGGTGACCTGCCTGCTCTGCGTCGCTTGCTGGTTGCTCGTGGTTATCAGGAAGCGATCACCTACAGCTTCATCGATCCGAAGCTGTTCGAACTGTTCAACCCAGGCGTTGAACCGCTGTTGCTGGCCAATCCGATTTCGGCCGACATGGCAGCCATGCGTTCCTCTCTGTGGCCGGGCCTGGTCAAGGCGCTTCAGCACAACCTGAACCGTCAGCAGGATCGTGTCCGCATGTTTGAAAGCGGCCTGCGTTTTGTTGGCCAGCTGGAAGGTTTGAAGCAGCAGCCGATGCTGGCAGGTGTTGTATGTGGCAGCCGCCTGCCTGAAGGCTGGGCGCAAGGTCGCGATGGCGTGGACTTCTTCGACGTCAAGGCGGATGTCGAAGCGGTACTGGGTTTTGCCGGTGCTCTTGATGCATTCACCTTTGTACCGGGTAAGCATCCAGCGCTTCATCCTGGTCAGACGGCTCGGATCGAGCGTGAGGGTCGTGAAGTCGGTTTCCTGGGGGCCATTCACCCAGAGCTGGCGAAGAATCTTGGCCTGGATCGCCCTGTCTATGTGTTTGAACTGGTCCTGAGTGAAGTGGCTCAAGGGCGTTTGCCGAAGTTCCATGAGCTGTCGCGCTTCCCGGAAGTGCGTCGCGACCTGGCATTGCTGGCGGATCGTGACGTGGCGGCCAGTGCCGTTCTGGACGTAATCCGTGAAAATGCAGGTGAGTGGCTGACAGACCTCAGGCTGTTTGACGTCTATCAGGGTAAAGGCATTGATCCGCATAGAAAAAGCCTTGCCGTCGGCTTGACCTGGCAGCATCCATCGCGCACTCTTAACGACGATGAGGTGAACTCTACGACGCAAAATATCCTCACCTCGCTCGAACAAAGGTTGAACGCCACGTTAAGGAAGTGACGTATGGGGGCTCTGACGAAAGCTGAAATGGCCGAACGTCTCTACGAAGAGCTAGGCCTGAATAAACGCGAGGCCAAGGAATTGGTCGAGCTATTCTTTGAAGAAATCAGGCACGCTCTCGAAGATAACGAACAGGTCAAATTGTCCGGTTTCGGTAACTTCGACCTTCGGGATAAACGCCAGCGTCCTGGCCGCAACCCGAAAACGGGTGAAGAAATCCCGATCACGGCGCGCCGTGTGGTCACCTTTCGTCCAGGGCAGAAGTTGAAGGCCCGAGTTGAGGCTTATGCTGGAACCAAGTCATAACGACGAGCTCCCGGTCATTCCGGGCAAGCGCTACTTCACCATTGGAGAAGTCAGTGAGCTCTGTGCGGTCAAGCCGCATGTGCTGCGTTATTGGGAGCAGGAGTTTCCTCAACTCAACCCCGTCAAGCGCCGCGGAAATCGCCGGTATTATCAGCGCCAGGATGTGCTGATGATCCGGCAGATCCGCGCGTTGCTTTATGACCAGGGGTTCACCATCGGCGGGGCGCGCCTGCGTCTTTCCGGTGATGAGGCCAAAGATGATACGACCCAGTACAAGCAACTGATCCGTCAGATGATCTCTGAGCTGGAAGATGTGCTTGTGGTACTAAAAAAGTAATTCTCTGTTTTAAATACTTCCACTTTTCAAAAGCTTGCGGTATATTCCTCAACGTTTCCTGAGAAGTGAAACAGGTTTAACGCCTAGTCGGGGCGTAGCGCAGTCCGGTAGCGCACTAGCATGGGGTGCTAGGGGTCGAGTGTTCGAATCACTCCGTCCCGACCATATTTTTCAATGACTTAGCCCAATCTTCACAGGTTGGGCTTTTTCATGCCCAGGGACTTTTGCGGGGGTTCAACCCGTTTTCCTCCTCAAGATGGTCAGTGCCGGCCCTCGCGAATCGGTCGCTGATACTTTGTTCGCTGCCTCAATCAGATGCTGCAGCTCCGGGGTAGAATAGTGGCTCGTAATGCTGCCGTTCTTATGTCCCAACAATGCCTTCCGATCTTCTTCTGTCACGCTTGCTGCACGTAGCCTTCTGCCAAAGGTGTGCTTTAAGTCGTGAATCCTGATCGATCTGAACCCGGGGTGCGCGGGTGTCCGGTGGTCCTTCTCCCACTTGTCTGCTGCGCGCACTCTGGCTTTCTTCCATGCTGAATCATTCATCCGATGCATGGCCGTGGGCCCGAATTGATCTGGCTGTCCATAGGGGAACACCAGCTCCCTATGTAGGCCGCGCTGACCATCAATGATGGACATCGCTACTTTGTTCAGAATCACCAGGCGTTCATCGCCGTTCTTCACTCCAGCCTTGGCGCTTCGTCCACCAAACCCGGCCGGTATCAGAAACACGCTGGTACTGAGCTCAGGCACCCGTATCTCCCAATCCCACCGCAACTTGCAAACCTCCTGTTCCCGGCATCCGGTATTGACCTTGTAGAGGGCCATCCTCAACAGGTGATCCGGCAGTTCGGCAAAAAGCATGGATTGCTCTTCCCAGGACAGCGGGTAAGGTTTCCGGCTGGACTTCTTTTCCTCCATCATCGATATCATCGGCACGCTATCAAGCCACGGCCGCTTTTCTGCATCCCGCCACTTGCGATGGCAAAGGTTCAAGATTCTGACGACTCGTTGCAGGGCGATGTTCACCGTCCTGTTCGATACCCCCGTCTTAACCTTGCCCTGCGCCGTCTTGGTCGGCTTCTGGCGGTCACGCACAAACGGCGCCAGGGTTCCGTCATCGATGTGCGTGATCGGCAGATCGCCGATATACGGGTCAAGCTGTTCAAGATGCGAGGCGGATAGCCCGATTGATGGCTGGTCCTTGAACTCCACCAGAAAGCGGGTAGCAGCTTCGCGCCATGTTCTGACCTGTCGCACGCCGTAAACCTTTTCCTGCCGAAGCTTCTCCAGCCGGTGGATCAGGTACTGCTCCGCTTCCTCCCTTTCGCTTGCTCCAGTGCTTTCCTGAAGTCGGCTACCTCTGACGACTTTGTCGATGTGCCAAATCCCGTTCCTCTGGTAGAGGCCTGAGATCGTTTTTCGCGCCATGTTTTAACTCCTTGGCGCCCACTGCGGGGCGGATTGTTGTCCTCATTGCTCGCTTTTTCAATTGCGACCGACTGGATGTAGGCATCTGCCCAGGCGTCGAGCTCGTTGCGGTCGAATGCAACACCCTGTTTTCCAATGCGGATTTCAGTCAGGTGCGGCCTGACGGTGTTCTTGAATTCTTCTCTGCACATACCGAGGTATGCGGGAGCCTTCATTGCTCTGATGAAGCGGGGCGCAAGCTCTACGGCCTGCGTTGCCTTTGTATTGGCCATAGGGATTCCTCGCCCGCCATCGCCGGCAGGCTTTCCGATTGTTGAGTGGGGTGTTTCGGAGTTGGCTTTGAGTTACGCCGCAGCCATCAAGGCCTGGATGACACGCTGCCCAGCCAAGGGCGGCACAGCGTTGCCGGCCATGTGCATGGTCAGCCGGTGGTTGTCCGGCCGGCGGGTGTCGGCTGGGAATGACATCGCGGCCAAGGCCTCGTTGGCACTGAGCATCCGCATGCGATCGCCTTTGACCAGGGCCCATCGGTCCAGCGTGGTGATGGTTCCGATTGGGCGGTTGATGTCGCGGCCGGTAGTGCCTGAGCCTTTTCCGTAGTAGGGCATGATGAACCGGTCGCCGAAGCGCTGGCGCCCGTTGTGTACCCGGTCTAGCGTGGCCTGGGCCCGGCCCGGCTTCTCTATGAGCGACCAGCGCCCGGCGTCGAAGTTGAGGAAGCTGCTTGCTGGTACATGCTGCTCGCGCTGGAGCTGCAACATCAACGGGGCCTTGCTGCGAGTGAGCACCATAAACAAGCGCACCCTGTGCTGCGGCACGCCCAGGTCGGCACAGTCGACGATATGCGGTGCCGCCTGGTACCCCAGCGCCTGCACCGCTTGCAGCCAAGCAGGGTAGAGCACCCAGTCGGTGAACTCCGGCACGTTCTCGATCACTGCAGCCTGTGGCCGGTGAAACTCTAGCGCTGATACTGGGGCCCAGGCCGTGGAGCGTGACGCGTCGTGCTCAGGATTACCCGACTTCTTGCCTCGGGCCTTAGCGTGCCCCTGGCAGCAGGGTGACGCCAGTAGGATGTCGTGGGCCGGCACCTGATCCCAGCGGGCCTGGTGCAGGTCCTGGCAAACGTGCAGCGTGTCGGGGTGGTTCGCGCTGTGCCACTCAACGGCCGCTGGCCAATGGTTTGCCGCCCAGAGAACCTGGACACCTGCAGCACGCGCGCCAGTACTCCATCCGCCGAGCCCGGCGAACAGGTCAATTGCTGTTGTCATGGATACCTCGCCGGATGGCGTGAGGGGTGGTTTAGGATTTGTCTCATCGCCGCCGGCGTTGCGCCGTGGCACTGTCTCTGGGTTCGCCCGGTCTATGTCCTTCCTGTCCTGAGGTGACTGCTACCTGGGCCGGGCGGACTCTTGTATGGCTTTCTGGCTTAGGCGCTCGCATTCAGCAGCCAGCGCCAGAAGGTTCCGCGCAGTCGGTTTGAACCCTTCAGTGTTTGGGTAGAACTGATGCCGATGCCCCTCCGGGTAGGTTTCGAACGGCCCATGCCAGCACCAGTTCATCTTCCAGATTTCCCAGGTGGTGTAGGCATCGCAGCCTTCGCCCCAGTAGTCGACTCCGCCGCCTACGCTCCAAACGTGACTGACCCGGGTGCCCTGCTCGTAAGCCAGTTCACTTGGCTCGTCTTTGTCGAGCCATGCGCCGTTGAACTGCGATGGAGCGAGCTCGGCCAGACGCTTGCTGAGCTTCTTCTCGATGCGCGCTTTCATGGCCTTGGCTCCTTGTAGCCGCTGCTGATGCGGTCGGCGATTCCTTCCAGGCTCTCAGCCATTCCCCACATGTCGTTGTTGTCGCGGCGGGATACGACCTTGCAACGGGCAACGTTGCGGCCGATCAAGATCCATGCAGCCAGCCTGATCAACCAGGCTTCGGCCTTCCTGCGAAAGAACCTGCTCATGGCCTTGGCCCCGTGTAGATGTTCCAGATTGCGAAGAGCAGGTCGGGGAGGATCATGGCATCACCTCCCGGCGCGCCCACTGCACATAGGGACCGCCCTCGGTATCGAAGATACCCATGAGGAACCACTCTGGTCCTGGCGACTGTGGATTCCATCCATTGCAGTGGGCGCCGCCGTCGTAGTAAGGATGCTCAGCCAGGTCCGAATCCATGGCCCAGGTCTTCAGTTCCAGCCCCTGTTCAGCTGCCCATGCCTTGTATGGGGCGGGGTCTTCAGTTCCGCCAAAACTCGGGATGTTGGGGTGATACCACCAACCGTCCTTGTCACGCTGAACCTCCACAGGGCCGAAGCGATTGGGGCTGTGCATCGCGCAAGGCATCACGTAGAGCACATCGGAATATTCGCCACCGCCGGAGCTGAAATTCATTTTGCAGCCGCACTTCGCCGGCGCGCCGTTGATGAACACGATCTTTTCTTCAGGCATGACTTGTCCTTGCCGCTACTGCGGCTGGCTTGAAAGTGGGGAGGGGTGAGGTTTCTGTGGGTGGAGTACAAATGTACTCCTAGCGAGTTTTGTTGCCCTGGAGCTTCATCAGCGCATCAGTGACGTTGCCAAAGCCCATGCCCTGGGCGAGCTGCCAGACTTCGTCGTACAGCTCGGCCTTGTACTTGTCGCTTGTGGAGCTGACTGGTTCGCCCTGGTGCTGGGCGGCTGGGCGGGCGTAGAGCTTGGTTCCGACTGGCGGAAGCTCTGCTTGCAACTCGGCTAGCACTCGGTCCTCTGTATCGTGTGGGCCGCCCGTTGCAAGGACCACTGCCACCGGCTCGCCCTGGTGCTGGGCGTCGCCATGCAGCACGGTTACCACTTCGTCAAGCTCCAGCCATGAGGGCAGATTGCCCGGCAGTTTCAGCTCAACCTGTCCCATTCCTGGCGTGTATGCGCATACTCGGGCTGTTACTGCGCTGTCCTGATGCTGGGTGGCTGTCTGGCCGAGAAGGGCTTGCAGCTCATTCATGTACTGGCTGAACTCGTCGAACTCCATCCGCCCGAACGCCATCGCCTCCAGCTTGTGACGCGGCACGCTGATCATTTCGTTACTCATGGCTTCCACCCGTGCTTGCTGCATGGCTCCAGGCCTGTATCCCCGCAGTCGGGGCAGTCCAGGGCGGCGCGAGCTTGCCATGCTCGGTAGGGCATGAACGCCGCATCGATGTAGGTAGTGCAGGATTCCGGATGCAGGCCTTTTTCCTTGCGGAACCATTCATCGAAATCCGCTCGCTCGTCGCGCTCGACCGGGGTTACAGGATGTTTGCACCACCGGCAGTGCCCGGCAGGCCCTCCGCACGGATTGCTGTCAATGCAGGTTCCTGCACTCGGCTCTGCGCTGGCGGATAGGGCGGCAACCTTCTCGGCCCAGGGTCTGATGAAGTCGCGCCCTGGGTTGATGCAGGAACCATCCGGCTCAAGCTTGAAGGCTTCCAGCACATCGCAAATTAGCGCATCCCGCTCGGCCAGCTGGGCCTGCAGCCTCTGCGCCTCGTCGAACCATGACCGCCGTGACAGCTCGCGGTCGTTGTCGCTGAAGGTCGGAGCGTCTATCTGCTCGTCCTTGGTGTTCAGGTCGGACTGAAGGGCAGCTACTCGCTGCTCCAGGTGTTGGGTTTCTGTGGGCATGGGGAGTCCTGTATGGCAATATGCTATTTATTTGTACTTTAGTGGGTAGTGCAGGTGGGGAAAAATACGAACAAACTGCTTTGGATTGCAGGCCTGTTAGGCGTCATATTAATTCTGTTAGTTTCGATGCTTTATGCGAAAACGTTCAAAGGCGAATTGTCTAATTCGCAAGAAGTGTGGGGGCAGTTTGGGGACTACTTTGGAGGTTTACTGAATCCCGTACTTTCTTTTTTTGCCTTTTGCGCTCTGCTTTGCACGATTCATTTGCAATTTAAAGCTTCAGCCGATGCGGATGAGCATCACGATGAGCAACTATTTGAAGGTAGGTTATTCAAGATATTATCAGCAAACTTCGATATTGCATGCTCGCTGAGGTTGCAGGCTCAAAGCGCTGATGGAATCAATATTTATGAAGGCCTAATGGCCGTTAATTATTCCTGGCATGATTTCTCTACGACGTTTTTGAGTCAGATAGAAAGAGGGTATACCCCCCGGGAACAGTACGAGAGTGTATCGGCCATGCTTAAGACATTGAAGAGAAAATATGGTCCTGTCATTTCAACATACTTTGACTCTGTTATTTTTATTGCAGAGTTCACGCGTGCTCATGCGAAGAGTAAAGAACAAACTGCTTTTGCGCTGCATGCTCTGCGGAGTCAAATGACCTCTGCAGGAAGAGGCCTATTATTTTATTATTTGCTTTGCTCTGAAGAGCACTGCAGGATAATTCCTGCTCTTATGGAAATGTCTTTTTTTGATGATGCGTCAGATGATCCTTTAGCTAGCAGTAGACATGAGCTGTTCAGGGTAGCCGCTGTATACCATCAGTCATAGTGTCACGTTGATTATTATTGACTATCGTGATCCGTAGAAGTGGGGGTATTTGTGTTCGGCCCAGCATGGAGCCGGAAGGAGTTTTCGTGAAGCGAATGGTGTTGTTGTTTCTTGGTCTGCTGCCTTTGACGGCATCGGCGCAATCACTGGAAGAGCTTTATCCGGCTCCTTGGATAAAAGCTGATAATCCAAGTATCACTCGAGCTCTCGCTGAAGCTGATATCGATGGGTGCGACAAATATCGCTATCGGATCAGTAGCGGGAGCAAGTCAGAATTCTTGGTTTACTGCCTTCGTGGTGTAAAGGCGACCCAAGCGTTTATGGTCTGGCCAAACATACACAAACTGATGGGGCCATATCCGCCAGATCCGTCGCTTCCGTGAGTCAGGCGCCGCCCTCCGTGCTGGCGGCGGCATGGTGGCAATTTGGGGTTGGATGGGGTATCACGGGAAAAAAGAAATGGAGCGTTAAAGTGGAACTCTCTCTAAGTTACCCGGCAGTTGGTGCGATCTGCGCGGCCTTGATAGCTGGGCTCATATCGTTTGTTGTGACTGTTTTGGCAAAAGACCAAAAGGTCTCCGAGTTTCGGCAGGCGTGGATTGATGCAGTAAGGAATGACGCGGCTGAGCTTGTTTCGCACTTAGCCATAAGCGCTTTGACACTTAAGGGACAGAGGATTTTAGCTCAGCAGGGAAAGGTAATAACTGACGTGGAAGTTGCGGGCTACAAGGAGTTTGTGGCAGTCAAAGGCTGTGTTCTGCGCATCAGACTTAGGTTGAATCCAAGTGAGCACAAGTCATTGTTGAGCGCGCTTCAAAAGCTGGATCTTGGAGAAGGCGGGACAATTGAGCACGCAGAAGCCGTCCTCAATGAATTCACTGCGGAGGTCCAAAAAGTTCTCAAGTCTGAGTGGGAGCGCGTAAAAAAGGGCGAGCGTTCTATTCGCTTCGTACGCTGGGCAAGCCTGGTTACGTTTGCCTCCGTGATGGCGTTTTCGATCTACCGCTTTTGGCCGATACTTGTCTCGAGCGCATGAATTTGGTTGCCAGAGTGGTGGGGCAGCACTCCAACCACTTGGATCGCGCCTAGGTCAGCCTGACTGGCCTCTATGAGCTGGCGCGCCAGTCTTTGTGATATGCGAAAGCTGGTGCGTCAGGTTTCTGAAGTCGACGCGTTACACCGCTACGCTTCTTCGGCGTCAAGTCGCGATGCTTGGCGCTGACCAGCAGCCTGAATCATCCGCGCCACGTTTTCGCTAACCGTTATTTTGTGGCGCGGACATTCGATTGCTTGGTATGAGAGGCTGGGGCCCAGGGCGTGAGCGTTTAGGATCAGGTTCTGAACTGCCTCACTGATCTCCTCAATACCGTTCCAGGCCATCAGCTCTTCAAGCTTCAGCCGGGTGCCCAGCCGGAGCCTGTGCCGCAGCTCCTTCTCGTCGTACTCGATCCGCTTCTCGGCGGTTTTCGCTGATCGCTCTTTTCCAGTCTTGGCCATGACCTACCTCTTCGATGCCGCTGGCCGGGATCGTCGACCAGGTTTGACGTTTGCGCTGTTGCGGGCGGCTGCTGAAGCGCCTCAAGCTCGCTTCTCCCAGCGCTTCGGAAAGTTGAAGTCGTAGTCGAGCACCAGGCGGTTCAGCAGGGTGTCAGAGATCCCGACCTTCCTGCAGGCCGCGATGCGTGATACTCCAGCGTCCCGCAGGGCCGCCAGGCGCTCGATGAGCTTCAAATCTCGCTCTCTATCAATGACCTTGCTCTTGAACGTGAACCCGCCTTCATGGGCTGCCCGGCGCATGGCTGACTCTGACTTTCCGGTGGTGGCCATGGCCTGGTCGATGGTCATGGTCTTGGCGAGCTCTCGGATCGTGTCGACGTAGGCCTTTCGCTGGGCGAACTGGTCTTCGTAGGTTCGCTTTGGCTGCGGGCGGGTGGCGCGTTTGCCATGCTGGCCACCCAGGTCCTTGCGTGGCCGGCGAGGCTGGAACCTGAAAGACTCCAGCACCTGGACCTTGTTGCCGGACATGAAGAAGGCAGCCTTAGCTGCCTCCAGTTCTGCCTGGCGCTCGGAGCAGACCAGGATGAAGTTGTTGCTCATGGTTACCTCACTTGATGCGAATCGAGCTCTCGCCGCGCTCCAGGTGGGCCCAGCTTGGTTCTTCCAGAAGTTCGGCTTCCGCGTCCTCGCCGGCGGCCATACGCTTACGCACCGCCTCGTTGTGATCGCGGATTTCCTTGAGCCGGATGGCGATGGTTTTCTTGTCCGGGGTGATCACGCTCTTCAGCGACACGAACTCGTCAGGCACGGCCTTCTCGTCATCGACGATCACCTTCTCTGGCGAAAGGGCGAGGGTGATGGTGAACAGCGGGCGCTTGATCGATTTGATATCTGCCGCCTCCATGTTCCGGCGCAGGTAGTCGCTGATCTGGCCAACGGTGTTTTTCTTGATGCGCTTGAGCTCATTCAGACGATCGACTTCCTTGTCGATGGCATCTATGTCGCCTTCGATGTTCCGGCGCAGCATGACGATGCTGTCGGCCTTCACTTCGAACTCGCCCTTGATGCCGTCCATGGTGTCTTGGATGGCTTGGCGCAGCCCTTCGTCATCGGTATCTGCCAGGGCAGCGAGTTCGGCCATCTGGCCAGTCAGTGCGTAGAGCTCGGTCATGCTGCACCTTCCATAGCGTCTTCAAGGTCCGCTTTGCGGGCGTCCTTGGCGCGGGTGAATTTGATTTTGTGGGCTTCGCGTTCTGGATCGTTCTGACGAAGGTCCAGCTTGCGCATGGCCGATTTGTAGAGCTGCTGCAGCTCGTTGAGCGACTGCGCGGTACCAATCAGATGGAGCGTCTCAGCCAGCCATTCGCGGTACTCGGCGGCCAGTCGCTCCTTCGCTTCGATCTTGTCTTCGGCGCGCTCGATCTCGGCTTCACCCAGGCGCTCGTTGACGTAGTGAATGTCGTCGTAGAGACCCAGGCGAACGTCGGCGGAGAAGCCAAGCTGGCTCAGGCATTTGCCTATCGCATCGGTAAGGGACTTCTTCGGCGCGTCGAAGTCGGTACTGATACCGAAGCGGTTCTGGGTGATGAAGGGCGTGTGCCCGTAGTGCGTGATCGTCTTGCGTTCACCGTCGTCGCCCAGGTACCACAGGGCGACTTTCAGGGTGTGCACCTGGGCGTGTGCCAGCACTACTCCTTCCTTGTTCAGCAGTGGGCCACCGATGTCGAAGCGCTCCTCGATCACGTCATAACCCCAGCCGGTGCCGCAGGGGCCGAACTTTTCCGTGGCGCGCTTGGCCAGGTACTGGGCATTCACCGCGGTACCCGTGAAACCACCGGGGCCGGTGTATTCCTTGGTGAACTTGGGGTCGGTCTTTTCGACCTCTTCCCAAAGGGCGAGGTTAGGTACGGGCATGACTATCTCCCGCCGCGCAGGTGCGCAGCTTTGAAAGATGTGAGTTATTGGGTGAGGTGATCGGCGAGAGCGCTGATCAGCATTGCGGCGGTGCAGACGGCGAGGGCAGGGAAGGAGCTACGCCAGTAGAGAAAAGCGATCACGACTCGACCAGCGAGAGAAGCCGCTCGCCCAGGGTGATCTTGGCGTTGGCCTGCTCCTTCTTGATGCCGGTTGCCTGGGCCACCTCGGAAAGAGACAGACCTTCGCGTCGGAGTTTCGCGCAGCGGATCGCCAACTGTTGGCCGCGCTTGTGCGCGCCGGCGCCGCTCATTGCCGCTGCTCCAGCTGGGCCACGCGATAGCGCAGAACCTGCAGTACCCGGCCGCGGTAACCTGGCTCCGCATACTGCTCAACTGGCGGTCCGAAAAAGCCCCGGCGCTCGGCCAGGCTGTAGGCATCACGCAGGTTGTGTGCGGTAATGTCTTCCAACTGCTCATCAATGAGCGACTTGACTGGGGAAGTGGTCATTCTGCCTCCTTGCGCCGGTGACAGGCTTCCATCAGGCGCTTGCAGTAGTGGGTGAATTCGTCAGTGGTGATTGCCCCGTCAGTGAACAGGCGGGTGATCAGGCCCTGCACCAGGACATCGATGTCGGACTGGCTGTTGGGATCGGCGACGCCTTCGAGGGCTTGGTCGATGAGGATGTGAGGGCTCAAAACCCGCACTCCTGTTCCAGGCGCGCCTGATCTTGCTCAAAGGCTACGGCTGCCTCGGCGTGAGGCTTCAACAGTACCAGCGCGATGTCCTTCAAGGCTGACTTCTTACCCAGCAGGTACACCGCCAGATCCAGCAGGAGCCCCGAGCTGCGAAAACCCATGGCACTGATCACCAACTGGCCGAAGGCGTCTTGCTGGTCCTCACCGTCGATCTGGCGTTGGTTCAGATGGTCCTGCACCGCCCTTGCAAAGTCGGCCTGGGTGACCTCGCCGCGCTCTGAAGGTTGGTAGCCCCAAGAGATCCGGTAACCCATCAGCAGGCGCTCGGCGTTTGCCTCAAGCCATTCCGATTCGGCCAGGTCGTCCTCGCTTACCGGTGGCGGCATGCGGTTGTCGTATTCGAGCTGTGCCTTGCGTAGTGCTGACATGATTGCCTCCAGAGTGGCGGGTGCTGGTCCAACAAAACTCGGCTGCACTCATCCGCTCCGCTGGTTGCCGATGGGCGCGAAGGGGAGTGCATGCGGGTGGTGTCGGAGAGGGAAGAGGAGCGTGGAGCTTGGGCTTGAACCTCTTCAGATTGGGCGGATCAAATCTGAACAAGGTCAGGCTTCGCCCGGCCGGAGATACTCAAATGAAACGTACAACTGTTTGGATCGTCGCGTTGTCAGCAGCACTGCTTCTCAGTGGATGCTGGCCTTATTGGCATGATGGTGATGGGCACGGACGTGATCATGGGCGTGGCTACGATAGAGATCGTGGCGGCCAGGAATACCATCGCTACTAACGCTTAATCCGCACTGGTCGTCACTCTCGCCCTTGCCATGCCTGCAAGCAGAGGCCCTTGGTTCATTCAGAGAGTGACGACCGATGCGGCCTAGTGCTGGGGAGTACCAGGGATCGGGCAGTTAACGACAGGCTGTCGTGGCGCTGGCTGTTCAGAAGAACAGGGGATGCAATTGAATTGCTAGGCAGCTTCACTCACCGCACTCTGTAGCTTGAGGAGCAGTTCTATAGGAAGGCTGATCTCTGGCACTGAACTATCCAGGCAACCATCAGGCAATGCCTTGAAGATTTCCTGTGCTGCTGCACGTACCGCTTCGAGCCGCTGACGGGAGGTTGTAGGTCCGCGCATCGATCCCGCGGTTACCTTTGACTTGCCGGTGGCCTTAGCCTTTTGCAGTTCACCACCGAGTACCTTGCCTGCTTCCTCGCCGTGCTGGCGCACAACTTGAACTGCTGTAGTCGCGGATACCTGACCTGAGGCGACAAGCTGTTGAACGTCTGTGTTGGCATTGCCGAGCGTCATCACCTGCTCGACGTGCTGGCGGGTCTTGCCGACCTTCTTGGCGATCTGATCGGGAGTCCAGCCAAATGCGGTGAGTCGCTTGTAGCCGTCTGCCAGCTCAAGAGGAGAGAGCTTCTTTCCTTCCTGACTGGTGATGACCCTGGCTACCCGTTCGGCGTCGTTGCCCTCGAAGGGCACGATCGAGATCCAGGCCTCCAGGCGTTCTGGGTCTTCCTTGCTCGGCACTCTTGGAAGGCGCCCCGCCTGATCCAGCTTCAAGTAGGCGCGGCGACGGCGGTGGCCGTCGACAACCCACATCCCACCTTCAGCGCGAGGTCGTACTTCAAGCGCGGGAATCTGGCCGCCGGCAAAGATGAATTCCGCCAGTGCGCTGATGCTTTCCTCCAGCTCTTCACCTTCGGCCCGAAGGTTGAAGCCGGGTTCTTCGTGTAGATCTTCCAGGCGAGCCTTCATCGCGTCAGCGCGCTTCAGATCCCCGTCTTTGATCATTTGCTTGAAAGACTTGGCCATGCAATTTATTTCCAAGTGATTGACTTCCTGTCTGGCCCTGTCGCCAAGGCCAGCCAGTGAAATCGCTAGAAGCGAGGCAGGTGCATCAGCTCAAGGATCAGAGCCTTCTCGTAGCCAGGCACATCAATGGTGGCGGTGTTGTTCAGGCGGTCAGCCTGCACGGCTACACGGGCCTTGCGGAATTGTTTGCGGTTCATCGTAATTTCCTCCGGTTGTTTTCCCGCTGCCACCGATCCGGTGGCAGAAGAGAAATCGTCACTTGATGAGGTTCAGAATCTGGCGGCTGAATGCTTGAGGGTTCATGTGCACCTTGAGCGTCATCTGCCGCCGGTCTTTGATGAACTCACGCATCGCGAGGTCCGCGAGATCAGCAGGATCCGCCTCAAGTGCTGCTATCGCTTCATCTATGCCGCCGAACCACTTCGCGAGCTTCCGAGCGCAGGAGGCTGCAGCCTCGTTGACCACCTCTTCGCTCGCTTCAAACAATGCGGTACTCATCGCTTATCTCCTGGTCGTAATCCCAAAGCCCGCTCAATGAACGGGCTTCAGTGATGCTTTCCAGCTTTATCGCGCCTCCTACCGGGTCATTCGCCAGTTCGGTCAACACCTCGTCCGCCGTCGCAGTTCTGCGCGTTGGTAGCCTTTCGGGGCTATCGGATCGCCGGTCGCCAGTAGTGGCGGCGCGATTTTCTTCACCTGACTTTCTCTCGCCCCACAGGTGTGGCCGGGGCTGACCTCCCAGCGAATCGCCGGGTTATCGTTAATGGCGCAGGTTGTTAAAGAGCGGCGCGGCTTTCGCTGCTGGGCCGGTATTGCGTTGGCTTGGAAGTGATATTAGGCATAGGCTAATTTTATGTAAATAGGTAATGCCTAATTATTTTCGATTAGGCATGAAAAAGCCCGCGCAAGGCGGGCCTGGTGGAGCTGCTGGATCAGTCAGTAATTGGTGGGTACTTGCCGCTCACTGAGTCCCGATACACGACCTCACTGAAAAGCCTTGGCTCATTGCGTAAAACGGCCAGAGCCTGTTTGGCTTCATCTTTTGTTTCGAAGGGGCCAGCACCGATAGCCAGGCCGATCATTTGGACGACAGGCAGATCAAGAGCAGATATTGCCTCCCTTACACGATCTTGCTCTTCGATATTTCTGCATGGAACTGAAGCGACCCAGCCGTTCTTAAGGCGTGGAACTTTTGCGGCTTCGATTTCAGCCCCGCAGTGTTTGCACTTGATGGCGGCATTCTTGATGGTTTCCGCGCAGGCGGGGCAGGGGCGAGTGTCGGTTACTGTAGTAATTGATGGTGCAGAGCTTTTCCCGCCGAGTAGCACCATAAGCAAGCCGGCGAGGGCGATCATCCCGCCGACGATGGTGTGCAGCTGACGGTCAGCCATAAGCCCAAGATTGTTCACTCTGCCGCCAGATCCAGTAGCGACAGACACGTCCATGCTCAGTGCGAACACGGCCCAGCAAATACCCACCACCAGGGCAAGCGTCCCAATTCCTTTCATTGGACTACTCCTCAAATAGGTCTGGAATTTTACCATCCATGGCGCATAGCCTCTATCTGCCAGGGCTTGCAGGCCTGGCGGTGGATCGACTTATGGGAGGGTGATACGGGAGGGTAGATACAAGAAGCCCGGCGCTGAGCCGGGCTAAGTAGTAAAGCTAATTGCTATTCTGGCGCTTCGGTGCTGATAGTTGGAATGCTCTTAATTCATCAAGGATACGCCGATTGGCCTCGGTCTGTTCTTGGGCTTGCCGGATAATAGCGTCTGCGGCTTGCTGGTTTTGAATTGCCTCCTTCCCGCCATCAAAGAAGGCCTTCCCACCGCTAAAAATTGTCGCGTTTGCGCCCATGATACCCAGCACAATAGCAACGCCTATGCCAGCCATCCAGTAGCGCTGCTCTTTGTTCGCCTGCTTGACCTTGCCAAACTCTCCCTCTGTCCGCTCAAGGGCGGCGAGTGTAGATGCGACGGCTTTGTCGTTCGATGCGATATGAGCCTGGAGAGCCTCCTTCATCGCAATCGATTCTCGGCGCGCTGATCTTTCGCGCAATCGCATTTCACGGCGCAAATCTTCCGAGCGCTGGACGGAATCGTTTTCCATTCGCTCAATACGCTTATCCATCCGCTCCTCTATGGCAGATAAGGTCGAGCTAAGTTCTTCGCGAGTGATATCGTTCATGGATCTAGTATCCCTGTTGGCGATCCTGTTGTCATCCGTTGACTCAAGGGGGGGCATTGGTGAGCTAGTGTTGTATGAGGATGCCGTGCATAGCTCAAGCCGTTTCTTCATCCCCTGTGCGGAATCAGGAGGAATGTGTTTACTCATCGGCAGCACTCTCTCCGTTTTCTGAGTTGTCTGCTTGTATCGTTTCAGTCTCTACAGCTGGATTGTTTTTAACCCAGTCGCATACCACTGAAGAGACGTGTTGACGAAGGTACCCGCAGCTATCACAGAAATATCCGAATGTTGAGAAGTAGAACATATCCTCTCTATTTCTTACCTGCGTACCAAATCTAAATGTGGGCTCCTCCCCAGATGGGCAAAGTATCGTCCAGCTATCACTTTCACAAATTGGGCAAAGATCATCCTCAATGGTTTTGCTTTCAAGAAACCTAACAAAATCATTGGCTTTGACTGACATTATTGTCATTCGTTTGAGTGGTTTTTTTTCTGAGTCCGACATGTGCATCCCGGCTAATTTGATTATGCTAGCGAATGTTGTTAAGTGTTCAGATGCTAAAGTATCCCGCCACACCAATACACGGGTTACTCGAGCTTGCTCCGATTAATCCCCCCCGCCTTCATCTCTTCCGCATAGCCTGTCAGCTTGCTCTCGGCCTTTTGGAGGCTCACCGCGATCTTCATCAGTATCCGCGCATCTTCCCCAAGCCCAGCCTCAGAGAGGCGGGTAGCAACCTGCATGATGTCGACGCCTGGCCATTTGAGCAGGGCTGTAGCCTCTTTCTGGTCGCGCCGCAGTTGCTGATTCGGTTTGGTGAGGGGTATGGGCAACTCCTGCGTGTCGCATGGCGCCAGGTGAGCCGGTCAGGTTATCTGGCTTTGGCGCTCTTGATATCGCTGATGATCTGCTTCGCGATCGCCTGAACCTGCTCTTGTGTCATCGCTGACATGACGCCTTCCCAGGCTGAAGATGATGTGTCATAGGTGCGTGTGCCAATCAGCTCTCCTGAGTTCAGGACTGAGAAGTCTGCGCTGGAGTTGACCCAGGCATTCCCCGCCATTACGCCGGCGCCGTAGCGGGCCCCAGTGGTCAGATAGCGAAAGTTGGTCACGTTAATCGCAATACCGACGCCGTCGCCGGCGCTTGGCTGCAGCTCTTTGGCTTCGCTGATCTTGTAGCCGGCTCGTTGAGCCTCGACTTGAAGGGCATCACTCCAATCTCGCTTCAGCGTAGGCCAGTCATGATTCTGCTGGACCTTGTCATTCCCGCGGAAGTTGACGACCAGGTTCTGCTTGGCTGATTCCTGGATCGCCAAAGAACTACTGCCTCCAGTTTTTACGGAGGCGGCACAGCCAGCGAGCATCGATACAGCTACAGCAAGCGATAGGGCGAGGGGGAGCTTTAGGTTTTGCATTGAATGTCCATATCCAAATAGGCGCAGCTAAGAATGTAAGGGGCTATATGCCCGGATTATCGAGCAAACATTCCCCACCAGAAAACATGACCCAGAATCGAAATCTGTTGTTCCTGGGCTTCGGCGAAGGTGTAGTCCTCATCTGGATGCTCGTCACGATTGAAGCTTCGCAGGCGCAAGCCAGTGGGCAGGCGATAGACCTGCTTCACGCGCAACTGGCCATTGTGGTTGATCGCATAGAGATCCCCATCGACGATATCGCCAAGCGAGTTCTTGCCGGTGTTCACGCCTACCGTGGCGCCATCGCGTAGCACGGGGAACATGCTGTTGCCGCGGACGATCAGGCACTTGGCATTGCTGAACTGCACATTGTTGCGGCGCAGATCGCTCTTGAAGAAGCGCAGCTTGGCGGTATCGCTTTCTTCGATCACAAACCGGCCAGAGCCGGCTGCCAGCTCTACTTCGCGTAGGAAGGGAACGTAGACCTCGTCGTCAGGGAGCGGGGTTGTGTCATCCCAGGTTTCGATGTTGGAGAGCTTGAGGCTAGCCTTTGGTGAAGAGTCGTAGACAGCTGGAGCTTCAGCGACGCTCAGAATATCCCCCATGCGCTCGCTCAACCCCCAGTGCGCAGGGGTAACGACATCCGAGAAATACTCAATCAGCTCCATGAGCTTAGATTTGTCGATTCGCCCCGTCTTTACCCAGCCTTGGACAGAGGGGCCCGCCACGCCGAAATCTTCGGCGAGCTTTTTCTTTGTAACGCCTTTGGCGACCCGAGCTCGCTCGATGGCTGCGCCTAATTCTATTCCTGTAAGCATTGCCTAATTAAGCCTAGCCCGTTGCCGAGTAGGCAATGACTTGTTAGTGATTAGTTAATGCCTTATATTTGGCGCATGACAAACCGGAGAAAACCCATGACACCAGCAGAAGCGGTTCGGAAGGCAGCCGGGATTTTGGGCAGCCAAACAGCGCTGGCCAGCCGTCTTGATGTTCGAACCCCAACTGTTAGCCAGTGGTGTTCGGGGGATCGGCCTGTTCCGGCAGCAAGGGCGCTTCAGATCGAAGCGCTCACATGCGGTGAAGTTAAGAGGGAGCAGCTTTGCCCCTCGTTTCCCTGGGCCGAGATGGTCGCCTAAGCGACATCCCTGTCCGCTGATTCATGAACAGAGTTTCGCCCACCCACTGGCAGGGCGCCACGGAAACAGAATTGAGGTTTTACGAATGGAAGATTTTCTGCGGTCCTGCCAGAGCGCTGTGCTGGACAACGAGGCGAAGGCATTGGCCGCCAAGATGGGGGTTCCACATGTGAGCCTGCTGCAGCGCGCCAACCCAGATAACGACGCGCACCACCTGACGGTCGAGCATTTGTTCGGGATCTTGCTTCACACCGGGGATATGCGGCCCCTGGCGGCACTGGCCAGTGAGTTTGGCTTTGATCTGGTGGCTCGTGCCGCGCCGAAGCCGCAGGCCCTGACCAAATCACTGATCAGCGTTGGCAAGGAAGTGGCGGAACTGACCATCGCGGTACATGAAGCCCTGGATGACAACCACGTCAGCGCTTTCGAGAAGTCCCAGATCCGCCAAGAGATTCAGCATGTCCGCCAAAGCCTCGACGTGATGGATGCGTCGGTGAAGGCGGCCTGACATGAAGTTCATCGCCACGATCAACAAGGTCAGCGCGCGAGGAGGTGTTACATGAGCATGGGGCTTATGGTCGCCGCGATGAAGATTCGCGTCGGCAATCCATTGCGCAAGCTGGTACTGATCAAGCTGGCCGACAACGCCAGCGATATGGGGGAGTGCTGGCCGTCCTATCAGCACATCGCCGACCAGTGCGAGATCAGCAAGCGCTCCGTCATGAACCACATCACCGCCTTGTGTGAGGCGGGGCTGCTTCGCAAGGAAATTCGGAAGGGAGGGCCGAAGGGCAACTCGTCAAATGTCTACTTTCTGACCCTTGAGGGGGGTAGTGAACCTCCTGCACCAGGGGTAGTGCAGCAGATTCACCAGGGTGGTGCAGCAGGTTCACCCCCTAGTGAATCTCCTGCACTAGGGGGTAGTGCAGGAGCTGCACCCAGAACCAGTCACTCTTCTGAACCAGTCAATGAACCGGTCATTGAACCAATTGCGCCCCAGGCTTCCGCCAAGGTCGCGACGGGTCAGGTCGTTCCGTTCATTGCCCAGCAGCCGCGCTGTGAAATTCCGGCCGATATGCCGGGCCCCAAGGACCAGTCCTGCAAGACCTTCAAGGCCTGGGCCAACTACGCCATGGCCTACCGCAAACGCCACGGTGCATGGCCAGTGTGGAACGCCAAGGTCGCCGGACAGCTGGGCCAGGTCATCGACCGCCTTGGCATCGACGTCGCACACCACGTCGCCGCCTATTTCCTGACCATCAACGACGCACGGGTTGTTTCGAACATGCACAGCATCGGCGACCTGCTGGCTAAGGCCGAGGCGTACCACACCCAATGGGCCACCAATCGCCAGATGAACGGGACCACGGCTCGGCAGATCGAGCAGACCCAGACCAACTTCAGCGCTGCCGAGCAGGCCCTTGAAGCGCTCCGAGCCAAGAAGGCTGCAGCCCATGCTGAATGACGCACAGCAAGAACGACTGCTCCTGTCCCTGTTTGCCACTGCTGAGGTGATGGGGCAGCAGCTCACCCAGGCCGCGGCATTGCTGATGGTCGACGACTTGCGCGAATACACCGAGCCTGTGCTTACCGCAGCGCTTCGTAGCTGCCGTATCGAAGGTGGCCGACTCACGGTTGCAACGATCCTGAAGCATGCCCAATCGGCCGATGGGCGCCCGGGAAAGGATGAAGCTTGGGCCATTGCCATGACCACGAACGACGAGTTCGAAACCGTGGTGCTGACCGACGAGATCCAGCTGGCCCTGGCTGCGGCGAAGCCCATCTTGGATGGCGGCGACAAAATCGGCGCACGCATGGCGTTCATCGACGCCTACCAGCGGTTCGTGAGTCAGGCCCGCGAGGATGCGAAGCCGGTCAACTGGCATGTGTCTGTCGGCTTCGACGCGAACCGCCGTACCCAGGCGATCACCAAGGCTGTGCAGATGCAGCGTATCCCGCAGGAGCGCGGGCAGCTTTACCTGGCTGACCTGAGTGTCGCACCGGTTACCGAAGACGGCCGGGCCGTTGCTGCACTGCTCACCGGTGAGGTCGCGCGGCCTTCGCCAAAGCTGCGCGAAAAGCTTGCCGCGGTGAAGGAGTCGATGCTGGCCATGCGCAGAGCTTCTGCCGAGAAAAAAGCAGAGCTACGAATTCAGGCGGCCAACGAATTGGGGGAACGCCGGGCGCTGCTGATTCAGCAGGCTGAACAATTGAAAGCCAGGAGGGCTAACCATGGCTGAGCTCGCCCTTATTCGTACCGCCCAGGGTCTGGTACCGGCCACTGAGGCAGACCGTGAAACCATCCAGTGCTGGAAGGCTGGCCAGGTCATCCACGGCAAGTTCACCAAGATGAGAAACGCCCGGTTCCACGGCAAGTTCTTCGCGATGCTGGATCTGGCCTGGGAATACTGGGAGCCGGTAGGGGGCCTGATCCCACGCCAGGAGATGCGTGGCATCCGCGGCCTGGCCAAGTTCTTCGAGGCGCAGAACGGCAGACCAGGGCAGCTATCGAATGCGGTTGATGCCTACATCGCCGGGCTTGAGCAGGCCCGCGCCGAGCGCTTCCCCTCAGTCGACAAGTCCCGCGAAGCCTTCCGTGAGTGGGTGACCATAGAGGCCGGCCATTTCCACCTGGTGCGTACCCCCGATGGCGTCCGCAAAGAGGCCAAGTCCATCAGCTGGGCCAACATGGATGACACCCAGTTCGAGCCCCTTTACCGCGACGTCTTCAACGCCTGTTGGCGCCTGGTGCTGTCCGCGCACTTTGATACCGAAGTCGCCGCCCTGGCCGCGGCTGATCAGATTGGGAGCTTTGCGTGATGCGAGCTGCCCTGAAGGTCGCCAAGGCGCCCAAGCCGAAGAAGTGCAAGAACCCATCCTGCGGCATCAGCTTCACACCGCAACGTCTGGGCCAGGTGGTGTGCAGTCCACGGTGCGGCTTGGCTATCAAGGACGTGAACCAGGGCCGTGCACATAAGGCCCTGGCCCAGGTCGAGCGCAAGGAGATCAAGGTCCGCAAGGAGAGGCTGAAGAGTAGGGCGGACCACCTCCGAGAAGCCCAGGCCGTGTTCAACGAATGGGTACGCCTGCGCGACGCCGATCTGCCTTGTGTCAGCTGCGGGAGGCACCACGACGGCCAGTATCACGCCGGCCATTACCGCACCGTAGGCGCGAACCCAGAAATCCGCTTCGAGCCCTTGAACGTCTGGAAGCAGTGCGCCCCGTGTAACACGCACCTGTCCGGCAACTTGGTGAACTACCGGCTTTCGCTCCTGCAGCGAATCGGCGCCGAGAAACTGGAGTGGCTGGAAGGGCCGCATCCCGCATGCAAGCACACCATCGAAGAGATCAAGGCCATCAAGGCCGACTACCGCGAAAAGATCAAAGAACTGAAGAAGGGGATCGCAGCATGAAGCTGATCAACGCAAGGCAGGTATGGACAGAGGCTCAGCATGAATCGAATGCGTCGATCAGTGCTGTGGCAATTGAGCGGGCCGAGTCGGCACCGGTGAAGAGTGGTGGCCGTATCGGCAAACGCGAGGCGCAGTTTCCGGCGCTGGGCAGTGAGAAAGGGGAGGAGGCTGCACGTTTCTCGGTTCCGGGGCAGCGCATCAACATCAGCGAGACACGCCGCACGCCGATTGGCCGGTCTACGGCTCGCGCCGCCCACCTGGCCACGATCGGTAAGGTTCTGCGCGCCATCGATACGCTGCCTTTCCAGGTGCAGCAGTTCGGGCACTACCTGTACCACCCGGCAATGAACATGCGGCACCTGCTGAATGCAGTGCTGCTGGTCACCGCCAAGGCTGCGTTACCAGATCTGACATCGGCCAAGCGTGTGAAGGCTCAATACTTGGTAACCCTGGCCCTGCAGTCCTACAAGGGGGAGGCTCACGGCGCGGCAGAGTGGGGGCCGGCCCGGGTCGCCTCTGAGATGAAGGAGTTCTTCGGCGTCACCATCGATCCGAAGAACTGGACGCGTGATTGGCTGGAGTTGTGGAAATCCCTGAAAGAGGTGATCAAGGAAGTGGATATCCAGGCTCAACAACCGGTATGGCAGGTGATTCACGCGGAGAAAGATCAAGAGGCGGCATAATTATATTGACATGACGGGGTTTTGCGCGTACTTTTCCCATAGTGCACAAGTAACGCGAAACGCACACGAAACTCTGAACCCGGCCACCGCGCCGGGTTTTTTATTGCCCCCAAAAGGGTATGTGGCTACGCAAAAGGAGTTTGCGGATGCTGAAAGAATGCAGGTGCGGTAATTGCAATCGACTTCTTGCCCGCGTGGGTGAGTTTACCGAGCTCCAGATCAAATGTTCCCGATGTGGGACGTTGAATCATGAGAAGGCCACGAGCCTCGAGCCATCGCCTTTGAGCGACATGAATGCGGAATTTCCCGCAACCAATCATTCCATTCAAAGGTAACAAAATGAACGCAGTAACTATGGGTAAGCACTTCACTACACTGCACCCGAACGGGATTGTGGAGATTGTATCGGCAGCACAAAACACTGGTGGTCTGATCATCCAGACCGGTCTGATCGCCCCCTCGAACGGTACCGTTGATCTATATGTAGGGCCGACCGGTTCTTCCCTCGCCGATTCAGCAATCATCTTCTCCGCCAACGGTTCTCGTGTCACGAATAGCAACTCTGAGGTTGTTATGCCGTATCCGATTCGCATCCCTGCGGGTAAGGCGCTGTGGACATACTCGTCTACCCCGGGCGGCGCAATTGCATTGACGTGGGACTTGCTGGCTTAACGGTGCCTCTTGATCCATAAGCCTGGATGAAATAGAAAAGCCCGGACCTGTACCGGGCTTTTTTGTGCCTCTGAGGAAAGCCGCTACCAAGTGGAAGCTTTCCCGGATGTACCCCGTTTGACCTGCAGCCAGGACGGCCCTCGGGAATGCCTGGACGTCGATAGCCGGATAGTACGACGTTCGGGCTTATCGCCGACAGGTTGTAATACCTCACTCGCATATGTTGGTGCGGTGTGATGCCGGCGACTGGTTACTCTAGGCTTTTTTAGGTATCCCCAATAGGTGACGATAAGCAGCTTCGTGTAACTCGTAAAGCTCAGCAGCGGTAAGCTCTAGCCACCTATCATCCGGCTCCATTCCGCTTGGCATTGACGAGTAGTTGAAGAGGATTCCCGCGTTGGCTTTTTTGTCTTTGTAGGAAATTGACGGATACGCCCAGTATCCGAAATGATCTTTTATTACTTGTGCGAGAGAAATCCGTAGCGCTTCAGGTGCTTCCTCGGATGCAAGGGTATTCAAGACGATCTCATTTGCTTCTTCGGTTGTGATTCGTGGGTCGTGATACGCCCACATGCGAAGCTTGTCGAAATCACGACCATGCTTGTGAGGGGCGTAGAAGAAACGTATTGGTTGGTACGGTGCTGGTGCTGACAGGCCGAGATGCTTCAGAGCATCCTCCACCTGTTCAATTTTCGATGTGTGCAAGAAATCAACTAGCCGATCACTTTGAACCTGGTGGACATCGAGTAGGCGACGCAGATCGGCTTTGCGCATGCCACGTTCCATCATCGCATTCCACAGTGTGATTTTCGCCACCGTGACTGCGGGCAATCGGACGACATACTCGCCCGGCTCTGGTAAGGATGCAGATGGTATGGCCTTACGCTCATCGACATAAGTCGAGAGCATTGTCTCTATAGCGTCCAACGCTTCCGATAGTGCATGAGCCTGATTATCACCGAAGCTATTTAATTGCGGGAGATCCCGGCAGAAGACGGCTATGCCAGTCGCGTCTTGTTCAAATCTAATCGCGTAATCGTACATGGTCACTTCCTCTGAAAGTGATGAGTCCAATTCAGACATGGTGAGGGGGCTCAGAGCCCCAGCTGTTTAATAATCGCCTTGCGGGTCGGTTACGGCATGTCCTTGGAGCCGTCATCCGCGGAGGTTGTCCTTTGGCCGTTTGGGGTGGTGACTTTGAAGTGGCTTCTTTTGCCGGCTTCGAAGGTCACCCTTTGGGCCTTCAACCATTGTCTGAACTCGCTGAACTACATCACCTAGCCTCGTTGTTTGGATGGGCTCACAATACAACGTTTTTGTTGTAATACAACTATTTTGTGGTATTTCTCTAGTCGTGCCCACGGAGTCGAGCGCATGGAGTTTCTGTACCGCCTGCTCGACAGGCTTGATACGTGGTTTACCGCGGGATTGGCTGGCGCGTTGGCCGCGAGCTGGTGGCACCGAGACGATCTGGTAGACCGAAAGGCCTGGGCCGTTTTCATCTTCTCGGGTGCTGTCTGCGCCCATTACCTGACCGGACTGGTAAGCGCTTACCTGGGGGTGGTTGAGCCTCGTAGCGTTGCCGGTATCGGTTTCTTGCTCGGCACCTTCGGCGGCTCATTGATCGCTGCCATCACCCGGGCAATCAAAGCTGCTGACCTTTGGGCGTTCATACGTTCGAAGTTCGGGGGAGGTGGCACATGATCCTGGAACACGTTGCAACGTGGTCGGCTGGACTGATTGCGTTATGGGCGACCTGGTGCTGCTTGAGCGGAAAGGTCCGCGACGGGGTGCTAGGGAAGTTGATCTACGCGACTATCGCGCTGAGCGGTTATGCGCTTCTGGTACGCAACGACAGGCTGATCATGTCCCAGTCGGTGGCAGAGGCGACCCTGTACGCTTCCCTGGCCCTGGCCGGCGTTCGGCACGTCTTCATGGTCACTTACTGGCGGCGGGTGAAGGTCTGGCTGTGCTGGGCGCTGAACTGCGAGCACTGCCTGCACTGCGATATGCGTAAGGAAAAGGTAGAGCGCAGGAAATTATAGGTCGCGACACGCTTCACGAATCAGTAAGTCGTGTCATGACATTGGTAGGTGGTGCTTGAACTGGGGTTAGGTTATCCATATGGTCTAGCTGGTATATCGCGATATGGAGAGTTAAATGGACAAGCTGCAGCTACTGATACTCAAGAACCAGTACGAGATTCTTTCCCACCTCCAGCCGCAAAGGCATGATCACAAGATCGCCTTGGAAGCCATTGATCGGGGGTATGAGTATGAGATCGAGAATCTGATCGATCGAGCGGTAACAGAGCCTGTATCCATGCAAATCTGTGAAGAGGTGCGAGCAATTTTAGGGATGTATCGTGAACTCCAGAATAGTCTTGCCAAAGCTGGAGCGTCCGAAGAACTGAAGCGAGAAGCTCTTTTTCCTGGTTTTGACGGGAATGAAGAGTCCGCACACTATTCATATGCAACTTTTATTTTGGATGAAAAAGGTGAGTTTCAAGGTATAGCATCATGGGAGCAAAATACTTGGAACTCCCACATGCCGATGTTGAGACGATACCGCGCAATGTTAGGCGCTTTCCATACCAAGAAGGCCTACCCACATTCTGTTGAATTCATAGAAAAGGTACTTCAGGCCGGAGATGACTGAGATATTAATGGTGTTGGGCAGTAATCCGTAGAAGATATTTACTCTGCTCCGCGCCAAATCCTCAGCTTGAAATTAAAGCTGTATGTCTCTGTTGCCCAATCGTGGTGACGTACACGCCGTCATCACGGCATATCGAGTCAGTACCTAATTCATAGAGTGACTGGCTCGTCGATGTCACTCCAATCTACCGAGATAGCGATATACCCTGCCTTTTGTAAATATTCTGATCTGCTTGGCGGCTTTATAGAAACCACGATTGGTAGTTGATTACTGCACGATAGCTGGTCGTAGAGCAGATCAGTGGCGTTTTTCTCGCATGCGGTACCAGTCATCGTTCTTGGCGTATTTTGGTGGGTAAAATTAAGAACAAAATTCTTTTCTAGGGGAAGATTCAAGTGATTTGCCTCGCTGAGTTGGAAAAGATCATTTTGCCATAGTTTCGGCCGTGCGTTTTTCAGTGGCTCTTCAGGATGACAGCGCATAAGAGAAAACCGTGAACCGTCCATATCCTCCCTCATCATTGGTCGAACTCTCCGACTATGGCATCCGCCTGGCGCCTGCTCCTGAGGTATGGGAGTGGCTCCAAGCCGAGATCCTCGCGGACACCGGCAGCATCCACAACGAAGACCATGCCCACCTACTGGATGCAGACATCCAGGTCATGTGGGCATCGTCGAGCTTCGAGAAGCAGGGCCGCATAGTCCTGGGCCAGGCCGAGCAGGTAGCGTTCCGCGCCGGTGGATGGCAGAAGGCACGGATGGAGCAACAGATGCGTGATTGGTTCGGTGATGTGCCGGCCTTCATCATCACTCTGGCTGCTGACTACTGCGCTCAGTGCTCCGACGCTGACTTCTGCGCGCTCATTGAGCATGAGCTCTACCACATTGCTCAGGCGACCGATAAGTACGGTCAGCCAGCCTTCACCCAGGAAGGCGCACCCAAGCTGAAGCTGCGCGGCCATGACGTCGAAGAGTTTGTCGGTGTTGTCCGTCGCTACGGTGCGAGCCCTGACGTTCAGGCGCTGATAGACGCTGCAAACAATCCTGCTGAGGTAGGGAAATTGAACATATCGAGGGCCTGCGGAACCTGTCTGCTCAAGTCGGCCTGATTCTTGACAGGCTCTAGACGGATGAAAATTTATGGCAGCCCTGAAAAATGAGGTGAAGAGCTTCATCGTTCAGGCGTTGGCGTGCTTTGACACCCCGTCCCAGGTGGTGGAAGCCGTCAAGAATGAATATGGGCTTGTGGTGACCCGCCAGCAGGTGGAGACGCACGACCCAACCAAGGTTGCGGGGAAGGGGCTTGCTGTGAAGTGGGCAACCCTCTTTCACGACACCCGAAAGCGATTCCGCGAAGAGACAGCTGATATCCCAATCGCCAACCGCGCGTTTCGCCTCCGCGGCCTAGCAAGGATGGCCGAAAAGGCCGAGAGCATGCGTAACCTGGCCCTGACTGCCCAGCTTTACGAGCAGGCCGCCAAGGAGTGCGGGGATATGTACGTCAACCGGGCCCGGAAGGAAGAGCCGGACGACGAGCCGCTGATCCCGACCCGGATTCAGGTCGACGTGGTGGATGCGAGGAAGCCGAATGCCGAGCCTTAACATTCCCCAGGCTCAGTTTCTCACGCTGCCCCACAAGTTCCGCGCCTTCGTTGCCGGCTTTGGTTCGGGGAAGACCTGGGTAGGCTGTTCCGCGCTGAGCAAGCACTTCATGGAGTGGCCAGGCGTCAACGCTGGCTACTTCGCGCCAACCTATCCGCAGATCCGGGACATCTTCTATCCGACCATGGATGAGGTGGCCTACGACTGGGGGCTGAAGACCAAGATCAACCAAGCGAACCATGAGGTTCATATCTACAGCGGCCGGCAATGCCGCGGCACTGTGATCTGCCGGTCGATGGAGAAGCCGCAGACCATCGTCGGCTTCAAGATCGGCCACGCCCTGGTGGATGAGCTGGATGTCCTGACGTCGATCAAGGCGCAGCAGGCCTGGCGCAAGATCATTGCCCGGATGCGCTACAACCTGCCGGGTCTGAAGAACGGGGTAGACGTCACTACGACGCCCGAGGGCTTCAAATTCGTCTTCCAGCAGTTCGTGAAGCAACTGCGCGACAAACCGGCGCTCAAGGATATGTATGGCCTGGTCCAGGCCAGCACCTTCGACAACGAGCTGAACCTGCCAGACGATTACATCCCGTCGCTGATGGAGTCATATCCCGAGCAACTGATCAGGGCCTACCTGAACGGCCAGTTCGTCAACCTGACGTCCGGATCGATCTACCACGCCTACGACCGCAAGCTGAACCAGTGCTTCGACACGGTGCAGGCTGGCGAGCCGCTGTTTATCGGGATGGACTTCAACGTCGGCAAGATGGCGGCGATCACCCACGTTAAACGCGACCAGGGGCTGCCCAGGGCAGTAGATGAGCTGATCGATGGCTACGACACGCCGGACATGATCCGCCGCATCAAGGAGCGCTACTGGCAGCACGACGGTAACGACTTCAAGAAGACGTGCGAGATCAGGATCTACCCGGATGCTTCGGGCGACTCGCGCAAGTCGGTCAACGCCAGCATGACGGACATCGCCATGCTCAAGCAGGCCGGTTTCTCTGTCATCGCGCCGGCGGCCAACCCGCCAGTCAAGGACCGTATCAACGCCATGAACGCCATGTTCTGCAATGCCCAGGGCGAGAGGCGTTACCTGGTGAACCCGTTTACCTGCCCGACCTACGCCGACGGCCTGGAGCAGCAGGTATGGGCACCCAATGGCGAGCCCGACAAGTCACAAGGAAACGACCACGTCAACGACGCCGGCGGCTACTTCATCCACAAAGAGTTCCCGATCGTGAAACCGGTCACCTCGCTGAATATGGGATTTGCCCGATGACAGACGTCACCTTCACCCGCCCCGAGTACGACACGGCGAGAAACCGCTGGCGCTTGGTGCGCGACGTCTGCAAGGGCTCGGAAACCATCAAGGCTGCTGGCGAGCGATATCTGCCGCGGCCGAATGCTCATGATACGAGCAGGGAGAACCGGGAGCGCTACGACGGTTACAAGCAACGTGCGGTGTTCTACAACGCAACCGGCCGGACCAAGCACAGCCTGGTGGGTGCTGTATTTCGTACTTGGCCGACGCTGACGGTTCCGGGCGCGCTCGACTACGTGGCCAAGGATGTCGACGGCCAGGGGGTGAGCATCTACCAGCAGTCCCAGTCGGTGATTGGGCACCTGCTTGAGGTAGGGCGTCACGGGCTGTTGGTGGATTACCCGCAAGTTGATGGTCAGGCCGTGAGTGTTGCCGATATGGCGTCTGGCCGGGTCCGTTCGACGATCAGCAGCTACCCGGCGGAAGCGATTAAGAACTGGAAGACCCGCAAGGTTGGCGGCCAGCACCTGCTGAGCCTGGTGGTTCTGGAGGAGAAGGTCGATGTCGACACCGATGATGGCTTCGGCAGCAAGCAGGTAACCCAGTATCGCGTGCTACGTCTGGATGCGGATGGAAGCTACACCCAGGAGGTGTGGGAGGAGGGCTCTGGTCAGACCTCCATGGTCATAGCCCCTTTCACCCCGTTGAACGGCGCGGGCCAGCGGTGGAGGGTGATCCCTTTTCAGTTCCTGGGAAGCGAGAACAACGACGCGAGCATCGACGACTCTCCGCTATACGACATGGCTGAGATCAACATCGGGCATTACCGCAACAGTGCCGACTATGAGGACGCGGCTTACCTGATGGGCCAGCCCCAGGTGTACATGGCCGGCCTTGATGAGCAGTGGGTGAAGATGCTGGAAGAGAAGGGGATCTACTTCGGTTCCCGGGCCATTCTGCCTCTGCCTCAGAACGGAACTGCCGGCATTCTCCAGGCCCAGGCCAACACCATGATCAAGGAAGCCATGGACGCCAAGGAGGATCAGTTGATCGCCCTCGGCGCCAGGTTGATCGAGCGTGGTAGCGCAGTGAAGACGGCCACCCAGGCCGACAACGACAGCGCCGCCGAGCACAGCGTGCTGTCCTTGATCGTGAGCAACGTTAGCGAGGCCTATTCGCAGTGCCTGGAATGGATGGGCGAGTTCCTGAACGTCGCCGGCGAATCGCTCTACAAGCTGAACCAGGACTTCACTCAGATCAGCCTCGACCCCGCGATTCTTGCTGCATTGTTCAACGCTGTGCAGGGTGGCCGGCTGCCTGAGGCTGACTTCTGGCAGTACCTGCGCGACCGCGGCGTCATCGATCCGGAGAAGACCGACGACGAGATCCGAGATGAACTGCAGACCGCTGATGCGGGCCCGCAACTGGATGACCTGACCGGAGGGTCTGGCGATGGCGGCAAACCAAGCGATCCTTGATGCCACTATCCGGCACGCTGTCTTCCTCGAGCAGCTGAAGTCGGGAGAGGTCGAGAAGTTCGGCCCCTTCCTCAAGGAGATCGACAGGTCGATCCGCGACCGCCTGGCCCGCGCGGACCTCACTGAGTACACCGCCCGGCGCCTTGAAGTGCTGCTGCAGGAAGTAGACAGCCTGCTGCTGGGTATCTTTGACCGGTACAGCGAGAAGCTGAACCTGGACCTGGTCGACATCGCCAACTATGAGGCGCAGTTCGAGGCTACCAGCCTGACCCGGGCGGCGCCGGTGGGTGTGTCCTTTGAGGCTGCTGTCCCAGGCGCTGCAGCGATCAGAACGGCGATCCTTTCCAATCCGCTCAGTGTGCGCGGCGTGGGCGGTGGCAAGCTGCTCAAGTCGTTCATTGATGGCTTCACGGCCACCGAGCGGCAACGCCTTACGGGCGCGATCCGGCAGGGCTTCTTCGAAGGCCAGACCAACTTCCAGATCATCAAGAACATCCGCGGGACCAAGGCGCTCAACTACAACGACGGCATCCTGGCCACGACCAACCGCAACGCCGGCGCCATTGTGCGGACGGCAGTGCAGCACGTCGCCACTCAGGCACGCATGGAGACGCTGAAAGAGAACTCCGACGTCGTCCAGGCCGTGGAGTGGGTCAGCACGCTGGATTCGAAGACTACGCCTCAGTGCCGAACGCTCGACAAACATCGGTTCAAGCTGACCGAAGGGCCCAGGCCGCCGATCCACATCAACTGTCGCTCGACGGTGGTGGCCGTGACCAAGTTCAGCGTGCTGTTCACCAAGGACGCCACGCGAGCATCTGTCGGTGAGGGTGGACCGCAGCAGGTAAGGGCGGACCTTAGTTATTACGAGTGGCTTAAGCAGCAGCCAGCAGCATTCCAAGACAAGGCCATTGGCCCGAAGCGCGCCAGGTTGTTCCGCGAGGGCGGCCTGAGCGTAGAGCGCTTTGCGGAGCTGCAGCTTGATCGGAACTTCTCGCCGTTGACCCTGGCGCAAATGAAGGCCTTGGAGCCGCTGGCCTTCGAGCGTGCCGGCATTAACTGAGCCGCGCCACAAAACAGCAAATCGCGCTTTCGTGGCGCGCACTTTCCAAGCCCTGGCTGAGCCGGGGCTTTTTTGTATCCGCAGGCAGGGCCTGCTCTACGTCTCTGGGAGACAGCAATGACCTTGAAATTCCAACTGGACAGCCTCGAAGGCGTCGATGAATCCATCAAAGCTCTGTACGTCGAAAAGGACGGCAAGTTCGTACTCGGCATCGAGGGGCTTCCGCAGCCAGAGGATGTCTCGGGCTTGAAATCCAAGGTCCAGGAGCTGCTGGACGAGAAGAAGGCTGCCGACAAGGCGCGCAAGGAGGCCGAAGACCAGGCCCGGCTTGAGCGTGAAGAGGCTGCTCGCAAATCCGGCAACGTAGAAGAGCTCGAAAAGTCCTGGTCTGAAAAGTACAACCGCCGCGAGGCTGAGCTGAACGGCATGCTGGAACAGGAGCGCGGAACGCTGGGCGCTCAGATCCGTGATCTGACCGTCGGCCGCACAGCTACTGACATCGCGTCGGCCTTGGCAATCCCGGGCAGCGCAAAAGCCCTGTTGCCGCACATCGAGCGCCGCCTGAGCGTCGAGCAGCGCGACGGGAAGCCTGTTGTGGTTGTCCTCGACCAGCAGGGCAAGCTCTCGGCGGCGACGCTGGATGAGCTGAAAGCAGAATTCGCAAACGACACGGCTTTCGCGCCGTTGATCGCGGGTAGCAAGGCATCGGGCGGCGGGGCTGCTGGTGCTGGAGGTGGCGGCGGGGCCGCAAAAGGAAAAATCGGCGGCACCAAAGAGGAGCGACAGGCAGCGATTGCGAGCCGGTTCCCAGACCTTCCATTGAACTAAGGAAAAACAACCATGTCCCTGTCGCAAATGCAGGTTTTCAACCAGTACATCATGCCAGCCACGCTGGAGACGCTGGATCAGATGCTCGTTGCGTTTAACGCCGCCAGTCGCGGCGCAATCATCCTGAGCCCGGAAGGGTTCACCGGCGACTTCCTGCAGGAGTCGTTCTTCCAGACCCTGGCCGCAGCCCAGCGCCGCGTTGATCGCTACGCCGCCAACGGCGACGCCCCGGTTACCGACCTGACCGAGCTGAAAAATACCTCGGTTAAGGTTGCCGGTGGTTTCGGCCCGATCCGCTACGAGCCGTCCCAGATGACCTGGCTGGAGCGCCCAACCGCGCAAGGCATTGAGGTCGCATCGCGCGCCTTCGCCGAGATCCTGCTAAAGGATCAACTGAACACCGCGATTGCCGCCCTGGTTGCAGCAATCACCGCCCAGGCCGCCGCGGTCAACGACGTTTCTGCCACCGCTGGCATCACCTACGCCGGTCTGAACAATGCACACGCCAAATTCGGCGACGCCAGCCAGAACCTGGTCACCCAGGTGATGCAGGGCATCAGCTATCACAAATTGGTAGGCCAGAACCTGGCCAACCAGCAGCAGCTGTTCCAGGCGGGCAACGTTCGAGTGGTGGATATCCTCGGCAAGATCTCCGTTGTAACGGATGCCCCTGCGCTGATGCAGGCCGGCACCCCGAACAAGGAAATCATCCTGTCCCTGGTGCAAGGCGCTGCGCTGGTGCACGACGGTCGCGACATCATCAGCAACGTTCAGACCAGCAACGGCAAGGAGCGGATCGAAACCACGCTCCAAACCGACTACACCTTCGGCCTGGGCCTGAAGGGTTACACCTGGGACACCACCAATGGCGGCAAGTCGCCAACCGACGCCGAGCTGGCGACCGGGACCAACTGGGACAAGACCGCCACCAGCATCAAGCACACCGCTGGTGTGGCTCTGATCGGTGACGCCTCCAAGTAACCATTGATGCCGGGTCGGGCCTTGTGCCCGGCCCGGTGAGGATCGAAGCATGAGCAAGAACAACATCTGGTATCTGGCGGGCCCGTTCCACCAGTACCAGGAGGATGTAAAGGCCCTGGCCAAAGAGCATGGCCTGATCATCGTTGACGCCAATGCCGCTACCAGCCGCAAGGATGAAGCCAAGGACGTGCCGGAGGTGACCATTCGTCCCGAGCTGAAGGCCGTGGCTGTGGTTGTCGAGGCAGGCGGGCCGAGCCAAGACGTGGCCGATCAGCTGACGGCTGAGCTGGCCGCCATTGGTGTGATCGTCGAGTCGTTCGCCGGGCATAACCTGGAGCGCCCAGAGGGTGAGCTGGGCGAAACCGCTGGACGCCTATTCCAGGTGCTGGAAGCGGTCAATCACGGCGTCGCCAGCCTGCAGCGTGAGCGCGACGGCGAAGCGCAGAAGGTTGCCGGCCTGGAGCAGGAAAAGGCAGAGCTGCTGAAGCAGAACGCTGAAATGCTGAAGCACATCGAATCTCTCAAGTTGGCAAGCGCTGATCCCGAAGTCGAGGCGCTGAAGGCCAAGCTGGACCAGGCCGGTGTCACCTACCGAGCCAACGCCTCGAAAGAATCGCTTGAAAAGCTCGTTGCCGAGCTGCCCAAGGCCTGATACTGCTGGCTGCCGGTGACCTGGCAGCCAATCTTCACCAATTCCAGCGAGTTGACGCATGACACTCATCATCGAGGACGGCACCGGGAAGCCTGACGCTGAAAGCTACGCATCCGCCGAGGATCTAGCCATGTACGCTGTGAAATTCGGCGTCGTCATCCCCGCGGAGGTGCCTGCCCAGGAAGCGTTGCTTCGCCGGGCGGCTCTGGCAATGGATGGCATGGCCTGGAAAGGGCGCAAGACCAGCAGCGAGCAGGCTCTGGCTTGGCCGCGCCGGGAAGTTCTGCTGGATCAGGAGATCAAGCCAAATAAATACCTGCCGGCGCGGATTCAGTACGGTCAGATGGCCCTGGCTGCTGAGATTCATCAGGATGACATCGACCCGATCGAGAAGCGCAAAGGCGCGGTAACCCTGGAGCGTGTCGAAGGGGCGGTAACCCGCGAGTATGCCGCCATACCGAACAGCAGCGGCCGACTGTTGCCGGCGGCGCCGGACCGACCAAGCGCCACGCAGTTTGCGGACTATCTACAGAAGCGCGGGCTGTTTGCAGTGCGCGCATAGTTGAAACGGAGCCACCATGGCCTTCTACGACGAAATGGCCGGGATGGCTCTGGAGATGATCACAGAGTTCGGCCAGCCAATAACCATCCGCGACATCAAGCCTGGCGAGTACGATCCTGATACCGACTCGGCCGGCCCCGACACCATCATCGAGCAGACGGCCCAGGGCATCCTGCTCGACTTCACAGGCCTGGAGTTCCAGAACAACAGCCTCATCAAGCAGGGAGACAAGAAACTTAAGGTCGCTGCCCAGGGCCTGGAGTGGGTGCCGGATCTTCTGAACAAGGTGGTTATTCAGGGCAGAACTTGGTCCATCGTTCCGCCGCTGAAAGAGATCAACCCCGCCGGTACGCCGATTCTGTACGAGCTGCAGGTGCGGTCATGAACCGCTACGCCGGCAGGAACGGCAGCTTCGCCGAGAACATCCGCCAGTTCGCCGAGCAGGCCCAGGCCGGCATTGACGCTACCTTTCGCGAGATCGTGATCGAGATCGGCAGCAGCGTGATTCGCATGTCACCGGTGGGCAATCCGGAGATCTGGGCCGCCAACGTGGCGCACCGTGCGGCCAACACACGGGCAGCCGACGACTACGACTTCAAAGTGTCGGTGCGCAACACGCTGATCAACCTGGACGAAAGCAACTTCACCAAGGCCGGCAAGCTGCGCCGCGGGGTGAAGTACGCCAAGCCCCTGACCAAGGCCGAGCGCGACCAGAACTTCAACGTGAACGGTCTGGTCGCCGGGAAGGACTATGTCGGCGGTCGCTTCCGGGGAAACTGGCAGTTCTCGATCGATACACCCGCCGACGGCACGCTGGATCAGGTCGATCCTTCGGGCGGTGTGACCTTGGCCAAGCTGCGGCTGCAGGTAGGGCAGCTGACCGCCGGCCAGACAGCCTACATCGTGAACAACCTGCCTTATGCGGTGCCGCTTGAATACGGGCATTCAAAGCAGGCCCCCGGCGGCATGGTTCGAATCACGCTCGCCAGATTCCAGCAGATCGTCGACGAAGCCATCAGGAACAATCAGGTATGAGCCATAACGTGATCGCCACTATCTACCAGGCCCGGGTTGTCGCCTGGGCGAAAGCCAGGGTTCCGCCGCTGAAAGTGATCGTCGAGAACGAGGTCTGCACGCCGAAGGACGGAGAAACCTACCTCCGGGTCTACACGCTGCCGGCGGATACTGCGAGCAACACCCTGGGCGGCGATCACCGGCTGTATACCGGCGTCTTCCAGGCCAGCGTAGTAGTGCCATCGGGCAAGTACCGCGGTCCGGCCGGTGGCCTGGCTGACGAGATTAGAGCGCTGTTTCCGCTGTATGAACGGAACGAGAAGGCCGGCCTAACGGTGGTCACCATGACACCACCAGACCAGGGCCCGGGTATTCAGGGAGACACTACCTACACCGTGCCGGTGTCCTTCCAGTACCGCGCCGATACCAACTGACTCCGCCCATAGGGCAACCCCACATACCCGCCATTGAGCGGGTTTTGTTATTTCTGAAGAGAGGAAACACCCAATGGGCTACAAAATTCCCAATGGCGGCACCTTCCAGCACGCTGCGACTTACGCCACCGCTCTGTCCTTCACCGCAATTTCCAACGCCTCCGAGGCGGTCGCCACCGTTGTGGGCGCCGACCTGGACGCCGGCGACATCGTGCTGCTGACCTCCGGCTGGAGCAAGCTGGACAACAAGGTGGTGCGCATTAAAGCCGCGACTGCCACGGCGATCACCCTGGAAGGGATCGATACCACCGATACGCAGCTGTTCCCGGCCGGCAACGGTGCAGGCACCATGAAAAAGATCCTCACCTGGGTACTGATTCCGCAGGTTACCGACCTGGCTTTCTCCGGCGGCGAGCAGAACTATCTCGACGTCACCTTCCTGGAAGACGACCAGGGCAAGCAGATCCCGACCGACAAGTCGGCGGCCAGCATGGTGCTGACCATCGCTGACGATCCGGTCCAGCCGTTCAACGCGGTACTGATGGCGGCTGACGCCGGCAAGAAGGTGCAGGCTGCACGGCTCAACCTCCCGGGCAATGACACGCTGCTGTACGGGGCCTACACCTCGTTCTCCAAGCAGCCGGCGGTATCGCGCAACAACCTGCTTACGCGGACGGTCAACCTGGCGCTGCAGTCCGAGCCGACCCGCTACCTGACCGCGGTGGTGTAACCCATGGCCAAGTTCTCGCTGATCCAGAACCCAACCTTCAAGGCTGACGTGCTGATCCCTCAGTTGGGCGGCGAGCCGGTGAAGGTGGGGTTCGAGTTCAAGTACCTGGACCGGACCGGCTTGGCCGAGCTTTACGCCGAGTGGGGCGAGCAGCACAAGGTCCTGGGGTTGAAGGCTGACGAGATGGACCTGAAAGCCTTCACCGCGGCTCAGATCGACCTGCAGGTGGATCAGGTGAAGGCTGTGGTGGCCGGCTGGGACTTCGAAGAGGAATTCAACGACCAGAACATCCGCATCCTGGTCACCTCGATTGTCTCGATACCCAGCGCGGTATTGGCGGCCTATTCCGAGGCGTTCAATCAGGCCCGCCTGGGAAACTACTAAGCGCCGCCCGTGCCCTCTATCAGCAAGAGCCTTTGGCTGAAGAACTGAAGGTCTTTGGCTTTCGGGTGGGTGATCTCACGGGCGATTGTGAGGTCTGGCCAGACAACTGGCCGGCCTTCACCGTTTTCGAAGCGATGAGCACCCAGTGGCGGGTCGGCGCTTGCGGTGCTACCGGTCTGGACTACGGCGTCCTGCCGAGCGTTATCCGAATGTGTGGCGTGCCGGCTGCCTCCAGGCAAAGCATTTTCAGTGACATCCGGCAGATGGAGGCTGAGGCCCTGGCCGTAATGGCTGAACAGAGAGACAACAAATGAGCACTACCTTCGCTTCGCTTGGCATTGCGGTTGAGTCGTCTCAGGCGGTCAAGGCTGCCGATGACCTGGATAAACTGGTCGACGCGGCCGAAGGGGCAGAGAAGGCCGTCGATGACCTTGGCAAGGCTGGGGAGGGGCTGGCCAACACCGGCAAGAAAATCAGCCAAGCGGAGGCGGAGGCCGCCCAGAGCATCGATAAAGCGACCAGTGCGAAGGAACGTCAGGTCGAGGCCAGCCGCAAGGCCGGAACAAGCGCTGCCAGCGAGATTGCCATCATCAGCCAGCTCGACAGGGCGATGACCGGCAATATCGACAGCATGGAGAAGCTGGTCCAGGCGGAGGGATTGCTTGAGCGAGCCCGTAAAGGCGGCCTGGTCACCATTGAGCAGCAAGAGGCCTATCAGGAGCGCCTGGGCAAATCCTTCGACAAGATCGAGAAAGCCGAAGCCAAGGAGACGGCGCAGAAGCAGCGCCTGATTGACGCTGAGAACCGGCAGATCGAGGCACTGAAGCGCACGGTCAACAGTATCGATCCCCTGAATGTAAAGCTGGCCAAGCTGGAGGCGCAGGAAAAGGCCGCCCATGAGGCTTTCCGTCTTGGTGCAATCAACGCTGACCGCTACAGCGAGGCCTTGGCCAAGGTCGGAAAGGATCGCGCCGGCATCACCGCGACAGAGGGCGCATTCGACAAACTGAAGCTCGGCACCCGCCAGGCTCAAGAAAACGTCATGCAGCTGGCCAACGCCTTGCAGTCCGGGGATTGGGGGAGTGGTGTTCGCGCAGTTACGCAACTTGGTGCTGGAGCCGGGGCCAGTGCTGCAAGCCTTCTCGCGCTCGCGGCGCCTATCGCTCTTGTCACGGCCGCAATCGGTACTCTTGCCTACGCCTATTACAAGGGCAGCGAAGAGCAGGATGCTTACAACAAATCGCTGATCCTTACCGGAAACTATGCGGGCGTGAGTGCCGGGCAGTTGGGCGACATGGCGCGCCAGGTCAGTGCCACGGTTGGCACTACCGGGCAAGCGGCTGCGGTGCTGGCAATGCTGGCCGAAAACGGAAAGATTGCCGGCGAGAGCTTCACAGGCATCACCCAGGCAGCCGTGTCAATGCAGGAGGCTACAGGCAAAGCGGTGGGCGAGACAGTCGCCGAGTTCTCCAAGTTGGCCGACGACCCGGTGAAGGCCTCTGCAGCGCTGAACGAGCAGTATCACTACCTGACGGCCTCGGTTTACTCGCAGATCGCCGCGCTGGAAGAGCAGGGCGATCATGCTGGGGCCGTAAAGCTGGCAACAGAGCAATACGCTGATGCAATCAATGAGCGGACGCCGCGAATTTTGGAGAACCTGAGCTTCTGGGAGAAGGGCTACAACGCCGTGGCCCGTGCTGCGGATAATCTGAAGAACGTTGGCCGGCAGGACATCGGCAGCGATATAGAGCAGGCTCGGCTTAATCTGGCCAGGGCACAAGCTGGTGATATTGGCGCTTTCCAGAACAAGAAGGTGATGGTCGATTTCTACCAGAATCGCCTCAACATGCTGGAGGACCAGAAAGCTGCTGAGGAAGACATTGCCAAGTGGGAGAAAGAGCAAGCGAAGGCCCAGGGCGCCTCTGTCGACGCTATGGCAAAGGTCGATGCATTGGCGAAGTCGTCATGGACGAACGAGCAGAAGCGCACGGAAGCGGTAAAGGAGTACAAGCGCTGGCTCGACGACATTCGCAAGACTGATCCCAACGACAAGCGCCTGGACAAGGCTGTCGTTGATAAGAACATTGCGAACATCAACGACAAGTTCAAGGACGCGAAGACTGCCGCCGGCGCGGTAGACCTGACGGCCTTCAACACCTCGAAAAACAACCTTACCGGCATCCTGTCCGAGTACAAAAACGCCCAGAAGGAACTGGACGCAGCGCAGAAGGCTGGGCTGGTGTCCCAGGCCGACTACCTGCTCAAGCGTGAGGCCTTGATCGGCAATGAGCGCGACGAGGTCACAGCGGCCTATGAGGCGGAAATTGCGGCACTTGAGGCCGCCAAGGGTAAGGCCAGTACCTCTGCCGCCCAGCGCATCCAGTTGGACCAGAAGATCGCCGATGCCCGAGCCGCCATGGTCAAGGCTCAGCGGGATGCTGATACCGAACTGAGTGTGCTGGCCAAGAACGAAGAGGGCCGGCTGAAGAAGCAGGAACTGGCGGTCAAGACCTACACCAGCGCCCTGCAGCAGCAAGTCGATACTCTGCGCGAGCAGGGCATGCGTGCTGCCGCTGGCCTTGGCCAGGGTGATCGCCAGCGCGACCTGACCAACCAGCAGAACGCGATCGACGACCGCATCAACCAGCAGAAGCTGGACCTGGCCAACCAGTACGGCGATGGCTCCCGGGGCATGAGCCTCGACGAGTACACGCAGAAGCTGCAGGCGCTGGAGGACACCCAGCAGAAGCTGCACGACACAGTGGTCAGCAACTACGACGACATGACGGCAGCCCAGGGCGACTGGAGGAATGGAGCATCTTCAGCCTGGCAGAACTACCTCGAGTCGGCACGGGATGTTGCCGGCCAGACCAAAAGCCTGTTCACCAACGCCTTCGGCTCTATGGAAGACGCGATTGTGCAGTTCGCGATGACCGGGAAGCTGTCATTCGCTGACTTTGCGAAGTCGATCCTCGCAGATATGGCCAGGATTGCCACTCGCCAGGCCAGCTCCTCGGCACTGAGCTCGTTGTTCGGCATGGCAGCCTCTGCCGCTGGGTCGTACTTCGGCGGTGGGGCGGCCTCGGCCGGCTCAACGCAGGCCGGGTATACCGGGGTCGACTTCTCCAGCTATCAGGCCAACGGTGGCGGATGGGATGGCGGTGTCCAGTTTTTCAAGGATGGCGGCGCCTTCACGAACAGCATCGTGAGCAAGCCGACTGCTTTTGGGATGGCAGGCGGCAAGACCGGAGTTGTTGGCGAAGCCGGGCCCGAGGCGATTGTGCCGCTCGCCAGGACGTCAGGCGGCCAGCTGGGTATTCGAGCGTTGGGCGGCGCTTCAAGCTCAAGCAATAACCAGGTGGTGATTCAGCAGACTTTCAACGTCCCCGAAGGGAGCGGCGGGGCCAGCGAAGCGGACGGCCAGGTTCTGGCTCAGGCCTATGCCAAGTCCGCCAAGCAGGGCGCCCAAGAGCAGATCGCGAAGGACCTCCGGCCAGGAGGCCAGATCTACATGGCCATCAGGGGGCGTGGTTGATTGGCGTTGCCCGCTTCGGCGGGCTTTTTTATGCCTGGAGAAAATATGGCAACTGAAACCTTTACCTGGAAGCCGAACAACGATCCTGCGGCGACCATTGCGTTTCGAACCAAGTCGGCCAAGTTCGGCGATGGTTACGAGCAGCGGGCCCAGGACGGAATCAACAACCGCTCGCAGTCCTGGCCCCTGACGTTCACGGGCCAGAAGGCGCGCATCAAGGAGATTATGGCGTTCCTCGACCGGCATGCCGGCGCAACGCCTTTTTTTTGGTCTGACCCGCTGGGCGGTCAAATGCTCTATCGATGCTCCGAGTACCAACCCAAGGCCATGGGGGGCGATGCCTACACCCTGACCGCAACCTTCGAACAGGCATTTCACCCATGAGCATTCGGCTAATCGATGTAGGCGAGGAGGCGAACGACGAGACCGGCGACACGCTTCGTGACGGCGGGATCATCATTAACGAGAACTTCGCGGAGCTTGATACTCGCACAGCGGCAGCACAGACGAAGGCTGAGCAGGGTGTGGCGGACGCTGCTGCAGCCAAGGCCAAGGCGGATGCTGCAGTTCCTAGCGCAGCGCTGGGTGTTTCGGTGGCTCAGCTGGTCAGTGGAAAAGTTCCGGTGCCCCAGCTTCCGGAATTCGTTGAACCCGTTGCAGGCAAAGGGTTGTCGTCAAATGACTTCACAACCCCAGAAAAGACCAAGCTGGCGAGCATGGTTAATGCTGCCTCTTACGGTGTCGGCGCGCCCGCCCCCTTCCTGGATAACATCTATCAAGTGAAGGATGGCGGAATCACCTATTGGAACCAGTCGACAACCGGCAGACCGCCAGAAGGGGGACAGGGAAACCTGATTTCCATGACTGGCGGAAACAATGGCAGCGCATCGACTTTCATTGCGACATCGCTTAACGAGGACAAGGTTTTCTTCGGTCGAGTTAATGGCGCAACTCGTCCGCCATGGAAGCAATTCTTGCTTGCTGGTGATTTTGGAGTCGGCGCGAAGGATAACGCGCCCTGGCAAGGGGAAAATTTGAACCCGGACACGTTTCGCACGGGCGGGACGTTTTTGGGGCAATTTAATATCACCGGGTCCGGAACACCAGGGTATGCGTTAACAGGATTCCTTACTGTTTTCGGCGGGACCAATAGCTCTATTTGTTCTCAAACCTTCCAGTCGGCGGACTTAGGTCTGATTTACAGTCGCTCCCAGTCAGGAGGCGTCTGGAAGGCATGGGAGAGAGCGTTCGTCGAAACAATCACAAACGCCAACGGCACCGCCACAAAGTTTCCTGACGGAACCTTGATTTGCAGGTGGACAGCCTCGGCCAGGGATAGCGCCTCAAACCCTCAAGGCCAGCTATTTATAAGCACGGCAAGATTCCAGACATTTGCTGTGCCATTTGTCGGGGAAACGCCTACTGTTTCCCCTGCTTCGTCAGACCCAAATAATGCGCACTGCTGGGGTGTAGTTACTTCTGCCGGCGAGCTTACTCGTGTGCAGGTTGCGGTAATGTCAGCCGCCTCTAACGGGCAGGCACGCCCAGGTTACATTGCTGTCGGGAGGTGGCGATAATGGTCATTATTCAATTTTCTCCCGTGTGTACGGACGGGCTGCCCACTCTCAAATCGATTTCCATCGAGGGCTACGCCATCACCATCAACGGCGAGCTGTTCGACTTTTCGCCCCTTGAAAAAGGTTATGAGCTTTCGCCTGAGGCCATTGGCTCTGATCGGTTCGCCGACAAGGCTGTCATGTCCACTGACGGTGTTCTGGCAGTCACTCTGCTGATGCCCTACGACGAAGCGACTGCCACCCATGCCATTCGCTTTCCTGAGCCTGTGACAGTCACTGCAGACGGCCAGGTGGACATTCCCACCGATCATCCAGCACAACCTCCTGAGATCCCAACCATCGAAACTATCGAGGAAGACCATGGACTTCTCGCAGAGCAAGAAAACGTTCACTGAGCAGGATCATAGGGGGCAAGAGGCCAGGGAGTACCTGCAGCAAACTGACTGGCTTGTGGTACGCAAGCTGGAAACCGGCAAGGACATCCCGGCGGACATCGCAGAGAAGCGTGCCGAGGCGCGCAGTCTGATCTAACACAGCAGCACCCGACCACACCCGCCTAGAGCGGGATTTTTTTGCCTTGAGGAAACACGATGCCAATTACGGCCGATATCCAGACCCTGGAGCCTGGCGCGTGGGTGGGGCTTTTCGAGCTCGACGCTACCGCACTGGGCGCCGAGCTGTACCGCTTTCACGGCTACCCGCAGCAGTCGTCGATCTACTGGCAGGGCGAGGAGTATTCGCCCTGGCCAATCAAGGCCGAGGGCTTCGAAATGACAGGTCAGGGCGCCCAGCCTATGCCGACCCTGTCTGTCGGCAACGTTGGCGGGTTCATCACGGCCCTGGTGCTGTACTTCGAGGATCTGGTGGGGGCGAAGCTGATCCGGCACCGGACCCTGGGCAAGTACCTGGACGGCCAGCCCGAGGCGGATCCGGAAGAAGAGCTGCCACCGGACATCTGGTACGTCGAGCGAAAGGCGGCTGAGAACAACGAAACGGTGCAGTTTGAGCTGGCCTCGGCCCTGGACTTCGCCGGTGTGCAGCTGCCGCGCCGGCAGATCGTGGCCAACGTCTGCTGGTGGCTCAGCTGCGGCGGCTATCGCGGGCCCTACTGCGGCTACAACGGCGGCCCCGTGGCCGATGAGAACGACATCATCGTCACCGACGCCTCCAAGGATAAATGCGGCGGCCGCCTGAGCAGCTGCAAACTGCGCTTCGGCGAGAACAACCCCCTGCCTTACGGCTCATTCCCGGCCGCAGGCCTGCTTCGGAGCTGACCATGAACAAGTCCACCCGCGCCGCCATTGAGCGGCATGCGCTGGCTGAGTACCCGCGCGAGTGCTGCGGCCTGGTGATTCGTGAGGGGCGAAAGGAGGTCTATGTGCCTTGCCGCAACACGGCCTCGACGCCCAGCGAGCACTTCCGCCTTTCGCCGGAGGACTTCGCGGCAGCCGAGGACCGCGGCCAGGTGCTGGCGGTCGTGCATAGCCATCCAGACTACCCAGCAGCACCCAGCGAGGCGGATCGCGTCTCCTGCGAGGCCTCCGGGTTTCCCTGGCATATCCTTGAGATCCGCAAGGGTGATGACGAACAGGTGCGCCCAGGCGAGCTTGTGAGCTTCACGCCTGAGGGCTACCAGGCCCCGCTGATCGGCCGCAAGTTCGCCCACGGCGTGCACGACTGCTTGAGCATCATCCTCGACTTCTACTGCCGTGAAATGGGCATCGACCTGGGCCAGTACGAACGGGAAGACGGCTGGTGGGAGAAGGGCGGGAACTTGTACCTGGAGAACCTGCCCGCGGCCGGATTCAGCCAGGTCAGTGCGCCGCAGCACGGCGACATCGTGCTGATGCAGATCCGGTCGAAGGTGCCGAACCACGCCGGGGTATACCTGGCCGATGGCGTTCTAAAGACCGAGCCCCAGCACTTCCCGGCGCCGGGGTCGATTCTGCATCACCTCTACAACCGGGACAGCAAGCGGGACACCTACGGCGGGTACTGGCGAGAGGTGACCGTCAGCTACTGGCGGCACATGACAAGCAATCTCACAAACACGGCATAGCGGATAGCACTCTGTCGCGCTATCCCTTCAGCGAGTACATTTTTTTTAACTGTGCTGGTGTCAGCGGAGGAAGTTTCTGCGTTCGCCTGACCCCGATCCGTTTATTTTCGGTGTGCACGTTGAGCGGATAGTAACTCGCACCATACTCAAAATTGCCTTCGCAGGTTTGCACAAGCCATGCGCCGAAGCGTATGCCGTTGTTTCCGAAGGTAGATAGGTACTCATCCAACCGACTCACACAACCGTCTTGGAAGTCCGCTTTTATCAGATGCTCCCATTCTTGGGAGACTTCGTCATTGGCAGCGCCGGCAGTTGAGACCAGCAAAAAGATGAGGGCAAGCGCTACTTGGCTCGGTGAGGGCATGACGGCAAGTCCTTTGCGTCTACAAGGGGAGGCAGGCGTCCATTTAACAACAGGTTTCCAGCGACGCAAAGCCAGCCTCCCGCTCGGCTTTTTCGTTTCAAGCATCCTGGATGCTATCGTCTGCCGATCTCACAAGGAGCGGAAAACATGCGGATTTTGATTGCGGGGGTGGCGTTGGTGCTGCTGGCGGGGTGCTCGACACCGTCTGATTTGATGTCAGGAAATCCGGTCAGTACCCACATTTCCACGAAAAATCCCAAGGAAATAGGACTCTGTGTGTATCCCGCATGGCAAGACTACAGGCCCACATCGGTGATGAGCGAGACCCAAAATGGGTATCGGATTGTTGCTGGAACCGACTCCGGCCAAACCGATGATGTTTTGAATATTGAGCTTGCTCAGCAGGGTAAGGGGAGCATCGTTAAGCTCTACCAGAGAGCTTCGTGGTCGCAGATTGGCCGGGGCGGTCTCATCCCCTCGTTGAACAGGTGTTTGTGAACGCCGAATACTCAAGCCGCCTACGGGCGGTTTTTTTACGTCTGGAGAAAATATGCCTACTGAAAAGATGCAAATCGTCCTGCTATCTGGCTCCTTGGCCAGGCTGTTTGGCCGTCGGCACAGAATGATCACCCGCGGAGGCTGGCGGGACATCATGGGGTATTTCAAGCAGTTCCCTGGCTTTGAAAAACACATGGCCGAAAGCTCGAGCAAAGGACTGCGCTATGCGATTTTCAATGGCAAGGAGAATGTCTCCGAAGATGACCTAGGGAAGCCAACAGGGCGAGACGTGATCAGGATCGTGCCGGTCATTGCAGGATCGAAGCGCGCGGGCCTCTTGCAGACGATCGTGGGGGCGGTTCTGATTGCTGCTTCCTTCATTCCTGGATTTCAAGGGCTGGCCCCAGCAGGTATTGCCTTGGTCGCTGGCGGTGTGATCCAGATGCTCAGCCCCCAAGCCAAAGGCCTGGGCACCCAGGACAGCCCCAATAACCGACCCAGCTACAGCTTCAACGGCGCCGTGAACACCAGCGTCCAGGGCAACCCTGTCCCGCTGCTCTACGGCCGGATGATCGTCGGCAGCGCGGTGATCAGCGCCGGGATCTACTCCGAAGACCAGATGTGAATCGAACCTGACACCAGGCCCGCCATGAGCGGGTTTTTTTTCGCCTGAAGGAAAGCCATGAACCAGCAAATTACCGGCAGCAAGGGCGGCGAGTCGAAGCCGCGGCCGTCCGTTGAGGCCCCCGATAGCCTGCAGAGCACCGCCTATGCGCGGATCCTCGACCTGGTGAGCGAGGGCGAGATCCAGGGCCTGGTCGCGGGTGAGCGCTCGGTCTATCTCGACGAGACTCCGCTGGCCAATGCCGACGGCACCCGGAATTTCAGCGGCGTCACGATGGACGCACGCACCGGTAGCCAGGATCAGCTGCATATCCCGGGCTTTCCAGCGGTCGAAAGCGAGATCGCGGTGGGTGTTGAGCTGAAGTATGGCCAGCCCTGGGTTCGCGCCGTGCAGAACCTGCAGCTATCTGCCGTGCGCGTGCGCTTGTCCACCCCGCGCCTGGCCCAGACCAATACCAGCAACGGCGACACCAACGGCTACACCGTGCAGTACAAGATCGAGGTTTCCACCGACGGCGGGCCCTATGTGCAGGTGCTGGCCTCGGCGTTCAGCGGCAAGACCTCGACGAAGTACGAGCGCTCCCACCGGGTGGACCTGCCGCCGGCGAGCAGTAACTGGCAGATTCGCGTTACCCGCCTGACGCCGAACAGCACCTCTGGCGCTATTGCGGACAAGACGAACATCGACGCGATCACCGAGGTCATCGACGCCAAGCTGCGCTACCCGGGTTCCGCTGTCGTCGGCCTGCAGTTCGATGCCTCGCAGTTCCAGGCGATCCCCACCCGGTCCTTCGACTTGCGCGGCCGCATTATTCGCGTGCCGAGCAATTACGACCCGGAAAGCCGGCAGTACTCCGGCGTCTGGGATGGTTCGTTCAAGTTAGCCTGGACTGATAACCCGGCCTGGATCTTCTATGACCTACTGCTGCACTTCCGCTATGGCCTGGGCCACCTGCTGAACGAAGGTCAGGTCGACCGGTGGGAGCTGTACCGCATAGGCCAGTACTGCGATCAGTTGGTGCCGGACGGGAAGGGCGGCCAGGAACCGCGGTTCACCTGCAACCTGTTCTTGCAGACCCGCTCCAACGCGCTGGACGTGCTGCAGGACCTGGCCACGACCTTTCGAGGCATGTCCTACTGGGCCGCCGGCTCGGTCATGGCTATTGCCGACATACCCGAGGACCCGGTTTACACCTACTCGAACGCCAACGTGATCGACGGCAAGTTCGGTTACTTCGGCTCGGCGAAGAAGACCCGCTACACCGTGGCCCTGGTGAGCTGGAACGATCCGGCCGACTTCTACCGGCAGAAAGTCGAGTACGTCGACGACCAGGCCGGTATCGCCCGCTACGGGATCCAGCAGACCGAGATCACCGCCACCGGTTGCACTTCCCAGGCCCAGGCGCAGCGCATCGGCAAGTGGGCGCTGCTCACCAACCGCCTGGAAACCGAAAGCGTGGGGTTCTCTGTGGGCCTGGACGGCACCCTGGCGCGCCCCGGGCAAATTATCCGCATTGCGGACAATGATCGGGCAGGGCGCCGCATTGGTGGGCGCCTGCGCTCTTCCACGCTCGATAGCCTGGTACTGGATGCCGACGTGAAGGCATACCCCGGCGACACCATCACAGTGATCATGCCCACGGGCACTGCTGTCTCCCGCAAGATCAAATCGGTCGGGTATCCGCTGACCTGGGACCGCAAGGGAATCAAGTGGTCGAGTGGTCGCGTGACGATGGATACCACCGGGTTTCCTGCTGAAGTCCAGCAGGTGGTGCTGGAGAAGAAGCTGGATGAATTGCCGCCTCAGCATTCGATGTGGGCGATTGACTCGACAACCCTGGCCACCCAGCTGTTCCGTGTGATGTCGGTGGCGGAGGATTTCTCCGACTCGGAGATCAAGTTCACGATCAGCGCGGTACGCCACAACGCGAGCAAGTATGGCGCAATCGACAACGGCACGCGCATCGAGCGGCCACCGGTGACGGTGATCCCGCCGAGCGTCCAGCGGCCGCCGAGCAACGTTCGAGTGAGCAATGACCACTTCGTTGACCAGGGCAGCGCGGTCAGCGTCATGACGATTGAGTGGGATAAGCCAGAAGCGGCGATCGCCTACGAGGTTTACTGGCGCAAGAACGATGGCGACTGGATCTTTGCCGGCCGCACGGGCACCACGTCCATCGATGTGAGCGGGATCTACGCGGGGCGGTATGTGGCCAAGGTGCGGGCCATCAACTCGCTCGACATCGGGTCGGTGTTCGCGACCTCAGTCGAGACTTTGCTGAACGGCAAGACCACACCGCCGCCGGTGCCGTCGTCCTTCACCGCCGAATCGATCGTGTTCGGCATCAAGTTGGCCTGGGGCATCCCGGCTGGAGTCACCACCGCGGATCTGCAGCGGACCGAGATCTGGTACAGCCAGACCAATCAGGTGGCCACGGCGACCAAGTTCGGCGACTACGCCTATCCGCAGACCGACCTGACCATCATGGGCTTGGCTGCTGGCGTGCGGTTCTTCTTCTGGGCCCGGCTGGTGGACCGCATCGGCAACGTCGGGGCGTTCTACGGGCCGGTGATGGGGCAGTCCTCCGCCGATGCCGGCGTGATCCTTGAGTACCTGAACGACCAGATCACCGAGACGCAGTTGAGCCAGCACCTGCTGGAAAAGATCGACTCGGGTGGCGGTGCGTCGGTTGAGGTCGAGCAGATCAAGACAGAGCTCGCTGCGATGTACTCAATCAAGACTCAGCTCACCGTGGACAATAAGCCATACCTGGCCGGTATTGGTGTTGGCGTGGAGAACAACGAAGGGATCATCACCAGCCAGGTGCTGATCGCCGCAAGCCGATTTGCAATCGTCGATCCAAACGCTGCGGAGGTCTACTACCCGTTTGTTGTTCAGAACAATGCCGCCTATATCGACACCGCGTTCATCAAGAACGGATCTATCGACATGCTAAAAATCGGAAAAAATTTGACATCCAGCAACTATGAAGCAGGTGTTTCCGGGTGGGCGTTCCTGCCCGATGGAACTTTCCAGATGATGGGTAATACCCCAGGTGGAAGTAAGTTGATTATTAATAATAGCGGCATATTAATTTACTATGCTAATGGCGTTAAGGCTATTGACCTTAGTTTGGATGCAACATAATGGCAGCAGGACTAATTACCCGTAATGCTGCCGGGAACATAACAGCTAATATGACCAAGAAGATGGTCCAGGTTGAAGGTTCGGTTGTAACTAATAAAGTTGACGGATCAATAAACATATCGCTTCCAGCAGGTAGAGAGTATTTCTATACGGTCATATCCCTTGAGAACTCGCAGAAGACACAAGGGAAGATCCCAGGTGTGACGCTCACTCAAAACCGACTTGAATGGGCTTACCGCATACCCTCTGGATTTATAATCAATGCGGAAATCTTCTATGGGTACTACTGATGGGCGCTACAGCTTTAATCGTCCGAGACAACAGCGGGTCGATACTCTATGACACGTCAAAAGCCATTTATGGCCTGATAAAGAGCGGGCCTGTCGAGTTCATAGGGTCATGGAATAAACTCTCACCAAATGGAGGTTATAGTGTTTACACAGACTTTATATATAAGTTTGAGGTCGAGGGCGCCTTAAGTCCTATCTTATTTACGAACGGTGCCTGTGCAAAGCCTGTTCAGTCGCGAGAGGGTAACAAGTCAGTGTTCTATTTCGCTGGCCCAGTTGCGAACTTAAAGGTTTATTGCTTTGATATCATGAGACCGATACTTAGCGGTCCAGCCCTGAAGACGCGAGCCGAGAGTGGGCGATTCACTTTCAACAGCTTGCAGTGGCCGCTGAACGTTATAGGCACAACTGTGCCTCCACCCTCCACTGGTGTCGGTGCAGATGGAAGACTCAACCCTTTCACAGGCGGTAGGCAGTTCCTAATCTCTGACGAAATCTTCCCAAATCGTCAAGCGGCATCGGCAGGCGCAGAGTTCAGAGTGAGTCTCGACCCTTCAAAAAACTATGCAGCTTACATACCCTGGTCCAGGAGCGTAGAATGGGTCTTGTGGGACCCTGGCACCGGCTGGACGAACCCTGCCGTTAGATCATCGGCTGAGGAGGGTTGTTGTGGTGGTCTTGGGTATGTAGCACACTACATGTGGACCACACCAGAAAATACATATGATAGGGTCGATGTAAGGACTAGGCCAGGGTTCTTCAATATCTTAAATGACAGGCGACCACGATCAGCTTATATTGACGTGGCAGAATACCCGTATCCATTTAACCCACAGTTGTAACGATAGCTTGTGAATGCACCCGCCCTGAGCGGGCTTTTTTTTGCCTGGAGAAAACGAATGCCGATCACAGAGCAGCAGCTGCTGCAGATCCTCCCCAACGCCGGCGCTAAAGCCGGCGTTTTTGTTCCTGCTCTAAATGCGGCCATGAGCAAGTACGCGATCATCACCCGCCTGCGTGTAGCTGCGTTCATCGCGCAGATCGGCCACGAGTCCGGCCAGCTGCAATGGGTGCGCGAGCTGGGCAGCGACCAGTACCTGAGCAAGTACGACACTGGCACCCTGGCCAAGCGCTTGGGCAACACACCCGAGGCGGACGGCGACGGGCAGAAGTACCGAGGCAGGGGACTGATTCAGGTCACCGGCCGGACCAACTATGAAGCCTGTAGCAAAGCTCTGTTCAGCGATGCTCGACTACTCAACACCCCTGAGCTGTTGGAGAGCCCTGTCTATGCCGCGATGTCGGCGGGTTGGTTCTGGCAGCGGGCGGGGTTGAACACTCTGGCTGATAAGGGCGACTTCCTCACAATCACCAAGCGCATTAATGGCGGGACCAACGGCTTGGCGGATCGCGAGGCGCTGTATCAGCGTGCGTTGAAGGTGCTGTCATGAAGGCCCCGGGCTGGCTGTTGCCGGTTCTGGCCCTGGTGCTGGGGCTCGCCCTGGGCGGTTGGCTCGCCTGGATGTGGCAGGCGAACACTTACGGCAAGGCACTGGCCGAACAGGCCAAAGCGTACAGCACGGACCGCGAGCAGGCCGCTACGACGGTGATCAACTGGCAGGGAGAGCAGCAGGACGCCCGCCGGGCGCTTGAGGACCGCCTGCAAGAAAGCGAAGAAACCCACTATAAGGAATTGCGCGATGCTCAATCGAACCAGGTTCGCCTGCGTGACAAGCTTGCTACTACTGAGCTGCGGTTGTCAGTCCTCCTTGCCAGCACCGCCACGGGTGGTGGCGGTGGGTTGCCAGCCACCGCCGGCACCTGCGGCGTGGTTCATGGAGGCGCGCGAGCCGAACTTGACCCAGCGGCTGCTCAACGAATTGTCGCCATCACCGGAGACGGTGACCAGGGACTGATCGCGCTGCGGGCTTGCCAGGGTTACGTGCGAGAAATGATCCGAAAATAGGCCGGCCTGCAAGTGGCGGTCGCCTGGGCCCAAAGCCGCCCATTGAGTGGCTGAAGCCCTTTATTTGCAAGGGTTTCACCCCTGGCCCATGTAGCGGGTAGAGCGGCCTGTAAGGTATGATTTCCTCGGCCTTTTTTCCTGAGGAACAACTACTTGAACCCTATAACTATCGCCCTCCTGATCATAACGCTCGCTACCGGCGCAATAGCCTGGAATCTTTTCAGCACTCTTAATGACCTCAATGTGAGCGCTTCGTCGTGTCTGAGACTGGAAGGTGTCGAGCAGGATCGCTGCTTCAAAGAAGTAGGTCGGAAGGCGGAATCTGTTTCCGTTATTGCGAAGGCGTTGAGCCGATAAGATTGGGGGAGTTTTGGGGGAATAAGTCCCCCAAAGCATGTTGAAGTCATGCTGTGCCATGATTGGTTGACAAAGTTTAGCGGTGAAAACGGATTCGAAATCCGTTGTTTGCGGCTCATGACATGTATCGCTATACAGGTTCAATCAGTTCCGCCCCATGATTCCTTACATTACCCACCGCAGCGCTGACCCTGAACCACTCGAATTCTTCGGCTGCTTCTCCCTGGTGTAGAGCCATCAGTTCTGCGCGCTCCTTCGGCGTGGCCGGGTCGAGCCATTCCCGGGCCAGGTCAGGGGCCAGGACCACCGGCCGGCGGTCGTGAATATCGACCATGCCGCCCTGTGCGTCGGCGGTGATGATCACAAACCCGTCGTGCTCGCCCTGGTCCGGGTCGGGCAGCTGTCCGATTGAGGCGCAGAGGATGGGGGAGTGGTCGCGGTGACGAATCAGGTAGGGCTGCTTCTTCGGGCCGCCTTCGTCCACCCATTCAAACCAGTTATCGATCGGGCAGATAGCGCGGTGTGGCCAGATCTGGCGGAAGAAAGGCCCGTGAGCCACTTTTTCGACGCGGGCATTTATCGGCGCGGCGCGGTCGGTGGCCCAGTGCGGCCGCCACCCCCAGCGCACGGCGTCGGCGTGTAGTTTTTCTTCGGCGACGTGGAAGAGGGCGAGCTGCATCGTTGGTGCTGCGTTGTAGCGCCCCAGGGGCTGATCACCGACGTTATTTATCAGGGCCCCGGGCATGCTCAGGGCTGCGACGAAGTCGTGGATGCCGCGGTATTGCGAGAGTCTTCCGCACATGGCTGTGTCCTCGGTTGCTCTCAGCGTAGCTTTCCGCGTGCGCCGGCGGGTATCTGTCGGCGCAGATCCTCGTTCGCCCGGTCCTTGCTCCGAACACTCAGTTCAAGGTCGCTGACCTGCTTTCGCAACAATGCAGCTTCTCCGGCCTTTTCACGCAGACGGGCGAGGGCCTCGTCGCGGTCCTTCTCGGTCTGCGCCTGCATGTTGACCAGCTTGTAGATGTTTTCCCGGGCTGCGCGCAGCTGCCGGTTCAGCTCTGCCACTTCATTTTCCAGCAGCAGGATGTGCTGCTTGCAGGTTTCCAGGGGTGTGGGGATGCCCAGCCAATCGGCTGTGTCGTCTTCTTTGTGCACGGTACTGCCTTACCCATGATTACTGTATCTATATACAGTATTTTGGATTGGCGGTATTTTGCTAGGACTAGGCGACAGACGTTGCTGTTTTTGCATGGGCTCCGTGGAGTGCTTTGTGCTCCTTCACGACATGCTTATGTTGAAACGTGCGGTCGCTCACTAGAAATGGTTTAGATAAGTGGTCGTGACCTAACGGCCGCGTTTGCTGTCTGAGCGAAAGGCTTTCATAAATTCGGTTGACGAATTAACCAATCGTGTTAATCTGGAACAGAGATGGGGAAATCACCATCTCTTCGGAGGTAGGTATGTTGACAGAAATCGGAAAATTTTTGAGGAAGGTAAGGATAGATAGAAACCTTTTGCTCAAGGATATGGCCCTTGGGCTAGAAGTCAGTCCTGCATATTTGTCCACCGTAGAGACAGGCAAGAAGTCTTTTAACGATGATTTCGTTAAAAAGATCGCCAATTATTTAGGCTTTTTACCTGGATCTAGGGACTACGAAGAACTTGAAGACGCTGTGATTCGTACGCGAGGACAGGTGCAGGTCCCTTTCAATGGAATGACGCAAAGGCATCAGGAGGTTGCTATGGCTTTTTCGAGACAGTTTGAAGAAATGAAAACAACAGAGCTAGATCAGATTTTGGCTGTGTTGACGAGAGTGAAAAAATGAAGAGGTAAGCTTATGAGTGGGCCGCGTTGTGAAGTGCCTCCGCTAAGCGGAGCTCAAATTGCGCAGCTCGCCGAGTCAATTCGGCGAGATATGCAGATCAAGACCGACGATTTTCCTCTTATCCAATTTCTTGAGCTGGTTATGCCCAGACTCTTTCCTGACTTTGCATTAGAAGCAGGCTTGATGAGTGAAATGGGGGCGAATCATGGTCTGACGATCCCCGCTGAGAATGTCATTAGGCTCAGAGAGGATGTTTATGAGGGGCTGTATCAAGGGAAGGGAAGGGATAGATTTACCGCGGCTCATGAACTAGGCCATTACATCATGCATCGAAAGGTGCCTATCGTTTTCCATCGACAAGAGCATGGTCGACTAGAGGCATATCGAGATAGTGAATGGCAGGCAAATACATTTGCTGGGGATTTGCTTATGCCCCGATCATTGATGATTCGATGCAATAGCATTGAAGAGGTGGTTCATCGCTTTGGGGTTAGCTCCCAGGCAGCGATGGTACAGAACAAGAAGCTGAGTCGATTTGGAATGAAGATTTTGATGTGAGAGAAGTTGGCGCTTCGATCACGTCGGTGAGCTTTGGAGAAGGGGCTCGCCCTTGCAGTGCAGCTGCGACGGAGATGTTAGTCATTTCCAAGCAGATGGCAAGAAAAAAATTTCCTTCTGCTAGGGAGGTGACTATGAACGATGCCTAAAAAGCCAGCCCCAAAGGGGTTTCGTTGGGTATTTTGCCGCTATCGTCGAGTGAAGAACTCGCAGCGTGTACTCGACGCGTGGGAGTACGGTCATGAAGCCTGGTGCTTCTTGGTCCGTTGCTGAGCCCGCGAACACTGCTCCTAGACTAACAAGGAGACAGAAGCAAAAAAGCTCAAGAAGTGCTTCTAACACTTCTTGAGCCCTTGGTGAGGTGAAAGAGGGTCTACCGAACCACCCTGATCACTACACAGATGTCTTGGGGAAGACGTCCGGAGTGTAGTTGTGGTCTTGGATCAGGGCAAGCTAAAACCTTCCAGCCTTCAATAGGGGAGGGCCGACCATGGCTTACTCAACTACGAAAGGAGTGTTTGTGCATCGCTATCTCCGCTACCGGCTTGGTCGGTGGGAGAGTGTTTGCCAGCACTGGCGTTCGCATCCGGGGCAATTGACCCTGTTCTAAAAGGAAATGTGACTGGGGTTCCACTCGGGCCCCAGTTGCTTCTTTCCCCGTAGGCGAGGGGGCTTTTAACGCGAAAGCCTGTAGGGACTTTTGCGGGGATAGGTGAAACCATGTTGAACATCGTTAGGCGTCGATTGCAGTGGGCGCCTACGTAATGTGCTGATGTTTAAAGCTTTTTATGGTTTATGCCAGCATGGGGTGCTAGGGGTCGAGTGTTCGAATCACTCCGTCCCGACCATATTTTTCAATGACTTAGCCGCTTTCGAGCGGCTTTGTTGTTTCTGTCATCGTGACTTTCCGAGTGGCCCTGGCCTTTCTCTTCATGCTTCCCTCCTTTTCAGAATCGTCAGCGCTGGTGCGCGCGAGTCGGTTGCTTATACCTTGTTTGTCGCCTCGATGAGCTGATCCAGTTTTGCTGCCGAGTAGTGACTGGCGATGTTTCCGTTCTTGTGGCCGAGCAATACCTTTCGATCTTCCTCTGTCACGCCCGCGGCACGCACCTTCTCCCAAAGGTGTGCTTCAGGTCGTGAATGCGGATCCTGTTAAAGCCATCATGCGCCGGCCGCAGGAACTTCTCCTGCCACTTCTTCGCCGCCCGGCCCCAGGCCTTCTTCCAGGCTGAGTCATTCATGCGGTGCACCGTCGTTTCATTCCTCTCGCCATCAGGCTTGTCAGCGGGAACACGTAGAGTGGATGCTTTCCGCGCTGCTTCTCGATCACCGACTTGAACACATCATTCAAAACGATCAGGCGTTCGTCTCGGTTTTTCACGCCAGACCTGGCGCCCCTACTCCCAAATCCGGCCGGTATTAGAAATACGCTCGTTCCCAGCTCCGGTACCGCAATCTCCCAATTCCGCTGAAGCTTGCACACCTCTTGCGCTTGGCAACCCGTTTTGACCTTGAATATTGCCATGGTTTGCAGATGCGCCGGCAGCTCAGCGAACAAAATCGATTGTTCTTCCCACGAAAGCGGTTAGCGCTTCCGGCTGTTTGTTCGCTCATCAAGCAATGAAATCATCGGCACCACGTCGAGTGGCGGCCGGCGCTCCTCATCTCGCCATTTCCGCGCACAGAGGTTCAGCACACAGATTACCCGCTGAAGGGCTATGTTTACTGTTCTGTCGGTGACCGGCTTCCCTACTGCCGGACTCAGCTTCGACTGGATGTATGGCACTAGTGCATCGTCATCGATGTGGGTCAGCGGCATATTGCTAATGAACTGGTCGAGCTGCTCCATGTACGTGGCCGAAATGTGGATGGAGGCCTGATCCTTCATCTCTAACAGGAAGCGAGTTGCTGCCCTCCCCCAGCTCCTGACCCGCCTAACTCCATATACTTTCTGCTGGCGCAATTGCTCCAGCTTGTGGATCAGATACTGCTCTGCTTCGGCGCAGTCACAAGTGTCAGTGCTCTCCTGAATTCGTTCTCCTCTGTACTTTTTGTCGATCTCCTAGGTGCCGTTCGGCATTTGCTGGAGGCCTGTGATTGCTTTTTGGGCCACGGCAATTCTCCTTTCTTCTTACCCTGGCTCACTGCGGGGCCGATTGTTGTCCTGATTGGCTGCTTTTACAATTGCCCGAGACTTGACGTAGGCCTCTACCCAGGCGTCAAGTTCCAGGCAATCAAACCCAATGTCTTGCTTTCAGATTGAGAATTCTTGGACGAAAAGACGCATAGTCTTGTTGAATTCATCCAAGAACATGCCCAAGTACGCAGGGGCTTTCATGGTTCGGATAAGGCGGGGAGGTACGGCTAGTTCTGCACTCACGTCTTACCCCTTTGTCCAGGGCGGCGTCGATGGTATGGCGGAGGCCGCCATCATCAATGTCACACGGCAGTGCAGTTGAATAGGCCGAGCATTGAGCTGGTTGCTGCGGCTGCCCTGATTGACCCTATGGAGTTGGAGGTCGGTAAGGGCCGGCAGTGCATCAGCATCAATGGCGCGCTGGATCAGTACGGCCCCAAAAAGAGCGTCGAGATCATCAGTGAAATCCGCATGGGCTCGGCCCTGGGTGGGGCGTCCGACCAAATCAGCCGCCGGCTGACCTCGCTGGGCGTCCAGCAGCGCGATCAGACACAGCCCCAACAATGATCAACCACATCGCCACCACGGCGCGCGTGGAAGCGCTCAAGGACAACGACGACATCCTCAAGGGGATGCGTCGGATCGCCATCTTGGATAGTCGCACCACGTGGTTCTGCATGAGCATCGATCAGTCCATCATCCCGCTGAATGGGCCAAAGCCGCCGTATCTCTGGCGTTGCCGGACCACAGTCACTCCGGTGCCGAAGGACTAGTTCGCCCGGGTGATCCCTGGATCAACTCGACCATCGGTCAGTCCGGACGGGGTCGAGCAGGTGAGCAGCAAGACCAGCTACAGCGAGTGACTCGCCAGGCAGCCGGTATCTTTCCAAGAGGATGTGTTGGGCCCGGCGCGCTACATGCTTTTTAATAAAGGCGAGCTGACTATCGGCCGGTTCGTCGATGACGACGGGAAGACGTTGACCCAGAAAGAGCTGCGCGAGCGCGAGCCGATAGCGTTTGATAAGGTTTTTGGGTCGTAAGAGAAGGAGTGCGCAACTGTGGATTAGGCATGACCTTGGTTGAACCAAGCGGACGCAATCTTCTGGTCGTGAGCGACTGGGTGTTTCTCACAGTACTCCTTCGCTTTGTCATAAATGATCTCCAAGCAGTTCACGCTGCGGGAGTAGGGGAGGATCTGTGCTTCCAGGATCGCCTGTTCACGCTGGAAATCTGGTCCGGCATCAGGCGATGCCTGGTTGAAGTGGACTGCGCGGAAAAGTCCGGTATCGACGAGCTGGTCCGTTACCTCGTTCACCGCTTGCATCGTGTTGCGGTACGACTCGGAGATGAAGCAGGTGCGAATAAGCGCCTCTAAGGATAAGAGCTCTCGACCTTCGAACTCGCGAAGCGGCTTAGCCCGCTTGTTGATCAGAGGACTCTGGATCCCACAACGTATCCAGTACTCAACGAACCGCGGCAGATCAATGGCAGCGCTTGCTCCGGCGTTGGGCAGTAGGATCGAGAGTGTTATTTGGTGATCGGTGTCACTTTCAGGCTCTGCTTACAGAGCGCCGAACACGTCAGCGTACTCAGCGTACGGCACGACGGCAAAAATTGGCTGGCCATCCTCCTCGAGAATGAATTGGTGTTTAGACATTTCTGATTACCTCTCTATTTAAGTTAAAGGAGCATATAGTTATCACTCAGTGAGAGAAATATATCGCTACCTGAGCACTCCTTCAGGCGAAATTCAACTCATCTAGTAACAGGGTCGGCCAACTGTCGGCCTTTTTGTTCCTGCAAGCAGGACCTGCTCAACGTCTCTGGGAGACACCAATGACCTTGAATTTCCAACTGGACAGACTTGAAGGCGTCGACGAAACCATTCAGGCCCTGTACGTCAAGAAGGGCGGCAACTTCGTCCTCTGCATTGAGGGCCTACCCCAGCCTGGAGACGTTTCTGGCCTCAAGGCCAAGGTCGACGAGCTGCTCGGCGAGAAGAAAACTGCTCAGAAGAAGGGGCGCGAAGCCGAAGAAGCGGCACGTCTCGAACGAGAAGAGCTCGCCCGCAAATCTGGCAACGTCGAGGAACTTCAACGTCCTGGTCCGAGAAGTACGCCCGCCGCGAAGCAGACCGGCCAACTCGAAAGTACCAATAGCACTCTGCGAGGCCAGATCCGGGATCTGACTGTGGGCCGTACCGCTACCGAGATCGCTGCCACGCTGGCCATTCCAGGTGGCGCCAAGGCGTTGCTCCCCCACATCGAACGCCGGCTGAGCGTCGAGCAGCGCGACGGTGAACCTACTGTTGTCGTGCTGGATGCGGTCGGCAATCTCCCGGCGGCAACGCTGGACGAGCTCAAAGCAGAATTCACCAACGATCCGTCCTTCGGTCCGCTGATCGCTGGCAGCAAAGCATCAGGTGGCGCGAGCGGTGCTGGAAAGGGCGGCGGGGCCGTAAAAGGAAACATCTGCGGCACCAAAGAGGAACGCACGGCGGCATTAGCCAGCTGGTTCCCAGACCTTCCATTGAAATACGAAAAAGCCCCCATGTCCCTGTCGCAAATGCAGGTTTTCAACGAGTACACCATGCAAGCCATGCTGGAGACGCTGGACCTGATGCTCGTTACGTTCAACACCGCCAGCCGCGGCGCAATCATCCTAAACCCGGAAAGGGTCAGCCACCAAAGCAAGAGGCAAAGGGGCAGACCAAAACAGTCGCTCAAATGGTTCAAGATGCCCTGAATCAAATCGACGGAAACAATGACGCCAAGACGAAGAAGCCTAAAGCTGAAAGCGGCCTTGCCAGCAAAATGAAAGCAGCTCAGTCGGCATTTGACGGGCTGTACAAAGCTGCCCCGCCTGCCAAGTTCGCGCTTCAGGAGTACGTTGAGACGCAGGGGCAACTGTCCATTCTGCTGTCGAAAGGAAAGATTACCCAGGGTGAATATAACCAAGCTCTAGCCCAGGTATCAGTCAACTATGCAGCTGCCATCAAGGGCGCCCAAAGACTGACACAGGCTGAGCAATATGGTCGCATGCTGATGGGGTATGGTGCCGCACGGGCAGTAATCGCCGACATGCAGCCCCTGCCATAGAAAAGCATCACTGCTCGCACAATGCCGACGAGCTGATTAAATTCTCCTCAGGTCGCTACGCAAGCTCCTAAGTACGCGGTGCAGAGCAATATCTTCAGCATGGTCGGTAATATCTCTGTTTCTACTGACTCGCTGCTAAACTAAACAGTATTTATAAACCTGCCTGAAGTGTTCCACCCTGAAGTTGAGTCGATGTTTTCGGTTCCTATTGCGCCTTCAACTTGGGTTCCTAAAGGCAACGTCTTTCTTGTCGTGAATAATACAGGAGAAGTACAGGTGTATGGCGCCGCTGCTGTAGCCAGATTTATCTATCTGAGCAACGTAAGCTATTCAGTCGTAAAATAAAAAGGCCGCTGTCGCGGCCTTTTTTTACTTTGAAAGTATTCCTGGTTCGTTAGATTTAGCCCATTCCACAAATATCTCTCCAAGTCTCATGCTGGAAAACTCTGAGATATGCCCTTCATCCCTAAAAACTGGCATTCCCTCTATTATCCCTGAGCACTTTCCGTCCTTGCATACAAGGTCTTTTTGATCGAAGAATTTTGTTCTGTGACTGGACTTCAATACCTCTTCAATAATCGGAGCGTATCCAGAGTTTATTTCTGTGTATTTTTCATATGGAAGAGAGCAGTCGTTAATAGGCTCGCTGAATGGGCGAGAGAAACATGCCTTCGGGCTGTATCCAAGCTCAATGTGAGGAATGAAAACTATAACGATAACACCTTTTTTATCTAGATCTTTTATGTAGGACGCTAGCCTTTTTCCATATTCAATGTCAGGGTTTGGAGATAGTCCATCTATTATGGCGTATTTTACTGTGCCGGATTTATCTATGATTTCGTTTATTAGTTTCTTCTGCTTCAACGGACGATCACCATAGCAGGGGTGAGTTTGAGCAACCTCACCTTCTGGAGTTATGTCTAATCTTGCTGGGTCACAAGTGCCAATAGAAAGAACCGTCTGATGTTGTATATCTGGATTTTTCGCTATGCCTGGGAAAAGTTGGTTGGCATAACTGGTACCAATTAGCATAACCGTTGGAGATTCGTCTCGACTTTGCATGCAGAACCACCAACCATAATCCGCAGAATCAGAGAATGGGTATCGCGCCATGCAGGTCTCGTTTTTAGTGTACGCCCAAAGCGGGCCTACGAACTGAGTGAAAACATTATTCAGATGACGCGCCATGCTCCTTTCTGGAAGGCCAGCGCTGGCGTACGTGTAGTAGCCAGTGAGCCCAATAGCAAGCATCATCATGCTCAGAACGACTGTTCTGATTCTGCTTGATACGTTTTTCAGAGGGGTTTCAATCAATCGATATGTGAGCCATGCGAGAACTATAGATGCTCCTATTGCATACCATCTAGTTTCTACAGAAGGAGTTCCGCTTTCAATTATTCGCAAGTAAGAAAGGATGGGCCAATGCCAAAGATAAAGTGGGAAGCTGATAAGCCCGACTTTAACCAATGCCTTGCTGGCTAGAAAGTGTTTGTTCAAAAATGCACGTGGCCCAGCAGCGATAATCAACACGGATCCAAGTACTGGCAGGGAGGCCCACCATCCAGGGAATATATTGTCTTTTGTTACATTGAAAAATGCATAAGCTAATAGTGCAATACCAGTTGCTGATGACAGATTTCTAATGGCAACAGTCGATTCACTTCGGAACTTGACGATAAGTTCTTGCCTGCTAAGGTTTGAATATGCTAATAAGGCTCCGGCTAGAAGCTCCCAGAAGCGCGTGTGTGGAGAATAGAATACAGAAATAGCATCATTTTTTATGAATGTAACGTTTGTTGTGAATGATAGGGCGGCAAGCACTATCGTTAGTGCTAATATGTTGAATCGTAACCTCCATGCGCCCCATAGGGCCAGTGGCCATATTAGGTAAAACTGCTCCTCAATTCCTAGTGACCATAGGTGAAGAAGTATCTTTGTGTCTGAAGATTGGTCAAAGTATCCACTTTCATTTAGAAGTGCGAAGTTTGAAACAAAGGCTGTGCCTGCCGCTATGTGCTTTCCAAGCTGCATTAGTTCTTCAGGGAGTAGAGATATCAACCCAAAAGCCCATGATGCGACTAAAACCACAAACAGGGCTGGAAAAATCCTGTTTACCCGCCTGCTGTAAAATGTTTTGAAGCTAAAGCTATTGTTTTTTAGACTTTCAATGATAATGCTGCTAATAAGAAATCCTGAAATAACAAAAAAACATCAACCCCTACAAATCCGCCTTTAATTAATTCAGGGAAAGCATGAAAGAAAACCACCGAAAGAACGGCGATTGCACGCATCCCATCGATATCTGGGCGGTACTTAGGATGACTAAGGTGAGACTCCGCTTTGACGACAGGTGATTCAGATAGCAACGTCATTGTTTCTTATGGCTCCGTAGGTCATGCCCTTCGCAATGGGGGCAATATGCTACCCGAGGAAGTGGTCTAGGTGAAAAAAAACGAAATTCATCATCCAAGGAAAAAATACCAATCACTGAGCAGCAGTTGCTGCTGATCCTTACCCAAGCCCGCCAACTCGCGGGTTTTTTGTTCTTGCGCTGAATGCGGCGATGGTGCGATTCAAGATCAACTTGCCTGTGCGGATGGCTGCGTTCCTTGTCCTGTTCGGGCATGAGTCCGGCCAGCTGGCGCGCATGGTCGAGAACCTAAACTACAGCGCTGATCGCTTACAGGCAGTCTGGCGCGAATCGCTTTGACGCTGCCCTGGCTGCCCACGTGGCGCGCAAGCCTGAGCAGATCGCAAACATTTGTACGGCTGTCGCATGGGAAACACGCTGTCAGGGGATGGCTGGAAGTATCGAGGGCGAGGCCTCATCCAATTGACAGGTGCTAACAACTACCGTGCCGCCGCTGTTGCCCTGGGCCTGGACTTGGTGAGTCACACTTAACTGGTTGAACAGCCTGAGGCTGCTGCTATGGTCGCTGGTTGGTTCTGGCAGTCGAAAGGGCTCAACGAGCTGGCCGACTCAGGGCAGTTCGCCAAGATCACGAGAACAATCAACGGCGGGCTGACTGGCTAGGCTGAACGGGTGGCCCTGCGTGACCTGGCCGCGAAGGCTAGCGCTGAAGGTCGTCCTGGGGGCTGGGTACTGATGACCGCATATGACCACCGCCAGTCAGTGACGGATGAAGGTGGCAAGCGCGCTGGAATGCCCGTGATGCTGGCAACAAGCAGGCGTGGGCCCTGGCCGAGAAAGTTGAGCGTGAAAAAGAGCAGTCTCGGTAAAACTCAATCAACAAGGCGGTGCAGGATGGACATCGGAAAATCGATAGTGCAGTCGCTGACGCTGTTACTGCTTGTGCTGCTGGGAGCCTGCAGCGGGCCGTCGACGATCTTACCGAGCGTCTCAAGCGTACGGCCAGCAGCAATTCCTGCACTTCCGCCGCAAGCCAGGCAGCAACCCGCACAGCCTTGGTGCTTGCCGACTTGTTCAAGCGTGTTGATCAGTGAGCGGCGGACCTGGCTGCAGATGCTGATCAAAGCAAGAGCAGGGGAGTGATGTGCGAGCAGATCTATAATGGCATCGCCAAGGGCTCGATCAGTTCTGGCCCGTGATTCCTGACATTGCCGACAGCGGCGCTAACTTTGAACTACACGAAGGCCTCGGCGGGCTCACCCTGGTGCGAGGCCATCTTTTCGGCGCGTTCCGTGGGCATTGCAGGGACGAGCCCGGGGCTAGAACCACCGGCCGGCGATCGTGAATATCGATCATGCCGCCCTGAGCGTCAGCGGTGATGGTCACAAAGCAGTCTTGCTCCCCGTGACCTTCATCTGGATCCGGAAGCTGCCCGATTGACGCGCAGAGGATAGGGAAGCCGTCCCGTGCCGGATCAGTTAGGGCTGCTTCTTCGAGGCGCCTTCGTCCACCCATTCAATCCAGTTGTCGATTGGGCATATGGCTCGGTGCGGCCAGATCTGGCGAAAGAAAGGCCCATGGGCCACTTTCTCGACGCGGGCGTTTATTGGTGCTGCACTGTCGGTAGCCCAGACCGGCCGCTATCCCCAGCGCACGGCGTCGACATGCAACGCCTCGCCGGCAATATGGAAGAGGGCGAGCTGCATCGTTGGCGCTGCGTTGTAGTGTTCCAGGGGCTGATCACCGACGTTATTGATCATGGCCCCAGGCATGCCCTGGGCTTCGACGAGGTCGTGAATGCCGTAGTAGTATTGCGAAAGTCGTCCGCACATAGGTGTTTCCCCCTCCGGAGGAGAAAGCATAGCTCCGTCTGTCGGCATCAATTAATTTGCGCGCCAAGAGGTGAAATTCTGTTCATATATACAGTTTTGGCGTGATCCCCCCACGAGTTTTCTTATCGTTCGCCGCAGGGAGCCTGGCATAGCAATACCTTCCGAAAGGCTCAGCAAGATTCGGCCTGTCAAAGGAGACATTCATATCCTGGAGAGCCGCAGTCAGGCTCTGGAACGATCTTGCGTTCAGGCTTGGATATTCAAAAGCGATCCAGGCCCGGATGTTTTTCCGCGACTGCTCGATGCAAAGGTCAATGGCATGATTCAGATCGGGATGAACATCAATGGCGTTGAGGAAGTCGATGGCGCCTTGTATGCGCAGTGATGGTGGTGCCGGGTGGAATAGTGGATGTGATCGTTCGGCAGGATGCCGGAGGCGCGGGCCAGAAGACCAAGTGACTTTGCGAGTGACTTTGTAAATCATGGTTGCACACTGTTAGGCATCGTTGCAGCGAGCTCCTAGCGCGAAGCCTTGTATCAAGAGGCCTGTAGAGGTGTCCGCTTGCATGGGGTGCTAGGGGGCGAGTGTTCGAATCACTCCATTCCGACCACATAATTCAAGGGGGTGCTAGATTTTATCTCGCGACCCCTTTTTGTTTTAAGGCGTTTTTACCCCTACAAACCGACTGGTTCTCGGGGGAATCCTCACCTCTTTCGGAGGAGATGGGCGCAAGGTTTCTGGGGGCTAATATCCACCCTGCGGGAAGTTTGGCGATGGAGGGCAGGGATGGACGTAGTTGACGGCGCATCAGGCAGTCTTCAGGTTTTACAGTGAAGGCGGCTAACTTATGGCGACTACTTGCCTCGCTCGCTTTGAAAGATCTCCTGAGCGTTGTAATGCAATAGATTTATTGATCTTATTTTCAAGTTCCGGATAAAGACTCATTACCAGGATACGTAATCTATCTAGAGGTTTAGGACCATTTTTAAGCTGGCCTCGTAAGTGGACTGCGAAACCGTAGTTGGAGTTTAATGCGTCATCGGGCGTAAATTCACGCATCCACTTCAGCATAAAATCTGCGTCCCCTCCGAAATTTATCAGCAGGTCGATGTAGCGAATCAGCTGGGCCGAAGCGTTATAAAGTGTATATCAGTTGATGTCTAAGATGGACGTTTGATGTTCGACTGCGATCTTCTTAATTTCCTTCCATCTCTCACTGAGCTGGAAGGCAGTCTTCATACTTACAGAGATTGTTTTTGCGCTGGGTTTACGTGCGGTCAAATGATCCTGTTCGACAGGCGGTGCCCGAATGGCTCCAGTAGTGACATTTACATCGATCAGTAGCACGGGAATTAACGAAACAGACAAATGCCGCGCGGTCGTGAACTTCGGGCGGATTTTACCGCTATCAGTCCTGGTTCCTTTGATCTGCAATAGTATAAGCGCGCCAGCTACTGAACCTCGCTTCTTGACAATTTCAATTTCCGCGTCCAGACCGTGGTCTTTTGGTCGATCTCTATAAGTCCAGCCTTTTTTGCAACGGCTTTTTTATTAAGGCGGTTGCTTGATCGTCAACTACATGGGACTTCGTTCTCATTGGAGGATTTTCTAAAATTAGCTCCATCTAACTCTGTCTCCTGCGCTTATTGGAGGAGGGGCATTCAATGCCGTCTACAAATGATCCTTGTAGGCCTGTGGCGATCCGTCGTTGGTGCTGAATTCACTTGCTCCGCAACCCAACGGAATCGCCCCGGACTTTCTAGACGCCTTGCAAACTTATTGCGTAACACTTTTCAAGCTCTATCGGTGACAGCTGATTGTTGAAACCATGCCGGCGTTTTGCGTTGTAGAACATCTCGATGTAATCGAACACATCACTTCGAGCACTTCCCGCGTGGTGTAGATTTTCCGCTTGACCCGTTCCCGCTTTAGAAGCTGGAAAAAATTTCGGTAACAGCGTTGTCATGACAGTTTTCTCGGCGACTCATACTGGCAATCAAATTGTTCGCCTTCAAAAAACTGCGCCAATCGGAGTTGCTGTACTGGCTACCTTGGTCAGAGTGAACCATCACCTCTTGCTTCGGTTTACGCCTCCAAACCGCCATCAATAACGCATCAATTGTCAAATCACTGGTCACTTGCGACTTCATTGACCAGCCAATGACCTGACGAGAAAACTGATCCAGCACCACAGCCAAATACAGCCGGCCTTCGTACCTGCGAATGTTGGTGATGTCGGTAACCCAAACCTTGTTGGGGCCCACGATATCGAATTGGCGCTTCAGAAAATTGGGTGAGGCGACCGAGGGCTTACCACCGTACTTTCCAGGGCGGCGTCGATACACTGTCTGAGAGCGTAGATCTTCAAGACGAAGCAGCCTCGCCATACGATGCCGGCCACAATTTTCACCGACCTCGCGCAGATCGTCATGGATTTTGCGATAGCCATAAACGCCGCCGCTCTCCAGTCAGGAATGCTTGATCAAACCCAGCGGTCGCTGGTCGTTTTTGGCGCGCACAGATTACGGCTCAGACAACCAGGCGTAATAACCGCGGGGATGGACTTGCAGCGTCAGGCAAAGCCGTCGCATGGACTAGTCGTCCGCGCGCTGCTTGATAAAGGCGTACTTCAGCCGCGCTCCTTGGCAAAGTACGCGGTGGCCTTTTTTAATATGTCTCGCTCTTCAGTTTTGCTGTAGCGCTTTAGCCAAGCATAGAGGCTATGCGTGGGCGCGCGAAGACGGGCCACTACATCAGCTACGAAACCCGGGGCGATTCGCTCGGTGCCAAGTCGTCTCTCCCGCTGCGGTATTAGCGAAGATCTGGAATTCCAAGCCTTGTCCGGAAACCTAGTTAGTGTTCAGCAGAGTGCAGGCGAAAAAATCTTCATCAAGACAATTAATGAGCTGATCTTATGGGTTTTTTCCGAGCATGTCGTTACTTGGGGAAGTAACAAGAGGTCGGTCTTTGGACTCCAGATCTTCTACAGGGTTTTCTAATCGTCAAGTCAGATATTGCGAAGTATCCGAGACTATCTAGGGTAGCTTTAATTGGAGTGCGTATACAATTTAGGTGAGTTACAGGTTGAAGGCCCTCTAGATTGGGCCCTCCAGGCTATATACCCATCATGGCAGAATAAATAACTTCTGCTATGATTCTGTGCGCATAATCGTTCGGGTTTTGAAGGCCGTTTGCCGTCAAGTCATAAAATGTCTTGTTTTTATTTGCCCGATCCCATGCCGAGGTTAGGTCGATTGCCATTATATTGTCGTTTTCAATTGCAATGTCTTTTAATGCTGTTACATATTTATTTAAATATTCATGGTGGTGGATTTTAGATTTGGGATTAGGCCTGATAGGGCTTGCCAAGATAAATTGGGTTTCAGGGTTTTTTGATCTTACTTTTTTTACTATGTTTTCCAGGTTGGCTTTGTATTTGTCCGGCTCAGTATTGTTACTGTCATTCATGCCGAGCGCTAGAATAATAATGTCAGATTTTTTATCGTTTAATTTTGTGTCTACCCACCAGCTAGCATTGAGGGAGCTAATCTCTGGCGCGGAGTTATTTCGGTATATAAATTTTCCGGGGTATGTTTTTTCAATTGCCGACATTACAAGATTTACGTATCCATGCGTAGTGTCAGACCCATAACTAATTGAGTCGCCAAGAAATGTTATTCTTATTTTCGTGTTTCCTTTTTTTTCTTTGAAGCCTTTAATGAATCCTACCTTTTTTATATGGTAAGATTCTTCTTTTTTGTAAGTCACGGCGTACTGGTATCGCTCGATTTCATTGGAGATTTTTACGCCGTACGTACTCAGCTCTGACCAGGAAGGTTCAAGAAATCCAAGCGGAGCTTCATCAATTTCGGAGTTTGGAAGAATCACGATCCCATTCTGAGTAACGGAATAGTCTTTTCCATTTTTAAATACCTTGCCCGTTGATGGACTATATACGGAAATTATCTCTTTCGGCTGGAAAGCTGTTTTGTAGAGCTTGGGGAGTTCTTTGCTTGCAAAAAATGTTTCTCCAATAATTATCCCGCCCTCAAGAGAAGGGGCTTCCGTAAAGTCAGAGTCTGACAGTTTAGGGTTGCAGTACTTTGTGTTGCATACTTCATATTCGCTCCCTTTTGTCACATCCCTTGTGTTTGAGTTGGCACAGAAGGAGACGAGCGCGGATAAAAAAACTAAATGCCTAATTTTCATAATTATCCTTTAATGATTTTTAAGTGTTGCTTACTTGTCTTGTGGATGCATAAATCAGTGATTTATCGAGGTCGTCAAATTTTCGGTGGTTGTTTACTTTCAAATCCTTGGAAAGCGTAATCCCTATAGTCGAGCCGCGCTCGCTTCAGATCCCTCCCAAGCCTGGCAGGTTGGTGGCTAATGAGAGGTTTACTCCACATCCCGAGAGGGTTACGTTTTCGCAGGGTGTTTTTTGGAGGCCATGATCATGAGCAACTGGGCGTTAGTTGTTATCGACCTTAGAAATATACGTTCCACCTCCACCGGCAGGACTAGCCAGGCTGAAAGGTGGTTCGCAAGAAACTCCATATTAAGCAAATATCGTGCCATGCAGGCGTCGGATAAACTTAAGCAGGCCCATCATTTCCCCCTTAATCAATATTACATAAAAAGTATGGAATTTTATTTATAGAGTTTCTCCCTAATGCAATTAAATCCTGTGAACCGCACCGTATTTTCATACTTGACTTTCCTTAGTATTGCCAACGTAGGATCAGTTGAAGCTGTTGCTGATGCCATGTGTGAGGCTTTGATGAGCCGAGTAGCTTTGTCGATGCGCAGTATCTGCTGCTCCCATTTCGCAACCAGTACACGTTCAGTGAAAAGTCTGAGGGCTGACAACGATCATGCCTAAGCAAGGTTGTGGTGTGGAGGCCTCAGTCCAAAAAGCACGCACCCATAATGATATCTAATTGCTGTCATGCGTATGCAATTTATACCTATCGGTAAGCGATTAGACCTATAGCCCACAAAAACATGGAGGCGAGGTATGCGTTATTGTCTGCCGTCGAAGTATTTACAGTAACCGTGACATTCATGCTTCAGGGGGTGAGTATTCTACGGATTTTGCAATTGCGCAGTTGCTGTATCCAGCGCGCCCGCCGATGCCTCGTCTGCAGTCACTGACAAGAGCGGGCTGCTTCACTTGGAAACTACATCGCGTACGGTGACGCTGCATCGGGTGACGGCGACTTCTTCACGCGAATCCACCAGCCGAAACTCAAGGAAGAAGGCAGTATCTTGAGCGGCGGGCTGTAGAGAACGTTTATTATTGATACGTCGGGGGCGACGCACATGCTGCTGGAGAGCGTTTCCGCTAATAATATGGGAGGCTATTGTCGCCAAAGACTCCGTTGCTTTGAATCTCACTTCGATCAGTTCCTTGACTGACGCATATCCCAGAAGCTGAGCTTCATCAATCCAGGCGAATGAGGTTGTCTTTTTCGGCGTGACAGTGAGGTGCAGCGTTTGGTCAAGCGGTGTCTTGACCGTTGCGTGGTCTGTTTCCAACAGTCGCTGAAAACCTAGCTAAGTCGAGCGCGGAACAAAATGTCGGATGATCGAGAGACATTGCACAAGCCTTCTAGGGCTGTATCGACGATTGCCAACCTTCAAAGATGGATCGCTCAACTTTATAAAAAAGGTCCTCTTGCATGCTCACACTCAGCGGGCTTACAGGTGTAGGCGACAACTGCCCGCCGATTTTCTCCATGGCTCGCTGTGAGCGGATATTCGAACCCGCAACATGGAACCAGACGGTGTCGACCCACTGAAAGGCGTGCCCGAGCATCAGGTACTTGAGTTCCTTGTTGGCACTGCCTCCCCATTTTTCGCGCGCCAGAAAGGTGTAGCCGATGGCAACTTCACGCTGGTCCTCGTTGAACTCGTAGTAGCGGGAGCTGCCTGCAACCTTGCCGCTGTCGCGGTCGATCACGATCAGGGTACTCCTGGCCGCCAGTGCGTCGTCGAACCATTGGCGAAATACCGGCTCCTGATAGCGGGTCGAGCTTTGGTGCTGAGCCCAGATCAAGGGATCGCAGGCGACGCCATACAGCGCCGCGAAGTCCACGGCCTCAAGTGGGCGCAGTTCAAGTGATTCACCAACGAGCAGGGGCGAGAGGGGCAGCTATTGCATCAGTGGTCTCCAAAGGGCGAATGCATCTGTTTCGTTGCGCGAGGCTTGCTGGATGAGCAATATGCTCCGGTTGCATCACGGCTACGCGGGAGTCGGAACCTTAACAAGGCTCTGGCAGGCCTGAATAGCGCGGCACGGCTGCTGTTGGCCGCGAGCATCCCTGATCGGTCTGTGGCGCATCACCTGGTCAACCCCGCGCAATACTCAACAAGAGCGCGAGCGCTCTGAGCACATCAATGGATGGCAATGCGACGATGAAATACCCCATTAGCCTGTTGGCATGCACGCTCTTACTGGCCTCGCCCGCGTGGGCGCAGGGCAAGCGGGTGATTCCGGGTAGCGAGCAGGTCGAGGCGGGTTATCTCTCGTCGCAATTGTTGCTGAAGCCCTGTACGGACGTGACGACGCTGGGCTTCAGTGCGGACGACAGCGCCCTGCACGATGCCGCCGCCGCGCGCCAGGCCTTGCCTGCGGGAACCTGCAACGACGCCGCGCTGGTGGAGAAACTGTTCAAGGCGCGCTTTGTGCAGTACGGCTCGATCACGCAGGTGTTCACCCCGTGGCAATTGGCACGGCAGGTCGACAGGCAGAACCGCGCCATCAGCCGTTGCCCGGATACCCAATGCCTGGGCCGCGAGCTGGATGCAGTGATTGCCGCGCTGGCGCCGGTGTATCTCGGCGCCCGCCGGGCCTGGCCCAGGGGCAAGGGGCTGTGCGCCAGCGAGCCGGTGGACAGCCCGGCGAACCAGGCCCTGGCGGTTCTGGGGGCCGACACCCGTCAGCAGATCAATGCTCAATGCGCGCAGGAGGGGGTGATTGCCACAACCTGCCACGGCCACCATGGCCAATTGCTGTTCTTGAGCTGTGGCATGAGCGGCAATCAGGTCAATTCAAGCCAATGGCTTTATCGTGCCGGCAAGGCACACGCCGAGCCGCTGTTCGCCGTCGAGGATGGCCCCCTGGGCGTACTGGCGACTTCCTGCAACGGCATGCCCGACCTGATGACCAGTGCACGGGTCAGTGCCGGGGAGCACAACGACACCTTCTACCGGTACGACGGCAAGGCCTATCAGCAGGTGTATTCCTACATCAGCACCTTTGTCGGTATCGATGCCAACGGCAATGACCTGGCCATCGCCCAGGCCGGCGCACTGGCCAAGGTCGCGTGCCGCTAGGGGGCGCGCATTGCTCACAGCGCGCGGCAAAGATCAAGATTGACCTCCCTGGCCGACGCCCAGAAGATGCGGCCCTTCGTATCCAGTCTCGGGAGAGGGCATGCAGGCTCATGACGCTTACTTCACTATCGACGCCGAGGCGCTGCAGGACCGCTCCCTGGCCGCCGGGCAGCCGCTGCCGCTGCGCTGCGCAGGGCTGGACTTGAGCGGCCAGGACCTGTCCCGCATCAGCCTGCCCGGCGCCTGGTTCGAACGCTGCCTGCTGACCGGCGCCGATCTCACCGCGGCCAACCTGATCAATACCCGCTGGACCAGCTGCCGCGGCGCCCAGGCCAACCTGCGTTCTGCAGTGCTTACCGATGCCCGTTTCGAACGCTGTGACCTGAACAACACGCAATGGCAGCGCAGCAAGGTGGCCCATGCAAGCTTCGACGGCTGCAAGCTCACCGGCGCCCACTTCGGCGACGTGTCGGCCCTGGGCCTGAGCTTTTCCGACTGCCTGCTCAACAGCGCCATGCTCTCGGGCATCTCGTTCTACAAGTCGCAGTTGCACAACATCGATTTCAGCGAAGCCGACCTGACCTACTGCGACTTTCGCAAGGCGGTGTTTGTCGACGGCGGCAGCCTGTCCATGGCCCGGGTCAACAATGCCCGCTTTGATGACGCCGACCTGCGCGAAGCCAGCCTGCATGGGCTGCGCCTGGTGGATGCCAAGCTGTTCAAGGGGGCGATCATTTCCCGCAGCCAGGCCGGCATGCTCCTGGCCGGGCTGGGCCTGACCGTGCTCTGACTAGAGCCCGGCCGCTGCGGGTTGGGCTTGCTGCAATTCGTCGAGCACCCCCATGAAGGCTTCCACCAGCTGGCTGCGGCCCTGCTTGCGGGTCAGTACCAGCAACTGGGCGGTGGCGCTGGGGTCGGCGAGGGGGCGGTAAGTCACGCCTTTTTTCGCCAGGGTCTGGGTGCAGCGGGGCACCAGGGCAATGCCCTGGCCGGCGGCGACCAGGGCGATGATCGAGGTGATCTGCCGGCCGCTGGGGCCCGGGCGCAATGGCAGGCCGTTGCGTCGGTAGAGTTGTTCGATGGCTTCGTTGAGCCCCGAGCCGTAGTCGGCGGGAAACAGGATCAGCGGATGCTCGCTAAGCTCGGCCAGAGTCACTTGCGCCTGCGCGGCCAGGGGGCTGTCGCTGGAGATCGCTGCCACCAGCGGTTCGTCCCCCAGGGACAGGGACTGGATATCGCTCTGCTCGCTCGGCGGTTGCATGCGGCTCATGCCGATGTCGATGCGCCCGTCGACAATCTGCGACCACTGGCTGACCGAAGCACCTTCCACCAGGGTCAATTGCACGTCCGGGAAGCGCTGGGCGAAGGCCTGGATCGCCTGGCTGAACAAGTCCGAGAGGGCGATGGAACTGGCGTAGCCCAGGGCCAGTTGCCCGGCACAACCTGCAGCCAGCTTGCTGGCCATGACCTGGGCCAGGTCCACCTGTTCCAGCACGGCCCGGGCGTACGGCAGGAAATGCCGGCCCTGGGCGGTGAGCGTCACGGTGCGGCTGGTGCGGTCGAACAGGCGAAACCCCAGTTCGGTTTCCAGGGCCGAAATCTGTCGGGTCAGCGGCGGTTGCGCCAGGTGCAGGCGCAGGGCGGCGCGACCAAAATGCAGCTCTTCGGCGACCGTCAGAAAATAACGCAACTTGCGTAGATCGAGCATCCTGTTCCCTGGGTATTGATCGGTCGGAATTCGGTATTGGTCTTGGCTTGGCGACGTATTTTATAAAGGCCTTTGGTCATAAAACGAGAGGTTTCATGAATTCGCGTCAGCATTGTGCGCGCATCGCCCTGTTTCTGTGTGGTTGTGCGGCATTTCTCAACCTGTATGCGACCCAGGGCATTCTCCAGGAATTTGCCCAGAGCTTTCAGGTGAGCATCCGGGAAGCCGGCTGGAGCATCACCGTCACCACCCTGGCGGTGGCCCTCACTGCGCCCTTTGTCAGCCGCTTTACCGGGCGTTTCGATCAGCGCCGGGTGATTGTGGTGGCCGCGCTGTTGCTGGCGGTGCCGGCGGGGCTGGCGGCCTATGCCGGCAGCTTTACCCAGCTGCTGGTCTGGCGCCTGGTGGAAGGCATGCTGATCCCCGTGGTGTTCGCCACCAGCGTGGCCTACATCGGCGACCGCTGGAGCGGCGGCACCGTGACCGAAGTCACCAGCCTGTATGTCGCCGGCACCGTGCTCGGCGGCTTTGCCGGGCGTTTTGTCACCGGTTTCATGACCGAATACGTGGGCTGGCGCGAAGCCTTTGCCTTGCTCGCGGGCCTGAGCCTGCTGATCGGGGTGACCATTCATTTGCTGCTGCCGGCCAACCCGCCCCTGACCGCGCCCCGGGCATCCGGCGGCCTCAGCGCTTTGCGCGAGCTGTGCCGGCGGCCCTTGCTGGCGGCCTATGGCGTGGGCTTTTGTGTGCTGTTCTCGCAAGTGGCCACCTTTACCTATGCCGGGCTCTACCTGAGCCAGGCACCGTTCGACCTGGGGGCCGCTGCCCTGGGGGCGATCTACAGCGTGTTCCTGCTGGCCCTGGTGGTAATCCCCATCGCCGGGCGGCTGAGCAAGTCGCGGCCCCAGGCCGAGCTGCTGGTGGCCGCGGCGTTGCTCGGGGTCTGCGGTTCGGCCCTGACCCTGCTGCCGTCGCTGTGGCTGATCGTGCTGGGGCTGGCCCTGAGTTCCACCGGAGTGTTCCTGGCCCAGGCCGCCGCCAACTCCTTCACCACCGCCACCGCCCGCCACAACAAGGCCGGCGCCGTGGGCCTGTACCTGACCTGCTACTACCTGGGCGGCAGCTTTGGCGCCGTGGTCCCGGCCCTGCTCTGGAGCCACTGGGGCTGGCAGGGCTGCGTGGCGCTGATCGTGCTGTTCCAACTGCTGTCGCTGCTGATTGCCTGGGGCGGCTGGAAGCCCCTCGAACCCCAAACCCCGGTCGCGGCTCGCGAACCGTCCAACCCGATAGATTCATCATCCAACAAGGAATACGTGAGGTGACCATGAATAACGTACTGACCCGGCAGAGCCAGTTGCTGAAGATTGTCGAACCTGTATTGAACGACATGCCGGCCAGTGTCTTGAAGCATGCGCTGTTCGAGGCGTTCTGGAGCGAAGAGGGCGCCCTGGTGGACATCGAGCAGGCCTTCGAGAAGCTCACCTCCCGTCGCCACGAGCCGGCGGTGCTGCGCAAGTTCTTCGCCAGCTGGTCGAAGACCAACAACTCCGCCACCAGTGTGTCCGGGCTGGCCAACCGCATCACCTTGCTGGCCCGCTCCGGGCAGGGCTCGGAAGCCGCCGACGGCCTGTACCGGGCCTGCGGCAGCCTGCAGCGGATCACCGATGAAGACCTGGGCGCCCTGGGCAATACCCTGCATTCGGACCTGTTCTACAACATGGCCACGCCGATCTGCGGCGATGACCAATGGCTGCTCAAGGAGAACTGCCTGCCCTCGGCCCAGGGCTTCAAGGACTGGACGGACTTTCGCCGCCTGCGTGACCGCGACCTGCTGCAAGGCTTGCTGACCACCCTGATCCACGAGGTCTACACCCACGGCGAAGTGGAGTTCATCCACCCGCTGTACAAGCAGTGGTTCGTCCGCGACATGGGGGTCCCGACAGAGAAGGCGCGCACCACCGTGGCCTGGGTCACGGTGCACACCGGCGGCACCGAGAGCAATCACTTCGCCCATGCGGTGGCGGCGGTCAACGAGTTCGTCGATGCCATGCAGGTGCAGGTCGACCCGCAGGCCGCGCGGGAAATCTTCGCCGAATACCTGCAGCGCAAGGCTCGGGTAATGCGCGACTGTGCCCAGCTGTTGCGTTGATGGCTCCGGCCCGGCCCCGGCAACGGGGCTTGTGGCTGACCCAGGCTCGCCTATCCTGTTGCTGATTGTCCCTTCCTTTTCATTTTGCAGCCTGCCTCGACAATGAATGACTTGAAATATCACGCTTCCCCGGAGGCATTGCCGGCGTCCGATGTGTCGGTGCGCCGCCGTTCCCTGGTGGCCGGTTGCGGTGCCCACGCGGTGCATGACGGCCTGACTGACGTGATCTATGTGCTGCTGCCGATCTGGCAGGCGCAGTTCGCCATGAGCTACGCCCAGATCGGCCTGCTGCGCGGTGCCTATTCCGGGATGATGGCCGGCTTCCAGTTGCTGGCCAGCCGTGGAGCCAAGCGCTGGGGGCGCGAGCGCCTGCTGGTGGGCGGCACTGCCCTGGCCGGGCTGGCCTACCTGCTGGCGGGTCAGGCCGGGGGGCTGGGGGTGCTGCTCCTGGCGTTGCTGCTGGGCGGCCTGGGGGCCAGCACCCAGCACCCGCTGGCATCCTCGATCATCACCGACACCCACGAGGCTGGCGGCGGGGTCAAGGAAGCGCTGTCCCAGTACAACTTCGCCGGGGACATCGGCAAGACCCTGATTCCCGGGTTGGTGGGGCTGCTGCTGACCGTGATCAGCTGGCGTGCCAGCGTGACCCTGATCGGCCTCCTGGGGCTGGCCGCGGCGCTGGCGCTGTGGTGGCTGATCCCGTCCCGGGCGGCCACCCTGGCCATGCAGGAAAAGGCGCCGAAGACGGTCAAGGGCCAAGGCTCGGTCGGCGGCCTGCGGGCACTGATCCTCACCGGCACCCTGGACAGTGCGGTACGCATGGGTTTCCTGACCTTCCTGCCGTTCCTGCTCAAGGCCAAGGGCGCCGGCACCGCCGGTATCGGCCTGGCCCTGACCCTGCTGTTCGTCGGTGGCGCTTTCGGCAAGCTGCTGTGCGGTTACCTCGGGGCGCGCATCGGCATGATGAAGACCGTGTGGATCACCGAGTTCACCACCGCCAGCCTGATCGTGCTGGCGGTGTTCCTGCCCTACGTGGGGTTGATGGTGATGCTGCCGCTGCTGGGGCTGGCGCTGAACGGCACCTCGTCGGTGCTCTATGGCGCGGTGCCGGACCTGGCGGGGGCGGGCAAGCGCGAGCAGGCCTTCTCGCTGTTCTACACCGGCACCATCGGCGGCGGGGCACTGGCCCCGGTGCTGTTCGGCAGCCTTGGCGACGTCACCGGGATTCCCCTGGCGGTGATGGCCCTGGCCGCGACCCTGCTGCTGACCCTGCCGCTGTCCTGGTACGTGCAGCGTGGCCTGGACGCCGACGCGAGGTCAGCCTCCGGCCGCCCTTGAAGACCGCTGTCGAGCCGAAACCATCAGGCCCGGGGCTGTTCTGCCCGGGCCTGATGCATGCTGCGCGGGGCTCGCGGCGGCGTGCGCGGCGCCTTCAGCTAGTTCTTACTTTTCCAGTATCAATCACGACGCAAACGGTATTGGCCGGTGTTTGCGACTGTCATCAGAATGTAAGAAGACCAGCCCAGACCAGCTTTCCAGGTTGCCGGGGGCACATGGGTACAGGCTCGGGTCACTCTGTTTTCCGATTGTTTTCGCAGGTACAAAAATGACAAGCAGCGAAGCCACGGCCGTCCGTTTTTCCTTGTCCCAGCGTGCGCTGGGTCTCAGTGCTCCTGGCACTTCGAGCATGCGCAGCAAAGCCAACGCCCTGAAGGAAAGCGGGATCAAGGTGATCAATTTCGCCGCCGGCGAATTGTCCTTCGATGCCTGCCAGGACATGCGCGCCGGGGCCATCGAAGCCATCGCCAATGCGCGCAACCGCTACACCCCGCCCATCGGCCTGCCGGCCCTGCGCGAGAAGCTCGCGCAACGGGTCAGCCAGCGCACCGGGGTGGAGTTCGCCGCCAATGAAGTGGCGGTCACCGCCGGGGCCAAGCAGGCGCTCTACAACGCCTGCATGGTGCTGCTCAACCCCGGGGACGAGGTGATAGTGCCGACCCCGTACTGGGAAACCTTTCCCACCCAGATCCGCCTGGCCGGCGCCACCCCGGTGTGCGTCCAGACCCGCGCCGACCACTACCGGCTGACGGTGGAGGCGGTGCGTGGCGCGCTCACCGAGCGCACCCGGATGATCGTCATCAACACCCCCAACAACCCCACCGGCACCGTCTATGAACGCGAGCAACTGCTGGCCATCGCCCAGTTGGCCCAGGAGCGGCAACTGTGGGTGATGTTCGACGAGTGCTATCGCGGCCTGGTGCGCGAGGCCCACGAACACCACAACATCCTGGCGCTGTGCCCGGCATTGAAAGGGCAGACGGTGCTGATCGATTCCTTCTCCAAGAGCCAGGCGGTGACCGGCTGGCGGGTCGGCTACGCCTGCGCCCCGGCGCCGGTGATCGCGGCGATGCACAACCTGCAGGGGCACACCACCTCCAATCCCAGCAGCCTGTCCCAGTACGCCGCGCTCAATACCCTGAACGCCGATTCGTCGCACTTTGCCGACCTGGTCAACCCGTTCCTGCAACGCCAGCTGCACGCCGCACGCACCTACCTCGACCGCCTGGAAGGGGTGAGCTATGCGCCGCCGGAAGGCGCCTTCTACCTGTATATCGATGTCTCTTCCCGGCTCGGCGGCTACTACCACGGCGAAGCGGTGCGCGATGTGGATCACCTGGCCGACCTGCTGTTGACCGAGGCGCACATCGCGGTGGTGCCCGGCTCCGGCTGTGGCGATCCCCACTGCATCCGCATTTCCTACGCCGTGGAATATGAGGAGCTGATCGAAGGCCTGAGCCGATTCACCCAGTTCATCTCGGCGATCGTCATCGACTGAAGCGGCTCCCGGCAGCCCAGCCCCCAGGGGGACCAAGCCCGTTCCCGAGCCCGCCGTGGCCCGGGCCGGCGTCGTTCATCTTGTTGTCCGTGAAGTGAAGAACAATTACAGGAGAGAAACATGGAGAGTTCCCGCAAGGAGTTCATCGGCTACGTGCACCAGGCCCTGGTGGACGTCGAGGACCGCAACCTGGTGGAGGCCCTGCTGACGGGCTTTGAAAACCACCCCGACAAGCTGGACGGCTACTGCCTGACCTACCAGCGCATGACCTCGCGCAAGTGGTCCGAGGACTCGCTGTGCACCTTCTTCTGCGGCTGGCGCAGCCCGGATGGCGCGGCCCATGCGGTGTCCAGCATCATCGTGCGGCTGCTGCAGGAATCCGAGGACCTGCCCGGCGATGACAACAAGCTCAAGCTGCTGGAGGCCGCCCGGCATTGCGGCGAGATCATCGTCGAGGACGTCGGCCTGGGTGAGATGCACGGCCATCCCCACCATTCCAAGCTCTACCACCGCATGGCCTCGGCCATCTGCGGCTCGGACAACTGGCGCCTGCAGGACAAGTACCTGAACCCCATCACCAAGGAGTTCTCCACCTGGGTCGGCGAGAAGCGCCCGCTGGCCCCGAACCTGGTGGAAGCCCTGGAGATGATGGCCCTGACCGAGCTGTTCAACACCGGCGAGTACAACCTGATGACGCCGCTGTGGAAGAACTGGTTGCGCGAATCCTGCGGTTACCCCGCCGGGGAAGCCAACCGCATCGCCGGCTTCCTCAGCGTTCACTGCGGCGCCGTCGAGGCCCGGCATTTCCGCCACGCCACCGACGCCTTGAAGCTCTACACCCAGGCCACCGGCCAGCAGGTCAACTACCGGCGCATTGCTGCCCTGTCCGATGAGTACGTGCTGCGCGCCTGCCAGCACCTGGAGAAGATGGCCTCCGTACTCAAGGAATAAACGCCTGCCAACCAGGCCGGGCAGGGCGCCTGCCCGGCACCGCAGGCCGGACCCTCATTCATTTATTGGAGAACTACCCACATGCGTCTTGAATCCGACTCGATGGGTTCCATCTCGGTACCGTCCAACAAGTACTGGGGAGCCCAGACCGAGCGCTCCATCCACAACTTCCCCATCGGCCGTGCACGCTTCCAGTGGGGGGCGCCGATGATCCGCAGCATGGGCATCCTGAAGAAGGCCGCGGCCCTGGCCAACCTCAAGCTCGGCGAGCTGCCGGAAGCCATTGCGCTGCCCATCGTCAAGGCGGCGGAGGAGGTGATCAGCGGGCAACTGGACGAGCATTTCCCGCTGGTGGTGTTCCAGACCGGTTCCGGCACCCAGTCCAACATGAACGCCAACGAAGTGATCGCCAACCGGGCCATCGAGATGCTCGGCGGCGAGCTGGGCAGCAAGAAGCCGATCCACCCCAACGACCACGTCAACCGTGGCCAGTCGTCCAACGACACCTTCCCCACGGCGATGTACATGGTGGTGGTGACGGAGATCTTCGAAACCTTGCTGCCGGGCGTCTCGGTGCTGCGCGACACGCTGTTCGAGAAGGCCGAGCAGTACCGCGATGTGGTCAAGGTCGGACGCACCCACTTGCAGGACGCCACCCCCATCACCCTGGGCCAGGAAATCGGTGGCTGGGTCGAGCAGATCGACTACGCCCTGGCGGCCATCCAGCACAACCTCACCGGCCTCTACGATCTGGCCATCGGTGGCACGGCGGTGGGAACCGGGCTCAACTCCCATCCGCAGTTCGGCGACGAATGCGCCCGGGTCATCGCCGAGCTCACCGGCTACCCGTTCAAGTCCTGCGCCAACAAGTTCTTCGCCCTGTCGGCCCACGATGCCCTGGTCAACACCTCGGCGGCGATCCGCACCCTGGCCATGGCCCTGATGAAAATCGCCAACGATGTGCGCTGGCTGGCCAGCGGGCCGCGCTGCGGCATCGGCGAGATCGACATTCCAGAGAACGAGCCGGGCTCCTCGATCATGCCGGGCAAGGTCAACCCGACCCAGTGCGAGGCGCTGACCATGGTCTGTACCCAGGTCTTCGGCAACGACGCCACCGTGGCCTTCGCCGGCAGCCAGGGCAATTTCCAGCTCAACGTCTACAAGCCGGTGATGGTGCACAACGTGCTGGAAAGCATCACCTTGCTGGCCGAGTCCTGCCGGGCCTTCAACGACCACTGCGCGGTGGGTATCGAGCCGAACCGGGCGCGCATCGAGGCCAACATCGATAAGAACCTGATGCTGGTGACCGCCCTCAACCGCCACATCGGCTATGACAAGGCCGCGATCATCGCCAAGACCGCTCACCACGAGGGCAAGTCGCTGCGGGAAGTGGCCCAGCAGCTGGGCTATGTCTCGGCGGCGGATTTCGACCGCTACGTGGTGGCCCTGGACATGACCCACCCCTGAGCGAACCCGGTGTTCCCCAACCACAAGAGGCGTGTGAATCCCATGCAGGAAGCAGATATTCGCCGAACCAACCTGAGCCAGTTGCTGCGCCGCAAGCGCTGCCTTCGCGTGCTCGAAGCCCACAGCCCCATCTCCGCCCTGCTGGCGGAGCAATCCAGGCTGGAGCGGGGCAGCGGACCGAGCCTGGTCTATGACGCCATCTGGTCCAGCTCTCTGACCGACTCGACCCACAAGGGCCTGCCGGACATCGAGATCCTCTCGCCGAGCAACCGCTTGCACGGCATCCGCGAGATCTTCGATGTGTGTTCGCTGCCGATGATTTTCGACGGCGATACCGGGGGCAAGGCCGAGCACTTTGCCATCCACGTGAAGATGCTGGACCGGGCCGGGGTCTCGGCGGTGGTGATCGAGGACAAGTGCGGGCTGAAGAAGAACTCGCTGTTCGGCAATGCGGTGAGCCAGCTCCAGGACTCCATCGAGGAGTTCTGCGAAAAGATCCGCGTGGGCTGCGCCAACCGCAGCCACGAGGATCTGCTGATCATCGCCCGTTGCGAAAGCCTGATCCTCGACAAGGGCATGGACGATGCCATCGAGCGCTGCCTGGCCTATGTCGCGGCCGGCGCCGACGGGATCATGATCCACAGCCGCAAGAAGGACGGCCTGGAGATCCTCGAGTTCGCCCGGTTGTTCCGCCGCCACTGCCCGCGGGTGCCGCTGATCTGTGTGCCCACCAGCTACGCTCACTTGAGTTTCGACGAGTTGGAGGGGGCCGGTTTCAACGCGGTGATCTACGCCAACCACATGCTGCGCAGCGCCTACATGGCCATGCGTGATGTGGCGGTGGGGATTCTCGAGCATGGCCGGACGCTGGAGGTGGAGCCCCGGTGCCTGGGCATCGACGAGATCCTCGACCTGGTGCCGGGTACCCGTTAGGCACTCGCGGCCAACCCCCGTCGCAGGGCCTTGGATGGGCGTGCATTATCCGGTGCCGCGGCAGGATTCGGAACGTCCTGAAATCAGAATTTTCCTACAGACGCTGTGGGGGGCGCTGTCTAGACTCGCCCCCGTTCGCCCGGCCAGCTACCACAGGCAACACGCTGAATGGCGGTGGTTGGTCAGGGCGGGCTGCAACACGGCTGTACCTGCCTGCCCGGTCGATGTTTCGCCTACTGCCCTGGCTGACCGGGTTGGTTCTACAGCGTGGAACTCTCATGGCTGCGGCCCTTGCATCCCCTCAACATCTCATCGCCCCAGATACCCGGCTGTCGCCCGTGGCTCAGGGCAAGGCTTGCGCGTGGGCCAGGCGCGGTGCCTGCGCTCAGCTGCTCCGGCAGATGCTGGCGCGTGCCCGCGGCATGGGCTCTCACCGCCGCTCGCAGGTCACGGTTGTTCTGCAGGGGCAGTGAATCAACGGTTGCAGCAACGGGTTCCGGAACAGGCCCTGCCAGTTGGCCTCCGGGTTGCCCGCAGGGGGGGGGCGAAGGGCGTGCTATACGGGCGCCTGTGTGGCCTCAGGCGCCGACCATCCACTTGGCCAGCCCGTGACGGCCGCTGACCCCGAGCTTGGCGGCGGCGCGCTTGAGATAGGTTTCCACCGAGCTGTTCTTGACGCTCAGGCGCTGGGCCATTTCCGGCACGGTGCCGCCGGTCAGCAGCCCCAGGCAGACTTCCTTTTCCCGCGCCGAGAGGGAGATGTCGCCCAGGGACAGGCGTTCATCGAACTCCCGTTGCAGCGGTGTCTGCTGCAAGGCATCGGCCGGCTTGGCACTCCAGCTGCGCAGGTTCTTCAGTGCCTGTTGCCGCTGCAGCTGGGCGTGGCGCTCCAGCAACGGCAACAGGGTCTGCGACAGGCTCTTGAGAAACGACAGTTCGGACAGGGAAAAGCCGCCCTGGTCGGTGGCCCGGTAGAGGGCGATGACACAGCGGCGATTGGCTTTGCGCGAGATCAGGTGGCATTGGTGCGCGGTGGTGCGGGAAGGGCCGCTGCGGGCCTGGGCATTCATTTGAATCAGCAGCGAGTCGTCCATTTCCAGCATCTGCTGCAGCAGCGGGTCATGGCGTCGCGGCGGCTCCGGCAGCGGCAGGTCCTTGTGCAGCCCGGCGCGCCCCAGCAGGGTAATGGCCAGGGGGCTGGCCAGGCGTTCGTCCAGGGTCCATTCGCTGAGCACCAGCTGGGTCAGTGGCACCAGCTTGTCCACCAGTTGCAGCATTTCGCTGGCGAACTGCGGGTGGCCGGAGCTGGAGATCAGCTGCCCCAGTTCGAAGTAGAAGTGCGGGGTTTCCAGGTTCGCAATACTGCTGGTCAGACTCATATCCTTATCATCCTTGATCGAGACAAATCGCTGATCTAAGCGCGGTTGCCACGGCGCGTCGTGGCCTGTTTCCGATGAACCTGATCCGGTCCCCGGACTTTAATTTAAGCCTATGGGTTTGCCTTGCGTCTGTAGGGGGAAACCGGGACACCGAGACCCTGCCAGCGCCTCGTTGGCGCTCTGCGCCGGGCCCATGGGGCAGGCCTCAGGCTCCCGCTGGCGGGGTTTTCCGGGGCAGCGGGCGGTGTGGGCGGGCGGTCCGCTGCTGGGCTGAAAACACTTGTGCCGAGCCATGGGCGTCGTCCACGGCTAGCCAATCTCCTACAACTGATTCAGCCGATCAGCAGGGCCTCTGCGGCAGCCTGGCGCAGTTACGGGCGCCAGGCCAGGGCCCGGTCAGGCCGGCGCGTTGTCGCTGGGGCTTGGCGCTTGTTCCTCGGGCGAGTACATCCAGCGCAGCAGCGAGTGCCGGCCACTGATGCCGAGCTTGATGGCGGCGCGCTTCAAGTAGCTTTCGACGGTATTGACCTTGAGCTTGAGCTGCTCGGCCAGCTGCGGCGCGGTGCGCCCGGCCAGCAGCCCGACACAGACCTCCAGCTCGCGGTTGGACAGGCGCAGCCCGGACTGCTCCAGGCGCGCGGCAAAGCGCAGGCGCAGGCTCGCCAGGCCCTCGATGGCGGCACTGTCCTGCTCGGCGGCATCGCCCCGGGGCTGCAGGGCGCTGATGTGTTTTTCCACCATGGGCAGCAGCAACGGCGAGATGTCCTCCAGCAGCAGGCGCTCCTGGGGGGAAAAGCTCTGGTCCTGGCTGCTGCGGTACACCGAGAGCACGTAGTGGTAGGAGTCCTTGCGCCCGGTCAGGTGCAGTTGTGCCGGGGTCGCGTGGCCGCGCCGGCGTTGCAGCGACGGGCCCGGGGCCGGTTCGCCGGGTTGTTCGGGAAAGCCGGTGAGCAGCAGCGGGTCATTGCTGGCATGGGCATCGCTGTACAGCGGGTGGCGGGTCTGCATCAGGGTGTTGCCGGTTCTGCCAACGGCCTGTTCCGGGTCGGCCCGCAGCTGGGTGATATGGGTGGCGTCCACGGCCAGTTGGGTGAGTATCAGGTCGTGCAGCATGCGCGGAAAGTTGCGGCTGCCGGTGCTGGCGATGACCTTGCCAATGTGTGGAAACAGTATCTGTGAGTTCATCATTTCATCCATGAATGTGAAGGAGTGGAGGGGGCTGCCTTATAGCAACGAGTTTGGGGCAGGGTTGATTTACCTTCTGTTTGCTCTGGGCAACACAGGGGCGCCTCGTATCCTAGTACAGGGTGGCGGCGGCTGTTTGATGAAGTGCGCAAAATCTTTCGCAGCGGGCGCAGCGGTGCGGTGCGGTGCTGCGTTGCACAGCACCGGGGCCGAGCTTGCAGGTGGGCCAGGGTTACGGGCGCTTCTCGCAATTGACCATCCATGGCACACCAAAGCGGTCCACCAGCATGCCGAAGCGCTCGGCCCAGAAGGTGGCTTCCAGGGGCATCTGCACGTTGCCCTGTTCGGCCAGGGCGGCGAATACCCGTTCGGCTTCGGCGGCGTTGTCGATGTTCAGCGAGATCGAACAGCCGTGGATGCCCAGGTAGGGCAGCTCCGGGGTGGTGTCCGAGCCCATCAGCACCTGGTCGCCGACGCTCAGGCGGGTGTGCATGATGCGTTCGTGACAGTCGGCAGAGATGTGATCACGGGCCGGGCTTTCACCGAAGGTCATCATCATTTCCAGGGTGCCGTTCAGGCATCGGGCATAGAAGGTGAAGGCAGCCTTGCAGGTGCCGTTGAACACCAGGTAGGGGTTGATTTTCATGCTGTGCTCCGGTCGCAGGTAACGGGCAGGCGCGCGGGCCTGTGGACGAACTTCCATAGCAAAGCCGCTATCTGAGCTGCGCGGAGGGTTTTTTATAGATGGTTTTTCCATGCTTGCCCGTGGCGATATAACCGTCGCCGCGCCATTGGGGGCGCGGCGGCGGTGCGGGCGGGGGTTACAGGCGCGGCTGCTCCTGGGGCGTGCCGAGCAACTGGTGCAGGGTGTTGATCAGCGCCTGCTGGCGCAGCCGGTCTTCCTGGTGCCGGGCTTCGGCGGCGGCGACATCGGCGTGGCAGTGCGGGCAGGTGCTTTCATGGGCGTGGATGTACTCCAGGCAATTGCGACACAGGGCCAGGCGCGGCGGGATGCGGCCTTCCTCGGGCGACGCCTGGCCCTGGTTGACCCAGGCCAGCTTGATCACCTGGCCACTGTCGTTGACGCTCGATACCGCCTCGCCGGTGTCGATGCGTTCGGTGATCAGGTCGAAACGGCCCACCGAGAACGACGCCGGGCCGGCGTCTTCGAGCTTGACGATGCGTTCGCGCAGGCCCTTTTTCGCCAGGTCCAGGGTCCGATAGTGGCAGTAGGGGTTGTTCCCCGGCTTGCCCAGCAGTGAGTGCGAGGTCCAGGTGCAGCCGCCGCGGCAGACATCGTTGTAGTAACAGGTGCGGCAGTAGCCCCACAGGTCGTCCACCGAGCGCAGGCGGCCGAAGTGGATGCCTTCGCTGTAGTGCCAGATATCGTGCAGGCTCATGCTGCGCACGTTGCCACCGGAGAAACCCACGGTGGCCAGGGACGGGCAGCCCTTGACCGTGCCGTCGGCCTCCAGGGCCAGGACCGTCTGCCCGGCGGCGCAGCCGCTCCAGTGCACGCGGTCGTCGCCGAAGCCGCGCCACATGTGCTCGTAGGGGCCGTAGTAGCCGATGTTGTTGCCCACATTCATCAGCAGCCCGCGCTCGGCGCCTTCGCGGTACAGGCGCGCCAGCAGCGGCATCACCTCCAGCAACTGGTAGGGCTGCAGCAGCAGCTCGGGGTGATCCACCGCATTGCCCATGGCCACGGTCAGCTGGATCTGCCAGTGGCTGGCGCCGGCATCGATAATCAGCTCCATCAGGGCCGGCAGGTCGGGCAGGGTGGCGGCGCCGATCTGCGTGTTGACGCTGACCTTGAGCCCGGCCTGCTTGGCCCGGCGCAGGGTATCCAGGGCCTTGTCGAAGGAGCCGGGGACATTGCGCACCGCGTCATGCAGCGGCGCCAGGCCATCCAGAGAGACGCCGACGCCATTGAGCCCGGCGTCCACCGCGGCCTGCATCTTGGCCGGGGTCAGGTTGCGCCCGCCGGTCTGGATCGCCACGTACATGCCGTGGTCGTGGATGGCCTGGATCAGCCGCGTCCAGTCCTTGCGCAGATAGGCTTCGCCACCGATCAGGGTGACTTCCCGAGTGCCCAGCGCGGCGATCGAATCGATCACCGACAGGCATTCCTGGGTATTGAGTTCGCCCGGGCGCCGATGCCCGGCGCGGGAGCCGCAATGCAGGCACTTGAGGTCGCAGGCGAGGGTGATTTCCCAGACCACGTGCACCGGCACATAGCGCTTGAGGTCGTTTTCGCTGAGGTAGCGGGCGGGGAGACGGTCTGACATGAAAGATCCTTGCGCACCCGGCGGTGCGCGGCACCAACCCATCGAAATAGGCGCGCCTTCCTTGTGTCGCAATGGCGCGGTCGTTTTGTGGCAGCACCCGAGGCTGCGGCAGGCGACCCCGGGTGCTGGTGGTCAGCGTTGTTCCAGGCGGCTGATTTCTGCCTGCAACTGCTGCACTGCCTGGCTCAGGTTGTCAGCGTTGGCCAGTTGCTGCTCGCCCTGGGCCACCAGTGCCTTGAGCCGCGCCAGGTCGCCGCTGGCCTGGGCCTGCTGCAGCGCCACGGCATACAGCGGGTGGCGCACTTCGGCAGCCGGGCCGGCCTGGCTGGCGTAGTCCGCTGCCTGCGCCTGCTCCACCGGGGCCGGGCTTACGGCGGCGTGTTGCACCACGTGCCAGTGCCCCTGGAACTGGTACCTGTAGCTGGCGAAGCCGCTGGCCCAGTCCAGGCCGAGGATGCCCTGCAAGTGGAAGGTCTCGGCGATCTGGCTGGTGGGGCCGCTGGGGTTGCCTGCCAGGCTGAGGATGATGTGCCCCTCGCTGGAGGGGTCGAGCTTGACCTGGGAGTAGTCGCCCCACACGTCGGCATGGAACTGCACCGGTGGCGAGGTGCTCTGGGTCACGCGGGCAACACCGCTGACACGTTTCTTCGGGGTATCGACCAGCAGGTCCAGGGTCAGCACCGGCCCACCGATCACGGGGTTGGCGACGATGAGGCGGGTATGGAACAGTCCGATTGTCATGCTGCAACTCCTTATCTTCTTGAAGACATCAGGTTCGATGGACGGCCGGGCTCAGCGCCGCTCCTGCTGGCTGATCTCGGCCTTGGCGGCCACCAGTGCGGCGCGGATCAGCGGCAGCTGTTCCAGTTGCTGGGTGGCGACCTTGTGCAGGCTCTTCATCTGCGCCAGGTCACCGCTGGCGATGGCACCGTGGATCGGCGCCCCGTACAGCGCCGAGATCGGTGGCAGCGGATGGTTGGGCTGGCTGCGGTGCAGAGGGGCCGACAGGGTGCTGGACTGCACGGTTTCCTGCAGGTGGGCGGGCACCTGGTTGACCGTCACCCAACTGTGGCCGTTGTAGTACTGATAGTTGGCCACGCCTTCCTTCCAGTCGTCGCTGACCACCAGGTGCAGCTTGAAGTTGATCACCGAGTTCGACCCCGGGCCGCCCTGGTTGCCCTGGGCCGTGATGAGGATCTTGCTGGCGCTGGGCGGCATGACGGTGAGGTAGGTGTACTGGCCCCAGACATCGCTGTGCAGGTCCAGGGGCGGGTTGACCGCCTGGGTGATGCTGGAAGTGCCGCGCACACTGTGTTCCGGGGTATAGACCAGCAGGTTGAGGATCAGGGTGGGCGCGCCGGGTTGCGAGGTGCCGATGCGGTAGCTCAGGGGGAACAGGCCTTCGGCTTGCGAGTAGTTGCCGGACATTTGCTTTGCCTCCATTCAATGACAGGGGAACCGCGATCAGCGGCGTTCCAGGCGGGCGACTTCCTTGGCCAGCTGTTCGTAGGCGTTGTGCAGATCCTTGGGTTCGTTCCTGGCCGGATCGCGCTTGGCCAGCAGGGCTTTCATCTCCGGCAGCTTGCCTGCGCTGATGGCCGACTGGATGGCGACTCCGTAGGGGGGGATCACATGTTGGGATGCATTGCTCATGGCGTTTGCCTTCCGTGGGTGTGGATGGGGTGCTGCGCTACTCGGCAGCTTTTGCAGTTAAGCAGCGCGGGTGGAATTGGCAGGGTAATGGCACATTGATTTTGTGGGTTTCCGACAGGTGGATTCACGGCCGGTAAAGGGTTGATTTTGGAGACATTCCAAAGGGCGATATGCAGGCGGGAGGTGATTGCGGATGGCGATAGGAGGGGGTGAGAAAGGGGGCCGAGCGTAGGCACCGGCTGCCGGCGAGAGGCCCTCGACAGCCATGCATCGCCCTGGCTGGCGCCTTCGCTGGCAAGCCAGCCCCTACGGGGTGTCAGTGCGCTCGGACCACCCCCAACTCCTCCAGTCGGCGCCGGGTCTCAGCCGCCGTCACATGATGTATCGCATGCCACCCCAGCGCCGTTGCGGCGACGATATTGGGCGCATGGTCGTCAATGAACACCAGTTCCTCAGGGGCCACCCCCGGCAAATGCACACGAATCCGTCCCAGGGTCGTGTGATAGATTTCGGCATCCGGCTTGATCTGCCGCTCTTGCCCCGACACCACGATGTCGCGAAAGCGCTGCAGAAATGGGTAATTGTCCCAGGCATAGGGAAAGGTTTCCTGGGACCAGTTGGTCAGCCCGAACAATGGCACCTGCGCCTGGTGCAGTTCTTCCAGCAGGGCCACGCCTTCGTCCAGTGGCCCCTTGAGCATCTCCGGCCAGCGCCCGTAGTAGGCCTCGATCAACGGCGCATGCTCGGGATGCTCGGCCACCAGGCTGCGGGTGGCTTCGGCCAGGGGCCGGCCGGCGTCTTGCAGGGTGTTCCAGGCCTGGGTGCAAACGGTGTCGAGGAACCACTGGCGGCGCTCATCGTCGGGGATCAAGTGGCGGTACAGGTGGTGCGGGCTCCAGTCGAACAGTACGCCACCAAAATCGAAAACCACGGCACGAATCGTCATGAACACGTCCTTTTGAGCGGTTATGGGCCAGGCGCCATCCTGCGACGCCCGGCAGCGCAATGCAATTTGCCGTTGGCCGCTGGTCCGCTCGACGGCACCCTGGCCACGAATCGTGATCCAACCCCTGTATCCGGCCTTTTCCAGGCTGGCACAGGAGCTGCCCATGACTGCCAAGAATCCCACGGGGCCGCGCTCGTCCGAGCATGCCTCGAATCATCATGACCCGGGTTTCGACCCCGACTCGCCAGACCTGGCCGACCCCCAGGTAGACCCGGTAGGCCCGGCCAGGGCCCCCCTGGACCGCCCTGAACCCGAGCATCGGCGCAAGCGCTCGCGGGCCTACGATCCCCTGGCCAACCTGAAGAGGTAACCCGGCGCGCCGACATGCGGCAGTCGCCGGGCGGTGTGCCGGGTGTAAGGTAAAATGCCCAAGCCCCAGGCTCGCCGAGGAAAAAGGAGGTGTCCATGAGCACGCCGCTGCTGAACAAGCTGCAGATCAACGGCTATCAGGTCTTGAGCGTCAACCACGGGCCCTGGAAGGTCTGCACGCCGGGTGACCGGCTCGCGACCTTCGGCACCCGGGAAGAGGCCATGGCCTTTGCCGCCGCGCTGCCGGTGCGCAGGCAACGACCGGCCGCCACCGGTGGCTAGCGCCCTGGCAGGAAAAAGCCCCGACCGGTTCGGGGCTTTTTTGTGCCCAGGCGGGGCGAGGGCGCAGGGGGGCGCAATTACGGCTGCATGAAACTCAACAGCGGGAGGATGAAGGCTGCTGCCAGGGCCAGTGCCCACAGGGTCTGCAGAAACAGTTCATCGGCGTTATCGGCGGCGGGCCGCGGGGCGAGGCGGCGGCGCCAGTAGAAGTACAGGCCGCTGGCCACGAACACACAGGTGATGCCCATCATGTACTCCAGCTCCCACTTCTGGGGGCTGATGGCCAGGCTGCCGTCCTGGTCATCCGGGTAGTCGAGCCGCCACCAGGCGCCCAGCAGCAGCGGCACCAGCCCGGCCAGGAGCCAGGCCAGGCGCGCGCCGGGCATCCGGGTCAGCAGGGTCACGGCCAGGCCGATCAGGCACAGCACCCAGACAAAGAGGTACAGCTGAAAGCCCATGGCCCCACCGAACAGCGTGCTGCTGACATCCCGCGGCTGCATCATCTGCACGTCGCACAGCAGCATCAGCGACAAGGGCGCGGCAACGACGATCCAGCACAGAGGGCGGTAGAGCCACAACCACAGGGTAAACAGGCGAGACATGGGCACACTCATCGAGGTTTGGTGAAGTAAGAAAGAGGTGGGGGTGGCGGTCAGTCGACGATGACCCGGGTGCCAGGGCCCAGGCACAGGCTCAACTGTTCGCCGGCCCGGTTGAAGGCGCAGTACGGCAGGGGCGCCTTGCTGGCATTGACCAAGGGGGGGATGAAGAAGCCCCCCAGCAATAACGCCCATGCAATCCGCAACGACAGCTCACGGAGGGTGGCGGGGGCTCTCGGCTTGAGCCGCTGCTGGTGCATCAGGTAGATGCCGCTGTAGACCAGGGCGAAACCGAAGACCATCACGTAGTCCAGCTCCCGGGCCTGGATGCTGAAGATCAGGTTGCCGTCGAAATCGTCCGGGTAGTGGATCCGCCACCACAGGCCCAGCAGCAACTGCACCAGCCCACCGATGATCCAGGCCAGGCGGGCGCCGGGCACCCGGGTCAGCACGGCCAGGCCCAGGCCGATGACGCTCAAGGCCCAGCCGCCCAGGTACAGCATGAAACCCATGGAACCGCCGAACAGCGTGCCGCCCACTTCCCGGGGGACGATCAGGTGCAGGTTGCAACGGATCATGGTGGCCAACTGTGCGGCCACGGCGATCCAGCACAGGAGGTAGTACAGCCGGGACCAGAAGGTGTGCAGGGGCGACATGCAGAGACTCGAAAAAAACAGGGCCGATGAGAGAGTGGTGGGCTGGGTTCAAACCAGCAGCAAACCGCAGGCAACCGCGAACAGCACCAGGGCGATGCTGATGCCCGCCAGGGGAATGCGAAACCAGTAACGGATGGCCAGCACCCACAGGCTGGCAAGAAACCCCAGGCCGATCAGCAGCAAGCCACGGGCCTCCAGCAGCAGGGCCGGGTGCAGCCAGGCGAGGTAGCCATAGACCAGGCCGAACAGCATCGCCCCCAGGCTGTGGCTGGCGTTGAAGCCGACCCAGGCCCGCCACAGGCTGGTCTGGCGGGTGATCATCGGCGACACCTGGCGCATGCGTTCGGCCAGGGCCGGGTCACGGGGCTGGAATTTGTCGGTGGCGAAGGTGTAGATCAGGTGCAGGGTGCCGAGCAGCAGCACGATGGCTGAGCTGGCGATGATCAGGGCGGGGGCCAACACGTTTCTTCCTTGGGCGGTGCTCGGGTGCGCGGAGTATGCAGCGGCGTCCGAGCTTTTGCACCTGCGGGCGGCGGTTTTTTTGCCCGCACGGGGCAGGGCGCCGGGCGCCCTGCCCAGGGGCTCAGAAGTGCTCAGCGTCGAGGCCGAACAAGGAAGCGCTGCCGGCGCGGATGCTCTGCTCCAGGCTGAGGATGCGCGGCAGCATGCGGCTGAAGTAGAAGCGCGCGGTGGCCAGCTTGGCACCGTAGAAACCGTCGTCCTCGGAACGCTTGTGCTCGGCCACCTGGGCCATGCGCGCCCACAGGTAGGCGTAGGCCACATAGCCGAACAACTGCAGGTATTCGACGCAGGCGCTGCCCACCGCGTGGGGGTTCTGCGCGGCCTGTTCACGCAGCCAGTCGCTGAGGTCTTCCAGGCGCTGCACCGCATCCAGCAGCTCGGCGGCGTAGGCGGCGCCGGGCAGGTAGGCGTAGTCGCGGATCTCGCCGGTGAACAGGCGCAGGGCCACGCCGCCGTTGCCCACCACCTTGCGCCCCAACAGGTCCAGGGCCTGGATGCCGTTGGTGCCTTCGTAGATCTGGGCGATGCGTACATCGCGCACCAGTTGCTCCTGGCCCCATTCGCGGATGTAGCCGTGGCCGCCGAAGACCTGCTGGCCCAGCACGCAACTGTCCAGGCCGGTGTCGGTGAAGAACGCCTTGGCCACCGGGGTCAGCAGCGCCACCAGGGCCTCGGCGTTGTGCCGCTCATGGGGCTGGTCGGCGAACTTGGCCAGGTCCAGCTGCTGGCCGACGTAGCTGGCAAACGCCCGGCCGCCTTCGGTCATGGCCTTCATGGTCAGCAGCATGCGCCGCACATCGGGGTGGACGATGATCGGGTCGGCGATCTTGTCCTTGGCCACCGGGCCGGCCGGGGAGCGGCTCTGGATGCGCTCGCGGGCGTAGGTGCGGGCGTTCTGGTAGGAGTTCTCGGCGCAGCCGATACCCTGGATGCCGATGGACAGGCGCTCGTAGTTCATCATGGTGAACATCGCCGCCAGGCCCTTGTTGGCCTCGCCAATCAGCCAGCCGGTGGCGCCGTCGAAGTTCAGCACGCAGGTGGCCGAGGCCTTGATGCCCATCTTGTGCTCGATGGAACCGCAGCTCACCGCGTTGGCTGCGCCGAGCACGCCGTTGGCGTCGACATGGATCTTCGGCACCAGGAACAGCGAGATGCCCTTGGGCCCGGCCGGGGCGTCCGGCAGCTTGGCCAGCACCAGGTGGATGATGTTCTCGGTCAGGTCCTGCTCGCCGCCGGTGATGAAGATCTTGCTGCCGCTGATGCGGTAGCTGCCGTCGGCCTGGGGCTCGGCGCGGGTGCGGATGATCCCCAGGTCGGTGCCGGCGTGGGCCTCGGTGAGGCACATGGAGCCGGCCCAGCGGCCTTCGTACATCGGCGGCAGGTACAGCTGCTTCAGCGCTTCGCTGGCGTGGGCGTCGATGGCCAGGCAGGCGCCGGAGCTCAGGGCCGAATACAGGGCGAAACTGGAGTTGGCGGCGTAGAGCATTTCCTCGAACTGCACCGCGAGCATCTTCGGCATGCCCATGCCGCCATAGGCCGGGTTGCCGCTCAGGCCGACCCAGCCGCCCTGGATATAGGTGCTGTAGGCCTCCTTGAAACCGGCCGGGGTACGCACCTGCCCGGCGTGCCAGCTGGCGCCTTCCTCGTCGCCGCTGCGGTTGAGCGGGGCGATCAGGTTGGCGGTGACCTTGGCCGCTTCTTCGAGAATGGCGTCGGCGGTGTCGCCGTCCACGGTATCGGCCAGGGCCGGCAGGCGCGCCCAGAGCTTGGGTGCGTTGAACACTTCATGCAGGACAAAGCGCATATCGTGCAGCGGAGCGTTGAATTCGGGCATTGCAGGAACCTCGGGCAAAAGGGGAGGTTGAGCGGCCGTGGCCGCATGAATCGATAACGAAAACCCCGCCACCTTGTAGGAGCCGGCTTGCCGGCGAAGAGGCCCGCAAGCCATGCATCGCCCTGGCCGACGCCTTCGCTGGCAAGCGAAGCGCCGCCCGGCCAGCTCCTACAAGGGCTGGGTAGGTGTATTCAGGCTAGAGGTTTTTCGCCATGTCGCGCAGGACGAACTTCTGGATCTTGCCGGTGGAGGTCTTGGGCAACGGGCTGAAGACCACGGTACGCGGCACCTTGAAGCCTGCCAGGTGCTCGCGACAGAAGGCGATGATCTCGGCTTCGCGCACCTGCTGGTGGTCGGCCTTGAGGGTGATGAAGGCGCAGGGTGTCTCACCCCACTTTTCATCGGGCCGGGCCACCACCGCTGCTTCCAGCACTGCCGGGTGGCGATAGAGCACGCCTTCCAGTTCGATGGTGGAAATGTTCTCGCCCCCGGAAATGATGATGTCCTTGAGCCGGTCGCGGATCTCCACGTAGCCGTCCGGGTGGGTCACCCCCAGGTCGCCGGTATGGAACCAGCCGCCCTCGAAGGCTTCGGCGGTGGCTGTGGGGTTCTTCAGGTAGCCCTTCATCACGGTGTTGCCGCGCATGAAGATCTCGCCGATGGTCTGGCCGTCCCGGGGCGTGGGTTCGAGGGTTTTCGGGTCGGCCACCATCACTCCTTCCAGGGTCGGGTAGCGCACGCCCTGGCGCGACTTGATCTGCGCCCGCTGCTCCAGGGGCAGTTCATCCCAGGCGGCGTGCCAGGCGCACAGGGTCACCGGGCCATAGACCTCGGTCAGGCCGTAGACGTGGGTCACCTTGATGCCCATTTCCTCCACTGCGCCGATCACCTTGGCCGGCGGCGCGGCCCCGGCCACCATGGCGTTGACCGGGTGGTCGATGGCCGCCTTGGCGGTGTCGGGCATGTTCACCAGGGCATTGAGCACGATGGGTGCGCCGCACAGGTGCGTGACCTGATGCTCGCGGATCAGGTTGAGGATCTTCTGCGGGTCGACCCGGCGCAAAAACACGTGCACCCCGGCCAGGGCGGTGACGGTCCAGGGGTAGCACCAGCCGTTGCAGTGGAACATCGGCAGGGTCCACAGGTACACCGGGTGGTTGCCCATGGCCCAGGTCATCTGGTTGCCCAGGGCGTTGAGGTAGGCGCCGCGGTGGTGGTAGACCACGCCCTTGGGGTTGCCGGTGGTGCCCGAGGTGTAGTTCAGGGCGATGGCCTGCCACTCGTCATCAGGCCACTGCCAGGCAAACTCGGGATCGCCCTCGGCCAGGAACGCTTCGTAGTCCAGCTCGCTGATCGGCTGGCCCTCGCCGTACTCCGGGTCGTCGAGGTCGATCACCAGGGGCGGGTGATCGAGCATGGCCACGGCGGCGTGGATCACCTCATGGAACTCGCGGTCGGCGATCAGCACCTTGGCTTCGCCGTGGGCCAGCATGAAGGCGATGGCCTCGGCGTCCAGACGCACATTGAGGGCATTGAGCACGGCGCCGATCATCGGCACGCCGAAGTGTGCTTCGAGCATCGCCGGGATGTTGGGCAGCATCACCGCCACCGTGTCGTTCTTGCCGATGCCGCGCCCGGCCAGGGCCGAGGCCAGGCGCCGGCAGCGGCTGTAGGTCTGGGCCCAGGTGCGGCGGATTGAACCGTGGATCACCGCCGGATACTCGGGGTAAACCGCAGCGGTGCGCTCGATGAAGCTCAGGGGGGAGAGGGCGATATGGTTGACGGCAGTCGGCGCCAGGCCTTGCTCGTAGATGGACATGGTTCGGGTACCCGGTGGCTGATTATTAGCTCTATTGGCCGAGGCTTTTTGCAGGCGCTCGGTGACTTATCCGGGGTCTTTTATATACTGTTTGTCGATTGATATGGAAGTACTACCTGAGTTGTATAGTAGTTATACTATAAAAAGAACCTACCCTTCCGGCCGCGAGACTGATCGACCATGCCCGACTCCACCCACCTGCGTCACTGGCTGCGCCTGCAGCGCGAAGGCCAGTTGCCGGACTCGCCCTGGCTGGGCCATGACCCGCAACCCAGCCTGCTGCTGGACGCCCAGGCGCAGCCGCTGGACCTCAACCCGGCGCTGCGCCAGTGGCTGGACGATGCGGCCACTGGTGATCTCGCGGCCCTGCTGCCGATCAATCACCCGGCGCTGGTGCGGGCCTGCCTGCAGCAACAGCGGGCCATCGAGCAGGTGGAAGCCCAGTGGGGCGAACGCATCCTGCTCTGGAGCTTTATCCCCGATCCGCATCGCCAGCGGGTGCTGGCGCGCTGCCAGGAAGCCACGGCCCAGGTCCGGGCCGAGCGCGAATCGGCCAAGGCCCGGCGCCTGTACCGGCTGATCACCGAGAACACCACCGACCTGATTTCCCGGCACACCCCGGACGGCAGCTTCCTCGACGCCTCACCGGCCTCCTGGACCCTTTTGGGCTACTGGCCCGAGCAACTGCGAGGCCTGCTGGCCCGCAGCCTGTTCCACAGCCAGGACCTGGCCGGGCTGATGCAGCGCACCCGCGATGCCCTGGAGCAGGACGGCTACCACACCATGACCTATCGCATCCGCCATCGCGACGGCCACTACCTGTGGTTCGAAACCGCCTGCCGCGGCATTCGCGACACCTACACCGGCACCGTGGTGGAAGTGGTGGCGGTGTCCCGGGACATCACCGCCCGGGTCCAGGCCGAAGAGAACAAGCGGCGCCTGGCGGAAGTGGTGGAGGCCAACCCCGACCCGGTGCTGTTCATCCAGCCCGGCGGTGCGGTGACCTACCTCAACCCGGCCGCCCGGCGCACCCTGGGGCTCGACGATGGGCAGGCAATGCCGCCACTGGCGGCCATCCTCAGCGCTTCGGTACTCGACAGCCTGCAACGCGAAGGCTGGGGCCGCGCTGAACACAGCGGCCGCTGGAGCATCGAGACACGCCTGCAACCCCCGGCCGGCGGCGCCTCGGTGCCGGTCTCGCTGATGCTCCTGGCCCACCGTGCGGCCAGTGGCGAGCGTTTCTATTCCCTGGTGGCCCACGACCAGAGCGAGCGCGAACTGCGCGAAGCCCAGCAGCGCCATCATCAGGACGAACTGGCCCACAGCGCGCGGCTGGTGACCCTGGGCGAACTGGCCTCGGGCATTGCCCACGAGATCAACCAGCCGCTGGCCGCAGTGGTCAATTACGCCAATGCCAGCCAGCGCTACTTGCAGGCCCTGGGCACCCAGCCCGACGCCGCCCGCAAGGTGGCCCAGGGCCTGGAACGGATTGCCGAGCAGGCGACCCACGCCGCCGAAGTGATCAAGCGCCTGCGGGCCTTTTTGCGCAAGGGCGGGCGCCGGGTACAGGCCCTGGACCTCGCCGAAGTGGCCCGGGAAACCGTGCGCCTGTGTGCCTGGGAAGCCCAGGCTAGCCAGGTGACGATCGACTTGCAGCTGGCGGATAATCTGCCGCCGGTGTACGCCGACCGGGTGCTGCTGGAGCAGGTGCTGCTGAACCTGCTGCGCAACGCCATCGAAGCCAATCGCGAAGTGCATCCACAGCAAGGCTCGCACATTGTGCTGCGCGCCGAAGCGGCGGCCGAAGGCGGGGTGCGGATCAGCGTCAGCGACCAGGGCCCTGGAGTGTCCGCCGAACAGCTGCCCCAGCTGTTCACCCCGTTCTACACCAGCAAGGCCAACGGCCTGGGGCTCGGATTGTCCATGAGCCGCAGCATCGTCGAAGGCTTTGGTGGCGACTTGCAGGCTCAGCTTCAGGAGCGTGGCTTGACGATGTGCTGCCGGTTGCCGGCCACGGCCCCGGCCGATCCCGATTCAGCTTCCCACCCGACAACAGGAGCAAGGCAATGACAAGCGAGGCGCAGCAGTTGGTGTACGTGGTCGACGACGACCCGGGCATGCTCGACTCCACCGTCTGGCTCCTGGAATCGGTGGGGCTCAAGGCGGTGCCCTTCACCAGTGGCCGCGAGTTTCTCGAACACTGCGACCCGAGCCTCAATGCCTGCGTGCTGCTGGATGTGCGCATGCCCGGCATGGGCGGGCTGAACGTCCAGGAAGAGCTGCGCCAGCGCGATATCCGCCTGCCGCTGATCTTTGTCAGCGGCCACGCCGACGTGCCCATCGTGGTCCGCGCGTTCAAGGCCGGGGCGGTGGATTTCATTGAAAAGCCCTACAACGAGCAGCTGCTGCTGGACAGCGTGCAGCAGGCCCTGAGCCGCGCTGACAACCATCAGAGCCAGAGTGCCGGGCAGGCACGGGTGCAGGCGCTGCTGGACAGCCTGACGCCACGGGAGAAGGACGTGCTGCTGCCCCTGGTGCAGGGCTACACCAACCGCGAGATTGCCGAGCAACTGGGGGTCAGCATCAAGACCATCGACCTGTATCGCTCACGGGTGATGAAACGCATGCAGGCCGAGCACCTGCCGGAACTGGTGGGCATGGCCATTGCTGCCGGCCTGGTGGACCCGCTGCACCTGCGCTGAAGCTCAGGCCACTGCGCTGCGCAGCGGCGCGCCACCCAGCAGCCGCTCGATGGCGCCGCTCAGCAGGTTTTCCAGCAGGGCTTCGCGTTCACGCTCGGCCAGCGGTTGCTCGCTGAACCAGCTGGGGGCGCTGTTGAGCAGGTTGGCCAGGGCATGGGCCGCGGCGCGCTGGGCCTCTGGGCCAAGGCCGGGCGGGGTGCCCAGCAACTGCACCAGCTGTTGCTCGTAACGCTCACGCAATTGCCCGACCCGCAGTTGCTGGTCGGGGTTGAGGCAGCCGCTGTCGCGCTCCACCAGGCGGAAATGCCGCGGCAATTCCCGATGCAGCTTCAGGTGGGCGCGGATCAGCGCCGGCAGGCAGTCGCCCTGCAACTTGCGCCGTTGCAGGCGCTTGAGGGTGCTGTGCAGCTCATCGAAGAACTCCTCGATCAGGTCCAGCAACAGGTGCTGCTTGCTCGGGTAATGGTGGTACAGCGAGCCCGGGGTCAGCCCCAGATGGCTCGCCAGCTCACGCATGCCGACCTGGCCGAAGCCCTTGCTGGCGAACAGCTCCAGGGCCTTGTCGCGGCTTTCGGCAAAGCGTGAGCAGCGCTCAGCCATAGTGATGGAAACCCCGGCCGGTCTTGCGCCCCAGGTAGCCGGCGGCAACCATTTCCTTGAGCAGCGGCGCGGGGCGGTACTTGCTGTCGTTGAAGCCGTCGTAGAAGGCTGCAAGGATCGCCAGCAGGGTGTCCAGGCCAATCAGGTCGGCCAGGGCCAGCGGGCCGATCGGCTGGTTGCAGCCCAGGCGCATGCCGGCGTCGATGTCCTCGGCGCTGGCCAGGCCTTCCTGGAACACCAGGATCGCCTCGTTGATCATCGGCACCAGGATGCGGTTGACCACAAAACCCGGGCGGTTGCCGGCGGTGATCGCGGTCTTGCCCAGGCGCTCGGCCATATGCATGGCCAGGGCGTGGGTCGCGTCGCTGGTCTGCAGGCCGCGGATCACCTCGATCAGGCCCATCACCGGCACCGGGTTGAAAAAATGCAGGCCGATGAACCGCTCGGGGGCGCTGACGCTGGCGGCCAGTTGGGTGATCGACAGCGACGAGGTGTTGGAGGCGATCACGCACTCGGCGCTGACCTGGGCGGCGATCTGTTGCAGCACCTTGAGCTTGAGGTCGAGGTTCTCGGTGGCGGCTTCGATCACCAGTTGCGCATCCTTGAGCACGCCGTAGTCGGTGCTGATGCGGATCCGGCCCAGGGCGGCGAGCTTGTCGTCTTCGCCGAGGGTGCCCTTGCTCACCTGGCGGTCGAGGTTCTTGCCGATGGTGGCCAGGGCCTTTTCCAGGGCGCCCTGGGCGATGTCCAGCAGGGTCACGTCAAAGCCCGCCTGGGCGCAGACCTGGGCGATGCCGTTGCCCATGGTGCCGGCGCCGATCACCCCGATAGTCGCAAGATTCATCTTCAGCTCTTCCTTTGTTCATGGCCTTCGCGGAGCATGGCGCGGTTGCCTTGCACAGCGCGTTATCCAGCGCGAGTCTAGAGCCCGGCGCGGTGGCCGGCCTATGCCGAAAGCGGTCAAGCGTGCTGGCGTTTTTTGCCATAGGTCCAGCTACGGGAGCACAGCCTCTACATGCGTGAAACGGATTCGGTCGCGGTCTATTTTGTCCGGGTGATGACCCACGCCCTGCGCGAGCAGCCGGCGCGGCTGGCGGCGGTACTGAGCGAGGCCGGCATTGACCCGGCGTTGCTCGACCAGCCTCGGGCGCGGGTGCCCGGCAGCGCCTTTGCCGCGCTGTGGCTGATCCAGATCCGCGAGTTGCAGGACGAGTTCTTCCAGCTCGACTCCCGGGGCATGCCGCCGGGGGCCTTTGCCCTGATCTGCCGCGGGCTGATCCAGGAGCCCAACCTGGAAAAAGCCCTGCGCCAGTGCCTGAACAACTTCGGCCTGTTCCTGCGCGACGTCGGCGCCAGCCTCAGCCTGCGGGGCAAGCGTGCGGTGATCAGCCTCGACAGCCACTGCGCCGACCCGCTGCGCGGCCACTACGCCGAAGAAACCCTGCTGGTGCTGATCATCAGCCTGCTGTGCTGGCTGGGCGGGCGGCGGATCCCCATCGACCGTGCTGACTTTCGTTACTCACGCCTGAGCCTCAGCGACGATGCCCTGCTGTGGGGCAGCAACCTGAGCTGGAATGCCGGGCGCACCGAGATCGAATTCGCCAGCCGTTTCTTGCGCCTGCCGGTGGTCCAGGACCTGGCCTCGCTCAAGGTGTTCCTACGCAGCGCGCCGCAATGGCTGGTGATCCGCTTTCGCAACCAGCACGGCCTGACCCGCCAGGTGCACCAACGCCTGCGGGGCAGCCACTACAGCCAGTGGCCGACCCTGGAAGCCTTCGCCCGCGAAGTGCAGATGAGCGCCAGCACCCTGCGCCGACGCCTGGAGCGCGAGGGCGGCTCGTACCAGGAGATCAAGGACGAAGTACGCCGCGGCGTCGCCGTCGAACTGCTACGCCGCACCAGCGTCAGTATCAGCGAGATTGCCGAACTCACCGGCTTCCAGGAGCCCAGCGCCTTCCACCGCGCGTTCAAGAAATGGACCGGCGAAAGCCCCGGGCGCTACCGCGCCCGTTTCCAGCCAGCCCCTGCCTGACTCCACGACATCCCGGCTCCTACGGATTTCGCCCCATCACACGGCCCCTCGTAGGAGCTGGCTTGCCAGCGAAGGCGCCCGCAAGCTCACCGCCCCATCCGAGGGCCCATTCGCCGGCAAGCCGGCTCCTACAGATTTCGCCCCATCACACGGCCCCCCGTAGGAGCTGGCTTGCCAGCGAAGGCGTCCGCAAGCTCACCGCCCCATCCGAGGGCCCATTCGCCGGCAAGCCGGCTCCTACAGATTTCACCCCATCACACGGCCTCCGGTAGGAGCTGGCTTGCCAGCGAAGGCGCCCGCAAGATCACCGCCCCATCCGAGGGCCCATTCGCCGGCAAGCCGGCTCCTACGGATTTCGCCCCATCACACGGCCCCCCGTAGGAGCTGGCTTGCCAGCGAAGGCGTCCGCAAGCTCACCGCCCCATCCGAGGGCCTGTTCGCCGGCAAGCCGGCTCCTACAGATTTCACCCCATCACACGGCCCCCGGTAGGAGCTGGCTTGCCAGCGAAGGCGCCCGCAAGCTCACCGCCCCATCCAAGAGCCTGTTCGCCGGCAAGCCGGCTCCTACGGTCGGTTGCTGCGGCCGGGCATCTGGATGCCGTGCTGCTGCACGCGGCGGTACAGGGTGGCGCGGGAAATGCCCAGGGCCTTGGCCGCCGCCACGGGCTTCCAGCGGTGGCGCACCAGGGCGTCCAGCAGGGCCTGGCGCTCGGGGCTGGTGGCGGTTTCCAGGGCGGGCAGGGCGCCTTCGGCCTCGGCGCCGCGCAGTTGTTCGGGCAAGTCATGCAGTTGGATCAGCGGCCCTTCGCACACCGCGCAGGCGTAGCGCAGCACATGGCGCAATTGCCGCACGTTGCCCGGCCAGCGGTAGCCCAGCAGGCATTCCAGTGCCGCATTGCCCAGTTGCACCGGCGCACCGCAGCGCTTGGATTCCTCTTCGACAATCCGGGTGATCAGCGCCAGTCGGTCGCTGCGTTCGCGCAGCGGCGGCAACTGAAAGCGCGCGCCGCCGAGGCGGAAATACAGGTCCTCGCGAAAGCTGCCCTCGGCCACCAGCGCTTCCAGGTCGCGGTGGGTAGCGCAGATCACCTGGATATCCACCGCCTTGCGTTGCGCGGCCCCCAGCGGCGCCACTTCACCCTCGGCCAGCACCCGCAGCAGGCGGGTCTGCAAGGCCAGGGGCATGTCGCCGATTTCATCGAGGAACAGGGTGCCGCCATCGGCCTGTTGCAGCAGGCCCTGCATGCCCTTGTTCGAAGCGCCGGTAAAGGCCCCGGCCACGTAGCCGAACAGTTCGCTTTCGATCAGGTTCTCGGGAATCGCCGCGCAGTTCACCGCGACAAAGGGCCGGTCCCGACGCTGGCTGGCCTGGTGCAGCTGGCGGGCGAAGACTTCCTTGCCGGAACCGGTCTCGCCCTGGATCAGCACCGGCAGGTGGCGGTCCTTGACCCGCACCGCCAGGCGCAGGCTCTGTTCCACCCGCGGGTCCAGCGGTTCTCCGGCCAGGTTCAGGCGCGGGCGCTGTGCCGGGCGCCTTGGCGCTTGCAGGCGGCCGTGGAGGTTATCGGAAAGGGGGCACAGGGCTTCGTCGCGGGCGCGCTGCAACAGTTGCGGGTCGAACACCTGGGCGATGTGCTGTGGCAAGCGGCCATAGCGGCGCAGCAGGTAATGGCGCGCCGCCGGGTTGAGCGCGCGCAGGCAACCGTCGTCGTCCCAGGCCAGCAGGTAATCCGGCTGGCTGTCCACATAGCCCGGGCTGGCATGGGCCCGCAGCACCCAGTAGCCCTGGGCGCTGTTCATGAAGAATGCCTGTTCGATCTCCCGCGCGCTCTGCACCACCATCTGCCGGATCAGGTGCTGGGAACGGCGGTCATCCGGGGAGCGCACCGCCGAGACGTCCAGCACCCCCAGCAGCTCGCCCTGGGGGTCGAACACCGGGGCGGCGGAGCAGGTCAGGCCGATAAACGCGGCGCGAAAGTGGTCGCGCTTGTGCACGGTGATCGGCGTGCGCGCGGTGAGCACCGCCGCCACGCCGCAGGTGCCTTCTTCACCCTCCGACCAGCAAGTGCCCAGGTACAGCCCGGCCTTGCGGCAGTCGTTGCGCAGGGTGGACTCCACCCGGTAATCGATGGTCTGGCCCTGGGCGTCGGTGAGCAGCACGCAGTAGTCGGCGTCGCGCACCCGGCCATGCAGGCGCGCCACTTCTTCGCTGGCGATGCGCAGGAACAGCTCGGAACGCTCGCGGCATTCCTTGAGCACGTTTTCCGACAGGATGCGCGGCCCCTGCAGCGAGCCGGGGTCCAGTTGGTGCTGCTCCATGGAGCGGCGCCAGGAATCGAGGATCAGGCTCGGCACCGGCGCCTGGGGCAGGTGCGCGGCGTTTTTCAGGACCCGGCTGACGCAGTCCACATGGGCTTTGGAATGTGCGGAAAGCATGGAGGCCTCCGGTTGCAGCTTCTTATCGTTGTGGGCGCATTAAGCGCCGATCCGCGGCCCTCGACAAGCACCGGGCGGCGCCGTGGGGGCGCTGAGACGCAACGTCTCAGGATCTCGCCAAAGCCCCGTGCAGCCTGACATGCAACGTCTCAGGCGTAGGGCTTCCCGACACCTGCAGGCGAGTGCAACAGCCGCTCTGACACGGGCCTTTGCAGCGGTTTTTCCATAACTGGCACCGGCCTTGCTCTAGCCCTTGGCAACCAGTCCTTGGCAACCCGCGCCGACTGGCCCATCGAAGAATAAGAACGAGGTGCCCGATGTTTTCTCCTGCCTGTGCTCCGCCCGCGGTGAGCCCATGAGCCGCCGCCCCCTGACCGTCGGCATCATCGCCAACCCGGCTTCGGGCCGTGATGTGCGTCGCCTGACCGCCAACGCCGGCCTGTTCTCCAGCACCGACAAGGTCTCGGTGATCCAGCGTTTGCTGGCGGCCTTTGGCGCCACCGGCATCGAGCAGGTGCTGATGCCCACCGACATGACCGGCATCGCCGCCGCGGTGCAGAAAAACAGCCGCAGCCGCCAGGCCCGGGAGCAGCACTGGCCGGCGCTGGAATTCCTCGACCTGACCCTGCGCCAGAGCGTCGAAGACACCCGCCAGGCGGCGCGCTGGATGGCCGAGCGCGAGGTGTCGCTGATCGCCGTGCTCGGGGGCGACGGCACCCACAAGGCGGTGGCCGCCGAGGTCGGCGATATTCCGCTGCTGACCCTGTCCACCGGCACCAACAACGCCTTTCCGGAGCTGCGCGAAGCCACCAGCGCCGGGCTGGCCGGCGGGCTCTACGCCAGCGGCCGGGTGCCCGCCGAGATCGCCCTGCGGCGCAACAAGCGCCTGCTGGTGCGCGAGCCGTCCCGGGGCCTTTGCGAGGTGGCCCTGGTGGATGTGGCGGTGTCGCCCCTGGCCTTTGTCGGTGCCCGGGCCATCAGCCGCGCCAGTGATCTGGCCGAGGTATTCGTGACCTTCGCCGAACCGCAGTCCATTGGCATTTCCGCGCTCTGCGGGCTGTGGCTGCCGGTCACCCGCCAGGAACCCCACGGCGCCTGGATGCGCCTGGACCCGCAATCCCCCGAAGCGCTGCTGGTGCCCCTGGCCCCCGGCCTGTTGCAGGGCTGCGGGGTGCTGGAGGCCGGCTACCTGCAACCCGATGTGCCCCAGCCCCTGTGCCTGAACGCCGGCACCCTGGCCCTGGATGGCGAGCGCGAGATCGAGTTCAACCCCCACGACCGGCCCACGGTCACCCTGGATGCCGGCGGCCCGATGAGCATCGACGTCAACGCGGTCCTGGAACACGCGGCGCGCCAGCGCCTGCTGGCCATCGACCGCGATCACCGGCAACACCCCGTGAACCTTCAGTCCGAAGACACCCTGGAGAATAAAAATGTCGACACCCCTGACCACTGACCAGTTGCTCCACGCCTACCGGGTGATGCGCACTATCCGCGCATTCGAAGAACGCCTGCACGTGGAATTCGCTACCGGCGAGATCCCCGGTTTCGTCCACCTCTATGCCGGGGAAGAAGCCTCGGCCGCCGGGGTCATGGCCCACCTGCGCGACGACGACTGCATCGCCTCCAACCACCGTGGCCACGGCCATTGCATCGCCAAGGGCGTGGACGTCTACGGGATGATGGCGGAGATCTACGGCAAGAAGACCGGGGTCTGCCAGGGCAAGGGCGGCTCCATGCACATCGCCGATTTCGAGAAGGGCATGCTCGGCGCCAACGGCATCGTCGGTGCCGGCGCGCCGCTGGTGGTGGGCGCGGCCCTGGCCGCCCGGCTGCAAGGCACCGACGGTGTGTCGGTGGTGTTCTTCGGCGACGGCGGCTCCAACGAAGGCGCGGTGTTCGAAGCCATGAACATGGCCTCGGTGTGGAACCTGCCGTGCCTGTTCATCGCCGAGAACAACGGCTACGCCGAAGCCACGGCCTCCAACTGGTCGGTGGCGTGCGACCACATCGCCGACCGCGCCGCCGGTTTCGGCATGCCCGGGGTGACGGTGGACGGCTTTGATTTCTTCGCCGTGCACGAAGCTGCCGGCGCCGCCGTGGAGCGGGCCCGGGCCGGGGAGGGGCCGTCGCTGATCGAGGTCAAGCTGACCCGCTACTACGGCCACTTCGAGGGCGACGCCCAGACCTACCGCGCCCCCGACGAGGTCAAGCATTACCGCGAGCACAACGACTGCCTGATGCAGTTCCGCGAGCGCACCACCCGTTCGGGCCTGGTGCAGGCCAGCCAGCTGGACCAGATCGATGCGGATGTGGAAGCGCTGATCGAAGACGCGGTGCGCAAGGCCAAGACCGACCCCAAGCCGAGCCCCGCCGACCTGCTCAGCGACGTCTACGTCGCTTATCCATAACGCCCCATAGAACAACAAGAGACCACCATCATGGCGAGAAAAATCAGTTACCAGCAGGCCATCAACGAAGCCCTGGCCCAGGAAATGCGCCGCGACCCCAGCGTGTTCATCATGGGCGAAGACGTGGCGGGCGGCGCCGGCGCCCCCGGCGACAACGACGCCTGGGGCGGCGTGCTCGGGGTGACCAAGGGCCTCTACCATCAATTCCCCGGGCGGGTGCTGGACACCCCGCTGTCGGAGATCGGCTACGTCGGCGCCGCAGTCGGCGCCGCCACCCGTGGCGTGCGCCCGGTGTGCGAGCTGATGTTCGTCGACTTCGCCGGCTGCTGCCTGGACCAGATCCTCAATCAGGCGGCGAAGTTTCGCTACATGTTCGGCGGCAAGGCCCAGACCCCGCTGGTGATCCGCACCATGGTCGGCGCCGGCCTGCGCGCCGCGGCCCAGCACTCGCAAATGCTCACCTCGCTGTGGACCCACATCCCCGGGCTGAAAGTGGTCTGCCCCTCGTCGCCCTACGACGCCAAGGGCCTGCTGATCCAGGCCATCCGCGACAACGACCCGGTGATCTTCTGCGAGCACAAGCTGCTCTACAGCCTGCAGGGCGAAGTACCGGAGGAGTCCTACGCGATTCCCTTCGGCGAGGCCAACTTCCTGCGTGACGGCAAGGACGTGACCCTGGTGTCCTACGGGCGCACGGTGAACACCGCGCTGGAGGCGGCCCGCAGCTTGGCCGGGCGCGGCATCGACTGCGAGGTGATCGACCTGCGCACCACCAGCCCGCTGGATGAAGACAGCATCCTGGAAAGCGTGGAGAAGACCGGGCGCCTGGTGGTGATCGACGAAGCCAACCCGCGCTGCTCCATGGCCACCGACATCTCGGCCCTGGTGGCGCAAAAAGCCTTCGCCTCCCTCAAGGCGCCGATTGAAATGGTCACCGCGCCCCACACCCCAGTGCCGTTCTCCGATGCCCTGGAAGACCTGTACATCCCCGACGCGGCGAAGATCGAGAAAGCCGTGCTCACTGTGATCGAGTGGAGCCGCTGATGAGCCAGATCCATACCCTGACCATGCCCAAGTGGGGCCTGTCGATGACCGAGGGCCGGGTCGATGCCTGGCTCAAGGAAGAAGGCCAGAGCATCAGCAAGGGCGATGAAGTGCTGGACGTGGAGACCGACAAGATCTCCAGCAGCGTCGAGGCGCCGTTCTCCGGCATCCTGCGTCGGCAGATCGCCCGCCAGGACGAGACCCTGGCGGTGGGCGCGCTGCTGGGCATCGTGGTCGAAGGCGAGGCCAGTGACGCCGAGATCGACGCGGTGATCGAGCAGTTCCAGGCCAGCTTCGTGCCCGGCGACAGCGCCGATGAAGACAGCGGCCCGGCGCCGCAGAAGGTCGAACTGGGCGGCCGCCTGATCCGCTATTTCGAGCGCGGTGAAGGCGGTACGCCGCTGCTGCTGGTGCACGGCTTTGGCGGCGACCTCAACAACTGGCTGTTCAACCACGAAGCCCTGGCCGCCGGGCGCCGGGTGATCGCCCTCGACCTGCCGGGCCACGGTGAGTCGACCAAGGCCCTGCAACGGGGCGACCTGGATGAGTTGAGCGAAGTGCTGCTGGCGCTGCTGGATCACCTGGCGATTCCCGTGGCCCATCTGGTGGGCCACTCCATGGGCGGCGCGGTGTCCCTCAACACCGCGCGGCTGGCGCCAGACCGCGTGCGCACCCTGACCCTGATCGGCAGCGCCGGGCTGGGCGCTGAGATCAACGGCGACTACCTGCAAGGTTTTGTCGAGGCCAGCAACCGCAATGCGCTCAAGCCGCAGCTGGTGCAGTTGTTCTCAAACGCCGAGCTGGTGAACCGGCAGATGCTCGACGACATGCTCAAGTACAAGCGCCTGGAAGGTGTGCAAGTGGCCCTCGGGCAGTTGGCCGGCAACCTGTTTGCCGACGGCCGCCAGCAGGCTGACCTGCGCCCGGTGGTGCAGGACGGCCCGCAGCCGGTGCTGGTGATCTGGGGCAGCGACGACCGGATCATTCCGGTGAGCCACAGCGCCGATCTCAAGGCGCAGATCGAGGTGCTGCCGGGGCAGGGGCACATGCTGCAGATGGAAGCGGCGGAGCAGGTCAACCGCCTGATCCTCGACTTTATCCAGCAGCACTGAGGTGTTCTGCGGCGGCCAGGGGGCCGTCGCAGCTCTACAAGAATAAGGAGAAGCCAAGATGAGTGTTTCCCTCAAGCCTGTTCCCAGCATGCGTGCCGCGGTCTGGCACGGCCGCCACGATATCCGCGTCGAAGACGTACCGCTGCCCGACGCGCCGCCTGCCGGCTGGGTGCAGATCCGCGTCGATTGGTGCGGCATCTGCGGCTCCGACCTGCACGAATACGTGGCCGGGCCGGTGTTCATTCCGGTGGACGCACCGCACCCGCTGACCGGGATCAAGGGCCAGTGCATCCTCGGCCACGAGTTCTGCGGCGAAATCGTCGCCCTGGGCGAAGGGGTCCAGGGTTTCAGCGTTGGCCAGCCGGTGGCCGCCGACGCCTGCCAGCACTGCGGCACCTGCTACTACTGCACCCACGGCCTGTACAACATCTGCGAAAACCTGGCCTTTACCGGGCTGATGAACAACGGCGCCTTCGCCGAATTGGTCAACGTGCCGGCCAACCTGCTGTACGCCTTGCCGGCCAACTTTCCTGCCGAGGCCGGGGCCTTGATCGAGCCGTTGGCGGTGGGCATGCACGCGGTGAAAAAAGCCGGCAGCCTGTTGGGGCAGAACGTGGTGGTGGTCGGTGCCGGCACCATCGGCCTGTGCACCATCATGTGCGCCAAGGCCGCCGGCGCGGCCCAGGTGATCGCCCTGGAAATGTCCGGCGCGCGCAAGGCCAAGGCCCTGGAAGTGGGCGCAACCCACGTGCTCGATCCCAAGGAATGCGACGCCCTGGCCGAGGTCAAGCGCCTGACCGGCGGGCTGGGGGCCGATGTCAGCTTTGAATGCATCGGCAACAAGCACACCGCAAAACTGGCCATCGACCTGATCCGCAAGGCCGGCAAGTGCGTAATGGTGGGGATTTTCGAAGAGCCCAGCGAGTTCAACTTCTTCGAGCTGGTGGCCACCGAGAAAACGGTGCTGGGGGCCCTGGCCTACAACGGTGAATTCGCCGATGTAATCGCCTTTATCGCCGATGGCCGGCTGGATATTTCGCCCCTGGTGACCGGGCGCATCCAGCTGGAAGAGATTGTCGGCCAGGGCTTCGAGGAACTGGTCAACAACAAGGAACACAACGTCAAGATCATTGTTTCCCCCGGTCAGTTGCGACGCCCTTAAGGGGCGCTCTTTGGCGATGGCCGGCGGCGGCCATCGCACTTTTTTACCGTTTTGCGTTCTATCACCAGGCCTGGCCGCGCCGATCCCCGCCGCAGCCCGTGAATGTCGACCCGGTGCCGATGGCCTACGCTCCCTCTTCTTGCATGATGCAAACCCGCTTTGCGCGCCTGTTCCTGGCGGCGCTGTTGATGCTCGGCGCCACGGCCTGCACCCAGCAGCAAGGGCGCGATCTGGCCAAACAGTTTCGTGAAGGCAAGCCTGACGAATTCTTCCAGACCAGCGTCGATCGCATGGCCACCATCGGCATGCGCGACAACCTGCAGAGCCTGTACCTGCTGATGGGCAAGCTCTACCTGCGCAACCCCAGCCAGTGGCGCAAATCGGGGTTCCCCGATGGCACCACGGCCCAGCGCGAGATCCGCAATGCCATTGAAAAGCGCCAGCCGCTGCCGGCCCTGGGGGATCGCCGCGACCTGGCGGCCCTGAGCTATTCCCTGAGCCCGGAGTTTGAGGGCGATCGGGTCGGCGCCTTTATCTATGCCATTGGCAGCATGCTGGTGACCGCCCATGGCGGGCGCACCGAGTTCTACATGACCGACAGCATCGACCCGCAGTTCATCAGCAACGCCGCGCGCAATATCGAGAAGGCCACCTGGCTGCTGAGCCAGCGCCAGGATGCCAATGGGGTGCTGTTGCTGTTCTCCAACGAGATTTCCGAGGAGGGCAGCAACCTGAGTTTTGCCGTGGAGTTCGGCAAGATCGTCGCGCGCCTGGATTTGCTCACGCAGATTCTCGATGAGCGCTACCGGCGGGTGGGGTTCAATTACGCGCAGAGCCTGCTGCTGATGAATTTCTTGCCGGTGCAGTAGGAGCTGGCTTGCCAGCGAAGGCGCCCGTCCAGACGCTGCAAGGCCCAAGGACCTGTTCGCCGGCAGCCGGCTCCTACACGGCGTTTGGCTTGGCCCTCTCTCAGGTCATTCCGAGTTTTTTGCGCGCCATCAACAGGGCTACGACGCTCAACGCTGCCGCCAGCATCAGGTAGAAACTCGGTGCCAGCTGTGAGCCGGTCAGGGCAATCAATCCGGTAGCGATCACCGGTGCAAAACCGCCGAAGATCGTGACCCCCAGGTTGTAGCTCAGGGACATGCCGGTGACCCGGGTGCGCACGGGGAAGATGTCCGCCATCAGCGATGGCAGGGGGGCGAAGTACACCGCCTTGATCAGGGCCATCAGTGCCACCACCAGCAGCAGGGAGCTGGCGCTGGGGCGGCTGTTGAGCCAGAAGAACGCGGGCAGGATCGCCACGGCGTAGAGCACCGCCGCTGTCAGCATGATTTTCAGGCGTCCGATATGGCCGGACAGGTAGCCGACGATGGGCGTGACGAAGGTCAGGATCAGGCCGCCGGTGAGGGTCGCCAAAAAGCCCGAGGACTGGGAAATGTCCAGGCGGGTGGCGGCGTAGGAGGGCATGTACTGGATCATGTAGTTCGAGGCGGTGGACACCACCAGGGTGCCCATGGCGATCAGCAGCAGGGTCTTTTGGCTGATCAGCACTTCGCGCAATGGGCGTTCCCCCGGTTCGCTGGCCTTGAAGTCCGGTGACTCGTCCACCGTGCGGCGGATGTACAGGCCCACCGGGCCCAGCAGCAGGCCGAAGAAAAACGGCACTCGCCAGCCCCAGTCGAGCATCTGCTGGGCATCGAGGTGCTTGGTCAGGAAGTAGCCGAAGGTCGAGGCGATGACCACGCCAAAGCCCTGGCTGGCGAATTGCAGGCTGGCGACAAAGTGCCGGGTGCGCGCTGGCGCGTGCTCCAGCATGAAGGCGGTGGAGGTGCCGAATTCGCCGCCGGCGGAGAAGCCTTGCAGCAGCCGGGCCAGGAGGATGCCGATCGGCGCGGCGAGGCCCAGGGTGGCGTAGCTGGGCATGATGGCGATCAGCAGGGTGCCCGCCAGCATGATCAGGATCGACAGGGTCAGGGCTTTCTTGCGGCCCTTACGGTCGGCGTAGGAGCCCAGGACCGCCGCGCCCAGGGGGCGGATCAGGAACGAGATGCCGAAGGTGGCAAAGGCCAGCAGCAGGGAGAAGGTCGGGTCGGCCGTGGGAAAGAACACCTGGCTTATGGTCAGGGCGAAGTAGGCGTAGATCGACAGGTCGAACCACTCCAGGGTGTTGCCGATCAAGGCGGCGCCTATGGGTTTCCATAAAGCTTTGGGTTCGACCTGGGTCGAGGTGGTGGCTAACGCTGTCATACAGGACGCTCCTGCTTATTGTTGGATTTTGAGCGACAGGTGCCCGAGCAGCGTCGGGCGGGGTAAGCGACGGCCTCAGGCCCGGGGCAGGTCCCCCAGGTCCCAGAACAGGGCCGTCATGATCTCCAGGCCTTCACGAATCACCGGCAGCAGCAGGTGTTCGTCCGGGGCGTGCTGTGAGCAGCCGGGGTAGGAGTGGGGAATCCACAGGGTCGGCAGCCCCAGCACGTCGGCGAAGATGTCGTTGGGCAGGGTGCCCGCCAGGTTCGGCAGCAGGGCCAGGCGTTGTGAACTGCTGTTGCCGATGGAGGCTTTGGCGAAGCGGACCCAGGGGTTGTCCGGGTCCAGGCGGGTGGCCGGGGAACAGCGCTCCATGATGACCTCCACCTGGCTGAAACCTTCGCGGTCCAGGTGCGCACGCAGCAGGCTTTCCAGCTGCTGCCAGGGCGTGCCGAGGACAAAGCGCAATTGGCAGTAGGCCACGGCCCGGGGTGGAATCGCGTTCACCGGCTTTTGCGGATTGCCGGTGCTGAAAGCGAGGATTTCCAGGGTGTTCCAGGCGAACAGGCGCTCGCCCAGGGTCAGCCCCGGCTCGCCCCAGTGTTCGTCCAGCGGGCGGCCCAGGGAGTCGCGGTCAATCTCCAGGTCGGCGATGGCGGCGCGCACGTTGTCGGGAATGTTCGCCGGCAGCAGTTCGCGGCAGCGGATGCGGCCGTTCTGGTCCACCAGGCTGGCCAGGGCGTTGGCCAGTACCACGCCGGGGTTGCTCATCACCCCGCCCCAGTTGCCCGAGTGCAGGCCCTTGTCCCGGGTGTTGACCTCCAGGCGAAACTGCGCCGAGCCGCGGGAGCCGAGGAACAGCGTCGGCCGGGCCTGATTCAGCCGTGGGCCGTCGGAGGCGATAAACACATCGGCCCGCAGCAATTCACGCTGCTCCTGGCACAGCTGGCGCAACCCCGGGGAACCGGCTTCCTCGCCCATCTCGAACAGCAGCTTGAGGTTGAAACCCAGGCGCCCGTCGCGGGCCTTGAGCACTTGCTCCAGGGCGGTCAGGTTGATGCTGTGCTGGCCCTTGTTGTCGGCGGTGCCACGGCCGTACCAGCGTTCACCCTCCAGGGTCAGTTGCCAGGGATTCAGGCCCGCGCGCCACTGCTCGGCGTAACCCGGCACCACATCGCCGTGGCCGTAGCTGAGCACCGTGTGCAGGGCCGGGTCTTCCAGGCGCGTGGCAATCAGGAACGGCCCGCCGGCCTCGGGGTTGGCCAGCATGTGGCAGTCGAAGCCCAGGCGCTGCAGCAGCGGCTGGATTTCCTCCAGCAGGTAGCGCGGCAACTCGCTGGCGTGGGCCGGGTCCTGGCTGTCACTGCGAAACGCCACCCGGCGTCGCAGGTCCTGTTCAAAGTGGCCGTCGTCCAGGTACTGGCGAACGCCGGCGAGGGCAGCTTGCTTGGTCATTGCAACTCCGGTCGGGCAAGGGGAACGGGCCCATGGTGGAGTTGGCAAAGGCATCTGTATATTGCTGTTTTTTGAAGGCATGATTCTAAAAATTGGATGCCTGGCAAGGGGATTCACATGGACTATCGGTATTTTCTGGCGGTGATCGATGCCGGCTCCCTGGCGGCGGCGGGGGAGCGTTTGCACATCGCCCCCAGCGCGGTGAGCCGGCAGATCGCCCTGCTGGAAGAGAGCGTTGGCGTGGCGCTGTTCGAGCGGCGCCCGCGGGGCATGCAACTCACCGCTGCTGGCGAAGCCCTGGCCGAACACGCCCGGCGCACCTGGCTGGAACAGGAGAACATCCTCGCCGAGCTGCGGGGCGAGGGGTATCCGGGGGCCAAGGTCATCCGCCTGGTATCCACCGAGGGCCTGTCGCGGTATTTCCTGCCGCGGGTGCTGCTGGAGCATTACCGCCTGCGGCCCGGAGCCGAGTACCGCCTGGACGTGATCTCGCCCCACGAGTGCGTGCAGCGCATTCGCCGGGGCGAGGCGGACGTGGGGCTGACTTTCAGCACCGAGCCGGTGGAGGGAGTCAACGTGTGCTATTCAATCCGCTCGCCGATTCGCGCCCTGATGCGCGTGGGGCATCCGCTGGCCAGCGCCGGGGTGCTGTCACTGGAGCAGGTGCAGGCGTTTCCCGTGGCCTTGACGCCCAAAGGCACCACCCAGCGGCAACTGCTGGACCTGGTGTGCCAGATGGACGGCCTGAGCTTCGATCAGGTGATGACCTGTAACTTCTCCGGGGCCCTGCATGAGTTTGTGCGCCAGTCCGATACGGTGGCCTTTGCCAGCGCCATCAGTGGTGAGGGGCGGGGGATGGATGGGCTGGTGTCGGTGCCGCTGTCCAACCCGCGCTTGGGGGACCGTGACATTCAGGTGCTGACCATGCCCAAGCGGGTGTTGCCGGAAAGCCTGGCGTTCTTTATCGACACCTTGATTGCGCGGTTGCAGAAAGAGGGCTGAGGGAGGCTGCTGACCGTTCTCGCCGAGCCGGACACGCTCAGGGCGCTGGGTGAGTTCCTGACCAAGGCTTCAGCCGACATGGCGGCCAATGGCCTGGAACATGTGCACCTGCAAGACGTGATCGAGCACTTCTCGCACCAGGAGCATGTGGATGTGATTGCCCTCAACCGGGCGCTGATCAAGCCTGCCTGAGGCCGCGCCGTGCCCGGCCCGGCTACATGTTGCGAATCTTCTCGTCGATCCTGAGCTCGAACTCAAAACCAATGCCCACGTCATTCAGGGTTTCGGTCACGCGGGCCATGAAGTACTCGGCTTGCGCGGGCAATTCATACAAGCCTACGACCCGGATGATCGGGTACTTGCCATAAGCGCCGGGGATCTCGGTGTAGATCTGGCCACCTTCGATGAAGGCGATGTAACTGTTGATTTTCTCTTGCAGCAAGAGCAGGTGTTCGCCTTGTTCCGCCTTGTTGCCCCATTCGAGGTGGTCGGTCATCACCAGCAACAGGCTGTTGGGCGGGTCTTTGGGAATTGCCCAGAAATCGATGACTTTTGGATTGGTGATGGACACGTCTGATCCTTAACGAGGTCGGCTTGCAAGCATTTCATTTACCGGGTCACTGAGCGCCAGGTCACCAGTCCATCCAGGCCATGCTCGGACTTCAGGTAGTTGAGTGTGTTCTGTGCCTCGGCCTTTTCTTCGAACGGGCCGGCAAAAAGGTGCGGTGGCTCATCGAGAATGGTGGGGATGTCGATTAGCCCCATCTGTGCAGCCAGGCGTTCAAACTCTTCATCGGTTTGAGCGCTGATGCGCGCTACCCAACCGCTGCGATCCCTCAAGGCGATAGGCTCCACTTCGGCGCCGCAGCGCTTGCAGCGTGAGGCGCTGGCGTTGATGTCCTGGGTGCAGGCAGGGCAAGGGCGCAGATCCTCATGCACCAGCGCATCAACGCCAGTCTTTGCCTGCCGTGGCATCAACAGCACGGCAATCAGGGCGACGCCAGGAAAGAACAGCCCGATTGCAAACCATCTTGGCCCCGAGCGCCCACGTGTACTGGCAGCGTAAGCGGTCATTGCCGTGAGAATGAGCCAGAGGGGGAGCGAGACGCCCATTGCAACTCCTTGTGTTGAGGTGTGAGTAATGCTCCCGCTGAACGGGGGGCTGCAAAATAACCGTTCTTTGGCGGCGACACCATCCGTCGAGCGCAAAGGCAGGCGCCTGCCCCTCACTTCAGGAAAAAGTCTTCGTTGATCGAATCCAGCAGCAGTAACTTGAGGATCTGCAGTGCGTTTTCGTGTTTGCCGCCCACGCGCATACCGATCTCAAGCTCGTAGGAATGCATGAGCGCAGGGCAGGGTACGAGCTACAGGCTGGGAGCCTCTTCGTTCACTTTCAGCTCGAAATCGAAGCCAATGCCAGGCTCGTTGAGGATCTCGGTAATGCGTTTGAAAAACCAATCGACTTGCTCGGGCAGCTGGTGCAAACCCAGTACCCGGACAATCAGGTGCTTGCCGCGGGCATCGGGAATTTCGCTGTAGATCTCTTCACTTTCGATGAAGGTGATGTAGGTGTTGATCTTCTCTTGCAGCAGGAGCAAGTGTTCGCTGTGTGCCGCTTCGTCACCTCATTCGAGAGGGTCGACCATGATCAACAGCAGGCTGTCGGGCTCGGATTTGGGGATGGCCCAGATATCGATGACTTTTGGATTGGTGATGGACATGGCTGATCCTTCAGAACGTGGGGGGCGACAGTGTATGCCGTGGCGGCTGATTTCGTCAGTGGGCAGTCGCCGTTCGGCGCGGGGGCGAGATCTAGGTGGGTTTGCCGGGGCTTGCCCCGTTCAGGCGCAACCTGATCAAGCGGCGGCGAGCGGTTTTCAAGAGCGGTCGGATCGACGGTGGTGACAAAATGCCATTATCTGCTATGGCTTGGTAGGCTCCCCTGGATAGACGCCGGGCTCCAGGTGCCATTGCCCGGAAGAATCGAGACGGCGCGGGCCGCGTTATTCGACTTAACTGATGCTTACCCGCCCAGGGGGTGGTTCATGGGCGCAGGAGGACGGCGAGGCCGGATTGACCCGAGTGAGTATCGACGTTGCCGGGCCGGGTAGGCCGCTAACCTGGTCGTCGGGTTGTTTGCAGCTCTGTGACACTCAGTCGATAGCGTGGAATGACAGCAGGGAAGCACCGACCATTCTATTAGAGGGATAGATGATGAACGTCAGGACAATGAATCTTGCTCCAAGGTCTGCCGCCTTTTTCTCGCTCATTGTCCTGGTGGTGTTCGTCCTGGGCATTGTCGCGGTGCTGCAAATGAGCAAGTTGCGAGACTCCGAGCAGGATGTCGAGACCAACTGGATGGCCAGCATCCGCGAGATCGGCAAGATGAAGACCGGCATCTTGCGCCTGCGTCTGGAAAGCATCCGCATCACCGTGACCACCGACGAACAACAGCGCCAGACCCGCATCGCCTCCTTGAGCGGTTATCGAAGCACCCTGCAGAACACCATCAGCCAGTACGTCCCCCTGATCACCGGGCCGGCAGAGCACGAGCTGTACCAGGCGGTGGCGAACGACGTGCAGGCCTACTTCAAGCTGTTGGACGAGCTGGAGCCGTTGCTGCGCAGCGGTGACAACGCGGCGGCCATCACCCTGATCAACACCCGCATCAGCCCGATGGCCAACATCATGCAAGAGAAGATGGACAAGCTCTCGGACTTCAATGATGAGGGGGCCAGGCAGGCGGGGCTCACCGCCTCGTCGGTGTACAGCAGCGGCCTGACGCTGGTGCTGGTGTTGATGGGGGTGACGGTGGTGCTCACCGTGGTGCTGGCCACCGTGCTGACCCGCAGCATCACCGCGCCCATCGGCGATGCCCTGGCGGTGGCCGAGCGCATTGCCGGCAGCGACCTGTCCCGGGAGATCGGCGTCAGTGGCCGCGATGAAGCTGGCCGCCTGCTGGCCGCCCTGGCCAAGATGCAGAGCAACCTGCGGGAAACCATTGCCCACATTGCCGACTCCTCCACCCAGCTGGCCTCGGCCTCGGAAGAAATGACCGCAGTGACCGAAGACGCCAGCCGCGGGCTGGTGCGCCAGAACGACGAAGTCAGCCAGGCAGCCACCGCTGTCACTGAGATGAGCGCGGCGGTGGACGAAGTGGCCCGCAACGCCGAAGCCGCCGCCCAGTCGTCCCGCGAATCCATGGAGTTCACCCGTTCCGGTATCGAGAACGTGGCCCAGACCCTCAAGGCCATCGAAGGCCTGGCTGGCAACGTGGCCAGCACTGGCGAGCAGGTCAAGGCGCTGTCCAGCCGCGCCCAGGACATCAGCAAAGTGGTGGAAGTGATTCGCGCCGTTGCCGAGCAGACCAACCTGCTGGCCCTCAACGCCGCCATCGAAGCCGCCCGCGCCGGCGAGCAGGGCCGCGGCTTTGCGGTGGTGGCCGATGAAGTGCGGGCCCTGGCCCACCGCACCCAGCAATCGACCCAGGAAATCGAACAGATGATCAGCGCGATCCAGGCCGACTCGACCCACGCGGTGAGCGCCATGAACGTCAGCGCCGAGATGGCCAGCAGCTCAATCTCCGTGGCGCGCAACGCCGACCTGTCCCTCAAGCAGATTGCCCAGGCCATTACCCAGATCAACGAACGCAACTTGCTGATCGCCACCGCCTCGGAAGAGCAGGCCCAGGTGGCGCACGAGGCGGATCAGAACCTGACCAGCATTCGCGAGCTGTCGATCCAGAGCTCGGCGGGGGCCAGCCAGACGGCCAGCGCCTGCGGGGAGATGGCCAATCTGGCGATCGAATTGAACCGGCTGGTGGCACGGTTCAAGGTTTGAGCGCGGCTTTTTGCCCTACGGTGGTCTGGTTCCTCCGTAGGAGCTGGCTTGCCAGCGAAGCTCGCCAACGATGATGCGCAATCAGCGAATCAATGCGGCACCAGCGAGTGTTTTGCAAGCCAGCGTGCGCCTGCCCAAACCCATTCTTGAAATCCGGGTTCACAGGCTTTTGTCGGCGCAGGCTGCAAATGGGCTGTTGCGCCCCTCAGATTGAACGCTGGTTGACCCGGGCCATCAATTGCTCGGCGCTTTCCTTGCGCTCGGAATAACGGTCCACCAGAAACGCCTGCCGGTCGCGCAGCAGCACGGTGAACTTCACCAGCTCTTCCATCACATCCACCACCCGGTCGTAGAACGGCGAAGGCTTCATCCGCCCGGCGTCGTCGAACTCCATGTAGGCCTTGGGCACCGAGGATTGGTTGGGGATGGTGAACATGCGCATCCAGCGCCCGAGCACGCGCAACTGGTTGACCACGTTGAACGACTGGGAGCCGCCGCAGACCTGCATCACTGCCAGGGTTTTGCCCTGGGTCGGACGCACCGCGCCGAGCTCCAGCGGAACCCAGTCGATCTGTGCCTTGAACACCGCCGACATCGCCCCGTGGCGTTCTGGCGAACACCAGACCTGGCCTTCTGACCACAGCACCAGCTTCCGCAGTTCCTGGACCTTGGGATGGTCCACCGGGGCATCGTCGGGCAAGGGCAAGCCGGAGGGGTTGAAGATCCGCGTCTGGGCACCGAAATGCTCCAGCAGGCGCGCGGCTTCTTCGACCAGCAGCCGGCTGAAGGAGCGCTCGCGGGTGGAACCGTAGAGCAACAGGATGCGCGGCTTGTGCTCGTCTGGCGTCGAAGTGGGTGCGCCATCGAACAGGCGCAAATCCAGGTTAGGCAGGTGCTCGGACATGGGGCCTCCTTAAAGCGTGCCGATGCGATCGAGCTCGGTCTTGAGCTGATCGCGGCTGAGGTGGTTGAAGGGCAGTGCGAAGAAGGCTGCGCAGCGCTGTTCGATCTGCGCCAGGGTGGCGCGGAACGCGGCGTCGATCGCTGCCTCTTCACCGCGCACATCGGACGGGTCCGCCAGCCCCCAATGGGCCTTGAGCGCCGGGCCGAAATACACCGGGCAGCTTTCACCGGCCGCCTTGTCGCAGACGGTGATGACAATATCCGGCGGGTTGTCGGCGAAGGCGTCATTGCCCTTGCTGTACAGGCCGTCGGTGGCGATGCCGGCCTGCTGCAAGGTCGACAGGCTACGTGGCAGCACCTGGCCCTTGGGGAAGCTGCCGGCGCTGACCGCCGCAAACCCCTCGGGCGCCAGATGGTTGAACAGGGCTTCGGAAAGAATGCTGCGGCAACTGTTGGCCGTGCACATGAACAGGACTCGCATGGGGGGCTCCTGCCGCTTTGGGCGGCTGTCAGAGGCTCAGGCGCAGGGCCAGGGCCGAAAGGGTGACCAGCAGAACCGGGAGGGTCAGCAGCACGCCGACCTTGAAGTAATACCCCCAGGTGATGCGCAGGCCCTTGCGCTCCAGCACGTGCAGCCAGAGCAACGTGGCGAGGCTGCCGATGGGGGTGATTTTCGGGCCCAGGTCGCAGCCGATGACGTTGGCGTAGATCATCGCCTCGCGCACCAGCCCCTGTGCCTCGCTGGCCTGTATCGACAGCGCGCCGATCAGCACGCTGGGCATGTTGTTCATCACCGAGGACAGCAGCGCCGACAACAGGCCCGTGCCCAGGGTGGCGCTCCACAGCCCCTGTTCGGCCAGGCGGTTCAGCACCTGGGCCAGCAGGTCCGTCAGGCCGGCATTCTTCAGGCCGTACACCACCAGGTACATGCCCAGCGAGAACATCACGATCTGCCACGGCGCCTCGCGCAGCACCCGGCGCGTGGAGATCCGGTGGCCCTTGGCGGCGACGGCAAACAGCAGCGCGGCACAGGCCGCCGCCACGGCGCTGATGGGAATACCCAGGGGCTCCAGGGCGAACAGCCCGACCAGCAGCATCAGCAGGGTCCAGCCCCCGACCCTGAAGGTGGCCCGGTCACGGATCGCCGTGCAAGGTTGCGGCAGCGCATCCAGGGCGTAGCGGTGCGGCAGGTCCTTGCGGAAATAGAGGAACAGCACCAGCAAGGTCATGGCGACACTGGCCAGGCTCACCGGCAGCATCACCGCCGCGTACTCGGCGAACCCCAGCCGGAAGTAGTCGGCGGACACGATATTCACCAGGTTGGACACCACCAGCGGCAGGCTCGCGGTGTCGGCAATGAAGCCCGCGGCCATGACGAAGGCCAGGGTCGCCCTGGGGCTGAAACGCAGCGCCAGCAGCATCGACATGACGATGGGCGTGAGGATCAGCGCTGCGCCGTCATTGGCAAACAGCGCCGACACCGCCGCCCCCAGCAGCACGCAGAAGGCGAACAGCCGATGGCCGCTGCCCCTGGCCCAGCGCGCCACATGCAGGGCGGCCCATTCGAAGAACCCGGCCTCGTCCAGAAGCAGACTGATGATGATCACCGCGATGAAAGTCGCGGTGGCGTTCCAGACAATGGCCCACACCGTGGGAATGTCCTGCAGCGATACCGCGCCCACCGCCAGCGCAATGATTGCGCCTAGCGTGGCGCTCCAACCGACACCGAGGCCCTTGGGCTGCCAGATGACGAGAATCAGGGTGAAGAGAAAAACAGCCACAGCGACAAACATGCAGATTCACTCGATAGGGGTCAGCAGCAAGCGGCTTCGCGAACGGGGCGGCCATCCATGTTCTGCAGGCGCGCGGCGTTGTCCTTGAGCCAAGCGGCGTTGGCCTTGGCCGTCACATGCAGAATCTCCCGGACCCAGCCCGGCAACTCGGGGTTGAGGCGGTAATACACCCATTGGCCCTGGCGGCGATCGAGCAGCAAGCCACTGCTGCGCAGTTGCGCCAGGTGGCGGCTGATTTTTGGCTGGCTGTCGTCGAGTGCACACATCAGCTCGCAGACACACAGCTCACCCTGATCGGCGATCAGCAGAGTGGCGCGCACACGGGTTTCGTCGGCCAGGCTTTTGAAGACTTCGGGAGGCGTGATCATGCTCGCTCCTTATATATGGAAAATCGAATATACGAATATCCATATGTATTGGGCAAGCCAAAATTTTTCGAGACGCAGGCCTATGGCGGGGAGCGGCCAGAGGAGCGTGGCTTTTCATGGACGTTGCACGGCCGCCCATTGCACTATTGCGCCGGCCTTTCAGCCACCCATCACCCTCCCGTCGAAGACAGAACCCTCGACGGCCCCTTGCCAAGGAAGTCATCAGACCCATGACCGTCAGCGAACTGCTTGCCGCCATTCGTAAACCCTATGTCGAAACCCTGGCGCGTATCGCCGCAGAAGGGGCGGCGCATGTCGAGCCCGCTTACCGCAACAGCGATGGTTCGCTGGCGGTTGAAGGGGCCATGGGCACGCCTTGCCGGGTGGATGTGATTGCGGCCGAGAGCGGGGAGCCGGTGCAGGTCGATTCCGAAACCGAGCTGGGCTTTGAGCCTGTGCGCTTTGCGATCGAGCAGATGGCGGTGGTGATCTCGCCCTTTGGCTGGGACTGGTTGCCCCTGGAGGTGCGGGGCTTGAGCCTGGAACAGGCCTCTGAGGTTATTCGGGTGTGGTTCTTTGAGTGGTTCGATGGCGAAGACGAGAATTCGCCAACCGAAGAAGGGCTGCAAGGGGTGCTGCATTTTGTGTCGGACCCGGAGGCCACGGAGGAGGGGTACATGGTCAAGATTGACCTCGGCTCGGCGCCCGAAGAAGCGCTGGAAGCGCTGCTGTTTGCATTGGCCGATGCCGGCGCCAGCGGAGCTTTTCTCGCATAGAGCAGGAGAGGCCCTGAGCCGACCTGATATCGCTTCCCCTGTAGGAGCTGGCTTGCCAGCGAAGCTCGCCAACGAAGACGCGGAGCCACCTTCTTACCGCGTGCACCTGGGGGCGGGTGGCGGCCAACCCGGCATCCTGCCGGGTTGGCCACGGCTCAATGCCTGCCTTCGACCCTCCTGTGCGCAGGGGCAGGAAGATCAACAGCCAACACCGCCAACGATGGCCTCGCTCTCAGAGCTTCATGCCCACCGCCAGCCGGTTGAAGGCATTCATCAAGGACACGGCCAAGGTCAGGTCGGAAATTTCAACGTCGCTAAAGTGCGCTTTCAGTGGTTCGTAGAGCGCGTCCGGCGCGCCCTTGTCGTGGACGTAGGTGAGGGTTTCGGCCCAGGCCAGGGCCGCGCGCTCGCGCTCGCTGAACAGTTCGCTGACGCGCCAGCCGGCGAGGCAATCCAGCTTTTCCTGGGCGACTCCACATTCACGCAGGGTCTTTGAGTGCTTGCCCAGGCAGAACGAGCAGCCGTTGATCTGCGACACGCGCAAAAACACCAGTTCCACCAGGGGCAAGCCCAGGGGGCTGGCGACCAGGGCGCTGTTGGTGGCGAGCAGGCCTTGATAGGCGGCCGGCGACAGGGTGGCAAAGGGCAGTCTGAGTTGGCTCATGGTGAAACTCCGATAGGGAAAAAGTGATCAGGCACAAACGAGAGGGTTGGACAGGGGCTGCAAGGACAGTGCGCTGCGGGCCTCGTCGAGGGTTGCGCGCACGGCCTCTTCACCGAACACCAACCCTTGCAGATAAGTGAACTGCAGGTCGAACAGGCCGAGGGTGTTCAGCACCTGGCGCAGGTAAGGCGTCAGAAAATCCGGTTGGCGTGCCCGCTCGCCCTGGTGATAACCGCCGGAACTGACCAGCACCTGCACCGGGCGGTCCTTGAGCAGGCCGACCTTGCCCTCCGGGCCGGAGCTGAAGGTGCGGTGAATGCGCAGCACATAGTCGATCCACAGCTTGAGCGCGGCCGGCAGGGTGAAGTTGTGCATGGGCGTTGCAATGAGCAGGGCATCGCTGCGCTCCAACTCGCCAATCAGCCCTTCGGACACCTCGAACAGTGGCGCGTCGACGGGTGTGGGGCTGGTCAGGGCGTGGGCGTAGTCCATGCCCAGTGGCGGCAACGGATTGGCCCCCAGATCGCGCTCGACCAGTGCCAGCTGCGGATGGCGTTGGCGCAGGGCGCTCACCAGTTCCAGTGCCAACTGGTTGCCATGGGAAACCTGCCCACGGGGGCTGGCGTTGATCAGCAGCAGGTTGTTCATGCCGGCTCCCCACCCTGAAGTCGTTGAGTGAAATGCATGCCCCGGGCCAGCAGCCCCTGGCGGAAATAGAAACGCTGGGCCAGGGGCATATGCAGGCCGGTATCCAGCACCAGGTGATCGCATTGACGCTGCACGGCCTCATCACGCACGGCGCTCAGCAGCCGCGCACCCAAGCCGCTGCGCTGAAGGTCGGGGCTCACGACCAGGTCATCGACGTAGATGAAGCGCCCGTAGAGCAGGTTTTCCAGCTCGCGGTAGCCCGCCAGGCCGACGATGCGCTCAGCGTCCCACGCGGCAAGCAAGCGGTAGCCCTGCTCGGTTTGCCGGGCTACTTGGGCGACATAGGCCGCCGGGCGGGTGAGGTGGGGGCGCAAGACACGCATCAAGTCGAAACTGGCCGCCAGGGCCGCTTCGCTGTCGAGGTGTTGAAGGGTGTAGGGCATGTCCGTCATCCGCTGAAAAGAGATGAGCCACTTTAGAAGGCCGATGGCTTAAGCTACAGGGCCAAAAAATGCATAAATGACTAGGCCATGATCCTTCCTTTCGAATTGGACCGCAGCCAGACGGCGCCGATCTATCGCCAGCTTTACCAGCGGTTTCGCGAGTCCATCGCCGATGGCCGCCTGCGTCCGGGGGACCGCGTGCCGGCGGTGCGCGCCCTGGCAGCGGAACTCAACCTGGCGCGGGGCACCGTGGAAGCGGCCTACCAGCTGCTCATAGGCGAGGGCTACCTGACTGCTCGCGGGGCCGCCGGGACCATTGTCACCCCGCAACTGACGCCGATTTGCGCGCCCACGCCGCGCGCCCCAGAGGCTCCCGCGACCCACCAAGCCACCCATGCCGGCACCTCGCCCCTGGCCCTGCAAATGGGCCTGCCAGCGCTGGACGCCTTTCCGCGCAAACTCTGGACCCGCCTCGCGGGCCGGCAACTGCGCCTGGCGGGCGTCGAAGGCCTGGTCTACCCGGACGCGCGCGGCTACGCCCCGTTGCGGGCGGCCATTGCCTCCTACCTGGGGATTTCCCGGGGCATCAGCTGCCACCCGGAACAGATTTTCGTCTGCGCCGGCTACCGCGCCTGCCTTGACCTGATCAGCCACACGCTGATGGGCCCGGGCGCCACCTGCTGGCTGGAAGAGCCCGGCTATTTCATGGCCAGGAACGCACTGCTGGAAGCCGGCGCACAGCTGGTGCCGGTGCCCGTGGACGATCAGGGCCTGGACGTCGCCCAAGGCATCGCCCGCGCCCCGGAGGCCGGCTTTGCCGTGGTCACCCCGACCCACCAGAGCCCGCTGGGGGTGTCGCTGTCCCTGCCGCGGCGCCTGGCCCTGCTGGACTGGGCCAACCGCCAAGGCAGCTGGATCATCGAGGACGACTACGACAGCGAATACCGCTACCAGGGCAAGCCCTTGCCGGCCCTCAAGAGCCTCGACCAGCAAGGCCGCGTGCTCTACACCGGCACCTTCAGCAAAGTCCTGTTTCCAGGCCTGCGCCTGGCCTACCTGGTGGTGCCCGCCGAACAGACCCCAGCGTTCGCCCGCCAGGCGGATCGTTTGCACAACCACTGCCCGCACCTGCTGCAAGCGACGGTCGCGGCCTTTCTCAACGAGGGGCACTTTGCCCGGCACCTGAACAAAATGCGTGGCCTGTATGCGCGTCGGCGGCAATGGCTGGTGGAGGCGTTGCACCAGCAGGTGGGTGGGCGTTTGCAGATAGACCCGCAGGCCGGGGGCATGCATGTGGTGGCTGGACTGGGGGAGGGGGACGATGTGCAGATTGCCCAGCGGGCGCGGGGGGAGGGGATTGCGGTGGAGCCGTTGTCGCAGTGGTATCTGGGGGGCGGGGGGAGGCAGGGGTTGGTGATGGGGTTTACTAATGTGGTCAGTGCCGAGCAGGCGGCGAGTGTGGCGGTGCGGTTGGCTCGGGTCATTGGCTGAAAAGCGGGGCTACGGCCGCTGAGGCTGGATTCTTTCCTGTGGCAGCCCCCACCGATTGGCAGGCCACAACCCTTGTGGCGAGGGAGCTTGCTCCCGCTGGGTTGCGCAGCAACCACAACCGCGCTCACTCCGCTTGGCCTGCCTCCTGCAGCCGCTTTCAGCGTCCGAGCTTTTCCATCGCCGCATCGGCCAGGAAAGACGACCGGCTCTTGATGTTGTGCTCGCGGACAAAGCGGTCGATCTGCTGGATGACATAACCCGGCAGGGTCACGTTGACCTTCTCGGTCTTGCCCAGGTAAGGCGCGATATCGATATCCAGCATGCCCCAGCCCATGCCCTCGAAATCGGGGTTGGCGCGGTGCTTGCGGGTGGGTGAGGGCAGGGGAATGGCGTGCCCGGCGCGGGCCAGCTCTTCGAGCATGACGTGGGCGATTTCGATGGCGGCGCTGTAGGCGGTTTCGAAGCTGTCGCCCGCGGTGACAGCACCGGGAATATCAGGAATCTGGATGCCGGTGGCGGTGTGTTCGTCGCCCCATTCGATGCAGATGGGATATTGCACGGCGATCTCCTCTATAGGTGTGAAGGTGGCGGGAGCTAGATCAGTTCAGCCAGTTTTCTGATGGCCCTGACCGTGCCCGGTGGCAGATCCTTCTTCGGGTGAGGCACCGGAACGGTGTTGGGCTTGTAAGGGTGCTTGAACAGATGATGGCTGCCAGTGACTCGCTCCAGCACCCAGCCTGCGGCTTCAAGCTCCTTGATCAACTGTCTGCTTTGCACCTCCATCTCCTTATCGGGGTGAGAGGTGCTTTATAACTCCAGGCGCATAGTAACGCAGGTTGAATTGTGTGTCTGGAGTTATGTATCGGGACATGTCGTTCGGGGTGGTTTTTGGCCTTGGGCGGCTGGGCAGGTCGCTTAGGGAGGCTTGGGTGTCGAGGTAGAAAACGGCGCCCTCATAACATCCTGTCACGGGCACCGCAAAGGCGACTACAAAGGTGTTGTGGACGCTGATGCTGCGTTGTAATTCGAGCAGCCAAGGTCGTCGCGGATGTTGCTGCGAAGGGGGAACTACCGGGGCGGGGAGTGGGGATCGGCAATGGTGGATTGGAGGTGATGTTTGAGTTGGGTATGTCGTAAGCGATCCACAAACTCAGCTGTTTTATGAAGTGGGAAGACGTCAGGTATTCGAGTCTGATACCTGCCCCGCATACACCCTTGACCCGAACAACCGGTCGGCTAGCTGCCGACCTCGCTCCAGTCCTTGCGCCGTCAACCAGATGGATTTGTTTGTGTTAACGGGATCACTGATGAAACCCTGTTCATGCAGTCGATTCATGATCTGGAAGTCGAACCCTTTCCACGCATTACCTTGGTCGCAGCTGTAGGCTGCCAACAGGGCAAGCACTGCGTCTTCGATCAGCCTATCGTCGTATTCCATGGCCGTTACTCCGCTTTTGTTCTTCAAGCGCTCGGAAAATCCCCGCCATTCTCAAGCTAGCGGGCTTCCTCGGCCAGCCAGGACTAAGGCGGCGTACGTGCGGCGGTCGGTATTCTCAAGCCGGACCCCGATTCAACGTTGCCAGCAGGCCGCGAAACGCTTGCACACTTCAAAGCGCTGATCCAGGTCGGCCATGCGTGCCTGATGTGTGCTCAGTGTTTCCTTCAGCAGTGCTTGCTGGGTTCGGTAGTCATCCTTGTACAACTGCAATGAACGGGCCTTGGTGCCCCTGATCTCATTGTCGAACTGCTCCAGGTTCTGCTGATATTCAGCCCAATAGGCATCGGGCAGGCTGAAGTCGAGGCGCTGTTTGCGTTGCGCTATGGATTTGTCGAGCAGTGTTTTCTGGACCGAAGGGGAATCCTCGGCGTCGGGCTTCATTTTCGCGATGACACTCGCGTCGACGATCTGCGCGATCAGCGCTGCACGCTCCGCTGACTGCGGTTGTGCTTCGGTGGGCTTGGGGAAAATAGGGTTGTGGCCGGCACAGGCGGGCAGGCCTTTGTTGGTCAGCACGATCGGCGAACGCACAGTCTTGCCATCGATCTGGCGCAGACGGCTAAGGGTGACTTGGCAAGTGCGACCTACTTGGCGGAAGTCCGCTTCGTATCCCCTTGCGCAGCGTCATCGCGGCGAGGATCAAGAGGTGCTGGCCAAGCGTCATTCGCTGTGGCAGCAAGTCCTTTATCAACCTGCGCATCGCTGGTCAGGTGCGACGCGTAATGGGCAGCCCATAGGCGCTGTCACACTCAATCCAGAACGGAAGTAACAGGCCCTGAAAACAGTGACATGACAATACGACTGACGTAATAACAAACTTGCTAGGCGCTGGTGGCGAGTGTAGAAGGTGGAAAAATTTCAGAAAGTGCCGAAGTGTATTTAAGAAATAAATAGTAGGTGGAGATGATGATGGCTGAAGGGAATCAGGCTATTGGGGAAGTGTGGACGTTATTTGTTGGTGGTAGTGGCAGGCGCGGAACTAATGATCGTCTTGTTTGCCCCCGTTTACTTGCTGATCAGCACGGCATGAGTGCTCTCTGTTACGCCCGTGTGTACAGGGTGGCGTATGCGTGAGTTCATGACATTCGATGCGGCGGAACCTGCTTTAGTTGCCCGTAGGCGCACCGCCCGTGCTTTGTGTTCCTCCATCAGCAATAACCCTGAAGGTCGGGAGGCGCTTTATAAACTCCTGTTCGGATCAGTGGGTGAGGGGTTTGAACAGTGGGGCAATTTCTTTTGTGAGTTTGGTTCGAACATAAACATTGGTGACGGTGTTTTTATTAATGCCAATGGGGTATTCCTCGATGCGTTTGAAATAAACATCGGGAATCGTGTGTTTATCGGGCCTCATGTCGGTATTTATACCTCTAACCATGCCAAGGATCTTGAGCAGCGGCGTCGTTATATAGAATCGGGTGCACCTGTAGTCATTGAAGATGATGTATGGATTGGCGGCGGCGCAACAATCTTGCCGGGCGTCACAGTGGGTAAGGGGTCAATTATCGGTGCAGGTGCTGTCGTGGCAAAGTCGGTTCCGCCACACAGTAAAGTGCTGGGCGCTGGTTCTCAGGTTTATCCGATCTAATCAATAGAGGGCATAAAGGGATGTTTGTCTATCAGTCACGCGTGAAAGACCAAATTGTTGGCTCTGTTAAAGATGTCAGTGTTCATGCAGAGAGTGGCATCTACACGGATGCGATTTCGGGCATGTTTAACGTACCGTTCGGGTATTCGTGCGACCCCATCAAGCAGCATATTTCCAAAACGTTGACGGATCTTCCTTTCCACCCCAAGGATCATTTCTATTCGTCCGAGCTGTTTGAAACTTCAGAGCTGCTGCTCAAACGCGCCAAGATGGAAGATGGCGGCTTGCTGTATGTCAACAGCGGCTCGGAAGCCATCGAGTCGTCGATTGCCATGGCCTTGGAATATCACCAGCGCAAAGGCAATACGTTCAAGAAGAAAGTGATCTGCCGCAAGCACTCCTATCACGGCGCCACCTTGGGGGCCCACAGTATTACCGGCAGGAACGATTTCAAGGACCTGCGTTGCAGCGGTTACGACACTATTCGGATCAACCCGCCATTCCCTGTTGTTCACGAAGGTCAGGCGTTGGAAATGCACAGCGTGGCGGATGTGGAGAATATTATTCTTCATTATGGTGCGGAGCAGATCGCTTGCATTATTTTCGAGCCGGTCAACCATTTGAAAGGGATGCGGCAAACTCCCCGCGAGTACCTGATCGGTATTCGTGAACTCTGTGACCGTTACGATATTGTGATGATTACCGATGAAATCGTGACCGGCGCCTCTCGAACCGGAGAGTTCTTGAATACCCATCAGTTTGGGGTTTCTGCCGATATCGTCGCGCTCGGGAAAGGCATCAGCGGTGGTTATTACCCGGCATCCGCTATGGCGACCTCCCATAAAATCGCCTCGGTGTTTGACAAGCCAGAGCCGTGGATCCCGTTTTCCTATTCGCATACCTATGCAAGCAACCCGGTTTCGATCGCGGCCATCAATGCGTCGATGCGCGTGCTGGAACAGATAGAGGCCGCAGGGCAGCTACAAAAACTCATTACAAAGACTCAGGCGCTGTGTCAGGAAATCGCCGGGAATGAGCGGATCGCCCGAATTGAATCCCACGGCTTGCTGATCGGCATAACCCTGGACTCAAGCCTTGGGGAGCAGGCAGGCAAGAAATTGGGTGGGCTGTGCTTTGAAAGGAAGTTGATTATCCGAGGTGAGGAAGATTGGGCTTGCCTGGCGCCCGCCTACATCATGTCAGAAGAAACGCTAAGTGACGTGTTCGAGGTGTTGAATGAATCAATTAGTCAGTTATGACCTCGAGCCAGTTGCCAGCCTGTTGACGCCGTTATATGGCATTCGTCAAAGCGTGCATAAACGGAAGGCGTACCTGACGGCCGATGAGTATGTGCGTGCCAATGAGGAAATTGAAGTCGGTATTGCCGAGTCGTCGAAGTGCCAGACGATCAACGAACTGTCGGTAGCCATCGCCAGACAATTTACGCCGTTCTATTCAGACGTCAGGGTCTGCCTGGAGCGGATTCATGAAATTGCCGGTTACGGAACCCTGGCATCTTGCCTGTCGTCACTGAACATTGCCGAAGCACTGTTTGCATTGGAACTCTGCAATGCGGCAGGGGTGGCCAATCAGGATCTGGTGATTGGCAGGGGGCATATTGCGCCATTGTTTTATGCTTATCGTCATGTGCTCAACGGTATGCCTCTGGCTTTTTTGGCTGCGGTTCACGACAAGATTCCGGCTGTTGTCAATAAACACTACGGTTTTGCCTACAGCATGCGGCATAGCCTGGGTGAGGGAGTGGGCATTGCGTTGGGGCGAGCGAATACCAATCGTGATGCACGTGTTATCTGTGTGGCGGGTGACGGTGAGTTGAACGAAGGGGTGTCTTTCGAGGCGATTCGCCTGATTGGCGAACTTGAGGTCAAGAACCTGACGTTGATAGTGGACAACAATGGCAGAGGGATTGACCCACTTCCCGGGAAGTTGAAGCCGGAGTATTTGGCCGCCTACTTTTCTGATGTTTATGAAGTGGATGGACACGACACCCAGGCGATCAGTGAACACATTCGCCAGGCAGAGAAGGACCATCGCTCGGCCGCGATCATCTGTCATACCGAAAAAGGCGTTCACTCCTTCAAACGTGCCAGCCATCAGAGTTTGATGACGTCAACGGACGATCAGCAGAAGAATGATCTGAGGAAAGCTTCCAGTTGCAGCCGGACGGCCGACATTATTGAAGAAGTTCGGTCAGGGGCACCTGTCCATGTATTCACCGCAGATCTGGCCGCTCGGTTTGGCCTTAAGTCATTGTCCGGTTATTGCAACACCGGCCTGGCCGAGTCAGCGTTGCTGACCTGTGCGATGGGGTGCCCGGATGATGAACTGAAGTTCGTCCTGACCGATGACAAGTATTACCTCAACGCGATAGATGTACTGCACTCTGCTTTGATTGCCTGTCGTAATTTGCATGTCATTGGCGCTCGGAAGAACGGTGTGTGGGGCGGAGCTACATACGCCTCAACCGTATTCAGCTTGCTGACGGAAGAAACCGTATACGAACTGACAGACCCTCTCGATCTGTTGGCCTGTATTCATCGGCAGAAAGCAAAGGGTGGAAACGGCCTGTACTTAATGTACGACCAGCCCATGGAAAGAGTGTGTGCCCTGAGGGAGAAGTACCGGAAGCTGTCTGAAGATATCTATATTTTTCAGCCCGAGTTTGCCGCCGGTTCATTGATAGTGTCATCGGAGTCGATGGCGTACGAAGCCTTTCAGGTCGCCACGACAAAAAGATGCACGCATATTCGGTTCCTGTCCGTTCGGCCGGATCTTGAGCTGGTTAAAGAGATGCTGAGCCAATGTGCCGAAATTATTGTCGTAGAACATAACAGTGGTCGCTTCAACCTGGCTGAATACATTGAGTCCAGGTTGCTGGTTCGAGTTCGCAAGGTTTTCGGTGATGCCTATGAGTGGCCAACAATCGAGACTTTCCAGGCAAATGTTGCATCTCGAGCACTGGATGCATTGTTGGCTGATCCGCCGTACGCATTAGTTAATTAGACTTCACACGTTTAAATGCAGTTTCAACTATTTATTGGTTTTCTGAGCCCTGTATAGGGTTCGGCGGGCTTTCTATGGATTCAGGAGCAGTGGTTTATGACGCAGGGAAATAAAGCGCAAGGCAAGTTGTCCGGTAAAACCATGATCGTTGTGGGCGGTGCCAGAGGCATCGGCTCCGCGATTGTTGAAGTACTGGCCAAAGAAGATGTTCATGTCTACATCTTTGATACCGACCGGACACCCAATGCAATCAACCACTATCAAACTCAGGAGGTCAGTGGTTATCAGGCGGCTCGCACGCTGGCGGCGGATCTTGTGGAACAAGGGTTTTCGGTAAAGGCCGTTGCGGTCGACGCAACGTCTGAAGCCCAGGTCATAGAAGCCGTAGGTGGCGTTGTCCATGAGTCAGAGCACTTTTACGGCCTGGTCAACGCCATTGGCAGCAGCCATCTGATCAACACGGTTGAATCATCGCTGAGCGAGTTTGACGCGATCGTGCAAACCAACCTTACAGCACCTTACTTGACGTCGCGTGAGGCTGCCCGCGCACTGATCCAGAGAGGCAAGGGCGGCGCGATCCTGAACATCAGCTCCATTGCCGCAAAAGTCGCCTTTCCTGGAATATCTTCCTACTGCGCCGCGAAAGCCGGGTTGCAGGGCTTCTCTGGCGCCTTGGCGCTGGAGTTGGCCACTCACAATATCCGGGTCAACTGCGTTTGCCCCGGCATCGTCAAAACCAATATGTGGAAGTACCTGGAGAACCGCCTCATCGAGCCCAACGAGTCGCTGGATGACTTGTGGGCTCGCATGGAGGGCCTGATCCCGCTGGGTCGTACACAGATCCCGGAAAACATTGCCCGGTTCTGTCTGGCGGTGCTTGAGAACGAAGACATCACGGCTCAATCCCTGTCGGTCGATGGCGGAATGAACCTGTATGGATGACACCGTTGGCACTACACCTCTTTTGCGCGAAGACCCGAACACCTTACTGAGGATCAGTGATCGTGTGTTCGGTGCCGAGCATTGCGCGCAGCTGCGTTATGTTGCACCGGTTCTGAAACTGCGAAGCGAACCCGGTAGCGATTCGTTCAATATTCCAGGGCTTCATACGGTGGACAGCTTGGGCACTTTGCTCACATCCGTGACGGGAGAGTTTGCCCTTGGTGCTGACATCAAGTTATTCAGCCTGGCCAAGTTTGATGCTGCAGGGCTCTTTCTTCACGTCGGGCTGCACAAGCTGAAGTTCGGTGTTGAAGAGTACGGCAGCAACAAGAAGATCGTATCGGTGCATTCATCGCCCTATAGCGATGAAGTCAATGGCATCGAGGTAAACGATGAGCCTGTGCGGCTGTTCATTTCGCGAAGTGGGGATGTGTTCTCGTGCTATCTGAGTGGCTCTGAGGGTGCCGTGGTTTTTCATCGGGCGTTCTATGTGAGCAACTGCCCGGATGAAGTGCGCGTCGGGTTTAGTGTGCAGTCGCCCTTTTCCGAGGGAGCGGTCGGGGAGTTTTCCCGGATTGAAATATCCTCACAATCCATGGGACTCATCAGAGAGTGAGCAGGTATGACGAGCAAAGACACCTGGTTGATAGTTTCTGATTTTGACGAGACGTTCATGCCGGTCTTGTCGTCTCGAGAGGCGGATGCCGGGATAGACAAACTGGAAAGCTGTTTGAATCAACTGAAACGCAAGCACCACCTGTTGTTTGGCTGGGCCACGGGAAACAGTCAAGCGGTGGTCCTGGACAAGATGAAGAGATACCCCGAGTTTCCCTGGGACTTTGCACTGACCAGTCTGGGAACCGAGTTGTACTGGAATCACCCGGACAGTGTTCTGGAGGATGAGGGTTGGCCGTTACAAGGCGCTGGAACCTTTCCAGAGCGGGTCATAAGGCTGAGCACCCTGTTCGAGCAAGAGGGTATTGAGTTGACGTTGCAGTCGGAGGCTTTCCAGCAAAAACGCATTCGGGGTTATTACTTGAATGCCGATGGCAATGAAGCGATCGCCATCGAGCAGATCCATAGACTCTGTTTGCAGGTTGGTCTTGAGGCCTCGATTACCTACGCCAGTGCCGCCGCCGGCGACCCTGAGAATGTCTACGATGTAGCCATCATGCACCCGGGGTGCGGAAAGAAGCAGGGGGTCGATTTCATTGTCAAGAAACATGAGATTTCCCCCGCCAGGGTCATCTCGTTCGGGGACAGTTGCAATGACATCGAGATGTTGAAGGCCTGTTCACATGGTTACCTGGTGGGCAACGCTTCGCATGAGGCCAGGCAGGCGTTTGATCGTGTTGTTGAGGGTTTCTATTGTCATGGCATCGTTGATGGTCTTCAACGGCATTTTTGAAATGGGATATGCATCTACATGGACAGTACAGTGCACACGGAGCATCACAGTGATAAACAGATATTTGATATCTACTTCGGGTTTATCAATACCTACACCTTGTTTTTTGCGGATGAAGTAAAACTGTTTGATCTGCTTGAAGGCAAAGCGCTGAGGCTGGGTGAAATCGGCTCGGCATTGGAACTGGCACCTCGAGCCGCACAGGCGCTTGTGGCTATGTGCACCAGTCAGGGGCTGCTTGAGAAGAGTGGGGAGTGCTATGGCCTGACGTCTTTGGCGCAAGCGTTTCTGACCCGAAAGTCGGAGACCTCGTTCAGTGGGGTTCTGCAATCCGCACGCTACAAAGAAGATGCGTTCTCTTACGCATTCTTCAAAGAGTCGATGCTCAGTGGAGAGTCCGGGTTGTTCGGTGAGACTGATCTGTTTGAGAACAATGCGCAGGACCAGTTACACAGCGAAATTTTCACCAAGGCGATGCACAGTAAAAGCAAAGGACCGGCTCGGGCCTGGTCGGGTCGGATTGATCTGTCCGGGTATAGCTGTCTTCTGGATGTAGGCGGTGGTTCGGGTGTTCACTCTATTTGTGCGCTGGAGAAATGGCCTGAACTGAATGCCGTGATCTTTGATCTTCCCTATGTGTGCGATATTGCCGATACCTACGTCGAGCAGTACCGGATGGCGGGGCGCATCACAACCCATAAAGGAGACATCTGGGCGTCTGAGTATCCAGCCGCCGATGTGCATCTTTACAGTGATATTTTTCATGATTGGCCGCTGGACAAGTGTCTGTTTCTGGCCAAAAAGAGTTTTGATGCACTGCCCAGCGGCGGCCGTATCATTCTTCATGAGATGTTTTTTAATAAAGAAAAGACCGGCCCACATAATGTCGCGGCTTATAACGCGAACATGTTGCTTTGGACCCAGGGTCAGCAATTGTCAGAGACCGAGATAAGGGAGCTGCTGACGATCGCCGGTTTTCGCGATATTACAGTTTCCCGCACGCAATACGGTGACTGGAGCCTGGCAACCGGAATCAAGTATTAAGGTTGCTGACAACCAATGCCCTAAGAGGGCGTTTTGATTGCACAGTGTGAACTCAAGGTCCGGCGCATTCGCCCCGGACTTCACTTGTGTCTTCTTGCGGGAGATTAAAGTGATCCCAGTACGTTACCGTATTCTTTGTATTTACTCCGGCATGCTGGCGTTGACCCAGTATGAATGGATGCGCTTTGCGCCTATCACGGATCAGGTGTCCACCCAGTACGGTATTACTTATGGGGAAGTCGGTTCATTGTCTTTGGCTGTGACGGCACTTGCATTACCGCTGGCACTTCCCAGCGGTGGCCTGATTGACCGGATATCGGTACAAACAGCCTTGCGTATCACAGCCATTGCCATGTTGTTGGCGGCCTTGATCCGGGTGTTACAACCCCATTATGAATACCTGCTTGCCGGCCAACTGTTGTTCGGGTTCGTTCAACCCTTGACCATGTCGCTGCTCGTCAAGTTGATGATCACCTGGTTTTCTGAAGATGAACATGTGCGGGTCACGACGCTGTTCAGTACGGTGATTTTCCTGGGTATAGGCTCCGCGTTCATGATTGTCCCGTTGACGGAGGAGGGGAACGTCAGCAGTTCGTTGTTGATTGACGTCGCGATCCTGGGGCTGATTGCGCTATTGACCTTCATTTATGTCCCGCGAGATGGCCCTCTTGTGCAAACAACGTCCGCCCCGACCAAGTCCGGCGGCCGTTTACTGGCGGAGGGTGTCGATTTATTGCGCACGGCTCCGTTCACGGCGGTTTTGCTGATGATTTTTTTAACCAACGGCTATTTCTCCGCCATTACGACATGGCTGGAGCCGATCCTGTTGCGTCAGGGGATCGATGCCCAGGTTTCAGGATTTATCGTTGTTCTGATGTTGGCCGGTGGTATCGCGGGTATGACGTTCATGCCTTTACTGGTGCGCAGCGGTGCAAGCGTGGGGGGCATTCTGTCCGGGGTTTCATTGTTGGCAGGGGGAGGCACGGTACTGCTTTTCACCTCGGGTTCCCCTTGGATATTGAGCCTAGCTGGGATCGTGATCGGTGCCGCGCTGTTATCTCCGCTGCCTCTTTTGCTGCAACTGATAGCCGACACTGCCGGACTCTCCAGGTCGGGGACGGCGACCTCAATTTTCTGGTTAGTCGGCAATATTGGCGCCACGATAATGATCGCGACGTTGGGGGTTATCGCCGACCACGGTGACTGGGGAATGGCAGCGGTATTGCTGTGTCTGGTTCTGGTCGTCCAGATAACGATTTCTCTCATGGGCTTTCGAATGGTCGGCGCTAGCACCACCTGACTTCATACGGTTCTGTGTACATATCCGTTGCTGCGGTCACGGCCGCTTAGGGTTTCGCTCTTACAGCGACTCACTTTGGAAAAACCGGAATGCCGGCCCAGCCCAAAGTAAGCAAAGGGCTCCTGCCCCCGCATCCAGCGCCTCGCCTAGGCTCGGCGTTCCCTCACTCCGGCATTGCTCCGGGGGCCCGCCGCCCCAGGCCATCCATGGCCTGGGGCGGCTAGCTCGGCATCCATGCCGAGCTGCCCCCTTACGCAATACCTGCGTTCGGCCTCCTGAAGGGGCAGGCAGATCAAAAGCCAGATCAAGAGCCAAAGCAAAGCCAAGCGCGTTTTACGCGCTGTCGTAGGAGCCGGCTTGCCGGCGAATTGGCCCGTAAGTCATACATTGCCCTTGCTGGCGCTTGCGCAATGCCTGCACTCGGCTTCCTGAAGAGGCAGGAAGATCAAAAGCCGGAGAAAACCCATGCGCGTTTTACGCACTTATTGAATTCAATGGCCTTCAGGGCTCCTGCCCAGTTCGCCACTGAATCACCTCCAGCACCGCGCAACCCTCCCGGGTGAGCAGATGCACCCCTCGGGTGACCCGCGTCAGGTCGCAGTCGGCAATGTTTTTCAGGTTAAGCGTGGACAGCGTGTCCATCAGATCCCGCACCACGGTGAAACGATGGGCCGCACTGCTGGCCAGATCGCTCAGGGAGGCTTGGGTGTCGAGGTAGAAAACGGCTTGGTTGGCGTCGTGGGTGTCGACGGCGGTAAAGCGCGAGAGTGGCTGGTCAATCATCGGTACAGCTCCTGTGCAGGGAGCAATCACCTGGGTTGCCGACGACGAAGAAAATGACCGCTGTGCGCCTATGATCACCGGAGAATCACCGCGCACAACCGTCATAACATCCTGTCGCGGGCACCGGAAAGGCGACTGCAAAGGTGTTGTGGACGCTGATGCTGCGTTGTAATTCGACCGGCCAAGGTCGTTCGCAAGTTTTGTTGCAGGGACGAACTATAGGAGCCGTGATAGGGCGCGGCAACCAGAATAGGTTGAGATGTTTGAGTGGGTGTGTCGAAACGTCAGAATGTGCTACGACATGTATGTAATTAAATAGTGAGATCAGGTCTGTTCTTGTAGGCAGTCCTGAAAGACAGCTTTCGATTGTGAGTTAAATTGACCGATGCAACACAAATAAACTCTTTGTAAGTCGAAGGAGTGTTCCAGATGAAGCCGAGGTCTCGGATTTATTACACCGAAAACCGGAAGAGCTGATGTAGGATCACTAGGGGGAACGCGATTTTTTCAGAAAATTTCCTCAACTACTTAAACGAAACCACTCCTCGATACAGCATACGTTGGTGGAAAATCCCCTGTGCGCCGTAGGATTAGATTGACATTGATCTTGGCTGAATACGAAGAGGTTTCACGTGCAGTGGTTACAGATAACTCGATCTGTTCCATAGCTGCGCGGTTAGTGCGGGAGTCCTCCACGATTAGTCGTGAGATCGGACGCAACAATCGTTACGGATGCTACCGGGATAATCGACCTGATTAGGTGATTTTTGATCGCGCGCATCGACCTGTGGTCTGCAAGTTTGTTGAACGCATGAATGACGCTACAGATTGTTGCAGGTTAGTGGTCGCGGGAACAAATTGTCGGTTGGCTGAAGCGTACATGCAAGTACGAGAAAATTATCAGGTGTAACACGAGATGATTAGCGCCCCTCCTCTTGATAGATTAGCGGGTCTATGAAGACGGAGTGACTAGAGCATTTAAACGGACATTGCCATACATTGCTCGGACCATCACAGGCAGAATAAATTAAGTCACGTTCGAATCTCAAACGCGGTATCGGTAGCAAATATCTAGCTGTGGCTAAAGATCGGGAGATGCCTGGTGAGTGCGAAGGTGACCTGCTGCACCATAGCAGATACAGCCAAATTACAATTCTTGTGGACTGAAGACTCGCTACGTGACGGTAGTGAAGGTAAGGATACTGAAACGGTCATCAGTTCCTGAATCGCCCCCACCCCTCCCGTAAGTAACCCCCGGGAACTCTACTAAGTCGCTGATGTATGGTTGTGGCAAAATGATAGTAGCCATAAGTACTTTGCGGTGGTGCCGACACAAAAGTGTACTTTTGTGATCCTCATCGTTCATTGCAACAGTGTGCAAATGAAAGTACCTATGGAGTGCTAAGGCAGTACTTACCTAAAGGAAGCGAACACTCAACGAAGTGACTAGGCCGTTAAATAGCTAAGAAGCGCTCGTTAAGTTTAGTCCTCAACCAGAAAAGGCTGTCTGCGCTTTTTTGTTTTTAGTTGTATAAAATAGTAAAGCTATTGCTTCCTTCAATCGGAGAAAATCATGTACATAAGCAGTATGGATTACAGGGTCATAATTTTAGAGAGCGCTTTCCACATAATATATACTGTAATGGCCCACAGCCCGATGTAATACCATATGCTTGAGCCGGTCCATCTTAGCCAAGACACAACGGCCTTGCAGCTCGTTAACTTTAGATATGCAAATTCTGGGGAGCGACGCTTGCTGGTCAAGAAAAAGTCGTCGTCAATTGGCGTATGATTTTCCGCGCATTGAACTTTGATTTCTTCATACTCCAATCTTAATGACTCTGCTTCATCCCAGTTCAGTGCTATATTTTGGTTCGTTTCGTACTTTGCAACGATATTTCCAATCTTGCTTTGAAGAGCGTTAAGACTCTCAGCATTTTTATGAAGTAGGTATGATTTTACTCCATTTGCCGAACCCCATTCCATCAAAGTGAATACCAGAATAAAAAGACCCATGCATATGGATAAGGCAGTTAGTAGGTTGTCTAGTCCAGGGGTGTTCTGTATTGAAGTGGAGTATATTCTCTGGATTACAGCGATGATGATGCTTATTGCAGAGAATAAAGCTAAGCTTATTGTTGAAAATAACTCACGTATTTTCAGACGACGCGAAGCGTTGTACCTGGCTCCAGATGTTCTCCAAACAGTGGTTTGTAATTTTTTAAGATGGTTTAGCATTGTTTTTCCAAAATAGGGTGTGCGTGGCGCCTGAGTGATCAGTCAGATTCTCTTCCCGGGCAGCTAACGAGTAGCCCTCGAGAAGGTTTAACACTAGGTGTCAGGCCCTGCTTTCGCTAGGTATGGGGCACTTCCGCTCATTACTAAGGACTGGTAATGAGGTACTGCTTGCGCAGTAGGCACCACTCACAGAGCGGCACTATACTCGCATTATGAGTAAATTTCACCCTCATCTGAGTGCATCGCAGCGAGAATGGCCTTGAGGTATTCATCATATATTTCATCGATCTGCTTGTCCGTGAGTTGAATGCTTGGGTCTATTCTACCTCTGGCTGCCAAGAATTGTATTTTTTGAACCGAGGTAGTGATTTCATCATAATTTCTAACGTACCCACCTGTAGGGTTAAACTTCATTTCATAGTAAGCTCTGCTTAGTTTTTTGACAGCGGTAGGTGCTTGTTCTCCTATCTCACTCATACGGTTGAGCATTCCATAGATAGCGTTGTCCATTTTATATAATAAAGATAAATCAGTTATCTGATTAAAGTATGCAACCCAGCCATAGCGTTTTTTTCCACTGATGGCGCCTGTGATTTTTTCATTGAGTTCCATAAAAAAAATTTCAATCAAACGTTCTTTGGTAAGGTATTTTTGTCGCTCCAATCGCTTCGCTTTGTTGTGTTTGTATTCAGTGAGTTTTTCAGCAATTGATTGTAAAAAGCGCTCTATGGTCGAATCCCTGACGGTAATCTCAGGCCAAGAAAACGTGTAGCCTAGATAAGAGAATGTAGTTGAAAGTGGCTCAATCTGAGTCTTTCCGGACGTAAGGTTGTGCAGTGAAAGTCCCCGTCTGCTCAGACGGCTTCTAAGTGATTTGTATGCTTTTTTAACAGGTTCCTCTCTGCCATATATCAATACATCATCTACGTATCTGAAGTAGGTTATATCAGGGGAGTGTTTGAATGCATCATCAACGACTTGCATGTAGATAGACGCAAGAATGTTCGAGATCGAAAGTCCCTGAGGAACACCTGTTGATTGTTGGAATTTGGAACGATGAATTCTTTTTGTGTTTTTAGGTATTGTTGGTGTTTTTAAAGCATGTGAAATTAATCTCAATGCGTGAATACATTTTACTTTTTTGGCGATTTCTTTATTGAGCCTTTCAGGCTCAATAGAGTCATAAAATGTTTTTATATCCGTGCTGCATACCCAGGTGCAAGAGGGGTCTAAATTCTTTATGTTTTCTGAGATCTGCCGAACATAAGTGCTTGCGATATTTTTTGGTACACGCTCCGGAAAAATGACTGCGAGATATTTTTGCAATTGATGAAGTACTACTCTGTCTCTAATGATCGGGACACCAATAACTCTCGGATGCTTTCCGCGCCCCTTGAGTTTAAGTTTTTCTAAAAAGGGAGCGAAGCAAAAAGATCCACTTAGACACTTGTTTGATGCTGTTGTTAATTCGGAAGTTGAGCGGCTTGCAAACTGGAATCCATTTACTCGGTCAATACCTTTTGCTGTGTTATTTAGAAAGCGCTCGTTGAATACTGCTTGGAGGCTGGCAGCGGAAAACATATATTCAAATAGGCTGGTGCTGTCTATTTCTTGATCTTCACATATGATTTCATCCCATATTTTTTTCATTATCAATCCTTTGTTTTTTAAACGATTTTATTTTTGATCATGTGTTTAAATATAATTTGACTAACATTTTATTTGAACATGAATTTTCAGCAATTGACCCAGGGCTACCTGAAGTGAGTGGCGATGCATGAAGCAAAGGTTAAAAGGCCTCAGGGAAATTTTTCGGTAAAAACGAGCCATGTGATTTCACTAAAATTAACTAAGATTTGACCATGTACAGTCAGTGCTGGGTTAATATCTACTTTTAACTCATTGCATTTGCAAAAAAATCGAAGTTAACTGACGAGGCTCATGTTTTTACGAAAATTATTCGTTTCGAGTGTCTCGAACGATATAGTTGTCTCAGTATTTTTATCCAGTTAGCGTTATCTACTAGGATTTCCTTTGTTAGATTTCCACTAAAATCTAATAAACTGTCCGTCGCTACTTTCTTGCAGGTTCGAATCATAAAAGCACTATCGATAGATAATAGTATCTTAAAGGCCTAATAAAGAGTCGAGTTTTTGCAGTCTGCTTTCATGTTTGGATTTTATTTTTTTAAAGCCTGTGTAGGCTGCCTGTAAATACTTTATTGAAAAATTGCCCTCCCAATATAGAAGCTCGCTAAAAACCGGATGTTTGTAACTGAGTTTTTTGGAGGGTATCCGAATTGTTTTACTTGCATCGCCATGACTCTCGATTAGCTTCGCCTCTCGCTCATCAAAAATATCTTTGTGCGGATAAATATATCCTCCAGTTGTCCTAGCCACAATCGAGACTAGATCAAAAACTCCTGCATTCGTTTCTTTAGAACTGGCTGTAATTTCAGAGGGCTCAATGTTTAAAGATGTAAATTGCTTTTTAAAAGCTCTTGCGGCATGAGTTACCCCTACTTCTCTGTTAACGCCAAGTTCTTTAAAAAGCTCTGTCAATTGAGGGATAAACAAGACTCTTTCCACTAGGTCAGGATTTAGCTCATAAAGCAGCTGAATTACATTGTCAGAGTTCATGTTCCTCCAGTAACGTTCTATTAATCTATCTTGAATGTCTGGAGTTGCCGAAGATATATGAAGTGCTACGAAATATTCTTGAAAGGATCTATGAGAGAAGGCTATCTCCAAGCCTTCTTCGGTCAACAAACATGCGGCGCTTAACAAATCGTCAAGATAATGCTCGGAGGAAAAATCTAGGGTCAAAGATTGTCTACTCTTTTCTATATAGTTCAGGCATGCCGTCCTAGGCATCTTAAATTGTCGTCGATCATATGTTTGCAGTGAAAAAACTGAAAACACCCGAGAGAAGTCTTGGATGTCGAGCGTCGTAAGTCTAGCCCTGCTAAATCCACCTTTATATGCGTCGTGTCTCAAAAATAGCGCTTCGAATGCCTGGTTGTAAAAAATACTAAGTTTAGAAGGTATTTCTGAATTTTCGCCGTACGTCAATAACATTATAGATAGTAGCAGTGGGTTCGAGAGGAACGATGTATGGCTATGAAAAAGTTTGGCGTGAAGCTCCTTTTGAAACTTTGATTTTATCTCCTCATCAAAAGGAAGTTTTTCAACTAGTTGAGAGGCGGTTTGTAATGTAAGCGGCCGAACTCGAAAATTTGAATACTCTTCAAGACCATTAAAGGCTTCATCTGGGCGAGAAGAAATTATTATAGGACAATCAGGATGTTTTTTTGAGAGCGACTTAATTTCCTTAAGTAGCTTTTTGCGATGCACATGACTGATCTCATCATATCCATCCAAAAAAAAGCAAAAGTGACCAGCTTTTTTAGCTTTATCGATATAATTTCCGGTAACCTGAAATCCAAAATCAGATAAAAGTTCTGCGATAAAAACATCGAGTGTGGATTCGGAGCTATTTAGATCCCTTAGTTCTATCATAATTGGAACATATGCTCCGCTTGCAATGCAGTCGAGAAACAAATGTTTAAGAAGTACTGATTTTCCACTGCCTCCGGATCCGGAAATTATAATTCTATTAGAGTTTGCTATGCACTTACTGATGTTTGGGTCGATAATGGATTGTGAGTTGCAAGAGATCCCTATCGGAACGTAATAGCTATAGAGATTTGTGGGTTCATTTCGAATGAAAAACGATTTGGATTTAGAGTACTTTTCTGATGTTTTTGAAAGGTAGTCTGAGTATGCGGTTTTTAGTGTTACTTGTATGGTTTCATCAGCAGCGTTGTACGCCCTTTTCCCAATCGACCAGATTTTCTCAAAGTTTTTGGCAACAAAACTGGTTATTACTGTGCTCGTGACCACCATCTTCACACGCTCCCTTTGTGACATATTTTGAAGCTAAAATATTGCTCAAATTCATGGCTAAATGCCACTGAATTCAAGTTGATCGTCTCAGCTTTTGTAGACCCCTCGAAGGGGAGCTTCTGGTTGCCAGCAGCCTGCTATGTCGCATTTGCCAAAGCAACGTATATGCCTTTAAAACTAAATAGGTGCCACAAAATGTAAGTTCCCTACCTCAATGCACAATCTGCGCAAGAAACGCCTTAGCCCTCGGGCTCTTGGGCGCCCCAAAAAACTCCTCCGGCGGCGCGTCTTCAACGATGCGCCCCCCATCAAGAAACAGCACGCGTTCGGCAACCTGCCGCGCAAACCCCATCTCATGAGTCACGCAAAGCATGGTCATCCCACTCCCGGCGAGCTTCACCATCACATCCAACACCTCACTCACCATCTCCGGGTCCAGCGCCGAAGTCGGTTCATCAAACAACATGATCTTCGGCTCCATGCACAACGCCCGGGCAATCGCCACGCGCTGTTGCTGCCCACCTGAAAGCTGGCTCGGGTACTTATCCGCCTGATTCTCAATCCCCACCTTGGCCAGAAACCCCCGCGCCAACTCTTCAGCCTTTTTCCGCGACAACCCGCGCACGGTCATCGGTGCCAGGGTGCAGTTGTCCAGCACGCTCATGTGCGGGAACAGGTTGAAGTGCTGAAACACCATGCCCACCTGGCTACGCACCTGGGCGGCTTCGCGGGTGTTTTGCGAGAGGTCGGTGCGGTCCACCAGGATCCGGCCTTTTTCGGCGATTTCCAGGCGGTTGATGCAGCGGATCAGGGTGGATTTGCCGGAGCCGGAAGGCCCGCACAGCACGATGCGTTCGCCCTGGCGCACTTTGAGGTCGATGTCGTGCAGTACATGAAAGGCGCCGTAGAACTTGTTCAGCCCGGCAATATCGATCACCACTTCACGCGGATCGGCAATGGGCTGGGCGAGCGCTTGGGAGGCGGCGGAAAGCGGGGCGGTCTGGGTCTGCATGGCGGTTCTCCGTCGGTCAGTTGAAGCGCTCGGCGCGGTAGGGGGTGGGGTCGGTAAACGGGGTTTCGCCGGTGACCAGCTGTGCCAGCAGATGGCCGCTCACCGGGCCCAGGGTCAGGCCGTGGTGGGCGTGGCCGAAGTTGAACCACAGGCCGGGGTGGCGCGGGGCGGGGCCGATCACCGGGCACATGTCCGGCAGGCACGGGCGGCGGCCCAGCCAGGGTTCGGCGTCGAGGCGTTCGCCCAGGGGGTAGAAGCGGCGGGCCAGGGCTTCGCAGCGGCGCAGTTGGATTTCGTTGATCGGGTCGTCGCAGTCAGCGAATTCGATGCCGGTGGTCAGGCGGATGCCGCCGACCATCGGTGCCAGGACGTAGCCGCCCACCGGGTCGAGGATCGGGTGCTGCAAGCGGGTGCCGGGCAGGGCGGCGTAGTGCATGTGGTAGCCGCGCTTGATCGCCAGGGGAATGCGGTAGCCCAGGGGTTCGAAGAGGCCGCTGGCTTGCGGGCCCAGCGCCACCACCACTTCCTGGGCGGTGATGGGGCCGAGTTCGCTGTGCACCTGCCAGCCGCCTTCGACCTGGGTCAGGCTCAGGGCGTCGCCGATGACGAATTGGCCGCCGCGTTGCTTGAACAGTTCGGCGTAGCCGCGGGTCAGGCCGCCGGGGTCGCTGACGGTCTTGGGGTCGAGCCAGTGCAGGCCGCCGACTACGTCTTGGTGCAGGCCGGGTTCCAGGGCCAGCAGTGCAGTGCGGTCCAGTACCCGGTAGTTGAGCTGGTAGTCGCGCAGGTCGGCGGCGGCGCGCTGGGCGAAGTCGAAGGCCTGTGGGTCGTTGAAGGCTTCGAGCCAGCCGCCGTCGGCGATCAGCTGCAGCATGTTGGCCGGGCGGGCCAGGGCCAGGTGTTCGCTCACGCAGCGTTCGATCAGCGGCAGCATGGCGCGGGTGGCGGCGGCCAGGCCTTTGGCCGAGGAGTGGCGCCAGTATTGCAGCAGCCAGGGGCCGGCCTTGGGCAGGTGGCGCAGGCTGTAGCGCACGTCCGATTGCTGGTTGAGGCCGTAGCGCACCAGCTTGGTCACTTCCCGGGGGAAGGCGTAGGGAATCACGCTGGCGCGTTCGATCAGCCCGGCGTTGCCGTGGCTGGTGCCGTTGCCCGGGGGCTGGCGGTCCAGCAGCACTACTTGGCGGCCGCGGGCCTGCAGGTGCAGGGCGCTGCTGACGCCGACGATTCCGGCGCCCAGGACGAGGGTTTGGCAATGCATGTTTCAGTCCTTATGACAGGGGCCGCGCGGCGGCCCGCTCAAGGGTTCAGTTCAGGTGCCGGCCCAGGCGGCCTTCCAGGTATTTGAGGCTGCGCCGCACCACTTCGACGATCAGCAGGTACAGCACCGCAGCCCACAGGTAGATCTGGAAATCGAAGCTGCGGGAGAAGGCCAGCTTGGTCACCCCCATCAGGTCGTAGATGGTCACCAGGGAGGCGATGGCGCTGGCCTTGATCATCAAAATCAGCTCGTTGCCCAGCGGCCCGATGGCGATCAGCAGCGACTGCGGCAGTATCACTTTGCGAAACGCGGTCCAGCGCGACAGGCTCAGGGCCTTGCAGGCTTCGCGCTGGCCCTGGGCCACAGCCAGCAGGCTGCCGCGCAGGATCTCCGCCTGGTAGGCGGCGGTGTTCAGGGTGAAGGCCAGCAGGGTGCAGAACCACGCGTCGCGGAAGAACCACCACAGGCCCACGTCCTGCCAGAAGCCTTTGAACGAACCCAGGCCGTAATACAGCATGAACAGCTGGGCCAGCAGCGGCGAGCCACGGAAGAAGTACACATAAGCCCCGGTAAAGCGCCGCAGGAACTGATTGCTGGAAAGCCGCCCGAGGGCTATCAGCAGGCCGAGCACGGCGCCCAGGCTGAAGGAAATCGCCACCAGCTTGGCGGTCACCAGCAGGCCGTCGATAAAGCGCGGGCCGTAGCGTTCCAGCAGTTCCTGGTTAAGGAACAGGTTCAGCAGGTCATCCAGGCTCATGGTTGCAGGCTCCGTTGCGCACGGTTGAAGCGCCGTTCAAGAAAGCTGAACAGGTGCCCCGACAGCGCCGAGAAGAACAGGTAGCCAAAGCAGGCCACGCTGTAGAACAGCATCGGTTCCTTGGTCACGCTGACCGCGAGGTTGGTCTGGCGCATCAGGTCCACCAGGGAAATGGTCGACACCAGCGAGGTGTCCTTGAGCAGCGACAGCCAGTTGTTGGAAAGCCCCGGCAGGGCGATGCGCGTCAGTTGCGGCAGCAGCACCCGGTTGAAGGTGGTGCGCCGCGACAGGCTCAGGGCGCGGGCGGCTTCGTACTGGCCCTTGGGCAGGGTCTTGAACGCGGCCAGCCAGATCTCGCTGGAGAAGGCGGCGAACACCAGGCTGAAGGCGATCATCGCGGCGACGAAGGTGTTGATCGCCACTTCACCGGGGTAGCCCAGGGCGCCGAGGATTTTCTGCGCGGCAATCTGGCAGCCGTAGTAGATGATCAGCAGGGTCAACAGCTCCGGCAGGCCGCGAAACACCGTGGAAAAGGTCGTGGCCCAGGCCCGCGCCCAGCGGTTTTTCGAGCGCGCGGCCAGGGCTACGGCCAGCCCCAGGGGCAGGCCGATGGGCACGCAGGCCAGCGCCAGGGCGATGGTCACCAGGGCCCCGGCGAGCAAGGCTGAGCCCCAGCCGCCGCTGGCAAAGGACAGGAGTGACAGCTGTTCGAACATGCGCGAACCCTCAGGAAAATTGAACCGTGCAGGGCGCCGCCGCGCTCAAGGGAACGCGGGGCAAGGGCAGCGGCTAAGGCGGGCGGTCAGTAGATGTCGAAGGCGAAGTAGCGGCTGGAGATCTGCTTGTAGGTGCCGTCGGCAACGATCTCGTCCAGGGCCTTGTTCAGGCGCTCGCGCAGGGCGTTGTCTTCCTTGCGCACGGCGATCGAGGCGTCGGCGGTGGTGCCGTTGACGTCGCCGATGATCTTGCAGCAGTCCTTGCCGGCGCTTTCAGCCCAGGCCAGCAGCGGGAACTTGTCGGCAATCACCCCGTCCACCCGCCCGGCGGCCAGGTCGCTGTTGGCTTCGTCCAGGGTCGGGTAGAACTTCACGTCGGCGCCGGCCGGGCCGTAGTGGTCCTCGGCGTAGATGGCTTGGGTCGAGGAGGCCTGGGCGCCCACGGTACGGCCCTTGAAGTTGGTCTGGGCGTCGGTGATGTCCGAGTCCTTGGCCACGGCCACCGACAGCGGGGTGCGGTAGTAGTGGTTGCTGAAGGCGATCTTCTTCTTGCGTTCGTCGGTGGCGATCATCGAGGCCACCACGGCGTCGTATTTCTTCGCCAGCAGCGCCGGGATGATGCCTTCCCAGTCCTGGGCGACGATCTGGCATTCGACCTGCATCTGCTTGCACAGGGCGTTGGCGATGTCCACGTCAAAGCCGTGCAGCTGGTTGTTGGAGTCCACGTAGTTGAAGGGCGGGTAGGCGCCTTCGGTGGCGATCTTCAGGGTTTCGGCCTGGGCCGTGGAGGCGGCGATGACCAGGGCGCAAGCGCCGGCGAAGCGGAGGACGTTGTTCATGGAGCACCTCGGTTATTTATTGTTTTGGTCGGGCGGACGATGTGTAGCCAACAAACTCGTTATGCAGGGCAGCGGTGGCTTCCAGGCGTTTTTCCACCTCGGGTCCCAGGTGCTTGCACACCTCGTTGACCAACAGGTGCACCAGCGACAGCATGGCCGCGGTGGACTCCCAGAACAGGTTGAATTCGGTGGGCACGCGGAACACCTCGTCGGCGTTCTGCTCGGCCCAGTCGCAGAAGGTGTCGGTGACCAGGGTCACCGGAATGCCGGCCTCGCGGGCCTTGTGGCACAGGGTCAGGGCGTGGCGCGAATAGCGCCGGGCCTCAAACACCACCAGGGCGCAGTCCTCGGCGGGGCTCAGCAGTACGTCGGCGAAATGCCCGGCGGCGCCGTCCACCAGGTGCACGCCGTCACGCAGGTATTGCAGCAGGTGGACCATGGAGGCGGCGATGCCGCGCTCGGTCTGGAACCCCGCCACGTACACTCGGCGCCGGCTGGCCAGGCGCTGGACCACGGTCTGCCAGGCCGGGGTCAGGCTGTATTCGTAGACCTTGACCAGCGCCGCCACTTCCAGCTCGAAGCTGCGCGGCAGGCCCTGGGCCGCCGGGTTGGGCTGCTGGCGAAATTCCTGCAGGCGGTCGCCCACCAGCCACGGGCCTTCGCCGAGGTCGTTCTTCAGGTCGTTTTTCAGATCCTTGAAATGGCTGTAGCCGATGGCGCGGCAGAAGCGGCCGACGCTGGATTCGCTGACGCCGAGTTTTTCGGCGATGTCGGCGGCGGTCTGGAAGGGCAGCTCGTAGAGGTTGGCCAGCATGTAGCTGGCAATCGCCCGGCCCGACGCGGTGGCGCTGGACAAGCTGCTTTCAAGGCGTTGTTTGATGGGTTGGCTCATGGTTGTTTTCATTCTTGTGGGCCGTTGGTAATGGAAAATGAATGTTTTCTGTCATGAAGTCAATATTTGACAGTTAACTGGCGTGACGCGATAGTCAGGCACCTTCCAATAACAATTCCAATGGAGCCACCATGTCCCACGCGACCCCGGCGCAGGCTGATGTCGAGTACCTCGACCTGCCGGCCTTGACCGACTTGCTGCAACGCATTTTTCTTCGCCACGGCACCTCTGCCGAGGTGGCCCGGGTGCTGGCCGACAACTGCGCCCGCGCCGAGCGCGACGGCTCCCACAGCCACGGGGTGTTCCGCATTCCCGGTTACCTGTCGTCCCTGGCCAGTGGCTGGGTGAATGGGCAGGCGCTGCCGCAAGTGGAGGATGTGGCCCCCGGCGTGGTGGCGGTGGACGCCGCCGGCGGCTTTGCCCAGCCGGCCCTGGCGGCGGCCCGCGAGCTGCTGCTGAGCAAGGCCCGCAGCGCCGGGATCGCGGTGTTGGCGATTCGCAATTCCCATCACTTCGCCGCCCTGTGGCCGGATGTCGAGCCCTTCGCCGAAGAAGGCCTGGTGGCCCTGAGCCTGGTCAACAGCATGACCTGCGTGGTGCCCCACGGCGCCCAGCGGCCGCTGTTCGGCACCAACCCGATTGCCTTCGCCGCCCCCCGCGAGGGCGCCGAGCCCATCGTCTTCGACCTGGCCACCAGCGCCATCGCCCACGGCGATGTGCAGATCGCCAAGCGCCAGGGCCAGCAGTTGCCACCGGGCATGGGGGTGGACCGCGACGGCCAGCCCACTTGCGATCCGGCACAGATTCTCGACGGCGGCGCCTTGCTGCCCTTTGGCGGGCACAAGGGCTCGGCACTGTCGATGATGGTGGAGCTGCTGGCGGCGGCGCTGACCGGCGGCAACTTCTCCTTCGAGTTCGACTGGTCGCAACACCCGGGGGCGCAAACGCCCTGGACCGGGCAACTGCTGATCGTCATCGACCCCAGCCACCTGGGTGGCGGGCGTTTTGCCCAGCGCAGCGGCGAGCTGGTGCGGCAGATGCAGGCCGTGGGCCTGGAGCGCATGCCCGGCGACCGGCGCTACCGCACCCGGGCCAAATCGCTGCAAGAGGGCATTCCCCTGGCCGTTGCCGAACTGGCGCGACTGCGCGCTTTGGCGGCCGAGGCTTAAGGCCTTATCCCTTGGCACCGGGGTCGATAAACCCTTGGTGCTACTCCCGGTAGTGGGCCCGGTAGCGGGCCGGTCGTGGATCGGATTTGCCGCTCCCTGCCAGCCCCTCCAAAGCACCGTGAACTTGCCCCCAAGGCAGCCTATGGGCGGCCTTGGCGCGTTTCGATAATCGCCTCCGACATTTCGTCCCCCGTTTGCGGAGCGCGCCATGCATAACAATAAGAACTGCCAGTACCCTCTGATTCCGGCCCTGCTCGTCGGCCTGTCGACCCTTGGCCTGGGCACTGTCGCCGAAGCCGAGATCATGCTGTACGACAAGGACCAGACGACCTTTTCCACCGACGGCTACATCAACGCCTTCTACGTCAACAGCAAGGTCGACCGCGCCGGCGACCAGTACGACCGCCGGCAGGCGCGGGTGAAGATGGGCTTTCTGCCCAACTACCTGGGCTTCAACATGGGCAAGCAGGTGGACGACCTCAAGCTCGGCGCCCGGGCCTCGTTCTGGGTGACCATCAACGACAGCGAAACCAACGGCACCGACACCGCCATCGACGTGCGCCAGTTCTACGGCACCGTGGCCAACCCGGAGTGGGGCGAGGTGCTGATCGGCAAGGACTTCGGCCTGTTCGCCCGTTCCAACATCCTGCTCGATGAAATGCTCGCCGGGTACGGCCAGGTCAGCGACAGCCTGGGGCTGGTGGACGGTGGCGGGGTGTCGTTCGGCAACATCGGCAGCGGTTATCCCTATCCCTTTCCCTCGTCGCAGATCACTTACCGCAGCCCGGTGATGGACGGCCTGCGGGTGGCGGTGGGCATCCTCGACCCGGTGGACACCAACGACAGCAGCGCCCTGGGCAAGGCCTACCAGAAGAACCCGCGCACCGAGAGCGAGATCACCTACCAGTTCGACCTGGGCGGGGCCAAGTTCTACAGCTGGCTCAACGGCAGCTACCAGACCTCCGACAACACCGACCCCAACGTGCAATCGGTGACCTCCAAGGGCCTGGGCTATGGCCTGCAGGCGAAGATGGGCGGCCTGTCGCTGACCGGTTCCGGGTTCCAGGCCAAGGGCATCAACCCGTTCTTCACCAACAATGCCGGCGAGGCCACCCTGCGCAATGTCGACAGCAAGGGCTACCTGCTGCAGGGCTCGTACAAGGTGGGCAAGAACCGCCTGGCGCTGTCCTACGGCAAGACAAAGGACGATGGCAACGGCGTGGTCGGTAGCGGCGCCGACTACCAGACCCGGGGCGTGGCGCTGTTCCACGACATCAACGACAACCTCAAGCTGGTGGCCGAGTACAACCAGTTCGAGATCGACGGCCACCACACCAATGCACAGAACGAAAACACCGACACCTTCGCCGTGGGCGCGGTGCTGACCTGGTAACCCCAGCGCCGGCCCTGGCGTGCGCATCGCGCCCGGGCCGGCCTCCCGCCTATCCCCTGTATTGACGCCTTCCCCTGTAGGAGCCGGCTTGCCGGCGAAGAGGCCCTCAAGCCTTGCACCAGCCCGGCCGGCGCCTTCGCTGGCAAGCCAGCGCCTACGCAGGACGCGCCCCGCATTCCCCGCCTATTTTCCCCATTGGCACCTTCCCCGTAGGAGCCGGCTTGCCGGCGAAGCGGCCCGCCAGCCTTGCACCAGCCCGGATGACGCCTTCGCTGGCAAGCCAGCTCCTACGCAGGACGCGCCCCGCATTCCCCGCCTATTTTCCCCATTGGCACCTTCCCCGTAGGAGCCGGCTTGCCGGCGAAGAGGCCCGCCAGCCTTGCACCAGGCCGGATGACGCCTTCGCTGGCAAGCCAGCTCCTACGCAGGTGGCGCGCCTTATTCCCCGTCTGTTTTGCGCATTGGCGCCTTCCCCTGTAGGAGCCGGCTTGCCGGCGAAGCGGCCCGCCAGCCTTGCACCAGCCCGGCCGGCGCCTTCGCTGGCAAGCCAGCGCCTACGCCCATGGAACCGGCTACCCGCTACCCAAGTAGCATTCGTGCCCCGGGGCCGGCTTCGTACACTCATTGCTCAGACAACCCGCGCCGGAGGCGACGATGCAGCAAGCCCAGAGCGAGGGCGTGGTCAGTGCCATGTCCCAGGCCGTCGATCCGCAGCAGGTGGCCCAGGACCTGGCCAGCCAGTTGCTGCATCCGCACCTGGGCTTCGTGCTGTTCTTCTGTTCCGCCGAATACCCCCTGCAAACCCTCGGCCCGGCCTTGCAGCAGAGCTTTGGCGGCATTCCCCTGGTGGGCTGCACCAGCGCCGGGGAGATCACTCCGCTGGGCTACGGGCGCAATTGCGTGACCGCCATCGGTTTCGACCACCGGCACTTTTCCATCGCCGCCGAGTTGATCGACCAGATGGAGCACTTCAGCCTGATCGACGCCCAGCAGATGGTCGAACGCCTGGTGGGTCGCTGCCGCAGCAACACCCTGGCGCCGATCAAGGGCAACAGCTTCGCCCTGACCCTGCTGGACGGCCTGTCGAGCCGCGAGGAAATGGTCCTGGCCGCCCTCAGCGCGGCCCTGGGGGACATTCCCCATTTCGGCGGTTCGGCCGGCGATGACAACTACCTGACCCACACCCACGTGTATTACGGCGGTGAGTTCCACAGCGGCGCGGCGGTGGTGGTGCTGGTCAACACCTGGCTGGATTTCGAGGTGTTCACCACCCACCACATCCAGCCCCGGGAAGAAAAACTGGTGGTCACCGGCGCCGACAGTACCTTGCGCCGGGTCTATGAACTGAACGCCGAGCCCGCCGCCGAGGAGTACGCGCGGCTGATCGGCGTGCCCCTGGCGCAGCTCGACCACCGGGTGTTCGCCGCCCACCCCCTGGCGGTGCGGATCAACCAGCACTATTACGTGCGCGCAGTGCAGCAGGTGCACCCGGACCTGAGCCTGAGTTTCTACTGCGCGGTGGAAAACGGCATCGTCCTCACCGCCATGACCCCCGGCCCCTTGCTGCCCAACCTGCAACAGCTGTTCGACGGCTTGCAGCAGCGTCTCGGCGGGTTGCTGCTGACCATTGGCTGCGACTGCTTTTTGCGCCGCCTGGAGCTAGAGGGGCAGGGCAGCCTGGAGCAGATCGGGGCCTTTTTGCGGGAACAGCGGGTGATGGGTTTCAACACCTACGGAGAACAGTTCAATGGCATGCACATCAACCAGACCTTCACCGGCGTCGCCATTGCCCGCAGTCGAACTCCGGCCCGCCGCTGAGCTGCAAGCGCAGCTCGATGACCTGCAGCGCGAGAACCGCAAGCTGCGGCGCATCAACGAGGCGCTGATCGAGCGGGTCGAATCCGGCATCACCCGTGGCAACGACCCTTATGCGGCGTTCCAGCATTCGGTGGTGCTGGCCGAGCAGGTGCGTGAACGCACCGACGCCCTGAACCAGGCCATGGCCGAGCTCAAGGCCGGCAACCATTTGCTCAGCGAAGCGCGGCTGCGGGCCGAGACTGCCCACCAGCACCTGATCGACGCCATCGAGAGCATTTCCGACGCCTTCGTGCTGTTCGACCAGGAGCAGCGCATCGTCCTGTTCAACAGCCGCTTCCGCGCCTTCTGGAGCCACAGCCGGGTGCGGATCATGGCCGGCATGCGCCTCTCGGAAGTGCGCAGGTTGCTGACCAGCACCGGGCTGTTCAGCGAAGAGCCGCGCAGTGGCGGTGACGAGCAGTTGCTGTATCGCCTGCACAACGGCCGTTGGCTGCAGGTCAGCGAGCGGCCGACCCGGGAAGGCGGGCGGGTGATCCTGTTCACCGACATCACCGAGGTCAAGCACAGCGAAACCCTGCGCCGGGAACAGGCGGTGGCGCAAAAGTCCCACCTGCTGCAACGGGCGGTGGACAACCTGTCCCAGGGCGTGGCCATGGTCAGCGCCGAGGGCATTCTCGAACTGTGGAACCGGCGCTTCCTGGAACTCAGCGGGCTGGCCCCGGTGGCCGCGCACCGCTTGTTTGCCGAGGTCATCGGCGACAGCGAACTGCGCCTGCTGAGCCCCGACAGCCGCGACGCCAACGGCCGGCCGATCCACGAATGCGAGCAGCGCCTGAGCGATGGCCGGGTGCTGGAGATCCGCACCCATCCGCTGCCCACCGGCGGCTTCGTCAACACCTTCACCGACATCACCGAGCGCTACCAGCACGCCGAGGCCCTGAGCGAAAGCGAACGCTGGATTCGCTTGATCACCGACCATGTGCCGGCGTTGATCGCCTACCTCAATGCCGATCTGGTGTACGAGTTCACCAACAAGGTCTACGAGGAGTGGTACTGCTGGCCGCGCGGCGTGATGCTCGGCCAGAGCCTGCGCGAGGCGCACAGCGAACAGCACTACCGGCGCCTGGAGGCCTATGTGGAGCGGGCCCTGGCCGGGGAAAGCGTGACCTTCGAATTCGCCGAGACCAACGTCAACAACCAGGAGCGCTACATGCTGCGCTCCTACGTGCCCAACCGCCTGGCCAATGGCGAGGTGGTGGGGATCTTCGTGCTGATCCGCGACATCACCGAGCGCCGGCGCACCGCCGAGGCGCTGCATCAGGCCTACCAGAACCTCGAGCTGCGGGTGCGCGAACGCACCGCCGAGCTGACCACCCTCAACCAGCAGCTGCTGCGCGAGATAGAAGAGCGCAGCCGGGTGGAATCACGCTTGCGCGAGGCCAAGGCCGAGGCCGAACGGGCCAACCTGTCGAAGACCAAGTTCCTTGCCGCGGTCAGCCATGACCTGCTGCAACCCTTGAACGCTGCGCGGCTGTTCACCAGCGCCTTGCTGGAGCGTCGCGATCCCCAGGCCAGCAGCGCCCTGGTGCGCAATGTCAGCAACTCCCTGGAAGACGTGGAAAACCTGCTGGGCACCCTGGTGGACATTTCCAAGCTCGATGCCGGGGTGATCAAGGCCGATATCGCGCCCTTTGCCTTGAGCGAACTGCTGGAAAACCTCGCCGCCGAGTACGCCCAGGTGGCCCGCAGCGAAGGCCTGGAACTGCACTTCGTGGCCTGCTCGGCGCTGGTGCGCAGCGACATCCAGCTGCTGGCGCGGATTCTGCGCAACCTGTTGAGCAACGCCATCCGCTACACCCGCCAGGGCCGCGTGGTGCTGGGCTGCCGGCGCCAGGGGCACTGGCTGTCGATCGAAGTCTGGGACAGCGGCATGGGCATCGCCGCCGAACGCCTGGAGGAAATCTTCCAGGAGTTCAAGCGTGGCGAAGAACAGCGCCCCGACCAGGACCGCGGCCTGGGCCTGGGGCTGGCCATCGTCGAGAAGATTGCCGGGATACTCGGGCACCGCATTGGCGTGCGCTCCTGGCCGGGGCGCGGCTCGGTGTTCAGCGTGCAAGTGCCGATCAGCGCCAGCGCGCCCTTGCCAGCGCCGCGCCTGGAGCTGGGCGATGCCCTGCTGGAACGTTTGCAGGGTGCGCGGATCTGGGTGCTGGATAACGACGCGGCGATCTGCGCCGGCATGCGCACCTTGCTCGAAGGCTGGGGCTGCCAGGTGATCACCGCCTTGTCCGAAGAAGACCTGGCGCGCCAGGTCGACGACTACCGCGCCGAGGCCGACCTGTTGATTGCCGACTACCACCTGGACCAGCAACAGAACGGCATCGATGCGGTAGCACGAATCAACGCCCGCCGCGCCCTGGCGATCCCGGCGATGATGATCACCGCCAACTACAGCAACGAGCTCAAACAGCAACTGCGCGAACTGGGCCACACCCTGATGCACAAACCGGTGCGCCCGATGAAACTCAAGACCGCCATCAGCCACTTGCTGAGCCCGGCGAATCCCCACGGCACCACCGACCGCCAACCGTAGGCGCTGGCTTGCCAGCGAAGAGGCCCGCAATACCGCTTTCGCCGGCAAGCCGGCTCCTACGGGTTCACGCCACAGTCACTGCCAATCGTAGGAGCTGGCTTGCCAGCGAAGGGGCCCGCAAGACCGCTTTCGCCGGCAAGCCGGCTCCTACGGGTTCACGCCACACTCACTGCCAATCGTAGGAGCTGGCTTGCCAGCGAAGGGGCCCGCAAGACCGCCTTCGCCGGCAAGCCGGCTCCTACAGGGGCGGTGCACGATCAGCGCAATTCAGCGGCGCAGGTAGGCGCCGAAATCGATGTCCCCGGCGCTGAGGATCGCTTGCACCCGGTTGTGCACGTTGAGCTTGCGCAAAATCGCCGAGACGTGGGCCTTCACCGTGGTTTCGGCAATGTCCAGGGTGTAGGCAATCTGCTTGTTGGATTCGCCCTTGGTCATGCGTTCGAGCACCAAGAGCTGTTTGCGGGTCAGGGCCTGCAGCAGTTCCGGGGGGAAGCTCGGGGTCTCGCTGCTGCGCCGCCCCGGTTGGCTTTTCTGGGTGCGGATGATGTCCGGCGGCAGGTACACGTTGCCGTTGAGGATCTGTTCGATGGCCTCGGTCATCTGCGAGCGCGCCGAGGATTTGGTGATGAAGCCGACGGCGCCGTAGGTGATGGCCTGGAGCACGATCTGCTTGTCCTGCTCGGCGGAGACGATCACCACCGGAATGGTCGGCGCTTCGTTGCGCAGGGTGATCAGGCCGTTGAGGCCGTGCATGCCGGGCATGTTCAGGTCGAGCAGGATCAGGTCCAGGTCGTCGTGCTCCTGGGTCAGGGCCAGGGCGCTGTCCAGGTCGGCGGTTTCCATCACCTCGCTGCCGGGAAATCCGTCGCTGATGACGTTGTGGATGGCTTCGCGAAACAGTGGGTGATCGTCGGCTATCAGAATTTTATACATGGCCTTTCACCTCGTTATTGTGATTGTGCGGGGGACACTGGCGGCTTTCAGGGAAAGGCTTCCGGCTGGGCTGCCACCACGGGCAACCCGGCGGCCTCCCAGGCGTCCAGGCCGTCGCGATACCAGTAGAGGGAGGTATAGCCCAGGGCTGCGGCGCGTTTTACCGCGTTCCAGCTCAGCCAGCAATCGGCGCGGCAATAAAACACCAGCGGTTGTTGCCGGTTGCCGGCGCTGAGCTGTTGCAGGTAGCGGCTGAAATAGTGCTGCCACTCGGGGCTCAGTTCGCCGTCGCCGGTGTTGGCCAGCCAGTGGCTGCCGGGCAGGTTGGCGTGGGGCTCGCTGTCGATGAAGCGGCCTTGCAGCCATTGCCGGCGGTAGACGTCGATCAGCAGGGGTTTGGGTTGCGCCTGGAGCAGGGCCTGCAAGCCTTGGGTGTCGATGATCTGCGCGGCCTCGACCTGAGTGGGCGTCGGGCTGCGGTAGAGGCTGGTGCGATAGCCGTCGGCGGAAAACAGCGGAGTCTCGGCTTGGGCCATTCCCAGGGTCAGGCACAGGGACAGCAGGGCCAGGGTCTGCAGGGCACGGGGCATAAGGGTTTTGTCCTTCTTGTTATGGGCCCATTACATGCCAGGGCGATGGCATTTGTGAATGCGACCATCGACAGCAAAAGCAGTACCAAAGTCGTAGATCGCCCATGGGCAAGCGCTGTGTAGAAGCCGGCTTGCCGGCGAAAGGGGCCTGGGGTCTGGCGTTGGGATTGCGGGCCTCTTCGCTGGCAAGCCAGCTCCTACGGGGTGTGGCTCAGGTGCTTTTGCGCAGGGCGGCGTGCTGCGGGTTGAAGGTCAGCACCGCCAGCACGGAGAACGCCAGGGTCAGGCCCAGGCACACCGCCAGGGCCAGCAGGTTGAGGCGTTCGTACAGGGCGAAGCGCACCAGTTCCACGGCGTGGGTGAAGGGGTTGAGGGCGCACAGCCAGTACAGCCAGGGGCTGGCTTCGAGCATCTTCCACAGCGGGTACAGCGCCGAGGACAAAAAGAACAGCGGGAAGATCACGAAGTTCATCACCCCGGCAAAGTTCTCCAGCTGGCGGATGGCATTGGACAGCAGCAGCCCCAGGGCGCTGAGCATCAGGGCCACCAGCAGCAAGGCCGGCAGGGCGACCAGTAGGCCCATGGCCGGCGGTTGCACGCCATACAGCCAGGCCACGGCGAGGAAGGCGTAGACCTGCAACAGCGAGATCAGCGAGGTGGCCAACAGCTTGCTGGCCAGCAGGAAGGCCCGGGGCAGGGGGCTGGTGAGCAGCACGCGCATGCTGCCCATTTCCCGGTCGTAGACCATCGACAGCGAGCCCTGCATGCCGTTGAACAGCAGGATCATGCAGGCCAGCCCTGGGACGATGTAAACCTCGTAGGGAATGTAGGTGCTGTAGGGCTCGATGATGGCGATGCCCAGGGCCGCGCGAAAGCCGGCGGCGAATACCAGCAGCCACAGTAGCGGGCGCACCAGGGCGCTGAGAAAGCGCGTGCGCTGCAGCACGAAGCGCAGCCATTCGCGCAGCACGATGCCGCGCAGGCACTGCCAGTAGGCGTTCATGCGAGCGGTTCTCCGATCGGGGCCGGGCGCGGCTGGGGATTCTGGGTCAGGCGGGCGAAGGCTGTGCCCAGGTCGCCACCCTGCTGCTGGCTGATGGCGCTGGCCACGCCACTGGCCACCAGGCGCCCCTGATGCAGGATCAGCAACTGGTCGTCGGCCTGCACTTCATCCAGCAGGTGGGTGGTCCAGAGCACGCTCAGGCGCTGTTCCTGGCACAGCTGGCGAATGTGCCGGTTGAGCGCCAGGCGGCTGGCGGGGTCGAGGCCGGCGCTGGCTTCATCGAGCAGCAGCAGGCGTGGTTCATGCAGCAGGGCGCGGGCGATTTCCACCCGTCGGCGGTGGCCGCCATTGAGGGCGCGCACGCTGTCCCGGCGCCGCTCGCTCAAGCCCTGGCGCGCCAGTTCGGCGTCGATCCGCGCCTGCCCCTGGCGCCGCGACAAACCGTGCAACGCGGCGTGGTAGTGCAGGTTCTGCTCCACGCTCAGGTCCAGATCCAGGGTGCTTTGCTGGAACACCACGCCGAGCTGGCGCAGGGCGGCGCGGGCGGCGTTGCGCAGCGAGCAGCCGCCGACGCGGATGTCGCCCTGCTGCAGGTCGTAGAGCCTTGTGAGCAGGGCGATCAGGGTCGACTTGCCGGCGCCGTTGGGGCCCAAGAGCGCGGCAAAGCGCCCGGGAGCCAGGCTCAGGCTGACCTGATCGAGGGCCTGGCGCGGGCCATAGGCGAAGCTCAGCTGGCTGACCTCCAGGGCGTTCATGGGGTCACCACCACGCCCCAGGGATAGCGCCCGACCTTCACCGACTTGAGCACCTTGAGGCTGTTGACGTCGATCACCGAGACATCGCCACTGACCCCGTTGGTGGCCAGCAACTGGCTCTGGTCCGGGGTGAATGCCAGCTGCCAGACCCGCCGCCCCACCAGCAGGTAGTCGAGGATCTCGTAGGTCTTGGCGTCGATCACCGCCACGTGGTTGGCCGGGCCCAGGGCGACGAAGGCGTACTTGCCATCGGCGCTGAGCTTGATGCCCACCGGCTGCACCTTGTCCGGGTGCACGCCCTTGATCTTGAAGTTCAGGGTCTTGAGCACCTGGCGCGTGGCCACGTCGAGGATGGTCACGGTCCCGCCGATTTCCGCCGAGGCCCAGAGCCTTGAGCCGTCCTGGTTGAACTCGACGAAGCGCGGGCGCTGGTCCACCAGGGTGCTGTCGGCCAGGGTCTGGGTGCTGGTGTCGATCCAGTGCAGCATGTTGGTGGTTTCGCTGGTGTTCACTGCCCACTTGCCGTCGGGGCTCACCGCCATGCCTTCGGGCTCGACCCCGACGTTGATCTGACCGAGGACCTTGGCGGTCTCGGTGTCGATCACTGTGACCAGCGCATCGTCCTCGTTGGACACGTACAGCCAGCGGTTGTTGGGGTGCAGGGCGAACTGCTCGGGGTCCTTGCCGGAGGGCAGCTCCTTGATGATCTTGCGGGTGGCCACGTCCATCACCTGGACCCGGTCCGAATCGCTGGCGCAGATGTACAGCAGCTTGTTGTCATGGGACAGCAGCAGCCCGCGCGGGCGCTGGCCCACCGGCAGGGTCGCGGTGACTTCCAGGGTCTGCAGGTCGATCAGGCTCAGGCTGTTGTCCTTTTCATTGGACACCCAGGCGGTGGCGGCCAAGGCGTGCCCGGCGGCGAGCAGCAGGGCCGCGCACAGGGCGGAGCGGCAGAGAAGAGGGCGGCGCATGGCGGATTCCTTGTTGTTGTGGTTATGGGATCAGGGGTAGCGGCAGGTCACTTCGGGGCGGTCGTAGCCCAGGCTGTCCATTTCGTTGAAGGGGTGCAGGAAACCGTCCTGGGGCGAGGTGCTGACCAGGGCCCGGGGCTGCACCAGGGGAATCGGCTGGCGCAGTTCGCCGTTCCACGGCCGGTAGCTGAGCTTGCGGCCCTTGAACCCGTCCAGGGGCAACTGGTCGCTGAGCAGCAGCGTTTGCAGGGCCCGAGGCTCGGCCTGGCGCAGTTTGCTCACCGCGCTGGCGACGCTGCGCACGGCCATCCAGGCGGCGAAATCGCGGTCGTTCATCCAGCGTCCGGCCTGGGCTTCGAAGCGCTTTTGCAACTGCGCGGCGCCGAAGGTCTCCACGCTCTTGTGCCAGCCGGTGGGGGTCAGGCCCTGGGTGCCGGCCACCGGGCGCGGGTACCAGGTCTGGTAGGGCAGGTATTCGCCGAAGTCGCCGCGCTCGTCGGCCACCAGCACCACGTCGTATTCGGCGGTCTGGGTGAACAGCGGCATGTCGGCCTGGGCGCTGCGGCGCTGGTCGTTGTCGAAGGTCCAGTCTTTCTCGGCGACCAGCTTCACGCCGAAGCGCTGGGTGGCCCGGCGCAGGGCATCGGCGTAGGCCCGGTCATCCTCGGTCTGGCCGACGACGAGCAAGGCCCGCTGCCATTTGCGCAGCACCATGAACTGCACCAGGGCGTCGGCCAGCATCGCCCGGCCGGGCAGGCTGTGCAGCACGTTGCCCAGGCATTGGCTGCTGCGCAGGCGGTCGTCGGGGCTGCCGGCGTTGAACAAGAGGCTGTCGGGCAGGGCGGCGGACAACTCCCGCAGGTTGGCCGCCGGGGCATTCACCACGAACAGCCGCAGGCCCTGGTCGTGCTGGGCCTTGGCGGCTTGCAGCAAGGCTTCGGGGCTGTCGACGCTGGCACTGTCGAGCTGGAACTGCTGCTTGAGAAAGCGCCCGGTGCTGTTGCTGTCGACAATCGCCAACTGCGCGCCTTGCAGCCCGGCGTCGGCAGGCTCGGGAATGATGTTGGACAGCAGCGGGCCGGGGTCGGGGCGATAGCCCAGGTAGCCGATGCGCACTTGCAGCGATTCCTCCGTGGCCTGGCTGGCGGCCAGGGGCAACAGGACCGAGGCCAGGGCCAGCAGGCAGGTCGGGATAAGCGGGGCAGGCTGGTGCATAAGGCACTCCACGGCAGGTGGCGCCAGCATAGGAACAGCGTCGGGGCGGGGAAATATGCAGAAAGTAGCGCCCGGGCAGTACCAAGGTAGTAACCCGGCGCGGGTGCGGCGGTCTTAGCATGGTTGCAGCGGCCCTGACCCTGGAGAACACCGTCATGCGCATCCTCAAATTGCTGCTGTTGCCGTTGCTGCTGATCCTTAGCCTGATCGGCGTCGACCGCCTGCACGGCCCGCGCCCGGTGCTGCCCCAAGCATTGCCGGTGGTGCCGGGGCGCTAGGCATGTCGGCGCTGTGGCGGATCAACCTGTGGGTCACGGCGTTCTTTGCCGTGGTGACCCTGGCCTGCGCCGCCTTGCTGCTGCACCAGGCGGTGGCCGATGTCGAGCGTGAGTTGCAGTCCGCCGAGGCGGTGGTGGAGTACCTCAGCGACAGCGCCGCGCGCAACCCGGCGGGCCTGCAACCGCACCTGACCCAGAGCCTGCGCCATGTGCGGGTGCACTGGCTGGCGGCGGACGAGGCGGCACGCATGCCGGAAGAGGCCGGGCTGGACGCCTGGCTCGGCCGCCAGCTGTTCAGCGAGCGCCGCCACAGCGCCCGCGAGCTGGACCTGGGCGACGGCCGTCGGGTGCTGATCGCCGTGGACGCGCGGGATGAGATCGATGAAGTCTGGGATTCCCTGCAACAGCTCTTGAGCCTGTGCGGCCTGGCCCTGCTCCTGAGCCTGCTGACCATCCGCTGGGCCGTGCGCCGTGGCATGGGCCTGCTGGATGATTTGCTGCGGGCCTTGCAGCAAGTGTCCGGCGGGCAACTGGCGGTGCGCCTGCGTGAAGCCGGCCTGCCGGAGGCGCGGCAACTGGCCGGGCACTTCAACCGCATGACCGCGACCCTGGAACAGACCCGCGCCGACAACGCGCAACTGACCCAGGCCCTGCTGGCGGTGCAGGAGCGTGAGCGCACCTACCTGGCGCAGACCCTGCACGACGACCTCGGGCAATACCTGGCGGGCATCCGCGCCCAGGTCTGCCTGCTGCGCATGGTGGCCGACCAGCCGACGGTGGTGGAACACACGGCCCAGGCCCTGGAGCTCAACTGCGAGCGCTTGCAGCAAGGCTTTCGCGCCCTGGTGCAGGACCTGTACCCGGTGGTGCTGCAGCACCTGCCGCTGGCCGAAGCCTTCGGCCTGCTGGTGAGCCAATGGCAGGACAGCCAGGGCATCGACTGCCAATTGCGGGTCGGCGCCGACCTGCCAGCGTTGCCCAGCGCCAGCAAGACTCACCTCTACCGCCTGCTGCAAGAAGCGCTGACCAATGTCGCCCGGCACGCCGATGCCAGCCAGGTACGGGTGCGCCTGCAACGCAGCGCCCGGGGCCTGCGCCTGCTGGTGCGCGACAACGGTTGCGGCGCGCACCAGCCCCAGCGCCCCGGCGTCGGCCTGCACTCAATGGCCGAACGGGCCCGCAGCCTGGGCGGCGAACTGCACATCCTCAGCCGTCCCGGCGCCGGTTGGGCGCTGGCCTTGAACATGCCCCTGAACATGCCCATGGAGGCCTGATGAACATCTTGTTGGTGGATGACCACGCCGTGGTCCGCCAGGGTTACGCCAGCCTGCTGCGCGCGGTATTGCCGGCGATGCAGGTGCGTGAAGCGGCCAGCGGCGAAGAGGCCCTGACCCGGGTTGCCGAAGAAGTGCCGAACCTGGTGATCATGGATTTCGGCCTGCCGGGCATCAGCGGCCTGGAGACCACCCGCCGCCTGCGCCAGCGCCTGCCGCAGCTGCGGGTGCTGTTTTTCAGCATGCACGACGAACTGCCCCTGGTGCGCCAGGCCCTGGAGGCGGGTGCCTCGGGCTACCTGACCAAGAACTCCGCGCCTCAGGTGCTGATCGAAGCGGTGCACCGAGTACTGGCCGGGCACGCCTACATCGAACAGCCCCTGGCCACGCAACTGGCCTGCACCCCGGCGCAGAACGCCAGCGACCCACGCTTGCAGAGCATGACCCAGCGCGAGCTGGAGATCTTCGTGATGCTGGCCAAGGGCACCCCGGCGCGGGTGATTGCCGAGCAGCTGTGCATCAGCGCCAAGACCGTGTCCAACCATTTGACCTTGCTCAAGAGCAAGCTGCAGGTCAGCTCCCATGCGGAGTTGGTGCATCTGGGGATTGATATGGGGGTGGTGCGGGTGGCGGGGTGAGGGGGTATGGTTTGGCAAATTTTGTCAAAAGCGGACAAAGCCATGAGCACCATGAACATTTCCCTGCCGGACGCTCTCAAGTCCTTTGTCGATGATCAAGTCAGCCAGCGCGGCTACAGCACCAGCAGTGAATATGTGCGTGAGCTGATTCGCAAGGATCAGGATCGGCAACATCTGCGTGGCCTGTTGTTGGCCGGTGCTCAATCGGCGCCGGGCACTGCTGTGCAGGGTGACTATTTCGAATCCCTGCGTGCCAGGGTTCGCAAGGCGCGAGGATGAAAGCCAAGCCGGTCATGCCACGTGCCCTTGCCAGCCAGGACGTGGGAGGCGCTATCAGCGACTAGCTTGACCAACAGGCCGAGCAGGCTGCGCTCGGTTTTATCGATGCTTTGGAAAAGGCCTATCTTCATATCGGCCGCCATCCGGCCTCGGGTATGTCTCTCTACGCCCACGAGCTGGATCTGCCGGGGGGGCTTTGCTGGCCGTTGAAGCGCTATCCCTATCTGGTGTTCTACGTTGAACGCGATGACTACATCGACGTATGGCTGGTTTTGCATGGTATGCGGGACTTTCCTGAGTGGTTGGCTGAAGGTGTTTTCCGGTAGTGGTGGGGGATGTTGGGGGCTTTTTGTGGTGAGGGGGTGGGGTGTATATCCGTTGCTGTGGGTGTGGCTGCTGGTGGTTTCGTCTTGATGGTTTGGGGTTTGGGTACATATCCATTGCTGCGGTAACGGCCACTTAGGGTTTCGCCCTTACGGCGACTCACTTTTTTCAAACGCCGGAGTGCCGGCCCAGCAAAAAGTAAGCAAAAACGCTTGCGCCTCCATGGGCCCCTCGCTGAGGCTCGGTGTTCCCTCGCTTCGGCCGGCTGGGAAGGGGCCTGAAGATCAAGATCAAGAGCAAAAGCCAAGCGCGTTTTACGCGCTTTTCGTAGGAGCCGGCTTGCCGGCGAAGAGGCCCGTGAGTCATGCAGCGTCTGGGCGGACGTCTTCGCTGGCGAGCCAGCTCCTACAGGAGGTGGTGGGAGGGACGCCCCATTCCATCTTCAGGCCGGCCGCAAGGCCGCCGTCTGGCTCTTGATCTGAACGCCCCGTTAACCACGATGGCCGGAGTGAGGGCATGCCGAGCCTAGGCGAGGCACCGAGTGGAGGGGCAAGAGCCTTTGGTTACTTTGGGCTGGCCGGCATTCCGGGCTTCAAGGTGACTCGCTGTAAGAGCGAAATCGCCAGTGGCCCCACCCACAGCAACGGATATGTACACAGCCCCCTCACTTATCCCAACTTCCCGGACACCCCACACACCCCTCCATATTGGCATCCTGAAAATTCCCATAGTGCTGCCGCGCCCCGCGCAGGTCGGCGCGTTCCAGATTGCTCTCGCCAAACTTCGCTTCCTGCAGATTGGCATCGCTCAGGTCAGCCCCTTGCAGATCCGCCTTGCTCAACCAGGCCATCTCCAGGTCCGCCGCCCGCAGGTTGGCCTGGTGCAGCTTGGCCCCGGACAGCCGGGCAAATTGCAGGTAGGCCGCGCTGAGGTCGGCTTTTTCGAATTGCGCGCCCTGGGCAAACAGGCCCCAGCCCTGGATCGCCATCAGCTTGGCGTCGGTAAAGTCCGCCAGCCGCAGGTTGCTCTGTTGCAGGCTGGCGCGGGTCAGGTTGGCGCCTTGCAGGCGGGCTTTTTCCAGGTTGGCCAGGTCCAGCTGGGCATGGCGCAGGTCGGCGCCAGAGAGGTCGGCGCCGGCCAGGTTCATCTTGCGCAGGTCCTGGTTGGCCAGGTTGGCGCCACGCAGGTTGGCGCCGGGGCATTGGCTGGATTCGGCGATCAGGCAGCCGTTGACGGTCAGCGGGACGTCGTTGCCGTCGTCGTCGACGTTCATGGCCAAGGCGGGGGAGAGGCCCAACAGCAGGGCCAGGGGCAGGTAGTTCATGGTGCGGTTCTCCAGGCGGGAGTGAAGGCGGGTGTGGCGAGGAAGCAGGCTCCCTCGCCACAGACAAGGCGGGGATGATCAGCGCTGGGCGGTCTTGTTATCCCAGCTCGGAATCTTGAACACCCAGAACGAGCCGCCTTGGGCCACCGGCTTGGTCAGCTCGGCCATGTCGCCGCCCCACAGCGGCACCGCGCCGCCGTAGCCCACGGTCACGCCGATGTACTGCTCGCCATCCTGTTCCCAGGTGATGGGCGGCGAGACGATGCCGCTGCCGGTCTGGAATTTCCACAGCTCCTTGCCGGTCTTGGCGTCGAAGGCTTTGAAGAAACCGTCGCCGGTGCCGGTGAACACCAGGTTGCCCTTGGTCGCCAGGACGCCGGCCCACAGCGGCAGGTGTTCCTTGTGCTCCCAGACCAGCTTGCCGGTGGTCGGGTCCATGGCGCGCAGGGTGCCGACGTGGTCGTCGTACATGCGCTTGATGCGGAAGCCCATGCCCAGGTAGGCCGAGCCTTTTTTGTAGTTCACTTCCTCGGTCCAGTACTCCTCCTTCCACTGGTTGCCGGGGATGTAGAACAGCCCGGTGTCCTGGCTGTAGGCCATGGGGTTCCAGTTCTTGCCACCGAGGAACGGCGGCGAGACTTCCACCGGCTTGCCCTTGGTTTCCCCCGGCAGCGGCTTGGCCGGACGCTGGCCTTCGTTTTCCACCGGGCGCCCGGTCTTGAGGTCGATGTGGCTGGCCCAGGTGATGTTGTCGACGAAGGGGAAGGCGTTCTGCAATTTGCCGTTGTTGCGGTCCACCACGTAGAAGAAGCCGTTGCGGTCGGCGTGGCCGGTGGCCTTGACCACCTTGCCGTCCTTGCCCTTGTAGTCGAACAGCACCAGTTCGTTGTTGCCGGAGAAGTCCCAGGCGTCGTTCGGCGTGTGCTGGTAGAACCATTTCACTTCGCCGGTGCTTGGGTCGACGCCGACCTGGCCCGAGGTGTACAGGCTGTCGTAGTCGTGGGGGTTGCCGTCTTTGGCGGTGCGCGCCCAGGTGTTCCAAGGGCCCGGGTTGCCGGCGCCGACGATGATGGTGTTGGTTTCGGCATCGAAGCTGGCGCTCTGCCAAGGGGCGCCGCCGCCGTGGCTCCAGGCTTCGACCTTGCCGGTTTCGGTGGTCTTGTCGTCGGGCCAGGACGGCGCCTTGACGTCGCCGGTGGGGGTGCTGTCCTTGCCGTTGAGGCGGCCCATGTGGCCTTCGACGAAGGGCCGCATCCACACTTCTTCGCCGGTCTCCGGATCGCGGGCGAACAGCTGGCCGACCACGCCGAATTCATCGCCCGAGCTGCCGTGGATCAGCAGCACCTTGCCGCTGGTCTTGTCCTTGATCAGCACCGGGGCGCCGGTCATGGTGTAGCCGGCGCTGTGGTCGCCGAACTTCTTGTTCCACACCACCTTGCCGGTGTTCTTGTCCAGGGCGATGACCCGGGCGTCGAGGGTGCCGAAGTAGATCTTGTCGCCGTAGATCGCCGCGCCGCGGTTGACCACGTCGCAGCACGGGCGAATGTTGTCCGGCAGGCGATGGTTGTAGGTCCACAGGCGCTTGCCGGTCTTGGCGTCCAGGGCGAACACCCGGGAGTAGGAGCCGGTGACGTAGACCACGCCGTTGCTGACAATGGCCTGGGATTCCTGGCCGCGCTGCTTCTCGTCGCCGAAGGAGTAGGACCAGGCCGGGGTCAGCTTGAACACGTTCTTGTCGTTGACCTGGGCCAGGGGGCTCCAGCGCTGGGCGTTGGTGCCCATGCCGTACTGCAGCACGTCCTTGGTGGTCAGGTGGTCGTTGGCGATGTCTTCCCAGGTCACGTTCTGGCTGGCAGGTGCCGCCGGGGCGGTGGCCGCTGTGGCCGCCGCGCCCAGGGACAGGCTGCCGGCCAGCAGCAGGGCCTGGACGGCAAGGCTCAGGGGGGAGAGGGCGGGTAGCGATCTTATTGTCATGGTTGCAGTTCCCAGTGGAGGTTTTGGCCTGACTAGGGTCTGCCGCGCGAGGCGTTTTGAGATACGGAAAAAGTCCCGCCCTTGCCGGGAATAGTTCCCGGGCGGCACCTGATTTAGGCCCGCGCCACAAGCCCTACTACCAAGGGAGTAGAGCGCGACCACCAAAGCAGCATACGGCCGCCCGCCGGCTGTTTCTAAGATGGCGCCATGGCCTCTGTAGCTGAGGTCTTGCGTGCAATCTTGAGGGCATAACAATGACAACAAAACGCAACGCCTTGCTCGCGGTAGGGCTGCTGACCGGTGCCTTGGCCACCGGCGCTGTATGGGCCCATGGCAACGTGGTGCCCCAGGCGGTGGAAACCAAGGGCCTGACGCCGATCAAGGACGCCGGGGTGAGCGTCGATGGCGACGGCTGGGCTTCGGTCAACCCGTACCGCACCTCGCCCGAGCACGACAAGGCGGTGGAAATCGGCGCCTCGGCCTACAACCAGAACTGCGCCGCCTGCCATGGCCTGGAAGCCAAGTCCGGCGGTATCGCTCCAGACCTGCGCATGCTCGATGCCGGCGAAGCCGGGGATGAATGGTTCGTCGAGCGGGTGCGCCACGGCGCGGTGCGCGATGGCCGGGTGTACATGCCGAAGATGGCCGACTACCTGAGCCAGGAAGCCCTGTGGGCGGTGCGCACCTACCTGGACAGCGTGCGCGTCGAGGAGTGATCGCCATGGGCCGCTTCGCCCTGTTCCTGGCTGGCCTGCTGCTGTGTTGCGCCACGGCCCAGGCCGGGGTGCGCAACTACGACACGATGATCGCCTCCGGTGAACTGAGGGTGGCGGTGTACCAGGATTTTGCCCCCTACAGCTTCGAGGACCAGGGCCAGCCCCGAGGCGTCGACGTGGAGCTGGCGCAAGCCCTGGCCGAGGCCCTGGGGGTGCGCCTGCAACTGATCTGGGCGCCGCCGGGGGAGAAGCTCGACGACGACCTGCGGGACTACATCTGGCGCGGCAGCCCGCTGCGCCACCAGCAGTTGGCCGACCTGATGATGCGCGTGCCCTACGACCACGACTACGCGCAAAAGCGCAACGAACTGGGGGAGCTGGCCAACGATCACGTGGTGATGTTCGGCCCCTATCAGGAGGAGCGCTGGCAGGTGGCATTCGACCGCCGCCGGCTGGCTTCGGTGGCCAGTGTCGCGGTGTTCCAGGAGCACCCCATTGGCGTCGAGGTGGACAGCGTGCCGTCGTTCTACCTGACCTCGGTGTTCAACGGCATGCTCAGTGCCAAGACCCACCATTACCCCAGCGTGCAACAGGCGTTCGGCGCCTTGCGGGCCGGGCAGGTGGACGCGGTGATGGCCATGCGCGGCGAGATCGACTGGCAGTTGCACAAGGCCGCTGATCCGCAGTTGGCCCTGGCGGAAAACGCCTACCCGAACATGGGCAAGCAGGTGTGGGAGATCGGCATGGCGGTGCATGAAAGCAACCGCCAGCTGGCCTATGCCGTGGAAGAGGCCCTGGAAGGGCTGATCCGCGACGGTCGCCTGCAGGCGCTGTACGCCCGTTATGGCCTGCGTTACGAGGTCCCACAGATGTATCAATAGGAGCTGCGATGAACTGGCGAGCGACCTGTCTGCTGGCGTGCTGGCTGCCCTTGGCGACCCCGGCGCTGGCCGCCGATCCGCAAGGCCCGGGCGCGGACCCGGTGCCCTCGGTGATGTGGGCCTTCTACCACAAGCAATTGCTGGGGGAGGCGGCGTTCGTCTTCGATGACCGGGTCAAGCTGCTGGCGCCGCCCTTTGCCGAGGATGCGCGGCAGGTGCCGCTGGAGATCGACGCCCGGGCCTTCACCGGCGAGGTGGTGCGCATCCTCGCCTGGGCCGAGCTCAACCCCTTGCCGCGCATCGTCGATTTCGAACCGGGGGAGCGGGTGCTGCCCTGGCTGTCGATCCGCATCCGCATCGAGCAGGCCACGCCGCTGCGCGCCGCGGTGCTGACCCGCGATGGCCTGTGGCACGTGGGTTCGGCCCTGATCGATGCCGCGGGCGGTGGCTGTACCGCGCCCAGCGTGGTGCGCACCCAGCCCGGCTGGGAAGAGCACATCGGCGAGGTGCTGGGCGGGCGTTATCCCCGTGGGGAGGCCAGCCGCCTGCGCCTGCAGATCTCCCACCCGATGGACAACGGCCTGGTCAGCGGCGTCCCCGAGTTCTTTCTCAACCACGCCGAATTGCGCGACCAGAACGATCAGCGCCTGGCCAGCCTCGAACTGTTCCCGGCGGTCAGCGAAAACCCCAACCTGGGGTTCGATATCCAGGGGCCGGGGCAGACCCGCTTGCTGTTGCGCGACAACAGCGGCAACCAGTTCGAGGCCAGGCTGCCCTGACCGCATCCTTTGACCCACCCGAGCCGAGGCGCGCCATGCGTTGGATCCTGCTGTTGCTGCTGTGCCTGGGCCTGCCGGCCCGGGCCGACCTGGACTATCAACTCAAGCCCCGGCAGATCGCCGCGGGCACCTGGCTGCTGGAAGGCAGCACCGACAACTTCGCCAAGGCCAATGGCGGCAACATCGTCAACACCGGGTTCATCGTCACCGACAGCGGGGTGGTGGTGATCGACAGCGGGCCGTCCAAGCGCTACGGCGAAGCCCTGCGCCGGGCGATTGCCGCCACCACCGACAAGCCGGTGATCCAGCTGTTGCTGACCCACCATCACCCCGACCATGTGCTGGGCAACCAGGCCTTTGGCGACGTGCCCATCGGCGCTCTGGCTGGCACCAGCGATCTGCTGCGCCAGCAGGGCGAGGCCATGGCCGAGAACATGTACCGCATGGTTGGCGACTGGATGCGCGGCACCGAGGTGGTGCTGCCGACCCAGGTGCTTGAGCCCGGGGTGCTTGAGGTGGGCGGGCATCGCTTGCGCCTGCTGGGCCTGAGCGGGCACACCGGCGCTGATCTGGCGATTCTGGATGAGAGTACCGGGGTGCTGTTTGCCGGTGACCTGGTGTTCTACGAGCGCGCGCTGACCACCCCCAACAGCCCGGGGCTCGGGGTCTGGCTCAAGGACCTGGACACCTTGCAGGCCTTGCCGTGGAAATTGATCGTGCCTGGCCATGGCCCGGTGGCCAGCGATACGGCGCCCTTTGCCCAGATGCGTGACTACCTGGGCTGGCTGGACGGGTTGATGCGCGACGGCGCGGCCCAGGGCGACGACATGGCGGAGATGATCCGCCGCCCGATCCCCGAGCGTTTTGCTGGCATCAGCCTGACCCGCTATGAGCTGATCCGCAGCGTCAGCCACCTGTATCCGCGCTACGAGCGCCAGCGCCTGCAGCGTATCGACGGCCTGTAGGCGCCGGCTTGCCGGCGAAGGTGATCTTGCGGGCCCCTTCGCTGGCAAGCCAGCTCCTACGGTGGGCAGGGAGAGCGCGTGGGGCTTTGTAGGGGCCGGCTTGCCGGCGATGGCGGTCTTGCGGGCCTCTTCGCTGGCAAGCCAGCTCCTACGGTGGGCAGGGAGAGCGGGTGGGGTTTTGTCGGCGTTGGCGGCCGCTCCTGTACCAAGGAACTAGAAAACTCCGCACTGCGGGCAATTGTTGGCAAACAGGCCGGGACCAAGAATTCCCGGCAGACCGGGAAAATTTCCCGGGAACAACAATAACCGCCGAGGTAGCCGTCATGACCCAACCCCCACGTCGTCCCTTTTTCGCCGTGAGCCTGGTGCTCAGCGCCATGCTGCTGTCCAGCGCGGCCCTGGCCGCCGTCACCGATGAAGAGATCCTCCAGGACCCCAAGAACCCGCAGCAGATCGTCACCAACGGCCTGGGCGTCCAGGGCCAGCGCTACAGCCCGCTGGATATGCTCAACGTCGATAACGTCAAGGAACTGCGGCCGGTCTGGGCCTTCTCCTTCGGCGGCGAGAAGCAGCGCGGCCAGCAGGCCCAGCCGCTGATCAAGGACGGGGTGATGTACATGACCGGTTCCTACTCGCGGGTGTTCGCGGTGGACGCGCGTACCGGCAAGAAGCTCTGGCAGTACGATGCGCGCCTGCCGGACGACATCCGCCCGTGCTGCGACGTGATCAACCGCGGCGTGGCGCTGTACGGCGACCTGGTGTTCTTCGGCACCCTGGACGCCAAGCTGGTGGCCCTGAACAAGGACACCGGCAAGGTGGTGTGGAGCAAGAAGGTCGCCGACCACAAAGAGGGTTATTCCATCAGCGCGGCGCCGATGATCGTCAACGGCAAGCTGATCACCGGGGTCGCCGGCGGCGAGTTCGGCGTGGTCGGCAAGATCCAGGCCTACGACCCGAAAAACGGCGAGCTGCTGTGGATGCGTCCCACCGTGGAAGGCCACATGGGCTACGTGTACAAGGACGGCAAGGCCATCGAGAACGGCATTTCCGGCGGCGAGGCGGGCAAGACCTGGCCGGGCGACCTGTGGAAGACCGGCGGCGCGGCGCCGTGGCTGGGCGGCTACTACGACCCGGAAACCAACCTGCTGCTGTTCGGCACCGGCAACCCGGCGCCGTGGAACTCCCACCTGCGCCCTGGCGACAACCTGTATTCCTCGTCGCGCCTGGCCCTGAACCCGGACGACGGCACCATCAAGTGGCACTTCCAGAGCACCCCCCACGACGGCTGGGACTTCGACGGCGTCAACGAGCTGATCTCCTTCAACTACAAGGAGGGCGGCAAGGAGATCAAGGCCGCTGCCACCGCCGACCGCAACGGCTTCTTCTACGTGCTCGATCGCACCAACGGCAAGTTCATCCGCGGCTTCCCGTTTGTGGACAAGATCACCTGGGCCACCGGCCTGGATAAGAACGGCCGGCCGATCTACAACGAGGCCAGCCGTCCCGGCGCCCCGGGCAGCGAAGCCAAGGGCAGCTCGGTGTTCGTCGCCCCGGCCTTCCTCGGCGCCAAGAACTGGATGCCCATGGCCTACAACCGCGACACCGGGCTGTTCTATGTGCCGTCCAACGAATGGGGCATGGACATCTGGAACGAAGGCATCGCCTACAAGAAGGGCGCGGCGTTCCTCGGCGCGGGCTTCACCATCAAGCCGCTGAACGAGGACTACATCGGCGTGCTGCGGGCCATCGACCCCATCAGCGGCAAGGAAGTCTGGCGCCACAAGAACTTCGCGCCGCTGTGGGGCGGGGTACTGACCACCAAGGGCAACCTGGTGTTCACCGGCACGCCTGAGGGCTTCCTCCAGGCCTTCAACGCCAAGACCGGCGAGAAGGTCTGGGAATTCCAGACCGGCTCCGGGGTCCTGGGCTCGCCCGTGACCTGGGAAATGGACGGCGAGCAGTATGTCTCGGTGCTCTCCGGCTGGGGCGGCGCGGTGCCGCTGTGGGGCGGCGAAGTGGCCAAGCGAGTCAAGGACTTCAACCAGGGCGGCATGCTCTGGACCTTCAAGCTGCCCAAGGACCTGGTGAGCAAACGCTGACCCTAGGCGCCAGCTTGCCGGCGAAGGCGCCCGCACGACCGCTTTCGCCGGCAAGCCGGCTCCTACAAGGCCACCGCAATGTCCCTGCCGACCGTAGGAGCCAGCTTGCTGGCGAAGAGGCCCGCAAGACCGCCTTCGCCGGCAAGCCGGCTCCTACAAGGCCGATCTGCCGCTCCATTCCCGCCTCGGTGCGGGGTGGGCGGGGGCAATCAACCTACGACCAAATGACGAGAGCCCCCCTGCCAACGATGCATTCGTCCGGCACGCGGGGCTCTCTACCATCGGTTCATCGCCTGTCGTGGACAGGCATCGACCAGCAGAGGCCCAGCATGATCTACGCACAACCCGGAACCCCAGGCGCCGTCGTGTCCTTCAAGCCACGCTACGGCAATTTCATCGGCGGCCAGTTCGTGCCACCGGTGGAAGGCCAGTACTTCACCAACACCTCGCCGGTGAACGGCGAAGTGATCGCCGAATTCCCCCGTTCCAGCGCCGCCGATATCGACAAGGCCCTGGACGCCGCCCATGCCGCCGCCGAGGCCTGGGGCAAGACCAGCGCCCAGGACCGCTCGCTGGTGCTGCTGAAGATCGCCGACCGCATCGAGCAGAACCTGGAGATCCTCGCGGTCAGCGAAACCTGGGACAACGGCAAGGCGGTGCGCGAAACCCTCAACGCCGACGTGCCCCTGGCCGCTGACCACTTCCGCTACTTCGCCGGTTGCATCCGCGCCCAGGAAGGCGGCACCGCGGAGATCAACGAACTGACCACCGCCTACCATTTCCACGAACCCCTGGGCGTGGTCGGGCAGATCATCCCGTGGAACTTCCCGCTGCTGATGGCCGCCTGGAAACTGGCCCCGGCCCTGGCCGCCGGCAACTGCGTGGTGCTCAAGCCCGCCGAGCAGACCCCGCTGTCGATCATGGTCTTCGCCGAGCTGATCGCCGACTTGCTGCCAGCCGGTGTGCTGAACATCGTCCAGGGCTTTGGCCGCGAAGCCGGTGAGGCCCTGGCCACCAGCAAGCGCATCGCCAAGATCGCCTTCACCGGCTCCACGCCGGTGGGCTCGCACATCATGAAATGCGCCGCCGAGAACATCATTCCCTCCACCGTGGAACTGGGCGGCAAGTCGCCGAACATCTTCTTCGAAGACATCATGCAGGCTGAACCGAAATTCATCGAAAAGGCCGCCGAGGGCCTGGTGCTGGCGTTCTTCAACCAGGGTGAAGTCTGCACCTGCCCATCCCGCGCCCTGGTCCAGGAGTCGATCTACGAGCCGTTCATGGCCGAGGTGATGAAGAAGATCGTCAAGATCAAGCGCGGCAACCCGCTGGACACCGAGACCATGGTCGGCGCCCAGGCATCGCAGCAGCAGTACGAGAAGATCCTCTCCTACCTGCAGATCGCCCAGGAGGAGGGCGCCGAGCTGCTCACCGGTGGCGCCGCCGAGCTGTTGGAAGGTGACCTGGCCAGCGGCTATTACATCCAGCCGACCCTGCTCAAGGGCCACAACAAGATGCGCGTGTTCCAGGAAGAGATCTTCGGCCCGGTGGTGGGCGTGACCACCTTCAAGGACGAAGCCGAGGCCCTGGCGATTGCCAACGACAGCGAGTTCGGCCTGGGCGCCGGGCTCTGGACCCGCGACATCAACCGCGCCTACCGCATGGGCCGGGCGATCAAGGCCGGCCGCGTGTGGACCAACTGCTACCACCTGTACCCGGCGCACGCCGCGTTCGGTGGCTACAAGAAATCCGGGGTGGGCCGCGAGACCCACAAGATGATGCTCGACCACTACCAGCAGACCAAGAACCTGCTGGTGAGCTACGACATCAACCCCCTGGGCTTCTTCTAAGGGCAACAACAGGCGCGGTGGTTGGGTGCCGCCGCGCTTGTGCGGGACGGACACGGGGAGGGCTCATGGGTGGGCACCTCCCCGTGTGCGTTGTGGGCGCAGCACCGCCATCCCTGCAGGAGCCAGCTTGCTGGCGAAGAGGCCCGCAAGACCACCCCCATTTCCCCCTACCAACGCACCCCGCCAACTCGTCCCAAAGTAGCATTCGGCCGCCGCGCGCCCCGTGCATTAATGCCTCTACCGGAATCCCCCGGCACAACAAGAGGCTTGACCCCATGTGGCATAAACCCGCGTACACCGACCTGCGTATCGGCTTTGAAGTGACCATGTACTTCGCCAACCGCTGAGCCGTCCTGCTCCGGCCGGCACGGGTGTCGACCGGAGCCCTTTGCCCTTCAGGAGCACCTCATGCATATCCGCATTCTCGGGTCCGCGGCGGGCGGCGGTTTTCCCCAGTGGAACTGCAACTGCCGCAACTGCGCCGGGGTGCGCGACGGCAGCCTGCGCGCCCAGCGCCGCACCCAGTCGTCCATCGCCCTGAGCGACCACGGCAGCGAGTGGATTCTGTGCAACGCCTCCCCGGACATTCGCCAGCAGCTGGAGTCCTTTCCGGTGCTGCAACCGGCCCGACAGCTTCGGGACACTGCCTTGGCCGGGGTGATCCTGCTGGACAGCCAGATCGACCATTGCACCGGCCTGCTCAGCCTGCGCGAAGGCTGCCCGCATCAGGTCTGGTGCACCGAGATGGTCCGCCAGGACCTGTGCAGCGGCTTCCCCCTGTTCAACATGCTCAGCCACTGGAACGGCGGCTTGCAGTGGCAGCCCATCCACCTCGATGGCCGCGAGTTCAGCCTGCCGGCCTGCCCGGACATCGCGCTGCGGGCGATTGCCCTGCGCAGCAGCGCGCCGCCGTATTCGCCCCATCGCGGCAACCCGCACCCGGGGGACAATATCGGCCTGTTCATCGAGGACCGGCGCAGCGGCGCCAGCCTGTTCTACGCCCCGGGGTTGGGGCAGGTGGATGAGGCCCTGCTGGGGTGGATGGAGCGCGCCGATTGCCTGCTGGTGGACGGCACCTTGTGGCGCGACGATGAAATGCGCGTCTGTGGCGTCGGCGACAAGCTGGGCAGCGACATGGGCCACCTGGCGCAAAGCGGCCCCGGCGGCATGCTTGAGGTGCTGGAGCGCTTTCCTCGGGCGCGCAAGGTGCTGATCCACATCAACAACACCAACCCGATCCTCGACGAAGACTCCGCCGAACGCGCCGAACTGACCCGCCGCGGCATCGAAGTGGCGCATGACGGCATGGACATCCAGCTCTGACCTGTGCGCTGCATACCGCACAACGCACACCGTAGGAGCCAGCTTGCTGGCGAAGGGGGCCGCCAGATCGCCTTCGCCGGCAAGCCGGCTCCTACAGCATGAAGGGGGCCGCCAGATCGCTTTCGCCGGCAAGCCGGCTCCTACAGGGGAGAGGCGGGCAGGGGCCGGATCACCACCACCCAATGGTCGGATTGCTTTCAGCAACGGATGCTTTAGGCTGGCGTTCTCCTTTCAGAACAATAAGAAAACAGGCTTCCCCCATGGGCCAGAATCTCAGTCTGCTGCGCAAGTTCGTCTCTCCGGAAATCATCTTTGGCGCCGGTTGCCGGCACAACGTCGGCAACTATGCGAAGACCTTCGGTGCGCGCAAGGTGCTGGTGGTCACCGACCCCGGGGTGATCGCCGCCGGCTGGGTCGCCGATGTCGAGGCCAGCCTGCTGGCCCAGGGCGTCGAGTACTGCCTGTACAGCGCGGTGTCGCCCAACCCGCGGGTGGAGGAGGTGATGCACGGCGCGCAGATCTACCGGGAAAACGCCTGCGATGTGATCGTCGCGGTCGGTGGCGGCAGCCCCATGGATTGCGGCAAGGGCATCGGCATCGTCGTCGCTCACGGGCGCAGCATCCTTGAGTTCGAGGGGGTGGACACCATCCGCATGCCCAGCCCCCCGCTGATCATGATCCCTACCACCGCCGGCACCTCGGCGGATGTCTCGCAGTTCGTGATCATCTCCAACCAGCAGGAGCGGATGAAGTTCTCCATCGTCAGCAAGGCGGTGGTCCCGGATGTGTCGCTGATCGACCCGGAAACCACCCAGGACATGGACCCTTTCCTTTCCGCCTGCACCGGCATCGACGCCCTGGTGCACGCCATCGAGGCTTTCGTTTCCACCGGCCACGGGCCGCTGACCGATCCTCACGCCCTGGAAGCCATGCGCCTGATCAACGGCAACCTGGTGCAGATGATTGCCAACCCCGCGGACATCGCCCTGCGCGAGAAGATCATGCTCGGCAGCATGCAGGCCGGGCTGGCGTTCTCCAACGCGATCCTCGGCGCGGTGCATGCCATGTCCCACAGCCTGGGGGGCTTTCTCGACCTGCCTCACGGGCTGTGCAACGCGGTGCTGGTGGAGCATGTGGTGGCCTTCAACTACAGCGCGGCGCCGGAGCGCTTCAAGGTGATTGCCGAGACTTTCGGCATCGACTGCCGCGGGCTCAACCAGCGGCAGATCTGCGGGCGCCTGGTGGAGCACCTGATCGCCCTCAAGCGTGCCATCGGCTTCCACGAGACCCTGGGCCTGCATGGGGTCAGCAGCAGCGATATTCCGTTCCTCTCGCAGCACGCAATGGGCGACCCATGCATCCTCACCAACCCTCGTGAATCCAGCCAGCGTGATGTCGAGGTGGTGTATGGCGAGGCCCTCTGACGAACAGCAACGGGCCCTGGCCGGGCTCTTGGGGTTGGGCAACCACTCGGCGCGCAAGAGCCATTACCCGGAACTGGCGGCGCGCCTGGAAGACCTGGAAACCGAGCGCAACCGCTACAAGTGGCTGTTCGAGCACGCGGTGCACGGCATCTTCCAGGCCAGCCTGCAGGCCGGCATGCGTGCCGCCAACCCGGCCCTGGCGCGCATGCTGGGGTATCAGGACCCCCAGGAAGTGCTGTTTTCCCTGGCCGACCTGGCGGGCAACCTGTTCGTGGGCGGCGCCGGGGAACTGGCGGCCATCGGCGAGCAGTTGCAGAACCAGCGCAGCCTGCTGGGTTACGAAACCCAGCTGCGGCGCAAGGACGGCAGCAGCATCGATGTGCTGATGAACCTGTTGCTCAAGCCCGACCAGGACGGGCTGGTGGAAGGGTTCGTCGCCGACATCACCGAGCGCAAGCTGGCCCAGCAGCACCTGGAACAGCTCAACGACCAGCTGGAGCAGCGGGTGGCGGCGCGCACCGATGAGTTGCTGGACGCCAACCGCAACCTGCAGCAGCAGATCGCCCGGCGCGAGCGCATCGAGCGCGACCTGCGCGAGGCCCGGGACGCCGCCGAGGCGGCCAACCGCAGCAAGGACAAGTACCTGGCTGCCGCCAGCCACGACCTGCTGCAACCTCTGAATGCCGCACGCCTGCTGATTTCCACCCTGCGCGAGCGCAGCCTTCCGGCCCCGGAGCAACTGCTGGTGGAACGCACCCACCAGGCCCTGGAAGGCGCCGAGGACCTGCTCACCGACCTGCTGGATATTTCCAGGCTCGATCAGGCGGCGGTGAAGCCGGACCTGGCCACCTACCGCCTGGATGAAATGCTCGCGCCCCTGGTCTCCGAGTTCCAGTCGGTGGCCGAGGCGGCGGGGCTGGGGCTGCGGGTGCGCTTCGGTGACTTTGCCCTGTTCACCGACTTGCGGCTGATGACGCGGATCCTGCGCAACTTGCTCAGCAATGCCTGCCGCTACACCGAGCGCGGCAGCATCCTGCTGGCGGCGCGCCGTCGCGGCGACCAGTTGCGGCTGGAGGTGTGGGACACCGGGCGCGGCATTGCCGCCGACCGCCTGGAGTCGATTTTCCTGGAATTCAACCAGCTGGATGTGGGCCGCGCCGCCGACCGCAAAGGGGTGGGCCTGGGGCTGGCGATTGTCGAGCGCATCGCCAAGATCCTCGGCTACCGGGTGCAGGTAGCGTCGCGCCCGGGGCACGGTTCGCGGTTCAGCATCGAGGTGCCATTGGCGGCCCGGGTGCCCTTGCCCTTGAGCCAGCAGGCGCCGCAGCCGGGCACCGGCAACCCGCTGCCGGGGCGGCGCCTGCTGGTGCTGGACAACGAGTTGAGCATTCTTGAAAGCATGGCCGCGCTGCTCGGCCAGTGGGGCTGCGAGGTGCTGACCGCCACCGATCAGGCTGCGGCCCTGGAGGTGCTGCAGGGCCGGGCGCCGGAGTTGATCCTGGCGGACTTCCACCTGGATCACGGGGTCACCGGCTGCCAGGTGGTCAGGCGCTTGCGCGAGCATTTCCAACAACCGCTGCCGGCGGTGATCATCACCGCCGACCGCAGCGACCAGTGCCGCCGCGCCTTGCAGCAACTGGGGGCGCCGCTGCTCAACAAACCGGTGAAGCCGGGCAAGTTGCGGGCCGTGCTCAGCCAGTTGCTGGGCTAGTGGTGGCAGGGGGGGCGGCCAAATCGATGCGCCGGCGCGGGGCTCAGATGATGCCCAGCATCCACAACAGGCCCAGGTAGACCGCCGCACAGCCCAGGGGCCAGACCACCAGCAGGCGGGTCTGGCTGAAGAACGACGGCGCTTTGCCCACCAGGGTCGAGTCCTCCAGTTGTTGCAGGGTCTTGGCGGGGACGCCTTCCTCCACCGGAGCCTGGAGCTGGGCCTCGATCAGCGGCTCGACTTCTTCGACCTTGCGTATCATCCCCCGGCCCGTGGCGAACAGCGCCGCGCCGACGAAGATCAGCAGGTAGATCACCAGGAATTTCCAGTGGGAGGAGTAACTCAGGTCGAGGAAGCTGGGCGTCGGGCTGTTGTCCCAGAACCAGTTCAAAGGCTGGGTGTTGGCATTGACCTGGTACACGAAGTACTTGATCGGGCGATTGATGGTCGAGGCCATGGTGGTGTAGCTGTCCAGGCGCCAGTAGAGCATTTTCAGGGTCGAGAAAAAGGTCGAGATCAAGGCACCGGTAAACAACAGTGCGCCTGCGGCGATGTACAGCCGGTACTGCAATTGGGCCCTGGTGTAGGTCATGGGTGCTTCCTGCAATGAACAAAAGGGCCGCAATACTATATTCCGTGGCCGCTGGGCGATAGGGGCGTGCCCTGGCTCACCGGTTGCCGCGCTGCAGGTTTGCGCTGGTGCCATGGGCGACACGGGTTATCCTTGAGCCCCCCTTCAGGTCGGACGAGTCAGCCCATGCTGGAAGTACAAGGAGTGTTCAAGAGCTATGCCACCCCCCAGGGGCCGCTGGCGGTGCTGCAGGGTGTCGACTTGCACCTGGGGCAGGGCAGCAGCCTGGCGCTGATGGGCGAATCCGGCAGCGGCAAGAGCACCTTGCTGCACCTGGTGGCCGGGCTGGACAGGGTGGATGCCGGCAGCATTCGCATCGGCGCCCAGCGCCTGGAGCGCATGAGCGAAAGCCAGTTGGCCAACTGGCGCCGCACCGAAGTCGGCCTGGTGTTCCAGCAGTTCAACCTGATCGGCAGCTTGCGGGTCGAGGACAACCTGGGCTTCCAGGCGCGCCTGGCCGGGCGCTTCGATCCGCGCTGGCAGGCGCAGTTGGTGGAGCGCCTGGGCCTGGGGGACTTGCTGCGCCGCTACCCCGAGCAGCTGTCCGGCGGCCAGCAGCAGCGGGTCGCTTTGGGCCGGGCCCTGGCGTCGAGGCCGGGGCTGTTGCTGGCTGATGAACCCACCGGCAGCCTCGATGAAACCACCAGTGACCAGGTGCTGGATTTGCTGCTGGAACTGCTGGCCGACAGCCCCACCAGTTTGCTGATGGTGACCCACAGCCAGCGCGTGGCCAGCCGTTTGCAACACACCGTGGTCCTGCAGCGTGGCCGCCTGGCCGCAGCGGGCGGGGCCTGAGATGCGGGTGCTGCGTGGCACCTTGCAGGCGCTGTTGAGCCACTGGCGCCAGCACCCGGTGCAGTTCTTCAGTGTGCTCACCGGTTTGTGGCTGGCCACCAGCCTGCTGACCGGGGTCCTGGCCCTCAACAGCCAGGCCCGGGACAGCTATGCCCGGGCCAGCCAACTGATTGGCGGTGAACCCCAAGCCAGCCTGGGCACGGCCACTGGCGCAAGCTTTGCCCAGCAATGGTTCGTCGAGCTGCGCCGGGCCGGCTGGCCGGTGTCGCCGGTGCTGCAAGGGCGGGTGCAGTTGCAGGGCCACGACGACCTGCGCCTGCAACTGATGGGTATCGAGCCTTTGTCCTTGCCCGCCGGTTCCGCGATCGCTGGCAAGGCCCTGGCGATGCAGCAGGTGGTGGAATTCTTCAGCCCGCCGGGGCGCACCTGGGTTGCCCCAGAGACCCTGGCCAGCCTCGGCTACCGCGAGGGCCAGCAGCCTTTGGCCAGCAATGGCCGGCTGCTGCCGCCGTTGCAGGCGCAGGCGGACATGGCCCCGGGGCTGCTGCTGATGGACATCGGCTTTGCCCAGCAAGTGCTCGACCAACCGGGGCAACTGAGCCGCCTGCTGCTGCCCCGGGACTTTGCCGCCCAGGCGCCGCCCTTGCCGGCGCAGCTGGCGGGGCAACTGGTGCTGCATTCGGGCGAATCGGAAAACACCCTGGCGCGCCTGACCGAGAGCTTTCACCTGAACCTGGATGCCTTGGGCTTCCTGTCCTTCGTGGTCGGGCTGTTTATCGTGCATGCCGCCATCGGCCTGGCCCTGGAGCAGCGTCGTGGCCTGTTGCGGACCTTGCGCGCCTGCGGGGTCAGTGCGCGGCTGCTGATCTTCAGCCTGATTCTGGAACTGGGGGCCCTGGCGCTGCTGGGTGGAGTGGCGGGGGTCATCAGCGGCTACCTGTTGGCCGGGCTGCTGCTGCCGGACGTGGCTGCCAGCCTGCGCGGCTTGTACGGCGCCGAGGTGGCGGGGCAGTTGAGCCTCAGCCCCGGGTGGTGGTTCAGCGGTATCGGCCTGAGCCTCTTGGGGGCCTTGCTGGCCGGCGCCGCCAGCCTGCTGCGGGCGGCGCGCCTGCCGCTGCTGGCCCTGGCCAACCCCCAGGCCTGGCATCAGGCCCATGCCCGCTGGCTGCGCCGCCAGGGTGTGGTGGCCGTAGTGGCGCTGCTGCTGGCCCTGGTGGCGTGGCAGTGGGGTGACAGCCTGGCCAGCGGCTTTGTGCTGATGGCGGCCTTGCTGCTGGCGGCGGCCCTGGGCCTGCCGGTGCTGCTCGATGCGGTGCTGGGGGCCTTGCTGAGGCACCGGCGAGGGGTGCTGGGGCAGTGGTTTCTTGCCGATTGCCGCCAGCAACTGCCGGCCCTGAGCCTGGCCCTGATGGCGCTGCTGCTGGCGCTGGCGGCGAATATCGGCGCCGGCAGCATGACGGCAGGGTTTCGCGAAACCTTCAACGACTGGCTGGAGCAACGGCTGAGCGCCGAGCTGTACGTCAATCCGCAAAGCCCGGAGCAGGCCCGGCAGTTGCTGGACTGGTTGCCGCAACAGGCGCAAGTGACAGCCGTGCTACCCAGTTGGCAGGTGTCGTTGCAGGTGCAGGGCTGGCCGGCGGACCTGTACGGGGTGATCGACCATCCCAGCTACCGCGAGCACTGGCCGCTGCTGGAAGCCGACGGCGCCGAGCCCTGGGCGCAACTGGCGAGCCAGGACACCCTGATGCTCAGCGAACAACTGGCGCGGCGCCTCAAGGTACGCCCCGGCGATCGCTTGAGCCTGCCGGTGCCTGCCGGCCAGTGGGCGCCCCGAGTAGTGGGGATCTACGCTGACTATGGCAACCCCAAGGGCCATTTGCTGGTGAATGCCGGGCACTTGCTGGCGCATTGGCCAGCGCTGACGCCGAGCCGTTTCAACCTGCGCCTGGCGCCGGGAGCGATGCCCGGGCTGGTCGGCGCCTTGCAACAGCGGTTCGCCCTGGACGACAGCCGGATCATCGATCAGGCCCGGCTCAAGGGCTGGTCGCAGCAGGTCTTCGAACGCACCTTCGCCGCCACCGCCGCCCTCAACAGCCTGACCCTGGGGGTGTCCGGAGTGGCGCTGTTCATCAGCCTGCTGACCCAGAGCCAGAGCCGGCTGGGCCAGCTGGCGCCGCTCTGGGCCCTGGGGGTGGGGCGGCGTCAACTGATGCTGCTGAACCTCGGGCAGACCTGGCTGCTGGCCTTGCTCACCCTAGTCCTGGCGCTGCCGCTGGGCATCCTCCTGGCCTGGTGCCTGGACAGCGTGATCAATGTCCAGGCCTTTGGTTGGCGCCTGCCGTTGCGGGTGTTCCCCGGGCAGCTTCTGCAACTTTTGGGCCTGGCCATGCTGGCGACTCTGTTGGCATCGGCCTGGCCGCTGCTGCGTTTGTACCGCGCGCAACCGGCGGACCTGCTGAGGACTTTTGCCCATGAAGACTGATGTGTTGGGCCGGGCCCTGGCGGGGTTGCTGCTGGCGCTGCTGGCCGGTTGTGAACAGCCCGCCGAGCCGCCCCAGGGTTTTGCCGGCCTGGGCAGCGAGGCCGCGGCTTTCACCCCGGTGCTGCCGGGGCGCAGTTTCAGTTTTCCTGCCGACCACGGTGCCCATGACGGGTTTCGCATCGAATGGTGGTACCTCACGGCAGACCTGAGCGACGCCCAGGGCCGCCACTTCGGCGTGCAGTGGACGCTGTTTCGCAGCGCCCTGCGGGCCGGTCCCGATCAACCGGGCTGGGGCGCGCCGCTGGTCTGGCTGGGCCATGCAGCGGCCACTTCGGCCCAGAGCCACCACGCTGCGGAACGGTATGCCCGGGGTGGCGTCGGCCAGGCCGGGGTGATCGCGCAGCCGTTCCAGGCCTGGATCGACGATTGGCAACTGAGCACCCTGAACAGCGCCGGCGACCCCCTGGCGCGGATGCAGGTGCAGGCCACGGGGCCGGGGTTTGCCTATCGCCTGCAGCTTTCCAGCAGCCGGCCGCTGGTGCTGCAGGGCGAGGGCGGCTACAGCCGCAAGTCCGACCAGGGGCAGGCCTCCTACTACTACAGCCAGCCGTTCTTCCAGGCCGCGGGGGAGTTGCAGATCGATGGCCAGCGCTATCAGGTCAGCGGCCCGGCCTGGCTCGACCGGGAATGGAGCAGCCAGCCCCTGGGCGCCGACCAGAGCGGCTGGGACTGGTTCTCGCTGCACCTGGACAGCGGCGAACGGCTGATGCTGTTCCGGGTCCGCGAGCGGGACAAGGCGCCCTATATCACCGGCACCTGGATCAGCACCGATGGCCACGCCCAGACCCTGGGCAAGGAGCAGATCCAGTTGCTGCCGCTGGCTCAGTCCAGGGTCCAGGGCCGCAGCCTGCCCACCACCTGGCAACTGAAGATCCCCGCCAAGGGCCTGGATATCACCACCCGGGCCCTGAACCCCCAGGCCTGGATGAACCTGAGCATTCCCTACTGGGAAGGGCCACTGCAATTCGCTGGCAGCCACAGTGGCAGCGGCTACCTGGAGATGACCGGTTATTGAGGGCGCCGCGACGCTTGCACCCATCCCCCCGGTGAAAGCTGGCAGGGCGTCTATGCTCAAGGGCCTGACCGTAAGTCAGTGTGTTTCTCAACCACAAGGAATGTTCATGATGAAAACCCTCAATACCCTGGCCCGCGCCATCGCCCTGGCCACCGTGCTGGGCAGCGCCAGCCTTGCCGCACACGCCGCCGATATCCCGCTGTCCGGGGCCGTCGAGGCCGATCAGGTGGTGACCAAGGTCCTGTCGGTGGACGCCGCCAAGCACCAGGTGGTGCTCGAAGGCGCCGGGGGCAAGCCGGTGCATGTGCAATTGAGCGATCAGGCCAAGGACCTGGGCCACCTCAAGGTCGGCGATCAGGTCAAGGTCACGGTCACCCACTCGGTGGTGGCGGTGCTCGACACCGACGTTGAAAAGGGCAAGCCCGATTCCAGCGAAGCCAGCGGCGTGGTCCGCGCTACCGCAGACAACCCCAACCCCGGCGGCGCAGCCTATCGCCAGGTGCAGGTGCAGTTGAAGATCACCGCCATCGACTTGAAGAAAAACCAGCTGACCTTCGAAGGCCCGGCGGGCAACAAGAAAGTGGTGAGCGTGGAGAAACCCGAAGTCCAGCAGCGCCTCAAGGACCTCAAGGTGGGCCAGAGCGTGCTGGTGACCTACACCGACATCCTGCAGGTCAGCACTGCCCACGAAGGCTGAAGGGGCAGGACTGAGGGGGGAGGCAATGGGCAATCGGGTTAACTGCACCGTGCAGTTTTATTCAGAATCTGCCCACGGACTTTCCCCGCCAGTTGCACTAGAATGCCAACCGTTCGCCCGGTGCAAGGGCTCTTTACCGGTGCAAGGATTGCCAAGGCCAGAGCACTGGGCGAACACCTTTCCCTGTCGCGTCCTGCGACTTTCCCGCTGTACATCACCCTGAATCGACCCTGGCTGGATGCTCCGGCGCAAGCCTGCCGTGCTCCCTCTACAGCGCCACCGGACTCAAGCTGACCTGGCGTGCAAGCAGGCTGACGAAGCCGCCTGGCTGCGCGTGGTCACCCTGCAGTGACAGCAGGACGATGTTCGGACCTATGGCCAGCGCCGCGACAGCTTCGTCTGCCCTGGGCAGCAACTGCCCGGTGACTCGCAGCCCTGCCTGTTCCCGGCTGATGCGTGGCCTGTCCTGGGTCGCGGCCCACAGGTTGTGATCCCAGACAAAATCGTCCTCCAGGCTCAACTCCACCTCATGCACCTGGCCCATCTGTGGCGGCGTGCCCAGCCATTGGCCCCGGCCTTCGCCGAACGCACTGCTGAAATTGACCCACAGGCTATGGTCGGCTTCGACATAAAGGGTGTTGAGGGTGATACGCATGGCCAATCCTTCCTTGGTGCTGCGGGTTCAAGAGGCGTTCAGCCGGCTTTCCGGGAGGCGGCCGGGCTGGATGGCAAGCGGCCACTGCGCTTGTTATTGCACAGTGCGCAGGCCTTCAACAGAATGCGCGATTGCCCGACCGGGACAGGTCGAGGGCGGTGAATGATAGCGGAGATCCTGGATTGATCTGGTTAAAACGTTTGCTCATGTCGGTGGGCGTGGTGGCGCTGGTATTGCTGGCGGCGGTCGTGTTCAAGAATGGCTTCTCCACGACGCCGGCCCATGTATTGGCCGAGCACCCTGATGCGCAGTGGCAGGGCGGCCCCGATGGTGGGCATTACATTGAAATCACCCGCTCCGAGCCGCCTTATTTCTTTGTGCAGGTGCGTCATGAAAGTGGCGACTTGTGGGATGAGGGCTGGCTCAAGTACGAGGACGGCGACGCCAGCGCCCTGACCACCGACAAGGTGCTGGCCTTCGACGGTGACGGAGTGATTTACCTGCAGCAACGCAAGGTACTGGCGCCACTGCGCTCCGCGGCCCATTGATGGCACCGAGCCTTAAGGTGGTGCAGCCCCATCTCCTGCGGCCCCCAGCCCATAGGCATCCCACAACTTGTTGCGGAACTTGTTCTGCGGATCGACCCGGGCCTTGAGGGCCAGGAACTCCCCGGCCCGTGGATAGGCCGCGCGAAACTGCTGGGCCGTGGCGTGGATCTGGTACGGCAGGTAGTAGCTGCCGCCGCGCTTGATCGCGCTGTCCACCAGGGACCGGGTCCATACGCCGACTTTCTCCCGCTCCTCTGGCGCGGTGCTCTGCTGGTAGTACAGCACCAGGGCGAAGACCTCGGTCTTGGCCCAGGCCAGCAGGGTACCGGGGTCGGCCTTGGCGTGGCGGATCGACAGGTTGATCACGTTGACCTTGTGCGCTCGCAGGGTCGCGCCCATCTCCTGGACGAAGCTTTCCAGCTGGTCGGGGGGCACGAAGTATTCCTGCAGCACGTAGGTGCGCTTGGCCCGGGAGTCGGGTTCCAGTTCGCGCACGTCGAGGCTGGCTTCGTGGTTGCGCCAGGACACTTGCGGTTTTTTCAGCACCAGGGGGTCGATCACTTCCTGGCGCAGGGTCTTGCCGCCGGGCCACTGGCTCACCACTTTCAGGGCCTTCTGTTCTTTCCAGTAGTTCTGGTCCAGGGGCGTGAGGCGTTCCTTGACCGTGACCGGCAGGTCGGTCTGGCTGTAGGAAACCGCGCGCAGGGTCTGGTACTGGTCGGGGTAGAGCACGGCGTTGTGCAGGATGACCTTGGGGTTGTTCTGGATCCGGGCCTGGAAGTAAGGGCGGTAGTCCCCCAGGGGCATCTCGTCGACGCTGCGCAGCAGGCGCACGTTGTCGCTCAGTTGCAGGGTGGCTTGGACGATCACCCCCAGGCCGCCGTAGCCGCCGATGGCGCCGTAGAACAGGTCGCGGTTGTGCTGCGGGCTGGCGTCCACCACTTGGCCGTCGGCCAGCACCAGCTTGATGGATTTCACCGAGCTCACCAGCGGGCCGTAGCCGATGTAGCGGCCGTGGGCGTTGACGCTCAGGGCGCCGCCGACGGTGAAGTTGGCGTAGCTCTGCATGATGCTCACGGACAGGTCGTGGGGGTCGATGTAGTCCTGCACGGCGCGCCAGGTGATGCCCGGCTGCACGGTGATTTCCTTGCGCTCCTTGGAGAAGTCGAGCACTTGGTTGAAGCCGCGCATGTCGATCTGCAGGGCGTGCTCGGTGGCGGTCTGGCCGCCCATGCTGTAGCGCCCGCCGCCAATGGCGATGGGGCCGGGGTGCCCGGCCACCAGCTGGACGATCTGCTCCAGGCGGGTGGGGCGCACCACCTGGTCCACCACTATGGGGTTGAGTTGGGTGATGTCGTTGACGGTTTCTGCGGCGTGGGTGGTGAGTGCGCCGCCGAGTGCCGCGCATAAAAACAGGCCGATCGCGAATCTCATTCGCCGTGTCCATCCCTGGTGGTGGCGCGCCGCTGATGGGGCGCAAGTGGCGGCAGAATAACGCCGCGACGGGGCCATGACCATGGGGGGCGCGCACCGGCTGCAAGGCCGGCATCGACCCGCGGGCCTTAGAGCGCCGGCAGGCCCAGGGTGGCGGCGCACTGCTCCAGGGAGCGCTGCTGGGTCTGGGCGTAGAGCTGCAGTTCGTCGAGGGTGGGGCGGCCCAGGGCGGCTTCGAACGCCTGGCGGTTGGACTGCCCGGCGTAGTGGCTCTGGCTGTTGTCCCCCAGGTTGGACTGGAAGATCCCGGCGGCGCTGACCGGCAGGAAATCTTCATACACCAGGGGTTCGGCGCTCAGGTGCCCGGCCGCCAGCAGCGCTGCCAGGGTGGTGGGGCGCTGGGGCTGGTTGCGCGCGGCCAGCCCGGTTTCGCTGACGAAGTAGCGAAAGTAGGCCAGGCCCTGTTCGCGCATGGCCGGGTGGCTGTCGGGAAATTCCCTGAAGTGCTCTTGCATCAGTTGGTTGTAGCGTTGGGCATTGGCTTCGTTGGGGAAGTCGCCCAGGGCGTCGCGGGCGGCGTTCAGCAGGCGGTCGTAGAGCTCGCGGCCCTTGGGGGTCAGCGCCGCGCCGCGCTGTTCGATCTCGCCGAAACGCGCGCTGTGGCTGCCCTGGCTCTGGGCCTGGTCGGTGAAGGCCACGGATTCCTCCAGGGCCTTGAAGCTGGTCTGGCGCAGCAGGATCGGGCATTCCCGGCGCGGCGGGCCTTCGATCACCGCCTTGGGGGTGATGCCGCGGGCAGGCATCAGCCGTTGCACTTCATCGATGTCCAGGGTGCGCGGGGTCAGGTGGTTGATGTGCGGGCCCTTGAAGGCCACCACGTCGGCGATCAGCCGGTGCTGGGCGCTGAGGCTGGCGTACTGGGCGGCGGTCACCGTGGCGTGGTGGTGCCAGCGGAAGGTTTCCAGGGCCTGGCGGATAAAGCGCTCGGCGTCTTCGGCGCCCAGGCCTCCGGCAGCCTCGGCCTGCTGGATCAGTTCCAGCACCTGGGGGGTAAAGATCTGGCGCCGGGCCAGGACCTGTTCGGCAAAGCTGCGCAGCTCGGGGTTGTCGATCAGCTCCAGGCGCAGCAGCGAGGTGAAGACCCGGAACGGGCTGACTTGCAGGGCCGCTTCGTGCACCGCGCGAAAGGCCGTGGAATGCACCGGCACCCCGGCGGGGGTCAGGTCGTAGTAGCCCACCGGCTGCATGCCCATCACCGCGAACAGCCGGGCCAGGGTCGCCAGCTCGGCGGCGCTGCCGACGCGGATCGCGCCGTGGCGCTCCAGGTCCAGGCGCTGCAACTCACCGCTGCTCTGCAGGTGCCGGGCAAGCGCCGGTTGCCGCTCCAGGACCTGGGCGTTGACTTCGGCCACCAGCTCCATCAGGGCGCCGTAGAGCGGCACCTCCTCGCGGTACATGTCCGACATCGCCCGGGAAAATCCCTGGCGGATCAGGTCCGGGCTGACGAAGTGCTGGTTGCTCATGAACAGGCTTCCCGTGGCAGAGGGCGAGGCGTGAAAGGGCGGGTCGGCCTCGATTCTGCTGGGCCCGCCCGAGGCTGACAAACGAAGTTTCCTCTGAACTTCATTCTGCAAATGAATGCATGGGCGGGCCGCTGTCAGTGCCGCTGGCGTTCCAGGAACTGCTGGTACAGCCGGGCACTGCGCACCGGGCGTTCGACCATGGGCATGTGCCCGATGCCCTCCCAGAGTTGCACCTGGGCCTGGGGCACGCCCTTGGCCCAGACCTGGGCGCTGCTGGGGTGCAGCAGGCGGTCCTCGCGGCCCCAGAGCAACAGGGTCGGGGCCTGGATCTTCGCCAGCTCGGGCTCCATGGGCGGGCTGGCCTGGAGCTCGGCGAAGATCCGCGCCAGTTGTCCGCGGCGCGCCTGATAGCGTTCGGCGATGGCCGCCAACACCGCTTCGGGCACCCGGGGCGGGGCGGCCATGGTCAGGCTGTAGAAGTGCTGGAAGTCGGCGCGGGAGCGCACCAGGAAGGGGTTCTTGCCCTGTTCCAGCAGGTGCTGCAGGTCGCTGGTCTCGGGGGCTTCGACCCCGGCCGGGTCGAATAGCGCCAGGCCGCTGATCCGTTGCGGGGCGTGGGCGGCCAGCCAGGCGGCGATATAGCCGCCCATGGAGTTGCCGATCACCTGCACCCGCTGGATGCCACAGGCGTCGAGCAAGCGCAAAAGGCGCTGGGCCTGGGCCGGAACGCGGTAGTCCTGGTGGGCGGCATAGGCGGTTTCGCCATGGCCGCCCAGGTCCGGGATCAGCAGCCGGTAGTCGCGGTTGAAGTGCCGGGCAAAACGCAGCCAGATGCTCTTGTCCGCGCTCAGGCCGTGCAGCAGCAGGATCACCGGCGCCTGGGCCGGGCCGCCCTGGTAGGTCATCAGGGTTTCTTCGCCGATCTGCACCGGGACTTTCTGCAGCCGGTACAGGCGTGCCTCCAGGGCCACGCTGGCGTCGTACAGCAGGTGGCCGATGCGCGGGTAGGTGCGGTAGCACCAGAGTGCGGCAAGTAGCAGCAGGACCAGGATCACCAGCATCGGCGGCCTCCAGGGGCAGGGTGGATCGGCTCAGGGGCGGCGCGCGCCGCGCTCGCCACTGCGAAGTCGGTTATCGGCCGCCCCTCGGTTATAGCCAAATAATCCCCACCTGCTGGCGCTGGCAGGCCGAAACTGGGCGTTGGCAGTCATGGCGATTTGAAACGCGACTGATAGACTTTCTGCAGCTGCTTGCCACCCGCTCGTTCCACCTTTACCCATTGCTGATCGGAGGCGACTTGCTCCCTGCGCAGGACACCAGAGGGAAGGGACTGTCATTGGCCAGGAGGCTTTATCGGTCACGGACCCTGGGCCTGGCCCTGGGTTTTTTCTGCGTCGCCGCGGGGATGGCGCCGCTGCAACCGGCGCCCTGGGTCTGGGGCTTGATGTTGTTCAATGCATTTGCCTGGCCGCACCTGGCCTACCAATGGGCGCGGCTGGCCCGGGTGCCGTTTCGTGCCGAGTACCGCAACCTGCTGGTGGATTCGCTGCTGGGGGGCTTCTGGGTCGGCGCCATGCATTTCAATCCGCTGCCGCTGGCCACCACCCTGGGGATGATGGCCATGAACAACATGGCCCTGGGCGGGTTACGTTTCTTCCTCGCCGGCAGTGCGGCCCAAGTGCTGGGCATGGGCGTTGCCCTGTGGCTGTTCGGGCCGGCGTTTGTCGCCCAGACCACCCCCGAGCAGGTGTATGCCTGCCTGCCGATGCTGACCCTGTACCCGCTGGCCCTGGGCTACATCTGCTATCAGCAGGCGGTGACCCTGGGCCGGCACAAGCGCGAGCTGCTGGCCCTGAGCCGCACCGACAGCCTGACCGGGCTGCTCAACCATGGCGCCTGGAAGGACCAGTTGGAGATCGAGTTCCAGCGCTGCAAGCGCCAGGCCCATGGTGGCGCCATCGCCCTGATCGACATTGACCACTTCAAGGCCATCAATGACACCTACGGCCATGTGGCCGGGGATGTGGTGCTGCGCCAGTTGAGCAAGCTGCTGCGGCAGAACCTGCGGGTCAGCGACCAGGCCGGGCGTTATGGCGGCGACGAGTTCTGCGTGATCCTGCCGGACGTGCCCCTGGCCCATGCCGCCGAACTGATGGAGGCCCTGCGCGGTCGTTTCGGCGCCCTGGGCTATGAACAGAGCCCGGCGCTGCAGGTCAGCCTGAGCATCGGCCTGGCGGCCTTCAACCCCCTGCACGACGACGCCATGGGCTGGCTCAACGATGCCGACCAGGCCCTGTATGCGGCCAAGACCTGCGGCCGCAACAACGTCACCTGCCATCCACCGGAGCAGCCGTCCAGGCGTCTGCTGAATTCGTTGTAGCCGCCGTTCCTTGTGCCCCGCGAAGGCGTCTGTGGGTACGCCGCGAGGGCGGGGGCGCTCCCTTCGCCGGCAAGCCGGCTCCTACAGGGGGGGCTCGCTGGTGGTTGTAGGAGCGGGCTTGCCCGCGAAGGCGTCTGTGGGGACGCCGCGAGGGCGGGGGTGTTCCCTTCGCCGGCAAGCCGGCTCCTACAGGGGGGCTTGCTGGTGGTTGTAGGAGCGGGCTTGCCCGCGAAGGCGCCTGTGGGTACGCCGCGAGGGTGGGGGTGTTTCCTTCACCGGCAAGCCGGCTCCTACAGGGGGGCTTGCTGGTGGTTGTAGGAGCGGGCTTGCCCGCGAAGGCGTCTGTGGGTACGCCTCGGGGTCGGGGGTGTTCCCTTCGCCGGCAAGCCGGCTCCTACGGGGGTGGGGGTCAGTCGTGGGTGGGGTGCAGGCGCCGGGCCAGTTCCAGGGCGGTGCGGCCGCTGGCGATGCCCGGCACCAGTCGGGCGAAGGGGATGTCGATCAGCCGGTCTTCGCGCACCGCGCGCAATCGCGACAGCACAGGGTCGCTGTGCAGCAACTGGCGTTTGCGCCGGGCGGGCGACCACAGGGCGTCGGCCAGGAGCATGGCGTCCGGGTCGTTGGCCAGCAGGGTCTCGCTGTCCACGGTCAGGCGCGGGCGGTCGATGGCGGCAAAACTGTTGCGCGCACCGGCCGCTTGCAGCAGCACGCCGACAAACCCTTGCTGGCCCTGGCTGGCCAGGCCGTTGACTTCGCTGTCCAGGTAGAACACCGAAGGGGTCGGGCGCCCGCGGTACAGGGCTGCGGCGGCCTCCAGGTCGGCATCCATCTGGCCCACCAGTTGCTGCGCGCGAGCTTCCTGGCGCAGCAGCCGGCCCAGGGTCAGCAGGTCGCGGCGGATATGCCCGAAGTAGTCCTGGTCATGCCCGGCGCAGGCCGATTCCAGCAGGTAGCTGCCTACGCCTATGGCCCCCAGGCGTTGCCGGGAGCTGAAGTTTTCCGGGAAGGCCGAGGCGAAGCCGCCCACCACCAGGTCGGGTTTGAGGCTGTAGAGCACTTCTGCCGACGGGTACTGGCGGGCGATGACCGGCACGCCGTGGTAACGCCCTTCGGCCTGGGCCTGGCCATCGTCGTCCAGATAGGCGACGCCGATCATCAACGGCCCGGCACCCAGGGCCAGCAGCAGGTCGGCGCTGTGCTGGTTGAGGGCGACGATGCGCTGGGGCGGGCCGTCTACCGTCCAGGTCCGGCCACAGTTCTGGTAGCTGTGCGCCAGGGCCGGCAGGGCCGCCAGCCACAGCAGCAGGCCGAGCAGTCTGCTAGGCATCCGCCGGTCCTCCGTAGGGTGCGGGAATCCGTAGATCCGCCACCGGCTCGCCCTGGACCAGGTGCTGCTGCACCAGGCGCAGCACCTCGCCGTCATCGCGCACCCGGTACCAGCAGCCGTCCGGGTGCACGGTGAGTACCGGCCCCAGGTTGCACGGGAACTGGCAGGCGGTGCGGGTCAGCAGCACGCCACCGGGCGTCTCCATGTGCTCCAGGCGCAGCAGTTCGCGGCGCAGGGTCTTCCACAGCGCCAGGGCGCCGCGCCGCACGCAGCGCGGGCCGGTGCACAGGAACACCTGGCGGGCATGGGGCGGCACCCGCGACCAGTCCGGGTCGCTCTGCACCGCGTTGACGTTGTCGCAGGCCAGGTGGCGCTCGCGCTGGCCGATGCTGGCGCAGGCCAGGGCCGCGTCCAGCCCGCGCCGGCCCAGGGCCTGGGCGGTGATCCACAGCCGCGGTGCCTGGGGGTGGGCCTGGGCCAGGCGCCCCAGCTCATCGCGCAGCCAGTCCAGGTAGGCACTGTCGGAGCTGGGTTCCAGGTCCACCACCAGCAGCTTCGCGCCGTCCTCGGGCAGGGCTTCGCCCAGGGCCGCCCAGAGGCTGTCGAAGCCGTCCAGGGTGTCGATCACCCGGGTGTCGGCGCCGTCGCCGCGCAGGGCCTCGAGCTCCTTGCCAAAGGCTTCGCCGAGGGCGCCGCCGTGCAGGCCGGGGCCGACGAACAGCACCCGTTGATAGTTCTCATGCATGTCGGTCGGCCTCAGAAGCGGTAGGTGTAGCGCACTTCGGTGGTGAAGGGGCGCCCCAGGTTGTCCACCGAGGGCGAGGTGCTGGTCATGCTGGTGCTGTAGTCGCGGTCGAACAGGTTCTCCACCAGCAGGCTCAGGCGGTGCTGCTGGGCCGTATCCAGGTAGCGATAGGCATCGGCGTCGACCACCGAATAGTGGCCGTAGTCGACGTTCTTCGGGCTGTCGATCTGGCCGATGTAGCGGACCGCACCACCCACGCCCCACATCCGGTCCGGGGCTTCGAAGCCCAGCCGCGAACGGGCGAAGAAACCGGGGATGTTGCTCAGGGTCACGCCGTTGCGCGACTCCACCAGGTTGCGGGTCATGTCCGCCTGCAGGGTCCACTGCGGGCTGAACTGCCAGCGCCCGTCGAGTTCGATGCCACGTACCTTGATCCGGCCTTGGCCATTGACCCAGTCGATGCCGTCGAGGGCGATCAGGTCGTCGATCTTGCGCTGGAACACCGTGGTGCTGGCATTGAAGTCGCCGGCCAGCAGGCTGCCCTTGTAGTCCAGGCCCAGCTCGGCATTCACGCTCTTTTCCGGCTTGAGGTTGCGGTTGCCCTTTTCATCCTCTTCATTGGCGAACAGCTGCTCGGCATTGGGCAGCTTGAAGGCGCTGCCGAACTGGCCGCGCAGTTGCCAGTGGGGCGAGAGGTCATACAGCGAGGTGAGCATGCCCACAGTGGCGCTCTCGCCGCCGCTGATTTTCTCGTGGCGCACGCCCAGGCTCGGGTGCCAGTCGGGCAGGGCTGCGAATACCGGGCGCAACTGAGCGTAGAGGGCATTGGCCCGGGCGCTGTTGTCGTCGATCTTGAGCACGTCGTCCTGGCCCTTGAACCACTGGTTGTCGGTGCCCAATACCAGCACGTGGCCGCCGTCCAGCTCGGCCTTGCCCTCGGCCTGCAGGCCCCAGTCGGTGAAGCCCCAGTAGTCGTTGTGGTTGCGCACCTTGAGGCTGGCGTCGTCGAGGCTGTCGATCTTGGTGTAGCGGGTGTCCCAGTCGTTGACATGGCCCTTGACGAAGTAGCTGAAGCCTTCGCCCAGGCGCTGCTCGAAGGTCGCGGTGGCGATCTGCTGGATGCGGTCGTTGGTGGTTTTCCGGTTGTTCACCGGGCGGGCGAAATCCAGGTTGGCGTCGCTGTACTGGTAGAACAGTTCCAGCCGCGAAGCGTCGCCAAGGCCCTGGATCGCCTTGGCGCCGAAGGTGGTCACTTCATAGCTGCGTTTCTTGTCCCGGGTGTTGGCGTTGTAGGCGCTGTTGCGAAATGGCTGGTAGCCATCGGAGACGTTGTGGCTGACATAGGCCAACAGCCCCAGCTCGCCCAGGCCGTTGCTGATGATGCGTTCGGCGCGGGCGTCGCCGCTCTGGCCCATGAAACTGTCCAGGCCCAGGTTGACCTCGCCGGAGACGTCGCGGGTCTGCGGGCTGCGGGTGACGATGTTGATCACCCCGGACACCGCCTGTGTACCGAACAGCAGGCTCTGGCCACCCTTGAGCACCTCGATGCGTTCGATCGCGTTGGCCGGCAGGGTATCGAGGTACAGGCCGCCGTACAGGCGGTTGTTCAGGCGCACGCCGTCCAGCAGGATCAGGGTGTCGTCGTTGCGCCCGCCCAGCAGGGAATAGGTGCCGTAGTCGAAGGGGCCATTCTTGGGCGCCACATACAGCCCCGGCACGTACATCTGCAGGACCCGGGTGATGTCGCTGCTGGGGCCGGCGCGTTCGATCTGCTGGCGGTCGATGATCTCCACCTTGCTGCCGTACCGGGCCATTTCGGCCACCGTGGTGGACTCCACCGAGGGGGCGGAAACAAATTGCCGGTCCAGCGTCAGGGGGCTGTCGTCCGCCAGCAGCAGGGGGCTGAACAGGCAGCCGAGCAGGGCGCCGCTCATGGTGCGGCGAGGGGCACGCCAGTCGCGTGCAAGGAAAGTGTCAGGAGTTGTCATTGTTGGTCTTCTCGAAAGTGTCTTCGGGAAGCACGCAGGAGAGGGTATCGGCCACGGGCACGCGACCATACCGGCCCATGCCCGCCCACCGCAGGATTGCCAAACAGACGTCTCAGGCCGGTCTCCGGGCTTGCGAGTCTGGCGGCATTCGCCTTCCCATACCTTGGGTACAGTGGCCTGTTGAATGCAGCACTCGCTTACCGTTGCGGGGGCAGCACCGGACTTGCCCGAAAAGGGGCGCACCGGTTTCCCGTTTCACCTCCTGCACGGCGGCAGGAGGCACCTGAAACTGGGCGGCATATGAACATCCGCCCCGGCGTTCGTCAACGTTGCGCCTGCCGCCAGGTGTTACCGGATTCATCGCCCCGACGCTTCTGTAGCCGCTGCCGAGCCCGCGAGGCTGCGCAAAGGCCCGCAGGGCCTTGCTTGGCAGTCTCATGTCGAGCGCCTCAGCGGTCTTGAGATTTCGCGCCCCTGCGGGCCGTTCTTCCGAACGCGGCCCGAGCCTGCGGCTACAGGAACAGGGCGCTTTGCGGGGCCAGGTGCCGCTGTGCGTGCAGGGCCGTGCGTGACTCGCAGGCCTGCAGCGGCACCGCCCGTACCGAGTCGCCCGGTTGCAGTTGCAGGCGTTTGGCGGTCAGCCGGTCCACCAGCAGGCAACCCGAAACCAGGCGCCCGGGGGCGGCGGTGATGCGGCAGCTTTCCAGGCGCCGGTTGTGGATCAGCCACACCGGTGCCTGTGCGTCCGGAGTGCCTGCCAGCAGGGGCAGGGTCTGGCTTTCGCGCACGCTGCGGATCTTCGCCACCTCGGCCTCGATCAGCGGCCCGCCATCGAAGATGTCGATGCAGCCCTGATGGCTGAAGCCTTCGTCGCGCAGGATGCTCACCGCCTGTTCGGTGCTGGCGTGGGCCTGGCCGATGGCGGCCTGCGCCTGGGGGCTGAGCAGGCAGGTGTACAGCGGCTGGCGCGGCATCAGTTCGGCGATGAAGGATTTGCTGCCGTGGCTGGACAGGCGATTGGCCTGCTGGAAACCCATCTTGAAGAAGTGCCGCCCCAGGCTGTCCCAGAACGGCGAGCGGCCCTGGCTGTCGAGCTGGCCGCGCAGTTCGGCCACCAGCTTGTCGCCGAACAGCCGGGGGAATTCGGCGACAAACAGCAGGCGCGCGGTGGACAGCAGGCGGCCGGTGTAGCCCTGGCGGTGATCGCGGCGCAGGAACAGCGAGCACAGCAGCGACTGCCCGGTCATCTCGTTGCACAGGAACAGGGTCGGGATGTGCTTTTCGATGCCCAGCACCGGGGCGCTGCCGTGGGTAGTGCCGACCCGGTAGTTGTAGCAGGGCTCGCGCAGGCCGATGGCGCCGCTCAGGCCGCAGACCCCGATCACCTGCTGCTCGTCATCTTCCATGACGAACAGGTAGTCGGCATCGGCCCGCTCCACCTGGTTGGCGAAGGCCCGCTGCGCCCAGCGCACCCGATGGGCCAGGCGCTCGGGGTCGGTGGACAGGTTGTTCAGTTCGCGACAACTGCCTTCGAGCAGGCTCAAGACCGCCGGCAGATCGGTGACGCGGATCGGACGGACGATCATTGGCGGGCTCCTGGCAATGACGCCGGGCAGGGGGGCAACAGGGGCCGGTTCATAAGGCCACGCTCCGTACCGGCTCGCCCGGCGCCAGTTGCAGGGCCTGGAACATGGCCGGGTCGAGGCCGATTTCATCGCCCGGGGCGCTGTCCAGCGCTGCGACTATGGCGCGAAAGCCCTGCAGCCGCTCGTTGCTCAGCAACCACTGTTGGCCCTGGCCGCTCTGGGGGCTGGGGCAACTGGTGGCGACCCGGCTCTGGGCGATCGAGCGCAGTTGTTGGCTGCGCCCCTGCAGGGTCGGCCCGGCATCGAACAGGTCGACGTACTGGGTCGGCGCGAAGCCTTCGTCGATCAGGATCTGGCAGGCCTCCCGGGCATCCGGGTGAACCTGGCCGATGCAGTCCTGGGCCGCCTGCGCCAGCATCGGGATGTACAGCGGGTACTGGGGCATCAGTTCGGCGAGAAAGCCGCGGCCCTGCAGGGCGCACAGGCGCTCGGCCTCGACATAGGGCAGGTCGAAGAAGTGCTGGCCCACGGCTTGCCAGAACGGTGACTCGCCGTTGGCGTCGCTGTAGCCGACGATCTCGCTGATGCAACTGTCGGCGAAGCGCTGGGGGTGGGCGGCGATGAACAGCAACCGCCCGCGGGAGGTGAGCTGGGCCAGTGGCGTACCGCCCAGTTGTGGGTCGACATGGAAGCTGCGCAGCAGGGTTTGTTCGCTGAGGTCGTGGCACAGCGACAGGGTGGGCACCCCGTGCTGGATGTTCAGCTCCCGGGAACGGCTGAAGAACGGGCGGTTGCGCAGGCTGTAGAAGGGGCTGGCAAAACCGGCAGTGGCGAGGATGTCCGAGCAGCCGCGCAACTGGCCGCTGTCGAGGTCCTCGAGCACCAGGAAATAGTTCTCCGGGCCCTGGCTGGCATCGCTCTTGGCGAAGGAGGCCAGGGAGTCGAGGATCTTGTCCCGCAGGCAGGTTTCGTCATCCACCAGGGAGGTCACGCCCAGCAGGCGTTCGCGGGCCAGGCGCCGCAGTTGGGGCAGATCGGATAACGCCACCGGACGCAAGGCCAGCATGGGTGTACTCCTGTATCAAGGGCCGCTTGCCCCAGGGGGGCAGGCACTGGCCAGACATCACTGTCGGTTACCACGCAGTTCCATGGCCGCGGCATCCGGCGGCCAGTCCCCGGGCCGCTCTTGCTGGCGGCACCGGGGTTGGCGCGACGCCCTGGGGCGCCGCGCGGGTGCAACTATTGCTTGAGCGGGTCGGGCAGGGCGGCGCCGCTGCCCAGCTTGTTCAGCAGGAACAGGTAGACCAGCCCGGCGAGGATCCAGATGGCGCCGAGTTTCTGCGCATCCACGCCCATGTTGTACATGATGGCGCTGACGATCACGAAGCCGATCACCGGGCAGATCAGGTGGCGCACCACCTGGCCGGACTTCTGCCGGCGCCAGTAGAAATTGATCACGGTGATGTGCAGCAGCATGAAGCCGCTCAAGGCGCCGAAGTTGACCAGGGAGGTCAGGGTGTCCACCGAGTTGATGAACAGGTAGCAGATCAGCAGCGACAGCACCGCCACCAGGTAGATGCTGATGTGCGGGGTGTTGTGCTTGGGGTGGACCTTGGCCAGCACCTTGGGCAGCTTGCCGTCGCGGGCCATGCCGAACAGCAGGCGCGACACCGCGGCCTGCGAGGTGATGGCCACCGCCACGCCCCAGGCCAGCGCCGTGGCCACTCCGGTGAGGATAGCCAGCCAGCTGCCGGCGGCCAGTTCGGCGATTTCATAGAAGGCGGTGTCGGCGGACTTGAAGCCCATGCCGGCGGCCAGGTCGGTGGCGATCCAGGTCTGTACCACGAAGATCGCGCCCATCACCACCAGGGTGATCAGCGCGGCGCGGCCGACGCTGCGGCCCGGGTCGCCCTTGACCTCTTCGGCGAGCGTGGAGATGGCATCGAAGCCGAGGAACGACAGCACCGCGATCGAGACGCCCTGCATCAGCATGCCGAAGTGGAAGTTCTCCGGGTTGTACAGCGGCGCCAGGGTCAGCTGGCCGTTGCCGGCGCCCCCGTGCAGGGCATTCCAGGCGTAGAACAGGAAGATCCCCAGGACCGCCAGTTGCGCCAGCAGGAACAGGATGTTCATCCGCGCGGTGAAGGTGATGCCGCGCAGGTTGACGAAGGTGGCGCTGACCAGGAACGCCAGGATGAAGCCGACCTTGGGCACTTGCGGGTACAGGTGGTTGAGCGCCATGGCCGCGTAGACGTAGAGCAGCGGCGGGATCAGCAGGTAGTCCAGGAGCATCAGCCAGCCGGCAAGAAAGCCCACATGGGGGTTGAGGCCGCGCTGGGCGTAGGAATACACCGAGCCGGCGATGGGAAAGGCGCGGGCCATGGCGCCGTAGCTCAGGGCGGTGAAGACCATCGCCACCATGCCGATGATGTAGGCCAGGGGCACCATGCCCGGGGCTTCCTGGTTGACGTAGCCGTAGACCCCGAACGGGGCGATGGGAATCATGAAAATCATCCCGTAGACCACCAGGTCACGCAGGCTCAGCCCGCGCTTGAGTTCCTGTTTGTAGCCGAATTCTTCAATCTCCATGAAGCCGTTCTCCTTGAGCCTGTGTAAGTGGGTAAAGGCGGGGCCCTGCGGGTCGTCATTGACACCTCGGGCCGCGCTTTCGTGTTTGAACCTGGCAGGGTTTAAAGACACACCACAGCGGTTTTTCTAGTTGTTGTACCGGTCCTGCAAACAGCGTTTTGGCGCGCCGGGTGAGTCCTTCGGGGCGCGCCGGTCAAACCTTTCTCTCGCCGCGGCTACAGCAGCGGCGCCAGTGTATCGCTCCAGTGCTGCACCGCTTCAGGGGTACGCAGCAGATCGTTGCGCACCTCGATCAATACCGACGCCAGGCCTCGGGCGTCGCCGTGCACCGGCACGGTCATGTCGCTCAACGGGTCGATCTCGTAGGGCTGGTTGCCCGCCACCTTGATCGGCAGCCTCCACAGCCCTTCGAGGATCCGCGCCGCGTAGTCGGTGGCGCTGCCATACAGCACGCCGATTTCCAGCGCGCGCGGCTGCCCGTAGTAGACCGGGGTGAAGCTGTGGATCCCCACCACCCGCACTTCACGGCCCTGGGCCAGGCGCCGGTCGATGATCCGTTGCAGGCGCTGGTGAAAGGGCGTGAACAGCTGCTGGCGGCGGTACTCGCGAGTGGCCTCGTCCAGCTGCTGGTTGCCCGGCACCTGATAGATCTCGCTTTGCAGCGGGATGCTGTCGGGGGCGTGGCGCGGCCGGTTGAGGTCGATCAGCAGGCGCGAATAATTGGCCGCGATCAGGGTCGCGCCCAGGGCCTGGGACAGGCTTTGGGCCAGTTCCAGGGCGCCCGGGTCCCAGGCGATGTGTTCGCGGGCCGCCAGCGGATCCAGGCCCAGGTCGTGCAGGGCCGGTGGAATGTAGTGGCTGGCGTGTTCGCACACCAGAATCAGCGGATGCTCGGAGTCTTCACGGATCAGGCGGTAGGCCGGCTCGGTGTAGAACCCCAGCTCGGCGGATTTAGTACAGGTGTCCATAGTGCTCACAGAGTTGGGCAGCGGTCAGGTGCTCGGTCAGGGACACTTCCTTTTGTTTGACGGCGAAGTAGGTGGCCAGCAGGTCCTGGGGCAGGAACTGCAGCAGTTCAGTGTTGCCGCGCAGGCATTCCAGGGCCTGGGGCAGGGAGCCCGGCAGCGGCACGATGCCACTGGCCAGGCGTTGCTCGGCGCTCAGGTCCGAGGGGGCCTTGTCGGTCACCGCATTGAGCACCCGTTGCTGTTCGAGGCCCAGGCGCCCGGCCATCAGGATGACCGCCATGGCCAGGTGCGGCGAGGCGGTGGCATCCAGGGCGCGGAATTCCAGGTTGTACTGCGGCGCCACCGGCTTGCCGCCCAGGCTCAGGGTCGGGCAGATGCGCAGCGAGGCTTCGCGGTTGCGCAGGCCCAGGCAGGCGTAGGAGGCGCTCCAGTGATGGGGCTGCAGGCGCTGGTAGGAAATCGGCGTGGGCGCGGTGAAGGCGCACAGCGCCGGCAGGTGCCTGAGCACCCCGGCGGCCCAGTGCTGGCCCAGGCTCGACAGGTCGTCGCCACTGACCGCGTGGGGGTCGTAGAGCAGTGGCTCGCCGTCCAGGTTTTGCAGGCTCAGGTGCAGGTGCACCCCGTTGCACACCGCGTCATCGGCGGTCTTGGGCGCGAAGCTGACCCGGTGCCCCATTTGCCGGGCGATTTCCCGGGTGATCTCGCGCACGTTCACCGCCCGGTCGGCAGCGGCCAGGCCCTGGGTTGGGCGGCAGGTGATCTCGTACTGCTGCTTGCCGTATTCGGGGAGGAACATTTCCGGTTCGGCGCCGGCGGCCCGCAACGCCGCCAGCAGCCAGCCACCGAAGGCCGCGCCCTGGCGCTGGGCTTCCAGGGAGAAGGCCAGGTGCTCGCGCTGGCCGGTGCCGGTGTCGAGGTTGAATTCATGCTCGAAGGCCGCGGTGATCTGGATGCCCAGCTCGCGGTAGCGCTCGATTTCCTTGCGCAGCAGGGTGCGCGGGCAGGCCGCCCAGGGCTTGCCGTCGGTCTCGCAGATGTCGGCGTGGATGAAATCCAGCGGGGCCGCGCTGGCATCCGGCCCGGCGCCGACACTGACCCGGCTGTCCAGGTCGGGGATCAGCCGCAGGTCGCCATAGGCGCCCCAGGGGTTGTCCTCGGCGATCAGGTCCTGGGGCGTCAGCGCGCTGTTGGCCGGCACCCAGCCGCAGCCGCCGGCCTTGTAGCGCTCCAGTTCGTCGCTGGGAAAGGAACGGCCACGGGTGACGCCGATCAGGTCGGTGGTGACGATGCTGGTCATGGCCACCGGGGTCAGGGCCTCGATGCCCTGGCCGCGGCTCATCCGCGGATCTCCCGCAGGCGGCCGAGTACGGTGTCGGTGTCGGTGATCCAGCAGTAGCCCTTGATTGCGTTGAGGCAGGCCTGGTGCCGGGTATCGCCGTAGGTGGCGCAGGCATCTTCCACCAGGGTTACCAGGTAGCCGCGGTCGGCGGCGTCGCGCACGGCCATGTCCACGCACTGGTCGGTGACGATCCCAGCGATGATCAGGTGGCGGGTTTCCAGGTTGCGCAGCACGTAGTCGATGTTGGTGGAGTTGAACACCCCGGAGGAGGTCTTGGGCAGCACGATCTCGTTTTCCACCGGTTCGAGCTCGGCAATGATCGCCGCCTGGGGGCTGCCCTTGGGCAGGTGCATGTCCGACAGCTTGTGGTCCAGGGAGCGGTCACGGCCATCGGCGGTCAGGCTTTCGATAATGGTGTGCAGCACGTTCTGCCGCGCCTCGCGCACCGCCGCCAGCAGCCGTTGCTGGTTGGGGATCACCCGCTCTCGTGCGCGCTTGAGAAAGGCCTCGCCCTCGGGCCCTTGCAGGTGCGGGTCGAACTGCGGTTCAAGCCACGCCCGCTGCATGTCCACCAGCAACAAGGCGGTGTGGTCGACGACGAAGGGCAGGTCCCGGGGCGAACGGTGGGGCAGGCTGAACATCCTTATTTTTCCTCCAGCACATGGGTAGCAAATTCCGCCCGCAGGGCATCGATGCCCTCCAGGCGTTGATCAAGATGAGGGCTGCGCGGGGTCAGGCAGGCCACCAGCGCCTCGACCTGGGCCAGCGCCGGCACCAGGGTGTCGAAGGGCGACAAGGATTCCACCGGTGCACTGATGACCAGGTCCGCCAGCTCCCGCAGCGGCGAGGCATAGATATCGGTGAACAGCACCACCCGGGCGTTGCGTGCCTTGACCGCACTGGCCACGCGCATGGCCTGGGACTGGTAGCGGCGGTAGTCGAACAGCAGCACCAGGTCCTGGCGCTGGATATCGAACAGGCGGTCCGGCAGTTGGGCGTTGTCGTCAAGGAAGAAACAGCCCGGGCGCATCAGCCGCAGGTGGTTGAACAGGTAGAGGGCGAGGAAGCTGCTGAAGCGGCCGCCGAAGCAGTACACCGAATGCCGGCTGTCCAGCAGCCAGTCCATGAGCACGCGGATGTCTTCGGGCTGGGTCAGGGCCTGGGTGTCCTGCAGTACGCGCTGGCTGTGGGCCAGGTAGCGGCCCCAGGTATCGCCCTGGGCCACTTGCGAGCGCGGGCGCAGCAGGGTGCTGGGGGAGCGCAGGCGGTCGTCCATGTCACTGAGCAGCGCTTCCTGGAATTCGCCGTAGCCGCTGAAACCGAGCTTCTTCACCAGGCGCACGATGGTCGGATCGCTGACCCCGGCGTGTTCCGCCAGGCGTGACATCGGCCCCAGCCCGTTGCGCGGGTAGTGATCGAGCAGGGCCCGCACGACCTTGCGCTCGGAGGGCGTGAGGTCGAGGGCGGGGTCGGTGATCAGGTCTCTGAGAGAGGGCATCGGGGTGCCTTGGAAAATGATGTCGTTTTTATTTCATAAAATGGCGAAATGGATATTTATGTAATAGACGCTACATGTCTAGTGAATTTTCCGCTGATATCAAATTGCCCTGAAATGGGGCGTTTTCAGGTGGGAATCTGTTGTTGGCGGGGCGGGAAGCCGCGTTGCGGCACATAGGGGAGCGATCGAAACAGGGGCTGGCTTACACCGAGCAGGCCGAATACAGTGGCGCGACCGCCCCGGACAGCCACCGGCGTGCTGTTTTGCTATGAACCTTGGAGGCGGTTGCAGCAAAGAGGTTGCATCTGCCCGGCCCGTGTAGGTTTGCCAATCGTTAACGCCAGAGTAAACACCGTGCAGGCCACCCGTCTGACCCTGATCTGCCACGCCCGCACCGCCGCCCAGAAGCTGGCGCGCTTTCCCCGGGACGAACCCCTGGAACTGGACTGGCAAGCCCAGGCCTTGAGCCGCGCCGGTGATTTCAAGCGCAGCGTCCGGGTGCTGTGCGGGCCCGAGTTGCGCACCCGCCAGAGCGCCCAGCTGTTCAGCGCCGAGCATGAGGTGCAGGACGCCTTGCGTGACTGTGATTTCGGCGCCTGGCAGGGGCTGCGTATCGATGAACTGCAAGAGCGTGAACCCGAGGCGCTGCAGGCCTGGCTCAGGGACCCGCAGCTGGCGCCACCGGGAGGCGAATCCCTGGCCCAGCTGTGCCAGCGCGTGGCGCATTGGCTGGAGGTCATGGCGCAGCGCCCGGGCCACTGGCTGGCGGTGACCCATCCCTTCGTCATCCGCGCCGGGCTGGTGCAGGTGCTGCAGGCGCCGCTGGCCAGCTTCAACCTGATCGACATCGAGCCCCTGTCCCGGCTCGACCTGAGCCACGCCGGTCGCTGGCGCCTGCGCCTGCCCGGGGCCCCGACGCCATCCCGGTAGCCGCTGCCGAGCCCGCGAGGCTGCGCAAAGGCCCGGGGGGGCTTGCCTGGCCATCTCCCGCCGGACATGCAACGGCCTCCAGGCCAGCATCGCCGCGCCGATGCCCGCCGCCCCAGGGGGCCACAGAGGCATTTCTCATCAGGCCAAAGCGCCGCATACTGGCCCGCTGGCAAAACAGCGAGAGCAAGCCCATGAAAACCCTCCTGGTGATCGGCATCGGCGCCGGCAACCCCGACTACATCACGATCCAGGCGATCAAGGCGCTGAACCGCAGCGACGTGGTGTTTCTCATGGACAAGGGGCCAAGCAAGGATTCCCTGATCGACCTGCGGCGCGAGCTGTGCGAGCGCTACCTCACCGAGCGGCCCTTTCGTTACGTCGAGGCGCAGAACCCTGAGCGTGAGCGCCGCGACGTGGACTACCAGGCCAGTGTGCAAGCCCTGAACCGCGACAAGCAGCAGGTCTTCGAGCGGCTGATCAATCAGGAACTGGCGGACGGTGAAACCGGCGCTTTTCTGGCCTGGGGCGATCCGGCGCTGTACGACAGCACCCTGCGCATCCTGCAGCAGATCCTGGCCAGCGGCACGGCGTCGTTCGAGTACGAAGTGATCCCCGGCGTCACCAGTGTCCAGGCCCTGACGGCCCGGCACAAAGTGCCGCTGAACCGCATTGGCCGTTCCGTGGAAATCACCACCGGACGCCGCCTGGCAGCGGGGCAGGCCGGCTCCGCCGACAGCCTGGTGGTGATGCTCGACGCCGAGGATTCCTACCGCCACCTGCGCAACCAGGGCCTGGACATCTACTGGGGGGCCTACCTGGGTACCGCGGATGAAATCCTCATCAGCGGCCCCTTGGACCAGGTGGCCGACGAAATCCGCCGTGTGCGCCTGCAGGCCCGCCAGACCCATGGCTGGATCATGGACACCTACCTGCTGCGCAAACCCCAGGACTGACGCCCCGCCGAACCTGCGTCGACCGATTGCATCCCGCTCCTGCACGTCTCTTCTGTAGGAGCGGGCTTGCCCGCGAAGGCGCCGGAATGGACGCCGCCGGATCAGCGTCGCCCCCATCGCCGGCAAGCCGGCTCCTACATCCCCAATCTTCTGTAGGAGCGGGCTTGCCCGCGAAGGCGTCGTGATGGACGCCGCCGGATCAGCGTCGTTCCCTTCGCCGGCAAGCTGGCTCCTACGGGCGCGGTGGTGGGGGGCTTTCCAGGCCGCGGCCGAAGCGCTCGCGGTACACCGATGGCGGTACGCCCACCAGGCCGCGAAAGGCCACGCGAAAGCTCTCCACCGAGCGATAACCGCAGCGCAGGGCAATGCTTTCGGTACTCTCGCTGCCGCTTTCCAGCAGTTCCTTGGCCCGGGCCAGCCGTTCATGCTGCAGCCAGGCCTTGGGCGAGGCGCCAGTGGCGTCGTGGAAGCGCCGCAGGAAGGTGCGTTCGCTCATCAGCGCCCGGGCCGCCAGTTCGCTCACGCTCAGCGGTTGATGCAGGCGCTCCCGGGCCCATTGCATGACCCGCGACAGGTCGCTGCGCGGGGTGCGGCTGACCGGTGCGGGAATGAACTGCGCCTGGCCGCCGGTGCGTTGCGGCGACATCACCAGGCGCCGGGCCACGCTGTTGGCCACCTGGGTACCGAAATCCCGGGCCACCAGGTGCAGGCAGGCATCGATACCGGCGGCGCTGCCGGCAGACGTGATCAGTTGGCCGGCGTCCACATAGAGCACGTCCGGGTCCACCCGGATATTCGGGAAACGATCGGCCAGCTCGCGGGCGTAGCGCCAGTGAGTGGTAGCGCTACAACCATCCAGCAGTCCGGTCGCGGCCAGAACGAACACCCCGGAGCAGATCGACAGCAGCCGCGCACCGCGTTGGTGGGCCTGGCGCAGCGCTTCCAGCAACTTCGGCGGCGGCGCCTGCTCGCGGCTGCGCCAGCCGGGAATGATGATGGTCCGCGCCTGCTCCAGCAGCTCCAGGCCCCCGTCGGCCAGCACCTGGATTCCGCCCAGGGCACGCATCGGGCCGGGGTCCACCGCGGCGATGGTTTGCCGGTACCAGGGGAAATCGAACTCCGGCCGTTCCAGGCCGAAGATTTCCACGGCAATGCCGAATTCGAAGGTGCAAAGGCCGTCGTAGGCCAGGATCGCGACCACACCGGGAGGATTGTGCATTTGGCGGAAAGTTACCAGTCAGTGTCCGGGTCGCCACTTTAGCGTGGTGGGGCAGGGCCTATAAAGTCCTTCCCACCTTAATCGCGAGTTTCTGGAGACGCCCATGACCAGCCTGGTCCGCAGCACTGCCGCCGCCCCTTCGGCCATTGCCCTGATGCATTTTTGCAACCGCCTGACCTTTGAAACCGACTGTTCCGACGTCCACAGCAGCCAGGAGGCCGGTGAAGTGGATTTTGTCCTGGTGGATGTGCGTGGTCCTGAAGCCTTTGCCCGTGGCCATGTCCCCGGGGCGATCAATCTGCCCGGGCGCTTGCTCAGCGCCGAACACCTGGCCGGTTATCCTCGCGACACCCTGTTCGTGGTGTATTGCGCCGGCCCTCACTGCAATGGCGCGAACAAGGCGGCGGTCAAGCTGGCGGCCCTGGAATACCCGGTCAAGGAGATGATCGGCGGCGTCACCGGCTGGCTCGATGAGGGCTTCGAGCTCAGCACCGGGCAACCGCGCCGCGAGGGAGCGGATCTGTCCTGCGCCTGCTGAAGGGCTGACTCCGCTGGTAGCGGCCTTGGGCTGCAGCTAGCGGGGATGTGTCGGTAAAAATGACCCATTCTGAGGCGAACGTCGGGATTTTCAGGGGCAAACGCATCATGCCGGGGCGAGGGAGGAGGCAGAGGATCGCGGGCGCATATTTTTTATAAGTATTTGTCGCATAAACACAATTTGCATCCCGGGAGCCGCTCTAGACTGCTGGCCACTTCGATTTGCCCCCCAATCGAAACCAGCCAATAAAAGCCTCCGTCTCCTGGAGTTATAAATGAACAAGTTTGCGCTGTTCGGTGCCCTGGCACTGTCGCTGTTTTCCTTCACCGCTTCGGCCGACGAGGCCAAGCCGATCCGTATCGGTATCGAAGCCGGCTACCCGCCGTTCTCGATGAAGACCCCCGACGGCAAGCTCACCGGTTTCGATGTCGACCTGGGCAATGCCCTGTGCGAGCAGATGCAGGCCAAGTGCACCTGGGTCGAGCAGGAGTTCGACGGCCTGATTCCGGCGCTGAAGGTGAAGAAGATCGACGCCATCCTGTCGTCCATGACCATCACCGACGACCGCAAGAAGAACGTCGATTTCACCATCAAGTACTACCACACCCCGGCGCGCTTCGTGATGAAGGCCGGCACCAGCATCAAGGACCCGTTGACCGAGCTCAAGGGCAAGAAAGTCGGCGTGCTGCGGGCCAGTACCCATGACCGCTTCGCCACCGAAGTGCTGGTGCCGGCTGGCATCGACCTGGTGCGCTATGGCTCCCAGCAGGAAGCCAACCTGGACATGGTCTCCGGCCGCGTCGACGCGCTGCTGGCGGATTCGGTGAACCTGGACGATGGCTTCCTGAAAACCGACGCTGGCAAGGGCTTCGCCTTCGTGGGCCCTGAGTACAACGATCCGAAATACTTCGGCGGCGGTGCCGGCATTGCCGTGCGCAAGGGGGATCAGGAACTGGCCGGGAAATTCAACAAGGCCATCACCGAGATCCGTGCCAACGGCAAGTACAAGCAAGTGCAGGACAAGTACTTCGATTTCGACGTCTACGGCGAGTAAGCCCGGGCGTTGAAAAAGGTGGTTGCCGGGGGCCGGCAGCCACCTTTTTTGTGCGCCACTGTTTTATTCTGCGCCACGCCTTTTTCTGATCTCCGGAGTTGCCATGCAACGCATCGACCATTCCTTGCCCTGGGGCCACCTGGGCACCCAGCGCCAGCTCAGTGTGTTCCGCTTTGGCAGCGGCCCGCGCAAGGTGTACATCCAGGCCAGCCTGCACGCCGACGAGCTGCCCGGCATGCGCACTGCCTGGGAGCTCAAGCAGCGCCTGGCGCAGCTGGAGAACCAGGGGCGCCTGCAGGCAGTGGTCGAGCTGGTGCCGGTGGCCAATCCCATCGGTCTCGACCAGCAGGTGCAGGGCAGCCACCTGGGGCGTTTCGAGCTGGGCAGCGGCAAGAATTTCAATCGCGCCTTCGTCGAGCTCAGCGGCCCGGTGGGCGACTTGATCGGCAAGCAATTGGGGGACGACGCCACGGCCAATATCGCCCTGATCCGCCGGGCCATGGTCCAGGTACTGGATGAGCTGCCAGCGGCTGATTCGCAGCTGCAGGCCCTGCATCGCTTGCTGTTGCGCCATGCCTGCGACGCCGACATCACCCTCGACCTGCACTGCGATTTCGAAGCGGCGATCCACCTCTATGCCTTGCCCCAGCACTGGCCTCGCTGGCAGTCCCTGGCGGCGCGGCTCAAGGCCGGGGTGGCGCTGTTGTGCGAAGACTCCGGCGGCAGCTCTTTTGATGAATCCTGTTCCGCGCCCTGGCTGCGCCTGGCCCGGGACTTTCCCCGGGCGGCGATTCCCCCGGCAAACCTGGCCGCCACCCTGGAGCTGGGCAGCATGGGCGACACCCGGGTGCAGCAGGCCCGGGCCAACTGCGAAGCCATCCTGGGGTTTCTCGCCGAACAGGGGCTGATCAGCGGCCAGTGGCCGGCCGCTGCGCAGCAGTGCTGTGAAGGCATGCCCTTCGAAGGCACCCAGTACCTGTTCGCCCCCCACCATGGCGTGGTCAGTTTCCTGCGCGATGCCGGAGAGTGGGTGGAGCGTGGCGATGCCCTGTTCGAAGTGGTGGACCCCTTGAGCGATCGCGTCAGCACCGTGTGTGCCGGCACCAGCGGCGTGCTCTTTGCCCTGGACCGTGGGCGCTATACCCAGCCGGGCATCTGGCTGGCCAAGGTGGCCGGCCGCGAGGCGATTCGTGAAGGCAAGCTGATCAACGACTGAACCGCCACCGCAGAGTTCGATCGGGCGTTGGCTGGCCAGCGCAAGCTGCAGCGCGCCCACCCCTTGATCCGGCGTCACGCCCTGCGCCGGCCAGCCGGCTCCTACGACAGATGTGCCCATGCCCCGAGTGTCGCTGTGTATCCGCCTGCTGTTCGCCCTGTGTCTGCTGGCGGCGACGTTCAATCACCTGCGTGCCGCCTTCGAGCATGGCCTGCTCTGGGATTATGGCTACGGCGCCGCCACGCCCCTGCTCAGCCGGGCCTTCTGGGGCTCCCTGACGCTGTTCGATCCGCTGGCGGCGCTGCTGCTGGTGGTGCGCCCGCGCTGGGGCCTGCTGCTGACCCTGGCAATCATCCTGCTGGATGTGCTGCACAACAGCCTCTACGTGGCGGCCCACCACCAGTGGCTGGAGACTTTCTACCTGTCCCAGGTGGGGTTTGCGCTGGCGGTGCTGCTGTGCTTGCCGCTGGCCTGGCGCGGGCTGGGCAGATGAGCGCTCGGGGCTGGCGGTGCTAGGCTCTGGCGACCCGTTTTTATCCCTTCAAGGAGCTACACATGATCCGCTACCTGGCGCTGTTGGCGCTGCTCGCCGCGCCTTGGGTGCAGGCCGCCGATGCACTGCACGATGACCTGCCGCTCAAGTACCTGGAGCAGGCCCCGGCCGAGCCGCGCAACCAGCCGCTGGTGATTTTCCTGCATGGCTACGGCAGCAACGAGGCCGATCTGTTCGGCCTTCGCCAGCGCCTGCCGGCGAGCTACACCTATGTGTCGGTGCGGGCACCGCAGACCCTGGAGGAGGGCAGCTACCAGTGGTTCCACCGCAAGGGCCAGGGCCCCTACGACGGTGTGACCAGCGAGCTGGCCAGCGGCGCCGAGCTGATCGGCCAGTTTGTCCGCGCGGCGCTGGCCAAGTACCAGACCCAGCCGGACAAGGTGGTGCTGGTGGGGTTCAGCCAGGGCGCAGTGATGGCCTATGAAGTGGGCTTGCGCCATCCGCAGTCGGTGCGGGGCATCGCCGCGTTGAGCGGGAAGATCCTGCCGGTGCTGGCAGCGCAGGTGAAGAACAACCCGAGCCTGCAGCGCCTGGGCATCTTCATCGGCCATGGCACCCTTGACCAGCGCCTGCCCTACAGCGATGCGGTGGATGCCCGGCGCTTGCTGCAGGGGTTGTCACTGCAACCGCAGTTCCATGCCTACCCGGGCCTGGGGCACAGCATCAGCGAAGCGGAGATCGACGACCTCAAGGGCTGGCTGCAGGGGCTCAATCTCTGAGCCGGCACGGGGCCTACTGACCGAGGATCTGCTTCATCAGCGCGGCGTGGCCGGCCTTGTCGGTGGCCCGGGAAATTATCTGGATCACCGCCATGCGTGTGCCGGAGCCGGCAATCAGGGTGGAGTTCAGGGTCAGGCCGCCGCCCATGGTGGCGGTGCTGTCGATCTGGCGCACGCCAAGGCCCTTGAGGGTCATGTTCTTTTCGCTCTGCTTGCTGAAATCCGGCAGCGCCGCGGCCTGTTGCGCGAGAAAGCCGCTGACCGCGTCATCGAGAAAGGCGGCGTCGTTGTCCTGGACCTTGGCCCCCTGGGGAATGGTGTTCTGCGCCGCGATCACCACGGTACGGGTGGTGGCGTTGGAATACAGGGTGCCGCTGGCGCCCTCGGTACCATTGGCCTCGCTGCCGGCCGGCAGTACCGAAGCGCTGAACCCCTTGGGCAGGGTGAAGGCAAGCTTGCCGTCGAGGACTGCGACCTTCTCCCCCGAGGCCTGCCTAGCCGTGGATTTGCTGGCGGCGACCGCGTTCAGCGCGCCCAGGCCCGCCACGGCGGCGAACACCAGGACCAGGGCTTTTCTAGCGAAAGATGACATGGGCAATCTCCGGGCAGTGATCAAAGGCGCGCATCATCCCACGGCCGTCGCGGCCTGCTCCACAAGGATTTTTCAGCGCGGCTCCGATGACGGCCAGCCAAGGCTCGTAGGCGCTGGCTGGCCAGCGAAGGCGTCCGCCAGCCCGGTGCAACGCTAAGGGCCCCTGCGCCGGCCAGCCGGCTCCTGCACAGTGGCTCGCAACAGCCGCTTGCTCAGCCCCAGGACCAGCATCGACGCTGCCAGCGCCACCGCGAAGGCGAGCATGCCCAGCGGGGGCAGGGCCAGTGCCAGGGCCAGGCAGAAGGCGGCAAAGGCGTACAGGCCGGTGGTCAGGGAGCGCAGCAGGACGGTGGTGAAGGCCACACCGCGACTCTGATGGGAGAACACCGCAAGGACACTGCCAAGCACCGGGAACACCGCGAGCATGCCGCTCCAGCGTTCGCCGACGGTGCTGGCCAGCAAGGTCACGGCCAGGGTCAGCAGGGCCCCGGCGAGCATCCGGTAGGGCAGTTTGTCGGAGCGCGGCCCAGGGCTGGCGGGCAGTTCGCCCACCGGCGGAAACAGCCGCGGGGCCAGGAGCAGGGCGCTGGCGGCGCAGAGGCTGGAAAAACCCAGGGATGGCGGCACCTGGGCGATGACCGTGGCCAGCAAGGCCCACACCAGGGTCGCAATGGCCAGGGCCCCGGGCCAGGAGAAGCGCTGCGCGGCATGGGTATAGGCGACGCTGAAGGCGATCATCGCGAATACCGCCGACAGGGCCGCCACCGCGGCATGGGTGGCGAACACCTGGCCCTGCTCCAGGGCCAGGAACAGCAGGATCGGCCCCACCACTACGGGAAACCCCGCCAGCCAGCCGGCGACATTCGGGCCCCAGCGCTTGCTCGCCAGGGAGATCAACCACAGAAATCCGGGAACGGTCAGCAGTTTCAACAGCAGCATGGGCGCACTCGGCGGATGAACGGTGCGCCACGCTAGCATCCAACGCAGCGATTGGCGCGTATCTGCACGCAGGGAAGTGGTCGGGAGTGAAGTGCAGGGTCGTTTTTTTCTTGTACAGCGAAAAGGTATTGAATCGATTAAAGGCTTATTTGTATAAGTATTTTGGCTTTAAAGGCATTTTTTGACGATAAAAATTGTACAAAAATTAAATTGTCGTATAGGTTTTTAAGGTGTGGGATGTGCTGATAGCGGCTCAGTTTTTTCAAGGGGCGGCGGTCGCTGCCCACGCTTTTTGGGCTCCGAGGTCAGGCCCGGGTGGAACCGGGGCTGGGTCAGTTAGGTGGTCGACCACCTCGGAGGCCTTTTTTCCTTGGCACGTGCAAGGAATTGCCCGCCCCGCCAGCCTTTCGGAAGCCATGCGCCATGCACGATCCTCTCTCCCAGCACTTTCACGGCATTTTGCAGGGGTTGGGTGAAGACCCGACCCGCGAGGGCTTGCGGGACACCCCGCAGCGAGCCTCAAAAGCCTTGCGTTATCTATGCCACGGTTACGAAACCAGCCTCGAAGAACTGGTCAACGGTGCGTTGTTCAGCTCCACCAGCGACGAGATGGTGATGGTCCAGAACATCGAGTTGTATTCCCTGTGCGAGCACCATTTGCTGCCGTTCATTGGTCAGGCCCATGTGGCTTACATCCCCACCGGCAAAGTACTGGGCCTGTCCAAGGTGGCGCGGATCGTCGACATGTATGCGCGACGCCTGCAGATCCAGGAGAACCTCACGCGGCAGATTGCCGAGGCGATCCAGGAAGTGACCCGGGCGGCCGGGGTGGCAGTGGTCATCGAAGCGCGGCACATGTGCATGATGATGCGCGGGGTCGAGAAGCAGAACTCGCTGATGAACACCTCGGTAATGCTGGGGGCCTTTCGCGAGTCGGCCAGCACCCGCCAGGAGTTTCTCCAACTGTTGCGCAGGCAGCCTTGAATGAAACGCATGCGGCGAGTGGGCGTGGCCCGGTGGTGGTGGCTGCTGGTGCTGCTCAGCGCTACGGCCAGTGCCGGTTGGCAAGAGTCGTTGCCCCATGCGCGGCTGCTGGGCAGCGGCGAGTTCAGCTGGTTCGGCTTCAAGGTCTACACCGCGCGGCTCTGGGGCACGACGTTGCCATTGACGGCCGATAGCCCCTTCGCCCTGGAACTGACCTACCGGCGCACGATCAGCCGCGACGATCTGGTGCAGACCAGCCTCGACGAGATCCAGCGCCTGTCCGGCAGCGCGGTGAGCCCGGCGCAACTCAAGGACTGGCAGGCGCAGATGCAGCGCGCCTTCGTCGATGTCGAACCGGGCCAGCGCATCACCGGGGTGTTCCTGCCCGGGCGCGGGGTGCAGTTCTTTGTCGACCAGCGCTTGCAGCACAGCGTCGAGGACGAAGCCTTCGCCCGAGCGTTTTTCGCCATCTGGCTCGACCCGCGCACCCGCAATCCGCAGTTGCGCGCACAACTGCTGGGCCAATAGCGGGCGCAGCACAGGAGAGGTTGCATGTTGAAGAAATACTTGCTGTTGCTGTGCCTTGGCCTGGTTGCGTGCAGCGACCTCGACGTCAAGCAATACCGTGACCAGAAGCCCGAACTGGAGCTGCGCCAGTTCTTCAGTGGCCGGGTCGAGGCCTGGGGGCTGTTCCAGAAGCGCTCCGGCGAGGTGATCAAGCGCTTTCACGTGCAGATCGACAGCCGCAGCGAAGGCGAGAAATTCATCATGCACGAAGACTTCACCTACAGCGACGGCACCCGCCAGACCCGGGTCTGGACCCTGGTCTCCGCGGGGCCCGGGCTGTGGCGCGGCACCGCCGACGATGTGGTCGGCGAGGCCCTGGGTGAAGTCGCCGGCAATGCCCTGCGCTGGCGCTACGTGCTCAACCTGCCGGTGGACGGCAAGACCTACCAGGTGCACTTCGATGACTGGATGTACCTGTTGGATGAAAACACCCTGGCCAATCGTTCCTACATGACCAAGTTCGGCTTCGAACTCGGGCAGGTGACGCTGTTCTTCCGGCGTCAGCCCGGCTGATTGGGCCCGGTCCGCGCCTCAGGGCGGGTCGTCGAGAAAGCGCCCCTGGTGGTCCGGGCTCGGCAGTAAACAGACGTCGAGACGGCCGAACAACCGATAGCGATTGCGCGCAATAAGGTTGTAGACCCCATCCCGCAGCGGCCGGGGAACCCCGCGCAGCAGCCGCAGCCAGCGCCAGGGCGCCGGCAGTTGCGCCATCAGGCGGATAAACGCATCGGAGCGCTGGGACAGCCGGCCTTCCTCGATCAGCACCACGCTGTCGAACTGCGCGGTGGGCAGGCCGAACCAGGCCAGCAGCGCCTGGCCCTGGGGCGATTGCACCGAGGCCAGCTTGATCCGCCGCTGGCTGTCGTGGCGGATGACGAAGCGCACCGAGGCATTGCACAGCTTGCACACGCCATCGAACAGCAGCACCCGGTCGCCGGGTTGCAGGAAAGGGGGCAGAGGTTCGGGGGGCGTCGCAGGGCTGTTCACTGGGCTACCTTGGGCCAGAAAATACTCGCTGCCGAAGGTTTCGGCGCAGGGCACAACCTGCGCAGCATACTCGCCTTGGCGGGGTAAATTCAGGCTTGGGTGCCCGCTTTGAAACGTCTAAGCTGGGCCCCTGCGTCAATCTGCCTGGGAACTATCCGTGAAATTCAGCTTGCCGAAAATCGCCACCGCGCCCTTCTGCCCGCCGGAGGTCGCAGGTTCCGTTGCCGTCGACGCCGGCGCTTCCCTGTGGCGCCGCCTGCTGCGCTTTGCCGGCCCCGGGCTGCTGGTTTCCATCGGCTACATGGACCCCGGCAACTGGGCCACGGCCATCGAGGCCGGCTCGCGCTACGGCTACAACCTGCTGTTCGTGGTGCTGCTGGCGAGCCTGGCGGGGATGGCGGTGCAGTGCCTGTGTTCCCGCCTGGGGATCGCCACCGGGCGCGACCTGGCCCAGCTCTGCCGCGAGCGCTACAGCACCCGCTCGGCGCGCACCCAGTGGCTGCTGGCAGAGGTTTCGATCATCGCCACCGACCTGGCCGAAGTGCTGGGCTGCGCCTTGGCGTTCCACCTGCTGCTGGGGGTGTCCCTGAGCACCGGGATCGTCATCACCGCCTTCGACACCCTGTTGGTGCTGGCCCTGCAGAACCGCGGCTTCCGCCGGCTGGAGGCGATCATGCTGGCGCTGGTGGCGACCATTGGCGTGTGCTTCTTCATCGAGCTGTTGCTGATCAAACCCTACTGGCCGGACGTGGCCCGGGGCTTTGTCCCCTCGCTTTCGGCCATCAGCGACGCCGCGCCGCTGTACCTGGCCATCGGCATTCTCGGCGCCACGGTCATGCCCCACAACCTCTACCTGCACACCTCCATCGTGCAAACCCGGCTGGTGGGCAACGACCGCGCCAGCCGCGCCGATGCCATCAAGCTGGCGCGGATCGACACCATCGGCTCGCTGGCCCTGGCGCTGCTGGTGAACGCGGCGATCCTGATCCTCGCCGCCGCGGCCTTCCACAACACCGGCCACAGCGATGTGGTGGAGATCCAGGACGCCTACCACCTGCTCGACCCGCTGGTGGGCGGGGCCCTGGCCAGCGTGCTGTTCGGCGTGGCGCTGCTGGCTTCGGGGCAGAGCTCGACCTTTACCGGGACCATTGCCGGGCAAGTGATCATGGAGGGTTACCTGAACCTGCGGATTCCCTGCTGGCAGCGGCGCCTGATCACCCGTGGGCTGGCCCTGATCCCGGCGTTCATCGGCGTCTGGCTGCTGGGTGACGGCGCCGTGGGCCAGTTGCTGGTGCTGAGCCAGGTGGTGCTCAGCCTGCAACTGCCATTCGCCCTGTACCCGCTGATCCGCATGACCAACGACCGGCGCCTGATGGGCGAGTTCGTCAACCGCTGGCCGACCCGGATCCTCGCCTGGAGCCTGTTCGCCATCATCAGCGCGGCCAATGCCTGGCTGATCCTGCAAATGGCCCTGTAGGAGCCGGCTTGCCGGCGAAGGGGCCTTCGGATCCTGCCCAAGCCTTGCTGCCGCCTTCGCTGGCAAGCCAGTTCCTACGGGGCGGGGCGGCGGTCCCAGTAGGGCTCTGGGCCGAATTTCTCGACGAAGAAGTCGATCACCGTGCGCACTTTCACTGACAGCCGGCGGCTGCCGGGCCAGAGGGCGGCGATCTGTTGCGGTTCGAGGCTGGTGGCCACCTCGAAGTCTTCGAACAGCGCCACCAGCCGGCCCTGGTGCAGGGCTTCGCCAATCAGCCAGGAAGGGAACATCACCAGCCCCAGGCCCTGTTCGGCGGCCTGGGTCAGGGTGTCGGCGTGGTTGCCGGTCAGCGGGCCCTTGACGCTGTAGGGCGTCCAGTCTGCCCGGCCCTGGCGGAAGAACCAGCGCTGCTGGCCGGTCTCGCCCTTGTAGGCCAGGCATTGGTGCCGGTGCAGTTGCTCCGGGTGGTCTGGGACGCCGTGTCGGGCCAGGTACGCCGGGCTGGCCGCTACCCGGTAGCGCTGCGGGGCCAGCAGGCGCGCCTGCATCGAGGAGTCTTCCAGGGTGCCGATGCGAAACAGCAGGTCAGTGCCGTCCTGCAAGGGGTCGATGTAGCTGTCGGTCTGCTGGATATCCAGCTGCAGCTTCGGGTAGCGCCCGTGCAGTTCACCGAGCCAGGGCGACAGGTGGCGCTGGCCAAAGACCACCGGGGCGTTGATCCGCACCAGCCCGGCCGGTTCGTCCTGCTGTTCCTGCAGCGCCTGTTCGGCTTCCTCCCACTGCGCCAGCACCCGCCGCGCGTGGTGCCCCAACAGGCGCCCGGCCTCGGTGGGGCTGACGGCGCGGGTGTGGCGGTAGAGCAACTGCTGGCCCAGGGCCTGTTCCATCAGTTGGATCTGCCGTGAAATGGACGAGGGCGCCAGCCCCTCGCGGCGCGCCACGGCAGAAAAACTGCCCTGGTCGAGCACGGCGATAAACAGGCGCAGGGCCTTGAAACCGAGGTCGTTGAAGCCGTGCATGGGTCGATCCTGCTGTGCGTTTTACGCAAAGGTGTTGTCGGCATGCTCCCATTTATCGCAAAGCTTGCGCAATCGATAATGCCGCCCATTCCTTGATGTCGAGCAGGTGTTGCATGTCCTCTGAAACGATAGAAGTACCGCTGCCCAACCCGGTGGCGAGCGCTGTACCCGCTGCCGGCTGGCAGGGCCTGATGCTGTTGCCGCTGGTGATCCTGGCGGGCATGGGCCTGTCGGTGGAGGCCGGTCTGCTGGGCCCGCTGGGGAGCCAGGTGGGCCATCTGTGGGCAACCCTGAGCATCTTCGGCGTGGGCACGGCGCTGCTGTTGCTGCTGCTGTTGTTCAGCGGCCCGCAGCCCGGCCCGGCCTTCAGCCAGCTGCCGCGCTGGCAGTTGCTGGGCGGGGTGCTGGGGCCGATCTACGTGGTGGTGCTGACGTTGGCCACGCCCCATATCGGCATTGCCATGACCATGATCGCGATCCTTTCCGGGCAGGTGGGCAAAAGCGTGCTGATCGACCATTTCGGCTGGTTCGGCAGCGCCCGCAAGCCGGTCAATGCCGAACGCTGGCTGGCCCTGGCGCTGATTGTGCTGGCCCTGATCCTGATCGCCCGAGGTTGAAGATGAATCTGTTTCTATTGCTGGTTGTGGTGGTGGCCGCCGGTGCGGTGCTGAGTGTGCAGGCGGCGATCAATGGCCGCCTGGGGGAAAGCGTCGGTGTGTTGCGCAGCAGCCTGCTGACCTTTGCCGTGGGCGCCCTGATCACCGGGCTGCTGATTGTGTTTTTCCAGCCGCTCCAGGCCATGACCCTGCTGCAGGCGCCGAAATGGCAACTGACTGGCGCGCTGTTCGGCGTGGTCTACATGCTGGTGATGGTGGGGGCCGTGCCCCGGGTCGGCACTGCGGTGGCCACGGTGGCGGTGATTCTCGGGCAGTTGGGCATGGGCATGTTGATCGACCACTTCGGCTGGTTCGGCAACCCGGCCATCGAGCTGTCGCCCAGCCGCCTGCTGGCGATGCTGTGCCTGGCCCTGGCGCTGCTGTTCATGTACCGCAGCAGCGTGCGCCGCGCCTGAACCCGCTTCAGTCGCCCTCCAGGCACGCGGCGCCAGCCAGTGCCACCTGGGCGTCTTCACCGGACTTGACCCCGGAAACCCCCACCGCACCGACCACCTGGCCGCCGACGCGGATCGGCACGCCGCCTTCCAGGGAGGTGAGCAGCGGCGCCGAGAGAAAGGCGCTGCGCCCGCCATTGACCATGTCCTCGTAGGCCTTGGATTCGCGCCGGCCGAGGGCCGCGGTGCGGGCCTTTTCGGTGGCGATATAGGCACTGATCGGCGCGCAGCCGTCGAGGCGCTCCAGGGCCAGGGGATGGCCGCCATCGTCGACCACGGCGATGCTCACCGCCCACCGGTGGCGCTGGGCCTCGGCGCGGGCGGCGGCGAGGATGCGGCGGGCTTCGTCTTGACCCAGTACGGCTTTGTGCTGCATGGCGATCTCCAGGGGCGTGAGGTTCAGGGCAGGGCGGCTTCCAGCACTTCGATCCAGTGCCGTACCGGGGTCCGGCCGGCGCCGTCGAGGTGGCTCTGGCAGCCGATGTTGGCGGTGGCAATGAGGTCCGGCTGGCCGCTTTCCAGGGCCTGCAGCTTGTCGTCCCGCAGTTGTCGCGCCAGCGCCGGCTGGGTCAGCGAATAGGTGCCCGCCGAACCGCAGCACAGGTGGCTGTCGGGCACCGCGGTGAGGTGAAAGCCCAGGCGTTGCAGCAGGCTTTCCACGGCGCCGCCGAGTTTTTGCGCGTGCTGCAGGGTGCAGGGGCAGTGGAAGGCCAGGCGCTGGTCGCTGTGGGCGCCGAGCTGTTCCAAAGGTTCGTCCCGCAGCACTTCCACCAGGTCCCGGGCCAGGGCACTGACCCGCTGGGCCTTGTCGCGGTAGGCCGGGTCATGGGCCAGCAGGTGCTGGTAGTCCTTGATGAAGGCGCCGCAGCCGCTGGCGGTCTGGACGATGGCTTCGGCCCCCAGTTGCAGGTGCGGCCACCAGGCGTCGATATTGCGCCGGGCGCGCTGCAGACCGGCTTGCTGGGCATCCAGGTGATAGTCCACCGCGCCGCAGCAGCCGGCCTCGCTGACCGGTTGCACGCTGATGCCCAGGCGATCCAGGACCCGCGCTGCGGCGGCGTTGGTATTGGGTGACAGCCCCGGCTGCACGCAGCCTTCGAGCAGCAGCACGCGCCGTGCATGAAGCAGGGGCGGACGCGGTTTGGCGCTGGGCACCTGGCGCGGCAGCTTGTCCTGCAGGGCCTGGGGCAGCAGCGGGCGCAGGCGGCTGCCGCCATGGATCAGGGCCTTGAACAGCAGCGGGTTGGCGCTCAGCGCCCGCAGGCCGCGGCGCAACAATTGCTGGCCGGCGGGCCGGGGCAGGGCGGCATCCACCGCGGCGCGGCCGATGTCCAGCAGGTTGTGGTAGTCGACCCCGGAAGGGCAGGTGCTTTCGCAGTTGCGGCACGACAGGCAGCGGTCCAGGTGCTGCTGCGTCTGGGCGGTGGCCGGTGCGCCTTCGAGCACCTGCTTGATCAGGTAGATGCGCCCCCGCGGGCCGTCCAGCTCATCGCCCTGCAACTGGTAGGTGGGGCAGGTGGCGTTGCAGAAGCCGCAATGCACGCAACTGCGCAGGATGCGCTCGGCTTCGGCGGCCCGGGGCAGTTGCCGGGCCTCGGGGCTGAGGGTGGTCTGCATGGTCTAGAGCTCCGCGTAGAGTCGGCCGGGGTTGAAGATCCCTTGCGGGTCCAGCTGGGCCTTGAGGCGCTGGTGGTAGTGCAGCAGGGTCGGCGCCAGGGGCTGGAACGGGCTGTCCAGCAGGCCGTGGCTGTAGCAACTGGCGTGACCGCCGACGGCACTGGCGGCGGCGCGGATATCGTCGGCCGTGGCATCGGTCTTCAGCCAGCGCTGGGCGCCGCCCCAGTCCAGCAGTTGTTCGCCGGGCAGGGGCAGCAGCGGCGTGTTGTGCGGCAGCGACAGGCGCCACAGCGGCAGGCCGGGGTTGAAAAAATCCAGTTGCTGTTCGTTGAGCTGGCTCCAGTAGCCCGGGTCCAGGGGCTCGCCGCCGAGCCGGTCATGGGCCGCCGCCACCGAGCCTTCACCACCCTCCAGGCGCAGGTGCAGGCGTTCGCCATCATGGCAGGCGGCGCTGATGGGCAAGGGCTGCTGGCCCCATTCGGCAAGCTGAGCGAGGGCCCGCTGGCGGTCCATTTCCAGGCTCAGGCTCAGGCATTGCCGGGGCTTGGGCAGGACCTTCAGCGAGACCTCGGTGACCAGCCCCAGGCAGCCGTAGCTGCCGGCCATCAACCGCGACAGGTCATAGCCGGCGACGTTCTTCATCACCTCGCCGCCAAAGCGCAGGTGCTGGCCGCTGCCGCTGATGACCCGGGTGCCGAGGACGAAATCGCGCACCGCCCCGGCCCAGGGCCGGCGCGGCCCGGACAGGCCGCTGGCGAGCATGCCGCCCAGGGTCGCGCCGGCGCCGAAGGACGGCGGTTCGCAGGGCAGCATCTGCCCGGCGGCGTCCAGGGTGGCGTGCAGCTCGGCGAGCGGCGTGCCGGCCCGGGCGCTGATCACCAGCTCCGTGGGGTCGTAGCTGACGATGCCGCGATGGCTGCGGGTATCGAGGATTTCCCCGGCACTCTCGCGGCCGAGAAAGGCCTTGCTGTTGGAGCCCTGGATGCGCAGCGCGGTGTTGCTCGCCAAGGCATCGCGCACCTGTTCCAGCAAGGCCTCGGCGGCGTCGAAATCGCTGGCCACGTTCATCAGAATCGCTCCAGTTCGGGGAAGGGCAGTTGCCCGTGGTGGATGTGCATGGCGCCAAATTCGGCGCAGCGGTGCAGGGTTGGGATGTTTTTCCCCGGGTTGAGCAGGCCGCTGGGGTCGAAGGCCGCCTTGATGGCGTGGAACAGGGTCAGCTCGTGGTGGTTGAACTGGGCGCACATCTGGTTGATTTTCTCCCGGCCCACCCCGTGTTCGCCGGTGATGCTGCCGCCCACCGCCACGCACAGTTCGAGGATCTTGCCCCCCAGGGCCTCGGCCCGCTCAAGCTCGCCGGGCTGGTTGGCGTCGAACAGGATCAAGGGGTGCATGTTGCCGTCGCCGGCATGGAACACGTTGGCCACCCGCAGCTGGTGTTCGTCGGCCAGGCGGCCGATGCCCCGCAGCACCCCCGGCAGCTCGCGGCGGGGAATGGTGCCGTCCATGCAGTAGTAGTCCGGGGACAAGCGCCCCACCGCCGGGAAGGCGTTCTTGCGCCCGGCCCAGAAACGCACGCGCTCGGCCTCGTCCCGGGCCAGGCGCACCTGGCTGGCGCCGGCCCGTTCCAGCACCTGGCGCACCCGTTCGCAATCGTCGTGGACATCGGCTTCCACGCCGTCCAGCTCGCACAGCAGGATGGCCTCGGCGTCCACCGGGTAGCCGGCATGGATGAAGTCCTCGGCGGCGCGGATCGCCAGGTTGTCCATCATCTCCAGGCCGCCGGGGATGATGCCCGCGGCAATGATGTCGGCCACGGCGCGGCCGGCGGCCTCCACCGAGTCGAAGGCCGCCAGCAGCACCTTGGCGATCTGCGGCTTGGGCAGCAGCTTGACCGTGACTTCGGTGATCACCCCCAGCAGGCCTTCGGAGCCGGTGAACAGCGCCAGCAGGTCGAAGCCCGGCGCGTCCAGGGCCTCGCTGCCCAGGGTCAGGGGCTGGCCCTCGACGCTGAGCATCTGGACCTTGAGCAGGTTGTGCACGGTCAGGCCGTATTTCAGGCAATGCACGCCGCCGGCGTTTTCCGCGACATTGCCGCCAATCGAACAGGCGATCTGCGAAGAGGGGTCGGGGGCGTAGTACAGGCCGAAGGGCGCGGCGGCCTGGGAGATCGCCAGGTTGCGCACCCCGGGCTGGAGCCGGGCGCAACGGGCGGCGGGGTCGATCTGCAGGATGTCCTTGAAGCGCGCCATCACCAGCAGCAGGCCCTTTTCCAGGGGTAGGGCGCCACCGGACAGGCCGGTGCCGGCGCCCCGGGCCACCACCGGCACCCGGTGGGCGTGGCAGATCTGCAGGATGCGCTGCACCTGGTCCAGGTGCCGGGGCAAGGCCACCAGCATCGGCGTGCTGCGGTAGGCGCTCAGGCCATCGCATTCGTAGGGTTTGAGCTGTTGCTCCTGGTCCAGCAGCTCCAGCTCCGGTAGCTGCTGGCGCAGGGCCTGGATCAGGGCCTGGCGGTCGACGTCGGGCAGGGCGCCATCGAGGCGTTCGTCGTAGAGAATCGTCATGGCGGGTAAGGACCTTGTGTGGTTTTTATCAGGTCGCGAATGCTGTACGGCTGCCTTGCATGATTGGCCCGGCGGGCCTTAGTGTCCATGTGCGTTGGCAGTGGTCGAACCACTTTGTTTTCCAGGGCAGGCCGGGGTTTTTCAAAAAAACAAGGTTTTTCAAAAGCTTGGCGGGCGCGCAGGAATAGCCGGGCAAATGGCACAGGGCTGGTCATACCAGTGGGAGGAAGCATGCAGGACACGCAAGCGGGGCGTCGGCCCCAGGTGGCGGACCTGGTCTGCGCGCGGATCGAGCGGCTGATCGTCGACGGGGTATTCAAGACCGGCCAGTTGCTGCCCTCGGAACGGCGCCTGACGGCCAAACTCGGGGTTTCGCGCACGGCCCTGCGCGAGGGCCTGAAACTGCTGCGGGCGCGGGGCATCATCGACACTCGACAGGGCCGCGGCTCCCAGGTGGCGCAACTGTCGGCCCCGGCAGCGCAGTCGCCGCTGATGCATCTGTTCAGCTCCCAGCCCCGTACCCTCTACGACCTGCTGGAAGTGCGCAGCCTGCTTGAAGGCGAGTCGGCGCGGCTGGCGGCCCTGCGCGGCACCGAAGCGGATTTCGTGCTGATCGAGCGCGCCTACCAGGCCCTGCTGCAGGCCCATGAACAGGCCCTGGAGCCCGCCGCCCTGGCGCGCCTGGACCACGCCTTTCACCTGGCGATCTGCGAGGCCTCGCACAACCCGGTGCTGGTGCAGACCCTGGCCTCGCTCACCGACCTGCTGCTGAACTCGGTGTTCGCCTCGGTCAACAACCTCTATCACCGCCCGGCGCCCAAGCGCCAGATCGACCGCCAGCATGCGCGGCTGTACAACGCAGTCACCGGGCGCCTGCCGGAACAGGCGCGCAAGGCGGCGCTGGCGCATATCCAAGGCATTGCCCGCAACCTCAGGGACATCGAGGGCGAAGAACAGCGGCTGGTGCGCGCTACGTTGCGTTTGCAGGGCTGGGAGTGAGGGGCCGACCATCAGTCGCGTGCGCCCTGGCCGGGCGGTGTCTTGGCCTAACCTGTGGGGACTCGGCCCGAGCGGGACGCTCGATCAAGCGCCTGCCCAAAGGGCCGAGCCTTGAACCCGAGGAGCCATGCCATGTCTACTGAAACCTGTGCCTGCCCGGCCTGCACCTGCAAGCTGGGCGCCCATGCCATCGTCCGTCACGGCAAGCACTACTGCTGCCAGGCGTGCGCCGACCATCACGCCCACGGCGAGCCTTGCGCTTCCACCGAAGGCTGCAAATGCGCCAAGGGCGCCCACGGCTGAGGGGGGATTGGCGGGTGGGGCCGGGCGGCTCCACCCGCGTTGCTGCGCCCTAGACCGACGGGCGCCAGGTGACGTTTTCGATACCGAACTTTTCGGCCATGGGCTTGCTGGTCTTCTTCACCCGTTCGCGGCCGAAACGTCCTATCCGACCCACTCCAGCGTCGCAACTGGCCCAGTGCCAGGCCTCGGCGTTGTCCATCTTTTCCTGGCGGATAATGAAGGACTTGGGGGCGCCGTGGAGGGTGTATTCGATGACGAAAAGTTTTGCGTTGTTCATAAAGCCTTGGTTCCTCCCTGTGATCTTTTAGTGATCCTGGCGCGACGGAAAAATTCACTCGAATTCTGCGCCCGGGCTACCGACGGTCATGGGCCGCCAATCGTTCTATCCGAATGGATTTCCCGGCGGCGCCCAGGCCTTCATATGGATGGGCGCGGCAGCGGTTGGCGGCGCACCGGGCGGCTGGTTACCATGGGCGCCCGCCGACCTGCCGCGACCTTGCCATGGCCCTAGCCGCCCCTCCCGACCTCAGCGACCCCGCGATCCCGGTGCAACCCCTGGCCCGCACCTATCCGCGGGGCTTGTTCATCGAGCCCCATGAACACGATTGGGGCCAGTTGCTCTATGCCATGAGCGGGGTGATGTGGGTCGAGACGCCCCATGAAGCCCTGGTGGTGCCGCCCCAGCGCGCGGTGTGGTTGCCGCCGGGGGTGAGCCACGGGATTCGCGTGGTCAGCGACCTGCAGATGCGCAACATCTACCTGCGCCCGTCCCTGGCGGCGACCCTGGACCCCAGCGTCCAGGTGCTGCAGGTGGACAACCTGCTGCGCGAGTTGATCGTGCGCCTGGTGGAACTCGACCCGCCGCAGCCGGAGTACTACGAGGCGCTGGTGGGGCTGGCCCTGCTGGAGCTGCGCCGGGCTCGCCGCTCGCAATTGAAGATAGCCCTGCCGGACGCCTCCGACCGGCGCCTGGGCAGCCTGTGCCAGGCGGTGATGGCGGCGCCGTCCCTGGCCATCTCCTTTGAACAGCACGCCGACGCGGCGGGGGCCAGCGTGCGTACCCTGGCGCGGCTGTTCAAGGAGCAGTTGGGCGTGGGCTTTGCCGAATGGCGGCGCCAGGTGCAACTGGCCACCGCTGCCGCGGAACTGATCCAGGGCGTACCGGTGAGCCGCATTGCCCGGGAGCTGGGCTATTCCCCCAGCAGCTTCAGCGACATGTTCCGCCGGGAACTGGGTGTCGCGCCTTCCCAGTACGCCAGCGCCAGCCAGGTGTAGTCGCTACCACAGGCTCGGGCCGCGTTCGGACGAACGGCTGCGAAGCAGACGCGGCGATCTCAAAGCCGCCATAGGTTCCTCGGGATATCGCCAAGCAAGGCCCTTCGGTCCTTTTCGCAGCTTCGCAGGCTCAGCAGCGGCTACAGGGCTGCCTGGCGTCGTGTAGCCGCTGCCGCAGGCTCGGGCCGCGTTCGGACGAACGCTCTGGGCGGCACTCCGTCGCAGGAGACGTGAAGATCCCCAGAGTTCCCGCTGTGCATCAGGCGCACGCCCGCCAAGCGACCGCCAGGGTTTCGGCCTTGGCCGAAATCCTGAAGCACTTGGCCGATGCCGCGGGACCGTGCCACCTAGACTGTGCCGCACACGCCACTTCACCCCGGCATGAGCCGCACGGCCTCTGGAGCGCAGCATGAACTACCTGATTTCCCTGGCCGCCGGCCTGTTGGTCGGCCTGCTTTACGGCGCCTTGCAGGTGCGCTCTCCGGCACCGCCGGCAATCGCCCTGGTCGGCCTCTTGGGCATGCTCGGCGGTGAGCAGTTGTGGCCCCTGGGGCGCCAGTTGCTCGGCAGCTGGCTGTCCTGAACAGGCATTTTTCCTTTCTTCCCCGACTCATGGAACCGACGATGAAAGCACTGCAATTTTCCGCCACCGGCGACCTCGCGGCCCTGCACGTAGTGGACCTGCCCACCCCGGTGCCGGGTGCTGGCCAGGTGCTGGTGCGCATCAAGGCCGCGGGCCTCAACCCCAGTGATGTGAAGAACGTCCTCGGGCGCTTTCCCTACACCACACTGCCGCGGGTGCCCGGGCGGGACTTTGCCGGGGTGGTGGAGCAGGGGCCGGCGCAACTGCTGGGCCAGGAAGTCTGGGGCACCGGCAAGGAGCTGGGCTTCTTCGCCGACGGCAGCCATGCCCAGTACGTGGTGCTGTCCGCCCAGGGCGTGGCCCGCAAGCCACGGCACCTGAGCTTTGCCCAGGCCGCGAGCCTCGGGGTGCCCTACACCACGGCCTGGGATGCCCTGGAGCGCAGTGGCGTAGCCCGTGGCACCCGGCTGCTGGTGATCGGCGGCGGCGCGGTGGCCTCGGCGGCCCTGGCCCTGGCCAAGGTGCGCGGGGCCCGGGTGCTGGCGGCGGCGCGTCGGGCGGAGCAGGTCCAGGCGCTTGAAGCCCAGGGCTACCCGACCCTGCACCTGCAACAGCCGGAAACCCTGGCGGCCCAGGTGGCCGAAGTCTATGCCGGCGGTGCCGAGGTGATCTTCGACACCACTGGCTTCTGGCTGCCGGCCTCGGTGCCGGCCCTGGCCACCTTTGGCCGCATCGCCATCATCGCCGCCCCGGTGGACGGCCATGTGCAACTGCCGGCCCTGGCGCTGTACCGCAAGGGTGGCTCGGTGGTGGGGATCAACTCGCTGTTGTATGGCGTAGAGGCGTGCGCGGCGATGCTGGAGCAGTTCGGCCGCTATTTCGATGAAGGCCTGCTACCGCTGCCGGAAGGCCTGGTGGAATCGCCGCTGGAGCGGGGGCTGGAACGTTATGCCGAAGTGAACCAGGGGCGCGGCGAAAAAATCATCCTCATCCCCTGAGCGCAGCGGCCATCCCTGCGTAGGAGCCCGCTTGCTGGCGAAGAGGGCTCTGAGATCGCCTTCGCCGGCAAGCCGGTTCCTACGGGGGATGCGTGCGCTGTGTGTTCTGTGTAGGAGCCAGCTTGCTGGCGAAGGGGCCCTTGAGATCGCTTTCGCCGGCAAGCCGGCTCCTACGGGGGATGCGTGCGCTGTGTGTTCTGTGTAGGAGCCAGCTTGCTGGCGAAGAGGCCTTGAGATCGCCTTCGCCGGCAAGCCGGCTCCTACGGGGGATGCGTGTGTTGTGTGCTCTGTGTAGGAGCCAGCTTGCTGGCGAAGGGGCCCTTGAGATCGCTTTCGCCGGCAAGCCGGCTCCTACGGGGGATGCGTGCGCTGTGTGTTCTGTGTATGAGCCAGCTTGCTGGCGAAGAGGGCCTTGAGACCTCCATCGCCGGCAAGCGGAACGCCGCCTGGCCGCTCCCGGGAGAGAAATCAGGTCTCGGGCACGCCCTTTTCCCAGGCCGACCAGTTGCCGAGGATGTCCTGCACCAGGGGGTTGCCCGCCCGGTAGAGGTTTTCCAGGGCCGGGACAAAGCCGCCCTGGTCGGCGTACTTGAGCAGGTTGTCCACTTCGCTGGCCCCCGGGGCCGGGCGGTCGAAGTCGGAACCGGCGCGCACTACCGCCAGGCGCTGGATGTCCAGCAGGCCCTCGCGGCTGGCCCGCAGCAAGGCTTCGTAGGTGGAATTGTCTTCCTGCTGGGTAGTGCAATAGGTGCCTTTGTTGTCGGTCAGCAAGCGGGTCCAGACCTCAGCCCGTTCGCTCAGGCGGGTGCCGGAAAACCAGGTGTTGCCCGCCAGGGTGTCGCAACGGGTCACCACCGGTGGCTGGTTGGCCGGGGCCTGGGGGTATTTCAGGCGCCAGGCCGCCGATTCCTTGCTCTCGCTCAGGGCCACGTTGCGGCTCAGGGCGAAGGCCTTGGCCTGGAGCTTGGGGTTCAGCTCGAAGACTTCGGTCTTGTAGTCCAGGGGCGGTTTTTCGTTGGGGCCTTTGGTGTTGATCCCCAGGTAGCCGGTGGGCCAGCCCTTGGGCGCATCCCGGGAGTCGATTTCCCACTGGGTGCCGAACTCCACCAGGTAATGGGCCCAGGCGGCGGTGCCAATGGTGCCGTGCCGGGGGCTGATGCCGGCGATCCCGGCAATCAGGAAATAGCTCTTGCGCAGGTCGAATTTGGGCGACAGGGCCAGGGCCAGGGTCGACGCCGCGGCATTGGTCTGGCCCATGCCGGTGGTCAACAGGCACACGTCCCGGTCGTTGCAGCGAATCACCGGATACTCCGCCGCCAGCCCCGGCACGCGGATCTCGCGCTTGAGCTCCAGGCGCTCGATCCAGTGCTGCGCTTCCGGCGCGAACATGCTGATCAGCACCACCTTGGGCTTGATCGGTGCCTCACTGGCCCAGGCGCCGCTAGCCACCAGTGCACTCAAGCCCATTGCCCACGAAACCTTTTGAATCCCACGCATACAACCTCCATGACTGCCGTTAATTGGCGCTTATCCTGCCTGATCCAGGTTGCAACTCAGCGCAACCTGTTCGGTCTTGGCACTGCTCTAGAACTGATAGCCCACCCCTGCGTAATAGCCCCAGCCATTGGAGCGGGCACGGAACTGGCCATCACCGAAATTCAGCACGCTGCCATCCTCCCAGTTGCCGCCGTTATGGAAGTAGCGGCCCACCAGGGTGAAGCGCAGGTGGGTGAAGGAATAGAGCAGCACGTTGGTGGCCACCGTGGCGTTGGCGGTGCGGGCCGGGTTGTCCTTGTGCAGGTCGGAGCCGAAATCGAAGTTGGTGAAGCCGATGTAGGTCAGCGAGGCGCCGTTGCTGAAGCTGTCGATGGGCACGATGTATTTCAGCTGGGCGCGGTAGCCGTCCCAGGAGTATTCGTTGCTGGCGCCGTAGTTTTCCCACTGGTAGCGGCCGTAGAAGTTGGCCGAGAGGTTGACCCGCGAATGGGTGTCGATGTCGGTGCCCAGGCCGCTGTACAGGGTGTTGGCGCGGTTGGCGGTGCGGCTGCCGTGGTCGTAGATCCAGTCGAAGGCCACGTACCATTCCTTGAACGGGCCGATGGCCAGGCTGCGGCCGGCCAGGTAGTCGATGGAGATTCGCGGCTCGTGCTCCATGAACAGCGGCGAGCCGTGGTCCCAGATGCCCTTGTCGTGGCTGTTGCCGATGTCGAGGATCTTCGGCAGGTCGATGTAGCCGTACAGCTCGAAGGGGCCCTTGCGCCCGAAGTATTCGTATTCCAGGTAGATGTCGTCTGCCGGGCGCGGGCCGAAGCTGATGTCCTTGCTGCCGATGAGCATCAGGTCCTGGTTGTACCAGTCGGAGAGGTAAGCGCCCTGTTTGGCCGCTTGCACATCGGCGCTCAGGCTTTCGCCCTGGGCCGAGTCGTCCGCCAGGGTGGCGGGGGGCTGGGCGAAGGCGCTGGGTAGACCCGTAACGCCGGCCAGCCACAACGAAACAGCCAGGGTACGGCAGGACGCATGGCGTCGCAGAGGGTTGAGCATGGAAAGTCCCTGTTTTTGCAGTGTGAAGTCCCTTGTGCTCGCACTTCGAAAGAAGGCGGCGAACACCCACAAAATTACAACTCGCAAACGTTTGCATATGGCGTACCAACTTGAAACAGTGGCTTGCGACAAAGGCGTGAATGGCCGCTGGATTGGCGCTTGGGGCGGGGTGCGTGCCGATGGCGGGGAGGGCCGGACGCTGCAGGCCTGGGCAATGCCCGGCCCCCAGGCCCGGCGCTGGTGCAGGCGTGCAATGCTAGAGTGCGCCGCTTACCCGCCACCACCTCGGGAGTGACCATGGAGCTGTCCGACCACCTGCTGATGCTTGAATGCCAGTTGCAACAGGCCGAAGTGCGTGCCGATCGCCAGGCGCTGGAGGCCTTGCTGGCCGATGACTTCCTTGAGTTCGGCGCCAGCGGCGGGCGCTGGGACAAGGCCCAGGTGCTGGCCAGCCTGCCGCAGCAGGTGTTCATCGAACGGCGCATCAGCGAGTTCGCCGTGCAGTGCCTGGGGCCCGACCTGGCCCAGGTCACCTACCTGTGCCATAACGCCGCAGCGCCGGGGCGGGCGGCCAGCAGCGCCTGGCGCAGCTCGCTGTGGCGCTGCCAGGAGGGGCGCTGGCAGATGCTGTTCCATCAGGGCACGCCGCGGCCAAGTGCCTGAGGGCTCTGCTAGAATCCCGGTCCCAGACTTGACGAGGTGCCCCATGAGCGAGCCGATTCGCCTGACCCAGTACAGCCACGGAGCCGGCTGCGGCTGCAAGATTTCCCCCCAGGTGCTGGAGGTGATCCTGGCCGGCAGCGGGGCGCAGAACCTCGACCCCAAGCTCTGGGTCGGCAACGCCTCGCGCGATGACGCGGCGGTGTACGCCATCGATGAAGAGCGCGGCGTGGTCTCCACCACCGACTTCTTCATGCCCATCGTCGACGACCCCTTTGATTTCGGCCGCATCGCCGCCACCAACGCCATCAGCGACATCTACGCCATGGGCGGCGACCCGCTGATGGCGATTGCCATTCTCGGTTGGCCGGTGAACGTGCTGGCCCCGGAAATCGCCCGGGAAGTGATCCGCGGCGGCCGCGCCGTGTGCGACGCGGCGGGCATTCCCCTGGCCGGCGGCCACTCCATCGACGCGCCGGAGCCGATCTTCGGCCTGGCGGTCACCGGGCTGGTGGAAAAACGCTTCATGAAACGCAACGACACCGCCACCGCCGGCTGCCTGCTGTACCTGACCAAGCCCCTGGGGATCGGCGTGCTCACCACCGCCGAGAAAAAGGGCAAGCTGCGCAGCGCCGATATCGGCCTGGCCCGGGACTGGATGTGCACCCTGAACAAGCCCGGCAGCCGTTTCGGCAAGCTCGAAGGGGTGACCGCGATGACCGACGTCACCGGTTTCGGCCTGCTCGGGCACCTGGTGGAAATGGCCGACGGCAGCGGCCTGACCGCGCGCATTCACTACGACCGCGTACCGCGCCTGCCGGGGGTCGAGTACTACCTGGACCAGGGCTGCGTGCCCGGCGGCACCTTGCGCAACTACAGCAGCTACGCCGACAAGGTCGGTCGGGTGCAGGAACTGCACAAGCGCGTGCTCTGCGACCCGCAGACCAGTGGCGGGCTGCTGGTGGCGGTGACCCCGCAAGGCAATGCCGAATTCCTGGCCCTGGCGGCGGAACTGGGCCTGGAACTGGCGCCGATTGGCGAGCTGGTGGAGCGACAGAGCCACGCGGTCGAGGTGTTCTGATGTCTCTGGACTGCACCGACTACCGCGAGATCTTCCTCAACGACCGGCCAATGATGGATACCCGGGCGCCGATCGAATTCACCAAGGGCGCCTTTCCCGGGGTGCTCAACCTGCCCCTGATGACCGACCAGGAGCGCCAACGGGTCGGCACCTGCTACAAGCAGCAGGGGCAGCAGGCGGCCATTGTGCTCGGGCATCAACTGGTGTCCGGCGACATCAAGGCCCAGCGCATCCAGGCCTGGGCCGATTTCGCCCGGGCCCACCCCGACGGCCTGCTGTACTGCTTCCGTGGCGGCCTGCGCTCGCAGATCGTCCAGCAGTGGCTCAAGGACGAAGCAGGCATCGCTTACCCGCGGGTCGGCGGCGGCTACAAGGCCATGCGTACCTTCCTCCTGGACACCACTGAACAGGCCCTGCAGCAGTGTGATTTCGTCCTCCTGGGGGGCATGACCGGCACCGGCAAGACCCAAGTGCTGGGCCAGCTGGACAACGCCCTGGACCTGGAAGGCCACGCCAACCACCGCGGCTCCAGCTTCGGCCGCCGCGCCACCGGCCAGCCGAGCAACATCGACTTCGAAAACCGCCTGGCGGTGGACCTGCTGAAAAAGCGTGAGCGCGGCGTGCAGAGCTTTGTCCTGGAAGACGAGAACCGCATGATCGGCAGCTGCGCCTTGCCGCTGCCGCTGTACCAGAGCATGCAGGGCCTGCCCATGGTCTGGCTGGAGGACCGCCTCGACAGCCGGGTGCAGCGCATCCTCGACGATTACGTGGTCAACCTCAGCGCCGAGTTCGTAGCCGTGCATGGCGAAGAAGGTTTTGCCCTGTTTGCCGAACGCCTGCTGGAAAGCCTGAACAAGATCCACAAACGCCTCGGTGGCGAGCGTCACCAGCGCCTGTTCCTGCTGATGGAAGCGGCCCTGGCCGAACAGGCCCGCAGCGGTGACGTGGAACTGCACCGAGCCTGGATCGAAGGCTTGCTGGGCGAATACTACGACCCGATGTACGCCTTCCAGCGCGAGAGCAAGGGCGCGCGGATCGAGTTCAGCGGCGAGCACGGCGCCGTGCTCGATTACCTGCGCCAGCGCCAGCCGCCATCGCGCTAGCGCTCAAAAAAACCGCGCGCTCGCAGTACCTGAGCGCGCGGTGTTCGCAGGCGTCAGCCGGCAGGGCGTGGACGGTCGAGCAAGGCCTCGACCACGGCCCTGGCCATTTCCACGGAATGCACCATGGACCAGATCAGGCCGCGTTCGATGCCGCTGGCGCGCTCGGTGATTTCATCGGACACCTCCTCGGCGCATTTGAGCAGCAGGGCGACGTGCCTCAGGGCCTCTTCGGCGCTGACCCCGGCTTGCACGCTGAACAGGGTATTGCCCTGGGCATCGCGCAGGCCGAACGGGCGTGCCTGGGTCGGTTTCAGTGCGCTGAGCAGGTTGGCGTTGGCGCGATCCAGTTCGGGATCGCGCAGTGGGCGGGGTGGAGCGGGGACGAGCTTTTTCATTGGGGTACCTACGACTCTAAGGTTAAGTAGAGCCGCCGGTCTCGCTTCCACACGAGAGGGTGGCAGCCGTGCGTGGGTGTGGAAGACCGGGGAGTCTTTTGGTACCCAAAACCCGGCGCACCCGAAGGTGCCCCACGCATGGCCGCCATAACACGTATCCGCAGGCGCAAAGCGTCGGCAGGCGCGTTGAAGCGTTGTACCTATGACCCTTCCGGACTTCCACATCCGAGTCGCTGATTGCGCAGCGACCGGGGGAGACTGCCTGACGAACACCAAGGGCACAAGCCGCTCAAAGGCGTTGGCGATTCTCTCGGACAAGCCTTACAAAACAAAGCGAAAATTCTTGTTTCGGGAGCGGCATTCCCTGACCTGTTTGTTTCAAGACGATGCGGGGGGGGGGCGCGTGCGGGAATTTCCATTGGAGGCCAGCACTCAACGAACGCCAGAGCCTCCACGAGATACCGATCAGTGGTGATGTTGCAGGTATTCGTTCAGGGCCTGACGGGTCAGATCGTTCAACGATACATTCTGCCGGGTGGCGGCCACGGCAGCCGCTAGATGAAGGTCGTGGCCTACCCGAACGTTGAACGAGCCTTTGCAAGGGATTTCGGGTGCTGTACCCGATTGTTCACAGGTATCCAGATAGTCGTCTACTGCCTCTTTGAAGGCCGCTTCGAGTTCAGCCACGGTCTGCCCTTCATAGCTAACCAGGGCCCTTATGAACTGAAGTTTGCCAAAGAGGCAATTGTCCTCGGTACTGACTTCGATAGAGCCGAAATAGCCCTTGTACTGCAGTAAGTTGTTCACGGTATGAGACCTCCCGATTTCAGTTGCTCGATCACTTGGCGGCGTATGTAGGCCTTAAGCTCATTACCGGGGTGCGGTTTGTGCAGGTTGATTATTGCGCCTGGATCGCCATTGTCGAATTTTACCCGGCTGCCTGAGCCCTCCAACGGTGTGTAGCCCAGGCGCTTGAGGAGAGTGACCAGTTCCTGCCAGGAAAAGGTCCCTCGGTCGTTGAGTAACTTGGCGAGAAGCTTATCGTTCTTGGACACGGCATCCTCTTTTTTTTGCGACTAAATTTAGTTGCATAATTCAAGAGTGTCAATGTGAGTCACTTATAAGCTTCGACCACCAGGGTTCTACAACAACACCGCACCAATCAACCCGCAAACAATCCCCACCAGCATGGTCAGCACGGCCACGGTCACCAGCACCCGGGCATCGAAGTCTTTGCGCAGCATCAGCAGCGACGGCAGGCTGATGCTCGGCAGGGTCATCAGTAGCGCCACCGCCGGCCCGGTGCCCAGGCCCAGGGTCATCATGGTCTGGACGATGGGGATCTCTGCCGCCGTGGGGATCACGAACAGGGTCCCGGCAATCGCCAGCGGCACCAGCCACCACAGGCTGTCACCCATGGCGCCGTCGATATGGGGGAACAGCCAGACCCGCGCCGCGCCCAGCACCAGTACCGCCAGCACGTAGATCGGAATGGTGCTCCAGAACAGTTGCCACAGGGTCTTGCCCCAGCGGCTGAGGAACGGCTGGTCGTTCAGCGTGCTGGCTTCCACCACCGCATCCACCGCGGCTTCGGGCAGTTGCTCGGGGCCGGCGACCCGTTGCGCCACCAGGGACACGCCGAGCACCAGGACAATGCCCGCCACCAGGCGCAGGGCGGAAAAGCCCCAGCCCAAAACAAAGCCCATGAACACCAGGGTGGCCGGGTTGAGCACCGGGTTGGCGATCCAGAACGCCAGCGCCGCGCCTACCGAAACCTTCTGCCGTCGCAACCCAGCGGCCACCGGCGCGGCGCAGCAGGAACACATCATGCCTGGCAGGGCGAACAGCCCGCCGCGCAGGGTCGAGCCGAAACCGGCGCGGCCGAACAGGCGCAGCAGCCAATCCCGGGGAATCAATACCTGCAACAGGGAACCCAGGATCACCGCCAGCACCGCGGCTTTCCAGATGGCCAGGAAGTACACCTGGGAATAGGCCAGGGCGGCGCTCCAGGGCGAGCTTTGCTGATCGTTGAGGATCGACGCGCCGATGCTGTGGCTGTCGGCGGCGACAAAGGCCTTGAGGTAGTAGGGCGACCACTTCACGTAATACAGGCCGATGGCGGCGACCAGCAGGAACAGCAGGGGTTTGCACCAGAACGCCCAGCCGCGGTTGGGCTGGGTGGAGGCGAGGTTGGACATGAAAGGTATTCCGCACGAGGACAATAAGCGCGAATTGTAGCCGTTGGCGCCGGCGCGCCGCGAACCGATCTCGTCCGGCCTTGCCTGGCGATACCCCGTCGGGAGCTCATCGGCCTTGAGAACGCCGCGTCCCTACGGGCCATTCGTCCGAACGCGGCCCGAGCCTGCGGCAGCGGCTACACCAATTTCGGATCGGCACTGGCCCTGTAGCCGCTGCCGAGCGTCAGCGGGGAGCGATTTTCAGAGGGTGCGAATCGAGGTACGGATGGCCCGGGCGCATTCGATCACCGAGGGCGCGAGCTTGCGTTCGGCTTCTTCCAGGGTCCAGCGGCTGCTGGGCACCACCACGTGCACCGCGGCCACCGGCAGGCCCTGGCTGCCGAGGATCGGCGCGGCAATGCTCATGTCCCCCAGGAACAGCTCCTCGGGGTTCAGGGCGTAGCCGCGGCGTTGGGTGGCGTCGATCTCGCGCTGGATGTCCGCCAGTTCGGTCAGGGTGTGCCGGGTGTGGGCCTTGCGCTCGCTGGCTTCGAGAATCTGGGTGGCCTCGGCGGCGGGCAGGGCGCTGAGGTAGGCGCGGCCCGAGCCGGTGCAGTACATCGGGATACGGCTGCCGATGGGCATGTGGATGGGGATGAACTTGGGCGCCACGAAGCGCGCCACATAGACCATGTCCAGGCCATCGGGCTCGGTGAGGTTGGTGGTTTCTCCGGTGACCTGAGCCAGCTCGGCGAGGAAGGGGTTGGCCACGTCCACCAGGGTGTCGGCGGCCAGGTAGTTGTAGCCGATCTCCATCACCCGCGGGGTCAGCTGGAAGCGCTTGGTCTGCGGGTGCTTACGCACGTAGCCCAGCTGTTCCAGGGTGTGGATCATGCGCTGCGCCGAGCTTTTGTTGATGTCGGCGGCCGCGGCGATTTCCGCCAGGTTCATGGTCCGTTGCGCGGCGTTGAAGGCCCGCAGCACTGCCAGGCCCTTCTCCAGTGACTGGTTGAAAAGGGAGTTGTTGTTATCGCTCATGACCAGTCCTTTCAGGCTATTTTGTGTTTTAAATATCGATATTCGATATTTATAAATCTCTTTACGATTTTTGTAAATTGTTTATAGTCGGGCTCATGCCTCCTGCCTTCCACACCAGAGGCTATCCATCACGGACTTCAAACAATAAAACCGTCCAATGGGAGATCCGCCATGCACACCCGCACTCGCGTCCTTGCACCCGCTGTTTTCGCATTCTGTTGCGCCCTTGGCCTGGGCCTTTCGGCGTCGGCCCAGGCCGAGCCGCTGTACAAGGTCGGGGCCACCGCCACCGGCATTCCCTTTACCTTCCTTGACGTCAAGAGCCAGAGCATCGAGGGCATGATGATCGATGCCGCCCGGGCCGTGGGCAAGGCCGGTGGTTTCGCTGTGGACATCCAGCAGACCACCTTCGCCGCACTGATCCCGTCCCTGACCTCGAACAAGATCGACATCATCTCCGCGGCGATGCTGCGCACCCCGGTGCGCGAGAAAGTGGTGCAGTACTCCGACCCGGTGTTCAGCTACGGCGAGGGCCTGATCGTCAAGGCCGATGACGCCAGCGACTACCGCCGCATGGAGGACCTGGCCGGGGAAACCGTCGGCGCCCAGGTCGGCACGGTGTTTATCGACGAGTTGAACAAGCGCGGGATCTTCAAGGAAGTGCGCGGCTACGACTCGATTCCCGACCTGATGCGCGACCTGGCCCTGGGACGGATCAAGGCCGGTTTCGCCGACCGGCCGATCCTCGCCTACCAACTGGCCCAGGGCACCCAGAACAAGGTGCGGCTGGTCAAGGGCTACCAGCCGGTGGTCATGGGCGATGTCTGCCTGATCGTGCGCAAGGGCGATGCCCAGACCCTGGCCGAGGTCAATCGCGGGATCGCCGCGATCAAGGCCGACGGCACCCTGGAGCGCATCATCGAGCACTGGAAGCTCAACTGATCCAGTCGCGACCCGGCGCCTGGCCCGGGTCCCTTTCCAGCTGATTAAACGGGTCTCTCCATGTTTCTCCAGAACGCTCTGGACTTCCTGCCCATTCTGTTGAAAGGCGCAGTGGTCACCCTGCAGGTCACCGTTGGCTCCTTCGTGCTCAGCTCGCTGATCGGCCTGGTCTTCGCCTTGATGATGGTGTCCAAGGTGCGCTCGGTGGCGTTGTTCGCCATCGGCGTGGTCAACGTCATTCGCGGGCTGCCGATCATCGTCCAGCTGTTTTACATCTACTTCGTGCTGCCGGATTTCGGCATCCAGCTCACCGCCATGCAGGCCGGGGTGATCGGCCTGGGCATCGCCTACTCGGCGTACCAGGCGGAAAACTTCCGCGCCGGTATCCAGGCCATTCACCAGGGGCAGATCGAGGCCGCCGAATCCATCGGCATGCGCGGGCCGATGATCATGCGTCGGGTGGTGCTGCCCCAGGCCCTGCGCATCGCCTTGCCGCCCTATGGCAACACCCTGGTGATGATGCTCAAGGACTCGTCCCTGGTGTCCACCATCACCGTGGCCGAGATGACCCGGGCCGGGCAACTGATCGCTTCCTCGACCTTCGAGAACATGACCGTCTACACCCTGGTGGCCTTGCTCTACCTGGCCCTGAGCCTGCCGCTGTCCTTTGCCCTGCGCCGCCTGGAGGCGCGCATCAGCACCCGGAGAAAGCCATGATCCAGATCAAGGGCGTACACAAGAGCTTTGGCAACGTGGCGGTGCTCGAAGGCATCGACCTACAGGTGCACAGCGGTGAAGTGGTGTGCCTGATCGGGCCTTCCGGGTCCGGCAAGTCGACCCTGCTGCGCTGCATCAACGGCCTGGAAAGCTACGAGCAGGGCGACATCCTGGTGAGCGGGGCGCGGGTCGACCGGCAGGCCAAGAGCATCCATGAACTGCGTACCCGGGTGGCCATGGTGTTCCAGCGCTTCAACCTGTTTCCCCATCGCACGGCCTTGCAGAACGTCACCGAGGGGCCGATCTACGTCAAGAAACAGGACCCCCGCCAAGCACGCCTGCGGGCCGAGGCCCTGCTGGAAAAGGTCGGCCTGGCCCATCGCATGCACGCCTACCCGGACGAGCTCTCCGGCGGCCAGCAGCAGCGGGTGGCCATCGCCCGGGCACTGGCCATGGACCCGGAGGCGATCCTCTTTGACGAGCCGACCTCGGCCCTGGACCCGGAACTGGTGGGCGAGGTGCTGGCGGTGATGCGCAAGCTGGCCGACGAGGGCATGACCATGATTGTGGTCACCCATGAAATGGGCTTTGCCCAGGACGTGGCGGATCAGGTGTGCTTCCTCCACAGCGGGCGCATCGTCGAGGCCGGCCCGGCCCGAACCGTGCTCAGCACCCCGAGCCACCCGCGCACCCAGGATTTTCTGCGGCGCTTGCTCAACCAGGGCGCGGAGGTGCAGGCATGAGCGCGTCCCAGCTCCTGCGCATGCCGCCCTCGCTGTGGGCGGCCACGGCCATGCCGGCCGAGCACACCCCGGCCCTGGCCGAGGACCGGGAGGTCGATGTGGCGATTGTCGGCGCCGGCTACACCGGGTTGGTGAGTGCCCTGCGCCTGGCCCAGAGCGGTGCCAGCGTCTGTGTGCTGGATGCCGGCGAGCCCGGCTGGGGCGCCTCCGGGCGCAACGGTGGGCAGGTGATCCCCGGGCTCAAGTTCGACCCCGAGCCACTGCTGGCCAAGTTCGGCCCGGTGCAGGGCCAGGCGCTGGTCGATGCCGTGGGGGGCGCGGCCGATGAAGTGTTCGAGCTGATCAAGGAACACGGCATTCGCTGCGACGCCACCCGCAAGGGCTGGATCCAGCCGGCGTTTTCCGGCGCCGCGATGCACACCCTGGAGCAGCGCGCCGAGCAGTGGCGCCAGCGCGGCGTGGCCGTGGAGTTGCTGGACAAGGCGGCGGTGAGCCAGCGCATCGGCAGCTCGCAATACCTGGGCGGCTGGGTCGACCCGCGGGCCGGCAGCCTGCACCCGCTGAACTACGCCCGGGGCCTGGCCCGGGTGGCGATGGGGCTGGGGGTGAGCATTCACGGCCAGAGCCGGGTGCGGCAACTGCGGCGCGACGGCGGGCGCTGGACCCTGGAGACCGACCGCGGCGCGCGGGTGCGCGCCTCGAAGGTGCTGCTGGCCACCAATGGCTACACCGACGACTTGTGGCCGGGGTTGCGCCAGACGGTGATCGCCGCCAACAGTTTCATCATCGCCACCCGGCCGCTGCCGGCCGAGCTGCGCCAGAGCATCCTGCCGGGCGGCGAGGTGTGTTCCGATGCCCGGCGCCTGCTGCTGTATTTCAAGCAGGACGCCCAGGGGCGCCTGCTGCTGGGCGGGCGCGGGCCGTTTTCCGAGCCGCGCCGGGATGCCGACTGGAACCACCTGGAGCGCTCGTTGCTGAACCTGTTTCCGCAATTGGCGGGGGTCCCCATCGAGTATCGCTGGAGCGGGCGCGTGGCCCTGACCCCGAGTTTTCTGCCGCAGTTGCACGAGCCGGCGCCGGGGCTGTCGATCCTGCTGGGCTACAACGGGCGCGGCATTGCCTTGTCGACCCTGCTGGGCAGGCACCTGGCGGCGCGGCTGACGGGAGCGGGGCAGGGTTTTCCGTTCCCGGTCACGCCGTTGCGGCCGATTCCGCTGCACGGCCTGCAACGCCTCTACCTGGGGGCGGGGATTGCCTGGTACCGGTTGCTCGACGCCCTGGGCTGATCAGCTCGGACAATCCTGCTCGCCGCCGTCCAGGCCCTGCTTATAGCTCTGGCTGCGCAGGCTGGCCTTGCCGTTGCGCCAGGTCAGGGTCAGCACGTACAGCGAGTCGAAGTCGCTGGAGGCCCAGTCTTCGGTGATCGGCTGCTGTTGGCCCACGGCTTCTTCGGCGACCTTGTTGATCAGCTCCGGCAGGTAGCCGTGGGACCAGGCGGTGTAGATGGTCGCGTTGTGGTAGCGGTCATGCAGCAGCTCGTCCGCCAGGTCGCTGGTGTCATTGGCGGCAAAGTCGATGTTCACCGGCAGGCCGAGCTTGATGGCGCTGGGGCTGATGGTCATCAGCGGGCGGATGTAGCTGTAGGAGTTGTCCAGCTCGCCTTCCTCGACGTTGCGCGTGGGGTCGGCGGCGAACACGTACTGCGCCTTGCCGAATTTCTCCGGCAGCAGCGAGGCCAGGTCGATGGCCCGGTTCAGGCCCTGGCAGTTGAGCTGGCCGAGGCCGCCGGCAGGTTTTTCCGCGTGGCGCAGGAACACCAGGGTCTGGGTGCCGTCCACCGGTTGCGCGCGGCTGGCGCTGGATTCCAGGGACAGGCACAGGGCGCTGCCCAGCAACAGGGCCGGCAACGGCAGGTAGCGGCGGTGCTTGAAGTGGCGGGCAAGGCGGCGGGGCAGGTTCATGGTGCGGTCATTCTTCAAGTGCAATGCGTGAGGCTGACAAACCCATGTTCCCTGTCGTTGCTCGTGGCCTGATCGGGCCGTGGCTTATGAGTCCCTGAACGGCTTTTGGTTCGATTGCAGGCAGCTTAGGCGCTGCATGTTGCCGATTTAAGAAAACCCGGCGGATAATTCCCTGCCGTTGCCCATCCGGGGCGCCGCCCCCTTTGATTGAGACTGGAAGCCTGTCATGAGCGATCTTTCCGCCTTTGCCGTCACCCAGAAATGGCCTGCGCAGTTCCCTGAGTGGATTCAGTTGTATTCCTTGCCGACCCCCAACGGGGTCAAGGTCTCGATCATGCTCGAAGAGATCGGCCTGCCCTACGAGGCGCACCGGGTCAGCTTCGAGACCCAGGACCAGATGACCCCGGAGTTCCTCAGTGTCAGCCCGAACAACAAGATCCCGGCGATTCTCGACCCCCACGGCCCGGGGGACCAGCCGCTGGCGCTGTTCGAGTCGGGAGCGATCCTGATCTACCTGGCGGACAAGAGCGGGCAACTGCTGGCCCAGGAGTCGGCGGCGCGTTATGAAACCATCCAGTGGCTGATGTTCCAGATGGGTGGCATCGGCCCGATGTTCGGGCAGGTGGGGTTCTTCAACAAGTTTGCCGGCAGGGAGTACGAGGACAAGCGGCCGCTGGAGCGCTACGTGAACGAGGCCAAGCGTCTGCTGGGGGTGCTGGACAAGCACCTGGGGGGGCGCGAGTGGATCATGGGCGAGCGCTACACCATTGCCGATATCGCGACCTTTCCGTGGATTCGCAATCTGATCGGGTTCTATGAGGCGGGTGAGTTGGTGGGCTTCGACAACTTTCCCGAGGTCAAGCGAGTGCTGGCCAAATTCGTGGCGCGCCCGGCGGTGATCCGCGGGTTGGAGATTCCCAAGGTTTCTTGACGCACGCACGCCCTGTAGCCGCTGCCGCAGGCTGCGCACAAGCGCAGCGGTCGCGGTTATCCCAAGAACGCCAGGGGTGTGTCTGGGGGCGCCAAGCCAGGGCCTGCATACCGAACGCAGCCCGCTCTTTCGCAGCCTGGCCCTGGCTCGGCTGCGGCTACAGCCAACGTTGCGCCTTATAACGCTGGGCCTTATCAAGAAACAGGAATTGTTGCATGCGCCCCTTAAGTTTCAAGCAAGTCGATGTCTTCAGCTCGGCGCCCCTCAAAGGCAACCCCTTGGCCGTGGTATTCAACGCCGACGAGCTCAGCACCGAGCGCATGGCCACCTTCGCCACCTGGACCAACCTCAGCGAAACCACCTTTCTGCTCCAGCCCCGCGATCCCCGGGCCGACTACCGCCTGCGGATCTTCACCACCAACCAGGAATTGCCCTTCGCCGGCCACCCGACCCTGGGCAGTTGCCACGCCTGGCTCGAAGCCGGCGGCGTGCCCCGGGGCGAGGAGATCATCCAGGAGTGCGAAGTGGGCCTGGTGCGCATCCGCCGCCAGGGCAATCAGCTGGCCTTTCTCGCGCCGCCGCTGCTCAAGGCCGGCCCTGTGGAGCCCGAGGTGCTGGAGCAGGTGCGCCGTGGTCTGCGCCTTACGCCCGGGGACATCGTGCAGGCGCAGTGGGTCGACAACGGCGCCGGCTGGCTAGCGGTGATGCTCGGCGAACGCCAGCAGGTGCTGGACCTGCAACCTGACTACCCGGCGCTGATCGGTCTGGCGGTCGGGGTGATCGCGCCCTGTGACCCCGAGCGCGATGACAGCGACGCGCAGTTCGAGGTACGGGCCTTTATCGCCGGTGATGGCATGCCCGAAGACCCCGCCACCGGCAGCCTCAATGCCGGCATCGCCCAGTGGTTGCTGGGCGCCGGGCTGGCACCGGCGCGCTACCGGGTCAGCCAGGGCCTGAGCATGGGGCGGGCAGGGCGGATTGACGTGGAACAGATCGGCGATGAAATCTGGATCGGCGGCACGGCGCGAACCTGCATCGAAGGGCACCTACGGCTTTCCCCAAGCAGTGAGCAAACGTGCGAGAACACACCTTCGCCCACTGGACCGAGTCATCCATGAGCGCGCTGACACCTGGCGATTTTGCAGGCACCGGCACGCACAAACCGGCACGGCGCCTGTGCGCCTGGGCCCAGTTTGGGCCCTGGAAGGGGGGGCTGCTGCGGGCCGGCCTGGTGAGTTTGCTGGCCCTTGAGCCCCTGCTTTGCAGCGCAGAAACCACGGCAGTCAAACAACAGCCCGGCCCGGCAACCTTGCCTGGCAAGGCACCGGGGAGCGAATCCGCGGCATCTGCCAGCGTGGCGGCCACGCCAGGGAACAAGGGCGTGGCGGTGAATGCCACGTGCAACCTGCCAGTCAAGCCATCGGCCGGCAAAGTCGTGGAAATTTATTGGACCCAGGGCCCGGAAAATCGTCGCGTTGTGGGCCGCGAGGCTGACCATTACGTCGATCTCAATCTGATCGTTAAAACTGTGGGTTACCGGCCTGGCGAGTGCATCGAAGCGACGATTCAGTCCGAAAATGCTGCCGATGAAATTGCAGACTCGGTCAAGAAAATCGTGCTCAGGGGAAAGGTTGACGAAACCGGCCTGGCCTACTTCAAAACGCCTCTGAAGGACTACACCCTCAATTTGCAGGGCAGCGAGCCGTAGTGCGCAACCGTGCGAGAAACAAGCGCCGCTGTCAGCGGCCCACCGCAAGAGTGGTCGCGCGCAGGTTTTTCAATGGCTGCTGCTGTTGCGTCAGATGGTCGCAGGCTGGCCGCATCGCGTGGCCGACACCCGTGGATCGCCGGGCCTTAAGGGCATTGTTACGGCTTGGGCAAGACTCTCTTGAGCCGTGCGGGTTTGTACCGGGGCGTCTCTGGGCATAAGCTTTCAGCCTTTTTTCGCCATAGCTCGTGTTGTTTCGCGCTCAGCCTTAGGAAAAATCATGTCCAGCCAGTTCCCAGAAGCCCGTCCCCGCCGCCTGCGTCGCTCCGAACAACTGCGCAGCCTGTTCCAGGAAACCGAATTCACCCTCAACGACCTGGTGCTGCCGATTTTCGTCGAGGAAGAAATCGACGATTTCGTGCCGATCAAGAGCATGCCCGGGGTGATGCGCATTCCCGAATCCAGGCTGGCCGGGGAGATCGAGCGCTACGCCCGCGCCGGGATCAAGTCGGTGATGACCTTCGGTGTCTCCCACCACCTGGACTGCGACGGCAGCGACACCTGGAAGGAAAACGGCCTGGTGTCGCGCATGTCGCGCATCGCCAAGGACGCTGTGCCGGAAATGATCGTGATGTCCGACACCTGCTTCTGCGAATACACCGAGCACGGCCACTGTGGCGTGATGCACGGCCATGAAGTGGACAACGACCAGACCCTGATCAACCTCGGCAAGCAGGCGGTGGCCGCGGCCCGTGCTGGCGCCGATGTGATCGCGCCGTCGGCGGCCATGGACGGTCAGGTCCAGGCCATCCGCCGCGCCCTGGACGCCGCCGGCTTCACCCAGACGCCGATCATGGCCTATTCCACCAAGTTCGCTTCGGCGCTCTATGGCCCGTTCCGTGAAGCCGGCGGCAGCGCGCTCAAGGGCGATCGCAAGAGCTACCAGATGAACCCGATGAACCGCCGCGAAGCGGTGCGCGAGTCCTTGTTGGACGAGCAGGAAGGCGCCGACTCGCTGATGGTCAAGCCCGCCGGGGCCTACCTGGACATCATCCGCGACATCCGCGAGGCCTCGCGCCTGCCGGTGGCGGCATACCAGGTCAGCGGCGAGTACGCGATGATCAAGTTCGGCGCCCAGGCCGGCGCCATCGACGAGCAGCGGGTGGTGCGCGAAACCCTGGGTTCGATCAAGCGCGCCGGCGCCGATCTGATCTTCACCTACTTCGCCATGGACCTGGCCCTGGCCGGGATCTGACCAGGCCCCCGCAGTACCGCCACGAACGTCGCCCGGCGTTCGTGGCTATTGCCAAGACTTCCGTCTCTACATGACAATGCGATTCATTATCAAATATGAATCCTTACTGTCATGCCCGCCGACGACTTATCCCTGCGCTGTGCCGTCACCGACCTCTACACCCATCACCATGGCTGGTTGCAGGGCTGGTTGCGCCAGCGCCTGGGCAACGCCTTCGATGCCGCCGACCTGGCCCAGGACACCTTCGTGCGGGTGCTCAAGGCGCGCAACGCAGTGGAGATCCGTGAGCCGCGGCCCTACCTGTCGCGCATTGCCCGGGGCCTGCTGATCGATCTGTTTCGCCGGCGTTCCCTGGAGCAGGCCTACCTCGAAGCCCTGGCCCTGGTGCCCGAGGGCGAGCACCCGTCGCCGGAGGAGCAGAGCGTGCTGTTCCAGGCGTTGATGGAAATCGACCGTCTGCTGGATGGCCTGGGGCCCAAGGTGAAACAGGCTTTCCTGCTATCCCAGTGCGATGGCCTGACCTACGAACAGATCGCCGAGCGCCTGCAGATTTCCGTGCGCAGCGTGAGCAACTACATGGCCAAGGCCATGGAGCATTGCTGCCTGATGCAGATGCGGATGCAGCTGTCATGAGTTTCGCCGGCCTGCAACTGAGCGTCGGCGAGCGCCAGGCCATCAGCGGCGCGGCACGCTGGTACGCGCAATTGCGCTCCGGCAGCGCCAGCGAGCAGGAGCAGGCTGCCTGGCGCGAATGGCTGGCCGCCGACCCCTTGCACCGCCAGGCGTGGGAGCGCATGCAGCAACTGGGCGAGCAGATGTCGGCGCTGCCCGGTGGCCTGGCCGGTTCCACCTTGCGCGGGGCAGGGCGCTCGCGCCGCGAGCTGATGCGCAACCTGGTGGTGCTGGCCTCGGCCGGTTCCCTGGGTTGGCTGGGCTGGCGCAGCGACAGTGCCCAGCAACTGCTGGCCGATTATCGGACCCAGATCGGCGAGCGCCGGCAAGTGCGCCTGGCGGACGGCACTTCGCTGCTGCTCAATACCAACACCTCGATCAACGTGCAGTTCGACAGCCAGCAACGCGAGGTGCAGCTGTTGTGGGGCGAGATGCTGGTCAGCACCGCTGCCGATCCCTTGCAGCGGCCGTTCCGGGTCTTCACCCGGGACGCCGAGGTGCTGGCCCTGGGCACTCGCTTCGTGTTGCGCAGCGATGAGCGTGAGGAGCAGGTGGCGGTACTGGAACACGCGGTGCAGGTCAGCCTGGGCGCAGGCAGCGCGCCGCGCCGGGTCGAGGCCGGCCAGCAACTGGCGTTCAGCGCCAGGGGCTTTGCCGCGCTGCGGCCCAACGATGCCGCGGTGGGTGCCTGGCGCCAGGGCAGCATCATCGCCATCGACCGGCCCCTGGGGGAATTGCTGGCCGACCTGTCGCGCTACCGCCGCGGGGTTGTGCAGTGCGATCCGCAGATTGCCGGGCTGAAGATCTCCGGGGCTTTTCCCATCGATGACACCGACCGCGCCCTGGCGGCGCTGGAAAGCGGTTTCTCCCTGCAGATCAAGCGCTACACCCGCTACTGGGTACGGGTTTCCGATAGCCGCGTGGGTTGAATCCGCGGGGCGAAAAAAATTCAAGGGTCTTTGCATGTTTGCCCTTCCTGGTCCGGCTTATCCCCCAGTGGATTCATTTTCGTTAGCGGGGAAGGCAAAGCATGTCTGATGTTCACAAGTCGAAGTTGGCCCAGGCAATCAAGGTCGGGCTCTGGGGGGCACTGGCGGTCTACGGGGCGGCACTGCTGCCGTTGACCGCGGTGGCGGCCAGCGAACAGACCGCGGTGCGCCGCTTCGATATTGCCGCCGGTGACCTGACCGAGGTGCTGAGCCGTTACGCCAGCGCGGCCGGCGCGGCCATTTCCTTCGATGCCCGGCAGACCGCCGGCCTGCGTTCGGCGGGGCTCAAGGGTGAATACGGGGTACAGGAAGGCTTTGCGCGGATTCTCGCCGGCAGCGGCTGGCAGGCCGAGCCCCAGAGCAACGGCAGCTTCGTGCTGCGCCCCGTGCCCCAGGGCAGCGGCGCTCTGGAGCTGGGCACCACCCAGGTGCAGGGCCAGGAGCTGGGGGCCACCACCGAGTATTCCGGTTCCTACACCACCGGCGCGGTCACCATCGGCAAGGGCCAGCATTCGCTCAAGGAAACCCCGCAGTCGGTGACCGTGATCACCCGCAAGATGCTCGATGACCAGAACCTCAACACCATTGACCAGGTGATGGAGAAGACCCCGGGCATCACCCTTTACGACTCGCCCATGGGTGGCAAGTATTTCTACTCCCGGGGCTTTCGCATGACCGGCCAGTACCAGTACGACGGCGTGCCCCTGGACATGGGGAGCAGCTACGTACAGGCCGACAGCTTCAGCAGCGACATGGCCTTCTATGACCGGGTGGAGATCCTGCGCGGCGCTGCCGGCATGCTCAAGGGCGCGGGCGGCACTGCCGGCTCGGTGAACTTCGTGCGCAAGCGCGGCCAGGCCACGCCCCACACCGAACTGACGATGTCCGCCGGCAGCTGGGACAACTACCGGGCCCAGGTGGACACCGGCGGGCCGTTGAACGATGCCGGTACCGTCCGTGGCCGGGCCGTGGTGACCCAGCAGACCCGGCAGTACTTCTACGACCTGGGGGATCGCAAGGATCAGGTCTACTACGGCGCCCTGGATTTCGACCTCAGCGACGCCACCACCCTGGGCCTGGGCATGGCCTATGAAGACGTCGACTCGCGCCCGTGCTGGGGCGGCCTGCCGCGCTACAGCGACGGCAGCGACCTCAAGCTGGGCCGTTCCACCTGCCTGAACACCGCCTGGAACAACTCGCGCAGCAAGCGCGCGACCTATTTCGCCGACCTGCGCCAGCAACTCAACGACGACTGGGCGCTGAAGGTGGCCGGGGTCTACAGCCGCAATACCCAGGACATCGAGTACGCCTTCCCCAGCGGTTCGGTGCCGGTGGGCGCCAGCCGCTCCAGCACCCTGATGCTGGGCAGCATCTACGACTACGACCAGGTGGACTACGGCTTCGACGCCTATGTCGACGGGCACTTCCAGGCCTTTGGCCAGGAGCACGAGCTGACCTTCGGCGCCAACGCCAGCCGCTCGATCAAGGACGACTTCTACGCCGTGGCCGTGTTGCCGCAGCGCCAGAACGTGCTGGACCCCGATCACCACCTGCCCAAGCCCGATGACAGCTACTACCAAAGCAACTCCACCCGGGGCGGCCCCACTGATCTGCAGATCCAGCAGCAAGGGCTGTATTCCACCCTGCGCCTGAAGCTCGCCGACCCGCTGACCCTGGTCATGGGCAGCCGGGTGAGCTGGTACAAGTCGCAGAACGATTCGGTGGCCTACTGGCGCGATACCCGCACCCCCAGCAGTGCCCGATCCAAGGAAACCGGCGAGGTCACGCCGTTCGCCGGGGTGCTGTACGACCTCAACGACAACCTCACGGCCTACGCCAGCTACTCCAGCATCTTCACCCCCCAGGGCAGCTATCGGACCCTGGACGGCGCCTCCCTCAAGCCCCTGATAGGCAAGAGCTACGAAGCGGGGATCAAGGGCGAGTGGTTCGACGGCCGCCTCAACAGCGCCTTGAGCCTGTTCCGCACGATTCAGCAAGACGCTGCCCAGGACGATCCGTTGTGCCCCGACAGCACCTGCTCGCTGAACTCGGGCAAGGTCCGCGCCCAGGGCGTTGAAGCCGAAGTCAGCGGTGAGGTGATCGAGCGCCTGCAAGTGCTGGCTGGCTACACCTACACCCAGACCAAGATCCTGGAGGATGCCGACGGCGCCAACACCGGCCTGGCGTACAACAGCTACGTGCCGCGGCACCTGCTGCGGGTCTGGGGCGACTACCAGCTGGGCGGTGCCCTGGAGCGCTTCACCGTGGGGGCCGGGGTCAACGCCCAGAGTGACAACTACCGGGTCTCGCCTACCAGCGGCAAGCACATCCGCCAGGCCGGCTATGCGATCTGGAACGGGCGCATCGGTTATCGCATCGACGACACCTGGTCCCTGGCGCTCAACGGCAACAACCTGCTGGACAAGCGCTACTACACCACCATCGGCACCGAAGGCTTCGGCAATTTCTACGGTGATCCGCGCAACTTCACCCTGTCGGTCAAGGCCGACTTCTAAGGCCCGGTGGCGGCCGCTCAGGCCTTCTGCACGGCCGCTTCAGGCCCCGGGCCCGGCGTCGAGCAAGGCCATGAAACGCTGCAGCTGTGGCGAAGGGTTGTCCCGGTGCCAGTTCATGTACAGCCCGATGCTTGGCCTGGGCTGCGTGCCCATGGCCCGCAGCGGGCGGTAGGCGACGCAGCCCTGCAGTACCGCATCGGCCATCGAGCGGGGCACCAGGGCCACGCCGAAACCGCAGCCCACCAGGCCCAGCTGGGTGTGGACCCGGGCCACTTCCTGGACCACCTTCGGGGTGAACCCGGCCGCGCTGCACAGCGCCATCAGCTGGTTGTGATAGCCGCTGCCCAGGGCCTGGGGCGTGAACACGAAGTCGTCGTTGGCCAGCTCCCGCAGGTCTACCTCTGGCGCCTGGGCCTGGGGGTGGTCGTGGGGCAGGGCGATGAGAATCGGTTCATCGAGGATCAAGCGCGAGGCTATCTGCCCTTCGGGCAGCGGCAGCTCACGCATGAACGCCAGGTCGATGTCGCCGCCGAGCAAGCCCTTGAGCTGCTCGGCCGAAGGCAGTTCCCGCAGTTCCAGGCGCACTTCGGGCAAGGCCTGGCGAAAGCCCCGCAGGCTGGCGAGCAAGCTGGGGTAGCCGGCCAGTGACAGGCTACTGACGCGCAGGCTGCCGGCCAGGCCCTGGGCAATATGGCGCGCCTGCTCGATGCCCTGTTCCAGGGTGGCCAGGGTGCGCCGGGCGCTGTGCAGAAAGTCCGCCCCGGCCGGCGTCAGGGCTACGCCTCGACGATTGCGCCGCAGCAGGCTGAAACCGAGTTTTTCCTCCAGGCGGGCGATGGCCTGGCTCAGGGGTGGCTGGGCCATGTGCAGGCGCGTGGCGGCCTTGTGAAAGTGCAGTTCCTCGGCGACGGCGATGAACTGGCGCAACAGGCGCGTTTCGATCATGGCGATGCTTCCTGGCTGGGGGCTGTGGGACTGTAAACCCCAAGGCCCATGGTTTCACAGCGAATTCATTGATATCAAAAACCTCTCACAGAGCCTGGAATTTAGTATTAAGTCACTGATTTTCATGCTGTTACCCTGGAATTCACACAGGAGTGAAGAGCATGGATTTCAGCGGCAGAACGGCGATTGTCACCGGTGCAGGGCGCGGCCTGGGCTTGAGTTATGCACGGGCCCTGGCCCGTCGTGGTGCCCAGGTGGTGATCAGCGATTGCGGCAGCGACGGCAGCGGTAGCGGGGCGGATGACAGTGTCGCCCATGATGCGGTGCGGGCCTTGCGGGCCAGCGGTGCCAGGGCGCTGGCCGACACCGCCGACCTGGGCACCGAGGCCGGTTGCCAGGGGCTGGTGCAGCGCACCCTGGAGGCCTTTGGCAGCCTGGATATCCTGATTCACAACGCCGGCTGGGTTGGCTACCAGGCGCTGGAGCAGACCGACGCCGGGTTTCTCGAGCGCATGCTGGGGGTCAACCTGTATGCGCCCATCTGGCTGGCCAGGCATGCCTGGCCCCATCTGCGGCAGTCCGCCGCACCGCGGCTGCTGTTGACCACCTCTGACCGTGCGCTGTACCCGGAATATGCCCAGCCGGGGCTGCTGGCCTACTGCGCGGGCAAGATGGCCCAGGTCGGGATCATGAATGCCCTGGGCCAGGAAGGGGCGGAGCACGGGATCCGGGTCAACGCGGTGTCGCCGGTGGCCAAGACCCGCATGTGGGGCGTCAGCGAGGAGCCGCCGGAGCTCAAGCCGGACTGGGTGACGCCGGGGGTGCTGTTTCTGGTCAGCGAGCAGTGCCAGGACAGCGGCTACATCCTGCGGGCCAGCAATGGCCAGTTCAGTGCCTGGCGCCCCCAGGAGGCCCCCGGTGTGGATTACCCCCGGGACCTGAAGCGGATCACGGCGGCCACGCCGGAGCAGTTCGCCCGGCGCTGGGGGCAGATCAAGCAGCCTTTCATCGGGGGATGAGGGAGGGGGCGGCGCTCTGCGGGGAAATCTCCCGTTCGCGGAAGTAGCGCTCCAGCACGCGCGGGTCGGCCGAGCGCTCGGCCAGGGCCACGTAGGTGTCCGGGCGCAGCAGGTAGAAGGCGTTGCGCGCCAGCCCCGCGGCGGCATGGGCCGGGCGCCAGTCGAAGGTGCGCAACGGCATCCGGTGCGCGCTGCACCAGTCGCGCACGGCGTCGCTGGTGACGCCGTAGACATGCACCTGCCAGCCCAGGTACTCCAGGCTGTCGAAGTTGTCGTGTTCACCGTCGTGCACCCAGGGCAGGCGGTCGCCGCCGTGCACCGGGCCGACGCCGCCAGCGCTCAGGGGCATGCCGCGGTAGTTCAGGGTGATCTGCGACACGGTACGGAAGAGAAACTCCCGGGCGCTGTCGAAGGCGGCGATCTTCGGCAGCAGCAGGGGCGCCAGGCGGGTGCGCGCCAGGTAGGCCACCGGGCCGTCGGCGGTGGCGAAGCTGAACACCCGGTCGGTGGTGGCCACCAGGCGCCGCGCGAACTCCATGCGTTCGGTGGCGTAGGTTTCCAGCAGGCGTTCGGCACTCTTGCCGCTCAGTACCGCTGCCAGTTTCCAGGCCAGGTTGATGGCGTCGCCGATCCCGGTGTTCATGCCCTGGCCGCCGGCCGGGCTGTGCACGTGGGCGGCGTCCCCGAGGAGGAACACCCGGCCGGTGCGAAATTGCTCGGCCACCCGGTGATGCACCTTGTAGGTGGAGAACCAGTTGACCTGGGCCACCTCGACCTTGAGCTGGCGCATGGCGCGCTGGCTGACATCCTCGAAGCGCAGGTTCTCCGGGTGCTCGGCACGTTCGTCGCGCACCGTGCCGATCAGCCGTGCGCGGCCGCTCTGGGCCAGGGGGAACACCGCGAGAAAGTCGGCGTCGTCCAGGTCCACGTGCAACTGGCCGTCGATGCTCGGGCCGCTGGCCTGCACATCCGCGACGTAGAACACCTGCTGATAGGTGCCGCCGGGAAAGCCGGTGCCCAGGGTCTTGCGCACCGTGGAGCGGGCGCCGTCGCAGCCGGCCAGGTAGAACGCCTGGCAGTGTTCTTCGCGCCCGTCGGGGCCGCGCAGGCGGGCGTTGATCAGGTGGCCGTGGTCGGTGAAGGCCAGCAGCTCGGTGTTGCGTTCGACCTCCACCCCCTGCAGCGCCAGGCGTTCGATCAGCAGTTGTTCGTGTTCGTCCTGAGGAAAGATCTGCAGGAAGGGGTAGGGCGTCAGGTCTTCGCCGATGGCATTGAACGGCAGGTGGGCGGCGCGCTCGCCCTTGACCCAGAGGTTCACCGCTGGCACATGGTGGCCGCGCTCGACGATGGCCCGGGTCAGGTCCAACTGGCGGTACAGCTCAAGGGTTCGCGCCTGCACTGCCAGGGCCCGGGAGGTAGTGCCCGGGCCCGGGGTCTTGTCGATGATCCGCACCTTGACCCCCTGCTGGCGCAGCCAGAGCGCCAGGACCAGGCCGGTGGGGCCGGCGCCGATGATCAGTACGTCGCTGCAATTCATGGGCTTGCCCTCGGTAGACGATCAAGGTCATGCAGGCGGCTGCCGCCGGGCTCAGCGCTGGGCGAAGGCCAGGTTCAGGCCGAGCCCGGCGAAGCTTGCGGCAAAGCTGCGGCGCAGCCAGTTCTGCACCTGGGGCGATTCGATCACCGCGGTGCGGAACAGGTTGGCCAGCAGGCCATAGAGCACGAACACGAAGAAGGTCATGGCCATGAACACGCCGCTCAGGAGCAGCATCTGCGGGATCGGGTCGCTGCCGTCATGGGCGATGAACTGGGGCAGGAAGGCCAGGAAGAAGAGGGTCAGCTTGGGGTTGAGGATATTCAGCAGGCAGGCCTTGAGCATCAGCGTGCCGGCGCCATGGCTGACGGCGTTGCTGTCCACGGCGAAGGCCGAGCGGTCGCGCCAGGTGGCGTAGGCCAGGTACAGCAGGTAGGCGACGCCGGCGAACTTCAGGCCCTGGAAGGCCAGCGCGCTGGAGTGCAGGATGGCCGACAGGCCGAGGATCGAGGCCAGCAGGTGCGGGACAATCCCGGCGGTGCAGCCGATGGCGGTGAACAGGCTGGCGCGCTTGCCGGCCACCAGGGCGGTGGAAATGGTCAGGATCACGCCGCTGCCGGGAATCAGCACGACGATCAGGCTGGTGATCAGGAAATCCAGGGTCAACATCCGGGCATCACTCCATTGAGGGCAGGCGCGGGTTCAGGGCTGGGCGCCACACCGAAGTCGGGGGTCATCAAAATACACCCAGCCACACCGCCAATAGAAGGATTTTAGCCTGTAGCCGCTGCTGAGCCCGCGAAGCTGCGTAAAGGTCCGCAGGACCTTGCCTGGCGATCTCCCGCCGAACGTGTAGAGGCCCCAGGATCGCGGCGTCTGCTACGACGGAGTGCCGCCCAAGCCGTTCGCAGCCTGCGGCAGCGGCTACAAGGGTCGCGGCGGGAACAGCGCTCGCATTCCTTGGTCGAACGCCCCAGCCGCTGCTTTACTTGCACGGCCCTCGCCCAGCCATTTCGCGGAGCCCCATGATTTCCTCTCGTCTTCTCAGTTGCTGCCTGGGCCTGTCGCTGCTGGCCGGTTGCGCCAGCCAGCGCGGCCCCCAGGCGCCGACGCTGACCCCGGAGCAGACCCAAGCGCGCATCCTGCGCCTGCTGCCGGCCCAGGTGGCGGACCGCCCGGGCTGGGCCCGGGACATCCAGGTGGCCTTCAGCGCCCAGGGCCTTGAGCCGAGCCAGAGCAACCTGTGCGCGGTGCTGGCGGTGACCGAGCAGGAATCCACCTTCCAGGTCGACCCGACGGTGCCGGGCCTGGGGCGCATTGCCCGGGAGGAAATCGACCGCCGCGCGGCCAAGGTGCATGTGCCGGCGCTGCTGGTCAGTGCGGCCCTGCAGGTGCGCGGGGCTGACGGCCAGTCCTACGGCCAGCGCCTGGCCAGGGCCCGTACCGAGAAGGAATTGAGTGCGATCTTCGATGACTTCATCGGCATGGTGCCCCTGGGCAAGACCCTGTTCGGCGGCTTCAACCCGGTGCACACCGGGGGCCCGATGCAGGTCAGCATCGAGTTCGCCCAGCAGCATGCCCAGGGCTATCCCTACCCGGTGCAGGACTCCATCCGTCATGAGGTCTTCAGCCGCCGCGGCGGCCTGTACTTCGGCATCGCCCACCTGTTGGGCTACCCGGTGGACTACCCGCAGCCGTTGTACCGTTTCGCCGATTTCAACGCCGGCTGGTACGCCAGCCGCAACGCGGCGTTCCAGAGCGCTGTGAGCCGGGCCAGCGGGATCCGGCTGGCGCTGGATGGCGACCTGATCCGCTACGGCTCCATCATGCCCGGCAGCACCGAACTGGCGGTGCGTACCCTGGGCAAGCAGCTGGGGCTGCGCAACCCGCAGATCCGCGCCCAGTTGGAGAAGGGCGACCGCCAGGACTTCGAAGAAACCGAGCTGTACCGTCAGGTGTTCGCCCTGGCCGATCGCACGGCGGGCAAGCCCGTACCGCGCCAGCAACTGCCGGGCATCGAACTCAAGAGCCCGAAGATCACCCGCCAGCTGACCACCGCCTGGTTCGCCAAACGGGTGGACGAACGCTACCAGCGCTGCCTGCAACGCCCACTGTAGGAGCTGGCTTGCCAGCGAAGGCGGCCGCCAGGGCGATGCAGGGCCTGAGGGCCTCTTCGCCGGCAAGCCGGCTCCCACAGGGGGGATTGTTGTGCGGGGCGCAGGTGCTTGCTTGTCAGGCCCGGGGGCGGCGTGGCAGGATGCGCCATGAATTTTTCCCGGCTCGTCTCCCGCCTTCATCACCATCGACCTCATCTCCGGGGCGGTGGTCGCTTGTGCGCGTCGAGCCGTCAGTCATCGAGCAATCGCGATCACTGACCTTCGATGAAAAAGACCAAGGCGCCCCACAAGGCGCCTTTTTTATTGCCTGTCAAAAAACCAGAGGAATGACCCATGACCATGTTACGTGGCACTCGAATGATCACCGGCGAACAAGCCGCCACCCTGCGCACCCTGGAAGGACGCTTCCGGAGCTGGCTTCATCGAAGCGGGCGCTGAAGAAGTCATTGTCCCGGCGCTGTGGGGCCAGGACACCTTTATCGAGAAGGCCGGCGGCAGCGAAGTCATCGGCCAGATGTGGGCCTTCAACGACAAGGCCGGGCGGCCTTGCTGCCTGATCCCGGAAGCCACCGCGCTGTTCCAGGAAACCGCCGGCGAGCTGCTGGCGGGGCGCGAGCAGGCGGCCTTTTTCTACGTTGCCCGCTGCTATCGCTACGAGCGGCCGCAAGCCGGGCGCTACCGCGAGTTCACCCAGTTGGGCCTGGAGATTCTCGGCCCCGATCCGCAGCGCGCCCTGGAGCAGGCGCGGGTGCTGTGCGTGGGCTTTCTCGACGCCTTGGGCCTGGAGTACCAGCTCAACCTCGGGGTCAAGCGCGGCCTGACCTACTACCTCAATGGCGAGGGTTTCGAAGTGCGCTGCCCGCGCCTGGGGGCGCAGCAGCAAGTGGTGGGGGCAGGCGCCTATCGCCAGGGAGCCGGCTTCGGCATTGGCCTGGAGCGCCTGCAACTGGCGCTGCAAGCCTGACCGCCTGCGTGCGGTAGGAGCTGGCTTGCCAGCGAAGGCGTTCGCCAGGGCGGTGCAAGGCTTGAGGGCCTCTTCGCCGGCAAGCCGGCTCCTACGGTGGGGTCAGGGGCGCCGGCGTACGAATTTGCGCCACAGCCAGACCCACAGCAGCACCAGGGGGAAGGCCAGGATCACGAAGGGCAGTACGTAGCTGCCTTTCTCCAGGGCCTCGGCGGTACCGTCGGCCAGGTTGTCCAGCAGGTTGCTGAAGGCACGCTTGAGGTTGGATTCGCGCTGGACGCCGTCGCTGGGCAGGAACTTCAGGGTCAGGAGGTTGGTGTCCAGGCGGCGTTGCTGGCCGGCGGCGGTCTGGGCCAGGGCCTGCAGGTCATTCTCGATGCCGGCCTGTTCCCGGCTCAGGGCAATCAGGTCGCTGACGCTGATGTCCTTGCGCGCTGCCAGTTCGTCCAGGCGCTGCTGCTGGGCCTTGAGCCGCTGCTGCTGGCGCTGCACGTCGGCCACGGCATCGGCCAGGTCTTCGGCGCTGGTGATGCGCTCGCCCAGTTCCGCGCCCTGGGAGGCCTGCTGGACGATGGGCTCCACACCGTCCGGGACGATGCGCAGTACGACCTGGGCGCGGTACTTGCCCTGTTCCAGGCGCAGGATATTGCACGGGCCGAACTGGGCTTTCTCGCAGGCTTCGCGGGTTTGCGCCAGGCGCGGCCCGATCTGCGCGGCCGGCAGTGACAGGGTCAGCTCATGCTCATAGGCCAATTGTGCGCCGGCCTTGCCCTGGGCCCCGCCCAAGGCCTCGGCGCTGCTGTTGTGGTCTGCGGGAGAGCAGGCGCTGAGGGCCAGGGCGCCGAACAGGGCCAGGGCCAGTCGACGGAATTTCGCAGGGTGATCGTCCTGATGCTGCATGGGGGCTCCTTGAGGGATGAATCGGCGACAGGGTCGCAGGTGCGCATCTTACCGTCGTTCGGGTAAAGACCACGATCCCGGCTTGGCTTATCGACGACAATTTTCCTGGCTGATGCTGATAGGCGCGGCGCGCTTTCAGGGCTACATCTTGGCAGCCGGGACGCCGGTGTTTCGGCGCAGATCAAGGAGCGCGTCATGCGCGAGTCGGCTATCCCCCCAGGCTTTGCCCCCTTGCCCCGCAGCAGCCCGCTGTTGGAGCTGATCGGCCCGGTCTACGGCTGCGGCAGTGGCAGTGAACTGCGCGTCGGCCTGCGGGCCGATGCCCGGCACGCCAACGGCCGGGGCACGGTGCATGGCGGCATCATCGCCACCCTGGCGGACATCGGCATGGGCTACGCCATGGCGTTTTCCAGCGATCCGCCCTTGCCGTTGATCACCGCTAGCATGACCCTCGACTACCTGGGCGCGGTGCAGGTCGGGGATTGGATCGAGGTGCGCCTGGAGCATGCCAAGCGTGGCCGGCAGATCGCCTTTGCCACCGTGGTGCTGCGGGTCGGCGAACGGGAAGTGGCCCGGGCCAGCGGCGTCTTCGCCGTCCCAACCGCCGCCCTGTAGCCGCTGCTGAGCCTGCGAAGCTGCGCGAAGGTCCGCAGGACCTTGCCTGGCGATCGCCAGCCGAACCTCTATCGATCTTGAAAACCCTGCGTCCCTTCGGGCCGTGCGCAGCCTGCGGCAGCGGCTACAGCTGTTTCCAATCCAGGCCGAAACGCGCCAGGTATTTGCGCAGGCGGTCGGCGTCGTTGGGGTTGGCCTTGCCCAGGCGTGACACGCCGAACAGCCGGCGTCCGGCCTCCGACAGGCTGTCGGCGCGGCGGCACTCGGCAATCACTGCCTTGAGTTGCAAGCGGTCGAACAGGTCCAGCTCCACATCGTCGCCCAGCAGTTTCTGCAGTTCGTCCTCTGGGTTCTCCAGCCCCCAGGCGTGACGCAGGCGCTGGATCTCTTCCTCGGCCTGGGCCTGGTCGATGCGCCCGCTGTCGGCCAGGGTGGCCATGCGGGTGATGGATGCCGACAGCTCGCGAAAGTTGCCCAGCCACGCCGCTTCGCTGGAGCTGGCAAAGGCCAGGTAGCGGCGCCGCGCTTCAAGGTTGAAGCGCACCAGTTGCCCTTGTTCCCGGGCGTGACGTTCCAGCTCGAAATCGATGTTCGGTTCGATGTCTTCGCGGCGCCCCGCCAGCCCCGGCAGGTTGAAGGTCCAGAGGTTGATCCGCGCATACAGGTCCTCGCGGAACAGGCCCTGGGCCACCCGGCCACGCAGGTCGCGGTGGGTGCCGGCGATGATCAGGAAGTCGCTCTGCACCTCCTGGTCCGAACCCATGGGAAAGAAGCGCTTCTCCTCGATGGCCTTGAGCAGCATGGCCTGTTCGTCCAGCCCCAGTTCACCGATCTCATCGAGAAACAGCATGCCGCCATCGGCCGCCCGCAGCAGGCCTTCGCGGGCATTCTGGGCGCCGGTGAAGGCGCCCTTGATATGGCCGAACAGTGCCGACATGGCACCGTCGCCGCGCAGGGTGGCGCAGTTGACCTCGACAAAGCGCCCCTGCACCTGGTGCCGGCCACGCTTGAGCTCATAGATGCGCCGGGCCAGGAACGACTTGCCGGCACCGGTGGGGCCGATCAGCAGCATCGGTGCCCTGGAGCGCACGGCGACCCGTTCGATCTGCTCGATGGAGCGGTTGAATGCGGGGTTGCGGGTGGCGATCCCGGACTTGAGGAAGGCCAGGCCTTCCAGGCGCTTGTGGGCAAAACGCGAGGCGATGCGGTCGTAGCGCGACAGGTCGAGGTCGATCAGGGCGTGGGTGCCGGTGGCGTGCTGGTCCGGGTCGCGGCGCCGCGCCGGCGAGGTCTGGATCAGCCGGGCAGGGAGGTAGCGCGCCTCGGTCAGCAGGAACCAGCAGATCTGCGCCACGTGGGTGCCGGTGGTGATGTGCACCAGGTAGTCCTCGCGCTCGGTGTCGAACGGGTAGGCGCTGGTGAAGTCGTGCAGGGCGCCGTACACCTCCTCGAAATCCCAGGGATTGTTCAGGCCCATGGGGTGCAGGCGCACCTCGGTTTCCGGCGACACCTGGCGCACGTCGTTGGCCACCCGTTCGGCCAGGCTGACATCCCGCGCGTCCAGGCCATGGATCAGCTCCAGGCGGTTGATCAGCACATCCTGCTGCTGGCACAGACCGACCGTGGGGCGCCAATGGCTCCAGCGGTTGGCACCCTTGCCGACGCGATCGAGGGTGGAACCGACAAAACCTATGGCGACCGTGGGCTTGTTCGACATGTTTATACCTGGAGATAAAAAACGATAAGAGAAGATATAAAATTATCGAGGCGTTTGTCTTGTCGAATACTTGATGAAAAAGAGATAAAAAATAAAATCGTTGTAAATCAATAAGTTAAAAAATAATTTGTTAGAAAAACAAAACCTGGCACAGCGGCTGCAATATGTCTGGCAACGAACGAGACAACAGAGCGAGACGCCAAGATGGCCAACTTCCAGCTGTTCAACACCCAACAGGCAAAAGCGCCAGCGAGCACCACCCTGAACGCTTCCAAGGCACCGGCCTATGCCTACAACGCCAAGCATCGCCTGGCCCAGCTGGCGGTTACCGGTTGCCTGAACTCGACCTTCTACACCTCGCCTGAAGGCCAGCTGGAAGCGGTGCTGCAACTGGTGAGCGAGCTGGACAGCCGCTTCGTCGCCCAGGCCGCCCGTTACGCTCGCCAGCAAGGCCATATGAAGGACATGCCGGCGCTGCTGCTGGCGGCGCTGACCGCGCAACGCTCGGCCCTGGTGCCGGAGCTGTTCGCCCAGGTGGTGGACAACGGCAAGATGCTGCGCAACTTCGTGCAGATCCTGCGCAGCGGCGTGACCGGGCGCAAATCCCTGGGGTCGCAGCCCAAGCGCCTGGTGCAGAACTGGTTGAACAGCGCCACCGAGCGCCAGCTGTTGCAGGCCTCGGTCGGCAACCAGCCGTCCCTGGCGGACGTGGTGAAGATGGTTCACCCCAAGCCAAGCGAGGCCTGGCGTGAAGCCTTCTTTGCCTGGTTGATCGGCAAGCCGGTGGATGTGCAGGCGCTGCCTGAGCTGACCCGGGACCTGTTGGCGTTTCGCAGCGGAGCGACCCGGGAAGTGCCCCAGGTGCCGTTCCAGTTGCTCGGCAACGAGACACTGAGCGCCGAACAATGGGCCGGGCAGGCCCGCAACATGGGCTGGCAGGGGCTGCGCATGAACCTCAATACCCTGGCCCGCCACGGCGCGTTCCAGGTGCCGGGTTGCACCGAGTACGTGGCGGCGCGGCTGGCGGATGCGGGGGAGGTGGCCAAGGCCCGGGTCTATCCGTACCAGTTGCTGGCGGCCTACCGCATGGCCGGTGACGAGGTACCGCAGCCGGTCCGCGAGGCGCTGCAGGATGCTCTGGAGCTGTCCCTGGCCAACGTGCCGGCGCTGGCCGGCAACGTGGTGGTCTGCCCGGATGTCTCGGGCTCGATGCACAGCCCGGTCACTGGCTATCGCCAGGGCGCCACCACCGCGGTGCGCTGCATCGATGTGGCGGCACTGGTGGCGGCCGCGGTGTTGCGCAAGCAGCCGGCGGCGCGGGTCATGCCGTTCGAGCGTGGGGTGGTGAACATCCACCTCAACCCGCGAGACAGCGTGATGAGCAATGCACAGAAGCTGGCGAACATCGGCGGGGGCGGCACCAACTGCTCGGCGCCCCTGGCACAACTGGCCAACGCCAAGAGCCGCGTGGACACGCTGATCCTGGTCTCGGACAACGAGTCATGGATCGATGCGCGGCGCCACGGCGCCACGGAAACCATGCGCCAGTGGGAGCGGATCCGGGCCATCAACCCGCAGGCGAAGCTGGTGTGCATCGATATGCAACCCGGCGCCACGACCCAGGCACCGGACCGCGAGGACATCCTCAACGTCGGCGGCTTCAGTGACGCGGTGTTCGATGTGATCGAGCAGTTCACCGCGGGCAACTACGGTGCGCAGCACTGGGTCAATGCGATTGAGGCGATGCCGCTCTGATCGCTGGAACATGAGATAAACCGTGCGCCGGCCTGCCGGCGCACACCACAGATTTTTTGCTCATTGGCCCTGAATGCCGCTGTGACTACATCCAAAGGCGTCTCAGCAACTCTTGTCAGGGCCGGTGACGGCACGAATGCCAGTGGCTGTACATATTGGTTAAGCCGGTTCGAATCCGGCGATCAGTCACTACTTTTGTCGTGCCACCTTTTTTGCAGTTTTTGCGACGAATGCTGATGGAACTACATCCAAGGTTCGAGATGCGGGTTCGATTCCCGCCGGTGCCGGAAAACGGCGCCGTGGTTCAATGGTCAGAACGCGAGTGCACCGTTTCATCGACTCCTTGTCGTCGCATCTTTTCCCCCCGCCTCGGCGGGATGGCAGCGAATGCCACGGGTACTACATCGTGTCGCGGGTTCGAACCCCGCCAGCCGCAAGGCTGTAGCTCAGTTGGTAGAGCAAATGTGCCCGTTCCCTTGTCGCTGCCCGCAGGCCCGGCCTGCACCGATTGACCCGGCGAATGCCGGTGGAACTACAGGACAGCGTGGTCGCGGGTTCGAGTCCCGCTCACCGCAAGGTGCTAGCTCAGAGGCAGAGCGCGCTGCATGTTTCACCTCCACTTGTCGCCGTTTGCACCGAACACCGCAATTGCGTAGGAGCTGGCTTGCCAGCGAAGAGGCCATCGAGATCGTCTTCTGCGACCCGGCTCCTGCACACCCTATTGAACAAGGCCGCATCAGCGGCCACAGGAAAAAGAGTCAAGGACATGGAACACAAGACCTACCAACTGCTGGAAGTCGCCAACGGCAAGCCGATCAAGATGTGGACCCAGGGCGTGCCGGTGGAAAACGAAGCCCGCCAGCAATTGATTAACACCGCGAAGATGCCGTTCATCTTCAAGCACCTGGCGGTGATGCCCGACGTGCACCTGGGTAAGGGTTCGACCATCGGTAGCGTGATCCCCACGGTGGGCGCGATCATCCCGGCGGCGGTCGGGGTGGATATCGGCTGCGGAATGATCGCCGCCCGTACCTCGCTGACCGCCTCCGACCTGCCGGACAACCTGGCCGGATTGCGTAGCGCCATCGAGGCGGCGGTGCCTCACGGTCGTACCTCGCCCCGTAGCGGTCGCGATAAGGGCGCCTGGGGCGACGTGCCGAATCAGGCCGACCAGGCGTGGGCGGCGTTGCAGCCGCGCTTCAAGGCGATCACCGATAAGTACCCGGCCCTGGCCAACAGCAACAACCGCAAGCACCTGGGAACCCTCGGCGGGGGTAACCACTTCATCGAGGTCTGCCTGGATGAGGCCAACCGGGTCTGGTTCATGCTCCACAGCGGTTCCCGTGGCGTAGGTAACGCCATCGGCAACCTGTTCATTCACCTGGCCCAGGCCGATATGCGCCAGCACATCGCCAACCTGCCGGACCGCGACCTGGCCTACTTCGAGGAAGGCAGCCAGCACTTCAACGATTACTTGGAAGCCGTGGCCTGGGCCCAGGATTTCGCCCGGCAGAACCGTGAGCTGATGATGCAACTGGTGATCCAGGCCACCCGCCAGGTGATCAGCAAACCCTTCGAAGTGGCGCTGGAGGCCGTCAACTGCCACCACAACTACGTGCAGAAGGAGCGCCACTTCGGTGAAGAGGTGCTGGTGACCCGCAAGGGGGCGGTGTCGGCGAAGAAGGGCGAGCTGGGGATCATTCCGGGTTCAATGGGGGCCAAGAGCTTCATTGTCCGCGGATTGGGTAACGAGGAGGCGTTCTGCTCCTGCAGCCACGGCGCGGGGCGTACCATGAGCCGCACCAAGGCCAAGAACACCTTCACCCTGGCCGACCAGATCCGCGCGACCGCCCATGTGGAGTGCCGTAAGGACGAAGCGGTGATCGACGAAATCCCGATGGCCTACAAGGACATCGACCAAGTGATGCACGCCCAGCGCGAGCTGGTGCAAGTGCTGCACACCCTGCGTCAGGTGGTGTGCGTTAAGGGGTAGAACAATGGACGACATGGATGCATTGATAGCAACCCCGCCCGGCTGGCAGTACCAGCTGAGCGACTACGAAGCCCGCCGCGTGCGGGAGGTGATGGACGAGTTGGACAGGCACAGCGCCTGGCTGGAGCTGAGCCGCTTCGGCAACGGCTTCGTGCGTCAGGCTGCGGTGCGCGGGCTGGCCGCACAGCCTTCGGCAGAGGCCCTGGTGGCTTTGCTGGAGCGCCTCAACGACTGGGTGCCCCAGGTTCGCCAGGAGGCGGCCGCGGCGGTCGAGGCCTATTGGGCGCCGGAGCATGCCGGGCTGCTGTTGCAGACCCTGGCACCGCTGCTGGCCCTGGCCGGCAAGCAGCGCGCCGACCACGGCGCGACCCTGGAGCGGGCCAGCGCCGTGTTGCAACTGGCCCAGGTGCGCGACCAGGTGCAAGGGGCCTTTGGCGCTTGCCGGGGCAAGGCTGCGCGCTTTGTCTTCGAGCTGTTGCTCAAGGGCGTCGAGGACCGACCGGCGCTGCTGGCCATGGCCCTGCGCCACCCGGAGGTCAGCGTGCGGCAGATGGCGGTGGACGCCTGCGCCGAACTGCCCGATGAGCAGGCGCTGCCCTTGCTGGCAGAGGTGATGCGCAGCTGCGGCGCCAGTGTGCGGGTCAAGGCCCTGCGGCTGCTGCTGTCGCGCCAGGCCGATTGTCGCGAGTATCTGGCGCAGGCCCTGCTCGACCCTTCGGGGGCCTTGCGTTGCCTGGCCCATTGGGCCGCGCCGCGCCATAGGCTGGACCCGCGGGCAGTGCTGCTGGCCCGCTTGCAGCAGCCGGCCCCGGGCAACAAGCGCCAGTGGCTGGGGCTACTGGGGTTGGTCAGGGAGCTGCAGGAGCCACAGGCCGATGCCATGGTGCGCCAGGCCCTGGCTTCGCCGGCGCTGAGCGTGCGCCTGCAGGCCCTGCAAACCCTGGGCGAACGTGGCATGGCCGAGCAACTGGCGGCCCTGGACGATGCCTCGGACAAAGTCTTCGACTGCGCCCTGGGCCTGTTGCGCCAGCAGCCGTGGGCGGTATTCGACGAGGCCCTGGAGCAGCGTCTGGACCAGCATTGGCACGATCTGCCCAAGGCGCGACGCTTGGCCATGCTGGCCCTCAAGCCGGGTTGGCGTCAGTTGGAGTACCTGCTGTGGCGCCTGGGGCAGGGCGGCAGCGAAGCCGCCTATTGGCGCGAGGCCCTGGCACGCTGGTGCGACAGCCGCTACGGGATGTTCGACCCGGTGACCCCCAAGCCCCTGCGCGAGGCCATGGTGCAGCGCTTGCAGGCGATGGAAGCCGCCGGGGAATTACCTGTCGGTTCGGTCCAGCGGCTGTTGTGAGGAAAGGAGAACCGCCATGTTGACCCTGGTTGAAGATGAGCACAGCCAGGCGCTGCGCCAACAGCTGGAAGCGGCGTTTTGCGTGTTCGATTTTGTGCGGCTGGCGGTGGAGCCGGGTGTCGAGGTGAATCAGGCCTTGCATCGCCAGGGCTTGCAGCACCTGTATCAGCACCTGATGGCCAGGCGCCGTGAGGCCTGGAAAAAGCTGCGCCAGGACCCGCGCTACGCCGACGTTGGTGAACCGCAGATGCGCTGGGAACCGGAGCGGGCACTGCCTGAGTGGCTCAGCCCGCAGCAGGTCCGGCAACTGGTTTGCGAAGACCCGGAGCAGCAGGACTGGGCCTTGTACCGGGCGTTTTGCCAGCCACCGTACGGGCTGCATTTCCCGGGTGGGGCCGAGCAGGCCCGGCAGGTGTACGGCCAATGGCTGGACCTGCTGGGGCTCGATCTCCAGCAGCAGCCCCAGGTGATCAACTGGGTGGGCGACCTGGAGCTGGATTGTCAGGCCCCGGCCATGGGCCCGCATCTGCTGCCCTGGAGTGACTATTTCGACGAAGGCCTGGAGTGGTGGGGCGTCTGGTGCCTGACGGTGTGGAACCCCGTGCGCCGGACCCTGAGTGTGCTGGCCGCCAGCGCCACCGATTGAACAAGGAAAAAGAATCATGGAACACCTGGAGCGCCATCCCCTGAGCAGCGCCATGCGCGAACGGGTATTGGCCGAGCTGGCGCGGATCGAGCGCGAGCGCAATGTGCAGGTGCTGTATGCCTGCGAATCCGGCAGTCGGGCCTGGGGCTTTGCCTCCACCGACAGCGATTACGACGTGCGTTTTATCTATGTGGAAAAGCCCGAATGGTTCATCCAGGTGGATGCCGGGCGCGACGTGATCGAGCGGCCCCTGGACGACGAGCTGGACATCAGCGGCTGGGAACTGCGCAAGACCCTGGGGCTGTTGCGCAAGTCCAACCCGACCCTGCTGGAATGGCTGGACTCGCCCCTGGTGTACCGCAGCGAACCGACCGCCGCCGCGCGCCTGCGCGAGCTGGCCGAGGCGTTCTACAGCCCGCCGGCGGCGCGCAATCATTATCTGTCGATGGCTCGAAAGACCTTTATGGCCCATCTGCAGGATGAGACGTTGCGTTTCAAGAAGTATTTTTATGCATTGCGGCCGCTGTTGGCGGTGCGCTGGATAGATCAGGGGCGCGGCCGTCCACCGATGACCTTTGCCGATCTGTTGACCACGGTCGAGCATCGGCCATTGCTCGATGAAGTCGAGGCGCTGCTGGCGCGCAAGCGCAATGCCGACGAGGCCGCTTGTGGGCCACGACTACCGGCGCTGCACGCCTTTATCGCCGCCGAGCTGGAACGCCCGGTGCCGAAACTGGCGCGTACCCATGAAGACAATGCGTTGCTGGACGCTTACCTGCGGGAAACCGTCCGGCACTACGCCTGAGGAATGTGATGAAACAGGATGTAATCGAACTGGACGGCGCCATCGGCGGCGGCCAGGTACTGCGCAGCGCCCTGAGCCTGTCGATGCTCAGCGGCAAGACCCTGCGTATCCATAATATTCGCGCCCGGCGCAGCCGCCCGGGGCTGTTGCGCCAGCACCTGACCGCGGTGCTGGCGGCGGCCGAGGTGTGTGGCGCCAGAGTCACTGGGGCCGAGCTTGGCTCCCGGGTCCTGAGCTTCGAGCCGGGGCCGATCCGCGGCGGCGACTACCGCTTCGCCATCGGCACCGCCGGCAGTTGCACCCTGGTGCTGCAGACCCTGCTGCCGGCCTTGATGCACGCGCCGCAGCCGAGCCGCGTGAGCATCAGCGGCGGCACCCACAACCCCCTGGCGCCGCCGGTGGATTTCCTCCAGCAGGCCTGGCTGCCGCAACTGCGGCGCATGGGCGGGCGGGTCGAGCTGCAACTGCTGCGCCACGGCTTTGTCCCGGCCGGCGGTGGCGAGCTGGAGGCCTTTGTTCAACCGTCGGTGCTGCAGCCCCTGCACCTTGAGGCGCGTGGCGCACTGCTGGGGAGTCGGGCCTGGGCGCTGAGCGCGGGCTTGCCCGAGCATGTGGCCGAGCGCGAGTTGCGCCGGGTGCACAATCGCCTGGAACTGCCTCGGGAGCACCTCACCCCGGTGCAGCTGGATGAACAATACGGTCCGGGCAATGTACTGCTGCTGGAGTTTACCTTTGAACACCTGACCGAGCTGTTCAGCGGTTTCGGCCAGAACAGCCTGCGGGCGGAAAAGGTCGCCGACATTGCCATCGATCAGGCCCGGGACTGGCTGGATTCCGGCGCGGCGGTGGCCGAGCACCTGGCCGATCAACTGCTGTTGCCCATGGCCCTGGCCGGTGGTGGCAGCTTCACCACGCCGCGCATGACCGAGCACCTGCAGAGCAATATCCGGGTGATCGAGGCATTTTTACCGGTGCGGATCGAGGCGCGGCCACTGAGCGAGCAAGTGCTGCAGGTGCAATGCCACGCCCTGTCGTGAAAGGGCTAATGGGCCCGGGTCATCAAGGAGGTTGTCGCCATGTATCACCTGTATGGAAGCCAGGGCACCGGCTCGACCATCGTCGAGATCGCCCTTGAGTACTGCCAACTGGCCTACCGCGCATTCTCGTAGGAGCTGGCTTGCCAGCGAAAGCGACCGCCAGCCGTATGCAGGGCTCAAGGGCCCCTTCGCCGGCAAGCCGGCTCCTACGGTGGGTTTTGATATTGATGGGAGCGGGGCACTTTGCCCGGCGTCGTAGGAGCTGGCTTGCCAGCGAAAGCGGCCGCCAGCCGGGTGCAAGGCTCGCGGGCCCCTTCGCCGGCAGCCCGGCTTCTGCGGCCTGGGGATGAAAGTAGTCGGTGCGGGAGGGCAAAACTCTTATACTCCGGCGCTTTATTTTCCCTAGCCAGCCAGAGGAACGCACCGTGGCCAACGAACCCGATCAGGATTTCTTCAACCGCGCCGACGCCATCATCGAGTTGACCAACTCCCACATCGCCGACAGCAGCCGCGGCAAGGCCAGCGCCTCGCTGATGTATGCCAACGCGCGCTTCAGCGCCTGGGTCAGCGCCTGCGGCTGCCGTAATGCCGAGGAACTGGCAGCGTCCAAGCAGCAGGCGGTGGACTATTTCCTTGAGGAGTTCCGCCTGATGCTGGAGGAGAACCTCACCGACTACGTCGAGAACTACTCGCGCTACATGAACGCCAATCCGGATTGAAAACAGTCGACGCGGTCTTGCCTGGGCCGCTTTCGTGAGACTGTCGGGCAGTCGCTTGCTGCCCCGCTGCAATCGGTGCACTTATCGCTTCGGGTTGTCTGCCGCCCACCTTGCATAACTCTTTGATCTGAGTGTTCCAGGGCCACGGCAACCGTTGGTCCTGTTGTCTTGCGGCCATCCCGAGCGCCGCCAGGGGCTCAACTACACTGCGCCTGCGGCAAGTCTTGCCGGTCGTCGTACCTCCTCCTCAGGGAGGCCAATGGCACGGTGGCTTCAGGCCCCGCGACAGACAGGAACACATTCAATCAGCAAGGAGTGCCAACCATGATCGTCATTCCACAACGTGTCATTGAAAACGGTAGTGTCATCTCGCTGCGCGGCGACTCGGGCAACTATATGTCGCGGATGGGCGCAACCGGGCTTGAGCTGTCCAAGGGCTCCATCGACCAATACTGCAAGTTCCGGGTGGTGCTGGTGCAAATCGGCACCGACAAGAAACTTGCGCTGCAGGGCGACACTGGCAAGTTCATGTCGCGCATGGGGGCGACGGGGCTGGAGTTGTCCAAGGACAGCATCGACCAGTATTGCCAATTCGCCTATGCCATCGATACCGCCAGCGGGCAGGTTTCCCTGCGCGGCGACAACGGCAAGTGGATGTCGCGGATGGGCGAGACCGGGCTCCAGTTGTCCAAGGACGGGATCGACCGGTTCAGCCAGTTCATGCTGGTTCTGGAAGGTTGATGCCCGGGTGATCGAGTAGCTCCCTGGCGCCGGCCGGGGCAAGGCGGTGACGGTCATTCGCAGCTGCGAGCATTCGTCCACCGATTGAACCCTTGGTGCAGGGCCGGACACGCTCTGTCGAGCGCCTGTGCTGTCATCAGCGCCGTTGCCGAGCCGGTCGCGGGTATTCACACACACACACACATTCTGGTCACACAAAACGTGATCGGCGTCACTCTTTTCTCAAGTGATCCATGACCCTGGTCGATAAGCTCTGAATGCCTATTGATATGGAGTTCGTCATGGCCTTGCTACCGGTTCGTCTGTCTCATCGTTTGACCCTCGGCAGTGTGTTGCTATTGCTGTTCACGGCGCTGGCGGTATTTGCCGTGATGACCTTACGGGGGCAGCCCAAAGTGGTGGAGGCAAGCTCGGCACTGATCGAGCAGACCGGCAGCGCCATCGTTCGCCAGCTGGCGTTGCAGTTGGCGGGCATCGAAGGGGTGACCGCGAGCATGGCCCACCTGCTGGAAGGGCTGCCCAAGGAGCAGGCGCTGGTCATGGCCACCCTGCCCAAGGTGATCGACCATGAAGGCGACAAGGCGATCGCCGGGGGCGGCATCTGGCCAGAACCCAATGCCTTCACCCCGGGCGTGGAACGCCGCAGTTTCTTCTGGGCCCGCAGCGATGCCGGGCCCTTGGCATTTTCCGATGACTACAACGCCGCCGGCAGCGCCGGTTATCACCATGAAGCCTGGTACACCGGCGCCCGCAACAGCGCGCCGGGGCGTTGCCTGTGGTCCGAGGCCTATCAGGACCCGGTGACCCAGGTGCCGATGACCACCTGCAGCGTGCCCTATCGCCAGGACGGTGCCTTTGCCGGGGTCGCCACCATCGACCTGCGCCTGGACGACCTGGCGCGCTTCCTCAAGGAGCAGGGGGCGGTCACCGGCGGCTATGCCTTCGCCCTGGACCAGGCCGGCAACGTGCTGTATTTCCCTGATGCCCAGGCCGGTAGCGGGGGCCAGATGCTCAGCTTCGACGCCCTGAGCAAGCAGCAACCCTGGTTGCTTCCGGTGGCGGGGGCCCTGGCCAAGCCGGCACCGGCCGGGCAGGTGCGCAGCCTGGACCTGGACGAGGATGGGCGCTTGCAGGAAGCGGCGCGGGTCAGCTTGTTCAGCATGCCCGGCAGTGGCTGGACCATCGGCCTGGTGACCCCGGAGCGGAAGGTCACCGGCCTGGCCCGGGCCATGACCACCGAGATCCTGCTGTTCCTCCTGCCGTTGCTGGCGCTGCTGCTGTTCTTTGCCTGGCTGGCCGGGCACAAGCTGATTGCCCAGCTGGAAGAAACCACCCGGCAGATCGATGCCCTGGGCAGTGGCCAGGCCAGCGACAACGCCGAGCTGCACGTCGCCCGGGCCGACGAGATCGGCGCCCTGCGCGCCGCGGTGAACCGCTATGCCGGGCAGTTGCGGCAAATGCTGCAGAAGATCGCCAGTGAAGCCCGGCAGTTGCAGAACGAAGCCGGGCGCCTGGGTCAACTCAGCAGCACCCTGGCCCAGCGTGCCGAGCAGCAGCGCCAGGAAAACACCCAGTTGGCCACCGCCATCACCGAGATGTCCTCCAGTGCCCTGGAAGTGGCGCAGAACACCAACAATTGTGCCGACACCGCGCGCCAGTCCCTGGTGGTGGTGCAGGAGGGCCAGTACAAGGTCGATGCCAACAGCCAGTCGATCCAGCAGTTGTCCGCGGAAATGGCCGAGGCGGCGGCAGTGATCCAGCGCCTGGAGCAGGACAGCCAGCAGGTCGGCGCGGTGCTGGATGTGATCAAGGCGATCTCCGAGCAGACCAACCTGCTGGCGCTGAACGCCGCCATCGAAGCGGCCCGGGCCGGGGAGCAGGGCCGGGGCTTTGCCGTGGTGGCGGACGAAGTGCGGACCCTGGCCGGCCGCACCCAGACCTCGGCCAACGAGATCAGCGGCATGATCAACGACTTGCAGCAGGCCTCACGTCAGGCGGTGCAGGCGATCCAGGCTGGCGAAACCCGAACCCGCCAGGCGGTGGGCGAGGCGTCCGGTGCGTCGGATGCGCTGTCCAGCACGGTAACCAGCTTCGACGATATTTCCCAGCGGGCGCAGCAGATTGCGGTGGCGGCCCAGCAGCAGAGCCACGTGACCCAGGAGATCAACGAACTGGCGGTGCGCATCCACGGCATCAGCGAGGACAACGCCCGGGACGCCCAGGCCCTGGACAAGGTCAGCGAGGCCATGCAGGCCCTGTCCGGGCGCTTGTCGAACCTCAGTCACGGCCACCACTGAGGCATTGCCTGCCCGGGCCGTTGGTGGCCTGGGCGGGTTTCAGCCCCCCACCGGGCCGCATTCGCCGGCCCGTTTCAGACCTGGCTGTACATCATCAGCTTGAAGTTCAGCCACAGCCCCAACGACACCCAGCCGAGCCCCAGCAGACCATTGATCAGCGGCTTGCCGGGAGCCACGCGCGTGGCCAGGTAGCGGGCGGTGGCGGCGCCGATCAGCGCGCCGGGAAAGTCGAACAGATAGAACAGCCAGCCCAAGGCGCCCTCCGGGGAACTGATCCACAGGCAGAACAGTTGCAGGTGCGCGGCCAGGGCCAGGGCCACGCCGGTGAACAGCGCCGGCGTGGGCCGGGTGCACAGCAGCAGGCCGAGAATCAGCCCCTGGGGCAGCCAGTAGGCGGCGAAGTTCTCCCAGAAATAATCCATCGGTTGCCAGGCCCGGACGATTGCCAGGGATAGCCCCCAGAGCAACGCGGCGGCAGCGGGCAGGTGATTCAGGGAGAGCAGGCGCAGGGAGCGGGAAGGCATGCAGGATCTCGCTAATGAAGTCGGGGATCAGCCGGTCACCGCGGCTGTGAAGGGGAGCGGGTTGCACGGAGAGCTCGGCCGCCCTTAGAAACCAGTAGTTGGCCAGGGCGAGATTCTTCTGCGCTTCAACGCCGGTGTCGTAGGGCGGTTGCAGCCCTTGGCTGGACGACACAGGGAGGCTGCTGCCCTGTGCCATCCTTCGAATCAGTCCCCAGGGGCGGCTTACAGCCCCAGTTCCAGCGCCAGCAGGTCCGCCAGTGGCTGGCGGCGGCGGATCAGTCTCGGCTGGCCGTTCTCGAACAGCACCTCGGGCAGCAGCGGGCGGCTGTTGTAGTTGGAGGACATGCTGGCGCCATAGGCGCCGGTGTCGTGCAGTACCAGCAGGTCGCCGACCCGAGCCTGGGGCAGGGGGCGCGGGGTCAGGCATTCGTCGTCCTGGGTGAAGATGTCGCCGGACTCGCACAGCGGGCCGCCGACCACGGTCAGCTGTTGCGGGCGCTCCACCGGGTGGCCGGCGGCGTCCAGCAGGCTCATGCCGTGGTAGGCGCCGTACATGGCCGGGCGCATCAGGTCGTTGAACCCGGTATCCACCAGTACGAAGTGATGCTGGCCGGCGGTCTTCACCACCCGTACTTCGCTGACCAGGCAGCCGGCCTCGGCCACCAGGAAGCGCCCCGGTTCGATCTCCATGCGCACGCCGTGGCCCAGGTAGGCCTCGATCTCCTGGCGCGCCACTTTCCAGGCATTGGCGTAACGCTGCACGTCCACCGGGGTGTCGCCCTCGCGGTAGGGGGTGGACAGGCCGCCGCCGATGGAGAAGGCCTCGAGGTCGTGGTCCAGGGATTTCACCGCCGCCACCATGGCCGCGCCCACCTGTTCCAGGTGGTCGTAGTCGACCCCGGAGCCGATGTGCATGTGCAGGCCCACCAGGTGCAGGCCATGCTGGCGGATCACCGCCAGGGCTTCGTTCATCTGGTCGTGCCAGATGCCGTGCTTGCTGTTTTCGCCACCGGTGTTGGTCTTGCGGCTATGGCCGTGGCCGAAGCCCGGGTTGATCCGCAGCCAGACCCGGTGCCCCGGGGATTTCTCCCCCAACTGGCGGAGCATGTCGATGGAGCCGGCGTTGACTTCCACCTGCAGTTCCACCACCCGGGCCAGGGTGGCCTCGTCGAACAGGTCGCAGGTGAAGACGATGCCGGCATCCACCGGGCTGAAGCCGGCCAGCAGGGCGCGTTCGATTTCCCCCAGGGACACCGCATCGACCCGTACCCCGGCCTCGCGAATCAGGCGCAGCAGGTGCAGGTTGGACGAGGCCTTCTGGGCGTAGCGCACCACGTCGAACGCCTGCAACTGGGCGATGCGCGCCTGGATGGTGGCGGCGTCATAGCACCACAGCGGAGTGCCGTACTGGCGGGCGGCGGCGACAAGTTGAGCGGGGGAAAATGGAATGGCCATGGCGAATGCAATCTGTGGTCAGTGGGAATGGAAGCAGCATGCCCGTTGGCGGCTATTCAAGAAAATATCTATTCTTTGCCAAGATATTCATATCTGATATGGGTTGGTTGATTAAGCGAGTTTCCCGCCATGGACATCTCCCTGCGGCACATCGAAGTGTTCCGCGCCATCATGCAGGCCGGCAGCGTCACCGGCGCCGCGCGCCTGCTGTTGACTTCGCAGCCCACCGTGAGTCGCGAGCTGGCACGGCTGGAAACGCTGTCCGGCTTGCGCCTGTTCGATCGTGAAGGCGGGCGCCTGCTGCCCACGGCCCAGGCCCTGCTGTTGCTGGAGGAAGTCGAGCGGGCCTATGTGGGGCTGGAGCGGATCAACAGCGTGGCCCAGTCGATTCGCCGTTTCGAGCATGGCCAGTTGAGCCTGAGCTGCCTGCCGCTGTTCTCCCAGACGCTGCTGCCGCCGGTGTGCAAGCAGTTCCAGGCGCAGCACCCGGGGATCGGCCTGAGCATTACCGCCCAGGAATCGCCGCTGCTGGAAGAGGCCCTCAGCGCCCAGCGCCATGACCTGGGCCTGACCGAAAGCGAGCACTTGCCCCGGGGCACCCAGGGCGAGCTGCTGTTCTGCGCCGACATGGTCTGTATCCTCGCGGACGACCATCCGCTGCTGGCCAGGCCACGGCTGACGCTTGCGGATTTTCGCGGCCAGGACTTTATCAACCTCTCGGGCCTGGATATCTACCGGCAGACCCTGGACGAGCATTTTCGCCAGGCCGGGGTGGATCGCCGGATAGTGGTGGAAACCACCAACGCAGCTTCGGTGTGCGCCATGGTGCGCCAGCGGCTCGGGGTGGCGATCATCAATCCCTTGAGTGCCATGGAAGAGGCCGGGCGCGGCCTGGCGATCCGTCCGTTGCAATTGTCGGTGCCCTATCGGGTGATGCTGATCCGCCCGGATTACCGGCCCTCGTCGAGTTTTGTCGAGGGTTTCAGTGAAGCCCTGCGCACCCAGGCCAAGGCACTGCAAGAGCAGGTCGGGCGGATAGTCCAGGGAGGGCAAGGGGTGAATTGCTCAGGCTGATGGGGGGCGTGGCCCAATGTTCAGCTTGTTGGTGAAGAGGGCGTGTCGGCGTTTCAGGGAAACATGTCCCTCTCGTATGGCGGCAGACAGTTACCGAGGATAGCCCTGCGGTCGGCTGATCTCGTGGCAAGCCTCAGGTGCAGGCCCGGACCGTAGCGACTCAACCCCCTGACCAGTTCTGGAGTCAAATAAAATGCCTATTGCCATTCACGCACGCAACAACACCGCCGCTGCGCAGCAAGTTGCCATCAGGAATACCGCCCAGGGCAACAATCTGGCCAACGTCAACATACCTGCCCAAGGCAACGTGGTTCTGTATGTCCTGCAAGCGGATGCCAGTGCCGACCTGTATCTGATCTGCAATGCCAATGCTGCCCAGGCTGCCCAATTGAGTGTCGTCTACCAGGGCCATAGCAGTGTGGTTCAAGACAGCGACTGGGCGCGCCAATGGACGGTGGAGGGTGCCGTGGATGGCGTACAGCTGGACCTGGCGTAGCGGGAGAGAACTTGCTGGCAAAGACGATCATGCGCACGCCTTGCCCGTAGGAGCCAGCTTGCTGGCGAAAGCGATCGTGCACGCGCCTTGCCTGTAGGAGCCAGCTTGCTGGCGAAGGCGATCGTGCGCACGCCTTGCCTGTAGGAGCCAGCTTGCTGGCGAAAGCGCTCTCAGGGGCGCCTTCGCTGGCAAGCCAGCTCCTACAAGGGGCGGTTTCGGGAGGTTAGCGCTCGATCGCCAGGGCC
>NZ_JAFEVP010000005.1:0-641802 GCF_017947325.1 Pseudomonas sp. MWU349 | reverse complement strand
GCGCGACATCACCGCCATCGCCAGCCAGATCGAAGCCAAGCGCGATGTGGCGATGACCGCCACGGAAAACCTGAGCCTGGTTTCAGCGGCCAATGAGCAGCATGCGTATAGCAAGACCAAGAAGGTCACCAGCCAGGAGGATCATGTTCAGCAGGTAGGCACCACCTTGGTCGCCGGCGGCAATGTGGCGCTCAAGGCCGGTGAGGACCTTGCGCTGACGGCCAGTCGGGTGACGGCGGGGGATGAGGCGTATCTCTATGCGGGCGGTGATGTGAACCTCAGCGCTGGGCAGAACAGCGACTACAGCTATTACCGCAAGACCAAGACCAGCAGTTCCGGGCTGTCCAGCAGCCAAAAAACACGGATCGACAGCAACAACTCCGTCACCCAGCAGGGCTCCTCTGTCAGTGGTGATACGGTGGTCATCCGCGCCGGCCAGGATATTGGCGCGACCGCCAGCGATATTGTCTCCACCCACTCCACCAGCCTGGTTGCAGGGCGCAATGTCGAGATCGATAGCGCCACCGAAACCTACGAGCAAAGCCATTCGACATCGAAGAAAAAGTCCGGCTTGTTGAGCAGTGGTGGGATTGGTTTCACCCTGGGTTCAACTAGCGCTCAGAACACCTCGTCCAGCACCACCGAAAACGCCAAGGCCAGCACCATTGGCAGTGTGCTGGGCAACGTCGATATCCAGGCCGGCAAGGACCTGACTCTTAAAGGTTCCGACGTCATCGCCGGCAAGGACATCAGTCTCGTCGGGCAGAACGTCAACATCCTCGCGGCGGAAAATCACAACAAGAGCGAGCAAACCTCCAAGACCAAGACCAGCGGCCTGACCCTGGCGCTGTCCGGAACCGTCGGCAGTGCCGTCGACGCCGCGTACCAGACCACCAAGCAAGCCAAGGAGGAGGACGATAGCCGCCTCTCTGCCCTGCAAGGCATCAAGGCTGGCCTGACCGGTGTCCAGGCCTGGCAAGCGGCCCAACAGGGCGGCGGGATGAACGGCGATAACATTGGCCAGTTCGTCGGTATCAGCATTTCCCTGGGCTCGCAGCAGTCCAGTTCCAAGCAGACTCAGGAGCAGGTGGTCAGTCAGGGCAGTAGCCTGACCAGTGGCAACAACCTTTCCATTGTGGCTGCCGGTGGCGGTACCGCAGGGGCGGATGGCGATATCCGCGTGCAAGGCAGCCAACTCAAGGCGGGTAATAACGTGCTGCTCGCCGCTGAGCGTGACATTCAGCTTGAGGCCGCGGCCAACCGGCAAAAGCTTGATGGCAAGAACAGCAGCAGCGGCGGCGCCATTGGCGTCAGTTTGGGCGTTGGCCCCAACGGCGCAGGCCTGAGCATCTTCGCCAACGGCAACAAGGGCGTGGGCAAGGAAAAAGGCACCGGTACCACCTGGACCGAGACCACCCTGGACGCCGGTAACCAGGCAAGCCTGATCAGTGGGCGGGACGCCGCGCTCAAGGGCGCGCAGGTCAATGCGGACAAGATCACGGCCAAGGTCGGGCGCGACCTCACGCTGCAAAGTCTGCAAGACACCGACGACTACAAGTCCAAGCAGAGCAATGTCAGCGGCGGTGCCAGCTTCACGTTCGGCACGATGACGGGCAGCGCCTCGGTCAGCGTCAGCCAGAGCAAGATCGACTCCAAGTACCAGAGCGTGCAGGAACAGACCGGGTTGTTCGCCGGCAAGGGCGGCTATCAGGTTGAAGTGGGCAAGCACACCCAGCTCGATGGCAGCGTCATCGCCAGCACCGCAGAAGCCGACAAAAACCGCCTGAGCACCGGCACCCTGGGCTGGAGCGACCTCAAGAACGAGGCCGAATACAAAAGCCAGATGCAGAGCGCCAGCGTCAGCAGCGGTAACGGCGGTGCCGATGGCTTCACCAGCAACATGCCCAGCGGCATGTTGATCGCCTACAACCACGGCGGCAGCGCCAGCGGCACCACCTCATCGGCAATCTCCAACGGCACTTTGGACATTCGTGATCCAGGCCAGCAGAAGCAGGATGTTGCCACCCTCAGCCGCGACGTCGAACACGCCAATGGCAGCATCAGCCCGATCTTCGACAAGGAGAAGGAGCAGAAGCGCCTGCGGGAGGTGCAACTGATTGGCGAGATTGGCACTCAGGTGACGGACATTGTTCGGACCGAGGGGCAGTTGAAGGCCGATCAAGAGGCGAGCAAGGAACTTGAAGAGAAAGGTATTTATCGACCAGGAAGCAATGCCAGCAAAGAGGAGGTTGAGAAGTACCAGACGAAGCTGATTGCTACTGATGCCTATCAGCAGATCATGGGCAAATACGGTACGGGTGGTGATTACCAGCGAGTTGCTCAAGCGGTGACTGCTGCCTTGCAAGGCTTGGCGGGTGGTGACATCGGTTCAGCTCTGGCCGGCGCCTCGGCACCGTACCTGGCGCAGTTGATCAAGAAAACCACGGGTGACAATCCAGCCCTCAACACCATGGCTCACGCGGTGCTGGGAGCTGCCGTTGCTCAGGCCCAAGGTAACTCGGCAATAGCGGGCGCTGCAGGTGCTGCTGGTGGAGAGCTGGCTGCTCGATTGATCACCCAGCAGCTGTATGGCACCAGCGATACCAGCTCCCTCAGTGAAGAACAAAAGCAGACAGTGGCTGCGCTATCAACGTTAGCCGCTGGGCTTGCGGGGGGAATTGCGAAAGGCGATAGCGCGGGCGCAATTGCGGGTGCCGGGGCTGGCAAGAATGCTGTGGAAAATAATCATTTAGGAACAGGGGTCAATATTTTTGGCCATCAATTGGGTAAGGACCAAGTAGCGGAATTTGGCAACGAACTCAAAGCATCCTGTGGTGATTCCGGAGGGCTGCAAGCTTGTCTGAAAACTTACGACACATGGAAGGAAACTTCCTACCGGCAGGGCGGACTGGAGACAAAAGAGGCTCAGGCGGGCTGGGAAGAGTTCGTACAGGCGGTTTACACAGAGAAAGTGCTGCCTCTATGTAAAGGGAACGCTGCTTGTGAGCGCAATGTTGCTACCCATATGGCCGTCACGACGGTGACGTATGCGGGCGACAGCGTAGGTATAGGTCAGGCAATTGGGGAGGCTACCCGGGCAGTCAATTTGGCTAATGGAAACTGGGTTCGCGTTGGGTTGCAAGTCGTAGAGGATGCGAGCTTACTGGCTACGCTTGGCAGCATGGTGGGAGTGTTCTCAAAAGTAGGGAGTGCTGGTGGTGCAGGGCAAACCGCCAAGAATCCTAATCCGACAAGTGCTTTGACAGATGCTGAAACTGGGATTAGTAAACTACCAAAAATTTGGGATGTACCAGATACTACAATTAATAAATTTCCAGCAAGTTGGGCTGTTTCTCCAAATAAAAAAGGCACTGGGTTTAGATGGCAAGACCCCCAAAACAAAGGAAATGGTGTTCGGGTAGATAAGGGGGAACCTCATATAAGTCAGCCAACTCAGCAAGTGGATCACGTTATTGTTAGGTCGAATGGTCAGGTTATAGGTAGAGATGGTAAACCTGTTATAGGGTCTATTAAAGATCATGCAGAGCAAGTTCATATCCCATTGAGTGAGTATAAAAAATGGAAAACTTGGAACTCTCCGAACTAGAATATCCTACGATGAGAGACGAACTGATTTCCTACTTGGAGGGGTTGTCCAGTGCTGATTATCAATACAGAGCATGGGTGTCTAGATCTGACTCGGATATAGCCTATGATGAGTTTAATTACACTGTTCATTTTTTATACGATGATACCGATTTAGCAACCGACCCTCGTTCTTGGATCGGAATTGTGCTTAGAGGGGAAAACGAAGCAAGAGCAATTTCCGATGTTGTTAAGAGTATTGATAAGGTTTTCGATAAATATGGGACTTGTCTTGCGGATGAGGACTATCTGACAAAGCCTGAATGGGCTGATGTTATTGAGTCATCAAAAAACGCTTTAATAGAGTTTTCTCAGATATAGACGTCTTGATTTTATCTAATGCTTAAAGTTAAAGATCCCCGGTTCACGCCGGGGCTCTTCAGTATGTTGTAAAGCAAATTACTCCCACAGGTTGTGGAGTTGCCTGCGGTGAGATGATGCTGAGAGATCGTGGGATTTTTGCTACTCAAGTTGAGCTGGGGACAGAGCTTACCTCTATGAGTACGTTGGCAAACAAGCCGGATAAATTTGACTCTGGTTGGGCAGATAATACTGTTGATACTTCTAGTTTTAATGCATTGAATAAAACAGGCTCGTGGAGTGCAATGATGTGGGGTTCGGGAAATAAAATAGGGCGTTGGGTTGTTGTTAATGGGATTGATGACGCGGGCCGAGTGTTGATTAAAGACCCGTTCAATGGAAATCAATATAAGATAGGTGTTGATAGCTTTAAGGACGTGTGGAATGGGCAAGCCGTATATAAGCAGTAGTGTTGTAATTCGGTCGATTTTTTATTCTGAGGACTCTCAGGGGATTCTTTATGTTTTTCTAGTTGACGGCTTTGAGTGAAAACTAACCGGGAAGATGCATGGTGACTCAGATATAAGAGGTGTTGAGTATAGTGACGAATTGGACGAGTCTGTGATGTCACTCATGCCATTTGATCAAAAAAACATCCAAAAATTTGTTCTTAATATCCTGGATGTATGTTGACGGCGAGGACATTGAGTTTCCAGTTACTTTAATCCGATTGTGATTTTTTAGAAGCAAAGGGAGGTGTCAGTTCGAGCGCAGTTGTGGGTTACATTAATGGAGTTGGTGGTGCCATTAAAAGAGGGTCAACTATCTCATATCAGCAGAAAGGGTATTTTATTTCACAGGATGAGCTGCCGGTATGTGGTCCTGCTTGTTCAGCTATGACGATGACAGATGGTAAAGAAGTTCTTGGTAGCCTAGAGAGCACGATAGGGAAGTAATATATGAGGTTAATTGTTGTGAGTTGTGAAGCGAAAGGCGATGGAGTGTATTCGCTTTACTTAGAATATGGTGGGCGGCGATTTTTAGAAGAGGTAAAGGTGAGTCAAGGTGTCGTGCCATATGTTGAGTACGGAGTAAATCTTCAGAGGGTAATGCATAAAAATGCTGAAAGTGTGAGAAATATGCATCGTTTGGTGTTTGAATTTTGTCGGGAGGAGTACGTGGATTTTCCTTTTTATGTTGGTGATTTCTAGTTATGTAAGGCTCTTATATGGTTAGGTTGGTGTGGAGTTGTGAGAGAAAAATGCTGATGTGAAGTTAAGTGCTTGGTTTTTATTCGAGATATTTTTGGTGTTAGGGAGAGAGCTATAGTGGTTGAGAAAAAGAAGTATATTCGTATTGCTGCCCTGCTACTCATTTCGCTAGTGATTTCTGGACAATCTGCAAGTGGAGGTGAAAAGGCATCTTTAGACGGAAAGTCCACAAGTACGCTCTACAAAAAAGTGATTTGTATGGAGTCTGGTTTATTAATATCAATGAGGGAGCTTCGACGGGGATAATTCTATTGGTCCTTAAGGATGATGGTACTGCGATTGATTACTTGGTCATTGATGATGGAGATGCCTCGCAAAAAATTATTCAGAGGTCTTCGTGGGTGTATGATTCGGAGCGTAATATGTTCGAACAGAACATAAGTGAAGTATCGGTTCAGAATGGCAACGAAACCTCGGTTGTCTCTCATTCGCATGAAGTGATACGGGCATCAATAGCTCTACAAAAGTTAGGGGGCGAGGTAGTAGGTATAAAATTCACAAGGGATGATGGCGAAATTACTGGTTTTTTTAAGGGCGGTGCCAATATGCTTGAATTAATCAGGCGTGGGCAATAATAGTCGTATTGTCAGTTCTTAAGTGGTTTTCGATAAGATAGGTTTCGAGAATGGCCCCGAGTGAGTCGTGAAGTAAATCTTCAATTCTCTGGATCAGTATATACGTTTGTTAGATGATGTGGAGAATGTGGTGAGTAAGTTAAGGGCGTGGTCAGTGATAAATGTTGGGTTTCTCAAGCTTGAAATGTTCTGAATTTGTTTTTGAAGCTTCTTTGGGCGAACGTGTCGCCGTTGGGCCGTAGATAGGTTGCAGGCTGTATCACGACTTGACTCTAGAAGATGTACTCAAGGAGTTTTATTTAGTAAGTCGTAATGAAATAAATATTTCCTTTCCTATTTATCTTCTGTTAAAAGAAACTCAATATATTTAAAAAAGGTTCTGGCCAAGGGTTAAGGTGCTCCGGTTTTGGTTGACCTTTGGTCTCTACGCATATTTCAGATGTTAGAGTCGACGAGCAAGAATATATGGTCTTCGGTATGGGGGGTATAGAAGCGAAACTCATGTGCGAGTTTTGTCCGAAGTGATAGGTTGCAATTTATTAATGTCCAGAAAGGCCAATTTCTTCTGTTCTCCGGGCAGGCTGTTGAGGTTTCTCGGGTCAGGAAAATGCTTGGTCATGCAGGGGTTTTATGTACCATCACACCTGATTTTAAGTGGGATTGATCAGGTGGCGATTGTTGTTTGTTAAGCCTCTAAAGTGAATAAGTTAGTTCTTTTATTAACTTAGCTGCAACTTCCGAAAGTACAGGCTATACATCAACCTCCCTTGAATACTCCCGCTCCTGCGGAAGCAGTCTGCTGGCCCCCTCCAAGTCCCCTTCCTGAATGAGTCGATAAATCGAGTGCGCCAACGGCGTGATATCGATAACCCGCTGTATCCACTGGTTCACGTACAGCTGCACGGCCTCCTTGCTCAGGCCGATCTGGATCGCGCGATGTTCCTGGGGCCGCAGGTACAGGTCACGCTCCGGGTCCCATTGAATCCGCACCGGCGACTGGTCTTTCAACTTCAACCACTCTTCCTTGCTCATGGACTCGTCGACATGGCTCAGGCAGCCGTTGGCCAGGGCCCATTCGAAGCCTTCGCGGCTGATGTCGATGGCCAGGATGCGGGTCTGTCCGGCGTCCTTAAAACCCCAGCCGGCGCGGTACATCATCCAGAGGAAGGACGGCTTTATCCAGGTCATGCGCTCCATCTTGAAGGGTGGGGAGACGAAGGTGCCGTGGGCCAGGGCGGCGTCGGCGATGCTGTCGGAGTAGGCCTGGTAGACGCGAATGGTGTCGGCGTCGTAGAGCGCGCGGATCTGGCGCTCGGGGATTTCTGTTGCGGGTTTATGCATGGCATTTCCTTATGAAGAATGGGCGGCCGGGAAGCCGCCCTGGGGTGTTTAGAGTTCGGCCTGCGGTTGCAGGCGCCGTGATGTCACATCCAGCAGATCACAGCCATCGCGCAGCAGGATGCGGCACACCAGGGTCAGTTCCTGCAAAACCACCGGTTCGCTGCGCAGGGGCTCGGCGGCGAAATTCTCCAGCAGTGGGGTCGCGGCGCGGATGCGAAAGGCTGCGGCGTCGTGCAGCACATCGATGGGCGCCTAGGTGTCGATCAGCAGGGAAGGAATCAGGCAGTCGTGGCCGGTTAGGGATATATAACGGTTCATTAGTACACCTCGCTTAATGGATCGATGTACTCGTTACTCCGGTCGCCAAGCTAGGTCGCCATATGGGCGACGGCCGGACTATAAGCCGCGGGCTTGCGAGGGTGCAAGGCAAGTGTGGTGGCGTCTTTTCCGAGAGCGTTGTAGGGCTTTTTCCGCACACATCCATCCCGCTTGCGACTGTATTTCCAGGTGTTTAGCCAGGGCGCTTTTGGCGAACGGTCGGCTAGCCTGTATGTACATTTGTAAATACGGAATTGCTCATATACGTTGCATGGGACGAGGCCAAGAACCACGCCAACATCCTCAAGCACGGCATCGATTTCAACGATGCGGTGCTGATGTTTCAGCGCCCGATGCTGTCCTTGCGCGATGAGCGCCTGGACTACGACGAGGAACGCTGGATCAGCCTCGGTTGGATCAGGACCCTGGTGGGCGTGGTGGTCCATACCGAGCGGCGGGGTCATGCGGTGCGCATTATCTCGGCGCGAAAAGCCACTAAGCGGGAGGCTAAATATTATGTCCAACGGATCGAAAACTGATTGGGATCGCCTGGCGAAAACCGATGACCAGGGCATCGATACTTCTGATATTCCCGAGCTAAATGACGATTTCTTTCGCCGCGCCGAGGTGCACCTGCCGGGCAAGAAGGCCGTGACCATTCGCCTGGATGCCGAAGTGCTGGAGTGGTTCAAGGGCCAGGGCGCGGGTTACCAGACGCGGATCAACCAATTGCTGCGCCAGTTCATGCAGGCCCACCGGGACTGAGGCCCGCCGCTCTTTCCGGCCGGCCGTGGAAGGTGGTCGCCATTGCGATTCCTGTCTGAAATATTCATTTACAACTACCCCCGTCCTCAAGCTCAATCTGCTCCCTTGCCTGGTGTGAAGGAGTGCGCTCTTTCGTGCAGGCTATAGTCTTGTGCTCACCCTGATCTCATCCGCAAATAAGGTGCTTTCGTATGTCTCGCTTTGCCTCCCGCAATACTTGGCTGGCCGCTGGTGCCGTGCTGCTGTGCCTGCAGTTTCCCGTGCAGGCACAGGAGCGTTTTACCCTGAACATTCCCGGGGTCTCGGATGACCGGCTGTTCACCACCGGCAATGCCAGCGATGCCAAGGGCTGTGGCGGGCACAATAATTCCCCGGCCTTGAGCTGGACAGCGGGCCCAACCGGGACCTTGAGCTACGCCATCGTCATGCACGACCCGGACGGGGCCAAGGGCCAGGGCGTGGATCACTGGGTGCATTACGGCATCAAGCCCACCACCCGGCAGATTCCCGCCGGTGCCGGCAACAAGCCGAACCTGGAAGGGCTGGCCGGCCTCAACAGCCGCAACGGTACTTCCTATATGGGCCCATGCCCGCCGGTGGGTGACAGCGCGCACCACTACATCATCCAGATCTACGCCCTGGACCTGCCGCCGGAAGCCCTGCCCGCCGGGCTGACCCGTGCCCAGTTGCTGGAAAAGATCAACGGTCACGTGCTGCGCAACAGCAGTGTGGTGCGCCGCTATTCACGCTGAGTGAAATTTTTTTCGAAGGCTTAACCCGAATCGCCCAGGGGCGTCGTCTGAAGGGAGGAATGGATCATTTCTTTCCGAGGTCAGCCCCATGTCCCTTCCCGTGCATTTCCTTCGTCCGGCCGCCCAGGGTTTTGCCGCCGGCCTGTTGCTGGCAGTTGCCGGCTGTGGTGTGTCGTCCAAGCCCGAATCCGCTGCCGGCTCGTCAACCCAGGGAGCATTGCAGGCTGCGCCTCAAGCGCAGTACGAGGTGCAGCACGCCGATGCCACCATGGCCAAGCGCGCTGTGCATCCGATGAGGTTGTCAGCGCCGATGCCGGCGCCCATTAGCTCACGGGATTCGCTGGTGGCTGGTTACCGCGACGAGCCCCGGGAGCAGTACCAGAAACTACCGGCCAACCCGATCCACAGCGTCGCCGAAGCACCGGTCTCGACCTTCAGCGCCGACGTCGATACGGGTGCCTATGCCAACGTCCGCCGCTTGCTCAACCAGGGCAGCCTGCCGCCGGAGGGCGCGGTGCGCCTGGAGGAGCTGGTCAACTACTTCCCCTACGATTACGCCCTGCCCACGGACGGCTCGCCCTTTGGCGTGACCACCGAGCTGGCGCCGTCGCCGTGGAACCCCCATACCCGCCTGCTGCGCATCGGCATCAAGGCATCGGATCGCGCGGTGGCGGAGCTGGCCCCGGCCAACCTGGTGTTCCTGGTGGATGTCTCCGGCTCCATGGATCGCCGTGAAGGCCTGCCCCTGGTGAAAAGCACTCTCAAGCTGCTGGTGGATCAACTGCGGGACCAGGACCGGGTGTCGCTGGTGGTCTACGCCGGTGAATCACGGGTGGTGCTGGAGCCCACGTCCGGTCGTGACAAGGCGAAGATCCGCACTGCCATCGACCAGCTCACCGCGGGTGGTTCCACGGCGGGCGCCTCGGGTATCCAGCTGGCCTACCAGATGGCCCAGCAGGGTTTTATCGACCAGGGCATCAACCGCATCCTGCTGGCCACCGACGGCGACTTCAACGTCGGCGTCAGCGACTTCGACAGCCTCAAGGCCATGGCTGCCGAGAAGCGCAAGAGCGGTGTCTCCCTGACCACCCTGGGGTTCGGTGTGGATAACTACAACGAGCACCTGATGGAGCAACTGGCCGATGCCGGTGACGGCAACTACGCCTACATCGACAACCTGCGCGAAGCGCGCAAGGTGCTGGTGGACCAGCTCAGCTCGACCCTGGCGGTGGTGGCCAAGGACGTGAAGCTGCAAGTGGAATTCAACCCGGCCCAGGTCAGCGAATACCGCCTGCTGGGTTATGAGAACCGTGCACTCAAGCGAGAAGATTTCAGCAACGACAAGGTCGACGCCGGGGAAATCGGCGCAGGGCATACGGTTACCGCGTTGTATGAAATTGTCCCGGTGGGCGAGAAGGGTTGGCTGGAGCCGCTGCGCTATGCCCAGGCCAAGGCGCCGCAACAGAGTGGCAAGCAGGGCGAACTGGCGATGCTGCGGGTGCGCTACAAGGCGCCGCAAGGTGGCAGCAGTCGTTTGATCGAACGGCCGATCAGCGCGCAGCAGCCGGCTAAGCTGGCCGAGGCCAGCCCGGACCTGCGCTTCGCCGCTGCGGTGGCGGCGTTCTCCCAGCAACTCAAGGACGGCCGCTACACCGGCAACTTCAGCTTGAGCGACACCGCCAAGCTGGCCCGCGGCGCCAAGGGCGAAGATCCTTACGGACTGCGCGGCGAGTTCGTACAACTGGTGGAGCTGGCGCAAAGTCTGCAAACTCAGGCGCCGAAAACCCAGACGGGAAATGCTGCCCAGGCCGAGGCTCAGCCGTTGGACATGAGCCAAGTGCAGAGCCGCCTTGAATAGACCCATAACGAGCAGTGAACAGGAGTTCATCCGCCCCATGTCTGCTCCCCAAGTGTCCACCGATGCCAGCAGCGATGAAGCGCTGCTGGCGCGTTACCGTGCCGGAGATCCTGCAGCTTTCGAGGTGCTTTACCAGCGCCATCGCCAGGGCTTGTATCGCTTTGTGCTGGGCCTGTGCGGCAAGGCCGAGCTGGCGGATGAGGTCTACCAGGAAACCTGGCTCAGCCTGATCCGCAGCACCAGCCAGCCCCAGGGCCGGGCCAGCTTTCGTACCTGGCTGTACCAGATTGCCCGCAACCGCTTGATCGACCACTGGCGCAAGCACGGCCAGCGCAACCCGTTGCACGATAGCTATGACGAACAACTGCACGGTGAAGCCGACCATGCCCCCGGCCCCGAACAGCAACTGAGCCTGTGCCGCGACCAGCAGCGTATCGAAGCCGCCCTGCAGGACCTGCCCGAAGACCAGCGCGAGGTGTTCCTGCTGCGGGCCCACGGCGACCTGGAACTGCCAGAAATCGCCAGCCTGACCCAGGCTCCCCTGGAAACGGTGAAAAGCCGTTTCCGCTATGCGTTGAAAAAATTGCGTCGGCTCCTGGCCGAGGAGGTACTCACATGACTGACGCCCCACAGACCCCAACCCCCGAAGAGCAGATACTGGCGCATATCCGCCAACACAGTACCCAGGAGCCGCCGGCCCATCTCGACGCCCTGATCCTGGCCACTGCCCGCCGCGAAGCCCCGGCGCCCAGGCCCGGCCTCTGGCAACGCTGGATGCAGGCCTGCCTGCGGCCGCGTTATCAACTGGCTTTTGCCAGCCTGTTTGGCGTGGCGCTGGTCATCGGTTTGCTGCGGCCCTCCCCGGAGCACTATCCACAACAACAGGCTTTTGTCCCCAAACCCGCTCCAGCGCCTGCGGCGCCCATGGCGCGTGAGTCGGCGCCACCTGCCGCCGAACTGGCCGGAGCCTTGAGCGCCCCGGCGCCTGCTGCCCCAGCGCCAATCGCTCCGGCGGAACCTGTGGGCAGTTTTGCCGCCGCGCCGCATATGCAAGCGCTCAGTGATGCCGCGCCTCCCGCGCTGGCCGAGCCCAGGGTCGAGGCGAGCAAGATGGCCAAGCGCATGTCGGCGCCGGTCGCGCCCCGGGCGATCAAGCGATTGAATGAGCAACTGCAGACAGTGCTGCGTCTATGGGACGAGGGCCAGAACCGCGCGGCGGCCGAGCTGCTGCTCCAGCTGCAGGAAACTTATCCACAGGAGGATCTGGACGCGCGCCTGCAAGCCTTGCGTCGTCAATAAGCTGCGGGGGTTGGCTGTCGCAGCGGAAAACGCGCACTATCTGCCCAGTTTCCAGAAAGTGAGAGGCCGGTCATGGCACCCCGCATCGACCGTATTGCTGCAATGTTGAACTGCCCGATCAAGGGGGCGGAGCTGCGCCAGGCCATCAAGGAAAGCCGCAAGGACTTTGGCCTTGAAGAGGGCGAGGACCTCGATCAGCAGGCCGACGACGAAGACGATCAGGCGGACCCGCACTCCGACGCCGTCGAGGAGGAATGATTCGGCAGCCCCTGCGCTCAGGCGTAGGGGGTGGCGGGCAACTCGATGAACTCGGCGCAGGCACCGTCCGCGGTCATGCGCCGGGCCCGTTCCGGCAGCAGTCGGGCGTGGTTTTCCACTTGCCAGCGATACCAGCTCAGGCGCTGCACGATCCGCCGCCGGCAGGGCTCCGGCAATTGCCCCAGCAGGTCGACACTCTCGGGCGCCCAGCGGGCTCGGGTCGAGTAGTAGCAGAACAGGTTTTCCCGCAGGCCGAAACAGTCCTCAATGCTTTCCTCGACGCTGTATGCGTAGCGCTCGAAGCTGGCGCTCAGTTGCTGTGCGCCTTCGGCGTTGTCCCGCAGGTAGGCGAAGATCCCTGGCCAATTGATGCAGTACAGGTGCTCGTCCCAATCGCCGTCCCGGGTCAGGTACTGGCCCTGGCCGCGAAAGAACTGCAGCACTTCCTCGCGCTCCAGAGCCACTTCAAAGTTGCTTTTCATCGGGTGTTCCCTTGACGTCGGCGATGCTCACAGATAACGCCACGCATTCGATCACGCAATCGAAGCCGATTTCCAGGCGTAGGTGATAACCGGGGTCCAGGCGAGTGAGCTGGGTGCGCATGCGCCCGTCGAAGCGCGTGCCGCTGACTGCCAGTTCGCTGATGCCCTGGACCTTGAGCACGAAACTGCAGTGGGTCGCCGCCTCGATCACCGGCCAGCTGGCAGGCACAGACAAGCGCGGCAGTTCACCGCTCAGGTGCAGGCTCAGTTGCTCGCCCTGGAACTGCGGGCCCGAGGTCTCCAGGTCATAGGGCGTGGCGGTCACATCGAACTCGGCCCGCCAGGCTTCAGGGTTGTCGATGCCGAACAGCCAGTCCTTGCCGAAACGCTCACGGTGCGGGATTGCCCGGCACTCTGCCAGCGAAGGCAATTGCGCGCGGACCAGGTCTTCCTGCCAGCGCTCCCGTGCCGCGTTCAGCAGGCGCTGGAAAAGGTCCCGGCTGTTGTCGATCACCCCTGGCCAGTTGCTGGGCCACTGATCGTATTCGTAGTCGTCCTCGATGGGCTCCCAGATCTGTTCGAAGTCATAGTCCGGGTCATCCAGGGCCGCTTGCAGCACCTCCACCAACCGCTGTCGATGCCGGAAATTCTCCCGGGAACCGTGGCGCATCAGGCCGTAGTGGCGGACCAGGTATTCGCGGTCGTCCGGGTCATTGGGGTTGTAGCGGTTCAGTTCGGCATCCAGGGCCGGGGGCATGTCATAGCCCATGAACCAGGTGACCCAGTCGCGTATCTGGGGCTCGAAGGGTTGATTGTGCAGGGGATGGCGCAGCATCGGGACCTCCTGTCCGGGGGCGGCGAATGTAGCAAGTTGCGCCTCGCCAGGACAGCCCGGGGCCGTCATGTGTGCGGGGTGCCGGCCGGGCATTGCGCCGTTTTGCATCGCGGATCAACAAAAAAGCCCCAGGCCGTAAGACCTGGGGCTTTTTTGCTGAAGATGGCGCACTCGGCGGGATTCGAACCCACGACCCCTGCCTTCGGAGGGCAGTACTCTATCCAGCTGAGCTACGAGTGCAGTGCGGGCGACATCATACCTATGTCGACTCGGGGCGTCCACGCCGGTTTTCATCGGCTGGTGGTTGTCCGTCGCAACCCCCGGAAACCCGGGCCGTAGTGGCAGTTTTTCCTGCTGAAGCTTATTCGTACCTGCGCGCAACCTGCAGCCAGAACCGTGCAATCACGGGGCACAGGGAGGTGCAGGAGATGAACTGTTCCATGCCGGGCGGCCTGCAAGCGGGCCTGTCGGACCAACTGTTCGAGGCCAGCTGGAGGGCGGTATTGCCCAGTTTGCAGCGCCGCGCCCGACAGTTGGCGCGGGGCAACGCCGATGGCGCCCAAGAGTGGCTGGCGGCCACGGCGATCAAGGCGCTGCTGTTCTTTCGCCGCTCGCCGGAGCGGATTCGCGACCCCCAGGGCTTTCTGTTCCTGGTGCTTGATCATGTGTTTGTCGACAGCTGCCGCCGGCAGGCCCGGGAGCAGCGCCTGTTTGTGGATTTCGCCGGGCTCGAGGATGACCCGCTGCAGCAACTGGAGGCCCCGCAGATGTCGGTGCTCGACCAAGTGGAATTGCTGGAGACCCTGGCCCTGCTCAGTCGACGGGTGGCGCAACTGCCGCCGAAGAAGCGCCGCCTGTTTGAACTAAAGTTTGTCGACGACCTGCCCTATCCCCACATCGCCGCCGAGCTGGGCATGAACCAGCCCTTGGCGCGCAAGTATGTGCAGCTGTTGCGGGCGCAGTTGCGTTGATGTGGCCTCAGGTTTCACAGCCGGCTCGCTCGGGCGTTCCTGTTCAGTGAGCCTGTTTTCGATGCTGTAGCCGGTGCCGCCGCCTTCTGCGGTGGGCCATTCCATCTAAGGAGAGATGTATGCCCGATCCAATGGTCAACTCGCAGATCACCGATGCCGTCACCCAGACCAACGTCAAGGTCGTGGCCGAGGCTCCGGCCCAGGCCATCGCCTCGCTGTACCAGGTGGCCAGCCACTCGGCCGGCTTGTCTTTGCAGAACGCGGTCAACAGCCAGCAGGCGCTCAACCAGATCTCCAATGCGGTGGTGTCCAAGGCCGTGGCGCTGATCATGGCGATCGGCGAGTAGGGCTGACCGCCCGGGAGAATCGTCATGGCATGGTTCAAGAAGAAAACCCCACCCGCGGCTGCGGCGGATGACACCGCGAGCGCGGCGGCCGGCTCCGGTCCGGAGACGGAAGCGGCCAAGCCTCGTGAGGCCGGGTCGACCGGCACCAATGGGGCGGCCGACCCTGCGCCTTCAGCGCCGCCCGCCGCCGCGCAACCTTCGGTGATGCAGACGATGAACGCGCAGTTGCTCAAGCAGGCCGGCACCCCCAGCACCGACAGCACCGATGCGCTCAACAGCCAGATCGTCCAGGCGGTGCAGTTCACCAATGCCCAGACCTTCAGCTATGCCCCGGCGCAGATCGCCGCAGCGCCGGACATGATGATCAGCCAGGCCGCCGGCCTGGTGGCGCAGTCGGCGGCGGGGTATTTCGACGGGGTCAGCAAGCTGGCCCTGGCGGCGCAGTCGGTGCTGCTCAAGCAGATGACCGAGAACATCGTCAAAGAGAACGTGAAAGGCGCCGCCGAGGATGCCCTGGGCGCCCTGGTCACGGATCTGCTGGTGGGTGCCGCCGCGGCCGTCGCGGCGGCGGCCGGTGCCATGGAAGCCGATGCGGCGGGCATGGCCATCGACAAGATCGACGCCAGCATCGCCAAGTACAGCGACGTTCTGGCCAATCGATCCTCGTCTTCCTGAACCTGACCCTCGGGCGCGCAAGGCGCCCGGGGCCGTCGTGCAAGAGGCGCCGGCGTTCGCCGGCCGCTCTGTTCACCCCAGGCGTTGAAGTTCGACGGACCCGGTGCCCAGCCCTTCGACGCCATTCATCAATAAAGGAGCAAGCAATGGCGAATGAAGAGCAAACCCCGATGGCGACGATACTTCTCTTTGCCGAGAAGTATCTGAATCGCCCATTGAACCAGCATGAGCGCCAGTTACTGCAGGCGTTTGCCCAGGACAAGCCGCTGGACATGTCCAAGTCCGCGCAACAGAGCGTTGATCTGGCGCGGAGGCGGGCCACCGAGTTGATAGAGGCCGATCAACAGCACGCTCGCAAGATCATCGAGCAGTTGTCGGGGGCCGGTGCCGGCAAGGCTGATTCCCAGGTGCGCGAGCTGGTGCTGCGTCAGCTGCTGGCGGCGGCCGAGAGCCAGGCCGCTGCCGCTACTGCCGCGCCGACGGGCGCAGCGGAACCGGCAGCGACGCCGAATGCGGACAACGCCGCGGCCGCGACAGCCACTCCCGCCCCAGCCCCTGCCGACGATCCCGCCCTCAAGGCGATGATCAGCGCCCTGGTGCAGCAGGAGGTAAAAGCCGCCGTCGAGGCGCGCATGGCCGAGCTGTCGCAGAAAGTCGAGGACACCCTCAAGCAGGTGCTCGCCGCTGCCGGGCAATGAACCCCTCCTGAAATAAGCCTGTGGTTCCAGGCCTCGCGGTTCACAGCAAAACGGCTGCCACGTTCACTCAAAGACACGGAATGCTCCGTGTGCCTAACAAAGGAAGTTGAGCCATGCCACTTGTAAACGAACAAATCACCGATGCCGTCACCCAGACCAACGTCAAGGTCGTCGCCGAAGCGCCGGCCATGGCGATGGGCACCATCTACCAATCCATGGCCCAGGCCACCGCGATCCTGTTCCAGAACTCGGTCTCGGCGCAGCAGCAGCAAAACACCCTGGCCCAGGCGGCCACCAACCAGGGCGTGATGCAGATCTACAGCGTCGACACCACCGCCGGGGCGGCGGCCACCGAAAAAGTCGCCCAGGGCGGGGTCTCCGACAACCTCACCAGCCTGTTGACGGTGCTCAAGTCCTTTCAGAGCTGATGGCTGAAAGCCTGATTTTCCGTTGAACCTACCTGCTGAAAAAATGGAGTTTTTATGAGCACAGTCAGTCCGCAAATCACCGATGCCGTCACCCAGACCAACGTCAAGGTCGTCGCCGAAGCGCCAGCCATGTCGATGGGCACCATCTACCAGTCCATGGGCCAGTCCGTGGCCATCCTGTTCCAGAACTCGGTTTCGGCGCAGCAGCAGCAAAACACCCTGGCCCAGGCGGCCACCAACCAGGGCGTGATGCAGATCTACAGCGTCGACACCACCGCCGGTGCGTCGGCCACCGAGAAAGTCGCCCAGGGCGGTGTGGCCGACAACCTCACCAGTCTGTTGACGGTGCTCAAGTCGTTCAGTAGCTGACCGTTCCACAGGCGCCATGCCAGCGCCCCCGCCGCCTGCCATAGGCTGCGGGGGCGTTGTCTTTTGCCCGGCGGCATGGGAGGTTGAAGCGGATTTTTTACCGCTAGGCGCCTTTACGTTCTTTTTTTCGAACAGCCTATTGTCCTTTACCCCCGTTGACCCTAGGATTCGTTTGAGATTTCAAACGCTCTTGCCTGGGTGCCCAAACGCACGTCTATTCTTGTGTGCGACTTTTTCGTGCTTTTACCCAGTGAACGATTTTCCTGACGGCAGCCTGGCCACGGGCTGGTGACAGCGCCCCGGCGCTCTCCTCCTGACCTGGCGCCTTTCTACAATCACAATTCGCCCCGCGTATGCGCGGTGCTGTTAAGGAAGCCGACATGCAGCTCAAAGACGCCCAGTTGTTCCGCCAACAAGCCTTCATCGATGGAGCTTGGGTCGACGCGGACAACGGCCAGACGATCAAGGTCAACAACCCCGCTACCGGTGAAATCCTCGGTACCGTGCCAAAGATGGGCGCTGCCGAAACCCGCCGCGCCATCGAGGCCGCCGACAAGGCCCTGCCGGCCTGGCGTGCCCTGACCGCCAAGGAGCGCGCCACCAAGCTGCGCCGCTGGTATGAATTGCTGATCGAGAACCAGGACGACCTGGGTCGCCTGATGACCCTGGAGCAGGGCAAGCCGCTGGCCGAAGCCAAGGGCGAAATCGCCTACGCCGCCTCCTTCATCGAATGGTTCGCCGAAGAAGCCAAGCGCATCTACGGTGACGTGATCCCCGGCCACCAGCCCGACAAGCGCCTGATCGTGATCAAGCAGCCGATCGGCGTGACCGCGGCCATCACCCCGTGGAACTTCCCGGCGGCCATGATCACCCGTAAAGCCGGCCCGGCCCTGGCCGCCGGTTGCACCATGGTCATCAAGCCCGCTTCGCAAACCCCGTTCTCGGCCCTGGCCCTGGTGGAACTGGCGCACCGTGCCGGCATCCCGAAAGGCGTGCTGAGCGTGGTCACCGGCAGCGCCGGCGACATCGGCGGCGAGCTCACCAGCAACCCGATCGTGCGCAAGCTGTCGTTCACCGGCTCCACCGAGATCGGTCGCCAGCTGATGGCCGAATGCGCCAAGGACATCAAGAAAGTCTCCCTGGAGCTGGGCGGCAACGCGCCGTTCATCGTGTTCGACGACGCGGACCTGGATAAGGCCGTCGAAGGCGCGATCATTTCCAAGTACCGCAACAACGGCCAGACCTGCGTCTGCGCCAACCGCCTGTACATCCAGGATTCGGTCTACGACGCCTTCGCCGAGAAATTGAAGGCAGCAGTGGCCAAGCTGAAGATCGGCAACGGCCTGGAAGAAGGCACCACCACTGGCCCGCTGATCGACGAAAAAGCCGTGGCCAAGGTCCAGGAACACATCGCCGACGCCCTGAAAAAAGGCGCGACCCTGCTGGCCGGTGGCAAGTCCATGGAAGGCAACTTCTTCGAGCCGACCATCCTGGTCAACGTGCCCAAAGACGCAGCCGTGGCCAAGGAAGAAACCTTTGGCCCGCTGGCGCCGCTGTTCCGCTTCAAAGACGAAGCCGAAGTCATCGCCATGTCCAACGACACCGAGTTCGGCCTGGCCTCGTACTTCTATGCCCGTGACCTGGGCCGTGTGTTCCGTGTGGCCGAGGCCCTGGAATACGGCATGGTCGGGGTCAACACCGGCCTGATCTCCAACGAAGTGGCGCCGTTCGGCGGCATCAAGGCCTCGGGCCTGGGCCGTGAAGGTTCCAAGTACGGGATCGAGGATTACCTGGAAATCAAATACCTCTGCCTGGGTATCTGATCCGGTTTCAAGCGCCGGGGGCACGAGAGCGCTGTCCCCCTGCGCAGCTTTAAAAAACGCACTTTTCAAGGTGGCCCGGGACCGCTCCGACAGTCGATCATCGCATGCTGTCGCAGGCGCTTCCCCGCCCCGCAACCCTTGAATCACACCGCTGCCGCAGCGGTGAATGAGGACACTATGAGCAAGACCAACGCATCCTTGATGAAACGCCGTGAAGCCGCTGTACCGCGCGGTGTTGGCCAGATTCACCCGATCTTCGCCGACAGCGCGAAGAACGCCACCGTCACCGACGTTGAAGGCCGCGAGTTCATCGACTTCGCCGGCGGCATCGCGGTACTGAACACCGGTCACGTGCACCCGAAGGTCATCGCCGCAGTGACCGAGCAGCTGAACAAGCTGACCCACACCTGCTTCCAGGTCCTGGCCTACGAGCCTTACGTGGAACTGTGCGAGAAGATCAACGCCAAGGTTCCGGGCGACTTCGCCAAGAAAACCCTGCTGGTGACCACCGGTTCCGAAGCCGTCGAGAACGCCGTGAAGATCGCCCGTGCCGCCACTGGCCGCGCCGGCGTGATCGCCTTCACCGGCGCCTACCACGGCCGCACCATGATGACCCTGGGCCTGACCGGCAAGGTCGTGCCTTACTCGGCCGGCATGGGCCTGATGCCAGGCGGCATCTTCCGCGCGCTGTACCCGAATGAACTGCACGGCGTGAGCATCGACGACTCCATCGCCAGCATCGAGCGCATCTTCAAGAACGACGCCGAGCCTCGTGATATCGCCGCGATCATCATCGAGCCAGTGCAGGGCGAAGGCGGTTTCTACGTCGCGCCCAAAGAGTTCATGAAGCGCCTGCGCGCCCTGTGCGACCAGCACGGCATCCTGCTGATCGCCGACGAAGTGCAGACCGGCGCTGGCCGTACCGGCACCTTCTTCGCCATGGAACAGATGGGCGTTGCCGCCGACCTGACCACCTTCGCCAAATCCATCGCTGGCGGCTTCCCGCTGGCCGGTGTCTGCGGCAAGGCCGAATACATGGACGCCATCGCTCCAGGCGGCCTGGGCGGCACCTACGCCGGTAGCCCGATCGCCTGTGCAGCCGCTCTGGCGGTAATGGAAGTGTTCGAGGAAGAGCACCTGCTGGATCGCTGCAAGGCGGTTGGCGAGCGTCTGGTGACCGGCCTCAAGGCCATCCAGGCCAAGTACCCGGTGATCGGCGAAGTGCGTGCCCTGGGCGCGATGATCGCGGTGGAACTGTTCGAAAACGGCGACAGCCACAAGCCGAACGCCGCCGCCGTGGCCCAGGTCGTGGCCAAGGCCCGCGACAAGGGTCTGATCCTGCTGTCCTGCGGTACCTACGGCAACGTTCTGCGGGTGCTGGTGCCGCTGACCTCGCCGGACGAGCAGCTGGATAAAGGCCTGGCCATCATGGAAGAGTGCTTCGCTGAACTCTGAGTGGTTGCTGCTGTGACCTGATCGACAGAAAAACCCGCTTCGGCGGGTTTTTTTTCGCCCTCAGGCGGCTCCAGGGGGATTTGCGCTGTATGGAAGCCCGCGCATTGACTAAGGTGCAAGGGATTGCCTAGGGAGCGTGCTGCATGACCGCTGTTGATCTACCCGCTGTACCTCGCGTGCTGATTGCCGAGGCCGACCCCTGGTCCCGCGATTTGCTCAAGCAAGTGCTGCTCAGTGTGCGCTGCGATGCGCGTGTGGACCTGTGTGCCGACGGTCAGGAAGCCCTGGAACGGTTGAGCGACAAACCTTATGACCTGATCATCGCCGACTGGGAACTGCCCGGGGTGGATGGTCTTGCCTTGCTGCGCTCCGTGCGCCAACGCAAGCGCAACCCGCTGCAGCCGTTCATTCTGCTCAGTGCTCGCAACGACAGCGCCAGCGTGCGCGAGGCCTTGCCCCTGGCGCCCACCGCCTACCTGACCAAACCCTTGAACATGGAAGGCCTGACCCATCGCCTGCAGGGGTTGCTGCTGGACGCCGGCCAGGAAGTCTCTTGCGAGGCACCGGTCCTTGCCCCGGGCATGAGCCTGTGGACCTTTCTCGAACGCCGTCGCGAGGTCGCCGATGGCGCGCCGTTGCTGACCGATGTGCAACTGGCGGTCAAGCGCAGCCTCAACCCCGAAGGCCTGGACCTCAAGGTACTGGAGGAAGAGATCCGCACCGACCCTCAGGTCACCGCGGTGCTGATCTCGGCCGCCAACAGCGCCGCGCAGCACCACGGCGACGGTGTGCAGACCCTGTCCCAGGCCCTGCACCGGCTGGGCACCGGGCAGAGCATGAACCTGATCCTCGGCCTGACCCTCAAGCGCAGCGCGCGCCTGAGCGATCCGGCCCTGGCCGACTATGCCGAGCGCTATTGGGAGCTGTCCCTGCATACCGCGGAATACGGCCGGACCCTGGCGCGCCTGCTGGACCTGGACCAGGAGCGCTGCTACTGCGCCGGGCTGCTGCATCGCCTGGGTGATCTGGCGCTGCTGCGCTGTCTGCAGGAGTGGAAACAGGCCGGGGGCGAACTCGACGATCAGGAAGAGATCGGCGATGCCCTGGAGCGCTTTGGCGCGGCCTACGGTTCGGCGCTGCGGACCCGCTGGCGCATGCCCCTGGAACTTCGGGAGCTGATTGCCTCGAGCTATCAGCTGGGCGGCGGGGTGTACTCCCGCGAGGCGTTGGTGATGAACCTGGCAGCGCAACTGGCGCGGTTGACCAAGCACGAAGGGGTGGAGGAGATTGCGCGCTGCAAGACCGCACGGCTGCTGAAAGTCGGGCTGCCGGAACTGACCCGCCTGCGCAAGGGCTGAACCACTGCAGGAGCCGGCTTGCCGGCGAAGCGGCCTTCGAGTCTTGTGCAAGCCTTGCGGGCGCCTTCGCCGGTCAGCCAGCTCCTATGGGCGGGTGATCGCGGGTTTATCCGCTGATGATGCGGTTCTTGCCCTGGCGCTTGGCTTCGTACATGGCGCTGTCGGCGCGGGCGAACAGGTTGTCCAGGCTTTCGTCTTCCGCCAGCAGGCCGGTCAGGCCCTGGCTCACGGTGATGGTGAACGTCTGGCCCTGGTGGCTGAAATGCTGCCGCTGGATCTCCCGTTGCAGGCGCTCGGCCACCTGGCGCGCCATGTCCGCGGTGCAGCCGGGAAAAACCGCAGCGAACTCTTCGCCGCCGATCCGCCCGAACAGGTCGCCGCGACGCAGGGCAGCGCGCCCGCTTTCGGCGATGCGCTGCAGGACAATGTCGCCTTCGGGGTGGCCGTAAGTGTCGTTGATCACCTTGAAGTCATCGATATCCAGCAGCAGGAAGGCCAGGGGCGAACCTTGCAGGCGCGCCTGTTCGAACTCGCGGTTGGCGCATTCGAAGAAGTGCCGGCGATTGCTGCTCTGGGTCAGCACGTCGGTGGTGGCCAGGCGTTGCAATTCGGTTTCCAGCTGCTTCTTTTCGGTGATGTCTTCGGCGATGCCGACCACGATCAGGCGTTGCCCGGGCTCGGCATTGCGGTTGATGAAGCATTTGTCGCTGAGCCAGCGCACCTGGCCCTGGGCATCGATGATGCGGTACTCGCGATCTTCCACCGCGCCCTTTTCCAGGACCAGGGCCAGGCTGCGCTCGGCGTACTCCAGGTCATCGGGGTAGATGCTGTCGCGCCATTGATTGCAGTCCGCCAGGAGCAGGCCTGCGGGGCGACCGAAGATCCGTTCATAAGCCGGGCTGACGTACAGCACCTGGCGGCTGTCCCAGTCATAGGCCCAGAGCACCGCGTTGACGCTGACCAGCAGCGAGCTGAACAGCTGCTCGCGTTCGGTCAGGCGGGCCACTTCGCCCTGTGCATGCATCAGGGCCATCAGGGTTTGCGCGGCTTCGGGCCACTGGGGAAGCGCAGAGGGAGTGTGTGGGTTCTTGTTGACCATCGGCACAGTTCTCAAAGGGCGTGCCGCGCGTCGTTAGGCAGCGGCTACAACCAAGCCCGCCTGGGTGGCGAAGTGTTGTTTGAGATAGGGGATCGGGCGCTAAGTTCCCAGCCGTTACAGCGATAGCGCAAGCGCCCGCCGGACGGTCGAGAGGGGCCTGCAAGGCTTGATTTCAGAAGGGCAGCCCTCGCCACCGGAGTGGCGAGGGGCTGGGGTCAGGCGGTGGTGGGCCGCAGGGAATAGGTCTTCAACTGATGGGCGAAATCACGCAGGGACTGGATGCCGCTGGCCTCGGCCTCGTGCACCCAATCCTTGATGGCCGCGAGCATGTCGTGGCCGTTGGAGCTGGTCTTGACCCAGATCTGCTGCAGGGCCAGACGCTTCTCGTAGATCACCTTCAAGGCCTGGCTGTGCTCCAGCATGCTCTGGATGCGCAGGTGGTGGCGGTCCTCCAGCAGGCTGGTTTCCCGGGACAGCAGGCGCTTGGCACGGTGGAACTGGTGGCGCACCGAATGATCGACCTTGGCCAGTTCCTGTTTCACCAGCGGGCCGATCACCAGCTTGCGGTACTGGGCCATGATCTGGAACCGGTTGTTGAGGATGGCCATGGCGGTGTCCATGTCCAGGTGGCCCTTGCCTTCGACCCGGTGGGCGATGGGCGCCACGCGCTGGACCCTGGCCAGACGCAGGAAGCTGAAGACCTTGATCCAGGCCCAGCCCAGGTCGAACTCCCACTTCTTGACCGAGAGCTTGGCCGAGTTGGGGTAGGTGTGGTGGTTGTTGTGCAGCTCTTCACCGCCGACGATGATGCCCCAGGGCACCAGGTTGGTGGCGGCGTCGCGGCATTCGAAGTTGCGGTAGCCCACCGCATGCCCCAGGCCATTGATGACCCCGGCGGCCCAGAACGGAATCCACATCATCTGGATGGCCCAGATGGTGATGCCGATGGTGCCGAACAGCAGCAGGTCGATGGCTGCCATCAGCGCCACGCCGCCCAGCTTGTAGCGGCTGTAGAGGTTGCGTTCGATCCAGTCTTCCGGGCAGTTCTTGCCGTAGATGCGCAGGGTCTCCGGGTTCTTCGCCTCTTCGCGATACAGCTCTGCGCCCTTGCGCAGCACGGTGGAGAGGCCCTTGACCACCGGGCTGTGGGGGTCGTCGGCGGTTTCGCACTTGGCGTGGTGCTTGCGGTGGATGGCGGTCCACTCGCGGGTGTTCTGGGCCGTGGTCAGCCACAGCCAGAAGCGGAAGAAATGTTTCAGGCCGGCATTGAGTTCCAGGGAACGGTGCGCGGAATAGCGATGCAGATAGACCGTGACCGCGACAATGGTCACGTGGGTCATCAACAGGGTGACTGCCACCAGTTGCCAGGCGGACAAGCCAAGTAAACCTTCATACCACATAGGCGATAAGGCCCTCGATAAAGAAAAAAACAGCCCAGGCATTATCACTAAGCCCACTGAGAAAACCAGTCGCCCTTTCAGATAAGAGTGGCGGAATGTTTCTTCCTCTATAATCCCAAACTTTTCGTGTGGAAATAGACGGACTTATGTCGGTTTCTTATCGCAATGGTTTGCGTGCCGCGCTGCTCTACCTGTTGTTGTCGCTGGTCTGGTTGCAGTTCAGTGGTTATTTATTGAGCAGTTTCTTCGATGAGTTTTCCGATCGGGCCCATTGGCAACTGGTTGGCGGCTATGCCTGGGCGGTGGTCAGCGCGGTGCTGATCTTCTTTGCCCGGGCCCGTCTGCTGCGGGTATTGGGGGCTGATCGCTGGTTGCGCCACCAGCAGAAGGACCGCGAGCGCCTGCGCCAGGCGGCGGCGGTATTCGACTGCACCCGCGAAGGGGTGCTGGTGAGCGATACCCAGGGGCAGATCGTCCACGTCAACCGCGCCTTCATCGAAATCACCGGCTACCAGCGCGAAGAGGTGCTGGGCCGCCAGCCGAGCCTGTTCAAGTCCGGGCATCATTCGGCGCAGTTCTATCAATCGATGTTCGACTCGTTGCAGAAGACCGATGAGTGGAGCGGCGAAATCTGGAATCGGCGCAAGAGCGGCGAGATCTACCCGCAATGGCAGACCATCCGCGCGATCCGCGATGAGCAGGGCGAGCTGACTCATTACGTTGCGGTATTTTCCGACATCAGCGCGATCAAGGATTCCGAGCACGAGCTGGCTCACCTGGCCCATCACGATCCGCTGACCGATCTGCCCAACCGCCTGCTGTTCACCGACCGTGCCGAACAGGCCCTGGCTTCGGCGCAGATCCACAAGCGCGGTTGCGCCTTGTTGATGATCGATCTGGACCACTTCAAGATGATCAACGACAGCCTGGGACACAACGTCGGCGACCAACTGCTCAAGGCGGTAGCCGATCGCCTGGGCGGGATGTTCGGCCCGGGCATCACCCTGGCGCGCCTGGGCGGCGATGAGTTTGCGGTGCTAGCAGAAAGCTGCCCGCAGTTGGTGCAGGCGGCAGCCCTGGCCCAGCGCATCATCGATGGCCTCAAGGAGCCCTTCCAGCTTGGTGAGCAGCAGGTGGTGATCAACGCCAGTATCGGTATCAGCCTGTTTCCCAGCGATGCGCTGAGCGCCAGCCAACTGCTGCGCAACGCCGATGCGGCGCTGTTCAAGGCCAAGAGCGCCGGGCGCAACGGCTATGCCCTGTACACCGAGGAGCTCACCGCCCATGCCCAGCAGCGGGTGGAAATCGCCTTTGAGTTGCGCCGCGCCCTGGACCAGCAGGAACTGCGGGTCTACTACCAGCCCGTGCACGACCTCAAGACCAGCCGCCTGGTAGGCGTCGAGGCCCTCGTGCGCTGGGAGCATCCCGAGCGCGGGCTGGTGTCGCCGGCGGAGTTCATACCGATTGCCGAGCGCACCGGGATGATTGCCGAGATCGATGCCTGGGTCATGCAGCAGGCTTGCCGGCAGATGTGCCAGTGGCAGGCCGATGGCGTGGTGCTGTCGTTTATCGCGGTGAATGTCTCGACCCGCCTGTTCGCCCGCAGCGAGCTGTACCAGCAGGTGGCCCAGGTGCTGCACGAGACCGGGCTGGACCCGGCCTACCTGGAGCTGGAAGTCACCGAAAGCGCGGTGATGGATGACCCCGAAGTGGCCCTGGAGCAAATGCACCGTTTGCGCGAGCTGGGCATTCGCCTGGCCATCGACGACTTCGGCACGGGCTACTCCTCCCTGCTGCGGCTCAAGCGCCTGCCGGTGCAGAAGCTCAAGATCGACCAGGGTTTTGTCGCCGGCCTGCCGTTCGACGAGGACGATGCAGCGATATCCCGGGTCATCATTGCCCTGGCCCAGAGCATGGGCATGCAGGTGCATGCCGAGGGTATCGAGCAGGTGGAACAGGCGCGTTTCCTTCTGGAGCACGCCTGCGACCTGGGCCAGGGCTACTGGTTCGGCCGGCCGATGCCAGCGCAGCAGATCGACTGGAGCAACGCCCCAGTCATCCGCTGATGCCTTTGTAGCCGCTGCTGAGCCTGCGAAGCTGCGAACGACCGCAACGCGGGCGCAAATGTTGTAGACCGCTGAAGGCCTGACGGCCTTGTCGCAGCCTCGCAGGCTCGGCAGCGGCTACAGAGGGCTAAGCTGCTGTCAGATCGAATAATTTCTTCTGGTTATATAAACATTCTTAAATAGTATTTTTAAGAATATCCGGCCCTATCTAGTATTGCTCCCACGCCGCAAGCAGTGCCGCCACTGCCAGGCACATCCCACTCAGGAGCAACACCATGAGCGCATCTCTACGTAGCGTTGACGGCCAGGACGAAGCAACCATCTTGCGGGAAATTCAAAGCGCACTGCGCGACCTGCGCTTCGGTGCGGTGGAAATCACCGTGCACAACGCCCAGGTCGTGCAGATCGAACGCAAGGAAAAATTCCGTCTGCAGCAGCCCGGCCACAAACCGAGTTGAAAGTACCTCGCTGAACATCGCGTCACCCTCTCGCGAATGAGAGGCCCGACTGGTCAACCGGAGGGCGTCATCCATGACCCCCTGCACCAATCCCAGCGTTCCTTTTCGAATGCGGGCTGAAATCGCCATAAGAAAAATGCCAGCACCTTAAAAATTTCAGGAGCTTCACCATGTCGTCGATTCGCCGTTATGCCCTGGCCGCCCTCGCCAGCGCCGTTTTCGCCGGTTCCGCCGTTGCCAAGGACTATGAGCTGCTCAATGTGTCCTATGACCCGACCCGTGAGCTGTACCAGGATTACAACGCCGAGTTCGTGAACTTCTGGAAGAAGGAACACCCGGGCGACAACGTGAAGATCCAGCAATCCCACGGTGGCTCGGGCAAGCAGGGCCGGGCAGTGATCGACGGCCTGCGCGCCGACGTGGTGACCCTGGCCCTGGCCGGTGACATCGACGAAATCGCCAAGCTCGGCAAGACCCTGCCGGCGGACTGGCAGAAGCGCCTGCCCGACGCCAGCACGCCCTACACCTCGACCATCGTGTTCCTGGTGCGCAAGGGCAACCCCAAGGGCATCAAGGACTGGGGCGACCTGATCAAGAAAGACGTCTCGGTGATCACCCCGAACCCGAAAACCTCCGGTGGTGCACGCTGGAATTTCCTCGCCGCCTGGGCCTACGGCCTGAAGGCCGGTGGCAGTGAGGCCAAAGCTCAGGAATACGTCAAGGAGCTGTTCAAGCACGTACCGGTGCTGGACACCGGGGCCCGCGGCTCGACCATCACCTTCGTCAACAACGGCCAGGGCGACGTGCTGCTGGCCTGGGAAAACGAAGCCTTCCTGGCCCTCAAGGAAGACGGCGGCGCCGACAAGTTCGATATCGTCGTGCCTTCGCTGTCGATCCTCGCCGAGCCACCGGTGGCGGTGGTGGACAAGAACGCCGAGAAGAAAGGCAACACCCAGATCGCCGAGGCCTACCTCAAGCACCTGTACAGCCCGGCCGGCCAGGAAATTGCCGCGAAGAACTTCTACCGCCCACGGGACAAGGACATCGCCGCCAAATATGCCCAGCAGTTCCCGAAACTGGACCTGGTAACTATCGACAAGGACTTCGGCGGCTGGAAAACTGCCCAACCGAAATTCTTCAATGACGGTGGCGTGTTCGACCAGATCTACACGGCGCAATAACCCTGTTGTAGGGGCTGGCTTGCCAGCGAAGGCGCCCCTGAGGGCAAAGCTTACGGGCCCTTTGGCCGGCAAGCCGGCTCCTACCAGGCAGAGCCCGCATTGAGTTGCGGGTTTTGCGTATCCGTTCCGTTAACCAAGGACTCTTATGTCGCGTCGTATCTCCCCCGTCATACCCGGCTTCGGGCTGACGCTGGGCTACACCTTGGTGTACCTCAGCCTGATTGTGCTCATCCCCCTGGCGGCGATGTTCGTGCATGCCGCGCAACTCACCTGGGAACAATTCTGGGCCATCGTCACCGCACCCCGGGTGCTGGCGGCGTTGCAACTGAGCTTCGGCACCGCCTTGTGTGCGGCCATCATCAACGGCCTGATCGGCACCCTGCTGGCCTGGGTCCTGGTGCGCTACAGCTTCCCCGGGCGCAAGATCATCGATGCGATGATCGACCTGCCATTCGCCCTGCCCACCGCCGTGGCGGGCATCGCCCTGACCGCGCTCTATGCGCCCACCGGCCTGGTGGGCCAGTTCGCCACCGACCTGGGTTTCAAGATCGCCTACACCCCCCTGGGCATCACCCTGGCGCTGACCTTCGTCACCCTGCCGTTCGTGGTGCGCACGGTGCAGCCAGTGCTGGCGGATATCCCCCGTGAAGTGGAAGAAGCCGCCGCCTGCCTGGGGGCCAAGCCGTGGCAGGTGTTCCGCCATATCCTGGTACCGGCCTTGCTGCCGGCCTGGCTCACCGGCTTTGCCCTGGCCTTTGCCCGGGGGGTGGGCGAGTACGGTTCGGTGATCTTCATCGCCGGCAACATGCCCATGAAGACCGAGATCCTGCCCTTGCTGATCATGGTCAAGCTCGATCAATACGACTACACCGGCGCCACCGCCATCGGCGTGCTGATGCTGGTGGTTTCCTTCATTCTGCTGCTGCTGATCAACCTGCTGCAGCGGCGCATCGAACGACCTTAAGGAGGCGCGACCATGTCCCAATCGTCCATTTCCGCCGCGTCCTCCGCCAACGCCGCCCGCCGTGGCAGCGCCACCTCGCGGCGCCTGCTGATCGGCCTCGGCTGGCTGATCTTCGCCCTGTTCCTGCTGCTGCCGCTGTTCATCGTGGTGTCCCAGGGCCTGAAGCTCGGCCTGGGGGCGTTCTTCGATGCGATCTTCGAGCCCGACGCCCTGTCGGCGCTGAAACTCACGGTGATCGCGGTGCTGATCTCGGTGCCCCTGAACCTGGTGTTCGGGGTCAGCGCGGCCTGGTGCGTGAGCAAGTACTCGTTCCGCGGCAAGAGCATCCTGGTGACCCTGATCGACCTGCCGTTCTCGGTGTCACCGGTGATCGCCGGCCTGGTCTATGTGCTGATGTTCGGTGCCCAGGGCCTGTTCGGCCCGTGGCTTTCGGACCACGACATCCAGATCGTCTTCGCCTTGCCGGGCATCGTCCTGGCCACCATCTTCGTCACCGTGCCCTTCGTCGCCCGGGAACTGATCCCGCTGATGCAGGAGCAGGGTACCCAGGAAGAGGAGGCCGCCAGGTTGCTGGGGGCCAACGGCTGGCAGATGTTCTGGCACGTCACCGTGCCCAACATCAAGTGGGGCCTGATCTACGGCGTGGTGCTGTGTACCGCCCGGGCCATGGGTGAGTTCGGCGCGGTGTCGGTGGTTTCCGGGCACATTCGCGGGGTCACCAACACCCTGCCGCTGCACGTGGAAATCCTCTACAACGAGTACAACCACGTCGCCGCCTTTGCCGTGGCCAGCCTGTTGCTGATCCTTGCGTTGTTCATCCTGCTGCTCAAGCAGTGGAGCGAATCCCGAATCAACCGCCTGCGCGCCAGCGCCGCGGAGGAATAAGTCATGTCGATCGAAGTCCGTAACGTCAGCAAGAACTTCAACGCCTTCAAGGCCCTGAACAGCATCAACCTGGACATCCAGAGCGGCGAGCTGGTGGCCCTGCTGGGCCCGTCCGGCTGCGGCAAGACCACCCTGCTGCGGATCATCGCCGGGCTGGAAACCCCGGACCAAGGCAGCATCGTGTTCCACGGCGAGGATGTCTCGGGCCACGACGTGCGTGATCGCAACGTCGGTTTCGTGTTCCAGCACTACGCCTTGTTCCGCCACATGAGCGTGTTCGACAACGTTGCCTTCGGCCTGCGCATGAAGCCGAAGAACCAGCGCCCCAGCGAGAGCAGGATCGCCGAGAAGGTCCACGAGCTGCTGAACATGGTTCAGCTGGACTGGCTCTCCGACCGCTACCCGGAACAGCTCTCCGGCGGCCAGCGCCAGCGTATCGCCCTGGCCCGCGCCCTGGCGGTGGAGCCCAAGGTGCTGCTGCTGGACGAACCCTTCGGCGCCCTCGACGCCAAGGTGCGCAAGGAGCTGCGGCGCTGGCTGGCGCGGCTGCACGAAGACATCAACCTGACTTCGGTATTCGTTACCCACGACCAGGAAGAAGCCATGGAAGTGGCCGACCGCATTGTGGTGATGAACAAGGGCGTGATCGAGCAGATCGGCTCCCCGGGCGAAGTCTACGAGAACCCGGCCAGCGACTTCGTCTACCACTTCCTCGGCGACTCCAACCGCCTGCACCTGGGGGAGGACAACCACGTGCTGTTCCGGCCTCACGAAGTGTCGCTGTCGCGTTCCGAACTGGAAGACCACCACGCCGCCGAAGTGCGGGATATCCGTCCGCTGGGGGCCACCACCCGGGTGACCCTGAAGGTGGAAGGGCAGAGCGAACTGATCGAAGCCGAAGTGGTGAAGGATCACGACAGCCTGATCGGCCTGGCCCGTGGCGAAACCCTGTTCTTCAAGCCCAAGGTCTGGCAGAAACACGCCAGCCTCTGACCCCGCCGACATCACGCCCGCTGTAGGAGCTGGCTTGCCAGCGAAAGCGTCCTTCAGGCTTGCACCTGGCTCGAAGGCCTCTTCGCCGGCAAGCCGGCTCCTGCGAGGATTGTGTCGAGTATTGAGGGTGGGTGATGGCGTTCGGCTATTGCTGCTAGCTCGATTCGATCTATGGCCCGTCCCCTGGCCGCAACATTCCTTATCTACGCTGGAAATTGTGCCAGGAGGGCGCAATTGAAGAGTCCATGACGGACCGGCGTTCTGTCTCCTGGCCAGCCTGATGCCAAGGAGACAAGCATGAAAAAGGAAGTCTATCGGCCCGGTCCGAGGTTCGGTTGTGCACTCTGCGGTGCACTGCTCAGCCCTTTGGCCCTGGCGCTTGCGCCACCCGACCTGTCCTCGCACATACCCTACGACGTCGCAGTGACCGCCCCTCCTGCACCGACCCTGGAAAGCCTGCAGCGGGATTTCGACGTGCTGTCCTGGCAGACCTTCATCGCCCTCAATTGGCCGGCCCAGGACGACGGCAGCCCCGGCGCCGGCCCCATCGGCAAGGAGGACGGCCCCACCGTCTGGGAAAGCTGGAAAGAGAGCTATCAGATCTTCCGGGCCAAGGGCGAGAAGCCCTTGGCCTGGGATGCCCCGGCGATCCTTCCCAAGCCCTGTGAAGGGCTCAAGTCCGGGCGCCTGCTGCAACAGATGGGCAAGGTCGCGGGTGTCCTCGACGAGTTCATCCAGCCGTTCCAGAGCGGCCCGCTGGTGGACCAGAGCGGCACCTACACCCGCAACGAAATCGTGGTCAACCGGCCGATGTTCAACGATATCGTCGACAAGGGCCTGTACAGCGTCCAGGGCCAGCAGGCGTATTTCGCCGCCAACCCGAACAACCGCGTGGCCTTCAGCTGCGGCTCCAATCCCCACCAGCAGCCCGGCGCAATCATGGTCAAGGCCTCGTGGAAGGTGCTGGACGGCAACGACCAGCGCAGCCGCTTCCATACGGTGGACGCCCTGGTCTACACCCCCGGCAACAGCGATCCGACCCATGGGCCCATCGTGGAAGAGTCGTGCAAGGCCGAGGCGGTAGGCCTGGTGGGCCTGCACATCGTGCACAAGACCGCGCTGGCGCCGCAGTGGGTCTGGTCGACCTTCGAACACGTGGACAACGTGCCGGAAAAAACCACCCCACCGGAGCAGCGCAAAGGTCCGTACCTGTTCTACAACGCTGCCAGCTCGGCCAAGGTCAACGAACCACCGCCCCGGCCCTGGAACCCGGCGGTCAAGGCCACGCCGTCGCAGATCGTCCGCGAGATCCCGCTGACCGAGGCCGCCAAGGCACTGAACAGCACCTACCAGGCGCTGCTGCGCACGGCCAACCCGCAGAGTGTCTGGGCCAACTACCAGATGATCGACACCCAATGGCCCGCCGATCCGGCCCCCGACTGCGAGACGCCGTCGCCGACCAATCCCCTGGGCAGCCCGGCCCCGACCTTCCTCGCCAACGCCACCCTGGAAACCTTTATCCAGGGCACGGTGCCCCAGGCGTCCTCCAGTTGCATGGACTGCCACAACAACGCGACGACCCGGGTCACCCAGAACCCCCGCACCACCTTCGCCGACTTCACCTATCTGCTGGAGCGTGCCCAATCCACTGGCGCCGCAGGGAGCAAACCATGAGCACCGAGCGTGAGAACTTTGTCGGCCTGTCCTCGGCGTTGCTGGGGATCGGCAAGGCCTTGCTGGCGCCGCAGATCGACCCCATCGACCTGCCCAGCCAGTTTCTGGCCTATATCCGCCCGAAGCTGACCGAGGCCCAACTCAATGACCTGCTGAGCCAGTACGCCAGCCTGGTGGCCGACCAGCAGAGCCCGCAACAGATCGCCCGGGCGTTGCTGATGAGCAACGGCCAGCCGGCGGTCACACCTGCGGCCAAGGCCTGTCGTTCGATCATGAAAATGTGGCTGCTGGGGGTCTGGTACCAGCCTTATGACGCCAGCAGCTTCAAGGCCGGGCAGCAGTGGGTCGTGTCCGACCTGGCGTACCAGCAAAGCTGGGCCTGGAAGGTCGCCCAGGCCCATCCCATGGGCTACAGCCAGTTTCATTTCGGCTACTGGAACGAGACGCCGCCGAGCCTGGAGGCCTTTACCGGTGTGCCCGCCAAGGGGCAGCAAGGAGCTTCGTCATGAGCACAGAACAAGCGGATGTGGTGATAGTCGGCGCCGGCCTGGCCGGTAGCATCATCGCCTATCAATTGGGTCTGGCCGGGATCAAGGTCCTGGTGCTGGAGTCCGGGCCGAGCATTCCGGCCAATCGCACGCAATACATGGAGCGCTTCTACAACGCCACCCTGAAGACCCCGGAGTCGCCCTATCCTCCGGCCAGCAACCTGCAGCCGCAGCTGTATCCGCAATTGCAGCCGGACCAGCAGAACGCGCCACGGCCGACCATTGCCGACCTGCTCAACGGCTGGAAAGAGCCCGCGACCAGCTACCTGGTGCAGAAAGGCCCGGAGGCGTTCACCAGCACCTATGAGCGGGTCGGCGGCGGCACCACCTGGCACTGGGTGGCCACCTGCCTGCGCATGCTGCCCAACGACTTTCGCCTCAAGTCGCTGTACGGCGTCGGGGTCGACTGGCCCATCGGCTACCAGGATCTGCAAAGCGCCTATTGCCGCGCCGAGGCGGAGATTGGCGTCGCGGCGGACGTGGCTGACCAGGGTTACCTGGGCATGACTTTTCCCGAGGGCTATCAATTCCCCATGCACAGCATCCCGCTGTCCCTGGTGGACGCCAGTTTCGTCAAGGCGGTGCAGGGCCATTCGTTCGCCGACCTGCCGCTGCTGGTGAGCCCGACCCCGGCCGGGCGCAACTCCGAGCCCTACGCCGGGCGCCGGGTCTGCGCGGGCAATACCAACTGCACGCCGATCTGCCCGATCCAGGCCAAGTACGACGCCACGGTGACCCTCAACAAGGCCCTGGAAACCGGCAACGTGCGGGTGCTGTACCAGACCGTGGCGAGCAAGGTCCGGGTCGATGGCAAGTCCAGCATCAGCGGTATCGAGTTCATCCAGTACCAGCTGGGGGACGGCCCGCCCACCGCCAATGGCGTGGCCCTCGGGCAGCGCTATGTGATCGCCGCCCATGCCATCGAGACCCCCAAGCTGTTGCTCAACTCAGCCTGTCCCGAGGCACCCAATGGCGTGGCCAACAGCAGTCTCCAGGTCGGGCGCAGCCTGGCGGACCACCCGATCTACCTGGCCTGGGGGCTGATGCCGCCGGGGCAGAAGGTGTTCCCTTATCGTGGGCCGGTGTCCACGGCGGGCATCGAAAGCCTGCGCGACGGAGCCTTTCGCCATCACCGTGCGGCGTGGCGCATCGAGATCGGCAACGAGGGCCTGAACTGGCCGATCGGCGATCCCTACGCCACGGTGTGCGACCTGATCGACGGCAAGAAAGACAGCAACACCAACCCAACGTCCCTGGCGTTGTTTGGAGAGGATCTGATTCGTACCCTCAATGATCGTCTGACCCGTCAATTCCGCATTGCCTTCCTGGTGGAGCAGGTGGAGAAGGACCCGGACCACGCCGACTGCTACATCGTGCCTTCCGGCGAGTACAAGGACCGCCTGGGCATCCCTCGCCCAGAGATTCACTACAAGCTGTCGGACTACACCAAGGAGGGCTTCAAGCAGGCCCGGCAGGCGGCCACCTACATCATCACCAAGCTGTTGGGGGCTACCGAACTCACCAATCTCAAACCGACACCGGATAAGAACCCCGGATTCTTCATCTACGATGACGAGCCCTACAGCTTCCAGGGGGCCGGGCACCTGATGGGCACCTATCGCATGGGTGACGACCGCAAGACCTCGGTAGTGGATAAGCACCAGCGCAGCTGGGACCACCCCAATCTGTTCCTGGTGGGAGACGGGGTATTCCCCAGCAGCGGGACTGCCAACCCCAGCCTGACCATCGCCGCGCTGTCGTTTCAGGCTGCTGATGTGCTGGCCAACGAGCTCAAGGCCGCCACGGTCACGGTTCAGGCCAACAGGCCGTGGCAAGGCACCGGGGTGCATCTCAATGGCGTGAGTCCGCGGCTGGTGCGCTATGCCGGCGGGCACTGGTCCGCCAGCCCTGCGGGAGGCATGGTGGATGGCCGGGGCAATCCGCTCTACCTCGCCAAGCCCGGCTACACCTTGCCGGGAGCCAGTGAAGGGGCATTGATCGGCCGGGTCGGTGCGGATGGCGAACCCTTCCTGATCGGTGATCTGGCCGAGATACCGGCGGGCCGCCAAGGGGAACTGCAACTGTGCATCAATGACGACCTGGACGGGCGTTACGGTGTCGGCCTGCAGGACAACCAGGGTGAACTGACGGTGCGGGTGGAGTTCGGCACCCTGTGAAAGAACCTGGCCGGGGGGGGGCGTTCGGCACCCCCGGCCCGGGTTTCAGATCATGGCTTTCTTGTGCCGCAGGGCCACCGGGCCCGAGCGCTGCTCGATGGCCTGTTTCAAGTCATGGCGCAGCCCCAGCAGGAACGCCAGTTCGGCCACCACGAACAGCGGACCGACGATCAAACCCGACAGATCATCGACAAAGGCCGGTTTGCGGCCTTCGTAGTAATGGCCGATGAACTGGATCACCCAACCGATCACGAACAGGCCCAGGCCGCTGCTCAACCACAGCCCGGTGCTTTGCGCTGCCAGCGCTTGCCCGGCCCAGACCGACAGGCCCATCAGCCCACTCATCAACACGCCCAGGCGCAACTCCAGGCGCAGGTAGAACACGCACGAGGCCAGGGCCAGCAGCACGGCCGGCGACACCAGGATCCCCGCCAGTGGCCAGGCGGGACGGGACAAGAGCACGGCCACCGCCACCACGATCATCGGAATGCCGATAAAGTGGCTGGCGATATTGCGTGGGTCGCGGTGGTAGGCAGCGTATTGACTGAGATGATCAACGAGGCTTTTCATTGTTGTTCCTCCGTAAGGGTGGCCCGATCATGCCCGGCCACCGATCACGGCACTGTCAGCTAGGCGACAATCACGCCGATGCCTTGAGGAGAAGACCTGTTCATGGACCTGCAGCAGTGGCGTGAATGCCTGATGACCGGCCAGTGGTACCGCCACCTGCCGGCGTCCTTACAGAATAGTCTGCTCGACAACGCGCGCCTGCGCCGGCTGACGGCGGGGCAGTGCCTGTTCCGGCGCGGCGATCCGCCCTGCGGGCTGTACGCGGTGCTGGAGGGCACGGTGCGGGTGGGCGCGGTCAGCGAACAGGGCAAGGAGGCGTTGTTGAGCCTGATGCAGGCGCCGCACTGGTTCGGCGAGATCTGCCTGTTCGACGGCCAGCCCCGTACCCACGATGCCTACGCCGAGGGCGCCTGCACCCTGCTCCAGGTGCCGCAGGCGAACCTGCTGCAACTGCTGGAGCAGCAGCCGCAATACTGGCGCCAGTTTGCCTTGCTGATGAGCCACAAACTGCGCCTGGCCTTTATCAACCTGGAGCAGTTAAGCCTGATGCCGGCCCCGGCGCGGGTGGCCAGCCGCCTGCTGGCGATGGCCGCCGGCTACGGTGAAGTAGCCCAGGCCCGCCGCGTGCTGCAACTGCCCCAGGAACAACTGGCGCTGATGCTCTCGCTATCGCGCCAGACCACCAACCAGATCCTCAAGGACCTGCAGCACCAGGGCATCCTGCGCTTGAGCTACGGCGAGATCGAAATCCTCGACACCGAGCGCCTGCACGCCCTGACCTCGCCATAGAAGCCCCCGCGATGTCCCTGCCTCCCGCGGAAACTGGCTTGCCAGCGAAGGGGCCCGCAAGATCGCCTTCGCCGGCAAGCCGGCTCCTACAGAAGCCCCCGCGATGTCCCTGCCTCCCGTAGGAGCTGGCTTGCCAGCGAAGGGGCCCGCAAGATCGCCTTCGCCGGCAGCCGGCTCCTACAGAAGCCCCCGCGATGTCCCTGCCTCCCGTAGGAACTGGCTTGCCAGCGAAGAGGCCCGCAAGACCGCCTTCGCCGGCAAGCCGGCTCCTACAGAAGCCCCCGCGATATCCCCGCCTCCCGTAGGAGCTGGCTTGCCAGCGAAGGGGCCCGCAAGATCGCCTTCGCCGGCAAGCCGGCTCCTACAGAAGCCCCCGCGATGTCCCCGCCTCCCGTAGGAGCTGGCTTGCCAGCGAAGGGGCCCGCGAGATCGCCTTCGCCGGCAAGCCGGCTCCTACAGAAGCCCCCGCGATATCCCTGCCTCCCGTAGGAGCTGGCTTGCCAGCGAAAAGGCCCGCCAGACCGCCCTCGCCAGCAGCCGGCTCCTACGAGCCACGATAGGTCGAGAACCCATAAGGGCTGAGCAGCAACGGAATGTGGTAATGCTGCTCGGTCTGCCTGACCTCGAAGATCACCGGGATCTCGGGAAAGAAGGTCTCGCGCTTGGCTTGCCTGAAGTACTCGCCGGTCTTGAACACCACCCGATACTCGCCAGCCGTCAACGCCCGGTTCGCCGGAAACAGCTCGGCAATCCGCCCCTGCTCATTGGTCACCCCTTCGGACAAGGGCTTCCAGTCCTGGCCCACCTGCTGCTCCAGGGTCACCTTGACCCCCGGCGATGGCAGGCCGTTCTCCAGATTCAGTACGTGCACGCTCAACGGGTTGCCTGCCGCCAGGGCCAGGCTCGACAAACCACACAGGCCGATGGCCGCCAGACTGTTACGCAAAACATTCATGCCCCACTCCTTCCTCGATTGAACAAACAACACAACCTGTAGCCGCTGCCGAGCCCGCGAGGCTGCGAACGACCGCAACGCGGGCGCAGGCTTTCACGATCACTCACGCCCGGCCTCGGTAGCCAACCCCACCCGCTGCGCGGCCTGAACCGCACACGCCTCGTCCTGCGCCGCGCCACCGGCCCCGGCAATCCCGATGGCCCCCACCAGTTGGTTGCCGGCAAACAACGCAAGGCCGCCACCGAGCAACAGCAGCTCCGGCACGGTATTGAGATTGGCCGCCTCGGGGTTGTTGCGCGCCCGTTCGGCGAACAACCGGCTCGAAGTCTTGGTCGACAGCGCGGTATACGCCTTGCGCTGGCTGGCCGGGCCGTTGTGCGGGCCCACGCCGTCGCCACGCATCGCCACCAGCAGGTTGCCGCCACGGTCCAGCACCGATACCGCCGCGGTGCAGTGGGCCAGGCTGGCATCGGCCAACTGACGGGCGGCGGCCAGGTCCAGCTCGGCATGGCGCGGCAGTTCGAGCGCCGCCAGGGCCGTGCCGGCGAGGCCCAGGCCCAGGCCCAGAACAAGAGATTTAGCGATCATCAAGGAGGCTCCAGAAAGTCAGGCCGCCACCTTAGCCAGCGATCTTCGTCAGAACTCCGTCGTCTTGATTACAAGTTTGTAATGGGCAAGCGTGCGCCGGGCGCCTAGCCTGTGCCGATCATTTCCGAGGTGCGCCATGCGTTTGCTGGTAGTTGAAGACGAAGCCAAGACCGCCCATTTCCTTGCCAAGGGCCTGGGAGAGTCCGGCTTTGCCGTGGACGTGGCCCTGAACGGCCTGGACGGGCGCTATTTCATCGAGCAGCAGGAATACGACCTGATCATCCTCGACGTCATGCTCCCCGGCCTCAACGGCTGGCAGTTGCTGCAGTTGATCCGCCAGCGCGGCGCCACCCCGGTGCTGTTCCTCACCGCCCGCGACGCCATCGAAGACCGGGTCCGCGGCCTGGAACTGGGCGCCGACGACTACCTGCTCAAGCCCTTCGCCTTTGCCGAGCTACTGGCCCGGGTGCGCACCCTGCTGCGCCGCGGACCGCTGCGCGAGGCCGAGTCCTTCAGCATCGCCGACCTGGAGATCGACGTGCTGCGCCGTCGCGTCAGCCGTGGCGGCCAGCGCATCGCCCTGACCAACAAGGAGTTCGCCCTGCTGCACCTGTTGGCCAGCCGCCAGGGCGAAGTGCTGTCGCGGACCCTCATCGCCTCCCAGGTGTGGAACCTGAATTTCGACAGCGACACCAATATGGTGGAAGTGGCGGTACGAAGGTTGCGGGCCAAGGTCGACGACCCCTACATGCCCAAGCTGATCCACACCGTGCGTGGCGTCGGCTACCAGCTGGAAGCCCCGGATGAAGCGCTCTAGTTCCATCGCCTGGCGGCTGGCCCTGGCCTTTGCCGCGGTCTGCGCCCTGGTGCTCAGCGTGATCGGGGTGTTCCTCTACCGTTCCCTGGCCGGGGAAATCGCCTACCGCGACGACCTGGCCCTGCTCGGCCGCCTGGAACAGGTGCGGGCCCTGCTGCAGGACAGCGACAGCCTGGATGCCCTGCAAGCCCGGCCCCGGCTGTACCAGAACATGCTGGGCAACCAGGAAAGCCTGCTGCTGGTGCGGCGGGCCGATGGCTCGACGGTGATCGACATCAACCCGCGCCAGCAGCGCCTGCCCACGCTCGACCCCATCGCGCTGCAACAGGTGCCGCAACGCACCGATGTCCGCCTCTGGCCGGGAGCGGGCGATGTGCCGGTGGCCCTGCTGGCGGGCCAGGCCCGGGGGCCCAAGGGCGAAGCCCTGATCGTGGTCGCCGGCAAGGTTCTCAGCGAGCGCGAGCAGATGCTCGCCAGTTACCGCCTGCGCCTGTACCTGGCGGTGGGGCTTGGGGCCTTGCTGGCCTTCGCCCTGGGCCTGCTGCTGTTGCGCCGGGGCTTGCAGCCCTTGCGCCAGCTCAGCGAAGCGGCCCGCCAGATCGACCTGCGCAGCCTCGACCGGCGCCTTCACACCGACGGCATTCCGGCGGAATTCCACGAGCCGGTGCAGGCCCTGAACGCCATGCTGGCACGCCTGGAAGAAAGCTTTGAGCGCCTGTCGCAATTTTCCGCCGACCTGGCCCACGAGATCCGCACGCCGTTGCACAACCTTCTGGGCAGCAATGGCCTGGCCTTGAACCAGCCGCGCAGTGCGGCGGAGTACCAGGAAGTGCTGGCCTCCAACATGGAAGAGTTCGAGCGCCTGGGGCGCATGGCCGAGAACCTGCTGTTCCTGGCCCGGGCCGAGCAGGCCGATGCGGTGCTGGACCTGCAGGTACTGTCACTGGCCGGTGTCGGGGCACAATTGTGCGACTACTTCGAAGCCTTGGCGGACGACCGCCAGCTGCGCCTGGAGAACGGTTTTTCTGGCGAGCTGCGGGCCGACCAGCAATTGCTGCAACGGGCCCTGGGCAACCTTCTGGCCAATGCCGTGCGCCATGCCGATGCAGGGTCGCTGATCCGCCTGGGGCGCCACGATGAAGCGGGCTGGTGCTGGTTGCAGGTGCATAACCAGGGCCCGGCGATCGCCCCCGAGCACCTGCCCCGGCTGTTCGACCGTTTCTACCGGGTCGACCCGTCCCGGGCCGAGCCGGGGGACTCCGGGGGCTTGGGGCTGGCCATCGTGCACTCGATCATGCTGCTGCATGGCGGCCAGGTGCGGGTCACGAGCGATGAGCAGGCCACGGTATTCGAACTGGGCTTCCCCCTCCTGTAGCCGCTGGGGCTTAGCGCAGGCCGTCGCGAAACTGCCCCGGGGTAATCCCGGTCCAGCGCTTGAATGCCCGGCTGAAGCTGCTGGCATCGGCAAAGCCCAACAGGTAGCTGATCTCGCTCAGGGAGCATTCCAGGTCCCGCAGGTGCAGCAGGGCGAGGTTTTCCCGGCATTCGTTGAGCAGGGTGTCAAAGCGCGTGCCTTCATCCGCCAGGTGCCGTTGCAGGCTGCGCAAACTCAGGTGCAGAGCCTGGGCCACTCGCTCGGCCGAAGGTTCGCCTTCGGGCAATTGGGCTTCGATCACCCCGCGTACCTTGCGCTCCCAGGTCAGGGGCCGCAGTTGCAGCAGGGTGCGCTTGAGCACCGCTTCGTTGTGTTCGGCCAGCTCCGGGTTGGCGTCGTCCAGGTGGCTGTCGAAATCGTGCAGGCCGAACTCCAGGCAGTCGTCCACGGCGGCGAACTGCACCGGGCAGCGGAATACCTTGTGCCACTGGCTCGGGTCCGCCGGGGCCGGGCGCCGCAATTGCACGGCCAGCGGCGCGTAGTCACGGCCCAGTCGGTTGCGGCAGGTGCGCACGTAGATCGCGGCAAAGGCGTCGATGGCTTCGAAGGCCGGCTGCGGCGAGCCTTCGGGCACCTTGAGGAAGAACCGGTAGCGGTCCGCTTCCCGGGTCAGGGCCAGTTCCAGGGCATCGCTGACCACCTGGTGATACCGCACGATGCGTTCGAAGACTTCCCGCAGGCTGCCGCTGGCCACCAGGGCGTAGCCCAGGGCATGAAAGGTGGTGGGGCTGACAAAGCGCGACACCCGCAGGCCGATGGCCGGGTCGCCGCTGGCCTGCACGGCGAGATGCCACAGGCGGGTGGTGGCCGACAGCGGGTAGCGGGCGTTGGGGTCGTCCATCAATTGCGGGTCGAGCCCGGCTTCGCGGCACAGTGCGGCGCTGTCGAGGTCCAGAGCGTCCAGTTGCTTGCGCAAGGCGCGGGTCCAGCTGGCAAGGGAAGTGGCTTCGGTCATGCGATTGGCGCGTCCGGTCAACAGGTTGGCGTTTACGGCTAGCGCCCGGAGCCGGGGCTCGGGGCAGGATGCACACATCACTGACCAGAGGATGGAATCATGCAGGGTATTTCTGCAAGCCCCGAGCGGATGAACGCGCAACAGCGGGCGGCGCACATTCGCCAGGTGGTCCTGGCCCGGGGCGATGAACTGCGCCGACGCTTTCCCTTGCTGCGGCACCAGGACGCCCTGGGCGCGGGGATTCTGCTATTTGCCCTGTCCGGGATGCTGGGGTCAGCGCTGCTCTATGTCACGGGTCACCTGGCCTGGTGGGCGTGCTTGCTGCTCAATGCCTTTTTCGCCTCGCTGACCCACGAGCTGGAACACGACCTGATCCACAGCATGTACTTTCGCAAGCAGCGCCTGCCCCACAACCTGATGCTGGGGCTGGTGTGGCTGGCGCGGCCGAGCACCATCAACCCCTGGGTGCGCCGCCACCTGCACCTGAATCATCACAAGGTGTCCGGCAGCGAGAGCGACATCGAGGAGCGCGCCATCACCAACGGCGAGCCCTGGGGCATCGCCCGCCTGCTGATGGTCGGCGACAACATGATGGCGGCCTTCATCCGACTGCTGCGGGCGCCGGGGGCCAGGCGCAAGCTGGGCATCCTCGTTCGCACCTTGGCGGTGTACGCACCGCTGGCCCTGCTGCACTGGGGCGCCTGGTACGTGTTCCTGGGCTTTCATGGGGCCAATGGCGTGGCCGCGTTGCTGGGCAGCCCGGTCCAGTGGTCGCAGGACACCTTGGCGCTGATGCACTACATCGATATCGCCGTGGTGGTGATCATCGGTCCCAACGTGCTGCGTACCTTCTGCCTGCACTTTGTCAGTTCCAACATGCACTACTACGGCGACATCGAACCGGGCAACGTGATCCAGCAGACCCAGGTGCTCAACCCCTGGTGGATGTGGCCGCTGCAGGCCTTCTGCTGCAACTTCGGTAGCACCCACGGCATCCATCATTTCGTGGTCAAGGAACCGTTCTACATCCGCCAGCTGACGGCGCCGGTGGCGCATAAAGTGATGGCCGAGATGGGCGTGCGCTTCAACGATTTCGGTACCTTTGCCCGGGCCAACCGTTTTCATCCTGTGGAACAGGCGCAGGGGGATGCGGGGGAGGTTGTGCGAGCGTAGGAGCCGGCTTTTACACGGTCCGATAGCCAGCGCCTACAAGCTCAATCCGGCTGGAACGGCGATTCGCTGAGGATCACCCCGGTTTCATCCACATAACGCTGCCATTCCTCCAGCAGCGTGCGCAGTTTTTCCGGCTGGCTCTGGGCCAGGTCGTGAATCTCCCCCGGGTCCTGGCCCAGGTCGTACAGCTGCCAGGTCGCCGGGCCCACGGGGCCGGGGATGTACACCGCCTTCCACTGGCCCTGGCGGATCGCCCGGCGGCCGAACAGCTCCCAGCCGGTAACCGTGTGCTGGTCATGCACCTGGGCGGTTTCGCCGGAGAGAAAGCCCAGCCACGACTTGCCCCGCAGCGGCGCTACATCGCGCCCGCGCCAGCGCTTGCCCGGGTGGCGCACGCCGGCCAGGTCCAGCAGGGTCGGAGTAATGTCCATTACCGTGCCGAAACCGTGGCTGATCTGCCCCTTGAGCGGCAGTTGCGGGTAGTGCAGCAGCGCCGGCACGCGAATTCCGCCCTGGGTGGTGAAGGCCTTGAACAGCCGCGACGGCGCGGTGGCCGCCTGGGCCCAGGCCGGGCCGTACCAGACGTAGGAGTTGGCCCGGCCGATGTTCTCCAGGCGGTTGTCGTAGTGCTGGTTGAGGTAGGTCAAAAGCTCCGGGCCGAACTTGGGGAAGGCTTCCAGCAGCGCGCCCTCGGCACCGTTGTCGGACATGAACAGGATCAGGGTGTTGTCCAGCTGGCCTTGCTGGCGCAGGTAGTCCACCACCCGGCCGATGTTCCAATCCATGCGCTCGACCATCGCCGCATACACCTCCATGGCCCGTGCCGACACCTGGCGCTGTTCTTCGCTGAGGGCGTCCCACTCGGCGTTGAGGTTGATCAGTGGATGGGGCTCGATCTCGGCCTCGATCAGGCCCAGGGCCTTGAGTTTTTCCAGGCGTTCCAGGCGCAGCACCTCGGGGCCGGCGTCATAGCGGCCACGGTACTTGGCGACGATCTCCTCGGGGGCCTGCAACGGCCAGTGGGGCGCCGAGAACGGCAGGTAGGCGAAGAACGGCCGGCTCTGGTCGCGCTCTTTCAGGTACTGCAAGAGCTTGTCGCCGAAGGCATCGGAGGAATAGAAATCCGCTGGCAGTTCATCGATGAAGCGGTCGTCCTCGATGTACAGCGCCGGCGTGGATTTGAGCAGCCCGGGGGTGTGCTCGTCGTAGGTCGGCTCGAAACCGTAGTGGTTGGCCGCCCCCGGCAACAGCGAGAACGAGCGCTCGAAGCCCCGGGCATGGGGCGCGCGTTCGGCAGTCAGCCCCAGGTGCCATTTGCCGCTCATCAGGGTCTGGTAGCCGGCTTCGCGCAGCAGTTCCGGCAGGGCCACCACGCGGTCGTTGAGGTAACCCTCGTAGCCCGGCTTGCCGATCAGCTCGGGGGTCAGGGCCTCGGCCATGGTGCCGATCCCGGCAATGTGGTGGTCGGTGCCGGTGAGCAGCATGGAGCGGGTCGGCGAGCAGGTGGGGGCGGTGTGGAAATCGGTCAGGCGCAGGCCACCTGCGGCCAGGGCGTCGAGGTTCGGCGTGGCGATCTCACCGCCGAAGGCGCCGAGGTCGGAGAAGCCCAGGTCGTCGGCCAGGATCACCAGGAAGTTGGGACGTTGCGGCATCGAGTCACTCCTGTTCAGCAAGCAATGAAGGTCAGGGGCAGGTCGCGGATTTGTACCGGCGAAGGCGCCTGGTAGCGCTCGTCGCGGGTCAGTTCGTGAAGCAGCTCCTCCCGCAGTTGGTGGAAGTCGAAACTGCTGCGCTGGCGCGGGTGGGGCAGGGCCACTTCGACCACGCGCTTGATCCGTCCCGGGCGCGGCTCCATCACCACCACCCGGTCGGCGAGGAAAATCGCTTCCTCGACATCATGGGTTACCAGCACCGTGGTGATTTTTGCCCGTTCGCGGATCGCCAGCAGTTCGTCCTGCATCTGCTGGCGGGTCAGGGCGTCGAGGGCGCCGAAGGGCTCGTCCAGCAGCAGGATCCGCGGGCTGGCTACCAGCCCCCGGGCAATGGCCACTCGTTGCGCCATGCCACCGGACAGTTGGTGGGGATAGGCCCGGGTGAAATCCTTGAGGCCCACCAGTTCGATGAACTCGCCGACCCGCTGCTGGCGCTCGGCGGCGCTCAGGGGCTCGTTGACCAGGCCCAGGCCGATGTTCTCGGCCACCGTCAGCCAGGGGAACAGGCGGTGTTCCTGGAACACGATGCCGCGCTCGCCGCCGATGCCGCTGACGGCCTTGCCATCGACCTGGATCTGGCCACGAAACTCGGTGTCCAGGCCGATCAGCAGGCGCAGCAGGGTGGACTTGCCGCAACCGCTGGAACCGACGATGGCGACGAACTCGCCTTCGGCGATGTCCAGGTTGAATTCGCGGATCGCCTCCACCTCGCCACCGGCGACGGCGAAGGTCTTGCCCACGTGAGTGAAACTGACCAGGGGTGCGTTCATGCGTGTCTCCAGCGGGTGGCGCGAAGTTCGAGTTGTTGCCCGATCAGGTTGAGCAGGGCCCCGGTAAGGCCTACCAGGAGCATGCCGGCCATGATCAGGTCCATGCGCAGCAGTTGCTGGGCGCTGATCATCTGGCTGCCGATGCCGCCGTTGGACGGCATGAAGTATTCCGCGCCGATGGTGCCCAGCCAGGCGTAGATCAGGCTGATGCGCAGGCCGGCGAAAATCCCCGGCGCGGCGCCGGGCAGCACCAGCCGGCGCAACCGTTGCCAGAGGTTCAGGCGCAGTACCTGGGCGGCTTCCGCCAGTTGCGGCGAGAGCTGGGCGACGCTGCGCTGGGTGGCGATGAACAGCGGGAAGAATGCGGCCAGGGCGACGAACACCCACTTGGCCAGTTCCCCCAGGCCGAACCAGGCGGTGAGCAGCGGCACCCAGGCGAAGATGGCGATCTGGCGAATGGCGGCCAGGGTCGGGCCCAGCAGGCGTTCACTGAACCGGGACAGGCCCAGCAGCAGGCCAAGGGCAAAGCCCAGGCCGCCGCCCAGCAGCAGGCCACCGAGGGTGCGGCCCAGGCTCAGGCCCATGCCCCCCAGCAGGCTGCCATCGAGCAGGCCGTTGCTGGTGGTGGCGAGCACCGCCAGGGGGCTGGGCAGGATGTTCGGGTCGACCCACTGCTGGTCGCTCGCCACTTGCCACAGGGCCAGCAGCGCCAGGGGCAGCAGCCAGGGTTGCAGGCGCTGCCAGCCCTGGTAGCGCGGGCCGCGACGGAATTCGGCGGTGGCCGGGTGCGGCCAGTGCACCAGCCGGCGGTCGAGCCAGCCGATGCCGCGGTCCATGCACACCCCCAGCAGGCCGATCACCAGGATGCACACGAAGACGATGTCCAGCATGAACAGTTGGCGCGCCCAGACCATCAGGTAGCCGATGCCTTCGCTGGAGGCCAGCAGTTCCACTGCCAGCAGCGAGGTCCAGCCGGTGGCCAGCGCCAGGCGCACCCCGGCCATGAAGGCCGGCAGCGCGGCGGGTAGCACCAGGCGGCGCACCAGCAGCGCCGGCGGCAGGCGCAGCACCGCGGCGGCTTCCCGCAGCCGGGGCTGGGCATCGCGCACGCCCACCAGGGTGTGCAGGGTCACGGGCACCACCACCGCCTTGATCAGCACCACCAGCTTGAGCATTTCGCCGATGCCGAAAAACACCATGAACAACGGGATCCAGGCCAGGGTGGGGATCTGCGACAGGGCGCCGAAGGTGGGAAACACCAGGCGCTCCAGGCGTCGGCTGAAGCCCAGGGCACCCCCCAGCAGGGCACCGGCGGCGATACCCGCCAGCAGGCCCCAGAACAGCCGTTGCAGGCTGATCGCCAGATGGCTCCACAGCTCGCCATGGGCCAGCTCCAGGGCACTGCTCCAGACCAGGGCCGGGGCCGGCAGGATCTGTTCGCTCATCCATTGATTGCGGCTGGCCAGCCACCACAGGGCGAACAGGCTGATGGGTAACAGCCAGGGCAGCAGTCGCTGGCTGATCAGGGGCCAGCCGGGGCGTCCGTTGGGCGGCGCCGCCAGAGGCAGGCTAAGCAGGGAAACACGGGCCATGGATGACCTCCGTCGTCGGGTTCTGCATGGCGTGGGTCGATGCCGTAGGGGCTGGTTTGTCGGCGAATCAGCGCTGGAGGGCCTCTTCGCCGGAAAGCCGGCCCCTACGTGTTATGCATTTGTGATCTATCAAGATTCTTATCGATGCTATTAGGAGATAAGAAAGGCCATTTAAGGCTTCTCGCCGACACGCATCCAATGCATTTGAAGAATATTTTTCATGCATTTCATGCATATCCCCGGGGACGCCCGTAGTCACTGATTTATTCGATATGGTTATTAAAATGTGAATTTATAGTATTTAAATGTTGATCGATTCCGTGCCTACCTTTTGCTCCTCTGAGCCTTTGCCACCAGGAGCCGCACCTATGAACCTTCCCTTCAAACGCGCCATCAGCCTGTTCGCCGCCCCGGCCCTGGCGGGGCTCCTGGGCTGCCTGCCGCTGCTGGCCCAGGCCGACCAACTCAAGGAAATCCGCATTGCCGTGCCCGACCTCAGTGCCGGCACCCAGCACAGCGGCGGTGGGGTGGTGGATGTGCTGCGCCAGCAACAGATCTTTGAAAAGGCCTTCGCCGACCAGGGCATCAAGATCCAGTGGAATTTCTTCAAGGGCGCAGGCCCGGTGATCAACGAGGCCTTCGCCAACGGCCAGGTGGACCTGGCGTACCTGGGGGACCTGGCCGCCATCATCGGCAAGTCCAACGGCCTGGATACCCGCCTGCTCAGCGCCTCGGCCCGTGGGGTCAAGCACTACCTGGGGGTGGTGCCGGGTTCCGGGATCAAGACCCTGGAAGACCTCAAGGGCAAGCGCGTGGCGGTGTTCCGTGGCACCGCCACCCAGCTGTCGTTCGACGCGGCCCTGGCCAGCCGGGGCCTGAGCGAGAAGGACCTGAAGGTGGTCAACCTTGACTTCAACGCGGCGGTGGCAGCATTGGCGGCCAAGCAGATCGACGCCTCCTGGGGCAGCACCGGGCTCTCGGCCCTGCGCAGCAAGGGCCTGGCCGAACTGCCGCTGAGCACCAAGGACCTGGGGGGCGCCGGCAGCGTGCAGAGCGTGCTGGTGGGCGCCGGCAAGTTTGTCGACGAACATCCCGAGGCCGTGGAAAAACTGCTCAAGGCCCAACAGCAGGCCGTAGCGTGGCTGACCCAGGACAGCAACAAGGAAGCCTACATCCAGCTGGTGTCGGGGCTGGCCAGCTACCCGCCGGTGATCTTGCAGGATGACCTCAAGGACCAGCGCCTGAGCGAGATCTTCCCCTCGACCCTGGACCCGGTGTTCCTCGGCAAACTGCAGGATTCGGTAGACCTGGCGGCCAAGGAGCGGTTGATCCGCAAGCCGTTCAAGGTGGATGCCTGGGTCGCCCCGCAGTTGGCCGCTGCCGGTCTTTGAGGTCGGCACCATTCGCCGGCGAAGCTGTTCTACACGGCGACGGCGTGCCCCTGCCGATCTACCGCCACCAGCACTTCGATCATCTTGCGCGCCGCCGGCGACAGGCGAAAACCGCTGCGGCTGACGATGCCGCAACGGGCATTCAGGCTGTCGATGTTCTGCGGCAGGTTGCGCCAGTGCAGCAGCGCCAGCGAACCCTGGGCGATGTCTTCGGCAAAGGCCTCGGCAGTGCCCACGCCGATGGCATTGGACTGGCGGACGATCTTCACCAGGGCCGGAAAGTGCTCGGTCTCAATGGTCGGTGAAAAGTCGATGCGCCCGCTGAGGTTGGCCAGCAACTTGCGGATCCCCGGGGGGATCAAGGTGGTGGCCAGGGGGTAGTCGAACATGTCGTTGGTGGACAGGCTCTCCTTGGCCAGCAGCGGGTGCCCGGGGCGGCAGAAGAACACGCCGCGCTTGGGCGTCAGGGGCTGGGTCTGGTAGTTCGGGTCGGCTTCGAAATGGCGGATGTCGGCGATAAAGAATTCGATCTCTTCGCGGTTCAGGCTGCGGCTGAGTTTTTCCCAGTTGTCCACGGCAAAGCAGGTGCGCACCTTCGGGTGGGCACTGGTGAATTGCGCCACCGCGTCGGGCACCAACTTCACCGCCGGGGCCGGGCCGCAGCCGAAGCGCACCTCGCCGGCGTCGAGCTTGGTCATCTGGGTCACTTCGCTGCTGAGCAAGGCCGCGCCCTGCACCAGGCTCAAGGCGTGCTGCAGCACCACCTGGCCTTCCGGGGTGGGGCGCAGGTCCTTGTTGCCACGGTCCACCAGCACGCAGCCGAACTCCTGTTCCAGGCCCTGGATACTGCGGCTGAAGGCCGGCTGGGTGATGCCCATGGCGTCGGCGGCGCGGACAAAACTGCGGTGTTCATTGAGGGCGATGAAGTAACGCAATTGGCGAAGATCCATATGCTTTCCCGGCATCCGAAAAATAGCTCGAAGGCATTTGCGACGATTGAGGAATGAGGTTTTAAATGCAAGCTCTTATTCCGTCAACGAAGCATGTAGTTATCTATTAGATCTAAATTGAATATAGATAGAGCGTTGTTTCGCGGCGGTTCCACCGTAAGCAGTCCGATGAGGGTGTACCTGATGAGCAATGCCGCCTTAGCCGTTCAACCTGATGTTCATGCCCTTGATATTCACCCGGTGGCCGGCCGTATCGGCGCCGAGATCCGTGGCGTGCAACTGTCCGGCGATCTCGACGCCGCCACCGTGGAAGCGATCCGGCAAGCGCTGGTGCAGTACAAGGTGATTTTCTTCCGTGGCCAGACCCACCTCGACGACCAGAGCCAGGAAGCCTTCTCGCACCTGCTGGGCGAACCGGTGGCCCACCCCACCGTGCCGGTACGCGACGGCACCCGCTACCTGATGGAGCTGGATGGCGCCCAGGGCCAGCGGGCCAACTCCTGGCACACCGACGTGACCTTTGTCGACGCCTACCCCAAGGCTTCGATCCTGCGCTCGGTGGTGGCCCCGGCCTACGGTGGCGACACCGTCTGGGCCAACACCGCCACGGCCTACAACGAACTGTCGGCGGAACTGCGGGAGCTGGCGGACAAGCTCTGGGCGGTGCACAGCAATGAATACGACTACGCCGGGGTCAAGCCGGACGTTTCGGCGGAGAAGCTGGAGCGTTACCGCAAAGTGTTCACCTCCACGGTGTTCGAGACCGAGCACCCGATTGTTCGCGTGCACCCCGAGAGCGGTGAAAAGAGCCTGGTGCTGGGGCACTTCGTGAAGCGCATCAAGGGCTATTCCCAGGCCGATTCGGCGCACCTGTTCAACTTGCTGCAAAGCCACGTCACCCGTCTGGAAAACACCGTGCGCTGGCGCTGGAACGCAGGGGACGTGGCGATCTGGGACAACCGCTCGACCCAGCACTATGCCCTGGACGACTACGGCACCCAGGACCGCATCGTGCGCCGTGTGACCCTCAAGGGCGACGTCCCGGTGGGCGTCCACGGCCAGCGCAGCCAGACCACCAAAGGTCTCTGACCCGCCCCCTCAAGCCCCTACGGGCATTTACCCGATGAACCTGCCCACTGTAGGAGCTGGCTTGCCAGCGAAGGCGCCCTCGAGAGTGCTGCAATGCCCAAGGGCCTCTTCGCCGGCAAGCCGGCTCCTACGGGGGAAGGTGCAGGTACGGGTGGGGGTTACCACACGCCGATCTGTACCAGCTTTTCGCTTTCCGGCTCGCCGTAGCGAAAACGCTGGCCGCGCAGGTCGATTTCTTGATGGCTGATGGTGGTACGGCGTTTCAGGCCGCGCAGCCATTCCAGCACATATCCCAGGTGTTCTTCGCGCACCGCGGCATAGGCCGGATCGGCCCCCAGGTCGTGCAACTCCTGGGGGTCGTTGTGCAGGTCGAACAACTGCGGGCGCAAGCCATCGTAGGCCAGGTACTTCCAGCGCTCGCTGCGCACCATGGTCATGCGGCAGCGGTCGATGGGCTGGCCCAGGCGCTCCCGCGCCGGAGCCTGGAAGGCGTAGTCGTATTCGCTGATGGCGTAGCGGCGCCAGGCCGGTTCGGCGCCGTGCAGCAGGGGGATCAGCGAGCGGCCTTCCAGGCGATGCTCGGCCCCCGGCAGGCCCAGGGCTTCGAGAAAGGTCGGCAGGGCGTCGATGGTTTCCACCAGGCGTTCATCCACCGTGCCGCGGCGGCTGTCTGCCGCCGTGCGCGGGTCGCGGACGATCAGCGGCACGCCCACCGCCGGTTCCAGCAGAAATTCCTTTTCCCCCAGGTAGTGGTCGCCAAGGAAATCGCCGTGGTCGCTGGTGAAGACGATCAGGGTGTCGTCCCAGCGGCCGTTGCTCTGCAGGAAGTCAAACAGCCGGCCGAGCTGGTCATCCACCTGCTTGATCAGGCCCATGTAGGTGGGCACCACGTTCAGGCGTACTTCGTCCCGGGAAAAATTCAGGCTCTCTTCATGCTGGCGGAAGGCGGCGTAGACCGGGTGGTCGCTGAGCTGCCCGGGCTCGGCGCGCACCGCCGGGATCACCTGCTCGGGGCCATACAGGGCGTGGTACGGGGCAGGCGCGATATAGGGCCAGTGCGGTTTGATGTAGGACAGGTGCAGGCACCAGGGCTGCTCGCCTTGTTCGCTGATGAAGTCGATGGCGCGGTCGGTGGTGTAGACGGTTTCCGAGTGCTCTTGCGCGACCCGGGCCGGCAGGTGGGCGTTGCGCATTTTCCAGCCGCTGCGGATTTCCCCCTGCTCGCCGGCCCCGGCGTTGGCCCAGTCGTGCCAGGGGTTGAGGCCGTCGTAGCCGAGGTTGCGCAGGTAGTGGGTGTAGGGCGCGGCCTCGCGCTTGTCGTCGAAGATTGGGTCGTCGGGGTAGATGCCGTCGTGACGCAAGTAGGGCTCGAAGCCGACTTCGTTGAGCGCTTCAGCCTGGGGGCTGTCGGGGTCGATGGCCAGGCGTTGCAGGGCGTCGAGGTTGGGCGTGGCGTGGGTCTTGCCCACCAGCGCGGTGCGGATGCCGTGGGGCCGCAGGTAGTCCCCCAGGGTCAGTTCTTCAAGGGGCAGGGGCACGGCGTTCCAGGTCACCTGGTGGCTGCTGACGTAGCGCCCTGTGTAGGCCGACATGCGCGACGGGCCGCAGATGGTGCCCTGGGTGTAGGCGCGGCTGAAGCGCACCCCGGCGGCGGCCAGGCGGTCGATGTTCGGGGTCTGCAGGTGCGGGTGGCCGTAGCACGAGAGGTAATCCCGGCGCAGTTGGTCGCACATGATGTAGAGCACGTTGCGCACGGGCGGATGGGTATTGGACATGGGGTTCACCGAGGGGAAGACAGGCGAGGTTTTTCGCCTCCGGCGGGGGCTTCCGGCAAGCGCATTTGCCGAATAGTTTCGATGCGTTTCATGCAATGCCGGCGCGCGCCCGCGGGTCTGTGGTGCCTGTAGGAGCTGGCTTGCCAGCGAAGGCGGCCACGCTGGGGGTGCAGGGCTTGAGGGCCTCTTCGCCGGCAAGCCGGCTCCTACGGTGGGAGGCGGCCGTGTGGGCCGTGCAGGGCTTGGGGGCTCTTTCGCCGGCAAGCCGGCTCCTACGGGTGGGGGCAGTTCACACGGCGAGGTTGTCCAGGTTGCATACCTCTTCGTCCTGTTCGTCGATGCCCTTGATCTCGTCGATCATTGCCGCGGCCAAAGGCGACAGGCGGTAGCCGGCGCGGCTGACGATGCCGTAGCGGGTGTAGAGCTCTTCCAGGTCGTCGGCCAGGCCGTCGATCTTCAGGCACACCAGCTCGCCCTTGGCGTTGTGCAACGCATCGCTGTAGGAGCCGACGATGCCGATGGCGTCCGAGCGCATGACCACCCCCAGCAGGCTGTAGCTGTTTTCGCATTCCACATTGGGCGTGAAGTCCGGCTTGCCGCTCAGGTCGACGATGACCTTGCGCAGGTTGGGCGGGCGGATGGTCACCGCCAGGGGGTAGCTCATCAGTTCGCTGGCGCTGACACTTTCGCGCTGGGCCAGGGGGTGCCCGGCGCGGCAGCAGAAATGCCATTTGCGCGGGCGCAGGCGCTGGGTCAGGTAATCCGGGTCGGCCTCGAAGTGACGGGTGTCGGCAACGAAGAATTCGAACTCTTCGCTGAGCAGGCGCTTGCTCAGGCTTTGCCAGTCATCCACCTGGAACTGCACCCGGGCCTTGGGGTAGCGCCCGATAAAGCTGCCGATGGCCCGGGGGATCAGCCCGGCGGCCGGCGCCGGGCCACAGCCGAAGCGCAACTCCCCCGCCTCCAGGCCATTGAACTGGCTGATCTCGTTGGCCATCTGCTGGGCGCCGCTGACCAGGCGGCGCGCGTGCTCCAGCAGCAACTGGCCCTGCTTGGTCGGCGCCAGGTCCTTGCGCCCGCGATCCACCAGCTGGCAGCCGACGCTGTGTTCCAGGGCCTGGATGCTGCGGCTGAAGGCCGATTGCGAAAGGTTCACCGCCGCTGCGGCCGCGACAAAGCTGCGCTGTTCGGCGAGGGCGATGAAGTGGCGGAGCTGGCGCAAGTCGATATGCATTTTTCACATAAAAAATATCGGGGAAATGCATTGGCTATGCATTAGGTCGACTCCTTATAAAGGCAATCTCTTATGCAGTAAATCTTTGTAAAAACATAAATAAATAACTTTAAGGAATATACAAGGCTGTATATTTTCTGACCAGGAGCCGCCCATGAGCCCGTTGTCCCTCGCTTCACCCCTCTCGCCCCGGCGGCTCAAGCGCCTGCCCCTGGCGCTGTTGCTGGCCGGCAGCGCGAGCTGGACGCCGACCTGGGCCGAAGATACCCCGGCGCCCCAAGCCACCCCGGCCAAGAGCAGTGCCAACAAGGCCAAGGCCGATGATGGCCAGTTGCAGACGGTGACCGTGACCGCCCGCCGCCGCGAGGAAAGCTCCCAGAGCGTGCCCACCCCCATGAGCGTGGTCAGCGGCCAGGCCCTGGAGAGCCAGCGGGTGTACCGCATCCAGGACCTGCAGCAGCTGGTGCCCAGCGTCAACGTCGCCTACATGCATGCGCGCCAGTCCAGCGTGTCGATCCGTGGCCTGGGCAACAACCCGGCCAGCGACGGCCTGGAAGGCAGCGTCGGGCTGTATATCGACAACGTCTACCTCGGAAGGCCGGGGATGGCGGTGTTCGACCTGATGGACATCGAGCAGCTGGAAGTGCTGCGCGGCCCCCAGGGCACCCTGTTCGGCAAGAACACCACCGCCGGGGTGATCAACATCAACACCCGGGCGCCGAGCTTCACCCCGGAGCGCAGCATCGAAACCTCCCTCGGCGAGGATGGCTACTTCCAGACCAAGGGCACGATTTCCGGGCCGCTGACCGATGAGCTGGCGGGGCGTTTTTCCGCCTACCGCACCCGCAGCGACGGCGACATCAAGAACGAATTCGACGGCCACGACCTCAATGGCGGCTCACGCCAGGGCTTTCGCGGCCAGTTGCTGTACAAGCCCAATGAAAGCTTCAACCTGCGCTGGATCGGCGACTACAACGAAGAGGATTCCAGCGCCGGCACCCGGGTGCTGTACAGCACCGGGCCGACCATCAACGGCACCAATGTCTACGAGTCGCGCGCGGCGGCGGCCGGCGCGACCCTGGTCAACGGTTCGCACCGCAAGGTCAACCTGGACAACGACCAGCATGTGACGGTGTTCCAGGGCGGCACTTCGCTTGAGGCCAACTGGACCCTGCCCAGCGACTTCACCCTGACCTCGGTCAGCTCCTACCGCTGGTGGAATTTCACCCCGCGCAACGACGACGGCCTCAACGTTCCGGCCAGCTACAACGCTGGGGTTTCGGTGGAAGACAAGCAGTGGTCCCAGGAATTTCGCCTGGCCTCGCCCACCGGCGGCTTCTTCGACTACGTGCTGGGCGCCTACTACTTCGGCTCCGACCTGGACAACAAGTCCTTCGCCTATTACGGGCCCAAGGCGGACATCTGGAACGGCACCCCGGCCGGCGCCCTGAGCAACGTCACCAGCATCGGCAACGGGCATATCCAGACCAACAGTTTCGCCCTGTTCGCCCAGGGCACCTGGCACCTCACCGAGCGCCTGGATTTCACCGCCGGCCTGCGCGGCACCTACGAGGAAAAAAGCGCCTGGGTGACCCGCAACGCCCCGGTGGGCGGCGTGGCGGTGGCCGGCGCCGCCGCCAACGCGCGGCGCGGGCGCACCGGGGCCTATGACTCCGGCGACCTCAACCAGTACAGCACCAGCCCCTCGGGTCTGCTCAACCTCAGCTACCGCATCACCGACGACCTGCTGGGCTACGCCACCCTGTCCCACGGCGAGAAGTCCGGTGGGGTCAACCTGACGGTGGGGTCGGCGCCGACCGCCGGGGCCGATTCGCTGCTGATCGGCACCGAGCGTGCCAACAACGCCGAGCTGGGTTTCAAGAGCACCCTGTGGGACCGCCGCTTGCAACTCAACGCCAACCTGTTCTGGACCCAGGTCAACGGCTACCAGACCAACGCCTACGACGACGTCAACCGCGTGCAGTACCTGACCAACGCCGGTTCGGTGCGCTCGCGCGGGGTGGAAGTGGAAAGCACCCTGGTGCCGATCCGTGGCCTGACCCTGAACCTCAACGGTTCCTACAACGACGTGCGCTACCTCTCCTACAAGGATGCGCCGTGCCCGCCGGAAGTCAGCCTGCGCCCCGGTGCCCCGGCCTCGTGCGATCTCAGCGGCCACCAAGTGGTGGGCGCCTCGAAATGGATCGGCAACGCCAACGGCGAATACAAGTGGAACCTGGACAACGGCCTGGAAGAGTACGTCACCGCCAGCTATGCATTCCGTTCCAAGGCGGTGGGCACCGTGGAGGACTCCGAGTACGGGCAGATCCCCAGCTACGCCGTGGTCAACCTGTCCACCGGCTTGCGCGGCAACTACGAGCAGGGCCAGTGGGACGTTTCGCTGTGGCTGAAGAACGCCTTCGACAAGACCTACTACACCACCCTCTGGACCGGCGGCAACGGCGGTTACGAAGGCCTGCTGGGCACCCCGCGGACCTTGGGGGTGACCGGTCGCTACGATTTCTGATACCCGGCTTTTCGCACCTTGCGCCGGGTTCTCCGGCGCCTTTCGACTTGAACAGGAGTGCTTGTCATGTTGCGCCTCACCACCGCTTTGCCCCTGCTGCTGTCCACCGCCCTGCTGGCCTCGGCGGTGCAGGCCGCGCCCAGCGTCTACCCCACCGGCGTCACTCGCTACGACCCGGCCAGGGCCTATAACCAGTACGTGATCTTCAGTGGGGCCGATAGGCAGACCCACCTGATCGACATGAACGGCAACGAAGTGAAGCACTGGCCCCAGGCCGGTTTCCCCTCGGCCATCATCGACCCGCAGCTGGTGGGCGGCGAGCGTGGCCGGGTGCTGTTGCAGCTCAAGGACAAGGAGCCCGGGCCCCTGGGTTCGGCGGGCAACGGCCTGGGCAACCAGAGCGTCGGCGAGCTGGACTGGAACGGCAAGCTGGTATGGCAGTGGGGCGACCAGGCCCCGGGCGGTGCGGCCCAGCAGCATCATGACCAGCGCCGGCTGAGCAACGGCAACACCCTGGTACTGGCCAACAAGGTGCACAAGGTGGCGGGGTTCAAGGTGCCCCAGGTGATCGACGACGCGATCTATGAAGTCAGCCCCGAGGGCCAGGTCAAATGGCAGTGGCTGGCCTCCGAACACCTCAAGGAATTCGGCTTTACCCCGGCGCAACTGAAGCTGGTGTACGGCACCGACAACCCGGACTACCTGCACATCAACAACCTCAGCGTGGTGGGCCCCAACCCGTGGTTCGACGCCGGGGATAAACGCTTCGCCCCGGACAACCTGCTGATCGATTCGCGCAACGCCAACTTCATCGCCATCCTCGACAAGCACAGCGGCAAGGTGGTCTGGCGCCTGGGGCCGAACCTGTTGCCGATCAACCCCAAGACCGCCGCCACGGTGCCGCGCCCGGTGGACCAGTTCGTCGGCCAGCATGACGCCCACATCATTCCCGCCGGCTTGCCGGGGGCCGGGCACCTGCTGGTGTTCGACAACCAGGGCACCGCCGGTTACCCCTCGGTGCCGTTGGGGCTGATCGCCGGCTCCCGGGTGCTGGAGATCGACCCGATCAAGAACCAGATCGTCTGGCAGTACAGCGCCGCCAGTTCCCGGCAGCCGGGCTGGGCTTTCTACAGCTCGTTCATCAGCAGTGCGCGGCGCCTGCCCAACGGCAATACCCTGATCGATGAAGGCATGAACGGGCGCTTCTTCCAGGTGACGGCCGGCGGTGAAATCGTCTGGGAATACGTCAGCCCCTATCTGGGCAAGGCCCCGGGCAGCGAGGCCATCAGCAACTGGGTGTACCGCGCCTTGCCGGTGAGTTACGACTGGGTGCCCCAGGGCACGCCCCGTTCGGAAACGGCAGTGAGCGTGCCGGAGTCGGGGTTGAAACAGGCCAGTACCAGCGCGGGGATCTGAGCGTGAGGCCGTGCCGTGGCGCCCGTTAGGTCGGGATGACGCCCTGACGGGAGCAAGCGCCCTCGCCACACAATGAGGTGCGGGAGCAGACCTGGGCAGAGCCTCAGAAGTAGAAGTACAGGCCGGTGTCGCGTTCCAGGGCCAGTCGATTCAGGGCGATCAGCGTGTGGATAAGTTCGTCCCCGGGCGTCGCGGCCCGCATCAGGATCGACAGGGCCGTGACCAGGGCGGCCTGGCCCTGGATCGAGGCGTCTTCGTAGTCATCGATCAGGGTGCCCAGGGCGCGGTTCAGGCTCGGTAGCAGGTCGCTGCGGGACAGGGCTGCCCACTGCTCCGGGGACAGCGCCAGTTCCTCCAGGTCGCCTGGCAGGCACTGGTCCAGGTCCAGGCGTTGCTGGGCCTCTTTGCTGGTAGGCACGACTATCCACTTCATGGCTGCCACAGCTCGACAAAGGCCTTGAAATCGCCGGCCACCGGGTAACGGCTGGTGCTCTCGGGGTCGAAAATTTCCACCGCCACGGCCGGGCTGTTGAAGTCCAGGCAGATCAGCAGGCCACCGGCATCCCGGGCAATCGGCAGGCAACCGGCGGCGAGCCCCGGCACACGGCCAGGGCTGGCGTACCAGAGCAGGGTCCAGGGTTGGCTGCTCAGGCCGAATTCGAAGAACTCGCTGATACAGGTGTAGCCACCTTCATAGGCGAAGCCGCCGATCCCCGGCGTGGCGGCCTCGGCGTATTGCACCAGCTCCAGGTACAGCGATGGAAACTCGACGCCGAGGCGTTGTTGCACCTGGGCGATCAACTGTTCGTCCACCGCCGATCCGGGTTCTATTTCCCAGGCAGTCCAATCCAGGGGCATGTTCGACCTGTGCTTTGTCGTTGAGGGGGCTGCGCCCGCGCGAGGGGGATCGGGCGGGCGGCGAGGGGCGATTGTAGGCGTGCTGGCCGGTGCGCGGTAGGCGCTTATTTGCAGCTATGGCCTTCGGGCAGGGTGACGGTGTATTTGCGCTGCACCCGGTTGCGGAAGTCCAGGTTGTCCAGGCTCTCCTGTACCAGGAAATCCTCGACCTTGGCGTCCTGGCAGTCCTCGTTATAGGACGAGGCCCGCAGCAGGAATACCGTGCGCCGGCTCTGCTCGTCCTTGGCCTTGATGTTGAAGGTCGACAGGGTGGTGTAGCCGGTGCGCTCCGAGGAACCCACCGGGCCCCAGGTGGTGGTCGGGGTGCTGTTGCACACCAGGTTCTTGTCTTTATGGGTGCTCTGCTTGCACACCGTCTTGGTGCTGCTGGGCACCTGGCCGTAGTCGGTGGCGGTGTAGCGGTAGCTGACCTTTTCACTGCCCACGTCGAGGGTGAAGTTCATTCGGAACGGCGGAGGGTTCTTGGGCAGCGACGTATCGGTGTAGACCTGCTTGAAACCCATGCCATGCAGGGCGGCGACCATGTCGCGCAGGTAGTAGCTGGCGTTGAGGCCGTGGGCATCGTTGGCTCCGTTGATGCTTACCAGCACCGGGGCCTGAGGGTCGAAGTAGTAGTCCGGGGCCGGAGTGGCGGCAATCGCCACTTCGAGTTTGTTGGCGCAGCCGGTCAAAAGACAGGCGAGCAAAAGCAGCGGGCAGAGCAGGTAGCGAGTCATGAATAAGCCAATGTGCAACGTGAGGAATGGATAAGGCTTTAACGATCGAGACTCGGTTCGAACAAACGCGGGGGGTTACGCAGGCTCGTTGGCCTGATACTCCAGCAGGTCGCCGGGTTGGCAGTCGAGTGCAGCGCAGAGTTTGTCCAGGGTCTCGATTTTCATCCCCTTGACCTTGCCATTTTTCAGCAACGACAGATTCGCCTCGGTAATGCCCAGGATGGCGGCCAGCTCTTTGGAGCGAATCTTGTTTTTAGCCATGACAACGTCAAGCCGAACGATAATGGTCATCTCATTGTTCTATATGTAGTGACTGTGCTCATCACTGAGGACTTTGGCGTCGCGCATGATAATGGAAAACGAGCAGAGCAAGATTCCTTTGACCACCTCATAGGCGGCGTAAGACGAGAAGCCCGCGGAGATCTGCAGGATGCGCTGGCCGGGCGGCAGGTCGATGGACAGGGCCAGGCCTTGCAGGGTTTCCATCATCGGGAACGTGGCCGGGGCGACGATCCACAGCATGCCCACGCGCCAGAGGATGCGGATGTTGCGATCGCTCCAGGTTTCGCCGCGCGACAAGCGCAGGAAGAACACCCCGGTCAGGTACAGGGCGAAGCTCGACAGCAGCAACGGCAGGAAGTCGAGAATCACCAGCAGGGTGAAGCTTGCGGACGAGAGTTTGAAGTCGGCTTCCAGCAGGCGCGGCGAGTGGTCGGCGAAGACGCTGAGCAAGGCGCCCAGGACCTGGTCCTTGTTGTAGATCCACATTCCGGCGTTGCCACCGACCTCGACTACACCCATGACCCAGGCCAGGATCGCGGCCAGCAGGCCGACCCGTCGTAAGCGGTATTGGGCCGAGCCGTTGATTTGGGAGTGCATGCGTTATTCCTTGCAAAACGTTGGGGGTGGCGAATTATTGATAAAAAATTATCGAATTACAATAATTTATTTTCAATAGTCGTCGCCACTTCAGGCCAGGAATCATGCGGTGGCGAGGGAGCTTGTTCCCGCTCGGGTGGCCGGCGTCCCGGCGCTCAGTGGTGCTTTGATTTTCTGCTATGTTAGGTATACGTTACATGCATTCAATTTTGTTACGCATATAGAACATGGACTACTTTCTTATCACCGCGCGCCTTGGCGAGCAGGTTCGCCAGCATCGTCTGCACCGTGGCCTGACCCAAGCCGGCCTGGCCGCCTTGGCGGGCGTGACCCGGCAGAAGGTCATCGCCATCGAGCGGGGCGACTTGTCGGTGGGCATGGCGGCCTATGCGCGGGTGCTGGGAGCCCTGGACTGTGAATTCACCCTGGTGCCTGCCGCGATGCCCACATTGGACGAGATCCAGGGAGTGTTCGACTGATGGCCACGGTGCTGCAGGTAGCTACCCCGGCCGGTGAGAGCGGGAAAATCCGCCGTGGCGCTGGCGATTATCTGTTTCGCTATCACGATGATGCCCGGGCACAGGCGGCGATCAGCCTGTTGATGCCTGTGCGTCTGGATGACTACCGTTATCGGGAGTTGCACCCGATCTTCCAGATGAACCTGCCCGAAGGCTATGTGCTGGAACAATTGCGCAACCGCCTGGCCAAGGTGGTGAAGGTCGACCCGATGTTGCTGCTGGCGCTACCCGGCAGCAGCGCGCCGATCGGGCGGGTCGCGGTGAGCTCGCCCGAAGTCGATGAGCTGTTGCAGCGACAGCAGTTTCCCGGGGAAAAACTGCAAGAAATCCTCGCGTGGGATGGCACCGAGGATATCTTTGCCGACCTGGTGGACCGCTACATCCTGCGTGCCGGGATATCCGGCGTGCAGCCCAAGGTCATGGTGCCGGAACGGCCTGATGCTGGGGCGCCGCGTTTTACCTCGAACACCTGCGAACTGATCATCAAGAGCGGTCGGGATGAGTTTCCGGGGTTGGCGATCAATGAATTCCTGTGCATGTCGGTGGCCAGGGAGGCGGGGATGGCGGTGCCCGAGTTCTACCTCTCCGATAACGCCAAACTGTTCGTCATGCGCCGCTTCGATCGGGATGAGCAGCTCGGTTGCCTGGGGTTTGAAGACATGGCGGCGTTGATGGGGCTGGGGGCGCAGCAGAAATACAGCAAGAGCTATTCGGCCATTGCCAAGGCCGTCCGCCTGTTCTGCCCGCCTGAGCAGGTGCAAGGTTCACTGGCGCAGTTGTTTGCCATGGTCAGCCTGAGCTGCATTGTGGGAAATGGCGATGCTCACCTGAAGAACTTCGGGCTGTTGTATTCCGATCCTGGCCAGCGCGATGCGCGGCTGGCGCCGGCCTATGACATCGTCAACACCACGGCCTACATCCCGCAGGACGTGCTGGCCCTGGATCTGCTGGGCAACAAGTCCCTGTTTGCTTCGCGGCAGGGGTTGCTGGAGTTTGCCAAGGTCTGTGATGTGGCTCGTCCGCAAGAGGTCATTCGCGGGCAGTTGGACGCGCTGGAGCGGGTGTTGAGCCGATCGGCCGAATGGGGCGAACGTGCACCGCATGTCGTCGCGGCGATCCGGCACTGTGCCGAGCCCTTCATGAAAACCTTTGGCTAATGCCTTTGTCGCCGGGCCGTGCGTTACGGCGGCCTACCGGCCACCACGTACCCTGTAGCCGCTGCCGAGCCTGGGAGGCTGCGAAAAGGACCGCAGGGCCTTGCTTGGCGATCTCGCGCCGGTCCTCTGATGCCTGGCGGATCGCCGCGAGTCTCCACGAGCCACGCTGTGTGGCCGAATCAGTCGCGCTGCGGCTCCAGCAAGTCGAACGACAGGACCTTGATCTGCAGGTCGGCGCTATAGACGAACCCAACCCGCGCACCGGGATGCAGGTGCTCCGGCAGGCGGTAGCTCTCCCAGGCGTTGAGCGTGTATTGCCCATCGGCTGATGGCCTGCGCTCCCCCGATCGCAGAGGCGTACCCAGCAGGTTGCGGATGTCGGCGCGGGTCATGCTGCGCGAGAACGGGGCGGGCAGTTCGCCCCTGTAGAACGAGCGCCCCTGTTCAAGGGGCATGAGTTCGATCAATACCTTTTCCAGGGCCAGGCTGTCTTCCCAGAAGTCCAGCATCAGGCCGGGCTCGACGATCACGGTCAGCCATTCGAATTCATCGTAGATCTTGTCCGTCGGGGTCTCGATGCGTTCTCCCCGGGCGATCAGTTCTTCATGGCTGAGCCCCAGGCTGCTTACCCAGCGGCCGATCGTTGCAGCGTCCATCGCTATTCCTGTGTCCTGAATTGAGTGTGTGCCCGTTGTCGCGAGTGGCGTCGGCGGCCGATCTTAGCCGGTCGAGAAGGATAGTGGTGCTGTGGCGACATGAAGAACGCCGCCTGCCGTGCTGGCAGGCGGTGGGTTCAAGGGCCGGTGTCAGGCCGGTTGGGGCGCGGTATCGAGCTGGGCCCGGGCCTGATAGCTGGCGGGGCTGAAGATCCGGGTCAGAAGCAGCATCGCCAGGACACCCACGATCAGCACCCACCAGGCGCTGACAAAGCTGCCGGTGACTTGCCGCAGCCAGCCGCTGAGCCATGGCGAGACGGCGTTGATCAGAAAGCCCACGCCCTGGACAAAAGCCGCCAGTTGCCCGGCTTCCCGAGGGTCGCGCCGGTGATCCAGGGTGAGGATCAGGCTCAGGGCAAAGCACGCTCCTAGGCCGAAGCCGATCAGCGCCACCCACAGGTGCGGGCTCTGCAAGGGCCACAGCACCAGCCCGAGAAAACCCGCGGCCTGGGCCGCGAGGCTGATGCCCAGCAGCGGGCGGCGGTCCCTGCTGCGCTGGGCCAGGGCCGGCATCAGCAGGGCGGCGGTCACTTGGAAAATGGTCATGAAGGCCAGCAGCGAACCGCTCTGGCTGGCGCTCCAGCCCATCTGCAGGTAGTAGGCCGGCAACCAGGCCACCATGCTCATATAGCCGCAGTTCACCAGGCCGAAATACAACGCCAGCAGCCAGGCGCGGCGGTTGTTCCAGAGCCCGGCCAGGGGCGCCGGGCTGGCGTTGCGGCGGCCGGCGCCCAGGGGCAGGCACAGCCACAGCAGCAGGGCGGCCATGGCTGGCAGCACCCAGATGCCCAGCCCCACTTGCCAGTGGGCGAAGTGGCTGGCCACCTGCGGGCTGAGCAGGGCGGCAATGCCGCCACCGCCCATCAGCGAGGCCGAGTAGACGCCCATGGCCAGGGCCACCCGGTGCTGGAACTGGCGCTTGATCAACGCCGGCACCAGGGCCTGGATCAAGGCCACCCCGGCGCCGCCGAGCAGGGCGGTGGCGAGCAAGGCCGCGGCCTGGCCGAAGAACAGCCGCACCCCGCAGGCCAGCAGCACCAGCAGCAAGCCCAGGGAAACGCCCCGGCGCTCGCCCAGGCGGGCTTCGATGCGTACACCGAGCAAGGCCACCAGGCCCATGCAGATCACCGGCAGGCTGGTGAGCCAGGCGCTGCTCTGGAAGCTCATGCCGGTGGCGCCGCGGATCTCGTTGAGCAGCGGGCTGACCGAGCTGAGGATCGGCCGCAGGTTCAGCCCCAGGCACACCAGCAGGGCCCAGCCGGCCCAGCGCTGGAAGGTGGATTCAGTTCGCTGCATGACGCTCCTGCCAATCCTGGTAGAGGGCGCTCATCGCTGCCTGGGGCAGGTGCAGCACCGGCAGGCGCTGGGCTTCCAGGGGCTTGCTCAGTTGTTGGTAGATGGCCGCGGTGGACAGGCCGAACGGCTCCGCTTGCTCATTGCTGGCAGCGAATACCGCGCGGGACACGCCGCACAGGTACATGGCGGCCAGGCACATGGGGCAGGGCTGGCCGCTGGCGTAGATCACGCAATCATCCAGGCGCGGGCCCAATTGCCTGCTGGCGGCGCGGATGGCCAGCATCTCGGCGTGGGCGGTGGGGTCCTGGCTGAGGTGGATTTCATTCACCGCCTCGGCCAGTACCCGGCCGTTGCGCACCAGCAATGCGCCGAACGGGCGGCCGCCCTGTTCGACATTGCGCCGGGCCAGTGCCACGGCCTGTTGCAGGTAGTGTTGATCGTCGTGCATGCAAGGTTCCTTCAAAGGGGGGCGGGCTCAGGCAGCGCCGGCATCGCGCAGCAGCTTGGCGATGGCGCTCTGGCCACGGCGCTCGGCCTGTTGCAGCGGGCTGAGGCCGGCGCGGTCCGGCAGGTTCAGGTCGGCGCCGGCGGCAATCAGTTGGGCGACGATCTGTTGGTGCGCCGGGCCGCCGTCGGACAGCACGATGGCTTCCATCAGGCAGGTCCAGCCCAGGTGGTTGACGTGGTCCAGCTCGACGCCGGCCTCGATCAGCAGGCGTACGGTTTCCACGTGGCCGCGTTCGCAGGCCGGGATCAGCGCGGTGCCGCCGTAGCGGTTGGTGCTCTTGAGGTCGGCGCCGTGGGCCAGGGTCAGCTTGAGGATTTCGTTGTGACCGCTGGCGCCGGCCAGCAGGTAGGGGCTGTCCTGGATCAGGTTCTTGCGGTTGACGTCGGCCCCGGCCTCGATCAGCGCCCGGGCGATGTCGATGCGATTGTCCCGGGTGGCCACCAGCAGCGGGCTGCTGCCATCCAGGCCACGGCCATCGAGCGCCGCGCCTTGCTCAAGCAACTGTTGCACCTGCTGCAGTTGCCCCTTGCGTACCGCTTCCAGCAACGCGCCATCGCTGGCCATGACCACCCCCGCAGTGAACAGGCCGGCGGCGATCAGGCCGCGTTTGAGAAAACGCTGGAGTTGCATGAGAACCTCCCGTTCCGGCTGATGAAAGGGAAGTATGGTGACGGCCCTGGGTATTCTGAAATTAAATATAATCATGCCAACCAGTGGCAGTCAGGATGGTAGGTCAACATGTTGGATCCGGTGTTGTTACGCAGTTTTGTCGCGGTCGCCGACAGCCAGAACTTCACCCGCGCCGCCGAGCGCCTGCACCTCACCCAGTCCACTGTGAGCCAGCAGGTGCGGCGCCTGGAAGAGAGCCTGGGCTGCCAGTTGCTGGACCGTGACCAGCGCCGGGTGGTGGCCACGGTGGAGGGCGAGCGGCTGCTGGCCTACGCCCGGCGCATCCTGGCGCTGCATGAAGAGGCCAGCGATATGCTGGTCAACCAGCGCGGCGAAGAAGTCCTGCGCCTCGGGGTGCCGGAAGATTTCGCCGCCGAGCGCCTGATGCCCATGCTCTCGCGCTTTGGCCTGGACTACCCGGCAGTGCGCCTGGAGGTCAGCAGCGGCCTGGGCCCGGAGCTGTTGCGCCAATACCGGCGGGGTGAGTTCGACCTGCTGCTGGTCAAGCAGATGGGCCACAGCGACGACTGCGTGGAGTCCTGGCCCGAGCCTTTGTGCTGGGTCGACAGCCTGCACCACCCGGCCTTCGGTCGCGATCCGCTGCCGTTGGTGGCTTTCCCGGTGGGCGGGTTGTATCGCCAGGAAATGCTCCATCACCTGGAGGTCGGTGGCTGGCCGTGGCGCATCGCCTATTCCAGCGCCAGCCTGGCCAGCGTCTGTTCGGCGGTGGCGGCGGGCCTGGGCATCAGCCTGCTGCCGATACGGGTGCTGGGCAAGGGGCATCGCGTGCTCGACGCCGCCAGCGGCTTGCCGGACATCCAGGGCGTGCGCCTGGCGCTGTACGCCGGCAGTGGCCTGAGCCGGGCCGGCAAGGCGTTACAGGAACAGTTGCGGGCAGTGGCAAGCGTCAAGCCGCAAGTGGCCAGGCGATGACTGTCTGCTGGTTGGCCAGGTTCGTCTGCGCCAGGGCTGTACCGGCCGATCATCCGGGGGGCGAGTTCCAGAACAGGTTCGTCTAGCCCTCGCGCGTTTGATAACAGGCGGCCCCCGGGATCTCGTCGCCTGATGCCGGAGCACAGTGCCCCAGCACCCCTGGGATGCTCCTTCAGAAGATTGTTCAAGCAGCGCAAGGGCTGATCCTGAGGGGGCGCTGCTGTTTGGAGAGCTGTTCCCTTCCCCCCGCCAAGCGGCTTGTTTCGATGCTTTGCGGGAATATTTTCGATGCCCGCAAGGCATGGTGTTTTTCTCTCCTGGCTGCAGCCCTTGAATCACGGGGCCTGGGGCTTTTTCGCGAATTCAAATATTCGATTTCGATCTATCTATAACTTGAAAGATTACTTTAAGAGATAAGCGCGAGGCACTGATCATTGGCCCCGCGGCACCGTGGCGTGGGGGCAGTTCAAACGCCGGTGCCGGGTTTTTCAAAAGATCGTAGGGAGTGAATCCATGGGCAATGTCCAGACCGCCGCCAGTGCACACGAGGTGCTGTGGCGCCAGGCACCGAGCGGCGAGTTGGTCGACCTCGGCCGGCCTCACCGCTTGCCGCTGGGCCAATTGCGTCTGCAACGCACGCCCAAGGGGATATTGCGTCGCCGTGAGGCCATCATCCTCGGCGCTGCGGCCCTGGTACTGCACGCGGCGGTGATCTATTGGCTGAGCCAGAAGCCGACCCCTGTGCTGCCGATCGTGCCGCCGGAAATCCCGCCCATGACCATCGAGTTCTCGCGCCCGGCGCCACCGGTGGTCGAGCCCCCACCGCCACAGCCGGTACAGCCGGTGGTGGAGCCGCCACCGCCAGTGGAGGACGAGCTGGCCGTGAAGCCGCCACCGCCCAAGCCGGTGCCCAAACCCAAACCCAAGCCGGTGCCCAAGCCCGAGCCGAAACCTGCGCCCAAACCGGTGCAGCAGACTCCGGCGCCGCCACAGCCCGCAGCCCCGGTAGCCGCTCCGGCTCCGCCCGCGCCACCGGCCCCGGCCCCCGTGACCCCGGCTTCGGCCAGCGCCGCGTACCTGAAGAACCCGGCGCCGGAATATCCGTCGCTGGCCCAGCGTCGCGGTTGGGAAGGCACGGTGCTGCTGCGGGTGCATGTACTGGCCAGCGGCAAGCCGGGCGAGATCCAGATCCAGAAGAGCAGTGGTCGCCAGCAACTCGATGACGCGGCCCTGGCTGCGGTCAAGCGCTGGAGTTTCGTCCCTGCCAAGCAAGGCGACGTGGCCCAGGACGGCTGGGTCAGCGTACCCATAGATTTCAAGATTCATTGAGCCGCAAGGCCGATCAACCAACACGCGCTAAACGCTTACACAGAGGGAACACATCATGACGTTACTGGCATCTCCACTGGAATCCATCGAAAGCGCGGTGATCTGGCTGTTGGTGGTCTTCTCCGTCGCCACTTGGGGCCTGGCCCTGGTCAAGGGCGTGCAGTTCGCCCGCCTCAAGTCCCAGGATCGCAAGTTCCACAATCAGTTCTGGGCAGCGTCCAGCCTCGACTCCGCTGCCTCGTTGAGTGAAACCCAGCCCGGCGCGGCGGCCCGGGTGGCCCAGGCCGGCTATGCGGCGATCCAGGTTGGCGAAGCGCCCCACGCGGCGGACCTGAGCCAGGCAATCAACCACCAGGACCGTCTCGAACGTGCCCTGCGCCAGCAGATCGTGCGTGAGCGTCGTTCCCTGGAAACCGGCCTGGCGGTGGTTGCCAGTATCGGCAGTACCTCGCCCTTCATCGGCCTGTTCGGCACCGTGTGGGGGATCATGGAAGCCTTGAAAGGCATCAGCGCCGCCGGTTCGGCGAGCCTGGAAACCGTGGCCGGCCCCATTGGCGCAGCCCTGGTGGCGACGGGGGTGGGGATCGCCGTCGCAGTGCCGGCGGTGCTGGTCTACAACTACTTCCTGCGGCGCCTGAAGCTCACGGCCGCGGACCTGGACGACTTCGCCCACGACTTCTACAGCCTGGCGCAGAAGAACTCCTTCCGCGTGCTGATCCACCCGAGCGTGCACAAGGCCGCGGCCCAGGGCAGCCCGCAAAAAGTGAAGGAGGCGTCCTGACATGGCCTTTTCCACCCAAGACAGCGATGAAGTGCTGAGTGAGATCAACGTCACGCCATTGGTGGACGTGATGCTGGTGCTGCTGGTGGTGTTCATCGTCACCGCGCCGCTGCTGACCAACGCCATTCCGATCAACCTGCCCAAGACCGAGGCCGTGGCCCCGGTGGAGCAGAAAGACCCACTGGTGGTGAGCATCGACGGTGCCGGCAAACTCTTTATCAACAAGGACGAGATCCAGCCGGACCTGCTGGAAACCAACTTGCAAGCGGCCAAGGCCAAGGACCCGCAAGTGCGGGTCCAGCTGCAGGCCGACGATGGCGTCAACTACGGCGAAGTGGCCCGGGCCATGGCGTCCATCGAGCGTGCGGGCATCACCAAACTGTCGGTGATTACCGCGCGCTGAGACCGAGCAACAACGCCACGACTTTTCAGGCCGTCTCCTTGGCAGGGTGCGGCCTTTTTTTTGCCTGGCGAAAAGCCCCCGCAAGGCCCCCACCGAAATCACGCCAGCTGTAGGAGCTGGCTTGCCAGCGAAGGCGTCCTTGAGCGCGACGCAAGGCTTGCGGGCCCTTTCGCCGGCAAGCCGGCGCCTACAAGAACACCACCGAAATCACGCCAGCTGTAGGAGCTGGCTTGCCAGCGAAGACGTCCTTGAGTGCGACGCAAGGCTTGCGGGCCCCTTCGCCGGCAAGCCGGCTCCTACAAGAACACCGCCGTAATCGCGCCAGATGTAGGAGCTGGCTTGCCAGCGAAGACGTCCTTGAGTGCGACGCAAGGCTTGCGGGCCCTTTCGCCGGCAAGCCGGCTCCCACGGAGGCCGGGGGACTTTTTATATTCATTTAAGGTATTAATAAATAGCTTCTTATTCCTTAACGAATATAAATCCCCTCCCTATACTCGTTCGGGAACAGACACGCAGCAGGAGAGTTCCCCATGCGCAACGAATCCATTCGCTACTTGATTGTGCCGGGCTGGCAAGGATCGCCAGAAGATCATTGGCAAACCCACTGGCAGAACAGCCTGCCCAACAGCGCGCGGGTGGAGCAGGCCGACTGGCTGACGCCGCGCCGCGAAGATTGGGTGGCGGCCCTGGCCGAGGCCATTGCCGCCGACGACACTCCGGTGATCCTGATTGCCCACAGCCTGGGTTGCATTACCGTGGCTCATTGGGCCGCGCGTGCGCCCGTAGCGGCCCTGCGCCAGGTGCGCGGTGCGTTGCTGGTGGCCCCGGCGGACGTCGAGCGTCCGGCCTGTGCCCCGGCGCTGCGCAATTTCGCGCCGATCCCCCGGCACCTGCTGCCGTTCCCCAGCCAAGTGATCAGCTCGGATAACGACAGTGCCGTGAGCGCGCCGCGGGCCCTGGAACTGGCCCGTGACTGGGGCGCCGAAGCCGGGATCCTGGCCGGCGCCGGTCATATCAACGTCAAGTCCGGCCACCATCGCTGGGAGCAGGGTTTCGCCTATCTGTACCGCTTGCAGAACCGCATGGAACAACACGCCCTGCGTCGTGCCTGATCGTCCTTTTTTCGTTTAAACGCCCCGTCCCCCGGCGGTCCGGGGCGGGAGCCTGCCATGAGTGCCCATACCCCATTCGGTCAGCCGTTGCTGACCTTCCCCGATGCCGAGAAAAGCCCCCTGAGCATCCGCGCCAAGGCGCTGGTGTTCGTCGACCCGCGCTCGCGGCAGTTGCGCGCGGAGCTGGAGCAGCTGGCGCCGCGTTCGGTTTCGGTGCTGATCCGTGGCGAAACCGGCACCGGCAAGGAACTGCTGGCCCGGCACATCCACCGTGCCAGCGATCGCAGTGGCTTGTTCGTCTCGGTGAACTGCGGCGCCATCAGCCCGACCTACGCCGACGCCGAACTGTTCGGTTATGCCGCCGGCAGTTTCAGCGGGTCGGCCAGCAGCCGCGCCGGCTGGTTCGGTTCGGCCAACGGCGGGACCCTGTACCTGGATGAAATCGGTGACCTGCCGCTGCCAATCCAGACCAAGCTGCTGGCCGCCCTGGAGAACCACGAAGTGACCCGGGTCGGCGCCCAACAGCCAAGCCCGGTGGATGTGCGCTTGGTGGCGGCCACCAGCATCGACCTGGCCCAGGCGGTGGCGGCGGGCAAGTTTCACGAGCGCCTGTATCGCTACCTCAGCGAAGGCCAGCTGGAACTGCCGGCGCTGCGGGAACGGGTGGGAGACATCGAGTCCCTGGCCGAATACTTCCTCGGCATCTACAGCCAGCGCCTGGACCTGCCGGTGCCGCTGATCAGCGAAGCCGCGCAGCAGGTGCTGGAGCGCCACAGCTGGCCGGGCAACACCCGGGAGCTGGAGAACGTCATCCACTTTGCGCTGCTGGTGAGCAGCGGCGAGGAAATTCTTCCCGAGCACCTCAACCTGCCACCGACGCCCTCGCCGCTGGAGCAGATCCAGCCGTTGTTACAGCAGATCGCCGAGACCGGATCCGCTGCCGAGCGCCAGGCGCTGCACCAGCTGCTGCAACGCGCCAACCTGTCCTGAACCCCCAGCCATCGTAGGAGCTGGCTTGCCAGCGAAGGCGTTCGCCAGGGCGATGCAGGGCCTCAGGGCCTCTTCGCCGGCAAGCCGGCTCCTACCAAGACGACTTCAAATCCGACCCGTAGGAGCTGGCTTGCCAGCGAAGGCGTACACAAGGGCGATGCAGGGCCTGGGGGCCTCTTCGCCGGCAAGCCGGCTCCTACCAAGACGACTTCAGATCCGATCCGTAGGAGCTGGCTTGCCAGCGAAGGCGTTCGCTAGGGCGATGCAAGGCCTCAGGGCCTCTTCGCCGGCAAGCCGGCTCCTACCAAGACGACTTCAGATCCGATCCGTAGGAGCTGGCTTGCCAGCGAAGGCGTTCGCCAGGGCGATGCAAGGCTTCAGGGCCTCTTCGCCGGCAAGGCTGGCCCGGCAGGTGGGAAATCGCAGGCTAGAGCGCTGGGAGGCTGTATGAACAAAATGGAATATGAACGTGAATAAAAGATATTGTTCGGGAATAAAAAATCTCGGTATTGTCCGCTTCACGCCAGCAGTGGCACTTCACTGGCACCTCAATCAGTTCCCTATTTGAAGCCGTCGTCGACCTCGACACCTAAGGACCTTGCATGAAAAAAGTTCTGTTGTTCACCGCACTGGCGGCAGCCCTGAGCGCAGGTATCGCCCAGGCTGGCGAGAAGCTGGTGGTCGCTGCAACCCCGGTGCCCCACGCCGAGATCCTCGAGCTGATCAAGCCGACCCTGGCCAAGGAAGGCGTGGACCTGGAAATCAAGGTCTTCACCGACTACGTGCAGCCCAACGTGCAGGTCGACCAGAAGCGCCTGGACGCCAACTACTTCCAGACCCTGCCCTACCTGAAAAGCTTCAACGAAGGCAAAGGCACCCACCTGGAAACCGTGATCGGCGTGCACGTCGAACCTTTCGGCGGCTACTCGAAGAAGGTCAAGACCCTGGCCGAGCTGAAAGATGGCGCAACCATCGCCATCCCCAACGAAGGCAGCAACAGCGGCCGTGCCCTGATCCTGCTGCAGAAGGCCGGCCTGATCGAGCTCAAGGACCCGAAGAACGCCGTGGCCACGCCCAAGGACATCGCCAAGAACCCGCACAACTTCAAGTTCAAGGAACTTGAATCGGCCATGCTGCCGCGGGTCCTGGACCAGGTTGACCTGGACATGATCAACACCAACTACGCCCTGGAAGCCGGCCTGAACCCGGCGAAGGATGCGCTGATCATCGAAGGTTCCGATTCGCCTTACGTGAACTACCTGGTGGCCCGCCCGGACAACAAGGACAGCCCGGCCATCCAGAAGCTGGCCAAGGCCCTGACCAGCCCGGAAGTCAAAGCCTTCATCGAGAAAAAATACAGCGGCGCGGTATTGCCGGCGTTCTGATGAACTAGGCTACAGACGCGACAGACCCCTTCAAGGTTTAAACGCCGACGGCTAGCACAGCGTCGGCGTTTTTTATTGCGCCCGCAAAAACCTTAGGAGCCGGCCGGGCGGCGTCCTGCTTGCCGGCGCAGAGGCCCTTGAGCCTTGCATCGCCCTTACGGGCGCTTTCGCTGGCAAGCCAGCTCCTACACAAGCCAGCGTCTACACAGGGGCGTTTTTGGCGGTGGGCTGGGTGGCCCGGCGCAGGGCTGCCAGCCATTTCATCAGTTCATGGGGGTCCAGGGGTTGCGGGGTCTTTGCATCGGCCATGGTGGTCGTCCTTGAGAAGTGCAGCGTCCAGTGGGGCTGTTCGAGCGCGAAAGAACCCGGCAGGCCCGGCAGAGAAGGTAGTAGCTGCGCGCCAGCCCGGCAAATCCGCGGGTTAGGTTTTTGGGTGATATCAATATGCCTTAACGGTATTTAAATTCTGCTTTTTATAGCTATAAAGTCGCGGCAGCCGGGCGGTTACCCATCGCCCCATGGACTGCACCACCGCCGCTGTACCCCAGCGGCGTCCAGGACTTTCAATGACCCTCGACTACGCCTTTATCCTCAGCACCCTGCCGGCCTTTGTCAAAGCCGTTGGGGTAACCCTGCAGGTCGGCCTGATCGCCATCGGCACTTCCCTGCTGGTGGCCCTGATCAACGCCACGCTCCTGGTATTTCGCACCCCTTACCTGCACCGGCTGATCGGCCTGTACGTGGAACTGGCGCGCAACACACCGCTGCTGATCCAGCTGTTCTTCGTCTACTTCGCCTTGCCGGCCCTGGGGATCAAGGTCTCCGGCTTCACCGCGGCGATCATCACCATGACTTTTCTTGGCGGCGCCTACCTCACCGAGGTGCTGCGGGCCGGCGTGGAAGCCGTGCCCCAGGCGCAGCTGGAGTCGGGGCGCTCCATCGGCCTGTCGCAGTGGCAGTTGCTGCGCTACGTGATCCTGCCCCAGGCCGGGATCCTCAGCCTGCCATCGCTGTTCGCCAATTTCATTTTCCTGCTCAAGGAAACCACCGTGGTCTCGGCGGTGGCGGTGCCGGAAATTCTCTACACCACCAAGAGCTACATCGCCCTGTACTACAAGACCTACGAAATGCTCGCGGTGCTGACGCTGATCTGCGTGCTCTTGTTCCTGCCCCTGTCGCTGTTGCTCAGCCGTCTGGAAAGGAGGTTGCAGCATGGCCAGTTCGGGTCTTGAGCTGTTGCTGGTGTCCCTGCCGCAACTGGCCAGGGGCGCTGCGCAGACCTTGTCGATTTCCTTGCTGAGCATTGCCTTCAGCACCCTGGGCGGCGTGCTCTATGGCGTGCTGCGCAGCCTGCAGCGCAAGGTGCTGGACGTGCCGCTGCGGATCTACCTGGAGCTGTTCCGGGCCATTCCGGTGCTGGTCTGGCTGTACCTGCTGTTCTTCGGTTTTCCGATCTTCTTCGGCCTCAGCATTCCCAGCTTCACCTGCGCGGTGCTGGTGCTGTCGCTGTGGGGCGCCAGCGAGGTCGGCGAGGTGGTGCGCGGGGCGCTGCAGTCCCTGCCCCGGGGCCAGCGTGAGGCAGGGCTGTCCATCGGCCTTTCCGGTGCCCAGTTGTACGGCTACGTGTTGCTGCCCCAGGCGTTGAAACGCATGACGCCACCGACCATCAACGTCTACACGCGAATCATCAAGACCAGTTCCCTGGCAGTGCTGATCGGCGTGGTGGACGTGATCAAGGTCGGCCAGCAGATCATCGAGCGCACCTACGAGTCGGTGCTGATCTACGGCGTGCTGTTTCTGTTTTTCTTCTTTATCTGCTACCCGTTGTCGGCCGCCTCCCGCGTGCTGGAACGGCGCTGGACGCAAGCATGAGCGCATTGATCGAGTTCCAGGGTTTCAACAAGTTCTTCGGCCCGCAGCAGGTGCTCAAGGAAGTGGACCTCTGCGTGGCGGCAGGTGAGGTGATCGTCATCCTCGGCCCCAGCGGCTGCGGCAAGAGCACCTTGCTGCGCTGCCTCAACGGCCTGGAAAGTGCCCACAGCGGCCACCTGCGTTTTGCCGGGCGCGAGCTGCTGAGCCCCGCCACCGACTGGCGCCAGGTGCGCCAGCAGATCGGCATGGTGTTCCAGAGCTATCACCTGTTTCCCCACATGAACGTGCTGGACAACATCCTCCTGGGGCCGCTCAAGGTGCAGAAGCGCGAGCCCCGGGAAGCCCGGGCCCAGGCCGAGGCGCTGCTGGAACGGGTGGGCCTGCTGGACAAGCGCGAGGCCTTTCCCCGGCAGCTTTCCGGCGGCCAGCAGCAACGCATCGCCATCGTCCGTTCGTTGTGCATGAACCCCCAGGTGATGCTGTTCGACGAGGTCACCGCGGCACTGGACCCGGAGATGGTCAAGGAAGTGCTGCAAGTGATCCAGGGCCTGGCCCGCGACGGCATGACCCTGTTGATCGTCACCCATGAAATGGCCTTCGCCCGGGCCGTGGCCGACCGTGTCGTGTTCATGGACGGTGGGCGCATCGTGGAACAGAACACCCCCGAGGCTTTCTTCACGAACCCGCAGAGCGCACGCGCGCAGCAGTTCCTGGAGAAGTTCTCCTTCGTTGAAGCACTGCCCAAGAAAGCCCCTAAAAAGGAACTGGAGCTCTTATGAAAACTGCCAAGTCTTCGCTGTTGTTACTGCCGCTGTTCGGTCTGGCCCTGCTGGCCGGCTGCGATAAATCCAATGATGCACCCAAGCCTGCGGCCACGGCCGCCAGTGCCGCTCCGGCGGCCGGCTACCTGGACAAGATCAAGGCCCGGGACAAGCTGATCGTTGGCGTGTTCACCGACAAGCCGCCGTTCGGTTTCGTCGATGAAGCCGGGCGCTATGTGGGTTTCGATACCGACATCGGCCGGCGATTCGCCAAGGACCTGTTGGGGGACGAGAACAAGGTTGAATTCGTCGCCGTGGAACCGGCCAGCCGCATTCCCTTCCTGCAGAGCGACAAGGTCGACCTGATCCTGGCCAACATGACCGTGACCCCGGAGCGCAAGGAAGCGGTGGAATTCACCAACCCCAACCTCAAGGTGGCGGTCCAGGCCCTGGTGCCTGAAGGCAGTGAAGTGAAGAGCCTGGATGACCTGGCGAGCCGCACCACCATCGTCACCACCGGCACCACCGCCGACCTGTGGCTGACCCAGAACCACCCGGACTGGAAGCTGCTCAAGTTCGAGAAGAACACCGAATCCCTGCAGGCCCTGGCCAACGGTCGCGGTGACGCCTATGCCCAGGACAACCTGATCCTGTTCAGCTGGTCCAAGCAGAACCCGGGCTACCGTGTATTGCCGCAGACCCTGGGCGAACAGGCACCGATCGCCCCGGCGGTGAAGAAGGGCAACATCGAATTGCGGGATTGGGTGAATGCCGAACTGGCCAAGCTGGGCGAGGAGAAGTACCTGCTCAAGCTGTATGACCAGTACGTGCGCAAGGAACTGAGCGACGACACCAAGCCTGAGAGCGTGATTGTCGAAGGCGGCAAGTGGCAGGGTTGATCCTGCCCGACCTGTAGGAGCTGGCTTGCCAGCGAAGGCGTCCGCGAGAGCGGTGCAGGGCTTGAGGGCCTCTTCGCCAGCAAGCTGGCTCCTACGGGGGGCCTGGCAGTCGGGGCCGGCGGGGAGGGTTCAATCGGGCCAGTGCCACGCCGGTTCGTCCAGCATGCGCTGGCCGACGATGCCGGTCTGGCCCAGTTCTTTCTCCAGCACGATGCAGTTGCATTCGGGGTCTTGCTGCAGGGCCGCGATCAGCCGCCGGGCGTGGGACACCACCCACACCTGGCACTGCTGCGAGGCGCGAATGATCAGGCGCGCCAGGGCCGGCAACAGGTCCGGGTGCAGGCTGGTCTCCGGTTCGTTGAGCACCATCAGGGTCGGTGGCCGTGGGGTCAGCAGGGCCGCTACCAGCAATAGGTAGCGCAAGGTGCCGTCGGACAGTTCCGCGGCCGACAACGGTCGCAACAAGCCTTCCTGATAGAACTGCACCCCGAACAGCCCTCCCGGAACGGCATCGATCTCCAGCCGCGACTCGGGGAAGGCATCGCTGATGGTTTCGTGCAATGCCTGCTGATCGCCCACTTCGATGATGGTCTGCAACGCGGCGGCCAGGTCCCGGCCATCGTGGTGCAGCACCGGGGTGCGGGTGCCCAGTTGTGGTCGGCGCGCGGGTGCCTGGCTGTCGGTGCGCAAGTGGTCATAAAAACGCCAGCCACGGATCTGCTCACGCAGATGCAGGACCTCGGGCGATGAACTCAGGTTGCCCACCCCGTCGAACAGGCTGTCGCCGCTGCTTGTGTGCTGCGCCAGCACCTCCCATTGTCGGCCCGCACGGGCTCGTATCATCGGGCCCTGGCGGTCCACCAGGGCACTGGCCGAGCGGTACAGGGGCCCGGCCCAGATGCTCTCGCGCTTGATCCACGGGTCGAGAGTGAAGCGCGAGGCAATCGGCGAGCTGTGCCCGGGCAACATGAAATGGCCGCTGGAATCCGGCAGCCCCAGGCTGATCGCGTACCCGAAGTCCTCACCGGCAAAGCCCAGTTGCAGGCGTCTGGCGGCCTTGCGCGGCCCGCCCTGGATCGGCACCTCGCCCTGGCTCATGCGTCGGCTGATCTGTTCCGGCCCGGCCCAATACGTCGATTCCAGCCCGCCTTCCTTGGCCAGGGCGTTGACCACGCCGCCCTGGGCGGTCTCCGCCAGCAGGCGCAGGGCGCGGTACAGGTTGGACTTGCCGCTGCCGTTGGCGCCGGTGACCAGGTTCAGCCGACCCAGGGGAATCACCAGTTTGTTGATGGAGCGGTAGTTGGCCACCGCCAGGGTCTTGAGCATGCCGGATCTCCTGTTGCGTGGCGCGCAGTGTGCCTCATTTGTAGAGCGGGAGCTTGCTTGCGGCTGCCCTTGAAACCGCCGTTGTGCTTGCCAGGGCAGAGCGCGTCGAGGGCCGTTGCGGTTGCTGCGCCCCGGGGCGCCGGCCGGCCGAACGGGAGCAAGTTCGCGCCACCGAAACCCTCACTGATGAGACTGGCGTGCAGCGGTTGAACCCTGTTCTAAGCTCACAGTCGTAACGTCACTGGCGAGACAGCATCACGCAAAAGGAGCCTGCATGGCTGCGTTCAATTCGAAGTGGATAGTGGGATTGACCCTGTTGCTGCTGCTTGGCGGCTGCGGGGCGGAAAAGCCCGGGGAAAAGGAGCGCCCGCGGGTGCGCATCCTGGAGGTGCAGAGCAGTGACTTCGCCCCTTCGGTGACCCTGACCGGTGACGTCCAGGCCCGGGTGCAGACCGAACTGTCGTTCCGCGTCGGCGGCAAGATCATCCAGCGCATGGTCGATGTCGGCGATCGGGTTACCGCGCAACAGGTGCTGGCCAAGCTCGATCCCAAGGACCTGCAGACCAATGTCGATTCTGCCGCGGCCTCGGTGTTCGCCGAGCAGGCCCGGGTCAAGCAGGCCGGCGCGGCGTTTGTCCGCCAGCAGAAGCTCTTGCCCAAGGGCTACACCAGCCAGAGTGAATACGATTCGGCCCAGGCCGCCCTGCGCAGCAGCCAGAGCGCCTTGAGCGCGGCCCAGGCGCAACTGGCCAACGCCCGCGAGCAACTGAGCTACACCGAGCTGGTGGCCGAGGCTCCTGGGGTGATCACCGCGCGCCAGGCCGAGGTCGGCCAGGTGGTACAGGCCACGGTGCCGATCTTCAGCCTGGCCCGGGATGGCGAGCGCGATGCGGTGTTCAACGTCTACGAGTCGCTGCTGATGCAGCCACCGGGCCAGGAAACCATCCACATCAGCCTGCTGGACAATCCCAAGGTGACCACCACCGGCAAGGTCCGCGAGGTGACGCCGGTGGTCTCGGCCCAGAGCGGCACGGTGCAGGTCAAGGTGGTGCTCGATTCGTTGCCGGCGGGCATGGACCTGGGCTCGGTGGTCAGCGCCACCGCCCGGGCCCATGGCAAGGCCAGTGTGGTGCTGCCCTGGTCGGCCCTGACCAAGAACCTCAGCGAGCCGGCCGTGTGGCTGGTGGGCGAGGACGGCAAGACGGCCCTGCACACGGTGAAGGTCGGGCGCTACCTCACCGGCAAGGTGATCATCAGCGACGGCCTCAAGGGCGGCGAGAAAGTGGTGGTGGCGGGTGGGCAGTTGCTGCACCCGGGGATGTTCGTGGAGATCGCCTCGCAAACGAGCGATCAGGGAGCACAGCCATGAAGCGCCTGCTGCCGTTGTTGTGTGCCAGCGCCTTGTTGCTGGGCTGCTCCAGGGAAGAGCCGGCGCCGGAGCCGGTGCGCCCGGTGCTGTCGTTCCGGGTGGCGCCCCAGGCCGAGGAAAGCCTGGGGCGTTTTGCCGGCACCATCCAGGCCCGCTACGAGACCAACCTGGGCTTCCGGGTGCCGGGGCGCATTGCCAACCGCAATGTCGATGTCGGTACCGAAGTGGGCCCCGGGGACCTGCTGGCGACTCTGGACCCCACCGACCAGCAGAACCAGCTGCGGGCCGCCCAGGGCGACCTGGCCAAGGTCGAGGCGCAGTGGATCAACGCCCAGGCCAATGCCCGGCGCCAGCAGGAGCTGTTCGATCGCGGCGTGGGCGCCCAGGCGCAACTGGACATCGCCCAGACCGACCTGAAGACCACCGGTGCCTCCCTGGACCAGGCCAAGGCCTCGGTGCGCCAGGCCCGGGACCAGCTCAACTACAGCGAACTGCGCAGCGATCACGGCGGCGTGATCACCGCCTGGAACGCCGAGGCCGGGCAGGTGGTGACCGCCGGCCAGCAAGTGGTGACCCTGGCCCGGCCGGAGATCAAGGAAGCGGTAATCGACCTGCCGGCCAGCCTGGTGGACCAGTTGCCGGCCGGGGTGGAATTCAAGGTCGCGGCACAGCTGGATCCGAGCATCAGCACCACCGCCACGGTGCGTGAGATCGAACCCCAGGCCCAGAGTGCAACCCGTACCCGCCGCGCCCGCCTGACCCTCAAGGACACGCCCGAGGCCTTTCGCCTGGGCACCGCCATCAGCGTGACCCTGAGCTCGGCCATCGAGCCGCGCACCGAGGTGCCGTTGACCGCCCTGCAAGAGGTGGAGGGCAAGACCCGGATCTGGATCGTCGACCCCCAGAGCCAGACGGTGGCTCCGCGTGAGGTCACGGTGCTCAGCCGCGACAGCGCTTCGGCGTTGATCAGCCAGGGCGTCAAGCCCGGCGAGCGGGTGGTCAGTGCCGGGGTCAACAGCCTCAAGCCGGGGCAGAAAGTCAAAATCGATGAGGACCGCGCACAATGACGCCCGACAGTAAAGGGAGCTTCAACCTGTCCGAGTGGGCGATCAAGCATCAGTCCTTCGTCTGGTACCTGATGTTCGTCGCGCTGCTGATGGGCGTGTTTTCCTACCTGAATTTGGGGCGCGAGGAAGACCCGTCCTTCACCATCAAGACCATGGTCATCCAGACCCGCTGGCCCGGCGCGACCCAGGAAGAAACCCTGAAGCAGGTCACCGACCGAATCGAGAAGAAACTCGAAGAGCTGGATTCGCTGGACTACGTGAAAAGCTACACCCGCCCCGGCGAATCGACGGTGTTCGTCTACCTGCGCGACACCACCAGTGCCAAGGACATTCCCGAGATCTGGTACCAGGTGCGCAAGAAGATCAACGACATCCGCGGCGACTTTCCCCAGGGCCTGCAGGGCCCGGGGTTCAACGATGAGTTCGGCGATGTGTTCGGCTCGATCTACGCCTTCACCGCCGATGGCCTGAGCATGCGCCAGCTGCGCGACTACGTGGAGCAGGTACGGGCGCAGATCCGCGAGGTGCCGAACCTGGGCAAGGTGGAGATGGTCGGCGAGCAGGACGAAGTCATCTACCTGAACTTCTCCACCCGCAAGCTGGCGGCCCTGGGCATCGACCAGCGCCAGGTCCTGCAGAGCCTGCAATCGCAGAACGCAGTGACCCCGGCCGGGGTGATCGAGGCCGGGCCGGAGCGCATCTCGGTGCGCACGTCCGGGCAGTTCGCCTCGGAGAAGGACCTGGCCACGGTCAACCTGCGGCTCAACGACCGCTTCTACCGGCTGGCGGACGTCGCCGAGATCAGCCGCGGCTATGTCGACCCTTCCACGCCGCTGTTCCGCTTCAATGGCAAGCCGGCCATCGGCCTGGCGATCGCCATGAAGAAGGGCGGCAACATCCAGGACTTCGGCAAGGCCTTGCACGCCCGCATGGACCAGCTCACCGCCGACCTGCCGGTGGGCGTCGGGGTGCACAAGGTGTCCGACCAGGCCGAGGTGGTGGAAGAGGCAGTGGGCGGTTTCACCAGTGCCCTGTTCGAGGCGGTGATCATCGTGCTGGTGGTGAGTTTCATCAGCCTCGGGGTCCGCGCCGGGCTGGTGGTGGCCTGCTCGATTCCGCTGGTGCTGGCCATGGTCTTCGTGTTCATGGAGTACAGCGGCATCACCATGCAGCGGATCTCCCTGGGGGCGCTGATCATCGCCCTGGGGCTGCTGGTGGATGACGCGATGATCACCGTGGAAATGATGGTCACGCGGCTGGAGAAGGGCGAGAGCAAGGAGCAGGCCGCGACCTTCGCCTACACCTCCACCGCCTTTCCCATGCTCACCGGGACCCTGGTGACCGTGGCCGGCTTCGTGCCCATCGGCCTCAACGCCAGTTCTGCCGGTGAGTACACCTTTACCCTGTTCGCGGTGATCGCGGTGGCCATGCTGGTGTCCTGGATCGTCGCGGTGCTGTTCGCCCCGGTGATCGGCATCCACATCCTGAGCACCAACGTCAAACCCCATTCCGAGGAGCCGGGGCGTATCGGACGCGCCTTCAACGGCGGCCTGCTGTGGGCCATGCGCAACCGCTGGTGGGCCATTGGCATCACCGTGCTGCTGTTCGTGGCTTCGGTGTTCTGCATGCGTTTCGTGCAGAACCAGTTCTTCCCGTCATCGGACCGGCCGGAGATCCTCGTTGACCTCAACCTGCCGCAGAACGCTTCGATCAACGAGACCCGCCAGGCCGTGGACCGCCTGGAAGCGACCCTCAAGGACGACCCGGACATCGAACGCTGGAGCACCTACATCGGCGAGGGCGCGATCCGTTTCTACCTGCCCCTGGACCAGCAATTGCAGAACCCGTACTACGCCCAGCTGGTGATCGTCAGCAAGGGCCTGGAGCAGCGCACGGCCCTGACCCAGCGCTTGCAGAAACGCCTGCGGGAAGATTTCGTCGGCATCGGCAGCTATGTGCAGGCTCTGGAAATGGGCCCGCCGGTGGGGCGGCCGATTCAGTACCGGGTCAGTGGCAAGGACATCGACCAGGTGCGCAAGCACGCCATCGAACTGGCCACCGAGCTGGACAAGAACCCGCACATCGGCGAGATCATCTACGACTGGAACGAGCCCGGCAAAGTGCTGCGCATCGACATCGCCCAGGACAAGGCGCGGCAACTGGGGCTGTCCTCCGAAGACGTGGCGCAGTTGATGAACAGCATCGTCAGCGGCTCCACCGTGACCCAGGTGCATGACGACATCTACCTGATCAACGTGGTCGGCCGCGCCGACGACAACGAGCGCGGCTCCCCGGAAACCCTGCAGAACCTGCAGATCGTCACCCCCAACGGTACTTCGATCCCGCTGCTGGCGTTCGCCAGCGTGCGCTACGAGCTGGAGCAGCCGCTGGTGTGGCGTCGCGATCGCAAGCCCACCATCACCATCAAGGCCGCGGTGCGCGATGCGATCCAGCCCACCGACCTGGTCAAGCAACTGAAGCCGGACATCGATAAGTTTGCCGCGCAGTTGCCGGCCGGCTATTCGGTGGCCACCGGTGGCACCGTGGAGGAAAGCGGCAAGGCCCAGGGGCCTATCGCCAAGGTGGTGCCGCTGATGCTGTTCCTCATGGCGACCTTCCTGATGATCCAGCTGCACAGCGTGCAGAAGCTGTTCCTGGTGGCCAGCGTGGCGCCCCTGGGGCTGATCGGCGTGGTCCTGGCCCTGGTGCCCACGGGCACGCCCATGGGCTTTGTGGCGATCCTCGGGATCCTGGCGCTGATCGGCATCATCATCCGCAACTCGGTGATCCTGGTGACCCAGATCGACGAATACGAGCGCGAGGGCTATCACCCCTGGGACGCAGTGCTGGAAGCCACCCACCATCGACGGCGGCCGATCCTGCTGACCGCGGCGGCGGCCAGCCTGGGGATGATCCCGATTGCCCGGGAAGTGTTCTGGGGGCCAATGGCCTACGCCATGATCGGCGGCATCATCGTTGCCACCTTGCTCACCCTGCTGTTCCTCCCGGCGCTGTACGTGGCCTGGTACAAGATCAAGGAACCGAGCAAGGACACCGAGCGCACACGGCCCACGGTCTCGTAGGAGCTGGCTTGCCAGCGAAGAGGCCCGAGAGACGGGCGCCTGATCCGCAAGCGCCTTCTCCGGCAAGCCGGCTCCTACGGGGTATGCGGCGTTGCAGAGGGCGTAGGCCCCTCACGCCCTCGTAGGAGCTGGCTTGCCAGCGAAGAGGCCCGAGAGGCGGGCGCCTGATCTGCAAGCGCCTTCGCCGGCAAGCCGGTTCCTCGCAGGGGGATCAGGCCTTGCGCCAGACGCTGGCCAGCCACGGTTGCTGTTCCCGGGGCAGGCCGGCGGGGCGGTAGTAGTGTTCCAGCTCGACAAACCCGGCATCCGTCAGCAATGCCTGCCAGGCCGCCAGGTCGTGGTAGGCACCATAGCGCGGGCCGTTCCAGCCTTCCTGGTTGTCGCCGCGCGGGTTGGAGCTGAACAGTACGCCACCGTCCTTGAGGCTGGCATGCAGTTGCTTGAGCACCCGCGGCAGTTCCTGGCGGGGAATGTGGAACAGCACCGCGTTGGCGAAGATCCCATCGAAGCGCTCAGCCGGCAGGTCGAGCTTGAGGAAGTCCTGCTGCCAGACCTCGCAGCCGCTGTCTTCCCGGGCCATCTGGGCAAAGCGCTCGCAGCCGTCGAGGCCGACGGCGACATGGCCCAGGCGGGTAAAGGCCTGCAGGTCGCGGCCGGGGCCGCAGCCAAAATCCAGCACGGTAAATGGCGCCGGGCCCTGAATGTGCCGCAGCAGCGCGTCGATGTTCTGGCTCACATCGTGGTCGCGGGTGCCTTCGCGAAAGTCCTCGGCCACTTGCTGGTAGTGGCCGAGGGTGGTGGCGGTGATGGTGTCGAGATCGTCGGGGGCGAGTTTCATGGCGGGCTGCGTGGGTAGAAGGTAGGCAGCAAATATACCTCCAATGACGACCTGGTGGCCTTTTCGCGAGCAAGCTCGCTCCTACAGGTTGTGTGCAGTTCCTGGTAGGAGCGAGCTTGCTCGCGAAGGCGTCCGAACCCACACCACAGCCCTCAACGCTTGTTCAGCACCCGCGCCAGGCGGTCGCCACCCAGTTGGATCGCGGCCACCAGAATCACCAGCAGCACGATCACCGTGAGCATGATCTGGCTGTCGAAACGCTGATAACCGTAGCGGTAGGCAATGTCCCCCAGGCCGCCCGCGCCAATCGCCCCGGCCATGGCCGAGGAGTTGATCATGGTCACCAGGGTGATGGTGAAGCCGCCGACGATGCCTGGCAGCGCTTCGGGCAGCAGCACGTGCCAGACGATATGCCAGCGCCGGCAACCCATGGCCTGTGCGGCCTCGATCAGGCCGTGGTCGACCTCGCGCAGGCTGACTTCGGCGATCCGCGCAAAGAACGGCGTGGCGGCGATGGTCAGTGGCACCACGGCGGCCCACACGCCGTAGGTGGTGCCGACGATCAGCCGGGTGAAGGGGATCAGCGCCACCATCAGGATCAGGAACGGGATCGAGCGGAACAGGTTCACAAAGGCCCCCAGCGCCCGGTTCAGGTTCGGCGCCTCGTAGATCCCGCCCTTGCCGCTGGTGACCAGGATCACCGCCAGGGGAATCCCCGCCAGCAGGGCAATCAGCGAGGACACGCCGACCATCAGCAGGGTGTCGAGAATGCCCTGCAACAAGCGATCAAACCACATAGCCCAGTACCTCCACCTGTTGTGCCCATTGCCCGGCACGCTGGCGCAGTTGCGTAGCCTCCAGGGATGAGCCCTGGACCGCCAGCAGCAGTTGCCCCAGGGCGTGGCCCTGGATGCGTTCCACGCCGCCTTGCAGCAGGCGCACGCGGCCGCCCAAGGCGCCGAACAGCGCCGCCAGGTCCGGTTCCTCATGGCTGCTGCCGGTGAAGCGCAGGCTCAGCACCAGCGCCGCATCGGAAGACGTCGGATGGCTGTGCAGGCGCTTCTGCAATTCGTCCGGCAGGCCGTGCTGCAAGGGCGCCAGCAGGGTCTTGCTGACCTCGTGCTGCGGGTTGCCGAAGACTTCCCAGACCGGCCCCTGCTCGACGATGCGTCCGTGCTCCAGTACCACCACCCGGTCGCAGATATCGCGGATCACCGCCATCTCGTGGGTGATCAGGATGATGGTCAGGCCCAGGCGCTGGTTGATCTCTTTCAGCAGGCCGAGGATCGATTGGGTGGTTTCCGGGTCCAGGGCCGAAGTGGCCTCGTCGCACAGCAGGATCTCGGGATCGTGGACCAGGGCCCGGGCGATCCCCACCCGCTGCTTCTGGCCGCCGGACAACTGCGCCGGGTAGGCCCGGTGCTTGTCCTTGAGGCCCACCAGCTCCAGCAGCTCGCGGACCTTGCGCTCGCGCTCGGCCTTGGGCACCCCGGCCACCTTCAGCGGCAGCTCGACGTTGTGCCACACGGTCTTGGCCGACATCAGGTTGAAGTGCTGGAAGATCATGCCGATGCGTCGGCGCAGGGCCACCAGGCGGTCTTCGTCGAAGTCGCCGATGTCCACCTGGTCGATCAGCACCCGGCCGCTGCTGGGTTGCTCCAGGCGGTTGATGGTGCGGATCAGCGACGACTTGCCGGCGCCGCTGCGGCCGATGATGCCGAACACCTCGCCGCGCTGGATCGAGAGGTCGATATCGTGCAAGGCCTGCACCGGACCCTGCTGGCCCTGGTAGGTCTTGCCCAGGCCGATAAAGCGCACCTGGGCGCGATTGAGTTCGGGGTGCAGCTCGGTCTGCTCGGCGCGCCGGGGCGCCGCTTCCGGCAGCTTGCGCTGTAGCGTCGCGACACTCATCTCAACCTTCCCAACCGGCTTGGTAGAGCTTGCCGTGGGCTTTGTCCAGAGCGGCGCGAACGGCAGGCGAGTGCTGGTAGATATCGACGAACTTGATCAGCCGCGGGTCGTTCTTGCTCTTGGGCTGGATCACGAACTGGATCACGTATTCCTTGTGGTCCAGGCCGTCGAACAGCAGCGCCGAGCCGGCATCGAAGGTCTTGGCCAGGCGGATGTAGGCCGGGTAGCCCTGGACCAGGTCGGCGTCGTCATAGGCGCGCACCAGTTGCACGGCTTCGACCTGGAGGATCTTGATCTTCTTCGGGTTGCTGACGATGTCTTCTTCGGTGGCCTTGTAGCCCACGCCCGGCTTGAGGGTGATCAGCCCGGCCTTGGCCAGCAGTTGCAGGCCGCGCCCGCTGTTGATCGGGTCGTTGGCGATGGCCACGCTGGCGCCTTGTGGCAGTTCGTCGAAGCTTTTGTATTTCTTCGAGTACAGGCCGACGTTGTTGATGATGCCCGGGGCGAAGGGCACCAGATCGAAACCGGCGGCGGCCTTGGCGTTTTCCAGGAAGGGGATGTGCTGGAAGTAGTTCACGTCGATGTCACCGGCGGCCAGGCTGACGTTGGGCGCGATCCAGTCGGTGAACTCCACCAGCTCCACCTTCAGGCCCTGTTTGCCGGCCTCTTCCACGGCGGCCTCCAGGGGAATGGCGAAGGCGGCGGTGGTGCCGACCTTGAGCGGCGCGTCGGCGGCGAAGACGGCGCTGCTGAACAGGCCGATGGCAAGGGCCAGGGCTTTGAGCGGGTGGCGCAGGCGTGTGGTTTTCATAGGGGTCAGGGTCCGAGTCGGGGCCAGGGAATGGGGTGTGGTTGCGGGCCTCTTCGCTGGCTAGCCAGCGCCTACAGTGAGGTGTGCAGGAGCCGGCTTGCCGGCGAAGCGTTTAGCGGCGGTAGGCCGCGCCGGTGTGTTGTTCGGGCAGCTTGCGGCCCCGGCGGAAGAGCTTTTCCCGCAGGGTGCCGTCGTCGTAGGCGGTCTTGTAGGAGCCGCGGCGCTGCAGTTCGGGGATGACCAGGTCGATGAAGTCGACGTAGCTTTCCGGGGTGACGATGCGGGTCAGGTTGAAGCCGTCCAGGCCGGTTTCGGCGATCCAGGATTCCAGGTCGTCGGCCACCTGCTGCGGCGAACCGACCACGGTGAAGTAGCGGCCGCCCAGGGCGTGCTGGTCCAGCAGCTTGCGTCGGGTCCAGTCGTTGTTCTGCAGGTTCTTGGTGGCCGACTGGATGGCATTGCTCTTCACGTACTGGATCGGCTCGTCGATCTCGTACTGGGAAAAATCGATCCCGGTGGACGCGGAAAAATGCGCCACCCCGGCTTCGGCGCTGGCATGGCTGCGGTATTCGGCGTGTTTCTTCCAGGCCAGTTCCTCGGTCTCGCCGACGATCACGTTGAGGCCCATGAACACCTTGATGTCTCCGGGGTTGCGCCCGGCGGCCACGGCGCTGGCGCGGACCTTGTCCACCTGGGCCTTGGTCGCGGCCTTGTTCTGGCCGCTGATGAACACGCACTCGGCGTGGCGCCCGGCGAACAGCAGGCCGCGGTCCGAGCTGCCGGCCTGGAACAGCACCGGGGTGCGCTGCGGCGACGGTTCGCACAGGTGATAACCGCTGACCTGATAGAACTCGCCCTGGTGCTCGACCTTGTGCACCTTGCCCGGCTGGGCGTAGATGCGCTGTTCGCGGTCGTTAAGGACCGCGTCGTCCTCCCAGCTGCCTTCCCAGAGTTTGTACAGCACCTCCAGGTACTCGTCGGCCTGGTCGTAGCGGCGGTCGTGCTCGATCTGCTCCTTGAGCCCCATGGCCTGGGCGGCGCTGTCCAGGTAGCCGGTGACGATGTTCCAGCCAACCCGGCCATGGCTCAGGTGATCGAGGGTGGAAAGGCGCCGGGCGAACAGGTAGGGCGCCTCGTAGGTGAGGTTGGCGGTGAGGCCGAACCCCAGGTTCTTGGTGACAGCGGCCATGGCCGAGACCAGTAGCAGCGGGTCGTTCACCGGCAGCTGGATCGACTCTTTGAGGGGCACGTCCACCGAGTTCTGGTAGACGTCGTAGACCCCGACAATGTCGGCGATGAACAGCCCGTCGAACAGCCCACGCTCCAGCAACTGGGCCAGCTCGGTCCAGTACTCGAGGGTCTTGTACTGGGTCGAGTTGTCCCGCGGGTGGGTCCACAGGCCGTGGTTGATGTGCCCGACGCAGTTCATGTTGAAGGCGTTGAGCAGGATCTTCTTCTTGGTGGTTTGGGGCGCGGCCATCAGATGGTCCCCCGCAGCGGCGGATTCTGCTGGTTCAGGTAGTAGTTGCCCACGGCGTGGTACTTCCAGCGCACCGGGTCGTGCAGGGTGTGTACCCGGGCATTGCGCCAGTGGCGGTCCAGGCCGTGCTCGGCCAGGGTCGCCTGGCTGCCCGCCAGTTCGAACAGGGTGCTGCCGGCGGCCAGGGAGATTTCCGTGCTCAGGGCGCGGACCTCGGCCACGGCGATGGACGCGGCGGCCACGGTGTCGGCGTTGGTCTCGGCCTGGGCCCGGTCGAGGAACTCCCCGGCGCGTTCCAGCAGGGCCTCGGTGGCGTGCAGGCGGATGCTCAGGTGGCCGAAGCTCTTGATGGTCAGCGGGTCGTCGGTGGCCTTGTCGTTGCCGGAGTCGATCCAGGGCCGGGTCTTGGTGCGCACAAAGCGCAGGGCGTCTTCATAGGCGGCGCGGGCGATGCCGGTGTCGATGGCGGCGTGGAGAATCTGCGCCAGCGGGCCGACTGGGGTCGGGCGCTCGAAGGCACTCTGGAACGGCACCACGTCGGCTTCGTCCACCCACACGTTGTCGAATTGCACCGAGCCGCTGCCGGTGGTGCGCTGGCCGAAGCCGCTCCAGTCGTCGATCACGTTCAGGCCCTGGGCGTCGGCGGGGACGAAGGCCAGTTGCTGCACGCCGTGCTCATCCACCACCGAGGTGGGGATGCGCTGGGCGTAGAGGGCGCCGGTGGCGTAGAACTTGCGCCCGTCGATGCGGTACCCCGGGCCGTTGCTGTCGCGGCTCAGGCGGGTGGTGCGGTCGTGGGCGGTCTTGGTGCCCAGCTCGGCCAGGGCGTTGCCGAAACGCCGGCCGGCCAGGACTTCGGCGTACAGCCGTTGTTTCTGCTGATGGCTGCCGTTCACCCGCAGCACTTCCAGGGCGTAGAAATGGTTCTGCGGGATCTGCCCCAGGGAGGCGTCGGCCTCGGCGATCAGGGCGATGACCTTGGCCAGGGTGACGTTGGAAACCCCGGCGCCGCCGTATTCCTTGGGCACGCTGATGCCCCACAGGCCAGAGCGGGAAAAGGCTTCCAGCTCGGGGTGCGGCAAGCGCCGCTCGCGGTCGCGCAGGGCGCTGTCGCGCTTGAAATCTTCCGCCAGGTCGCTGGCGACAATCAGGGCTTGCTCATCGCTGGAAATGACCGCGACGTGTTGGGAAAGAGACATGTGTTTCTCCAGAGATCTGGTCAAAAGCGTTCTGGGCGGTTAAATCCAGGAGTGACGAGCCGGCAGCGTGCCGTTCAGGTGATAGGCGCCCACGGCGTGGTACTTCCAGCGCACCGGGTCGTGCAGGGTGTGCACCCGGGCATTGCGCCAGTGACGGTCGAGGTTGAATTCGGCGAGGGTGGCGCGGCTGCCGGCCAGCTCGAAGAGCTTTTCACTGGCCAGCAGCGAGATCTCGGTGGTCAGCACCTTGGCTTCGGCCACGGCGATGGAGGCGCGGGCCGCGGACTCGGCGGTGATCGGCGCCGCGCTGACCTGGTCCAGCACCTGGCCGGCCTTGCGCAGCAGGGCTTCGGCGGCGTGCAGTTCGATCTGCAGCTTGCCGATGTCGGCGATCACATACAGGTCATCGCTGGCCCGCTCGACGTTGGCATCGACCCACGGGCGTGCTCGTTCACGAACGAAGCGGATGGCGTCGGCCACGGCTTCCCGGGCGATGCCGGCGTCAATGGCGGCCTGGATCAGCTGGGATACCGCGCCCTGGATATTCGGTGTTTCGTTGATCCGCCAGTTGTCCAGCACCAGCTCGGCGTCCACCCGCACATCGTTGAGCAGGACGGTGCCGCTGGCGGTGGTGCGCTGGCCGAAGCCCGACCAGTCGTCGACGATGCGCAAGCCCGGGGTGCCACGGCGGACGAAGGCCAGCACCTGGCGGCCTTCCTCGTTGAGAGCCTTGACCGCCACCCAGTGGGCGAACAGGGCGCCGGTGGAGTAGAACTTCTGGCCATTGATCACGTGGCCGTCGGCGTCGGCGGTGATCCGCGCCTTGAGTTCCAGGGTGTTCTTGGTGCCGCGTTCCGGGCCGGCATTGCCGATGCGCCAGCCTTCCAGGACGCTCTGCAGCAGCTGTTTCTTCTGCCGCTCGGTGCCGCAGCCGAGAATCAGGCCGAGGAGGCCGAACTGGTTCTGCGGGATCTGCCCCAGGGCCGGGTCGGCCGCGGAAATGATGGCGAAGACTTCGGCCAGGGTGACGAAGGAAACCTGTGGCCCGCCGTAGGCCCGGGGCACGGAAATACTGCCCAGGCCGCTGCGGGTGAATTGTTCGATCTGCGCCCAGGGCAGCTTGCGCTGGCGGTCGCGCTGGGCGGCCTGCTGGCGGGCCGCGTCGGCCAGTTCATGGGCAGCCTGAAGGGCTTCGGCGTCGTTGCGCAGCACCCGAGCGGGCAGCAAAAGTGGAGCGATATCCAGGTCACTCTGGACCTGGGCTTCGATCAGACTGGACATCAGCGCCACTCCTTGGCTGCACGCAATGCCCTGGCGATCTGCACTGGGGTGATTGTGTTCCGGACCATACCTACCTCACATCTTTTGGATAGGCCGCGTCATGCGGCGAAATCAGAATAAAGAATGTCCGGTGGTCCGGTTCATATACCCTAAGCGCGTATAAAAATTAAATAAACTAACTTTTAGGAATATGAATAGAAGGGTTGAATCGAAGCCCGCAGGCGTTGTGGATCAAGGCCTTAGCGTGCTTCTACGGCTGTGGTTTTAGCGACGAACGTCCCCCAAAACCACCCCGTACCTGCACGTAGGAGCTGGCTTGCCAGCGAATGCGTCCGCAAGGGTGGTGCAGGGCTTGAGGGCTTCTTCGCCGGCAAGCCGGCTCCTACGGGGGAGGGGGCGTGGTCTGCTGTAGGAGCTGGCTTGCCAGCGAATGCGTCCGCAAGGGTGGTGCAAGGCTCGAGGGCCCTTTCGGCGGCAAGCCGGCTCCTACGGGGGAGGGGGTGTGGTCTGGTGTAGGAGCTGGCTTGCCAGCGAAGGCGTCCTTGAGGGTGGTGCAGGGCTTGAGGGCCCTTTCGCCGGCAAGCCGGCTCCTACGGGGGAGGGGGCGTGGTCTGCTGTAGGAGCTGGCTTGCCAGCGAAGGCGTCCGCGAGGGCGGTGCAAGGCTCGAGGGCCCTTTCGCCGGCAAGCCGGCTCCTACAAGGGGGCGTGGCTTGCGCCGAGGAACTTGCTGAGAAACTGTCGGGTGCGTTCGTGCTGGGGGTTGGCGAACAGCGCCTTGGCTTCGCCTTGCTCGACGATCACCCCCTTGTCGAAGAAGATCACCCGGTTGGCCACGTCCCGGGCAAAGCCCATCTCGTGGGTGACGATGACCATGGTGCGTTTCTCTTCGGCCAGGCTGCGGATGGTGGCCAGTACTTCGCCCACCAGCTCCGGGTCCAGGGCCGAGGTGGGTTCGTCGAACAGGATCACCCGGGGTTCCATGGCCAGGGCCCGGGCAATGGCTACCCGTTGCTGCTGACCACCGGACAGGCGCCTGGGGTAGGCATCTTCCTTGCCCGCCAGCCCGACCTTGGCCAGCAGCGCGCGACCGAGGGCGACGGCTTGTTCTCGCGGGGTTTTCTTCACCACCAGCGGGCCTTCGATGACGTTCTCCAGGGCGGTACGGTGGGGGAACAGGTTGAAGTTCTGGAACACGAAGCCCACTTGCTGGCGCAACTGGCGGATCCGGCCCTGCTGATGGCTCAGGGGGATGCTGCTGTCGATGCTGATGTCACCGATGCGGATGCGGCCGCTGGTGGGTTCTTCGAGAAAATTCAGGCAGCGCAGGAATGTGGTCTTGCCCGAGCCGCTGGGGCCGATGATGGCGACCACTTCGCCTTCCTTGACCTGCAGGTCGATGCCATTGAGCACCGTCTGGCCCTTGAACTGCTTGGTCAGTTTTTCCACCACGATCATGGCTTCAGGACTCCTGGTCGTGCCGATTGACCCGCTCTTCAAGCCGGTTCTGCAGGTGCGCGAGCACGCTGGCGAGAATCCAGTAGATCAGGGCGGCGGCAAGATACATGGTGAAGATTTCGAAGGTGCGGGCGGTGATCAGCTGCGCCTGGCGGAACAGTTCAGGCACCTGGATGGTGGCGGCCAGGGCCGTGTCCTTGACCAGGGAAATGAAGCTGTTGCCCAGCGGCGGCAGGGCCGTGCGCATGGCTTGGGGCAGGATCGCCCGGCGCAGGGTCTGCGCGCGGGTCATGCCGATGCTGGCGGCGGCTTCCCATTGGCCACGCTCGATGGAGCCGATGGCAGCCCTGAGGATTTCACAGGCATAGGCCGCCATGTTCAGGGAGAAACCGATCAGTGCCGCGGGCAGCGGGTCCAGTTCCAGCCCCAGTTGCGGCAGGCCGTAATAGATCACGAAGAGCTGCACCAAGAGCGGCGTGCCGCGAAAGAACGACACGTAGATGCGGGCGATCCAGCTCACCAGGGCCAGGCGCGACAGGCGCATCAAGGCCAGGCCAAAGCCCAGCAGCAGCCCGAAGAACATGCCGCCCAGGCTCAGGATGACCGTGTAGTACGCGCCTTTGAGAAGAAATGGCGCTGATTCCAGCGCCAGTTGCAGGCCTGCTTCCATTATTGGGTGACGTCAGCGTTGAAGTATTTTTCCGAGAGTTTTTTCAACGTGCCGTCGGCCCGCAGTTCCTCGATGGCCTTGTTCACCGCCGCCAGCAGCTCAGGTTCGCCTTTGCGCAGGGCCACGCCGGCTTCCTGGCGGGAGAAGGGTTCGCCGGATACCACCAGGGTGTCCTTGGTTTTCTTGATCAGCTCGAAGGCCGCCAGGCGGTCCACCAGGATGGCTTCGATACGGCCTACGCGCAGGTCCTGGTACTTGGTCGGATCGTCGTCGTAGGTCTTGATGATGGCGGTGGGCACGTTGTCCTTGAGCCACTGCTCGTAGTTGGTGCCCAGGCCCACGCCGACCTTGTGCCCACCCAGGTCGGCGGCGGTCTTGAACTTGCCTTCGTCCTTTTTCTGGGTCAGGGCCTGGATGCCGGAGACGGTATAGGGGATGGAGAAATCGTACTTTTTCTTGCGCTCTTCAGAGATGGTCACCTGGTTCACCACGGCGTCCAGGCGCTTGGACTCCAGGGCGGCGAGAATGCCGTCCCACTTGGTCGGCTGCAGCTTGACCTTGACCCCGAGCTTGTTCGCCAGGGCTTCGGAGAATTCCACCTCGAAGCCGGTCAGCTTGCCGTTTTCGTCCACATAGCTGAACGGTGGGTAGGTGCCTTCCAGGCCGACGTTGATGACTCCGGCATCCTTGATTTTCTGCAGTTGCTCGCCGGCAACCGCTTGCCCCATCAGTCCGGCACCCAAGGCCAGGCCCAGTGTGCCAATCAGCAGATTGCGACGCAGTACGGAAAAATTCATGACAAGCCCCTGTGTGTTTTCTTATGCACGATGCGGGTGGAGTTGCAGGTCAATCGGTGAGGCGCGAACTGTGCTTTATCCTGCCTTAAATGCGCGCGGCGCGTCTCGTGGCAATTGGGCCTGCGGCGCGACTATAAGTCGGCATTTATAGGTTTAAAAATAATATAAATTTACTTTGTTATTCCTTTTTGTTTGGTTTTGCTCGCGCCATTCTCCCGTAGAAGCTGGCTTGCCAGCGTAGGCGGCGTCGAGGGCGATGCAAGGCTCGTGGGCCTCTTCGCCGGCAAGCCGGCTCCTACAAAGAGCTCCATTGCCCTGACCCTGTAGGAGCTGGCTTGCCAGCGAAGGCGGCATCGCGGGCGATGCAAGGCTCAAGGCTTGCGCTGCTACGAGAAGGCGCCGGCGTAGGCGAACAGGGCCGGGGCGCCGCCGGTGTGCAGGAAAATCAGCGGGCCATCGTCGAAGCGCTGGCGGCCGACCCCGTCCAGCAGGCCGGCCATGGCCTTGCCGGTGTATACCGGGTCCAGCAGCAGGCCTTCCTGGCTGGCCAGCAGCTTGACCGCCGCCAGCGTCCCGGCATTGGGTTCACCGTAGCGCGGGGCGAAGTACTCGTCCCACAACTGCACGTTGAAAGCGTCGGGCAACTTCACTTCCAGCAACTCGGCGGTGCGCTCGGCCAGGCCCTGGACCTTGGGCCGCTGGTCTTCTTCGCTGCGCGATACGGTGACCCCGATCACCGGCAGCTGCGGCAGCACTTCGCTCAAGGCCAGGGCCAGGCCGCTGTGGGTGCCGGCGCTGCCGGAGGCCAGGACCACGGCGGCAAATTCCAGGCCGCTGTCTTCGATCTGCTGCGCCAGTTCCAGGCCTGCGCGCACGTAGCCCAGGGCCCCCAGGGCGTTGGAGCCGCCGATGGGCACCAGGTAGGGTTTCTTGCCGTTGCTGCGCAGGCGCGCGGCCAGGGCGTGCAGTTGCTCATCGGCCTGGTCGAGGTTTTCCACCAGCTCCACCTTGGCGTCGAACAGGTCCAGCAGCAGGCGGTTGCCATTGCCCAGGTAGTCGGGGTCTTGGGTGCCGGTGGGGTTTTCCAGCAGGGCCACGCAGCCCAGCCCCAACTTGGCGGCCAGGGCCGCGGTCTGGCGCACGTGGTTGGACTGGATGGCACCGGCGGTGATCAGGGTGTCGGCGCCCTGGGCCAGGGCATCGGCGGCCAGGTATTCGAGCTTGCGCAGCTTGTTGCCGCCCATGGCCAGGGGCGTGCTGTCGTCACGCTTGACGTAGACATCGCGGCCAATCCAGGCCGACAGGCGTTCGAGTTTTTCCAGGGCGGTGGTAGACCTGAGCAGGTCGAGACGATTAAAGCGGGCGAGCTGTTGTTTGATCATGGGGCCGCACGGAACAGGGAAGGTGCAAGGACTATAGGCAGCCCTTTTTACCCGGGCAACCGCCAATCGCTTATGCGAAAAAGTGCTTGAAGCCAGACAATTAGTTCTTAAGCGCCGCCGTCACCGGGCGTAAAGTGATCGCCGTTTGCGCGGCCCGACTGTCCGGCCGCCCGAGTAAGGAGTCTTATCGTGAGCGAGCGTTCCAGCCATTGGCAATTGCAGACCATCGTTGGCCAACTGCGCGATGCCCGTGACCAGTGGCGTACCCGCAACGGTCGGGTCAGCGGCGAGCAGGGCGGTCGTGAACTGCCGTCGCGGGCGGCCATGGCGGAGATTCTCGAAGCCCTGTGCGGCGCCCTGTTCCCCATGCGCCTGGGGCCGGTGGACCTGCGCGAAGAGAGCGAGGATTTCTACGTGGGCCATACCCTGGACGCAGCGCTCAATGCGTTGCTGGCCCAGGCGCGCCTGGAGCTGCGCTATGTGGCCCGACAGAACGGCGAGGCCGATGCCGAAGTCAACGCCCGGGCGATCCGCCTGATCCAGGATTTCGCCCTGGCCCTGCCCGGCCTGCGGGTGCTGCTGGACACCGACGTGCTGGCCGCCTACCACGGCGACCCGGCGGCCCGCAGTGTGGATGAGGTGCTGCTGTGCTACCCCGGCATCCTGGCGGTGATCCACCACCGCCTGGCACACCATCTGTATCGCGCCGGCCTGCCGCTGCTGGCGCGGATCAGCTCGGAAATCGCCCACTCGGCCACCGGCATCGACATCCACCCGGGGGCGCAGATCGGCCGCAGCTTCTTCATCGACCACGGTACCGGCGTGGTGATCGGCGAGACCGCGATCATCGGCGAGCGGGTGCGCATCTACCAGGCGGTGACCCTGGGCGCCAAGCGCTTCCCGGCGGACGAAGACGGCCAGTTGCAGAAGGGCCACCCGCGCCACCCGATCGTCGAGGACGACGTGGTGATCTACGCCGGCGCGACCATTCTGGGGCGCATCACCATCGGCAAGGGCTCGACCATTGGCGGCAACGTCTGGCTGACCCGCAGCGTGCCGGCCGGCTGCAACCTGACCCAGGCCAACCTGCAGCACGACGACGGCTCGCAGAAGTAGGCGCTGGCTTGTGTAGGCGCTGGCTTGCCAGCGAAGGCCTCTCTGAGAGCGATGCAGGACTTGCCGGCCTATTCGCCGGCAAGCCGGTTCCTACGGGAGAGAGGCCGGCCCGGCAAGGGGCTTTTTCTGCTGAACGATTGCGTTCGACACACGTCATACCCTTCCCTGAGCTAGCGTACTGACAGTACCGCTGAGCCCTGCGATTAGTCCTGAGCCCCCTATCCATGTTTAACTTGAACGCTTGTTCAAGTTAAACCGGTGGTTCGCTGCCCGCTCACAACAGGAGGCTTGCCTTTGCTGAGTCCGTCTATTTCAGCCATGTTTCATCCCTTCGAGGTGCACCGTTCATGAGTGCACCATCCACCTCCGCGAATGCTCTGATTCGCATGAACCCTCCGGTGTTCTACTTCGCCGCGAGCTTTATCCTGGTCTTCGGCGTGGTGGTCATTTCCATGCCGGAACAGGCCGGCGCCTGGCTGCTGGCGGCGCAAAACTGGGCGGCCAATACGGTCGGCTGGTACTACATGCTGGCGATGACCCTGTACCTGGTCTTCGTGGTGGTCACCGCCTTGTCCGGCTACGGCAAGATCAAGCTCGGTGCCGACCACGACGAACCCGAGTTCAGTTACCTGTCCTGGGCCGGCATGCTGTTCGCCGCCGGGATCAGCATCACGCTGTTCTTCTTCTGCGTTTCCGAGCCCCTGACCCACATGCTGCAACCGCCCCAGGGCGAGGCCGGCACCGCCGAGGCGGCGCGCCAGGGCATGCAGCTGCTGTTCCTGCACTGGGGCCTGCACGGCTGGGGCGTGTTCGCCTTCGTCGGCATGGCCCTGGCTTACTTCGCCTATCGGCACAACCTGCCGCTGGCCCTGCGTTCGGCGCTGTACCCGCTGATCGGCAAGCGCATCAACGGCCCTATCGGCTACGCGGTGGATGGCTTCGGCATCATCGCCACGGTGTTCGGCCTGGGCGCTGACATGGGCTTTGGCGTACTGCACCTGAACTCCGGCCTCGACTACCTGTTCGGCATCGCCCACACCCAGTGGATCCAGGTTGGCCTGATCACCCTGATGATGGGCGCGGCGATCGTTGTCGCGGTGTCCGGGGTCGACAAGGGCGTGCGGGTGATGTCCGACATCAACATGCTGCTGGCGGTGGCGCTGTTGCTGTTCGTGCTGTTCGCCGGGCCCACCCAGCACCTGCTCAACACCCTGATCCAGAATCTGGGCGACTACCTGGGCGCCTTGCCCACCAAGAGCTTCGACGTCTACGCCTACAACAAGCCCAGCGACTGGCTGGGCGGCTGGACGGTGTTCTACTGGGCCTGGTGGATTGCATGGTCGCCCTTCGTGGGCCTGTTCATCGCGCGGATTTCCCGGGGCCGGACCATCCGCGAGTTCGTTTTCGGCGTGCTGCTGATTCCCCTGGGCTTCACCCTGGCGTGGATGTCGATCTTCGGTAACAGCGCCATCGACCAGGTGCTCAACCACGGCATGAGCGCCCTGGGCATGTCGGCTATCGACAACCCGTCGATGACCCTCTACCTGCTGCTGGAAACCTACCCCTGGAGCAAGACCGTGATTGCGGTCACGGTGTTCATCAGCTTCGTGTTCTTCGTTACCTCTGCGGATTCCGGCACCGTGGTGCTCTCGACCCTGTCGGCCAAGGGCGGCAACGCCGATGAAGACGGGCCGAAGTGGCTACGGGTGTTCTGGGGGGCGATGACGGCGCTGGTCACCAGTGCGCTGTTGTTCGCCGGCAGCATCGACTCGCTGAAGTCGGCGGTGGTGCTGACCTCGCTGCCGTTCTCGCTGATCCTGCTGTTGATGATGTGGGGGCTGCACAAGGCGTTCTACCTGGAGTCGCAAAAGCGCATCGCCCAACTGCACTCCCTGGCCCCGGTAGCGCCTTCGCGGCGCGGCAAGGGCGGCTGGCGCCAGCGCCTGAGCCAGGCGGTGCACTTCCCGTCACGGGATGAGGTGTATCGCTTCCTCGACCAGACGGTGCGCCCGGCCATCGAAGAGGTGACCGCGGTGTTCGTCGAGAAGGGCTTGAACGTGGTGACCCAGCCCGACCCGGCCAACGACAGCGTGAGCCTGGAAATCGGCCATGGCGACCAGCACCCGTTCATCTACCAGGTGCAGATGCGCGGTTACTTCACCCCGTCCTTTGCCCGTGGTGGCATGGGCCCCAAGGAACTGCGCAACCGCCGTTACTACCGGGCCGAGGTGCACCTGGCCGAGGGCAGTCAGGATTACGACCTGATGGGCTACACCAAGGAGCAGATCATCAACGACATCCTCGACCAGTACGAACGCCACATGCAGTTCCTGCATCTGGTGCGCTGAGCCGGGCGCTCAGGCCCTGGTGAACAGCAGGTAGAGCACCAGGGCCAGCACCGGCACGGCAAACACCAGGCTGCCGACCATCAGCTCCGATCGCAGGGGCTGGTGGGCGGTGACCATCCCCACTGCGCCGTTGATGACCGTCAATGCCAGCCACAACCCGATGAATCCATAGCTCAATGTCTCTCGGGCAAAGCCCAGCCGTTCGCCGATATACAGCAGCAGCGCCAGCAGAATCAGGCCGAAGGTGATGATGATGGTGGTGTGCATGGAAAGCGTCTCCTCTAGGAGCGGTCGGACGGCGTTGCGCGGGTCGGCACAGCGAGCTTGCCGGCCTGTCCACGGAGCATAGGCGGCAAACTCGCCAGCTGAGATTGATCCAAGGCTGAAGATTTCTTTGCCCGCAAGCCGGCTCCGCCAAGGGGCAATGGACTCTCGGTGTATTGATTAACCAAGTGTGTATCGCTACTCGCCTGGTTGGATAAGGTGCCTGATGGTAATGCCACCCTGCCCGAGCACCTGCTGGAGCGCATCGATCAGACGGTCAAGCGTGACCAGCGCTACAACTCGCGTTCCGGGTTCCTGGCCGCCGCAGCGCTGCGCGAACTGTCGGCCCGAGGCTAGGTGCTTTCGCGTTCGATCACCTGGCATTGCAGCAGGTTCAGGCGCTGCACCTGGGCTTCGGTGGGTAGCACCCCGAGGCTTTCCAGGACTCGGGTCGCTGCCAGTACGCCGATCTGAAGCGCCGGTGGCTGGATGGTGCTCAGGCTCGGCAGCAGCATCTGGGCGAAGGGGTAGTCGCCAAAGCCCAGCACCGCACAGTCCTCGGGGATCTTCAGCCCGGCGCGTTGCCCCGCCAGCAGGCCGCCGGCCGCCAGGTTGTCGTTGGCGAAGATGATGGCGTCGGGGCGCTCCGGGCTGCCCATCAGCGCTTCCATGGCCTGTTTGCCGGCCTCGAAGGGTGCGCGGTCGGCATCCGGGGCAAACACCCGGGGCGCCAGCTCCAGCTCGGCCAGTGTCGCCAGATAGCCGTCGCGCCGCTCCAGGGCACTGAAGTCTCCGGGTGCGCTGTTCTGCACGAAGGCGATGCGTCGGTAGCCCTTGGCGTGCAGGTAGCGAGCAGCGCTGACCCCCACTTGAAAGTGGGAAAAACCGATCTGCATGGGCTGGCGCTGTGGCTGGTAATCCCAGGTTTCGATCACCGGGATCTCGGTGTCGGCGAGCATCTTTTCCGTACCCGCGCTGTGGAAGTGGCTGGTCAGCACCAGGGCTGCCGGCGACCAGCCGAGAAAGGCCCGTACCGCGCTCTCTTCCTGTTTCTCGTCGAAGTAGCTGGAGGCCAGCAGCAGCTGGTAGCCATGGCGGCTGAGGGTGTCGCTGAAGCCCTGGATGGTCTGGGCGAAAATCGGCCCGGAAATGTTCGGGATGACCATGGCGACGATCCTGCCCCGGGCCGAGGCCAGTCCCCCGGCCACCAGGTTCGGTACATAGCCGAGTTCGGCGACCACCGCGGCGATGCGTTCCCGGCGCTCGGGGGAAACACTGTCGGGCTGGTTGAAATAGCGCGAAACGGTGATCGCCGAGACCCCGGCCTGGCGCGCCACAGTGTTCAGGGTGACGCGGCCGGCGCCGCGGCGCTTGCGGCCAGGCGCTTGCTCAGAGGTCATGGGCGCATTCCTTTGGCTGAACAAAAAGGCATATAAAAGTAATTTTTCAGTATTGGACGCTCTATGCAGAGCTTGTCGATACTGGCGATGTTAGCGCTAACAAGGCGCCATGTCTGCTACTCGCTCGAGCGAATGCCCAAGACAGATTTCAGGCGCTGCCGGCACAGATCGGCAGCGGTTCGGGGCATTTTTCAGCAGGTGCAGCATGCAGAACTTTCTTGGGGAACGGCACAGGCTCACGCAGGCGGGCCGTGGTGCCACGCCATTGCGATCTCATCTGGGCTGGTTGCTGGCGGGGCTGGCCGCCTTGCCGCTGCCGGGGGCTTATGCCGCTGACAGCGGCGCCAGCGCACAGGATCAGGAACCGACCCTGAAGTCGGTGACCGTCACCGCCACGCGCCGCGAGGAGTCGCTGCAGAAAGTGCCGGTGGCGGTGTCCGTGGTGGATGGCGAGCAGTTGGAGCGGGACAACCGCAATGGCGTTGCAAGCATCGTGCAGCAGGTGCCGTCGCTGAATTTCCGCACCGGGGCCTCGAACAAGGACACCTCGCTGTTCATCCGCGGCGTGGGCACCATTTCCACCTCGCCGGGGGTGGAGCCCACGGTGGCGACGGTGATCGACGGCGTGGTCTACGGGCGTCCCGGGCAGGCCACCCTGGATCTGCTGGACCTTGAGCGGATCGAGGTGCTGCGCGGTCCCCAGGGCACCCTGTTCGGCAAGAACGCTTCGGCCGGGGTGCTGAATATCGTGACCAAGGCGCCTACGGCCGAGACTCACGGTTACATCGATCAGGCCTATTACAGCGGCAACGAAAGCCGCACCCGTTTCGGCATTGGCGGCAGCCTGATTCCCGACACCCTCAAGGGCTCGCTCACCACCTTGTTCGGCAGTTACGACGGCAACGTGGACAACCGCCATAACGGCCAGGAGGTCAACGGCTACAACCGCAAGGGCGTGCGCGGCAAGCTGGAATTCACCCCCAGCGCCGACCTCAAGTTCACCCTGGCGGCGGACTACATGCAGTCCCATGACGACGCGCCCAATGGCGTGGTCAGCAAGGCGCTGACCCCGGCGTTCGCCAATGCCTTGAACCCGGCCCGGGCCAGCAGCGACAACCGTGATATCAACACCGACACCCGCACCCATGTGGACGATATCAACAAGGGCCTTTCCGGCCAGCTGGACTGGAGCCTGGGCGACTACACCCTGACCTCGATCACCGCCTGGCGCGGCTGGAACAACACCCAGTACCAGGACGGCGACCGGCTTGGCACGGTCACCGCGGCTTTCCCCGGGACCGCCGACAAGGGTGACCTGGACTACAACCAGTACTCGCAGGAGCTGCGCCTGGCATCGCCCAAGGGGCAGTTCCTGGAGTACGTCGGCGGCCTGTTCTACATGCACGGCAAGGATGAAGAAACCTACCAGCGCACCCTGACCACGACCACCGGCGTCAACCGCGGGATCGCCGACTACAGCACCACCAACGACAGCTACGCGGTATTTGGCGAGAGCACCCTGAATTTCACCGAGGACTTTCGTGGCATCGCCGGCCTGCGCTGGACCCACGATGACCTGAAATACGATCACCGTCGGGTCTCGACTTCGGCGACCACGGTCAGCGGCATCCAGCCGGGCACCCAGAGTTCCGGCTCGGTGGACGAGGATGGCTGGTCCGGGCGCCTGGGCCTGCAATATGACCTCAGCGCCACGGTCACCAGCTACCTGACCTATTCCCGGGGCTACAAGGGCCCGGCCTACAACGTGTTCTTCAATATGCAGCCGCGGGACACCAATGCGCTCAAGCCCGAGACTTCAAACACCTGGGAGGCGGGGATCAAGGCCAGCAGCTGGAACAACCGGCTGACCACCAACCTGGCGGTGTTCCACAGCGAATACGACAACTACCAGGCCAACTTCTTCGACACCGTGGCCGGGCAGGTAGTGACCCGCCTGATCAACGCCGGGAGCGTCAGCAGCGAGGGCGTGGAACTGGATTACGCCCTGCAGGCCACCCCGCAACTGAAGTTCTCCGGGGCCCTGGCCTACACCCGGGCGCGCATCGACGAATTCGCCTGCCCGGCGGGCGCGGCGGCTTCGTGCAACGTCAATGGCAAGCCGCTGCCCTTCAGCCCGGACTGGAAGAGCTACGTGCGCGCCGACTACAGCATTCCCCTGGATAACGGCCTGGATATCGAGTTGGGCACCGACTACAGCTGGCAAAGCGAAGTGCAGTACGACATCAGCCAGAACCTCGACACCCGGCAGGGCGCCTACGGCATCTGGAACGCCAGCATTGCCCTGGCCGACTACAACGATGGCTGGCGCGTGGCGTTGCTGGGCAAGAACCTCGCCGACAAGTCCTATTCGCCCTTGCTGGCCAGTGGCGGCAACTACATCTACCGCGCCGTGCCCCGGGATGACGAACGTTATTTCGGCGTGCAGTTGCGCAAGGACTTCTGATGCCCTGCCGTTGTAGGAGCCGGCTTGCCGGCCAAAGGGTCGGCGAGCTGGGAGCAGTCTTGAGGGCGCTTTCGCTGGCAAGCCAGCTCCTGCAGCGGGCTTTGGCGGTGTCCCTTTTGCAGCATGAAACAAGGAGTGATCCATGTCCCGTTCCACTCGCCAGCTCAAGCTCGGCGCCTTTCTCATGGCCACCGGTCACCACGTTGCCGCCTGGCGTCATCCGGATGTTCCGGCCCAGGCAGGGCTGGATTTTGCCGTCTATAAAGAACTGGCGCAGATCGCCGAAGCCGCACGCTTCGATGCGCTGTTCGTCGCCGACAGCCTGGCAGCCCCTACCGGCCCCATCGCCAGTCGCATGGCCCGCTCCGATTGCTTCGAACCCTTGACGTTACTGGCGGCCCTGGCGGCCCTGGCGGCCGTGACCGAGCGGATAGGGCTAATTGCCACTAGCACTACGAGCTATAACGTACCGTACCACGTAGCACGTAAATTCGCGTCGCTGGACCATCTTTCAGGTGGTCGGGCGGGGTGGAACCTGGTGACTTCCGACAATGCCGCCGAAGCGCTGAATTTCGGTCGGGAGGAACATTTTGGGCACGCGGAACGTTATCGCAGGGCCCGGGAGTTCCATCGGGTGGTCACCGGGCTCTGGGACAGCTGGGAGGACGACGCCTTTGTCCGGAACAAGGCCAGTGGCGAGTATTACGACCCGGACAAGCAGCATTTACTGGACCATCGCGGTGAATTCTTTCAGGTCAAAGGGCCATTGAATGTGCCGCGCCCACCCCAGGGATACCCGGTGATCGTCCAGGCCGGTTCTTCCGAGAGCGGTCGTGAGCTGGCGGCCCAGACCGCCGAGGTGGTATTCACCGCCCAGCCCTCCCTGGCTGCCGCGCAGGCCTTTTATGCCGACCTGAAAGGGCGCCTGAAACAGTACGATCGTAGTACGAAATCCCTGAAGATCATGCCTGGGGTATTCGTGGTGGTGGGGGACAGCGAAAGTCAGGCCCGGGAAAAGTTCGAAGCCTTCCAGGACCTGGTGGAGCCCGAAGTGGGGGTGGCCCTGCTCGGGCGAATGCTGGGCAACTTCGATTTGTCCGATTATCCGCTGGATGGACCTTTACCGTTGCTGCCACTGACCGAGAGCGGCCAGCGGAGCCGCCAGCAATTGCTCACCGAGCTGGCCGGCAAGGACAACCTGACCCTGGCCCAGTTGGGGCGCAAGATTGCCGGCGGGCGTGGGCACTACAGCCTGGTCGGTACGCCCGGGCAGATAGCCGATGAACTGCAAGCCTGGTTCGAGGAGGGCGCGGCCGATGGTTTCAATGTGCTGGTGCCGCATCTACCTGGTGGGCTACGGGACTTTGCCGGTGGGGTGATTCCGGAACTGCAGCGGCGCGGGCTGTTCAGAACTGAATACGAGGGCCGGACCCTGCGGGAGAACCTGGGGTTGGCGCGACCGAAGAATCAGTTTGTGTGACAACGGGGCTCCTACCGTGAAGCGCCTTGATCGACGTTAGTCGTTTTGGAAAGACCTGACTCAGAGAGGATTCGATGACTTACATAGCTGCTGAAAACCGCTACGACTCCATCCCCTATCGCCGTGTCGGCCGCAGTGGCCTGGTACTGCCGGCGCTGTCCCTGGGGCTGTGGCACAACTTTGGCGACAGCACGCCGATCGACACCCAGCGTGCCTTGCTGCGCACCGCCTTCGACCTGGGGATCAACCACTTCGACCTGGCCAACAACTACGGCCCGCCCTACGGCAGCGCCGAAATCAACTTCGGCCGCCTGCTGCGTGAAGACTTCAAGGCCTATCGCGATGAGTTGATCATCTCCAGCAAGGCCGGTTGGGACATGTGGCCCGGGCCTTACGGCCAGGGCGGCGGTTCGCGCAAGTACGTGCTGGCCAGCCTCGACCAGAGCCTGCAGCGCCTGGGCCTGGACTATGTGGATATCTTCTATTCCCACCGCTTCGACCCGGATACACCGCTGGAGGAAACCGCCAGCGCCCTGGCCACCGCCGTGCAGCAGGGCAAGGCGCTGTATATCGGTATTTCTTCCTATTCGGGGGCCAAGACCCGGGAAATCGCCGCGTTGCTCAAGGAGTGGAAGGTGCCGCTGCTGATCCATCAACCGGCCTACAACATGCTCAACCGCTGGGTCGAGAAGGACCTGCTGGACACCACCGAGGAGCTCGGCGCCGGGGTCATCGCCTTTACGCCGCTGGCCCAGGGCCTGCTGACCGACAAGTACCTCAATGGCATTCCCGAGGATGCGCGGGTCAATCGTCCGGGGGGCGGTTCGTTGCAGGCTTCGCACTTGTCGGAGGCCAATATCGCCCATGTCCGCGCGCTCAACGAGATCGCCAAGAACCGCGGCCAGAGCCTGGCGCAACTGGCCCTGGCCTGGACCCTGCGCGACCCGCGGGTGACCTCGGCGCTGATCGGTGCCAGCCGGCCGGAGCAGATCATCGAGAACGTCGGGGCGTTGCAGAACCTGAGCTTCAGTGTCGAGGAACTGGCGGAAATCGATCATTTCGCCAAAGAAGGGCGCATCAACCTGTGGGAAAAACCTTCGACGGCAGAGTGAGGTAAGTCTGCCCTTGCACCGATAAAACAGCTCCCGGCAGAGCGATCTGCCGGGGGCTGTTGGCTTTGCCGCCTGGAGCGGGGCGGCAGGCGTCGTTACCTGGTCGTGCTGCTGACTTTCAAGGAAGACGGATTGCCGGCCACGGTGCGGTCCTGGGGATCATCGAGGTCGACCTTGGCGGTCACCGACAGGCCTGGCCGCAGGCGTTCGAGGCCGGGTTGGTTGGCGTCGAAGCGAATGCGCACCGGCACCCGCTGGACGATCTTGGTGAAGTTGCCGGTGCCCGGTTCGAAGGGCAGCAGGGCAAAGGTCGAGCCTGAACCCGGTGCCAGGCTTTCCACGGTGCCGGTGATGCTGACGCCCGGCAGGGCATCGATCTTGATCTGCGTCGATTGCCCCGGGTACATGTGCTGGGTCTGGGTCTCCTTGAAGTTGGCCAGTACATAGAGGTCATGCAGCGGTACCAGGGTCAGCAGGCGCGAACCCGGTTGCACGTAATCGCCGACCTGGATCTGCCGATTGCCGACGGTGCCGTCCATCGGTGCATAGATGGTGGTGTGGCGCAGGTCCTGCTGGGCCAGTTCCAGCCGCGCCTTGGCGGTTACCACCTTGGCCTTGGCCATCTGCAATTGCGCCTGCAGGCGTTCCCGTTGCGCGGTGGTGACCGCAAGGTCGTTCTCCGCCACTTGCAACATGGCCTGGGCATAGGCCAGGCCTTGTTCGGCGGAGATGGCCTGGGTGCTGTATTTCTCCACCTCATTGCGTGCCACGGCGCCGGTGGTGACCAGGGTATCGAAGCGATTGCGCTCCGCACCGGCACGCTTGGATTCGGCCTGGTTGGTGCGGATCGAGGTGCGCGCCGCCTGCACGCGGGCACTGGCCAGGCGCTGCTCGGCGTCCTGGATGGTCAGCGCGGCCTCGGCCAGGGCGACCTGGGCCTGGTTGTCCGCCAGATCGCCTTCGGCCAGGGATACCCGGCTGTCGAACTCTTCGCTGTTGATGCGCACCAGGGGCTGCCCGGCGGTGACGTTCTGGTGATCCTTGACCAGCACCTCGGTCACCAGGCCATGGACCCGCGGCGCGACGGAGGTCGCATCGGCGGCGATGTAGGCATCATCCGTGGCCTGCGTCGACGGCGCCATCAGCACCCAGCCAACCCCGACCGCCACCAATGTCAGGGCGATAGCGCCGGCGATCAGTGGGCGCTTGGAACGCTTGCGCGGCTTCTCGGACTCTTGGGCGGCTTGCAGGATGGCGTTCTGAGTCTGGGTGCTCTGCTCCATGTTGAAGCTCCATGCTGTTTTGAATTACGATCATAATATTCACATGTCGGTCGCAATACTACAGGGAAGTACCTACCGTGACGACAAGCGCAACTGACCTCTCCGAAGCGGGTGCTCAGCCCGGCCAACAGTCCACCAAGCGCAAGTTTTTGGTCTTCACGATCATGGCGTTCGGCATGTTCATGGCGCTGATCGACATCCAGATCGTGGCGGCCTCGCTCAACGACGTGCAGGCCGGTCTCAGCGCCGGCCCTGATGAAGTGAGCTGGGTGCAGACCGCCTATCTGATTGCCGAACTGATCATGATTCCCTTCTCGGCGTTTCTCGCCCAGGCGATTTCGACCCGCTGGCTGTTCGCTGCCAGCGCGGCGTTCTTCACCCTGTTCAGCGTGGGTTGCGGCATGGCCTGGAACATCGAGTCGATGATCGTGCTGCGGGCCCTGCAAGGCTTTGCCGGCGGGGCGATGGTGCCCACGGTATTCGCCGTGGGGTTCGTGTTGTTCGAAGGCAAGCAGCGGGCGATGGTCCCGGCAATCCTTGGCATGACCGCGGTGCTGGCGCCGACCCTGGGCCCCACGGTGGGCGGCCTGGTGACCTTCTACCTGGACTGGCGCTGGATCTTCTTCATCAACGTGCTGCCGGGGCTGGTGATCTGCATCGGCGCGGCGTTGCTGATCGATGTGGATCGCCCGGACCTGTCCATGCTGCGGCGTATCGACTGGCTGCATTTCGTCGCCATGGCCCTGGCCCTGGGGTGTTTTGAATACGTGCTGGAGGAGGGGCCGCGCAAGGACTGGTTCAGCGATACCGGGATCGTCATTGCGGCCTGGGTGTCCCTTGTGTCCTTTGGTTTGTTCATCGAGCGCTCGTTGTATTCGAACAACCCGATCGTGTCCCTGGTGCCGTTTCGCGACCGCACCTTTTCCATTGCCTGCCTGTTGAACCTGGTGATCGGTTTTGGCCTTTATTCGTCGACCTACCTGGTGCCGGTGTTTCTTGGCCGGGTGCGTGGCTTCGATAGCCTGGAAATCGGCACCACGGTTTTTGTCGTGGGCATCGGGCAGTTGGTCAGTACGATTATTGCTGCCCGGGCCTCGGAAAAAGTTGATCGGCGCCTGATCATCTCAGTGGGTTTCCTCGGCCTGGCGCTGAGCCTGTGGCTGACTTCCCGGGTCACCTCCAACTGGGGGTTCGATGAGTTGCTGGTGCCGCAGGTAGCGCGTGGGCTGTTCCTGATGCTGTGCATCGTGCCGAGCGTGAACATGGCCTTGAGCTCGTTCCAGGGGGTTGAACTGCGCCAGGCCTCCGGGTTGTTCAACCTGATGCGCAACCTGGGTGGCGCCATTGGTATTGCTACGGTCAACACCTGGCTGCAGGACGATGCCCGGACTCAGGTCCTGCGCCTGTCCGAGTCGCTGGGGAGCAAGGCGGTCGCCGCCCAGGAACTCATGGGCCAACTGGCGTTGAGGATTGCCGCCGATACACCGGATGCCAGCCACGCTTTCCTGATGGCTCAGGGCATTCTCGGCCGCCTGGTGGGGCGTGAAGCGCTGACCCTGGCTTTTGGCGATGTGTTCCGCCTGATGGCGATGATGTTCGTGGTGGCGTTGTTGCTGGTGCCGTTGTGCAAGGTACCCCCGGCCGCGCCAGGCGCAGCCGAGGAGGAGAAGTGATAAGCAGCCGGTGCCTACATGATCGGCGGCCCGGAGCGGGTCTTGCGCAACTGGCTGGGGGTGCAGCCCATGTTTTTCCACATCAGGCGGCGTAGAGCGGTGGAATCGGCATAGCCCACTTTGAAGGCAACTTCTTCAATGCTCATATTGGTGGTCTCCAATAAGCTTTGCACATGTTGCAGGCGAACTTTCTGGATGAAGGCCATGGGCGGTTTTCCCGTGGCGCTACGAATTCTGCGGGATAAGGTCTTCTCGGTTATACGCAAATGTTCGGCAATGCTGCTCAGTGGCGGGACGTTGGGCAGGCAATCCTCGATGAACTTTTCCATTAACAAAACTTCACGGTTTTCCGTTTGCAAGTTGGAAAGGGCCATGTAGTGATATTGCGCCGGTCGACCATCTATCAATAGATAACGCATGGTCAATTCAGCAATCTGATTGCCCATCTTATTACGCAATATGTAGAGCATTAGATCCATTTGCGACATGCCGGCGCCTGCTGTAATCATATTTCCGTCATGAATAAGCATGCGTTTTGTGTCGAGTATCGCTTCGGGATAACGCGCTTTGAAAGTTTCATACAGTTGCCAGTGAGTGGTGACCGTATGCCCCTCCAGAACCCCCGCCTCACCCAGGACGAAAACCGCTGAACAGGACGCCGCCGTCTGCTGCCCGCGGCGGTGATGGTCATGCACCAGCTGGCTGAGCTTGCGGATATCGGCATGCCCGAGCCGGGTGATCAGTTCGCTGGACAGGCTGAGCCCCGGCTGCCTTTTTTCCCGGCGGCAGCCAAAGAAATCCAGCTCCTGGGTGTTTTCCAGCCCCAGTCCCGGGATCACCAGCATGCTGCCTTCGATGGCCTGGACCTTGTCCAGTGGCTGGGCATCCAGGCGCATGCCGTTGCGCATGCGAACCGATTCGCTGCTGCCGATGATCTTCCAGGTGATGGTTGGCCGGCCCATGACTTCGGCGACCTGGTTCGCTGTTCGCAGCACATCCAGGGTGATCGCGACACTCGATCCCATGGCACCTTCCAGCGCAATAAGCGTGAGCACATCCATGTCCATTTTCTCCCTGTAAGTGTCCATTTGTGCATTAGCAAAATATACAAGCTGGTGGCAGACTTCTCAACGCATCCAGATTTCACTTTCTTGCCCACGCTATTCCCTGTGGGACATAAAAAAATATGCATTCATCAAGTGAATGCGTTGTTCTGTCAATAAAATGACATCTTTGTCTACTGCCTAGTAAGAGCTCCCCTTCCTTAGGGGCGTTTGTTCGGTTCCTTAGCGCTGAAAATAATAAACGACCTTTAGGTCTATATATGGCTCTCCATTTAAAAAGGATTTTGAATGAACTACGCCGTGCCTCGTGATTATCTTAATGATGTCAATCCAGCCATCTCAGCGCATGTAGCAGTTGATGATCTGCCGTTGGCCGAAGTACCGGGCATCGAATGTTTAAGTTCGGTTACCGAAGTGCTGGCCTATCGCGCATGGCGGCAACCTGATGCCATTGCCTTCATCCATCTGCTCGATGGCGAGCGGGAGGAGGAGGCGATCAGCTACGCCGAACTGTGGAAGCGTAGTCAACGATTGGCCGCCGCGCTGCAGATCTTCGAGCCCCGTGAAAAGCGGGTGCTGATGCTGTTCGAGACCGGTATCGACTACATCGTTTCACTGTTCGGCCTGCTGCTGGCGGGTGCCGTGGCGATCCCGGCCTTTCCCCCAGTGGGGACCCGGGGGCTGGAGCGGCTGGCACTGATCTGCGCTGATGCTCATCCGCAACTGGTGCTCACCAGCTCGCGCTTCATGCGGTCCCAGGAGCGGGTCAACGCCCTGCTCCAGGGTGACGTGCCCGCGCCCCAGTGGGTTGACCCGCAGCAGCTGGCCGAGGCGGATTCAGCCTGGCGCGGGCAGGCGCTCGCCCACGGCCAACTGGCCCTGCTGCAATACACCTCGGGCTCCACCTCGGCGCCCAAGGGCGTGATGCTGACCCACGACAACCTCTACAGTAATTGCCGCAGTGCCAGCCAGTGGATGGGCCCGGCCAGGAATCGCGTGGGTTGCAGCTGGCTGCCGCCCTATCACGACATGGGCCTGATGGGCGCAATACTGCAGCCGATCTTCGATGCCTTCCCTACCGTGCTCATCAGCCCCGGGCACTTTGTCCAGCGGCCGCTGCGCTGGCTGGATGCGGTGTCCAGGTACGGCGCCGACGTCACCATCGCCCCCAACTTCGCCTTCGATCTGTGCGTTGAAAACATCACCGACGAGGAACTGGCAGAACTCGACCTGAGCAAGCTCAAGGCTATCTATTGCGGGGCCGAGCCGGTGCGCCAGAGCACCCTGGCGCGCTTCTCCGAACGTTTTGCCGCCGCCGGCTTCAACCCGGCGGCCCTGGGCCCCTGCTACGGGTTGGCCGAGGCCACCGTACTGGTCTCGGGCAAGCGCCACGATGAGCCGGCGTTCGCTACCCAGGTGGATCGGGAGCAACTGGCCAGTGGCACCCTGGCCATCGTCGATGCCGAGGATGCCCGGGCCCTGCCGCTGGTCAGTAGCGGCAGGGTCGCCCCGGGGCTGCGTGTGACGATTGTCGACCCTGTCAGCCTGCAACCGGTGGCCGACGGCCAGATCGGCGAGATCTGGGTCCAGGGCGACAACGTGGGCGCCGGCTACTGGGGCAAGGAAGCGCTGAGCCAGCAGGTGTTTCGCGCCAGCCTGCCGGGCATCCATGGACGTTTCATGCGCACCGGCGATCTTGGTGCGCTGCACCGCGATGAACTTTTCGTCACCGGGCGCCTCAAGGACCTGATCATCATTGCCGGGCGCAACCTGTATCCCCAGGACCTGGAGCTGGCGGTGGAAAGCGCCGACCCGCGCATCCGCAGCAACGGCTGCGTGGCGGTGGGCATCGATAACGGCCAGCAGGAACAACTGGCGATCGTGGCCGAGGTCAAGCGCAGCGAGAAACTCGATGAAGCCCAGCAGGAACAGCTGCGCCAGGTGATCACCAGTGCGCTGGTCAGCCAGTTCGGCGTGGCCCCGGCGCGCATCCACCTGGCGCCCATGGGCGGCATTCCACTGACCACCAGTGGCAAGGTCCAGCGCCAGGCCACCCGCAAGGCCCTGCTCAACGACACGCTGGCGCGCTATGGCGCCAGTCGCGCGGCTGCGGCACCTACCCTTAAAACTGCTACGGATGCCCTGTCATGACGGCCATGAATCCTCATATCGACCGCACCGGCCAGCGCGAGCGGCAATTGGCCTGGCTGACGGTCGCAACTCCGGCAGTGGGCACTGTGGTGGCCCTGGTGCTGGCCTGGCATCAGGGCATCGGCTGGCTGGAAATCGGCGCGCTGGCCAGCATGTACCTGCTGACCGCCCTGGGAGTGGAAGTGGGCATGCACCGGTTCTTTTCCCACCATGCGTTCAAGGCCGGCCCGGTGATCACCGCATTCTTCGGCATCGCCGGTTCGATGGCGGCCCAGGGCCCGATCCTGTTCTGGGCGGCGACCCATCGCCAGCACCACGCCTTCACCGACAAGGAAGGCGACCCGCATTCGCCGCGCCCGCTCAAGGCGGGTTTTATCGGCAATATCCAGGGCTGGTGGCACGCTCACCTGGGCTGGCTGTTCAGCCTGCGCAAGCAGAACTGGAGCCAGTTCGTGCCGGACCTGCTGCGCGATCGACTGATCATGCAGATCAACCAGCGCTACTACCTGTGGATCATCCTCGGCCTGCTGCTGCCCAGCCTGGCATGCGGGCTGATAACCCGCAGCTGGGAGGGCGCGCTCAGCGGCCTGCTGTGGGGCGGCTTCGTGCGGATCTTCCTGGTGGACCACGCCACCTGGTGCATCAACTCCTTTGCCCACCGGGTGGGCGGCCGCGACCACAAGACCCGGGACACCAGCCGCAACGTGTTCTGGCTGGCGATTCCGACGGTAGGGGGCGGTTGGCACAACAACCACCACGCCTTCCCGGCGCTGGCCCATGCCGGCCTGAAACCCTGGCAGTTGGATATAGGCGGTCTGTTCATCGAACTGCTCGCCCTCTGCGGCCTGGCCTGGGATGTCAAACGGCCCGGCCCGGCCGTGGCTGCAGAACCTTCAGAAAGCTGATTGCCGGTCCTTACCTCACAGGAAGCTATTCATGGACGAGATACTCACCAACACAGCGACACCAGAGGTCGGCGGGGTTGCTCAGCTGAGCCCGGGTGCGGCCAGGACCAAGGCGCGGATCGCGCTGGCAGTCATGCTGGTGCCCCTGTTCGGGACCTTCGAGGCCATCCGGCTTTGGTTCACCGGCCAGGTCCATGCCCTGGATTTCATCCTCTTCGCGGTGTTCTACGCAGTGCAGATGTTCGGGGTTTCCATGGGCTACCACCGTTACCTGGCCCATCGTGCGTTCAAGACCTCGCGGCTGATGAGCAGCCTGATGCTGATCGCCGGTTGCATGGCGGCCCAGGGGCCGATCCTGTTCTGGGTCACCACCCATCGCCGGCACCACACCTACAGCGACCAGCACGGTGACCCGCATTCCCCCAACCTCATGGGCCAGAGCCGCTGGCAACGGGCCAAGGGGCTGTGGCATGCACACATGCCGTGGATGCTGGCCCCGGACATGTCGAGCTGGAACTTCTTCGCCCCGGACATCCTGCGCGACCGCCGGCTGTTCTTCTACAACCAGACCTACCTGTTCTGGGTGGCCCTGGGGGTAATCCTGCCAGGGGTGATCGGCGGGCTGGTCAGCCAGAGCTGGTCCGGTGCCTGGAGCGGCCTGATCTTCGGCGGCCTGGCGCGGATCTTCGTCGCCAACCAGGCGGCCTGGTGTGTGGGCTCCATCTGCCACCGCTACGGCGCTCGCCCGTTCGTGACCCACGACCAGAGCACCAACAACTGGATCGTGGCCTTCCTCACCTTTGGCGAGGGGCTGCAAAACAATCACCACGCATTCCCTGCCTGGTATCGGCATGGCGTGCACTGGTGGGAGCCCGACCTGTCGGGCTGGACACTGGCGTTAATGGGCAAGCTGAGACTGGTCTCAGACCTGCGTTCCCCGTCCCAGGCAATGATCGACAAAGTCCGCAAGCGCCAGGCCTCGTCCTGAAACGCCCAATCGGCTGATCGTATTAACCACCTCACTCATCAAGGAAGATCCTATGTCCAATTTCATCTCCAATTTGCTGAGCACTCTGAGCTTCTCAGAGAAAAAACAGGCGGCGGTCGAACTCAACGAGGACAGCATCAAGCATTGGCTGGTGCAGAAGATGGGCGCGCTCTTGAAGATCGACCCTTCCCAGGTCGATACCGCCCGCAGCTTCGAGTCCTATGGCCTCGATTCGCTGGTAGCGGTGAAGGTGGCCGGTGACCTGGAGAAGTTCATGGAGCAGCGCCTGTCGCCGGCCCTGCTGTTCGAATACTCCAGCATCGATGACCTGTCCAAATACCTGGCCAATGAACTGACCACATCCGAAGTTTGACTTCGCAGGAGTTTGGCCATGGCCATTGCACAGATGCCCTCGCAAAAAAACGATAAATTCAATGACCTGCTCCGACGCTCTCAGGAGATCGAGGGGCTGCGTCTGACCGACGCAATCCCCAAGCACCTGTATCAGCCGCGGGTATGGCGCGGGATGCTCAGCTTCGTCGTCAGCTACATGCTCTACATCGGTGCCATCGTGGCGGTCGCCCACGTGCACTGGATGTTCTACCTGCCGCTGTGGCTGGTGGCGGGCCTGGGCGGCTGGGGCCTGTTCTGTGTCGCTCACGATTGCGGGCACAACTCGTTCTCGCGCAACCGCAGCTTCAACCACATCCTCGGGCACATCGCGCTGCTGCCGTTGCTGTACCCGTTCCACGGCTGGCGCCACATGCACAACATGCACCACGCCAACACCAACAACCTGGAAATGGACGTCGACTGGCGCCCGGTGCTGCGCGTGCAATATGACGCCATGCCCTGGTGGGACAAGCTGGTCTACAGCAGCACCCGCACCTGGCTGTTCTGGCTGGGCACGGTCAACTACCAGCGTCACTCGGGCTTCCGTCCGTCGATGTTCCACAAGCTCGAAGCGCGCAACGAAGTGCGTCGCTCGATCCTGTTCATGGTGGTGGCTGCACTGATCTACCTGCCGACCCTAGTCTACTTCACCGGCTTCACCGGTCTGTTCCTGTACTTCATCGCCCCGTGGCTGGCGACCCATGCCTGGTTCAGCCTGACCACCATGATGCACCACATCAGCGACGAGACCCCGTTCCTCACCAAGGAACACTGGAGCTTCAACAGCAGCCGCCTGCTGCTGACCACCGACTACATGTACCCCAAGTGGCTGCTGTTCCTGACCCACTACATTTCGGTGCACACCGCGCACCATGTGGCGCCGATCATTCCCCACTACAACCTGCCCGAAGCCCAGGCCGCCTTGAAGACGGCCTTCCCCGGCATGGTCCGGGAAAAGCCCATGACCGTGCAGGACGTATGGCACGTGGCGCGTAGCTGCCACCTGTACGACCCGGTGAACGGCTTCTATGAGTCCTTCGACCAGCCGGCCCAGGCGGCCGGTGACCCGAGCACCCCCGGAGCCAGGGCGGCCACCGGCCCGTTGACCATGAAGCAGCAGATGCTGCGCAGCTACATGGGCGTGCTGGGATCGGTGTCGCTGGAGACCGCCGGGGCCAAGGCCACCGACCTGTTCGGCTACACCCGGGAATACATCAAGCAACCGGACAAGGAAATGAGCCCCCTGGGCGCCCAGCGTTTCCATATCAAGGGTATCCCCGGCGTTCCCCATGGCTATCAGTGGGGCACGGGCAACCAGACCATCCTGCTGGTTCATGGCTGGGGTGCGGACAGCCGCAGCCTGTATTCCTTCACCCGGGTTCTGCAGCGCCAGGGCTTCAAGGTCGCGACCTTCGATGCGCCGGCCCACGGCATCTCGCCGGGCTCGCTGAGCACCATGACCGAGTTCAAGGACGCGGTGAAAGCGGCGATTGTCGCCCTCGGCGACGTGGTGGGTATCGTTGCCCATTCCCTGGGCGGGATCGCTGCCACCGGAGCCCTGGCCGAACTGGCCGAGACTCATCGGATCAAGGCCCTGTGCCTGCTGGGCTCGCCGGCCAACCTGCCGGTGGTGATCCAGCGCTGGGCCAACGGCTACCTGAAGCTCAAGCCGGCGGTGGTCCAGGCCATGCACCGGGAACTGTGGAAGCGCAACGGCGTGCCGGTGGAGCACTGGGATATCCCGGCGCTGGGCAACGCCCTGCAACTGCCAACCCTGGTGCTGCATGACCTCAACGACCCGATCGTGCCGTTCTGCGAAGCGCAGCAGATCACCACGCTGATGCCATGGGCCAAGCTGGAGCCGGTGTCCGGGCTCGGGCATGTGCGGATCCTCTCCGATGCCGCGGTACTGGAGCAGGTGGCGCAGTTCCTCGTGGAGAACGTCAAGGTGGCCGAAGTGGCCCAGGCCAGCGCATGAGAACAACGCATAACCCTTTGATGATGGTTGACCACCCATGAGCACCTACGCTGAAAACGCTGTGGCCGAGTCCGGCCTGTGGATGTGCCTGATCTGTGGCTGGATCTACGATCAACGCCTTGGCGATCCGGATTCGGGGGTGCCTCCGGGCACCGCCTGGGACGACATTGCCGAGGATTGGACCTGCCCGGAATGCGGCGTGAGCAAGCTGGACTTCAACATGGTGAAGCTGTAGCCCAGCGCTTGAATTCTGTAGTCGATGAGGAAGGAAGATGGCGACCCAAGAGCCAAGGCCGGCACCTGCCAGGGGCCGGCGCAACAGCTTCAGGAAGATGCTCTTCAAGGGCATTTACAACGCGATTCTGGGGCTGCTTCGCTGCAGCTTCTGGATCGAGTCGCGGCTTTTTCCCCAGCGCGCTGCAGCACGGGCGCTGAAGATGTTCACGACGCCACAACGGCTGCGCCAGCATTTTCCGCAGACCTTGCCCAGCGCCACGGTGCAGGACCTGGAAACCGACCAGGGGCGCCTGCGCTGCTTTCGCTGGACTCCACCGCAGGTCCGGCGCCGGGTGGTACTGGTGCACGGTTGGAGTGGCGCCAGCACCCAGTGGCAATACCTGATCCCGCTGTTGCTGGAGGAGGGCTGCGAGGTCCTCTCCTTCGACTGCATCGGCCATGGTGGCAGCGGCGGTCGGCAGGCCTCGCTGCCGACCTTCGTCAGCATGCTCGACCAGGTGCAAAAGCAACTGGGGCCCTTCGACACCGTGATTGGTCACTCCCTGGGCGGCGCTGCCGCTGGGTATGCCTTGAGCACTCCGGTCGGCAAGGGTTTCCAGCGGGCGGTCCTGGTGGCCGCGCCGGCCGATATCGAAAACGTGGTCCGGCGCTTTGCCGCATTTTTGTGGATCAACGATGACGTCAGGCAACGCATGCAACTTCTGGTTGAGCAACGCTATCAGAAGGACATGGCCAGCCTGGCGGTCAGCCGTTATGGGCGCCAGGTGGAGGTCCCGGTGCTGCTGGTGCATGACCAGCAGGATCAGGAAGTCCCGGCAGATGACCTGCAATCCTTCGCCGAAGGCTTGCGACACCGGCGGGTCTTGCAGACTCGCGGGTTGGGCCATCTGAAAATTCTCAAGGACAGCGCGACCATGGAGGCCGTGGTCGAGTTTGTCTGTGCAAAGGACGGCAACCTATGAGTGAAAGTTACGATGTGATCGTTATTGGTGCGGGTCCCGGCGGCTATGTCGCCGCCATCCGGGCTGCGCAACTGGGGCTCAAGACAGTCTGCATCGAGCGCTACAAGGGCAAGGATGGCAAGACCGCCCTGGGCGGGACGTGCCTGAACGTTGGCTGCATTCCCTCCAAGGCACTGCTGGACAGTTCCCACCACTACTACGAAGCGCGCAACGGATTCGAAGTGCACGGCATCGGCATCAGCAATCCGCAGATGGATGTGCCAGCCATGCTGGCGCGCAAGGACAACGTGGTGCGCAATTTCAACGGCGGCATTGCCTCGCTGTTCAAGGCCAATGGCGTGGCCCTGCTGGAAGGTCACGGCAAGCTGCTGGCCAACAAGGAAGTGGAAGTCACCGCCGCCGATGGCAGCACGCAACGCATCAGCGCCGGCAATATCATCCTGGCTCCCGGCTCGCGGCCGATCGACATTCCCGCGGCGCCCCTGGCCGGCGAGGTGATAGTGGACTCCACCGGCGCCCTGGAATTCACCCAGGTGCCCAAGCGCCTCGGGGTGATCGGTGCTGGCGTCATCGGCCTGGAACTGGGGTCGGTCTGGGCACGCCTGGGGGCTGAAGTCACAGTGCTGGAAGCCCTTGACAGCTTCCTCCCGGCGGTGGATGCGCAGATCGCCAAGGAGGCGCAGAAGATCCTCGGCAAGCAGGGCCTGGATATCCGCCTGGGCGCCCGGGTGACGGCCTGCGAAGTGCAGGGCGACAGCGTCAAGGTCAGCCTCAGTGAGGCCGGCGAGGACAAGCAGCAGGTGTTCGACCGGCTGATCGTCGCCGTCGGTCGCCGCCCCCTGACCACCGATCTGCTGGCCGCCGACAGCGGCGTGCACCTGGACGAACGCGGTTTTATCCACGTCGATGGCCAGTGCTGCACCAGCGTCCCCGGGGTGTTCGCCATTGGCGACGTGGTACGCGGCCCGATGCTGGCGCACAAGGCTTCTGAAGAGGGGGTGATGGTGGCCGAGGGGATTGCCGGGCATCGGCACCCGTTGAACTACGACCTGATCCCCTCGGTAATCTACACCCACCCGGAAATCGCCTGGGTCGGCCAGACCGAGCAGGCCCTCAAGGCCGAGGGCGTCGAGTTGAACATCGGTACCTTCCCGTTCGCTGCCAGCAGCCGGGCCATGGCGGCCAACGACACCGCCGGGCTGGTCAAGGTGATTGCCGATGCAGGCACCGACCGCGTGCTGGGCGTGCATGTGATCGGGCCGGGCGCGGCGGAGCTGGTTCAGGAAGGGGCCATCGGCATGGAGTTCGGCACCAGTGCCGAGGACCTGGGGATGATGGTGTTCTCCCATCCGACCCTGTCCGAAGCCCTGCATGAAGCCGCGCTGGCCGTGAATGGCCAGGCGATCCATATCGGCAATCGCAAGAAGAAAGCCCCCGCCGGCGTCAAATAGCCAGTGGCCCCGGCCCCGCTCATGCAGCGCGGCCGGGGTTTGCTGCATCCCCGCGTTTCAGCGCAAGAACGGCACATCCCCAAGAATGGTCGCGCGCTGCATCACCCGGCGCTGTGGACGGTAGTCGTCCACCGCATAGTGCTGGGTCACGCGGTTGTCCCAGAAGGCAATGTCGTTCTCCTGCCAGCGCCAGCGAATGGTGAATTCCGGGCGGGTGGCGTGGGCGAACAGCAGTTGCAGGATGGCTGCGCTTTCGCTTTCCGACAGCTCGTTGATCCGGGTGGTGAAGCCGTCGTTGACGAACAGCGACTTGCGCCCGCTCACCGGGTGCGTGCGGATCACCGGGTGCGACAGCGGCGGGTTCTTGCGCCGGGTTTCTTCCCAGCGCGCCAGGTCCTCGGGGGTGTTGCCGAAGCGCTCCAGAGGGAAGGACTTGGTGAAGTCGTGGGTCGCGGTCAGGCCCTGCAGCAGATTCTTCATGGGCTCTGACAGCGCCTCGTAGGCGGCGATGCCGCTGGCCCACAGGGTATCGCCGCCGAACTCCGGCAACAGCTTGGCGCTGAGCACCGCGCCCAGGGCCGGGGTCGGCAGGAAGGTTACGTCGGTGTGCCAGATGGCGTTGTCGCGCACGTCGGTTTCGGCGGTGTCGAGGATCAGGATCTCTGGCTGTTCCGGCACATTGGGGTAGATCGGGTGGATGTGCAGGTCGCCGAAGCAGGCGGCGAAACGCGCCTGCTGCTGCGGGGTGACCGGCTGGTTGCGAAAGAACAGCACCTGGTGCTTGAGCAGCGCCTGCTCGATGGCGTCACGATGTTCGATGCTCAAGGGCTGGCTGATATCGATGCCAGTGATCTGGGCGCCGAGGGCGAAGCTTAGAGGAGTGATGGTCAGGCTCATGGTCGTTCTCTTGTACGGCGCCGGACGTCGGCGTGGTCGGATTCGGTTTATCTGCGTCAATCTTGAAATCGCTGTCATGCACGGCTCTTGTAGCCGCTGCCGAGCCTTGGCGAGGCTGCGAACGTCTGCGCAGCAGACGCAAATCCTTGCAGCGCGGTCGTCCGGGTCGATCGCTGCGAGCGCTGCGCGCTCGGTCGCAGCCTCGCTGGGGCTCGGCAGCGGCTACAGGTGAACCGCGCGCGGGGCAGGCGACGCAAACAGGTCAGTGGCTCTGGCCATGCCAGGGCACCAGCTTGCGCTGCAGGGCGCGCAGGCCCATCTCCATGGCAAAGGCGATCAGGGCAATCACCAGGATCCCCAGCACCACCACATCGGTGACCAGAAATTGCGCGGCGGACTGCACCATGAAACCCAGGCCGCTGGTGGCGGCAATCAGCTCCGCCGCCACCAGGGTCGACCAGCCTACGCCCAGGCCGATGCGCACGCCGGTGAGGATGTCCGGCAGGGCGCTGGGCAGGATCACATGGCGAATCAGCTGGGCCCGGGTAGCCCCCAGGGACTGGGCGGCCCGCAGCTTCGCCGGGTCCACGGTGCGCACGCCGGTGGCGGTGGCGATGGCAATCGGGGCGAAGATGGCCAGGTAGATCAGCAGCACCTTGGACAGCTCGCCAATGCCGCACCAGATGACGATCAGCGGCAGGTAGGCCAGGGGCGGAATCGGCCGGTAGAACTCGATCAAAGGGTCGAGCACACCACGGGCGATGCGGTTGGCGCCAATGGCGATGCCCACCGGAATCGCCGTCAGCACGGCACAGCCCAGGGCCAGGCCGATGCGTTGCAGGCTCGCCGCCAGGTGCTGCCAGAGGGTGGAATCCATGTAGCCGCTGGTGGCCAGCAACCAGCCTTTTTGCAGCACGGCGGCAGGTGGCGGCAGGAACAGTGGTTCGATCAGGCCACTGGCGGTGACGGCCCACCACAGGGCCAGCAGGGTGATCAGAGTCAGCACACTGATCCAGCGGGTGCTCAGGCTGCGGCGCGCGATGTGTGGTGCTTTGGGGTTGGTATCGCCGGTGGCGGTGGCGGGAATCTCGTAGCTGCTCATGGGCGCTCCTGTTGCGGGGTGGCGCTGCGCTGGGAGAACACCCGGGCCAGCACGTGTTCGCGGGTTTCGATGAACCGCGGGTCGGACTTGATCGCCCGCGCCGATTCGCCGGCGGCGTAGCGCTGGCCGAAGTCCAGGTTCAGGCGCTCGACGATCTGCCCCGGGTTGGGCGCCAGGAGAATCAGGTCGGTGGCCAGGAATACCGCTTCTTCGATGTCGTGGGTAATCAGGAACACCGGCTTGGCGGTGCGCCGCCAGACTTGCAGCAATAGCTCCTGCATCTGCTCACGGGTAAAGGCATCCAGGGCACCGAAGGGTTCGTCCATCAGCAGCACCCGCGGGTCGGCCGCCAGGGCGCGGGCCAGGCCCACGCGCTGCTTCTGGCCACCGGAGAGCTGCCAGATGCGGCGCTTGTCGAAGCCGGCCAGGTCCACCAGGGCAAGCATTTCCCGAGCCCGGGCTTCGCGCTTGTCGCGGGCCACGCCGGCCAGTTCCAGGCCGAAGGCGACGTTGCCCAGCACGTCCTGCCAGGGCAGCAGGGCATCGTCCTGGAACACCACGCCACGCTCGGCGCTGGGGCCCTTGACCGGCACGCCGTCGAGGCTGATGCGCCCGGCGCTGGGGTCGACGAAGCCGGCAATCAGGTTCAGCAGCGAGGTCTTGCCGCTGCCGGAAGGGCCCAGGGCGACCAGCAGTTGCTGTGGCCCCAGGGTCAGGGAAATATCCGCCAGCACCGGTTCGGCGGCGCCGGGGTACTGTGCGCTGATGCGCTCCAGTTGTAGCAAGGCCATGACGGCTATCTCCTGTCCTGACGCGGGTTATTCAGGGATGAACTTGGCGCTGACGTAGGGGGCGTAGTCCGGCAGCACCGCTTCGACTTTGCCTTGTTCCTTGAGGAACACGGCGGTGTCGGTGATGGCCTTGGTGGTCGGGGCGCCGAGGCTGACCACCTGGTCGGCGGCCAGCGGGTAGACGTTGCCTTGCAGCAGCAACGGGATATCGCTGGCCTTGGCCCCGGAGAGCTTCACCAGCTTGTCGACGTTGCCCTGGTTGGCCAGCCAGGCTTGTGGGTCCTTGCGGTATTGGGCGTAGGCATCCAGGGTCACCTTGGCGAAGGCGCTGACGATCTCTGGGTGCTTCTCGGCGAAATCCTTGCGCACGATCCAGGCGTCGAAAGTCGGTGCGCCGAACTTGGCCAGTTCACCGGAGGTGATCAGCACCTTGCCGTTTTCCTTGGCCACGCCCAGGGCCGGGTCCCAGACGTAGGTGGCGTCGATATCGCCGCGCTTCCAGGCTGCAATGATTGCCGGCGGCGCCAGGTTGAGGATCTGCACTTTCGAGGGGTCGATATTCCAGTGCTTCAGGGCTGCCAGCAGGCTGTAGTGGCCGGTGGAAACGAAGGGCACGGCGACTTTCTTGCCTACCAGGTCCTGTGGCGAGGTGATCCCGGAACCGTCCCGGGCCACCAGGGCTTCGGCGGCGCCGATCTGGGTGGCGATGAGGAAGGTCTGCACCGGCACCTTGCGGGTGATGGCGGCGGTCAGTGGGCTGGAGCCCAGGTAGCCGATCTGTACATCGCCGGAAGCAATGGCGGCGATGACGTCGGCGCCGTTATCGAATTTGCGCCAGTTGATCTTGGCCTGGGTGGCTTTTTCGTAGCTGCCATCGGCTTGGGCCACCTTGGCCGGGTCGACGGTGGTCTGGTAGGCGACGGTGACGTCGGCCGCCTGGGCGAAGAAACTCGCTGCGGCCAGGGACGCGGCCGCCAGGAGGCGAAGGGGGAAATGCAATTTCATGGGAGGCTCCTCATAGGCGGCCGGTGATCGGCGTGGGAGGAGACTAAATGATCTAAGAATGCAGAAATAAATAACTTATTTGCATTAGCTTATGAGGGGAATATGCAGCGTGCTGTTCGCCGGCAAGCCGGCTCCTACGGGAGGGGTGTAGGAGCCGGCTGGCCGGCGAAGCGTCAGTTGCTGATGGCCAGGATGCTGGCCTGGTAGGCACCCACGAACACGTCGAAATCACCCACCTCGTTCTGTTCAAGCTCGGTCTGCTGTTCCAGGGATTTGCGCGCCGCTTCTTCGAACGCGGCTTGCTCTTCCTTGCTCAGGGCCTGGCTGCGGAAGTACTCGGCATGGGCCTGGCTCTGGCGCAGGGAGAACTGGGTGAAGCTCTCCTTGTGCTCGCTCATGGCCGCCAGCACCTGGGCCGAAGGGGTCAGGGACGAATCCTTGACCTTGGCCAATTGGGCGTCCAGGGCCTTGCTGTGCACGTCGCTGCCATGGCTCTGGTCGAGCAGGGCGGCCAGAGGGGCGATCTGCTCCAGCAGTTGGGCGGCCCACTCCTTCATTTCCACCGGCTGGCCCTGGCGTTGCAGCTGCAGGCCCGGGCGCCGGCCTTCCTTGACCACGGCGAGGAAGTTCGAGGTGGCATTGCCGCACTCGTTGTTCTCGAACAGCGGGCTGTCGTTGAGTGCGCAATACAGCAGGAAGGCGTCGAGGAAGCGGGCTTCCTGGATGTCGATGCCCAGTGGCAGGAACGGGTTGATGTCCAGGCAGCGTACTTCGACGTACTGGATACCCCGGGCCATCAGCGCCTGGATCGGCCGCTCGCCGGTGTAGGTCACGCGCTTGGGGCGGATGTTGGAGTAGTACTCGTTTTCGATCTGCAGGATGTTGGTGTTCAGTTGCACCCATTCGCCATCCTTGTGGGTGCCGACTTCCACATAGGGCGCGTAGGGCGTGGCCACGGCCTTGCGCAGGCTGTCGGTGTAGCTGTTCAGGTCGTTGTAGCAAGGGGTCAGGCCGGCCTGGGCCTTGCTCTGGTAGCCCAGGTCGCTCATGCGCAGGCTGGTGGCGTAGGGCAGGTACAGGGTCTCGGCGTCCAACTGCTCCAGCTGGTGCGAGCGGCCGCGCAGGAAGCCCGCGTCCAGGGCCGGCGAGGCACCGAACAGGTACATCAGCAGCCAGCTGTAGCGACGGAAATTGCGGATCAGCGCGATATAGGCCGAGGACTGGTAGTCACGGTCGGTACCGACAAAGCCCTCGGCCTGCTTGAGCAGCGGCCATAGCTGTTCCGGCAGGGAAAAGTTGTAGTGGATCCCGGCAATGCACTGCATGGTCTTGCCGTAGCGCAGGGCCAGGCCCTTGCGGTACACATACTTGAGCTGACCGATGTTGGAGGTGCCGTAGTAGGCGATGGGGATATCTTCCTCGGCCGGCAACGGGCACGGCATCGATGGACTCCACAGGTACTCGTTGCCGAGCTTGCTGTAGGCGAAGCGATGAATCTTGTCGAGGCTGGCCAGGGTGTCCGCCGGGTCCTTGAGGGCCGGGGTGATGAACTCCAGCAGCGACTCGGAGTAGTCGGTGGTGATCTGTTCGTTGGTCAGCGCGGAACCCAGTTCTTCCGGGTGCGGGGTCTGTGCCAGGCGGCCTTCGCCGGTGACACGCAGGCATTCACGTTCGATACCGTGCAGGCACTGCTCGAGCAGAGAGAGGTTAGCGCGCTCGCCGAGCAGGGCCAGGCGGCGGTTGAGAAGTTCGCTCAAGTTGGATTCCTTCACGCGTCAGTCGCCCCAATATGGGGGTGGGCAGGACGGTCTACAAGGGTGAAGTTAAAACTGGCGTTTTCGCCTGGTTTTTGAGTCAAGCCGACTCGCTTGAAAACGCCAATCCTTCATCCCTGAATCTGGCTTTAGCGCGGGCAAAAAACTCCGACGCCGCTTTCGCAGCGCCGAAATTAACCCAAATTCATGACGGGGAGCTATAGGACCGCGAAGGTGCCTTGTGCTTTTGCGACCAGTTTGTCGCCCTGGATCACGTCCGCTTCCACCACCAGGGTGCGGCGGCCGGGGTGGATTACCTTGGCCCGGCACAGCACCTGGCCCTCGGCCACGGCGCGGATGTAGTTGATCTTGCACTCGATGGTGGCGCTCTGCTGGTCGAAGCCGTGGGTGCTGGAACAGGCCAGCCCCATGGCAATGTCCACCAGGCTGAAGATCGCCCCGCCGTGCAGCTTCTGCCCGCGATTGCGCAGTTGTGGGGTCAGCTCCAGGGCGACGTCCGCTTCGCCCGTTTCCAGGCGTTGCAGACGGCAGCCGAGCAATTGGCTGAAGGCGCTTTCGGTCAGGCCTGCAGGGATTTGCATCAGCGTTTCTTCAACTGCTTGGCGTTGGCGAACAGCGAGGCCATGGCGTTGTTGCTCGGGGCGGGCGCGGCGGTTTCCTTGCGCGGTGCGCTGCCCTGGGACGAGCGTGGCGCCGAGCCGGGGCGGGAGCCGCGGGCGCCGTCGATCTTCTCGCCCGGGGTGTCGCCCATGCGCATCGACAGGCCCACGCGCTTGCGCGGAATGTCGACTTCCATGACCTTCACTTTCACCACGTCACCGGCCTTCACCGCTTCGCGTGGGTCCTTGATGAACTTCTCCGACAGCGCGGAAATGTGCACCAGGCCATCCTGGTGCACGCCGATGTCGACGAAGGCCCCGAAATTGGTGACGTTGGTCACCACGCCTTCGAGGATCATCCCCAGCTGCAGGTCCTTGAGGTCTTCCACGCCGTCCTGGAACTCGGCGGTCTTGAACTCCGGGCGCGGGTCGCGGCCGGGTTTGTCCAGTTCCTGGAGGATGTCGGTGACGGTGGGCAGGCCGAAGGTTTCATCGGTGAATTTCTTCGGGTCCAGGCGCTTGAGGAAGCCGCTGTCGCCGATCAGCGAGCGAATGTCGCGGCCGGTATCGGCGGCGATGCGTTGTACCAGCGGGTAGGCTTCCGGGTGCACTGCGGAAGCGTCCAGCGGGTTGTCGCCGTTCATCACACGCAGGAAGCCGGCGGCCTGTTCGAAGGTCTTTTCACCCAGGCGGGCGACTTTTTTCAGTGCGGCGCGGGTCTTGAAGGCACCGTGTTCGTCGCGGTGGCTGACGATGTTCTGCGCCAGGGTCGCGTTGAGGCCGGAGATTCGCGCCAGCAGGGCCACGGAGGCGGTGTTGACGTCGACGCCCACGGCGTTCACGCAGTCTTCCACCACCGCGTCCAGGCCACGGGCCAGTTTCAGTTGCGAGACATCGTGCTGGTACTGGCCGACACCGATGGATTTCGGGTCGATCTTCACCAGCTCGGCCAGTGGATCCTGCAGGCGGCGGGCGATGGACACCGCGCCACGGATCGATACGTCCAGGTCCGGGAATTCCTTGGCCGCCAGTTCCGAGGCCGAGTACACCGATGCGCCGGCTTCGGAGACCATGACCTTGGTCATCTTCATGGCCGGGTATTTCTTGATCAGCTCGGCCGCCAGCTTGTCGGTCTCGCGGCTGGCGGTGCCGTTGCCGATGGCGATCAGGTCCACCGAGTGCTTGGCGCACAGGGCCGCCAGGATGCCCAGGGTCTGGTCCCACTTGTTGTGCGGCACATGGGGGTAGACGGTGGCGTGATCCAGCAGCTTGCCGGTGGCATCCACCACCGCCACCTTGCAGCCGGTGCGCAGGCCCGGGTCCAGGCCCAGGGTGGCGCGCGGGCCGGCCGGAGCGGCCAGCAGCAGGTCGTGCAGGTTGTGGGCGAAGACGTTGATCGCCTCGGTTTCCGCGTTGTCGCGCAACTCGCCCAGCAGGTCGGTTTCCAGGTGGGTGTAGAGCTTGACCTTCCAGGTCCAGCGCACCACTTCGCCTAGCCATTTGTCGGCGGCACGGTTCTGGTTCTGGATGCCCACATGCTGGCCGATCATGCCTTCGCAGGGGTGCATGGTGCCCGGCAGCTCGTCACCGACTTTCAGCGCGGAGCTGAGAATGCCTTCGTTGCGGCCACGGAAAATAGCCAGGGCGCGGTGCGACGGCATGCTTTTGAGGGGTTCATCGTGTTCGAAGTAGTCGCGGAACTTGGCGCCTTCCTCTTCCTTGCCCGCCACCACGCGGGCGCTGAGGGTGGCTTCCTGCTTGAGGAAGTTGCGCAGCTTTTCCAGCAGGCTGGCGTCTTCGGCGAAGCGCTCCATGAGGATGTACTTGGCGCCTTCCAGGGCGGCCTTGACGTCGGCCACGCCTTTGTCGGCGTCGACGAAGCGAGCGGCTTCGGTTTCCGGAGCCAGGCTTGGGTCGTTGAACAGGCCGTCGGCCAGTTCGCCGAGGCCGGCTTCCAGGGCGATCTGGCCCTTGGTGCGGCGCTTCTGCTTATAAGGCAGGTACAGGTCTTCGAGGCGGGTCTTGGTGTCGGCCAGCTTGATGTCACGGGCCAGCTCCGGGGTCAGCTTGCCTTGCTCTTCGATGCTGGCCAGGATGCTGATCCGCCGTTCGTCGAGTTCTCGCAGGTAGCGCAGGCGCTCTTCCAGATGACGCAGCTGGGTGTCATCGAGGCTGCCGGTGACCTCTTTCCGGTAACGGGCGATGAAGGGCACGGTGGAGCCTTCATCCAATAGAGCGACGGCCGCTTCGACCTGTTGTGGGCGTACACCGAGTTCCTCGGCAATGCGGCTGTTGATGCTGTCCATAAAACCACCTGACAAATTGTGAAAGCAGGCCCGCGGGCACGAAAATAAGGCCCTGCGAGTCTGGTTGAGCGGCCTGGCACGCGCCGCCACCTGGATCAAAAGGCTGCCTGTTGACCCGTGAAATCGAAAAAATACTGCCGGCCCGGTAAAAAAAATAAACCGGCCGCAGGCGTACTGATCAGATATTGCCCAACACAAAAGGCGGCGCATTATACCCAGCGTTAGCCGTTGCGGGGTGATCGCCAGCCTCAGGCCGACAGCGGGTTTGCTGGCGATAGAGGAAAAATCTGCTAACAATGCACACGGTGCGTATAACGGCAGCTACGCCATAATGCGCACCGAGATTAGAGGAGCATCCAATGAGCAGCACTGCACAAACTGCTGAAGGCGAAAAAATTCTTATTGTTGACGACGACCCGGGGCTGAGCAGCCTGCTGGAGCGTTTCTTCGTCAGCAAGGGCTACCGTGCCCGCGCAGTTCCGAACACCGAGCAAATGGACCGCCTGCTGGGTCGCGAAGTGTTCAACCTGGTGGTACTCGACCTGATGCTGCCCGGCGAAGACGGCTTGACCGCATGCCGCCGCCTGCGCAGCGCGAACAACCAGATTCCGATCATCATGCTCACCGCCAAGGGCGACGAGCTGAGCCGCATCAAGGGCCTGGAACTGGGCGCCGACGATTACCTGGCCAAGCCGTTCAACCCCGACGAGCTGATGGCGCGGGTCAAGGCCGTATTGCGTCGCCAGTCCGCCCCGGTGCCGGGTGCGCCGGGCAGCGAAGACGAAAGCGTGACCTTCGGTGACTACGAGTTGTCCCTGGCCACCCGCGAGCTCAAGCGCGGCAATGAAGTGCACATGCTCACCACCGGTGAATTCGCGGTGCTCAAGGCGCTGGTGATGAATGCCCGCCAGCCGCTGACCCGAGACAAGTTGATGAACCTGGCCCGTGGTCGCGAATGGGACGCCCTGGAGCGCTCCATTGACGTACAGATCTCCCGCCTGCGTCGGATGATCGAGCCCGATCCTTCCAAGCCGCGCTACATCCAGACCGTCTGGGGCGTAGGTTATGTCTTCGTGCCGGATGGCACTGCGACCAAGTGATCAGTGATTTGTAGGAGCCAACGCCCGGGCCGGTAACGACCCGGGCGTTCGCATTCCGCAACAGTGCGAGCGCGAGTCGCTCCTGCAAAATGTGTAGTGGCTGTTATGAAAACCCCGCTGTGGTTCCCCCAGAGTTTCTTCTCCCGCACCCTGTGGCTGGTGCTGATCGTGGTGCTGTTTTCCAAGGCATTGACCCTGGTTTATCTGTTGATGAACGAGGACGTGCTGGTGGACCGGCAGTACAGCCACGGTGTGGCCCTGACCCTGCGCGCCTACTGGGCCGCCGATGAATCCAACCGCGACCAGATCGCCGAGGCCGCAGGCCTGATCAAGGTGGTGGGCAGCGGCGTACCGGCCGGCGAGCAGCATTGGCCCTACAGCGAGATCTACCAGCGGCAGATGCAGGCCGAACTGGGCGCCGACACCGAAGTGCGCCTGCGCATGCATGCGCCGCCGGCGCTGTGGGTGCGGGCGCCGAGCCTGGGGGATGGCTGGCTCAAGGTGCCGCTGTATCCGCATCCGCTGCGGGGGCAGAAGATCTGGAGCGTGCTGGGCTGGTTCCTGGCCATTGGCCTCTTGTCCACCGCCTCGGCGTGGATCTTCGTCAGCCAGCTCAACCAGCCCCTCAAGCGCCTGGTGTATGCCGCCCGGCAACTGGGCCAGGGGCGCAGCGTGCGCCTGCCCATCAGCGATACGCCCAGCGAGATGACCGAGGTCTACCGCGCGTTCAACCAGATGGCCGAGGACGTGGAACAGGCGGGGCGAGAACGGGAGTTGATGCTGGCGGGGGTGTCCCACGACCTGCGCACGCCGCTGACCCGGCTGCGCCTGTCCCTGGAGTTGATGGGCGATCACACTGACCTGACCGATGACATGGTGCGGGATATCGAGGACATGGACGCCATTCTCGACCAGTTCCTGGCCTTCATTCGCGATGGGCGCGACGAGTCGGTGGAAGAGGTGGACCTGGGCGATCTGGTTCAGGAAGTGGTGGCGCCCTACAACCAGAACGAAGAACGGGTGCACATGCGCCTGGAGCCGATCCAGCCGTTCCCGCTGCGCCGGGTATCGATGAAACGCCTGCTCAACAACCTGATCGGTAACGCCCTGAATCATGCGGGCACGGAAGTGGAAGTGGCGGCCTATGTGTCCGGTGACACCAATGCGCCCTATGTGGTGCTCAGCGTGATGGACCGTGGCGCGGGGATCGATCCCTCGGAACTGGAAGCGATCTTCAACCCCTTCACCCGGGGCGACCGTGCCCGGGGCGGCAAGGGCACCGGGCTGGGGCTGGCCATCGTCAAGCGGATTGCCGCCATGCACGGTGGCAACGTCGAACTGCGCAACCGCCCTGATGGTGGCCTGGAAGCGCGGGTACGCCTGCCGCTGGGCTTGCTGCTGCCTCGTGATGCGGATTGATCAGGGCTTCGCTCCTACAGGTAGCACATAGCCCGTAGGAGCTGGCTTGCCAGCGAAAGGCCGGCCACGCGATCCCTAGCCCTTGCCCTTGGTCCGGGTCATGTTCGGCCCGCCATTTTTCTCGATGTGCTCGATGATGATTCCCGCCACGTTCTTGCCGGTGGTGGTCTCGATGCCCTCCAGGCCCGGCGAGGAATTGACTTCCATCACCAGCGGCCCGTGATTGGACCGCAGGATATCCACCCCCGCCACGCTCAGGCCCATGACCTTGGCCGCCCGCAGCGCAGTCATGCGTTCTTCCGGAGTGATCTTGATCAGGCTGGCGCTGCCGCCGCGATGCAGGTTGGAGCGAAACTCCCCCGGCTTGGCCTGGCGTTTCATCGCCGCGATCACCTTGTCCCCCACCACGAAGCAACGGATGTCGGCGCCCCCGGCTTCCTTGATGTACTCCTGGACCATGATGTTCTGCTTCAGGCCCATGAAGGCCTCGATCACCGATTCCGCTGCCGTGGCGGTTTCGCACAGCACCACGCCGATGCCCTGGGTGCCTTCCAGCACCTTGATCACCAATGGCGCGCCGTTGACCATCTCGATCAGGTCGGGAATGTCGTCCGGGGAATGGGCGAAGCCGGTCACCGGCAGGCCGATGCCACGCCGCGACAGCAACTGCAGCGAGCGCAGCTTGTCCCGGGAGCGGGCGATGGCCACCGACTCATTGAGGGGGAACACCCCCATCATCTCGAACTGGCGCAGCACCGCGCAGCCATAGAAGGTCACCGAGGCACCGATCCGCGGGATCACCGCATCGAAGCCTTCCAGGGGCTTGCCGCGGTAGTGGATCTGCGGCTTGTGACTGGCGATGTTCATGTAGGCCCGCAGGGTATCGACCACTACCATTTCATGGCCACGCTCGGTGCCGGCCTCGACCAGACGACGAGTGGAATACAGACGCGGGTTACGCGACAGCACAGCGATCTTCATGCAACACCTGTGGCAGAGGTAGTGGATACCGGGAACACCGGTTTGTCTTGTACGTACTTGATGCCCGGATTGACCACCAGTTGGCCGTCGATCAGAGCCTTGGAACCCAGCAGCAGGCGATAGCGCATGGCCTTGCGGCAGGCGAGGGTGAACTCCACCCGCCACACCCGATCGCCCAGGGCCAGGGTGGTGCTGATCACGTAGCGCACCTGGGCCTGGCCGTTGGAGCTTTTAATGGTTTTCATCGCCACCAGCGGTGCTTCGCAGCGCCGGTGACGCAACTGCACCACACTGCCCAGGTGGGCATTGAAGCGCACCCACTGCTCACCGTCGCGCTCGAAGGGCTCGATCTCGGTGGCATGCAGGCTTGAGGTGCTGGCCCCGGTGTCGATCTTGGCGCGCAGGCCAGCCACCCCCAGATCCGGGAGCGCCACCCACTCGCGCAGACCGACAACGGTCAAATGGTCAAAAGTCTTCAATAAGGACAATCCGCAATTAGCTGTTCCAGGCCGCGGCCTGAACCTCGGCCAGGGCTTTGAATGCAGGTTTGGCGAACCAGTAGCCCTGCATCAGATAAATTCCACAGTCGCTGAGAAAGTCCCGTTCACCGGCGCTTTCAATACCTTCGGCGATGACTGTAACCCCCAACTCCGCACACATTGTGACAGTCGCGCGGATGATGGCCTGGCGTACGCGATCCTGGTCGACATTGCGCACCAGCGCCATGTCGAGCTTGATCAGGTCGGGTTGGAAATCCGCCAGCAGGTTCAGCCCCGAGTACCCCGAGCCGAAGTCATCGATGGCGGTCTTGAAGCCGAATTCGCGGTATTCACGCAGAATATTGGTCAAATGGCGACTGTTATCTACGTGCTGGCTTTCCAGTGTTTCGAAAATCAGACGGTCCAGGGGAAAACGCTGGGTACGGGCCGCTTCCAGAGTGCTGCGGATGCACAGTTCCGGCCGGTACACGGCGTTGGGCATGAAGTTTATCGACAGGTGGCTTTGCATTCCCAGTTGCGCGGCGAGGGTGATCGCCTGGGTCCGGCAGCGCTGGTCGAAGCGGTAGCGATTGCTGTCGTTGACCTGGTCCAGCACCGTGCCCGCCCCTTCGCCATTGACCCCGCGCACTAGCGCTTCATGGGCAAAGATCGAGCGGTTTCGCAGATCGACGATGGGCTGGTAGGCGAAGGAAAAATCGAAGCCCAGTGGTTGGCTTTGTTGGCAACCTTCGCAACGGTTGCCGGGCGAGGTCAGGGAAGTAGGGAAGTCAGTCACAGGGACTCCTCGCGTATCAGGGCGCAACCTGGGTTATTTTAGGTGAGCGGCAGGGTTTATGAGAGCCCGCTTGCAGGCGGTAAGGTTGCGACATTTTTCAGTTAGGGGAATTCCAGTGGCGCACAAGCAGGAAGAAGAGGACAAGGTCCGTCTGGATAAATGGCTGTGGGCGGCGCGCTTCTACAAGACCCGGGCCCTGGCCAAGACAGCGATTGAAAGCGGCAAGGTGCATCACCGGGGCGAGCGTTGTAAACCGGGCAAGGAGCCACGGGTCGGGGACGAGTACCAGATCCGTACCGGTTTCGACGAACGCACCGTGGTGGTCCAGGCCCTGTCCATCGTCCGCCGTGGTGCGCCCGAAGCGCAGGCGCTGTACGCGGAAACCGAGGCCAGCATCGCCAAGCGCGAAGCCGCCGCAGCCCAGCGCAAGGCTGGTGCCCTTGGGGTGAGCACCGACGGTAAGCCGAGCAAGAAACAGCGCCGGGACCTGTTCAAGTTCCACGGCAGCAATCACGAGTGAAAGCGTAGGAGCCGGCTTGCCGGCGAATGGGCCCTTGAGGACGCCTTCGCCGGCAAGCCGGCTCCTACAGGGCTGCTTAGCGCAGCAGGCTGCTGGCGCGCACTACGCTCATGCGCGAGAGCACGGGCATCCGGCTCATCAGGTTGAACAGCGGATGGGTCAGGCGCAGCAGGAAGTTCGACATCCGCGCCGCGTACGGGGTGTAGTAGCCCCAGCCCAGGGCCAGCACCGCCAGCAGCACCCCGCCGATGTAGTCGTCCTGGCCCCAGTGGGCGCCCGCCACCAGACGCGGCATCATGAACAGCAGGGTCAGGCCCCAGACGATCAGGAACTGGCCGACGCTGCGGCTGAAGATCCCCATGAATAGGCCCCAGATCAGTAGCACCGAAGCATGGTCGCCCGGGAAGCTCTGGCTGGAGCGGTCCTTGAGTTCCCAGGTCTTTTCCAGGCCCGGGAAGTAGTCGCTCATGTGCACGGCGCCCTCCAGCACCATGGACGGGCTGTTGTGCTGCCAGTTCATGACGGCCACCAGCTTGGAAAACAGCGCGCGAATCACCACCATCAGAATCAGGATCGACAGAAAGCCGAAGAAGGCGCGGCGTACATCCACCGCCTTGAACACCCAGTCACCGCGAATCAGCAGGCCGAGCATGATCAGCCCCACCACGATATCGAACGGCCGCAGGCTGGCCACGGCCCAGATGTGCAGCCAGGTGGAGTTGCTCGCCAGGGGGGTATTGAGGTGGCGGAACAGCCATTCGTCGAAGACCGTGCAGAGCGCCTGGCCGGTCGGCCACAACCAGAAACCCAGCAGGGCCAAAGGGAGTAAATTGCACAGAACCAGCTTGCCGAGGTTCCACCTTGCTTGGAACAAACCCGGATTGTTCATAAAATATCTCCAATCACCGCAAAAACTGCACCCTTATGGTGCAAGGCCGTAATTTTCGGTGCTTGTCACCTTTTTGTCATCATTCAGATACCCAGACCTATGACTGATTTGCCGGATACCGACTTCACTCAACGCTTCATCTTCGATGAGAGCGACACCCGCGGCGAGCTGGTGGCGCTGGAGCGCAGTTACGCGGAAGTCCTCGCCAAACACCCCTATCCCGAGCCGGTGGCGCAGCTGCTCGGCGAACTGATGGCGGCGGCATCGTTGCTGGTCGGCACCCTGAAATTCGATGGCTTGCTGATTCTCCAGGCCCGCTCCGAAGGCCCGGTGCCGCTGCTGATGATCGAGTGCTCCAGCGAGCGCGAGATCCGTGGCCTGGCCCGTTACGACGCGGAGCAGATCGCCCCTGATGCCACCCTCGCCGACCTGATGCCCAATGGCGTCCTGGCCTTGACCGTGGACCCGACCAATGGCCAGCGCTACCAGGGCATCGTCGACCTGGACGGCACCAACCTGGCGGAATGCTTCACCAACTACTTCGTCATGTCGCAACAGACTGGTACCCGTTTCTGGCTCTATGCCGACGGCCGCAGCGCCCGAGGCCTGCTCCTGCAACAACTGCCCGCCGACCGCCTGCGCGATCAGGAAGAGCGCGACGCCAGCTGGCAGCACCTCACCGCACTGGCCAGCACCCTGACCGCCGATGAACTGCTGAGCCTGGACAACGAAACCGTGCTCCACCGCCTGTACCACGAAGAAGCCGTGCGCCTGTTCGACGTGCAGCCGCTGCGTTTTCGCTGCAGTTGCTCGCGGGAACGCTCGGGCAATGCGCTGGTCAGCCTGGGTCTGGAAGATGCCCAGCAACTGGTGGTCGAACATGGCGGCAGCATCGAGATCGATTGCCAGTTCTGCAACGAACGCTACCTGTTCGATGCCGCTGATATCGCGCAATTGTTCGCGGGGGCGGGCGTGGACACGCCGTCAGATACTCGTCACTAAAACGATTCAGCGCAGGTAAATCACCTGGCAAACGCCGGAATTACGCCGTGCTGACGGGAGGGCCCTACTATTTTGGGGCTTTTCTGGCATAATCCGGCGCACTTTTTTCGCGGTAGTAGTGCGCGAGTTTCTACTACAAAACGTTTGGAGCACTCGGCCAATGGCCGACGGGGAACCTCATGACGCAAGCCAATAACGCCGTGTACACCGATCTGAGTGTGGATGATCTGGTCAAAGAAGCCCTGAACCGCGGTGAGGGCGAGCTTGCCGATACCGGCGCTCTGGTGGTTCGCACCGGTCATCGTACCGGCCGTTCGCCAGTGGATCGTTTCATCGTAGAAGAGCCCAGCACCCAGGACGCTATCGCCTGGGGCCCGATCAACCGCAAGTTCCCGGCGGCCAAGTTCGACGCCCTGTGGGACCGCGTTGAAGCCTACCTGGGCGAGCGCGAGCGTTTTGTTTCCCATGTGCATGTAGGTTCCGATCCGGCGCACTACCTGCCGGTGAAAATGACCACCGAGACCGCCTGGCACAACCTGTTCGGCCGCTGCCTGTTCATCAACCCCGAGCAGTACAACGCCGGTGGCAAGGATGAGTGGCAGATCCTCAACGCGCCGAACTTCGTCTGCGAGCCAGAGCGCGACGGCACCAACTCCGATGGCACCGTGATCCTCAACTTCGCAGCCAAGAAAGTGCTGATCGCCGGCATGCGCTACGCCGGTGAGATGAAGAAAGCCCTGTTCTCCGTGCAGAACTTCCTGCTGCCGGCTGCCGACGTACTGCCGATGCACTGCGCCGCCAACATGGGCGAAGACGGCGACGTGACCCTGTTCTTCGGCCTGTCGGGCACCGGCAAGACCACCCTGTCCGCCGACGAAAGCCGTTACCTGATCGGTGACGACGAACACGGCTGGGGCGTGGGCGTGGTGTTCAACATCGAAGGCGGTTGCTATGCCAAGTGCATCGACCTGTCGGAAAAGAACGAGCCGGTGATCTGGAAAGCCATCCAGCACGGTGCCGTTCTGGAAAACGTGGTGATCGACCCGATTACCAAGAAGGCCGACTACTCCGACGACAGCCTGACCCAGAACAGCCGCGCCGCTTACCCGCGCGAGCTGATCGAAAAACGCGCACCGAAGAACCTCGGTGGCGAGCCTAACGCCGTGATCTTCCTGACCTGCGACCTGACCGGCGTACTGCCGCCCGTGTCGATCCTCAGCGAAGAACAAGCCGCCTACCACTTCCTGTCCGGCTACACCGCGCTGGTGGGCTCGACTGAAATGGGTTCGGGCTCGGGCATCAAGTCGACCTTCTCCACCTGCTTCGGCGCACCGTTCTTCCCGCGTCCGGCCGGCGAATACGCCGAGCTGCTGATCAAGCGCATCCGTGGCTTCGGCTCCAAGGTCTACCTGGTCAACACCGGCTGGACCGGCGGTGGCTACGGCGTGGGCAAACGCTTCAACATCCCCACCACCCGTGGCGTGATTGCAGCGATCCAGAGCGGCGCGCTGATCGGTGCCGAGACCGAGCACCTGGACATCGTCAACCTGGACGTGCCAAAAGCCGTACCGGGCGTTGAAACCGGCCTGCTCAACCCACGCAACACCTGGGCTGACAAAGCCGCCTACGACGAAGCCGCCAAGGCCCTGGCCGGCCTGTTCATCGAGAACTTCAAGAAGTTCGACGTGAGCGACGCGATCAAGGCAGCCGGTCCAAAGCTGTAAGCCTCGACCTGCCATGAAAAAGCCGCCCTTCGGGGCGGCTTTTTTGTGCGCCGCTGTAGCCGCAGGCGCGGCATCCCCTGGCCCAGCCAGACACCCTCAAGTCTTCAAGTGCAACACCAGCGCCCCCAGCAACACCAGCACCACGCCCGTCACTTGCACCGCCGTCAGCCGCTCCTTGAAGAACACGTAGCCCAGCACCGCGGCAATACCGCCGGACAGGGTGCTGATCACCGTCACCACCGACACCGAGCCGCTCATGGCGCCCCAGGAAAAGGCGAAGAACGCACCCAGGTTCATCAGGCTGGTGGAGGCCAGCAGGCCGCAGTTTTTCAGTGGCGGAATTTTCAGCCCGTCCACGACTTTGAGCACCATCAGCAGCATCACACCGCTGCCCACCGCATAACCCAGCCAGAGCATGCTGATCGGCCCCAGTTGCGGCAGGGTGTAGCGGCCCTGCAGCCAGAAGCTGGTGCCGTACAGAACGGCCGAGAGCAGGGCGAAGAAGATCGAGCGGCCGGCGGCGGTGCTGTGGGGCAGCTTGGAGTCCGAGTGCAGGCTGGAGAGGATGACGCCGATCACGCACACGAGGATGCACATGAGCTGCAGCAGGCTGATCTGCTCGCCGCTGGCCCAGGCCAGCAAGGTGGTGACCACACCATAGGAGGTCACCAATGGCGCGACGATGGAGGCTTTGCCCAAGGCGAAGGCCTTGCCCAGGGCCAGGGCGCCGGAGACGGTGAAGGCCGCGGCGACCACGCCCATCAGCCAGACCTCCAGGGGCGCGGCCATGGCCTTGAGCAGCAAAGCGGGAAAGATCACCAGCAGCAGGCTCATCAGGGTGAACCCTAGACTCTGGCTGAAGAACACCGCACGTTTCACGCCCACGGCGCGCACGTTGAGCCCCACGAGAAAATCGGTGCCACCCCAGAGCAGGGCCGCGAGCAAGCCCATCAGTACGTCCACGGCATTTCCTTATTTACGGCCGTGAACCTTAGAGGTTCTCCAGCTCCTGAGTGTCCCAGCGTTGCTCCTTGAGCGCCCGGTACAGCATGCCGATGGTCAGCGGGAGCTTGTCTCCCCGACCCTTGGCGCGACGCTTGAGGGACACATCGTAGCCTTCGGGCTGGAAGTAGCGATAGCTGTCGAAATCGACAAAATCGATACCGAACTGCTCTTCCAGCGTGCTGAATAGATGCCGAGCGTCGGCGCCATCGCAACCCAGGTCGAGATTGATCGCGGTGTTCAGGCGAAGAGTCTTGCGTTCGGGCAAGCCGATTTCCTCATGCAGCAGTTGCATCAGCTGGCGCATGATGGCGTCGTCGGGAAAGCCGGGGGCCAGTTGCATGGTCGGGGGTTCACTTGGCGTTTCTAGGGGGGGCAGTGTAAGCCGATTCGAGGCTCGGCTTGCAAGTACCCGCGGGGACGCGCGGGAGCGTCGTGGCAAGGTGTTGAGGCGGTCACCGGGGGCTGCATTCACGGACTCGGGTCGAGCATTGGCGGTTAAAACTGTGTATGGTTCGCCGCTGATTGTTGGGGTGGGGCAGAGGTCCTGCGCTCTTTGTCTACAGGGATTTTGTTATGGCTTTTTTCCGCCTGGCGGCGTTGTTGTGGCTAGGGATGCTGATGAGCTCGGTGCAGGCTCAGTCATTGTCGCTCCAGGTGCTGGACGCGGTGGTCAAGGACGCCGTGCTGACCGACGCCGAAGTGCAGTTGGGGCAGGCCTCCGGGCGGACCGACGCCCAAGGGCGAGTGACGCTGCAGGTCGCCGATTCACCGGGCAGTGAGCTGCTGATCCGCAAGCTCGGTTATGCCGACCTGCGAGCCAAGTGCCCGTGCCAGGGGCTGAGCTACGCCATGAGCCCGGTGCTCAAGGATCCGCAAAGCCTGCGCGTGGTGCTGAGCTGGAGTGCGCCGGGGGAAGACCTGGATGCGCATTTGAGCTATCCCCACCGGTTGCTGTATTACGCCACCGGCACCGGGCCGGGGGCGCGGATGAATGTGGACAGCACCGACAGCCGCGGGCCGGAGACCCTCACCATCGAACAGCCTGTGCCGGGCGATGCCTACGTGTATGCCGTGCACGATTTTACCAACGGCAATAATCCCGAATCCTTGCGCCTGGGCCGCAGCCAGGCCCAGGTCTTTGTCTATAAGGGCCCGACGCTGATGCGCAGCTACCGGGTGCCACAGAACCGCCAGGGCAACCTCTGGGTAGTGTTTCGCCTGACGGCCAATGGCCAACTGCAGGACATCGATCGGGTGCTGCAAGGCAACGAGGAAGTGGAGTTGCGGATGAGCAACCTCGACCCGCTGCTACTGGCCAATGGCAAGCCCATCGATGAAGTGCTGGCCAAGGACGAGGGGCCGGTGGATGCCAAGAGCCTCAACCAGAAAGGCGAGGCTTCCTACCGCAAGGGCGACTTCGGCAGTGCGGGTATCTACTACCGCGAAGCCATCGAGCTGGACCCAGGCTTTGCCCAGGCCTACAGCAACCTGGCCCTGTCCAACCGCAAGAACAGTCGCCCCGACGAGGCCGTGGCCGCCGATCTCCAGGCAATCGCCCTGGCCAGCGGCCCATCGGCGCCCACCATACGCGCCAGCGCCTACTACGACATGGGGCGCATCTACGAGGATGCCGGGCAGTTGGCCACGGCGCTGGAGCACTATCGCAAGGCCCGGGAGCAGAAGGCCAACCCGGTGTACGACAAAGCTATAGAGCGGTTGCAGAACCGCTGATCACACAGGCAGAAGTTATCTCCACAACGCGCCGGCAGTGGCGCGTTGTGCATTTATGGAGGTTGGTATGCGAGTTCGTGTTTTCCCCTGGTTGCTGGCGCTGTGTCTGACCATAGGGGTGGCTCAGGCGGCCGGGCCGCTGGTGTTCGCCACCATCGACCGCAGTGGCTGGCCGAATCCGCTGACCAGCGCCGCAGATTTCGATACCGCCTCGCGGGCCGAGATTCTGATGTTCAGCAAAGCCCTGCTGGCCACCGAGGCCCTGGATGACAAGGCCCTCAAGCAGCGGCTTGGAGTACGGCAGCTTGATCGCAAGTCGGTGGATCAACTGCGTCAGCGTTTTTGGGAGCAATTGCTGGTCAACTACCGGCAGGCCAGCCAGGACTGTGATGGCGAGCCTTTCTGTTTGCAGGTCCGCAACCTTGGGGAGCTGCGGCAACTGGCGGCCAGTTTCACCGGCGCCAGCAAGGCGGCCTACGGCGCCTGGGGTGAGGCCAGTGGGCCGTTTCATCAGCAGTACCTCAATGAACAGCTGCGCCTGGCCGCCTTGTTTCCCACCGTCAGCAGTGAGATCCAGCGCATGGACCCGGCAGAGCGCCTGGGCGACGAACTGGCGGACCGGCAGTTTCTGCTGACCTTCGACGACGGGCCGAGCCTGAGAGACGGGCCTACGGATCAGTTGATCGAGGTGCTGCGGGCCTACGATCTGCATAGCCTTTTCTTTGTCCTGGGGGACTCGTTTCAGGCGCGCCTGAGCCAGTCTTCGGCAGGGAAAATGCGCGAGTTGTACGACGGTCAGTGTGTGGGCGTACATGGTTGGGAGCACAAGTCCCACTCCTCCTGGAACGAATGGCAAAGCTCGGTGATTCGCAGCGCCAACTTGGCCAACCGCACGTTGACCAACGAGTACCTGCCGCTGTTCCGGCCGCCCTACGGGCAGCGTCGCAGTGACAGCGCCGGGTTCTTCAAGGCCCAGGGGGTGCAAGTGGTGCTGTGGAACATCGACTCCCAGGACTGGAGCAAGAAGGTCGGTGCCGAGGCGGCCGCGCAGCGGGTGCAGACACTGATGCTGCTCTGGCGCCGGGGCATCATTCTGTTCCATGACACTCATGCCAAGGCCGCTCAAGCGGTGCCGGCCTTGCTCAAGGCCAATCAGCACAACGGCGTGCAGTGGCTCGATTGCCGGACCTTGCGCTAGCGGTGGCATCCTTTGCCGGCAAGCCGGCTCCTGCGCTGGGGCTGGCTTGCCGATGAAGCTTCTTGTGCCCGGTATCATCCGGTAGCGCTTTTCCTTCGACCTTTTCTGGCCCCGCCGACCTGTCCCGCTAGTCTTCAAGACAGGTCAGCGGTCCAAGGAGTGACCCTTATGCACAGCACCCTGGAACAGGTCTTCGGTTATCCACAGTTTCGTCCGGGCCAGGAGGCTGCGGTCAGCGCGGTGCTCGCCGGGCGCTCGGCGGCAGCGATCTTTCCCACCGGCTCGGGCAAGTCCCTGTGCTATCAGTTGCCGGCCCTGCTGCTGCCGCACCTGACCCTGGTGGTCTCGCCACTGCTGGCGTTGATGCAGGACCAGTTGGCCTTCCTCCAGCGCCACGGCATTGCCGCTGCCAGCATCGACTCGGCCCAGGGCCGGGATGAAGCCAATGAGGTCATGGCCCGGGCTCGTTCCGGGGAGCTGAAGATCTTGATGATCTCGGTGGAGCGGCTGAAGAACGAACGCTTTCGCAATTTTCTGCAGCAGGTGCCCATCTCCCTGCTGGTGGTGGACGAGGCGCACTGCATCTCGGAATGGGGCCACAACTTCCGCCCCGACTACCTGAAGCTGCCGGACTACCAGCGCCAGTTCAACATCCCCCAGGCCCTGCTACTGACGGCCACGGCGACCCCCAAAGTGATCGCCGACATGCAGGCCAAGTTCGCCATCGCCCAGCAGGACGTGGTGACCACCGGTTTCTACCGGCCCAACCTCAACCTGCTGGTGGAGCCGGTACGCGGCGCCGACAAGCGTCGGCGGCTGGTGCAGTGGATGGGCGCCCGGGCCGGGCAGCCGAGCATTGTCTACGTGACCCTGCAGAAAACCGCCGAGCAGATCGCCGAGCACCTGAGCCAGCAGGGCATCGCCGCCGAGGCCTACCACGCCGGCCTGCCCCACGAGCAGCGCGAGTCGATCCAGCGTCGCTTCATGGAGGGCCGCAGCCACTGCATCGTCGCCACCATCGCCTTCGGCATGGGCATCGACAAGAGCGACATCCGTAACGTGGTGCACTTCGATCTGCCCAAGTCCATCGAGAACTACAGCCAGGAAATCGGCCGTGCCGGGCGCGATGGCCAGCCTTCGGATTGCCTGGTGCTGGCCAACCGCGACAGCCTCAACGTGCTGGAAAACTTCGTCTACGGCGACACCCCGGAATTGAGCGGCATCCGTTGTGTGCTGGAGGAGTTGCAGGCATCGGCGGCGGACGGGCAATGGGAGTTCCTGCTCGGCCCCCTGGCGGACCAGAGCAACATTCGCCAGCTGCCACTCAAGACCTTGCTGGTGCAGTTGGAACTGCGGGGCCTGATCGCGCCGCGCTATGCCTATTTCGCGGAATACCGCTTCAAGCTGCTGCTGGAAACCGAGGCCCTGCTGGCGCGTTTCGAAGGCGAGCGTAGGGACTTCGTCGAGGCCGTGATCAATACTTCAAGCCGCGCCAGGACCTGGGCCACGGTGAATTTCGACGCGCTCTACGAGCAGTACCAGGCGCCGCGCAACCGGGTGGTCAAGGCCCTGGATTACTTCCAGGAAAAAGGCTGGGTGGAGCTGGAAAGCAAGCAGATGACCGAGGTCTACAGCCTGTTGCAGACGGACTTTGACCTGGCGGCACTGAGTGCCGACCTGCATGGTTATTTCACCCGCCACGAGGGCAGTGAGATTGCGCGGATCCACGCCATGCTCGACCTGTTCGCCACTGAGCAGTGCCTGGGTTACCGCCTGGCGGGGTATTTCGGCGACCGGCAGGCACCCCAGCGTTGCGGGCATTGTTCGGTGTGCCATGGCCAGGTGGCGCGGCTACCGGAGCCGCCGGCTCTGCCCGCGCTTGTGGATAAAAGTTTCGACGGGCTGTGTGGCCACTTTATCCACAGGCACCAGCAGCACACTGGTGATGTACCCGGGGCGGAACGCCTGACCCGTTTTCTCTGTGGTATCAGCGTGCCGTTGTTCACCCGGCTCAAGGCCCGGAGCATCCCCGGGTTCGCGGCACTGGAAGATTACCCTTATGCCGCGGTGCGGGCGTGGTGCGAGGCCCATTTGCCAGGCTGAAAATCCATCTGCTGAATGCTGCTCATCACAGGAATAAATTTCAAAAATGATGAGGGCCTGACTATGGTGGGGGCTGTCTTTGGATCGCCCACAAGAGAGCCAACATGAGCCAGACAGCTTTCGATATTCAGCGCGCCGCCGTGATCGGTGCCGGCACCATGGGCCGTGGCATTGTCATGTGCCTGGCCAATGCCGGCCTGCCGGTACTGTGGCTGGACAACAACCCGCAGATGCTCCAGCAGGCCCTGGCGGCGGTGGCGGACACCTACGCCCACAACGTGCGCCAGGGGCGCATCGATCAGGCCGAGGCCGATGCTCGGGTGGCGCGGATCAAGCCGGCGGCGGATTATCCACAGCTCGCCGACGTGGACCTGGTGATCGAGGCGGTCTACGAAAACCTCGAACTCAAGCAGCAGATCTTTCGCCAGCTGGACGCGACCCTCAAGCCCGAGGCGATCCTTGCCAGCAACACCTCGGCCCTGGATATCGACGCGATTGCCGCAGTCACCCAGCGGGCGCCACAGGTGCTGGGCCTGCACTTCTTCAGCCCGGCCCACATCATGAAACTGCTGGAGGTGGTGCGCGCGGCCAAGACCGCTCCTGCGGTGCTCGACGCTGCCCTGGCCCTGGGGCAGCGCATGGGCAAGGTCAGTGTGGTGGCGGGCAACTGTTTCGGCTTCATCGGCAATCGCATGCTCAACACCTATGTGCTCGAGGCGCGCAAGATGCTGCTGGAAGGGGCGTTTCCCTATCAGGTGGATGGCGCCTTGCAGGGGTTCGGTTTCGCCATGGGCCCGTTCCGCATGTATGACGTGGTGGGCATCGACCTGGGCTGGCGTGCCCGGCAACTGGACGGTGTGGGCCAGGATGCGCCCGAGGTGCAGATCGACAACCGGCTGTGTGAGTCGGGTCGTTTCGGCCAGAAGAGTGGCGACGGCTACTACCACTACGAACCCGGCAGCCGCCAGGCCGAGCATGACCTGCAGGTGGATGCGCTGGTGCTGCAGGTCGGCGAGGAGCTGGGTTACCAGCGCCGGGACATCGGCCCCGAGGAGATCCTCGAGCGCTGCCTGCTGGCGCTGGTCAACGAAGGGGCGAAGATTCTCCAGGAGGGCATCGCCCAGTCGGCCGCCGACATCGACCGGGTCTATCTCAATGGCTACGGTTTTCCCAAGGAGCAGGGTGGGCCTATGAGCTGGGCGGATGCCCAGGGGCTGGAGCAGGTTCGCCAGCGTCTGCTGCACCTGCAAGCCGGGCACGGGGCGCATTGGCGCCCGGCGCAGTTGATCGAGGAACTGGCCGCGGCCGGAAAAGGGTTTGCCCAGGCTTAGCTGCCTGGGGTGAAATGCCGGGCGATCAACCGATCGCCCGGCCTTCAATCGATGGGAGAGAGCCCTGATGTCCGAGCCTATGCCGCAACGCGGTGACTATCGCCATTTCCAGCCGATCATCACCCGCTGGCATGACAACGATGTCTACGGCCACGTGAACAATGTCACCTACTACAGCTTCTTCGACACGGCGGTGAACACCTACCTGATCGAACGGGGCGGGCTGGATATCCATGACGGCGAGGTGGTGGGATTCGTGGTCAGCTCGGCCTGCGATTACTTTGCGTCCATCGCCTTTCCTGAATGCATCGAGATCGGTTTGCGGGTAGGCAAGCTGGGCAACAGTTCAGTGCAGTACGAATTGGGGGTGTTCAAGGCGGGAGAGGCGGATGCCTGCGCGGCGGGGCGTTTTGTCCATGTGTTCGTGGATCGGGCATCGAACCAGCCGGTGCCGATTCCGCCCGCATTGCGGGCGGCGTTGGAACAACTGCTGGTGGTGTGAACGTCGATAATCGATCTGGAGTCTGTAGCCGCTGCCGTAGGCTGCGATCGGCTCCGCAGGAGACGCTAACCTGTCTCCACGAGCCGCCTGACACACCGCAGCGCCTGCTCTGGAGAGTCCTGCGGCAGCGGCTACAGGGGATCAGTCGCGGTAGTGGCGGTGCTTGCGATGACCGTAGGCATGGCCACGGCCACGGTGGCCGTCGCGGTAGTAGCGGCGGTCGTCGCGGCCGCGGTAGTCGCGATCTTCCCGGGCACTTTCATTGCCCATGTAGTTGCCCAGCGCGCCACCGGCGCCACCGCCTGCCGCTGCGCCGATCAGGCTGCCGGTGTTGCCGCCCATGCTGCGGCCCACCACGTTGCCGCCGGCTGCGCCCAGGGCGCCGCCAATGGCTGCCTGGCCACGGCTGCGTTTGTCCGCACCCACTGCGCTACCGCCGGCGCCGCCCAGGGCCGCACCGATGGCGGAACCGGTATTGCCGCCGATCTGCTGACCGACCACAGAGCCTAGAACCCCGCCCAATGCGCCGCCCACACCTGCTTCAGTGGTGCCTCCGGCAGAGGCGACGCCGCTGACCAGGCCAAGGGACAACAAGAGAATCGAGGAGAACTTCATAGAGGAGCCTCAAAGGGATGACGGCGCGATCCTGAGGCTGTATCGAGGCGCTTACAAACGAAATCCGACGAATAGCACGAATTGTACACAATCTCGTAACTTATTGTTTTTAATGCGGAACTTAAGTGATTTTTGCGGGTCTTTAGCTACTTCGGAACGGCCGCTTTGATACAAAAGCGGCCTTTTTTGTGCCCGCGTTTCAAGGCTGCGCAGCGGCTGTCGCCGGCAAGCCGGCTCCCAGGATTCACGCGCTCACCGTAGGCGCTGGCTTGCCAGCGAAGAGGCCCTCAAGCCAGGAATCAGGCCGAGCGAGCCATGATCAGGCCGCTGTCGCTGGCCGCTTCCAGGCGAATGGCGATGAACTTGGAAGTCGGGGTGTGGCTGCCGTCGCCGGTGCTTTCCAGCGGCACCAGGGGGTTCACCTCCGGGTAGTAGGCCGCGGCCTGGCCGGCCGGAATGTCGAAGGCCAGCAGGGTGAAGCCCTTGACCCGGCGCTCGCGGCCGTCGTCCCAGAGCGAGACGATATCGGCCTTTTGCCCCGGCTTGAAGCCCAGGCGGATGATGTCCGCCTCGTTGGCGAACAGCACGTCACGCTGGCCCTTGACCCCGCGGTAGCGGTCGTCCAGGCCATAGATGGTGGTGTTGTACTGGTCGTGGGAACGCATCGATTGCAGGATCAGGTCCGGCAGTTGGCCGGTGGCCCGGGTGCGCTCGTGGATCAGGTCCTTGGGCAGCGAGTTGGCGCGGAAGTTGGCGCGCCCCGACGGGGTGTTCCACTGGCGGGCGCCGGCGCTGTTGCCCAGGTAGAAACCGCCAGGATGCTTGAGCCGTTCGTTGAAGTCCTTGAAGCCGGGAATGGTGTCGGCGATCAGGTCGCGGATGCGTCCGTAATCGGCCACCAGCCAGTTCCAGTCCACCGGCTGGCTACCCAGGGTTGCCGCGGCGATACCGGCGAGGATCCACGGCTCGGAACGCATCTGCGACGACAGCGGCTGCAACTGGCCGTTGGAGGCGTGGACCATGCTGAAGGAGTCTTCCACGGTCACCGCTTGCGGGCCGCCCGCCTGCTGGTCGATATCGGTACGCCCCAGGCACGGCAGGATCAGTGCGTCCTTGCCGTGGGCCAGGTGGCTGCGGTTGAGCTTGGTGCTGATCTGCACGGTGAGGTCGCAGTTGCTCAGGGCCTGGAAGGTGCGCGGGCTGTCCGGGGTTGCCTGGGCGAAGTTGCCCCCCAGGCCGATGAATACCTTGGAGCGGCCTTCGAGCATGGCGTGGATCGCCTCGACCACGTTGTGGCCGTTGTCCCGGGGGACCTTGAACTGGAAGCGCCGCTCCAGGGAATCGAGGAAGGCCACTGGCGGGCGTTCGTTGATGCCCATGGTGCGGTCGCCCTGCACGTTGCTGTGGCCACGCACCGGGCACAGCCCGGCGCCTGGCTTGCCGATGTTGCCGCGAAGCAGCATCAGGTTGGCGATTTCCTGGATGGTCGGCACCGAGTGGCGGTGCTGGGTGATGCCCATGGCCCAGCACATGATCACGTTCTTGCCCTTGGCGTACATGCGCGCCGCTTGCTCGATCTCCACCAGGGCCAGGCCGGACTGCTCGATGATCTGCTCCCACGGGGTGTCGTCGATGGTGCCCAGGTAGTCGAGCACGTTGGCGGTGTGGGCGTTGAGGAAGTCGTGGTCGAACACCGATGCCGCGCCGGCTTTCTGCGCATCGCGCTCCCACTGCAGGAGGAACTTGGCCATGCCCCGCAGCAGCGCCATGTCGCCGCCCAGGGCCGGGCGCAAGTAGGCGGTGTTGGTCGGGCGGTTGCCGTTGGTGAGCATCTCGATCGGGTTTTGCGGGTGCTGGAAACGTTCCAGGCCGCGCTCCTTGAGCGGGTTGATGCACACCACCTGGGCGCCGCGCTTCACTGCTTCACGCAGCGGTTCGAGCATGCGCGGGTGGTTGGTGCCGGGGTTCTGGCCCCAGACGAAAATCGCGTCCGCGTGTTCGAAGTCGTCGAAGGTCACGGTGCCTTTGCCGACCCCGACACTCTGCGCCAGGGCTACGCCGCTGGCCTCGTGGCACATGTTCGAGCAGTCGGGGAAGTTGTTGGTGCCGTAGGCGCGCACGAACAGCTGGTACAGGTAGGCTGCTTCGTTGCTGGCCCGGCCCGAGGTGTAGAACTCGGCCATGTCCGGGCTGGGCAGGTTGTGCAGGTGCCTGGCGATCAGGCTGAAGGCATTTTCCCAACTGATGGGCTGGTAGCGGTCGGTCTCGGCGTTGTAGCTCATCGGCTCGGTCAGCCGGCCCTGGTACTCCAGCCAGTAGTCGCTCTGCTCCAGCAGCGAAGTGACGCTGTGCTTGGCGAAGAACGCCGCGTCCACCCGGCGCTTGGTGGCTTCCCAGTTCACCGCCTTGGCGCCGTTCTCGCAGAACTTGACCATGCCGCTTTCCGGCGAGTCGCCCCAGGCGCAGCCCGGGCAGTCGAAGCCGCCGTTCTGGTTGGTCTTGAGCATCATGCGGATGTTCTTCAGCGCGTTGTCGCTGGTCAGCCAGGCCTGGGCCACGCTGATCAGGGCGCCCCAGCCACCGGCGGGTCCCTTGTAGGGCTTGTAGCGGGCTACGGGTTTCTGATCGGCTTGGTTATGTGTACTCACGGGCGACTCTCCATCGCAGGCTGCTGACCCGCAGCGCACGCTCGGCGGCAGGTGGACAAGGTTGAGACGCTGCTCGCGCGGCCAGCGTCTGGCCGGGCAAATGCCTTCGCGTACTAGCGTTCGAGGGATGCTGTGGGGCTGGCTGGCAGCGAGTGCGGGTGCCCGTTTCGCCGGGGCTGGCGCCGCGCCGGGGTGACCAGCGGCGTAACGGCTCCCAAGACTAAGCGCGGCAATCTGTCGCGTCTAATTGCTAGTACTGATCTATTGATAGATGGCGTCGATCAAGAATCGCCGAAGGATTGCTGGTAGAGGGCGAAGCAGGCTTGCGCCAGGGCCGAGCGCGGCGCGCTGCGGCGCATGATCAGGCCCAGGCGGGCCAGGGTCTGGGCATCGGCGATGGGTTGCAGGCGCAGGTGCTCAGTGAGGGTTTCCAGGCCGCTGTCCAGAGGCATCACGGCGCAGCACAGGCCGCCATGGACCATCTGCACCAGCTGATGGACGGCGTCGGTCTGCAGCACTGGCTGCGGTTGTAGGCCGCGGATGTGGAAGTTGTGGTCGATGGACTGGCGAAAGTGCATGCCGCTGGTGAGCAGGCCTAGGGGCAGCTCGATCAGCGCCTCCCAGCTCAGGGGCTGCTCGCCGAAGCTGAAGTGCCGGTGGTCGTAGAGCAGGCCCATGTGGGTTGGTTCCAGGGGCAGGGAGTCGAAATTCTCGCTGTCCAGGCGCTCCAGGTAGGAAACCCCGAGGTCCAGGCGATTGCTGGCCAATTGTTCGAGGATCTGTTCCGAGCTCAGGGACGAGAGTTCGAAGCGCAGGTTCGGGTGCTCGGCATGCAGGCGCTGCAGCAGTGGCTGGGGATTGAAACTCGACAGCGGCACCACCCCTACGCGCAGGGTGCCCACCAGGTTGCCGCGGCAGGCGGCGGCCTCGGCCAGCAGCCCGTCATGGGCGGTGAGCACGGTGCGGGCCCACGCCAGCACCCGCTCGCCAGGGGCGGTGAAGCCTTCGAAACGCTGGCCGCGCTTGACCAGCGGCAAGTCGAGCTCTTCTTCCAGGCTGCGCAGGCGCATGGACAGGGTCGGCTGGGTGATGTGGCAGCGCGCGGCGGCTTGGCCGAAATGGCGGGTTTCGTCGAGGGCGATGAGGAATTTCAGTTGCTTGAGGTCCATCTTCGCTCCGCAGCGGCAAAAGGCCGGGATTCTACCGCGGGCCTGTGACCTTGGGTCACTGGTCGCCCGGGAACCTCATCCGGTCAGGCTGGTCTAGTCTTTCGCGTCTGGATCTATCAACCAAGGAGTGTGCGACATGAGCATTTTCAGCTTTGTGAAGGAAGCCGGTGAGAAACTGATCGACCTGTTGACCCCGGGTAACGCCAATGCCAGTGAGCAACTCAAGGAGCACATCGAAAAGGTTGGCCTGGGCAATCCCAATGTTCATGCCACGGTGGAAGGTGACAAGGTGATTGTCAGCGGTGAAGTGGCGAGCCAGGAAGAGAAGGAAAAGATCCTGCTGGCCCTGGGCAACATTTCCGGCGTCGGCAGTGTCGAGGACCAGATCACCGTGACCGGTCCGGCGGTGGTTTCTGCGGTATTCGTCACCGTGAAGAAAGGCGACACCCTGAGCGCCATCGCCAAGGTGCAGTACGGCGATGCCAACAAGTACAACAAGATCTTCGAGGCCAACAAGCCGCTGCTGTCCCACCCGGACAAGATCTACCCGGGCCAGGTGCTGCGTATTCCTGAATGATCGGTTCTCTTCGCGGGCAAGTCTGCTCCCACAGGGTTCGGTAGGAGCGAGCTTGCCCGCGAAGGGCTTCACAAGCCTTCGATCAGCGCCCGGTAATCCCCCACCGCCGCGAACTCCGCGGTGTCTTTCGGCCCTCTGCGGCTGTCCGGCTGGCTCACCGCCAGCAACTGCGCCACCCCAAAGGCCCGCGCACTGCGCAGGATGGGCAGGGTGTCGTCGATGAACAGGCTGCGGGCCGGGTCGAACCGGATATCGGCCTGCAAGGCGTCCCAGAACTCTGGGCTTTCCTTGGGGAAACCGTAGTCGTGGGAACTGATCAGGCGTTCGAAGTATGGCGCCAGTTCGATCCGTTCCAGCTTCAATGACAGGGAGTCGCGATGGGCGTTGGTGATCAGGATCACCCGCTTGCCGGCTTGCTTGATGGCTGCAAGAAAGGTGTCGGCGTCCGGACGCAGGGCGATCAGGTGCGCGGTTTCCAGCTTCAACTCGCGCACCGGCAGTTGCAGTTCGGCGCTCCAGAAGTCCAGGCAATACCACTGCAACTGGCCGGCGTTGCGTTCGAACAGGGGCTGCAGCTCCAGCTCGGCCATGGCCCGGCTGACCCCGTGCAGCTCGGCGTAGCGCTGGGGCAGGTGTTCCATCCAGAAATGGTTGTCGTAGTGCAGGTCCAGCAAGGTGCCGTCCATGTCCAGCAGCACGGTATCGATCTGGTGCCAGGGCAGTAGGGCCATCGAACACTTCTCCAGTGGTAAGAAAACAGCCGACCGGCGGGGTCGACAAGGCCAGTGGGGCAGGGAGGCCCGGTCACTAGAACGGATAGAAAAGAGCCGCCTCGAAGAGGACGGTCACACGCAGTAAACAATAGGTTCCGCCGTGGTGCTGCGCACCGGCAATCTGCAACCCAGTCACTTTAAAACAGGCTGTATAGTAACCCGCTATCGCCAAGGAGCCCGCTATGCGCCAGAAACCCACCGTACTCGCCCGCGAGATCGTCGCCACCAGTCGTCTGTTCTGTGTCGAAGAGGTGCAGTTGCGGTTTTCCAATGGTGTCGAACGCACCTATGAGCGCCTGGTGGGCAAGGGCGCCGGCTATGGCGCGGTGATGATCGTGGCAATGCTCGACGCCGAGCATGCAGTGCTGGTGGAGGAGTACTGCGGCGGCACCGACGCCTATGAGCTGTCGTTGCCCAAGGGCCTGATCGAGCCGGGGGAAGATGTGCTGGCAGCAGCCGAGCGCGAGCTCAAGGAAGAGGCCGGGTTTGGCGCGCGGCAACTGGAGCACCTGACCGAGCTGTCGCTGTCCCCGGGCTACATGAGCCAGAAGATCCAGGTAGTGCTGGCCACCGATCTGTATGAAGAGCGCCTGGAAGGCGACGAGCCGGAGCCGATGCGGGTCGACAAGGTCAACCTGCGCGAACTGGCGAGCCTGGCGCAGAACCCTCAGTTCAGCGAAGGCCGGGCCCTGGCTGCGCTGTACCTGACCCGCGACCTGCTGAGCCAGCGCGGGGTCTTTCAAGCATGAGCGAGACGTCAATGAATTTTCCCCACCCCTTGCTGGCGCCGGTTGCCGAGCTGGCCCTGCGTGCCGGTGAAGCGATCCTGCCGTTCTGGCGCGCCGATGTGGCGGTCAATCACAAGGCCGACGAGTCGCCGGTGACCGCTGCCGACCTGGCCGCCCATCACCTGATCGTGGCCGGCCTCACGGCCCTGGACCCGAGCATCCCGGTGCTGTCCGAAGAGGATGCGGGTATTCCCCAGGCCACCCGCGCCAGCTGGCAGCGCTGGTGGCTGGTGGACCCGCTGGACGGCACCAAGGAATTCATTTCCGGCAGTGAAGAATTCACCGTCAATATCGCCCTGATCGAGCAGGGGCGGGTGGTGTTCGGCGTGGTGTCGATGCCCACCAGTGGCCGCTGCTACCTGGGCGGTGCCGGCCTTGGTGCCTGGCGCGTGGATCGCGGGCAGGCACCGCAGGCGATCCAGGTGCGTGAGCAACCGGAGGCCGGCGAGGCGTTTACCGTGGTGGCCAGCCGCCGGCATTCGAGCCCGGAGCAGGAACGTCTGCTCAGTGGTTTGAGCGCCGCCGTGGGTGAGTTGCAACTGGCCAATATCGGCAGTTCGCTGAAGTTCTGCCTGCTGGCCGAAGGCGCGGCGCACTGCTATCCGCGCCTGGCACCCACCTCGCAGTGGGACACCGCGGCGGCCCAGGGCGTGCTCGAAGGCGCGGGCGGCGAGGTGCTGGATCTCAGCGGTGCGCCGTTCTGCTATCCACCTCGGGAGTCGTTGCTCAACGGCTTCTTCCTGGCCCTGCCGGCCAAGGCGCCCTGGCGCGCCAAGTTGCTGGAACTGGCCCGCTCCTGATCACCTCGCGGCGACTTGCCTCTGCCACCCTTGTGCAGGCGCCGGCTTGCCGGCGAAGGGGCCCTTGGGCCCTGGGCAAGCATTTCCGGCCTCTTCGCTGGCAAGCCAGCTCCTACCGATTTGAGCCGGGTCGCAAACGGGTCAGCGGTGCAGGACGTACTGGCCGGTAAAACGCACGGCGTCTTCTGCGCTGCCGGCATTGACGACCCGGGTGTGCAAGGTCAGCCGGGCACGGCCGTAGCGCTGATACATGGCGAGGAATTTGTTCCAGATCTTGTCATCCGGCGCAGCGCAGATCGCCACGGCATCGCCGGTCACCGGCAGCGGGTAGCTGATCTGGCCTTCCTGGATGACGATGTGCCCGTCATCGATACCCTGTTCCTTGAGCCGCAAGTGCAGCCAGCCCCAGCCGGCGAGCACCGCACCGCAGTACAGGCTGCCGCCGAACATGGTGCTCTTGTGGTTGACGTTGGCCTCCAGGGGCAAGTGCAGGCGCAACTCTTGCCCCTGCCAGTCGAGCACCTGCAGACCCATGTCCCGTGTCAGGGGGATGTCGTGGTGGAGGATGGATTCCAGGTATCGACTGTCGCGATTCATGCCGGGGCCTCAGGGGTCAAGGGAATAACGGAAGGCTTCATTCTGATTCGTCGCCGGGCTGGTTGGCGCCGCCGTCGGCGAAGTTCAAACCGTGCTTGCGCAGCTTGTCGTGCAGGGTCTTGCGCGGAATCCCCAGGGCTTCGGCGAGGCTGCGCATGGAGCTGTGGGGCTGGGCCATTTCAGCGGCGATCAGGGTCTTTTCGAAGTGCTCCACCTGCTCGCTCAAGCCTCCTTCGATCAGGCTCGGGGCCGCAGCCGCGGGCGTACCCGGCTCGTTGTTGTCCAGGGCCAGTTCCAGGCCCAGGGCGAAGCGTTCGGCGGCGTTCTGCAGCTCGCGCACGTTGCCCGGCCAGCTGTGGCGCAGCAGCAAGGCACGGTGTCCGGGTTGCAGTTCCTGGGGCGGCAGGCCGTGGCGGGTGCTGGCTTCGTCGGCGAAGTGCTGGAACAGCATCAGCACGTCTTCGCCACGCTCGCGTAGCGGCGGAATGCGTAGCGGCGCGACGTTCAGGCGGTAGTAGAGGTCAGCGCGAAAGCGTCCCTGGTCCGCGGCCTGGCGCAGGTCTTCCTTGGTGGCGGCGATGATGCGGATATCCAGCGGGATCAATTGATTGCCCCCCAGGCGTTCCACCACCCGCTCCTGCAGCAGGCGCAGCAGCTTGACCTGGACATCCAGGCTCATGCTTTCGATCTCATCGAGGAACAGGGTGCCGCCGTTGGCAAATTCGAACTTGCCGATGCGGCGTTTCTGCGCGCCGGTGAAGGCCCCCGGCTCGTGGCCGAACAGCTCGCTTTCCACCACCGATTCCGCCAGGGCCCCGGCGTTGATCGCCACGAACGGCCCGTTGCGCCGTCCGGAGAGATCGTGCAGGGCGCGGGCCACCACTTCCTTGCCGGCGCCGGTCTCGCCGAGGATCAGCACGTCGGCCCGGGTCGCCGCCAGGGCGCCGATCTGCTGACGCAGGCGCAGCATCGGCGGCGATTGGCCCACCAGCCGCGCACTGAGCTCCTGACGGTCGCTGAGGGCCAGGCGCAGGCTGCGGTTGTCCAGCACCAGGCGCCGCCAGTCCAGGGCGCGGCGCACGCTGTCCAGCAGGGCATCGCTGGCGAAGGGCTTTTCCAGAAAGTCATAGGCGCCGGCCCGCATGGCCTGCACGGCCAGGGGCACGTCGCCGTGGCCGGTGATCAGCAGCACCGGCAGTTCCGGGTCCTGGGCATGCAACTGGTTGAGCAGCTCCAGGCCGTCCATGCCGGGCATGCGGATGTCGCTGACCACCACCCCCGGCCAATCCCGCTCCAGGCGCGGCGCCAGCCCCTGGGCTTCGGCCAGGGACAGCACCTTGAGCCCCGCCAGGTCCAGGGTCTGGCTCAGGGCCTGGCGCAGATGGGGGTCGTCGTCGATCAGCACCACTTGCAACTGAGGATCGAGGCTCTCGGGATGGCTCATCGCTCACTTTCCAGATCGTGTCGGGGCCGGGAGCGCCGGGCCGGACAGGGTTGATATCGGGTTGCCGCTCTGCTTCATACCCCGCGGTCCTCGGAGGGTTGCAGGCTGACTCCGGGAGCCCCGGCCCGCAGGCGCAGGGTGATCAGGGCCCCGCCTTCGCGGTGGTTGGCGAATGACAGTTCACCGCCGAAGGCGCGCATCAGGGTGTCGCAGATGGCCAGCCCCAGGCCCAGGCCCTGAGTACGGGTCTTGGTGGTGTAGAACGGTTCTCCGGCGCGCCCCAGCGCTTCCATGCAGAAGCCCGGACCGTTGTCGCGAATGTACAGGTTGACGCCGGTGGCGGTGGATTCGGCACTCAGCCAGAGTTTGCGCGGCGGGCCCTTTTCGGTCAGGGCATCCAGGGCATTGGCCAGCAGGTTGCCCAGTACCTGGCGCAGGCGGGTTTCCCCGGCTTCGACCCACAGGGTGGCGGCCGGCAGGTCGCGGATCAGTTCCACTTCCATGGCCCGGCGGCGCTTGGCCAGCAGCGCCAGGGCGTCGTCCAGGGCCGGTTGCAGGGCCACGCTTTCCGGGGCGTGGTGATCGCGCCGGGCGAAGGCCCGCAGGTGGGCGATGATCGAGGCCATGCGCCCGGTCAGTTCGCTGATCAGTTTGAGGTTGCCTCGGGCGTCGTCGGTGCGCTGGTGGTCCAGCAGCACTTCGGCGTTCTCGGCATAGCTGCGGATCGCCGCCAGGGGCTGGTTGAGCTCATGGCTGATGCTGGCCGACATGGTGCCCAGAGCCGAGAGCTTGCCGGCCTGGACCAGGTTGTCCTGGGCCCGCACCAGTTCCTGCTGGGCGGTCTCGCGCTCCAGCACTTCCTGCTTCAGGCGCCGGTTGAGGCTTTCCAGGTCGCTGGTGCGCTCGGCCACACGCATCTCCAGCTCGCGCCGCGCCTTGGCTTCGAAGGCGATCCGCTCCAGGTAGTGGCGGCGGCGCTGCATCATCAGGCCGAGCAACAGCATCAGCACCAGCAGCGCGGCGGCGCCCACGGCCACTACCGTGCGCACCGGCCGGTCGATCAGAGTGCGCGGCGCGAGGATGCTCACGGCCCAGCGGGTTTCGTCGATCTGCTGGGTCTGGGTCAGCCAGGCATTGGGGTTGAGGTTCAGCGGCCTTGGGTCGCGAGTCGGATAGGGCTGGATGGCGACGATGGCCTGGCGTTCCTCCTCGCTCAGCGGCCGGGTCGCGCGAAAGCGCCATTCGGGGCGCGAAGTGATGATCACCACGCCATTGTGGTCGGTCAGCAGCAATTGTTCCGGGGTCTTGCCCCACAGGCTTTCGGTGTGGTCCAGGTCGACCTTGACCACCAGCACGCCCAGAATCCGCTCGCCGTCGCGTACCGCAGCGGCGAAGAAGTAGCCGCGTTTGGCCGAGGTGGTGCCCAGGCCGAAGAAGCGCCCCAGGCGCCCGGCCATGGCCTCGCTGAAATAGGGGCGGAAGGCGAAATTGCGACCCACGAAGCTGTCGTGCTTGTCCCAGTTGGAGGCCGCCAGGGTCTTGCCGCTGGTGTCCATCAGGTACATCACTTCGGCACCGGTCTGGGCGCTGATGTTCTTCAGCAGGCGGTTGGCGTTGCCCTGGGTCACGCCATCATCCGGGGCGCCGAGCACCGCGCGCAGTGCCGGCAGGTCGCCGAGGATCTGCGGCAGCACTTCGTAGCGGTGCAGGGTGCCCAGCAGGTTGGCCACGTACAGGTCGAGGGTCTGGCGGTTCTGGCTGGTCAGCTCGTTGCGGTAGTAGCGCTCCGCCAGATGCTCCAGCGGCCACAGCAACGGCGCCAGGCACAGTGCCAGCAAGGCCAGGCTGCGCCAGCGAGGGCGACGGGGAAGGGGTGGGGTCATGGAAAAGGCGCCTGTGGATACAGGCGCATTATGCCTAGCCCTGCTCGGCAAGACACTCGCGCAATGCGGTGTGCCAGTCCGGCTGGACCACGCCCCACTCCCGTGCCAGGCGGCTGCAGTCCAGACGCGAGTTCAACGGCCGCGGCGCCGGTGTCGGGTAGGCGCTGGAAGGGATGGCTTCAAGGACGGCGCAGGGTTTGTCCATGGCCAGCAACTGCTCGCCGATGGCCTGGGCAAAGCCGAACCAGGAAGTCTCGCCGTGGGCGGTGAGGTGGTAGGTGCCCCAGGCGCCGGGCTGCCCGGCCCGCCAGCGCTCGATCAGCGCCCGGGTGCTGGTGGCGATGGTGCCGGCCCAGGTGGGCGCGCCGATCTGGTCGGCCACCACCCGCAGCTCGGGTTTTTCCTGCAGCAGACGCTGCATGGTCAGCAGGAAGTTCTTGCCATGGCTGGAGTAGACCCAGCTGGTGCGCAGGATCAAATGCTGGCCCTGGACCAGCCGGATCGCCCGTTCGCCAGCCAGCTTGCTCTGGCCGTAGACACTCAGCGGGTTGGGCTCGTCGTCCTCCACATAGGGCGTTTCCTTACTGCCATCGAACACGTAGTCGGTGGAGTAGTGGATCAGCGGTACACCCAGTTCGAAGGCTTCCTGGGCGAAGATCCCGGGGGCCGTGGCGTTGATCGCAAAAGCCAGGTCCGGCTCGCTCTGGGCCTGGTCGACGGCGGTGTGGGCGGCGGCATTGATGATCAGGTCCGGGCGAATGGCGCGCACCTGCTGGCGGATCTGTTCCGGGTGGCTCAGGTCCAGTTGCTCACGACCCAGGACCACCAGCTCGCCCAGGTCGCCGAGGCGCTGCTGCAGCTCCCGGGAGACCTGGCCGTGCTGGCCGCTGATAAGGATTTTCAGAGGAGCGTTCATGGGAACAGATCGGCCTCTTCAAGGCTTTTACCTTTCTGGTCCTTGGCCGAGAGCGTTGGCATACCCTGCAACTGCCAGTTGATCGCCAGGGTCGGGTCGTCCCAACTGATGCAACGCTCAGCAGAAGGCGTGTAGTAATCGGTGGTCTTGTAGAGAAACTCGGCAGAGTCGCTGAGTACCACGAAACCATGGGCGAACCCTTCGGGAATCCATAGTTGGCGATTGTTTTGTGCCGACAGGCGAACACTTGCCCAACGGCCGAAGTTCGGGGAGCTGCGCCGGATGTCGACGGCTACGTCCAGAACTTCGCCGGCAATCACCCGGACCAGTTTTCCCTGCGGGTGCTCAATCTGGTAGTGCAGACCACGCAGGACGTTCTTGACGGATCGCGAGTGATTGTCCTGCACAAAGCTCTTCTTCAGGCCAGTGGCCTCTTCAAAGGCCTTGGCATTGAAGCTCTCGTAGAAGAAGCCACGCTCGTCGCCAAAGACCTTGGGCTCGATAATCAGTACACCGGTGAGCTCTGTCTGAATGATGTTCATTGGGTCTCCCCCGCCAGAGTGAACAGGTACTGACCATAGCCGGTCTTGCCGAAGTAAGCGGCGCGCTCCAGCAGGTGCTCGCGGCTGATCCAGTGGTTCTCGTAGGCAATTTCTTCGAGGCAGGCGACTTTCAGGCCTTGGCGATGCTCGATGGTCTGCACGTACTGCGAGGCCTCCAGCAGGCTATCGTGGGTGCCGGTGTCGAGCCAGGCGAAGCCCCGGCCGAAACGCTCCACGTGCAGGTCGCCTCGCTGGAGGTAGGCGTTGTTGACGTCGGTGATCTCCAGTTCGCCCCGTGGCGAAGGCTTGACGTCCCTGGCGATCTGCACCACCTCGTTGTCGTAGAAATACAGGCCGGTGACCGCGTAGCTGGACTTCGGCTTCTTGGGTTTCTCTTCGATGGATAGGGCGCGGCCTTCGCTGTCGAAGTCGATGACGCCGAAACGCTCCGGGTCCTTGACCCAGTAGCCGAACACCGTGGCGCCGCTGGTGCGCTTGGCGGCGTCGCGCAGCTGTTCGCCGAAGTATTGGCCGTGGAAGATGTTGTCGCCCAGGATCAGGCACACCGGGTCATTGCCGATGAATTCCTCGCCAATCAGGAAGGCCTGGGCCAGGCCATCCGGCGAAGGCTGTTCGGCGTAGCTGAAACGTACGCCGAACTGGCTGCCGTCACCCAGCAGGTTGCGGTATTGCGGCAGGTCCTGAGGGGTGGAGATGATCAGGATGTCCTGGATGCCGGCCAGCATCAGTACCGAGATCGGGTAGTAGATCATCGGCTTGTCGTAGATCGGCAACAGCTGCTTGGACACGCCTAGGGTGATGGGGTGCAGACGGGTGCCGGAGCCGCCCGCCAGAACAATGCCTTTGATCATGCAATCAGATCCTTGATGTTGGTGGAACCCAGGCGTTGGCCCTGGTAGCTGCCGTCCTGTACCCGGCGGCACCACTCGAGGTTTTCCAGATACCACTGCACGGTCTTGCGCAGGCCACTGGTGAAGGTTTCTTCCGGAACCCAGCCCAGCTCGCGCTCGATCTTGCCAGCGTCGATGGCGTAGCGCAGGTCGTGGCCGGGACGGTCCTGGACGAAGGTGATGAGGTCGGCGTAGTGAACCACGCCCTGGGGTTTCTGCGGGGCCAGCTCTTCCAGCAGGCTGCAGATGCCGCGTACCACGTCGATGTTTTTCTGCTCATTGTGGCCGCCGATGTTGTAGGTCTCGCCGACCGCGCCTTCGGTCATCACCTTGAACAGGGCCCGGGCGTGATCCTCGACATACAGCCAGTCGCGCACCTGCAGGCCGTTGCCGTACACCGGCAGCGGCTTGCCTGCCAGGGCATTGAGGATCACCAGCGGAATCAGCTTTTCGGGGAAGTGGAACGGGCCGTAGTTGTTGGAGCAGTTGGTGATCAGCACCGGCAGCCCATAGGTACGCTGCCAGGCGCGGACCAGGTGGTCGGATGCGGCTTTGCTGGCGGAGTAGGGCGAGCTGGGGGCATAGGGCGTGGTTTCGGTGAACAGGTCATCGACGCCATGCAGGTCGCCATAGACCTCATCGGTGGAAATATGGTGGAAACGGAACGCGGCTTTTTCCGCCTCGGGCAATGTGTGCCAGTAGGCGCGGGTCGCTTCCAGCAGGCTGTAGGTGCCGACGATATTGGTCTGGATGAAGTCGGACGGCCCGTCGATGGAGCGGTCGACATGGGACTCGGCAGCCAGGTGCATGATCGCCTGGGGCTGGAAGCGCGACAGCACGGCGCTGACGGTAGCCTGGTCGACGATATCGGCCTTGACGAACTCATAGCGGCTATTGCTGGCGACGCTGTGCAGCGATTCCAGGTTGCCTGCGTAGGTCAGTTTGTCCAGGTTCAGCACTTCGTGTTCCGTGTGCTGAATCAGGTGGCGGACAAGAGCCGAGCCGATAAAACCGGCTCCGCCGGTAACGAGAATGCGCATATTTGGGGCCTGTATCCTTGAAAACGGTCATTTGCTGCGACGAATGCAGCATAGCTTGTCGATAGGACGCCTAGGGTGCAATAGCAACAACCGCTTGATTGCTCTGCGAACCGTTGGAAATTTCACGGGCCGAAGTTTACAGCAGGCAAGGCTCTTGTCTTGCCTGTACGTTTTGGGGTTGCACATTAACTTGCGCAGTGGCGAGATAAGCGCCCAATAACAATTCCAGGGATCGTTGTATGTTGCTCGCCACCTTGATCCACCGTGCCAGTCTGCCCAGCCCGCAAGTCTTAGCGCAGCAAGCGCTGGAGTTGCTGGAAAGCCACTACGGCCTGCACGGCACCCTGCACTCGCTGGGCAGCCAGCAAGACCTCAACTACCGCGTCGACAGCCCCCAGGGGCGGTTTGTCCTGAAGATCTGCCGTGGTGACTACTCGGTCCTGGAGTTGCAGGCGCAGCACGCCGGCCTCAAGCATCTGCAACAGCACCCGGAGCTGCGAGTGCCCAGGGTCATCCCGGCGACAAACGGCGCGGACCTGCTGTCCCTGGAGATCGCCGGGCAGGCGCTGCACGTGCGCCTGCTGGACTATATAGAAGGCCGCTCCCTGACCCACCTGCCGCACCTGGGCGCCGAGTTGGTGGCGGGCCTGGGCCGGTTGTGCGGGCAGATGGACCTGGCCCTGGCGGATTTCGATCATCCGGGCCTGGAACGCACCCTGCAATGGGACGCCCGGCATGCCCAGGCATTGATCGGGCATCTGCTGCCGATCATTGCCGACCCGCAGCAACGAGCGGTGATCGCCAGCGCCGCGCAACGCGCCGAGCAACGCCTGCATCCGCTGCTGGAGCAACTGCCGGTGCAGGCCATCCACATGGACATCACCGATGACAACGTGGTCTGGCAGCGGGATGAAGCACGGCATTGGCAGGTGCAGGGGGTGATCGATTTCGGCGACCTGATCCGCACCTGGCGCATCACCGACCTGTCGGTGACCTGCGCGGCGCTGCTGCACCACGCCGAGGGCGACCCGCTGCGCATTCTCCCGGCGATCCAGGCCTACCATCAGGTCAATCCATTGCAACGTGCGGAGCTGCTGGCGCTCTGGCCCCTGATCGTGGCCCGGGCGGCGGTGCTGGTGCTCAGTGGCGAACAGCAGGTCAGCATCGACCCGGGCAATGCCTACAGCCGTGCCAACCTGAGCCATGAGTGGGAGATTTTCCGGGTCGCCAACTCGGTGTCGTTCGAGTTCATGGAGGCGGCGATTCTCACCGCTGTCGGGCACGCGCTGCCTGCCATCGGCGGTGAGGGGTTTGCCCCGCTCTTGCCGAGCCTGGTGGGGCGCGAATTCGCCCTGATCGACCTGGGTGTGCTCAGCCCGCACTTCGAGGCGGGCAATTGGGAGCAGCCGGGGATCGACGATCGTCTGTTGGCCGAAGCCGGCGCTGCCCATGGCCTGGCAGCCAGCCGCTATGGACAGTACCGCCTGTCGCAGACCCGTCCCGATAGCGCCGAGGAACCCTCGACCTGCCCCTTGCATGTACAACTGCAAGTGCCGCCCGGCACCGCTGTGGAAGCGCCGTTCGCCGGGCTCCTGCACCGTGGCGAGCAAGGCCTGTTGCGCCTCGATGGTCCGACCCTGAGTGTGCACCTGTGGGGCGTCGAGCCTTCGTTGCATCCGGGAGCGGCGCTGGTCAAGGGCCAGGTGCTGGGCGCCGTGGCGGCGGATGGTCGGCTCAAGGTGCAGCTGTGTCGCGCTGCCGAACTGGATCCACCGCTGTTCTGTACACCGTCCCGAGCCCCGGCCTGGCAAGCCCTGTGCCCCTCGCCGGCGGCGCTGCTGGGGCTGGCCTGCGATGCCGAGCCGGAGCTGGACCCGCAGACCCTGCTGGAGCGGCGTGACGCCAGCTTTGCTCGCTCGCAGAAGCACTATTACGTCGATCCGCCGCGGATCGAGCGCGGCTGGCGCAACCACTTGATCGACATGCAGGGGCGTTCCTACCTGGACATGCTCAACAACGTCGCGGTGCTGGGCCACGGTCACCCGCGCATGGCCGCTGAAGCGGCGCGGCAATGGTCGCTGCTCAACACCAACTCGCGGTTCCACTATGCGGCGATCGCCGAGTTCTCCGAGCGCCTGCTGGCCCTGGCACCGGACTCCATGGACCGGGTGTTCCTAGTCAACAGCGGCACCGAGGCCAATGACCTGGCGATCCGCCTGGCCTGGGCCTACAGCGGCGGCCGCGACATGCTCAGTGTGCTGGAGGCCTACCACGGCTGGTCGGTGGCGGCTGACGCAGTGTCCACCTCCATCGCCGACAATCCCCAGGCCCTCACCAGCCGCCCGGAGTGGGTGCACCCGGTGACCGCGCCCAACACCTATCGCGGCGAGTTCCGCGGCCAGGACAGCACCCCGTACTACCTGCGCAGCGTCGACCAGCAACTGCACAAGCTGGATGAGCAGCAGCGCCAACTGGCCGGTTTCATCTGCGAACCCGTGTATGGCAACGCCGGGGGGATTTCGCTACCGCCGGGCTACCTGCAGCAGGTCTACGAGCGGGTGCGGGCCCGGGGCGGGGTGTGTATCGCCGACGAGATCCAGGTGGGCTACGGGCGCATGGGCCAGTTCTTCTGGGGCTTCGAGGAGCAGGGCGTGATCCCGGATATCATCACCATGGCCAAGGGCATGGGCAACGGCCAGCCCCTGGGCGCGGTGATCACCCGTCGGGAAATCGCCGAGGCGCTGGAGGCCGAAGGCTATTTCTTCTCCTCGTCCGGCGGCAGCCCGGTCAGTTGCCGCATCGGCATTGCGGTGCTGGACGTGATGCAGGAGGAGAAGCTCTGGGAAAACGCCCAGGTGGTCGGTGAACACTTCCGGCAGCGCCTGGAGGCGCTCAAGGAAAACCACCCGCTGGTGGGAGCGGTGCATGGTTCCGGTTTCTACCTGGGGCTGGACTTGATCCGCGATCACGCCACCCTGGAACCGGCCACCGAAGAAACCACCCTGCTGTGCGAACGCCTGCGCGAGCTGGGGATTTTCATGCAACCTACCGGCGATCACCTGAACATCCTCAAGATCAAGCCGCCGATGGTCACGACTCGCCAGAGCGTGGATTTCTTCGTCGACATGCTGGCCAAGGTGTTGAGCGAAGAGCTCTAGGCGCAGGGCTCTGCTTTGCATTGACCGCCATTCGCCGGCAAGCCGGCTCCTGCACGCTTCGCAGGAGCCGGCTTGCTGGCGAATGCGCTTCTTGATAATTCGATTGTTATCGGCTTTTTGTCGATGATTTATCGTCGTTAATGGTTTTTCAGCTTTTAAAGTCGATATTTATCGGATATAAAGTGGCCGTATCCAGGCCCGGCCTCGCCGTGCCTGGTGCCTTGTGTCCGTTGTCATCGACCGCTTCGCCTTGCCCAGGAGTTGATCCATGAGCCGTACCGTTACCGTCGCCGCTACCCAGATGGCCTGTTCCTGGGACCTTGAGGCCAATCTGGAAACCGCCGAAAAACTGGTCCGTGAAGCCGCCTCCAAGGGCGCGCAGATCATCCTGATCCAGGAACTGTTCGAGGCGCCCTACTTCTGCCAGAAGCCCAACCCGGATTACCTGCAACTGGCCACCACGGTGGACAGCAACGTGGCCATCGCGCACTTCCAGAAAGTCGCCCGGGAGTTGCAAGTGGTGCTGCCCATCAGCTTCTACGAGCTGGCCGGGCGCGCGCGTTTCAACAGCATCGCGATCATCGATGCCGACGGCAGCAACCTCGGGATTTATCGGAAAAGCCACATCCCGGATGGCCCTGGCTACCACGAGAAGTACTACTTCAACCCGGGTGATACCGGCTTCAAGGTATGGAACACCCGTTACGCCAAGATCGGCGTAGGCATCTGCTGGGACCAGTGGTTTCCCGAGTGTGCCCGCAGCATGGCGCTGCAAGGCGCGGAAATTCTCTTCTACCCCACCGCCATCGGCAGCGAGCCCCACGACCAGACAATTTCCTCCCGCGACCACTGGCAGCGGGTGCAGCAGGGGCATGCCGGGGCCAACCTGATGCCGCTGATCGCCAGCAACCGCATCGGCAACGAAGAGCAGGACGGCTACGACATCACCTTCTACGGCTCGTCCTTCATTGCCAATCAGTTCGGCGAGAAGGTTCAGGAGCTCAACCAAACTGAAGAAGGTATCCTTGTGCACAGCTTCGACCTCGACGAGCTCGAGCACATCCGCAGCGCCTGGGGCAGTTTCCGTGACCGTCGTCCGAACCTCTATGGCGCGCTGAAAACCCTCGACGGTTCCCTGGAGTCCTGAACACTATGAGCACTTTGCACAGCACGCCGCGCGCCGACGGTTTCTACATGCCCGCCGAATGGGCGACCCAGACCCAGGCCTGGATGATCTGGCCCGAACGCCCGGACAACTGGCGCCTGGGCGGCAAGCCGGCGCAGGCCGCCCATGCCGCGGTGGCCAAGGCCATCGCGCGCTTTGAGCCGGTGACCGTGGCGGTGTCCGCGGCCCAGTATGAAAACGCCCGGGCGCGCCTGGACGTGCCCAATATCCGTGTGGTGGAAATGTCCAGCGACGACGCCTGGGTCCGCGACACCGGCCCGACTTTCGTCATCAACGCCAGTGGCGAAGTGCGCGGCGTGCACTGGGGCTTCAACGCCTGGGGTGGTTTCGAGGGCGGCCTGTATTCGCCCTGGAACCGTGACGAGCAGGTCGCCAGCAAGGTCCTGGAAATCGAACGTTGCCAGGAGTACCGCACCGAGGGCTTCGTGCTTGAAGGTGGCTCGATCCACGTCGATGGCGAAGGCACCCTGATCACCACCGAGGAATGCCTGCTCAACCACAACCGCAATCCGCACCTGTCCCGCGAAGAGATCGAGGCGGTACTGCGCGAGCATCTAGCGGTGGAGCAGATCGTCTGGCTGCCGGACGGCCTGTACAACGACGAAACCGACGGCCATGTGGATAACTTCTGCTGCTATGTGCGCCCGGGCGAAGTGCTGCTGGCCTGGACCGACGATCCCCAGGATCCGAACTACCCGCGTTGCCAGGCTGCCCTGCAGGTGCTGGAAAACACCCGTGACGCCAAGGGCCGCACCTTCAAGGTGCACAAGATGCCGATTCCCGGCCCCTTGTACGCCACTGAAGAGGAATGCGCCGGGGTCGACGCGGTGGAGGGCAGCCAGGAGCGCAACCCTTCGGTGCGCCTGGCGGGTTCCTACGTGAACTTCCTGATCGTCAACGGCGGGATCATCGCGCCCAGCTTTGACGATCCGATGGACGCCCAGGCCAAGGCCATCCTGCAGCAGCTGTTTCCCGAGCACGAAGTGGTGATGGTGCCGGGCCGTGAACTGTTACTGGGGGGCGGCAATATCCACTGCCTTACCCAGCAACAGCCCGCGCCACAGCGGATTTGAGTGCCGTTGTAACAGCCGATGTCGGTTGTTTGCCGGTGCCGGCCCGGCCCGTGGCCTGAGCTTCACCAGCCAGCCCGCAGCCTAGACAGGCCGCGGGCTTTTTCATGGCCGCATATCGGCACAAATGGCACATTGGCATAGCTCTTGTATCTCCCCTGGTGTGATTCTGAGACATGGAGAACAGTGTTGTTCTGTCATAAAGCTTGGATAAGTTAGGCCGCTCAGATACCAGGAGAGCGCTGGAATGAACATGGTCAGCGAGCGGGCGTCCCATCCCTTGGCAATGAATAACGAGTCGCTGCAGGTGCTGGCCCAATGGTTGAAGTCCAATGGAACGCGTCAGATCAGGGAACCTGATCCGCGCCGGATCATCATTGAGCGTTACCCCGCTGGATTGCTCAGCGAGGCGGAACTGCAGGCGTTGTGGGATGTGGTGAAAGGATAGACAGACAAGGGATGGTACGAAGCGCTGCCGGGATGGCAGCGCTTTTTTTTGCCTGGCATTCAGAGGCCGGGCATCCGGGCTTCAGAAGCGATAGTTGCCGGTGACCACCAGGCTGCGAGGGTCGCCCGGCTGGATCTGGAAGGCGCTGGTGGCGGAACTGTAGTACTCGCGGTCGGCGATATTGTTCAGCGCAGCGCGTACGTCCCAGTCCTTGTGCCGGTATCCGGCCAGGGCGTCCCAGCGGCCATAACCGGGCAGCGCCACGGTGTTGCTGCTATCGGCGAAGCGGTCGCCGACCAGGGTCAGGCCGGTCTCGGCGTACCAGCCCAGTTCCGGTTTCCAGGTGATGAACAGGCTGCCATTGCGCTTGGCGACGTTGTTCACGCGCTTGTCTTCGAAGCCGTTGTTGTCCTTGACCACCACGGCGTCCTGCAGGCCGATGCCGCCGCGCAGGTACCAGTTGCCGACGATCTTGCCGGTGCCCGTCAGCTCGATGCCGCGGGAGCGTTGCAGCCCGGTGAGTAGGGTGATGCTGCGGTCCTGCGGATCGGAGGTGCGACGGTTGTAGAGCTCCAGCTCATACACCGCCAGGGTGGTGCTCAGGCGTTCGCCCAGCCAGTCGCTCTTGACCCCGACTTCCTTCTGCCGGGTGAGCTCAGGGCTCAGGTCGTTGCCGTTCCCGGCGGCGTTCGGGGTGATGCCGATCAGGCCGCCGCCCACCGGTGAGAACGACTTGCTCCACGAGGCATAGAACGAGTGGTGCTCCAGCGGCGTCCAGACCACCCCCAGGCGCGGGCTGACGCTGTGGCTCTCGCGGCTTTCGGAGAGCCCGTTCCTGCGGTTGCTGGTCTGCACATCGAAGTTGTCGTAGCGCAGGCCGGCGAGCCATTGCCATTGATCGTTCAGGCGCAACTGGTCCTGCACATAGAGGGCCCGGCTTTCGACCTCGGTGTGGTTGTTGCTCCAGACCTGCATGCGGCCGGTGTGGCTCTGGTACGGGTTGGGGTTGTACAGGTCGACGGCGGGTACCGCCTGGCTGCCCGGCCCGGAAGTGGCGGCGTTGTAGAGGATCGGGTCGCGGCGCTGGCTGCCGAGCTCCAAGCCGGTGAGCAGGCGATGTTCCAGGCCGAAGGTGTCGAAACGGCCCTCCAGTTCGGTGTTGTTATGGACGTTGCGGGTCTTCAGGTCCTGCTGCCAGCGTTGGCGTTGGACCTTGCCGGTCGTGGCGTTGTAGCCGGTCTGGTAGGTGTTGTCGAAGTCGCTGTCGAGCTTGAATACCCCCAGGGTGTGGCGCAGTTGCCAGTTCTCGCTGAGCTCGTAGCTCAGCTTGGAGCGCAGGGACTGGGACTTGTCGTCGATGTAGTCGCGGTGATCGCCGTAGGTGGTGTCGCGGCTGACGTCCGCCGGGCGTCCGTTGACCCCGGGGATGCCGCGGTCCGGGGTGCGGTTGTAGCGGCTGTATTCGTACTGCACCAGCCAGTTCAGGTCCGGGGTCAGTTGCCAGCTCAAGGAGGGGGCGAACAATTGGCGGTTGCCGCTGACGCCTTTGCGGAAACTGTTCCGGTCCTCGTTGCCCAGGTTCAGGCGCAGGCTGATGTTCTCTGTCGGGTCGGCGCTGAGGTCGGCATACAGGCTGCGCAGGTCCTGGCTGCCGCCCTGGACTTCGACGCTGGAGCGGCGGCCGAATTCCGGCAGCTTGCTCACCCGGTTGATGATCCCGCCCTGGCTGCCACGGCCGTAGAGCACCGCCGCCGGGCCCTTGAGCACTTCGATGCGTTCGATGTTGTGCAGGTCGCGCACGTATTGGCTGTCGTCGCGGATGCCGTCCAGGTAGAAGTCGTTACTGGCATCGAAGCCGCGGATCCGCAGGCTGTCGAAGCGCGTGTCCGAGCCGCTGCTGACGTTGGGAATGCCACTCAGGGCGCTGCCCAGGTCGTTGACGCCGTAGTCCAGCACATTGGCGGTCTTGATTGTGTCGATGGCCTGGGGCACGTAGCGCGCCGGGGTCGAGGTACGGGTTGCAGTGCTGACTTCCTTGACCCGTGGGTCATCGGGGTCGGCTTCGGCCTCGGCGCTGATGGAGGTCAACGGCAGGGTAGTGCTGGCAGCGCAGGCAAAACCGCTGGCCAGCAGGGTGCAAAGACCCAGGGACAGGGGCATGAGGCGGAAATGGGCAGGCATCGGAAACGCATCCGAGAAGGGGAAATTCGAGGGCGCGAATGGTAATGCTTGTCATTAGCGTATGTTAAATATTCCCTAATAAGTTCTATTGGCTATTTGTTTCTGAATGTATCTTTCGGGCATCGGTTCGCATACTGAGGCCAAACAGACGGATTCGACCGGTTACTGCAACAGACTAAAAGCCAATTCGAGGTTTTTCCCTTGGCGCGCGCGGCCTAGTCTGCGTGACATCGAATTTTCAAGACCTTGCTGGAGCCCGGATATGCCCTTGGCCACCCTTCACTATATTTATGACCCCCTGTGCGGCTGGTGCTACGGGGCCAAGCCGCTGGTGCAGGCCGCCCAGGCGGTGGTGCCGGTAGTGGCCCATGCCGGCGGCATGATGACCGGGCGCAACCGCCAGCCGGTCTCGCCGCAACTGCGCGATTACGTCATGCCCCATGACCGGCGGATTGCCGAGTACACCGGGCAGCCTTTCGGCCAGGCCTATTTCGAGGGCCTGCTGCGCGATGAGACGGCCACCTTCGATTCGGCGCCGCCGATTGCCGCCGTACTGGCGGCCCAGGCTTTGGAAGGGCGGGGCCTGGAGTTTCTGGGCCGGTTGCAGACAGCGCATTATCTGGAAGGGCGCAGGATCGCCGACCGGCAGGTGCTGCTGGAGCTGGCGCAGGCCCAGGGGTTTGCCCCGGCCGCCTTCGAGGCGGCCTTCGACCAGGTGGTGGCCCATGAACTGGACAACCATATAAAGGCCAGCCGGGCCCTGTTGGCCAAGGTCGGCGGGCAAGGCTTCCCGACCCTGGTGCTGGAGCGCGATGGTCGTTACCAGTTGCTCGATATCAGCCCATGGCTGGGCAAACCCGAGGCCTTCGCCGACTGGCTGAAGACCTCCCTGGGCGCCGATAGCCGCCCTCACGATGGCGCGGTCCAGGCCTGTGGCCTGGACGGTTGCACACCCTGAATTCACCTGACCTGCGTGGAGTCACCCATGGATAACCTAGCGTTGATCAAGAGCACCTACGAAGGTGCCAACTCCCAGGAAAATGCGCGCAACACCGCAGCGGCCCTGGCCCCCGATGCGCGCTGGACCGAGGCGGCGGGCTTTCCCTATGCCGGCACCTATGTAGGGTTCGAGGCGGTGCTGGAGCATGTCTTCAAGCGCCTGGGCTCGGAGTGGCAGGACTTCACCTTCAAGGTCGAGAACTATGTGGCCCAGGGCGACAAGGTGTTCGCCTATGGCAATTACCAGGGCGTCTACAAGGCCTCGGGCAAGCCGATCGATGTACGGGTGGCTCACTTGTGGACCCTTAAAGATGGCAAGGTCACTCACTTCGAGCAATTCGTGGACAGTCACACTGTGCAGCTGGCAATGCTCTAGCCCGCAGTTCTTAGAATATTTTCAGCTATTCAAAGACGATTCACGAAATTGACACGTTGTTAAGGGCGCAGATAGGATTCGCCCCAACGCCTGTGGCCAGGAGCCATATTTCAGAATAATAAAAGGCCCGCCGCGCTCACCCGCGGTCGGGCTTTTTTGTTTCAACGGTAGAAGAGCGTTCAATCGCCATAGCCGCGGAGCTCACAGCGCGTCACCAAACCGTAATAAGGAAAATAAAATGTTTAAACAGCGGATCTGCTTGGTTGCACTGGGGATTTTGAGCGCAACACAGGCCATGGCCGACGGCCAGGCCGACGCCAAGGGTTTTGTTGAAGACAGCAGCCTGAAAGTGCTGTTGCGCAACGCCTACATCAACCGTGACTACAAAGATGGCAACCCGGACAAGGCTGAATGGGGCCAGGGTTTCATCGGTACCTTCTCCTCGGGCTTCACCCAAGGCACCGTGGGCGTGGGCGTTGACGCCTTCGGCCTGTACGCACTGCGCCTGGATGGCGGCAAGGGCCGCAGCGGTGCCGGTGGCATCGACTTCTTCAAGCAGGGTGACAGCGGTAGCGCTGCAGACGACCTGGCCAAGGCCGGTGCTGCAGTCAAGTTCCGTTTCTCCAACACCGTGCTGACCTACGGTGACCAGATGCCGGCCCTGCCGGTGCTGAACTACGACAACTCGCGCCTGCTGCCGGAAAGCTACACCGGTACCCTGATCACCTCCAAGGAGATCAAGGGCCTGGAGCTGAACGCAGGTCACTTCACCGCCGAATCGCGCAAGAGCGCCGAAGGCCGTGACAGTGGTGGCCTGAAGTCGATCAACGTATTAGGCGGTAGCTACCAGTTCACCGAGCAGTTCAAGGGCGCGCTGTACGCTTCCGACGTCGAAGACGTGCTGAAGAAGCAGTACATCAACCTGAACTACGTATTCCCGCTGGCCACTGATCAGTCCCTGACCCTGGACTTCAACGGCTACCGTACCGAGCTGGACAAGTCCTACGCCGAGAAGGCTAAAGCCGGCGGCGAAGACAACAAGATCTGGAGCCTGGCAGCCACCTACGCCATGGGCCCGCACTCCTTCACCCTGGCGCACCAGCGCAGCACCGGTGACAGCAACCTGGGCTATGCCTACGGCGGCTACCAGCGTGGTCAGAACCGCGTGGGCGATGGCGGCAACACCATCTACCTGGCCAACTCCTACTGGTCCGACTTCAACGCCGAAGACGAGCGCAGCTGGCAGCTGGGCTACGGTCTGGACTTCGGCGCCTTCGGCGTACCGGGCCTGACCTACAACGTCGCCTACGTGCGTGGTGACAACATCACCACCTCGACCTCCACCGGCGGCAGCGAGCGGGAAATCTTCAACCAGCTCAAGTACGTAGTACAGAGCGGTCCGGCCAAAGACCTGAGCGTGAAAGTACGCAGCTCGGTACTGCGGGTTTCGCAGAAGTCTTCCGAGTACAACGTGGGCGGCAACGAACTGCGTGTGTTCGTCGACTACCCGATCAACGTGTTCTGATGAACGCCTGATCACCCCCCTGATATCAGGGGGGGCAACACGAAAGCCCCGACTGGTTCGGGGCTTTTTTGTGCCTGGGCATCCGGGTTGCGCACATGCCCGGGATGGCGGGTGACTGTTCTTGCCCGGGTGCCTTTTTCGGCGAGTGGTTGGCGCATATCAATCTTGTTACAGTCCACCCCCCTGTCTTGTCACGGATGATTTCGATGTTCCGTACCCTGCTATCCGGCCTGTGCCTGCTGAGCGTCGCCAGCATCGCCCACGGCCAGCAAGCGACTGCGCCCGAGCAGTTGCTGAGCGACTTCTCCCGCTGCGATGCGCAGTTCTTCCAGAACCTGAATACCGCCCGACTGCCGACCGGCACCTTGAGCCTGGCCCGGTACGGTGCGGTAAGCGCGCCCAAGGTCATGAACCCTTTGCAGGAAGGCGGGCGCTACCAGGCCTTCGAACAGCCGCTGCTGGTCAATGGCGTGCGCCTGGTGGGCTACTACAACGAAGCCCAGTCGCTGAAGTCGGTGGGCAACCTGCTGTTCTGGGGCTTTGTCGCCGAGGGCCAGCCCAAGGACGTGGCCGCGGCGCTCAAGCCGCTGCTGGTGGACAACAGCCGCCTGAAGGCAGACCGCAGCGCCATGAGTCGGGTGGAGATCCGCCGGGTCGGCGACCCCATCGACCAGTGGCGCACCGAAGGCCTGGCGGGCGGTGGCGTGGCTACGCCATTCGGTTATGTCGAACGCATCCTGAGCATCGACATCGGTACCACCAACGCACCGATTGCCGGCCGCACCACGATCTTCTGCAGCTTGCAGGGCACGGTCACCGCGCCGTTGCTGCAGGTGTATCGTCCTGACCTCAATGCCCATCTGCTGGATTGAAAAACATGCCTTCATTGTCTGTACGCGGGTCGCTCCTGCTTGTGTGTGCCCTTGCTGTGACTGGCTGCGCCAGCCTGCAGAGCCAAGACCAGATCAACTACGCCCATTGCCGCATGGTGGGCCAGGCTTCCAAGGCCGAAAAATTCGACGTGGTGCTGCAAGAGGCCGACCTGTGCCTTGAGAAGAACCAGCTGAGCCAGCCCATGCAGAGCCTGGTGTACTGGCTCAAATCCGATGCCTACGCCAGCTTCAAGCGTTACCCGGAAGCCATCGCCGCCAAGGAAAAATCCATCGAGCTGGGCCCCAAGTCCGATGCTCGGGCGGTGCTGGACCTGAGCCGTCTTTATCGCGAAGCGGGCAACCCGCAAAAGGCCCTGGAGCTGGTGCAGTCCAACCTTGACAACAACCTGGGCGAGGCGGGCAAGGGCACTGGTTTCAACATGCCGACCTACTACCACCTGGGCCAGACGCTGTACGACCTGGGCCGCTATCGCGAGGCCGCGGAAGCCTACAGCACCGGCCTGTTGAAGCAGCCCGACTATGCCTGGGCCTTCTACCACCGCGGCCTGGCCTACGACAAACTGGGCCAGACCGACGACGCCCGCGCTGACTTTGCCCAGTTCGCCAAGCTGGTGAACCAGAAGTACGTCGAGCCGCAGCACCAGGCCAAGCTGGCCGAGTACAAGATCACGCTGCCTTGAATGCAGCGTGGTTGATGCAATAAAAAAGGCTCGCCTGATCGCGAGCCTTTTTTATCCGCGGGAGCTGCCCGTCAGTCGTCCGGATTGATGGCGAACTTCAGCTGGTTGCCCTGCAGGTAGACCACCGCTTCACGGCCATGGATATCCACCGGCCGGGCCGACATTGCGTCGTGATCGGTGACTATCTTCGACAACTCCTTGCCCCGCATATCGACCCGCCAGATACAGGCCCGGGGCCCTTGGTTATCGAAGTACAGCACCGGGCGCGTGGTGCTCCAGGTCGGGTTGACGATGGCCCATCCGGCATCGGGCTGTTTCTGCTCGGTGATGTTCTCCGAATGGCTGCCAGCGTTGGCGCGGTCATAGTTCAGGGACAGCTGGCTGCTGTCGCGGTTGAGGTCCTGCTCCACCCGCGCCCGGGCGTGCATGAAGGTGTTGGAGCCAACCTGGAACACCTGCTGGGTGCTGGAGGGTGCGCTGCGCGAACCCAGGCGGTAGACCATGCTTTGCTGCAACTGGCCCGCCAGCTGCTCGCGGTAGTAGAACTGGCCATCGACTATCCCGGCGTAGCGCGGCCCCTGGTCGTTGGCCCCGGGATTGGCCCAGCCGGCGAAGGCGATGTCCTGGGCGATGGGATGCAGCCCCGGCTGGTCATCGGCGTACTCATACAGGGTGCCGATATACACCGGCTTGCCCTGCTGATAGCGCCCGACAAACAGCACCACATGCAGCACCCCGGCGATCACCTGGGCATCGACGATCTGCTGGTCGCCCTGGGGCAGGGTGCTGTTGAAGGTGGCCAGGGTGAAGTTCTGCCAGTCGTCCGGGTCATAGACCAGGTACGCCTCGCCGGGAGCCAGTGGGCGCAGTGCGTCCGGGGCGGGCGCGGGAGGAATCGGCAGCGACGTGAGCATTTTCACCTGGGCCCGGTAGACCGACTCCAGGCAATCGGTGTCGGGACAGGTATTGCGGGTGTTCTTCAACCAGTGGCCTTGCAGCAGGCGGAACACCTGCAAGTGTTTCAGCGCCTGGTAGCGGCGGGTCATATCCTCGTCCTTGGCGGACAGCGTCGGCGTGGCGCAGACGGTCTTTTCCACTTGGGTCGAGGCCTTGGCGCAGTCGAAGCCGGCGGCCTGCAGATCGGGCGCCAGCGCGCCCAGGGCGAGGCTCATGGCCGCCAGCGAGAGCAAAGGGAGCTTCATCAACACATCCTTGTCGAAAACGGGTCAGGGGGTCTGGAACGTCTGCAGATAGGCCAGCAGATTATCGATTTTTTCCTCATCGCTCAGCCCCCAGAAAATCATTCGGGTGCCGGGTACCACGGCCTTGGGATCTTCCAGGTACTGGATGAGCTTGTCTCGGCTCCAGACAATGCCCGAGGACTTCATGGCCGTCGAGTACTGGTAGTCCGCGGCGCTGCCGGCGGGGCGGTCGATGATGCCATTGAGCTGCGGCCCGAAGGAGCTGCGCACCGAAGGCCCGATGTTATGGCAGCCGCTGCACAGGCGCTTGAACAGCTTGGCGCCGGCTTCGGCATCACCGGCCAGGGCCGGGGCGCTGAATAGCAGGGAGTGGAGCAAGAGGGTCAGGATTGATACGGCGATGGGCTTCATGGGCGGCCTGCGTGCAGCTGGAATCGGCGGCTATTGGAGCATGAAGCGCATGCCTGGGGGGAGCCTTGCCATGCAAGGCTCAGAAGCGCCCACTGATACCCAGCAACGGGCCCTTCTGGACAATGTCGTAGACAAACCCGTCATGGCGATAATCGACCCCCATGGCCCGGTAGCCGGCCACCGCCGAAAAGCCCGGCAGGAACTCCCAGCCCGCCAGTGCGGCCAGGTCCCAGTCTTCCCGGGACTGCCCGGCGCCCGCCATGCCCCAGGCGGAGAGCCAGAACCGCTCATTCACGGCGTAGTGCCCGCGCACCCCCGCCATCGCGTCGGCCCAGGTGGCCTTGTCCGAGCCCGACAGGCCCCCGGCCGGCCCACCGTGCAGGGTGATGCTGGTGCTGCTGTACCAGACGCGCACGCCGCCGGCGATGTCCAGGCGATGGTCGTCATCCCCCAGCACCTGGTAGCCGCCCCCCAGGAAACCCGAGGCGGTCTTGCTCTGCACTTCAAGTTTGGACGCCAGCGCTCCGGTTGGCAGCCGGTTGCGGGTGTCGGTGTCGATGTACATCAGGTCGGCGAGCACGCTGTAGGGGCCGCGCCGCGCTTCGCCCATCAGCATTACCGACATGTCGACACTGCGCGCGATGTCCGAGAAGTCGGACTTGATGAACTGGGTCCCTGTGCTGCGGTGGCCTACGTGCCCGCGGATCCCGGCGCCCCAGACGTACGGGCCGCCGTTGAACCGCCAGCCATCGTCGTCTGCCGCCATGGCCACCAGCGGCAGGCTGGTTCCAGCGGTCGTCAAGGCGCCCAGCAGCAGCGCCAGGCGGGTGTGCCGAAGCAGCACCGGTGAGTGCGGATGGTCACGGTGGATCATGCTGTTTCTCCGATCAGTGCTGGGTCAGCCCAAGAGCCACGCCTTCGGCTGCGCAGTCCTGCGCAGGTTTCAGGCCGGCCTGCTGCGCCGCCTTGACCTCCTCCTTCGCGGCCGCCAGATCGGCGAGGAACGCCTTATTGCCATGCAGGCTGGCCACCGTCGCGGCCCCCATGATGCGTCCAGCGTCCACGTCGCTTTGCCAGTGGGCGTCGCAGATGACCCGGCTCTGGCCGTATGCCAGGCCACGGGTCATCAGTTCGGTGGCGCGGGCCGGGTTGATCTCGGCCAGGACCAGGCCCCAGGCCCAGCCCGCGGCGGAGTGGCCGGAGGGCCAGGAGCCATCCGTGCGCAGCAGTGGCTCCATGTCCTTGCGGCACGTGCCTTCGTCGTGCACCACGAAGGGGCGGGTACGGTTGTAGGCATTCTTTCCGGCGTAGGTGGAGCCCCCCGCATCCGTCAGGGTGCGCTGCATCAAGGTATAGAGATGGGGGGTGGTCTTTTCGCTGATCTGCGTGCCCAGCGCGCAAGAGAAGGTTTTCGCCGGGCCGGGGAATGACAGTTCTGCATCGGTTGCCGCGAGTTTCTCCCGGCTCGAGCCACGCAGCGCCAGCGCCGCACGCCGTGCTTCTTCATCCCGCGCGAGGGCTGCGGAGCCCGGTTTTGGCGGCGCCCCGAGCAATGCCAGGCGTACAGGCAAGTCAGCCGGTTCAAGGTAGCCTGGTGCCAGCTTGAAGTGCGGGTCGGTGACCTTCGTGGCGGCGTCCTCGGCCAGCGCCCATGCCGACCATAGAAGGCCGGCCAGGGACAGCGTCACCGCGAAGGGTTCAGGTGTTTTTTTCATCGTGCGTTCTCTTTTCTATCCATGACCACGGCTGATCAGAACCGGTACAAGGCGTCCAGATAGGCTCCGGCACCGACCTTTTCCCCCGTCAGCGGGCTGTCACGGGCGTCGGAGACCAGGGCGTAGGTCTTGACGCCACCTTCCAGCGCCAGCTGTGGCTGCCATTGCCAGGTCAGGCCCAGCTTCAAGGTCACGTCGCGCATCCCGCCACCGGGGTGGTATTCATCGAACCGGGTGCGTGCGGCTTGCTGGGCGGTGACGCCGAAGCGGGCCATCATGTCGTTCTCGTTGCTCCAGGTGCCGTACAGCGTCGAGTCCAGGGTCAAGGTCGAAGACAGTGGGTAGGTGGTGGCGACCCCGGCTTCCAGGTACGCCGTACGGCCCAGGCTTTCGCCACCGTAATTGCGCCTCTGGCTCGATTGCAGGCCGCGTACGAACAAGCGGCCGGCGGGCAGGACCCAGTACGCCTCCGCCCCCACCAGGGCGGTGCTGTCCAGGTTGCCCATGCCCCGCAGGTAGTCATCACGGCCGTCCAGGGTGTGAATGCGTTCCTTGCGCCCCGGGTCATAGCCCACCAGCAGGGCCACGCCAAAAGGCGCCAGCCCCGGCAGATCCCATCGCAGCCCTTCGGGAAAGGCCGCGGTAAAGGTGCCCCAGTCCTGGGTTGGCATGACCGCCTTGAGCTTCAGTGACGGGAAGGCCGCGTAGTGGGAAGAGCCCTGGTACAACGGGCCAACAGCCAAGCCGCCGCCTACCGTCACCGATGGCGTGCCGGCTGAATCGGCCGGGGCAGCCTGGGCAGCCTGGGCAGGCGGCACCAGCATCAATGCAAGGGCTGCACTTAGGGAGAACACCACGGGAGACCTGAAAGAATGTGAATGATCCTTGAGTGTCATTGTTCATTTCCTTGGGTGTGAACTCTGTAGTGCAGAGCCATTGCTGAGTTGGTCACCAATATTCAACGTGCAGGTGCTGGTATCCGAGGCGCGTGCAGGCCGGTAAACCCCCGGCGCAAGCGCTGGCCTCATGGATCGACCCAGTGCGTTTACAAGTACCGATGGCAGGAGTCCGTCGTTTCGACAAACTTGCACTTGCTCGAATAATCGAATTTACAAATCGACGGGCTCGGGCGTTGGAAAACGCCATTGGCCACTGAGTATTTCGTTACTCGGTCGATAGAGCCTGACGGTGTAGTTCCAGCCGGGTGTCGTAACCAGGCAATTGACGACCTTGGCCTCGCAACCCCCGAACTGGATGACAATTGAACCATCGGCACTTTTCTTGGCAGTGAGGTTGTTCAGCGAATAGGCGTCATAGGGGTTTTTCTGAAAGTACCCGTCGGCGTTGTAAACACTCACCGACCAGAAACTCTTGACCGGTACCTGTTCGACCTTGAGGCGGTAGACGGTTTTTCCATCGTTGTGCGGCAATACTGCTCCGAGGTAGATGGCGTCCCTGCTCGGGTTGCCGCCCCAGCCCGTAGCGGTTCCGATCAGGTGGCGCACCGGATCGACCCTGCCTTTCGGGCCAAAGGACTGGTTGTAGTCGGGAAGGGTCGAACCCAGAACAGCCAGGGCATCACGCACTTTTTTCTGGCTCGCCTGATCCCATTTCGGAACCACGAACTCCCCGTGCCTGGCCTGGCTGACCTGGATGGCGTCCTGCAGCGCATGCACCTGCTCGAGGTCTTTGCGATCCGTGGGGTTGAAGAACAGGCGGATAGCGACAAATACGTAGCGTGTGCCGATGTCCTCTTTCGCCAGCGTATGGGGACCGGGCCCATAAATGACTGCCGGCACATAGTGATCTTCGTTGACCACTTGCATCGACATGAACCTCTCACCGGCTTCAGGCAAGGTGACAGTCACCGGGCCGGCATCGAGATCGAACACCGCTGACGAGTAAAGCGTGTCCCTGTTCATGCGGATGACATCCTGAGCGTCGATGGCAACTGCTTCGCGGCTGTGAACAAACCGCCCCAAGCCTCCACTCTTCACACTCTTGCCCATGTAGAGGTCGGACTCGGCACGAGCAAAGTTATCGACATTTACCGGCACCGTCGCGTCAGCGGATGACTGAGCGTGTGCACTGGCAAAAGTGGCCAGCGTCAGGGCGACGATGCAGGCCGTGGATGAATCGGGCATGTAAACCTCTAGCGCTTTTAAGTGGGCATTACCTTTTCAGACTGTAAAAGAACACCCCGCTGGAAACTTGCCATTTGGTGCCAAAAGCACACCAGGCAAGTACCGCGAAGTGGGTTATTTGAAGGCGTCCGATAGTGGGGCGGGAGGGTCAGGCGAAGAGGTTAACGATCATCTTTCAAGAGCGAGCGGTAGCGCGACGGCGAACTTCCGGTCCAGCGCTTGAAGGCTCGGGTAAAGTGCGCCTGGTCACTGTAGCCCACCATGTAGGCAATTTCGGTCGCGGTGTATTTGCCGCTGGCAATCAATTGCAGTGCTTCGCTGCGACGGGTCTCGTCACGCAGGTCTTCGAAGTCGATGCCGCAGTACTTGAGGCGACGCTGTAGCGTTCGGGAAGACAAGCCGATGTTTCTTGAAATAGCGGTAAGTTTGGATTGATCCTGATCCGCGATCCGTTCGATCAGCACACCGGCAGCTTGCGTGGTCGACTTCAGGGCCTCGGTGACTTTCCAGGCGTCATCCCGAACAGGCTGCAAAGGGGTGTCGAGCAGCTCACGATCGAATTCGATCATGTTGTGCTTCGCGTTCATGTGCAGATTCGGCCCCAGGTACTCCTCCAGCGCCTCATCTCCTCGCTCCCGCGGGTTTTGCAGATGCACCCGTATGGCGCAAGGCTCGCCGGACATGAGCGGCACTTTCCTCAGCAGCGCCAGAGTGCCGAGAATGACCTGTTTCGGATCAGCCCCGTGCTGCCCGGTGAAGTGCTGGATCAGCTTCGTCGTACGGCCTTCGGTAACGATTCTTACGTCACTTCCTTGATGCAGTAAGTCCGTATGGATCGCTGCCACTGCGCACGCCTGGGCAAGGTTGGTCGAACCCAGGATCAACCCGCCCCAGGCGCCGAGTGAGCGTACTTCGATCAGATGCCCCACCGTTGCACCCGCGAAGGGGTCCTGTGCGACTGCGGCCATTTCATTGGCGATGTGAAAACAGGTCGCTCGTGGCACCCAGGCATCCGGGTATTGAAAAACCTGCGGGGAAATCCCGTAACGCCGGAAGAACTCCAGCGGCGACACCCCGCGCATGCTCAGGTAGGGCGCTATTTGCTGAAGCGTGCTGAGTTTGATGGAGGGCGTTGCATGGGTCATGAGCGGTTGCACCTGATTCAAAGGCCGTGCACGTGAAGAACGTCCGAGTCCGCAGGAAACACTAGCGCAAAACACCTGCCGGAGTCGTGCTGGCGATGTGCATTAAACACGAAGGACATTGTGCTTGTGGGACTTGCGAAGAAGGGTAAGGGGGCTGAAGCGCGGCGATACCGGGTCCAGCAAGGTGCTGAAGGCATCGGGAGAGGATTGTTTGACCCTGGAAACAACAAAGCCCTCGCATCGCTGCGAGGGCTTTGTTTTGTATGGTGCCGGCACCAGGAGTCGAACCCGGGACCTACTGATTACAAGTCAGTTGCTCTACCAACTGAGCTATACCGGCGTGTCAGGGCGACGATTATAGCGATTGGCGGGCTTCTGTAAACCCCTGAAATCTGACTATTTTTGCGAAGCGCTCAGGGCCGCGTCCGCTGGCAAACGATTGGCTGGCCCTCCTCAGGAGCCTTGCGCTATCGATTCGGCGAGGATGCACAGCAACTCGAACATCAGGGTCGCGCCCACCAGGGCGGTGGCGCCGCCGACGTCGAAGGGCGGCGAGACTTCCACCACGTCGGCGCCGACCAGGTTCAGGCCGCGCAAGCCACGGATCATCTGCTGGGCCTGGAGGGTGGTCATGCCGCCGATCTCCGGGGTGCCGGTGCCGGGGGCGAAGGCCGGGTCGAGCACGTCGACATCGAAGCTGATGTAGGTCGGGCCGTCGCCCACCACGCGCCGGGCTTCGGCCAGGGTGGCTTCGACGCCGATGTCGGCGAACTCTTCCATGTGGATCACGCGAATCCCGCAGTCCCGGGCGAAAGCCTCGTCGTCGGCGCTGTAGATCGAACCGCGAATGCCGATCTGCACCGTGCGCTTGGGGTCCAGCAGGCCTTCTTCGATGGCGCGGCGAAAGGGCGTGCCATGGGTGTAGAGGTTGTCGCCGAAGTAGCGGTCGTTGGTGTCGGAGTGGGCATCGAAGTGCACCATGCCGATGGGCCGGTGGCGGGCCAGGGCGCGGAAGATCGGCAGGGTCACCAGGTGGTCGCCACCCACCGCCAGGGGCACGGCGCCGGCCTGGTGCAATTGACTGAAGAAACCTTCGATCTGTTTCAGCGAATCCAGCAGGTCGATGGGGTTCACCGGTGCATCACCCAGGTCACCGACCCGGACCAGGTCATAGGGGGCGATGCGGCTGACATGGTGCACCTTGCGCATCAGGCTCGACTGGTTGCGCACCTCCCGCGGGCCGTGGCGGGCACCGGCACGGTTGGTGGTGCCGCCGTCCCAGGGCACGCCCACCAGGGCGATCTGCACCTGGGTCGGGTCGTCGAACAGCGGCAGGCGCATGAAGCTTGGAATGCCGGCGAAGCGTGGTACCAGGGCGGCATCCACGGGCTGGGGAAAGGGCTTGGACATGGCGGGGTTCCTTGTTCGCTGTGAAGGGTTTATTCGGCGGCGCTGCGCAGTGCCGGTGCTGCCCGGCTTGTCAGGCTGACGCCGACAAAGGTCAGCAGGCTGACCCCGAGCCCGTAGTAGATCGGGGTGTTGGCGAGAATGCCGTCGCGGACCATGAACGCGATCACCGTCAGGCTGCCGGTGAGCATGCAGGCGATGGCGCCCCTGGCCGAGGCGCGGCGCCACAGCAGTGCGCCCATGATCGGCACCAGCAGGCCGCCCACCAGCAGGTTGTAGGCGATGCTCAGCCCGGCGATCACGTCATTCACCAGGCACGCCATCAACAGCATCGCCGCACCCAGCCCGAGGGTGATCCAGCGGCTGCTGGCCAGGTGGTTTTCCCCGCCCCGGGTAAGGAAGCGGCTGTAGATGTCTTCCTTGAGCACCGTGGCCGAAGCCAGCAGGCAGGCGCTGGCGGTGGACATGATGGCGGCCAGGGCCGCGGCCACCACCAAGCCGCGCAGGCCGGCGGGCAACACACTGCGGGTGACTTCGGCGAAGGCGTTTTCCGCCACCGCCAGGTCCGGCAACAGCATCTTGGCGGCGGCCCCCACCAGGGCGCAGGCGGCGCCATAGAACATGCAGTAGATCCCGGCGCCGAGCCCGGCGTAGCGCACCACGTTTTCACTGCGGGCGGTGAACAGCCGCTGCCAGATGTCCTGGCCGATCAGGGCGCCGAAGAAGTACAGCAGGAAGTAGGTGAGGATGGTGTCCAGGCCGATATTGCCCATCTCGAAGAAGCCCGCCGGCAGGTTGGCCTGCAAGGCTTCCAGGCCGCCGGCCTGGCCCAGGCTCATGGGCAGCAGGACGCCGAAGATCCCCAGGGTCATGATCACGAACTGGATGATGTCGGTGAGGGTCAGCGACCACATGCCGCCGATCACCGAGTAGAAGATCACCAGGCCGCCTCCGCAGAGGATCGCGGTGATCCGCGGGATCTCGAACACCACTTCGGTGATCGAGCCGATGGCGATGGTGGCGGTCACCGCCACCATCAGGTCGTAGGCCACCATCACGCAGCCACCGATCAGCCGCGAGGACGCCTGATAGCGCTGCTCCAGGATCTGGGTCACGGTAAAGACCCGCAACTGGGCGATCTGCCGGGAGAACACCAGGCTCAGCACGATGATCCCCAGGCCCAGCATGAACACCAGCCACAGCCCGGAAATGCCGTAGCTGTAGCCCAGGCGCACCGAGCCTATGGTGGAAGCGCCGCCGAGCATCACCGCCGACAGCGTGCCCAGGTACAGGGCCGGGCCCAGGCGGCGCCCGGCCACCAGAAAGTCATCCTGGCTTTTCACTTTGCGCATGCCCCACCAGCCGAGGCCAGCCATCAGCAGGACGTAGATCGCCATTACCAGATAATCGAGTGCCATAGCCGTCGCTTCCTTTTGTTTTTGTTGTTGAAGGCAGGTCGGAGCAGCGTAGGTGGCAGGGGTTGCCGGGTACATCCCGGCGGGCACAAGCTGGCTTGTGTTTTTTGGAAAGTGCCAGGGTGGCAGTGAAGGCTGCGGGCACTCGGCCGATAGCCTGTGCGGGCCCGGTGGCCGCCTCAGTCAAAGGAAACTTCAGTGATGAATCTCGCAACTCCCACCCTGCTGGCCGCGTTGGCGTTGCTCGGCGCTTGCAGTGTCAAACCGGTACAGCCCTATTCGGAACCGCCCCTGAGCGTGCCGACCGCACAGTTGCGGGTGATCACCAACGGCGAGGTGCGCGGGGATGCCTATGCCGGGTGCCTGGGGGACAGCAAGCGCCTGGCCAAGGCCGGGCGTTTCGGTAGCGATCAAAAGGCCAACATCAACTACCCGCAGTTCCCGGTGCAGCCCCGACAGATCGACATGCTGCCCAGGTTCGCGCCGAAACTGCCGGCCTACGTAGGGGCTATCCGCCGGGGCGAGGGTGCCTACAACGAGATCGCCACCGAGTACCGGGTACCGGCGGGCCGGCCTTTCCTGCTGGAAGGCGGGGGCGTGGCGGCAGGTGGCTATGGCAGCACCTACAGCACCTGCCCCGAGGTGAAGAAGGTGGTGCTGTTCGAGCCGGGCAAGAGCTACGAGGCCTATGTCGGCCTGAACTACATCCCCCAGGCGAACGGCGAAACCGCAGCCATCTGTGCCTTTGCGGTGTACCAGTTGTTGCCCCTGGGCAAGCCGGGAGCGGTCATGCCGATGGCGGTCCAGGCCAAGCCGCCGGTGGACAGCAAGTGCCCGGGTAGCTGAACCGTTGGAGGGTAGCCCCGGCCTGGGGTAGCAGGCCGGGGGTGAGGGTGGGTCTAGGCCTCCCAACCCGCGTCGCGCACCGCCTGCTGCACGAGTGGATGCAGTTCGGCCCCTTGCTGCTCGGTCTGCCAGGCCAGCAGTTCCTTGCGCATGCCTGGGGTCCAGAACATCTGCATGTGGTTGCGCACGCTGAGCACGGCCTGTACCTGGTCCGGCTCATTGGCGAAGTACGAGGCGATCTGGTTGGCCATCTTGATCAGGTTGGCGGTGCTCATCGGCGCACCTCCGCCTTGCCGCCCCGGGAGCGGCCACGCTTGTCCAGCAGGCGATGCTGTTCTTCGCTGAATGCCTGGTAGCGCTTCTGCCATTCGGAAGGGTGGTAGACGCGGCTGACCTCCACCGCGGTGACCTTGTACTCCGGACAGTTGGTGGCCCAGTCGGAGTTGTCGGTGGTGATCACGTTGGCCCCCGACTCGGGGAAGTGGAAGGTGGTGTAGACCACCCCCGGCGCCACCCGCTCAGTAACCCGGGCCCGCAGCACGGTCTGCCCGGCGCGGCTGCCGATGCCCACCCAATCGCCTTCGTTGATGCCCCGGCTCTCGGCGTCGGTGGGGTGGATTTCCAGGCGGTCCTCGGCGTGCCAGGCGACGTTGTCGGTGCGCCGGGTCTGGGCGCCGACGTTGTACTGGCTGAGGATCCGGCCGGTGGTCAGCAGCAGCGGGTAGCGGCCATTGACCTTCTCGTCGGTGGGCACGTAGCCGGTGAGCATGAAACGCCCCTTGCCACGCACGAACTCGTCGATATGCATGGTTGGCGTGCCGTCCGGCGCGGCGTCGTTGCACGGCCATTGCAGGCTGCCGTGGCGGTCCAGGCTGGCGTAGCTGACGCCGGTGAAGGTCGGGGTCAGGCGGGCGATCTCATCCATGATTTCCGAAGGATGGCTGTAGTGCATCGGGTAGCCCAGGGCCGCGGCCAGGGCCAGGGTGCCTTCCCAGTCGGCCTTGCCGCCCAGGGGCTCCATGACCTTGCGCACCCGGGAGATGCGCCGCTCGGCGTTGGTGAAGGTGCCGTCCTTTTCCAGGAACGAGGAGCCCGGCAGGAACACGTGGGCGAACTTGGCGGTTTCGTTGAGGAAGATATCCTGCACCACCACGCATTCCATGGCCGACAGGGCGGCGGTCACGTGCTGGGTGTTGGGGTCGCTCTGGGCGATGTCCTCGCCCTGGCAGTACAGGCCCTTGAAGCTGCCGCCCAGGGCCGCTTCGAACATGTTGGGAATGCGCAGCCCGGGATCTGCCTGCAGGGTGACGTTCCAGGCCTGCTCGAACTGCTGGCGCACCGCCTGGTTGGAGATGTGCCGATAGCCCGGCAGCTCGTGGGGGAAGGAGCCCATGTCGCAGGAACCCTGGACGTTGTTCTGCCCCCGCAGCGGGTTCACGCCCACCCCTTCGCGGCCGATGTTGCCGGTGGCCATGGCCAGGTTGGCGATGCCCATGACCGAGGTGCTGCCCTGGCTGTGCTCGGTGACCCCCAGGCCGTAGTAGATCGCCGCGTTGCCGCCGGTGGCGTAGAGGCGGGCGGCGGCACGGATATCGACGGCGGGCACGCCGCAGATGGCGCCGAGCACTTCCGGCGAGTTGTCCGCGCGGCTGACGAAGTCGCTCCACAGGGCGAAGGCCTCGGGCTCGCAGCGGGCGCTGACGAACTCCTGGTCGACCAGCCCTTCAGTGACGATCACATGCGCCAGGGCATTGAGCATGGCCACGTTGGTGCCGGGGCGCAGGGCCAGGTGCAGCTCGGCACGGGCGTGCACCGAGTCCACCAGGTCGATGCGCCGCGGATCGATGACGATCAGCTTGGCCCCTTCACGCAGGCGGCGCTTGAGCTGGGAGCCGAACACCGGGTGGGCGTCGCTGGGGTTGGCGCCCATCACCAGGATCACGTCGGCCTGCATCACCGAGTCGAAGCTCTGGGTACCGGCGGATTCCCCCAGGGTCTGCTTGAGGCCGTAGCCGGTGGGCGAGTGGCAGACACGGGCGCAGGTGTCGACGTTGTTGTTGCCGAAGGCCGCCCGCACCAGCTTCTGCACCAGGTAGGTTTCCTCGTTGGTGCACCGGCTGGAGGTGATGCCGCCGATGGAATCGCGGCCGTACTTGAGCTGGATGCGCCGCAGTTCGCTGGCGGCGTAGGTCACCGCTTCGTCCCAGCTGACTTCCTGCCACGGGTCGCTGATGTGCTTGCGGATCATCGGCTTGGTGATGCGGTCCGGGTGGGTGGCGTAGCCCCAGGCGAAGCGGCCCTTGACGCAGGAGTGGCCATGGTTGGCCTGGCCGTTCTTGTCCGGAACCATGCGCACCAGCTGGTCGCCCTTCATCTCGGCGCGGAACGAGCAACCCACCCCGCAGTAGGCGCAGGTGGTGATCACCGCCCGCTCCGGCTGGCCCATTTGCACCACGCTCTTTTCCATCAGGGTGGCGGTGGGGCAGGCCTGCACGCAGGCGCCGCAGGACACGCATTCGGAGTCCAGGAAGTTGTCGCCACCGGCCGCCGCGACCCGGGATTCGAAGCCGCGGCCGCTGATGGTCAGGGCGAAGGTGCCCTGGGTTTCCTCGCAGGCGCGCACGCAGCGGTTGCAGACGATGCACTTGCTCGGGTCGTAGTCGAAGTAGGGGTTGGAGGTGTCTTTCTGATCGTCCAGGTGGTTGGCGCCGTCATAGCCGTAGCGCACTTCCCGCAGGCCCACCTGGCCGGCCACGGTCTGCAGTTCGCAGTTGCCATTGGCCGAGCAGGTCAGGCAGTCCAGGGGGTGGTCGGAGATGTACAGCTCCATCACGTTGCGGCGCAGGGTTGCCAGTTTCGGCGTTTGCGTATGCACCACCATGCCTTCGCTGACCGGGGTGGTGCAGGAAGCCGGGTAGCCGCGCATGCCGTCGATCTCCACCAGGCACATGCGGCACGAGCCGAAGGCTTCCAGGCTGTCGGTGGCGCAGAGTTTGGGAATGGTGGTGCCCAGCAGGGCCGCGGCGCGCATCACCGAGGTGCCCTGGGGCACGCTGATGCTGCGCCCGTCGATGTTCAGGCTGACCTGCACCTGGCTGTCGCGGGCCGGGGTGCCGAAGTCCACGGCATTGAGGTCGATATCTGTGGCTGGGTCGAAAATACTGATCATTGCTCGGCCTCCGAGGACGCCAGACCGAAGTCGGCGGGAAAGTGCTTCAGGGCGCTGGCCACCGGGTAGGAGGTCATCCCGCCCAGGGCGCACAGCGAGCCGTATTGCAGGGTGTCGCACAGGTCCTTGAGGATGATCGCCTGGGTCTGGCGCTCCTCGGCCTGTGGCGCGGCCAGCAGGCGGTCGATGACCTCCACGCCGCGGGTCGAGCCGATGCGGCACGGGGTGCATTTGCCGCAGGATTCCTCGGCGCAGAACTGCAGGGCGAAGCGCGCCATGCGGGCCATGTCCAGGCTGTCATCGGCCACCACCACGCCACCGTGGCCGAGCATCGCGCCCATGGCGGCGAAGGCTTCGTAATCCAGGGGCGTATCGAACTGCGCCGGCGGCACCCAGGCGCCCAGGGGGCCGCCCACTTGCGCGGCCTTCAGCGGCCGGCCACTGGCGGTGCCGCCGCCATAGCCTTCCACCAGCTCGCGCAGGGTCAGGCCGAAGGCCCGCTCCACCAGGCCGCCATGGCGCACGTTGCCCGCCAGCTGGAAGGGCATGGTGCCCAGGGAACGGCCCATGCCGTAGTCGCGATAGAACGCCGCGCCCTTTTCCAGGATCAGCGGTACCGAGGCCAGGGTCAGCACGTTGTGCACCAGGGTCGGCTGGCCGAACAGGCCTTGCAGCGCCGGGATCGGCGGCTTGGCGCGGACGATGCCGCGCTTGCCTTCCAGGGAGTCCAGCAGGGCGGTTTCCTCGCCGCAGATATAGGCCCCGGCGCCGACCCGTACTTCCAGGTCGAAGGCCTGGCCACTGCCGCCGACATTGGCCCCCAGGTAACCGGCATCCCGGGCGATGTCCAGGGCCTCGCGCAAGGTGGCCACCGCTTGGGGGTATTCCGAGCGCACATAGATGTAGCCATGGCTGGCGCCGACCGCGAGGCCGGCAATGGCCATGCCTTCGATCAGCAGGAACGGATCGCCTTCCATCAGCATGCGGTCGGCGAAGGTGCCGGAGTCGCCTTCGTCGGCGTTGCACACCACGTACTTCTGCTGCGGCGGGGTGTCACGCACGGTGCGCCATTTGATCCCGGCGGGGAAGGCCGCGCCGCCACGGCCACGCAGGCCGGAGTCGAGCACCGCGGCCACGGTCTGCTCACCACCCAGGGCGATGGCGAGGCTCAGGCCCTCGAAGCCGCCGTGAGCCCGATAGTCGGCCAGGGACAACGGCCGGGTAATGCCGGCGCGGGCGAACAGCAGGCGTTGCTGGCTCTTCAGGTAGGGCAATTCTTCGACCCGGCCCAGGGCCAGGGGATGGCTGGCGGGGTCGCCTTGCAGGGCGTCCAGCAGCGAAGGCACTTCGGCGACGCTCAGCGGGCCGAAGCCCAGGCGTCCGTCCGGGGTGTCGACTTCCAAAAGCGGCTCCAGCCAATACAGGCCACGGGAGCTGGTGCGTTGCAGTTGCAGTGGCAGCTGGCGCTGCTCGGCCTGGGTGGCGATGGCCTCGGCCACCGCGTCGGCGCCCACGGCCCGGGCCAGGGAATCACAGGGCAGGTAGAGGCTGGGCATCACACGTCCTCCCGGCAACTGTCCAGCAGCGCGTCCAGGCGCTCGGCGCTCAGGCGTGCATGCAGCTGGCCATCCAGCTCCAGGGCCGGCGAACAAGCACAGGCCCCCAGGCAGTACACCGGCCGCAGGCTGATGGAACCGTCGGTGCTGCTGCCGTGGTCATCCAGCTGCAGACGCTCGCGCAGTTGCGCTGCCAGTTGCTCGGCGCCGCGGCTCTGGCAGGACTCGGCGCGACATAGGCGCAGGATGTGCCGCGCCGGCGGCGAGGTACGAAAGTCATGGTAGAAGCTGATCACCCCGCGCACTTCCGCCTGGCTCTGATTGAGCGCGTGGGCGATCTCGGGGATGGCCAGATCGGGGATGTAGCCGAGCTCTTCCTGGATCTGGTGGAGAATGGGCAACAGTGCACCCGGGACGCCTCTGTGGCGTTCCAGCAGGGTGTGGATCAACGGCAGATGCAGCGTTTCATCAGGCATACAGCAATTCCTCACGGTCACGGACACACCTGGTGGTTGTCGGCTGTCCGAAAGTGTCGGCTGCGGCGCTGGTTGCCACGTCACGGTAGCGCGGCGTTTCAGGCCGTTGGCCATGCACCCTGAATGGGCATCTTGTTGTACCCGGCGCGGTCGTTGCCGCACCTGTTCAGGGCATAAAGGGCAGCTTGACACGCTGCCTCTGATTGAACCGCATGAAAGCGACCCGTTCGGTTCCGAATACGACCACTCCTTGAGTCTAGAAGAGCCCGGGCAACCGGGTGGGTGAGCGCAGCACTATCGGATAAAACGTGGGGGAAAGGAGATGACTTCGGTCAGCTCGCAAGCGAATAGCCAGGGAGGAGGCTGGGCGCTGTGGCGAGGGGCGGGCGCGCAGCGGCCGCAACGCCTTTGTCCGTGATCTGCCTGCAAGATCCGGGGCTCTGGCCTTGGGCCGGCTTCGCCAGCCAGCGGGAGCAAGCTCCCTCGCCACAGGGAGTTAGGGGCGGGCGCGGCGCTGGGCGGCGTACTGCAAGGCCAGGCGGCCCATGAGCACCAGCAGGGTCAGGCCGATCAGCAGCACCGAGATCGCCGCCACGCTGGGGTCGACGTTATCGCGCAGGCCGCTCCAGATCCGCCGCGGCAGGGTGTTGACGTCGACGCTGGTGATGAACAGGGTCACCGCCACCTCTTCCCAGGACAGGGCAAAGCTCAGCAGCGCGGTGGAGAAGATCCCCAGCTTGAGGTTCGGCAACATCACCAGGAAGGTGGTCTGCATCAGGCTCGCCCCCAGGTTGCGCGAGGCCAGCTCGATGCGCCGGTCCACCTGGCTCAGCGCCACCAGCATGGTCACCACGCCGTAGGGCACCACCATCACCACATGGGCGATCACCACCCCGGGCAGGGTGTCGTAGCCCCAGCCCGGGGCGATGCGCCCGAGGTTGGTTTCCATGAAGTACAGCACCAGCGCCGAGATCACCGGCGGAATGGCCATGGGCAGCAGCACCAGCCCGATCAGCAGGGTCGCCAGGCGCGAGCGCAGGTACCAGATGCCGAGGCTGAAGCTCACCGCCAGCAGGGTGGCGATCAGGCTGGTGGCGCTGGCGATGGCCAGGCTCTGGCCGATGCTCGACAGCCAGTCGGGGTTGCTCAGCAGCGCCTCGTAGTGGCGCAGCGACCAATTGCCGTCGGGCATCGACAGGTAGCGTTTGGCGGTGAAGGAAACCGGGATCACCGTCAGCAGCGGGAACAGCATGAAGGCCATGGCGACCACGGCGATCAGGCGGGTACTCAGGGCAGTGCGATGTGTATTCATAGTGACCTCAACCCACCAGTCGGTTGACACGGGTGATGCGCATCAGCAGCCAGATCAGCGCGCTGACCAGGGTCAGCAGCACCAGGCTCAGGGCCGCGCCCAGGCCCCAGTTGCTGGTCTGGAACATCTGCAGGAACACGTATTCGGCAATCATCACCGTCTGCCCGCCGCCCAGCAGCACCGGGGTGATGAAGAAGCCCAGGCAGAACACGAAGACCATGATGAAGGCCCCCAGCAGCCCCGGCAGGGTCTGCGGCAGCAGCACCTGCCAGAAGGTGCGCAGGGTACCGGCCCCCAGGCCGCGGGAAGCCAGCAGCACCCGTTGATCCAGCTGGCGCATGCTCGACAGCAGCGGGAACAGGGCATAGGGGATCATGAAGTGCAGCATGCCGATCACCACCCCCAGTTCGTTGCGGGTCAGTTGCAAGGGGTGATCGATCCAGCCCAGGGACAGCAGGCTGTCGTTGACCACGCCGTTGCTGCGCAGGGCGATCAGCCAGCCGAAGGCGCGCACCAGCACCGAGATCCAGAACGGGATGAACACGCAGATCTCCACCATGCGTTGCCAGAACGGCGGGCTGAACACCCAGCAGTAGGCCAGCAGGTAGCCGATCACCAGGGCCAAGAGGCTCACGGTCAGGCACAGGCGCAGGGTGCGCAGGAGCATGTCGTGGATCGCCGGATCGGTTGCGATGCGCTGGTACTGCCCCAAGCCCGTCTCCGGCAGGGTGAAGCTCCAGCTCACCACGCCGAAGAACGGCAACAGATAGAACACCACCAGCAGCAGCGGCAGCGGGAACAGCAGCAGGCTGCGTTCCAGGCGTGCGGTTCGGGTTGCACTCATGGTCGGCGGCTCATTTGGACAGGTGGGTCAGGTACTGCTCCAGGGTGCTGGAGTAGTGGTCGGCGTACCACTGGGTGTCGAGGAAGATCTGCTTCTTCATGTTGGCTTCGGAGGCGCAGTTGATCTCCCGCTGTTCGGCGCTCATCAGTTGCTGGGTGGCGGCGTTGGACGGGCCGTTGCCCAGGGCTTCGAACAGCTTCAGTTGCCCGGCCGGCTGCAAGGCGTGCTGGATGAACTGCATGGCCGGTGCGGTGCCTGCGGGGTTGTCCTTGAGCACGCCCCAGCTGCTGGCGTTGAGGAAGGCATGGTCGAAGCCCCACTTGATGCGGCCGCCGCTGTCTTCGTGGAGCAGGGTGGCGCGGGTGTGCCAGATGGCGCCCATGGAGGCTTCGCCTTCGATCATCAACTGCTGGCTTTCCGCACCCGAACCCCAGAACGACAGGACATGGGGCTTGAGCTCATCGATCTTGCGCAAGGCCCGGGGCACGTCCAGCGGGTACAACTGCTCGGCGGCCACGCCATCGGCCAGCAGCGCGGCTTCGAGCATGCCGTTCATCCACTTGTAGAGGGTGCGTTTGCCGGGGAATTTCTCCACGTTCCAGAAATCCGCCCAGTCCTTGGGGCCGTTGTCGCCGAACTTCTGGCTGTCCCAGGCGATCACGTAGCTGAACAGGTAGCCGGCGATGCCGTGTTCGTGGGACAGCGACGGCGCCACCAGGTCCCGCTGCACCACGCTGTAGTCCAGGGGTTGCAGGACCTTGTCGCGGCCCAGGGTCATGGCGCTGTAGCTGTCCACGTCCACCACGTCCCAGCTCGGCCGGCCGCTGGCCAACTGCGAACGGATGGCCCCTTCGGTGGGGCCTGCGCCGTCGATGCGCACCGGGATGCCGGTGCTCTTGGTGAAGCTGTCGGTCCAGGCGCTGCGAAAGGCATTGAGTGCGTCGCCGCCCCAGTTGACCACCACCAGGGGCTTGTCGGCGGCCCAGCTGATACCGCTGCGCAATGCCAGGGGCACCGCCGCCAGCAGGCCCATGGCCTGGAGGAAGGTGCGGCGGCTGACCTGCCCGCCGCGGGCTTTTTCGATGAGGATTTCAATGCAGTCGCGTTGATGGTGCTGGCTCATGGGGCAAGTCCTCGCGAGGCCGGTGCAGGGCGCGCCGGCCGATTATTGTTATGGGAGAGCTGTGCGCGATGGGGAGCGGCCGGCTCAGGCTTCCAGCAGGAAGCTGTGGCGTACCGGCCAGCTCAGCCACACCGGGGTGCCGCTGGGCAATCGGGCGCCGGGGTGGTCGCCGGGCACCGAGAGGTTCACCGGTGCCACTTCCGGGCTGATGTTCAGCGCCAGGTGGGTGCTGGAGCCCTGGTACACCCGCTCGCCGAGGCAGGCGGGCAGCACGTTGTGCTCGCCGGCTTGCGGGCGCTCGGTGTGCAGGGTCATGTGTTCCGGGCGTACCGCCAGCAATTGCGGCTGGCTGCTGATTTCCCCGGACGTGGTGGCCTGCAGCGGGTTGTCGCCGAAGCGTCCGCTGGCCTGGCTGCCGTTGCGGGAAAGGCCCTGCAGCGGGAACAGGTTCATCTTGCCCAGGAACTCGGCGACGAAGCGGTTGCGCGGGCGGTCGTAGATGGTTTCCGGGGTGTCGATCTGTGCCAGCCGCCCCTGGTTGAAGATGGCGATGCGGGTCGACAGCGCCAGGGCTTCACCCTGGTCATGGGTGACGAAGACGAAGCTGGTGCCGACCTGGCGATGAATGCGTTGCAACTCGGTCTGCAGTTGCTCGCGCAGGTTCTTGTCCAGGGCCGAGAGCGGCTCGTCGAGCAGCAGCATGTCCGGCTCGAATACCAGGGCCCGGGCAATGGCCACGCGCTGTTGCTGGCCTCCGGAAAGTTCGGACGGCTTCTTGTTCAGGTGGGCGCCCAGGCCCACCACTTCGAGGATGTGCTTGACCCGGCGCTGGCGCTCCTCGGCCTTTACGCCTCGGATGCGCAGCGGGTAGGCGACGTTGTCGGCCACGCTCATGTGGGGAAACAGCGCGTAGCCCTGGAACACCATGCCGTAGTTGCGTTTTTCCGCCGGCCGCCGGCTGATGTCCACACCGCGCTCCAGCAGCTTGCCGGCGCTGGGGGTGAGGAAGCCCGCGAGGATCATCAACAGGGTGGTCTTGCCTGAGCCCGAAGGGCCGAGCAGGGTGAGGAATTCGCCTTGGCGAACGTCGAGGTCGATGCCGTCCAGGGCAGTGAAGTTGCCGTAGAACTGGCTGATTCCTTGGGCGCTGAGTTGAGTCGAGGGACTGCTGGACACTACGGAGATCTCCCGCAAAGCCGGCCTGCGCTATGGAATTTTTATTGTCGGAACAGCAGGCGGTCGGCTCATTATTGTGAAAAGCAACGCCACATCAATGGAATAATTTTTGTCTCATTGGTGAGTGAAATTTCCCAGTCGCGAGCGCCTCAGGGTTCGCCGCAGGGGGCGTCCGAGATGTGCTGGGCGCTGGTCTGCAACTGGTTCTTCAACCAGTCGCTGAAGGCCTGGACCGCCGAGCGCTCGGCCTTGGCCGGGTCGATCACCAGGAAGTAGCCGCGCAAGGCGCTGATACTGATGTCGAACGGGCGCACCAGCAGCCCCCGGGCCAGGGCGTCGCCGCTGAGCAGGTTGTCGCCAATGGCCACGCCCTGGGCGGCAATGCAGGCGGACTGGGCGCAATGGGCGTCGGAGAAGGTGATGCCACGGTCGGGGTTGACCTGGCTGGCACCGGCGGCCGCCAGCCAGACCCGCCAGTCGCTGGTGTCGCTCATGTGGATCAGCGGGAAGTCCTTGAGGTCCAGCGGGGTCTTCAGGCCGCCGATGGTATTGATCAGGCGCGGGCTGCACACCGGCGAGAAGCGCAGGGTAACGATCTGCTCCACCAGCAGCCCCGGCCAGTCGCCGATGCCATAGGCGATGAACAGGTCGGCTTCGGCGTCGCTGGTGTCGTCCTGGGAGCGCGGGCTGACCACTTGCAACTGCACCTGGGGGTACTGGCGCAGAAAACCGTTGATGTGATTGCACAGCCAGAAGCTGGCGAACCCCGGGTTGCAGCTGATGCGCAGTTTTCCGGACACCGCCAGGCCGTCGAAACGCCGTCCGGCATCCTGGATGTCGGCCAGGATGCGCCGCACTTCCCGGGCATAGCACTGGCCCTGGTAGGTCAGGCCGATGCCGCGCCCGACCCGTTCGGTGAGGGCAAAACCCAGGCTCTGTTCCAGGCTGATGATCTGGTGGCTGATGGCGCTGCGGGTCAGGCTCAGTTGCTGGGCGGCGGCAGTGACGCTGCCCAGCCGGGCGACCGCGTCGAGGGCACGCAGGGCGGTGATCGAGGGGTAGCGCATACAACCTCCGGGTCAAGGGAACCTGTGTTCGACGGCGTTCGTATTTCGCACATAGTGCGGCGCAGTATGGGCCGCCCTCTCGGCAAACTGGTCAATTTACTTTGACATTGCCGCCTAAAAAATTCGATTGATGTAATCGGCGCTTCACCAATACTGAGCCTCGATCCGGCCTTTAGCCGACCGGACAAGCCTAATAACAACAAGAGGTCCCGCAGGCCGAGTGGGGGCGCTGTGGCGTCCTGGCCACGGCCGGCCGGAACCTGGATAACCAGGAGTGCCGCGGATGTCCCGTTACAAAGAATTCGCCATGGATTGGGTTGAACGCCACCGCCAGCAACTGTCGGACTGGCACCAGATCATCTGGCATTACGCCGAGCCGGCCTTTCGTGAATACAAGTCCAGCGCCTGGTACGTGCAACTGCTGGAAGCCGAGGGCTTCACCGTCGAGCGCGCCAGCGGCGGCATGCCCACGGCCTTCTGCGCCACCTTCACCCAGGGCCAAGGACCGCTGCTGGCCACCTACGGCGAATACGATGCGGTGCCCGGCAACTGCCAGGCGGCCACCACCCGCAAGCAGCCGCGCGATGGCCTGTCGCGCTTCGCTCCGGGGCACACCGACCCGCACTCGGCCCTCGGCATCAGCGCCCTCGGCGGGGCCCTGGCGGCCAAGGCGACCATGGTGGAATTCGGCCTGCAGGGCAGCATCAGGTTCTTCGGCGAGCCGGCGGAAAAGCTCCGCGCCTCCAAGCCGGTCCACGCCGCCAAGGGCTACTACGACGACCTCGACGCCGCCATCAGCTTTCACCCCACCTACATGCTGCCGCTGAACAACACCACCACCTGGGACACCCACTGCGGCATCGCCTACGCCTACATCTACAGCTTCACCTGCGAGGATCCACAGAACTGGATCGCCGCCGATCGCTACAGCCCGATCCCGCAGAACCATCTGGCGGCCCGGGCGCCGGGAGCCAACGACGCCCTGGTGCATTTCTACACCCTGAACGAAAGCCTGCGCCGTTCGACCCTGCCGTTCACCGGCCTGTGGAGCTACAACGAAGCGATCCTCACCGCCGGCCAGGCCACCGCGGACAACCTGCCGCCGCACCTGTCGCAGATCCAGTACCTGCTGCGCTGCGATTCCATCGAGCAGGCCGAGACCATCTCCCAGGTCATGGACAACAACGCCGCAGCGGCGGCCATGGCCACCGGCTGCCGCTGGAAAAAGACCTGGGTGTGCAAGTCCCGGGGCGGCCTGCCCAACCACGTCATGGCCCAGGCCACCTACGACAACCTGGCGGCAGTGGGCGCTCCACAGTGGGGTGAAGAAGCCCGGGAAATTGCCCGGGAAATCCAGCGCAACCTTGGCCTGGAAGCCATGGAGCGGCCATTTCTGCCGGCCACCGAAGCCTTGATCGAACCCCAGGAATGCGAGCGCCAGATGCGCCTGCAAATGCCCGCCTGGCAGAACTACCTGACCTCCGATGACTACCCGGAATACACCTGGCACTGCCCCACCGTGCGCCTGCTGGTGGCCCGACCGATGCTCAGCGCGCCAGCTGGCACGGTCTACCCGGACTGGGTGTCCAACGCCCTGGGGGGCATCCGCCAGACCATCGACCCGATGATCGAAGTGGCGGCCAAGACCATTGCCGCGACCTTGGTGGACCTGCTGACCGACGAAGCCCTGTTGAGTGCGGCCAAGGCCGAGTTTGTCGAGCGCACCGGTGGCGGTATCGGCGGCACTCGCTGGCAGGCGCCCCTTTTGCCCGAGGACTTCAAGGTGCCCCACGATTTCCGTTGGCCGGAGTACATCAGTACCCCCCGGGGCGAGGAATGGTGGATCCCGGCGCGAGCGGATGAGTAGGCGCTTCAGTTTGCGTCGGGATGAAGGTCGAGGCAGCTCATACATGAGCTGCCGATTTATTTATCTTTCGTAGTTCTATTGTGTCTTCTCGGATACTATGCCGACCGCGAACGAAGGACCTGATCACGGATTGGCAGATGCAGTTCAGAAAAAATATAAATGCCTTACGGGCAATAGCCGTTATTTCAGTTGTGTTGTTCCACTTTAAAGTTTCAGGGTTTTCTGGAGGCTTTGCCGGGGTCGACATCTTTTTTGTAATTTCCGGCTACTTGATGACTGGAATTATCTTTTCCGGGCTACGGGAACAGCGTTTCTCTTTGATCGGATTCTATGCAGCCAGGGCGCGTCGGATCATTCCTGCTCTGGCGATACTGTGTCTGGCGCTGTTGGTCTTCGGTTTTATATTTCTGCCTCTGGATGACTATCGCGACACCATCAGAACCATCAAGAGCAGTTTGCTGTTCAGTTCCAACTTCGACTTCGCCAAGAGCGGTAACTACTTTGATGCCCCCTTGCACGAAAACTGGTTGCTGCATACCTGGTCGTTGTCTGTGGAGTGGCAGTTCTATCTGATCTATCCGTTGCTGTTGATGGCTATCGGCAAGTACCTAAGTTTGCAGAAAGCCAAGTGGGTGCTGCTGCTCACCGCTGCAGCTTCGCTGGTGGCCTCTGCCATCGTTACCCAGACCCATCCAGTCTTTGCCTTCTATATGCTGCCCACCCGGGCCTGGGAAATGATCGCTGGCGGCCTGGTATTCCTGTTCCCGCTGCATCTGAGCAAACGCCATGGGCAAGTGTTCGAGCTACTGGGTCTTGGGTTGATACTGGGCAGCGTCCTGGGTTTCTCCGAGGGCGATCTGTGGCCAGGCTACTTGGCCTTGGTACCTGTGCTCGGGACAGTGTTGGTGATCTACGGCAATACCCAGTCGCTATTCAGTAATAATAAGTTCTTGCAGTTTTTTGGCAGTACTTCTTATTCAACTTACTTGTGGCACTGGCCGATTGTGGTATTCCTCTACACCTGCGGGTTGTTGATTCAGCGGGAAGCGGTCGTGTTCGCCATTGTTCTTTCTTTTGTGTTGGGTGCGCTCTCTTATTATCTGGTGGAGTCGAAAATCAGAAAGAGCACTTCAACGCGAAGCACACTGTTAAAATATGCCGGTGTTACTGTCGCGTTAGTTGCTGTTTCGGCAATTACCGCGTCCGTGGTCAAAGATTATCCTCAAGTCCGATTTGCATTTGTCGATCTGGGCCAGCCGCAATATACGAGCAAGCTTTATACCCAAGAGTGCAGTCCCAATGACTACAGTGCCGCCACCTGCAAGTTTGGCTCGGGCAGGGTCTCGGTCATTCTCTTTGGCGATAGTCATGCTCAGTCCACCGGTGCTGCGGTGCAGTTGGAGAACAAGCAGGCGGCGATATCCTGGGCGCGTGGCGGCTGTCCGACCCTTCAGCACTTTGAGATGCGGGACAAGAAGCAGCAGAGCCAGTGCCTGGGGTTTAACAATGAGTTCCTGACACGCCTGAAAGAGGAGTATCACGGTGTGCCGGTCATTCTCTTCAGCCGCGCCGCGATGTATTCCGATACCAATCGGGACAATAGCTACCGAGCGTTCTTCAACGGTAATGAGCGTCAGGACCAGGCAGCCTTTGCTCGCGATTACATGGCCGAGTACTCACGAACCGTGTGTTCGATTGCCAAGGATCACCCTGTCTACATCGTCAAGCCTATTCCCGAGATGCCTTTCAGCGTCTACAAAGGCCTGAATCTGCATACGCGTATCTTTGGGCGGACCTCCGACATCAGCACCTCTCTTGAGGACTATCAGCGCCGCAATCACCTGGCGATCCAGGCCATTGAAGTGGCCGCTCAAGCGTGCAACGCCCAGGTCCTCGATCCCACGCCTTATCTGTGTCCCCATGGCCGTTGCATGGGCTCCCAGGATGGTGTGCCGCTGTACTTCGATGACAACCATTTGGTCGACTCCGGAAACCAGTTGCTCAGAGGGTTGTTCAAGGGCTTGATCAAGGACAGTTGAGGGCTGCGGGGGAGGGCATAAGCTGCGCGACATAGGCTGAGCAGCGCATTGTTTATGCCCTTTGCCCAAGGCTTTATGCACAACGGATGGGTTGCCAGGGCCTGGACGGGCCGGTTTTGTGGACCTGTTCTCATTTTCTGCGCAACTGGCTGTTTTTTCGACGGTTTATTTTGTGAACAAAAAATGACCAGCCTATGTTTTTGGCTCCAGGCCAGGCTTTCATGGGCTTTCATTGAATTCCATCAACAGACTTATCCACAGGTCGCGACAGGCCGTCGCAGGCTCTCAACGCTCCGCCAGAAGCAGCAGATTGCGCGGGGTCAGGTGTGCAGGGCAGAAGGTGCCCAGGCGTACCTGGTAGCCCTGCTGTTGCAGAAACAATGCCCGGTCCAGCACCAGCCACAGTTCCAATGGCCGGCGGAACAGGCCGCGCAGCAGCTCCAGGTTGCGCACCTGGGCCAGGCGCTGCCAGCCGGCGGCTTCCAGTGCCGGCCAGTCTGGCTGGCCCACTGTGGATAACTCCTTGAGCGCGGCAAGGTCGAGGCAGTAGTCGGCGAAGGGCTTGTCCAGCCAGTGGCTGGGCAGCGACGGGGTGGGCAGGTATTCATCGACCCCGCGCACTTGCCGCTGCAGCAGGTCGAAAGCCAGGCGCCGGGCCATGGAGCTGTCGCGCTGGCGCCGCACCCGGGCGCCGGCGGTGACGGTTTCGCTCATGGGCAGCGCCAGGTCCTCCAGGGACAGTTGCAGGTGTGATGCCTGGGCCGCTGTGGATAACCCCTGATAGTGGTTGGCGCGGGTGCGGTTGTAGCAGCAAGGGGCAATGGCCAGCTGCTGGCAGCCGTTCTGGCTGGCCAGTTGGATCAGGCGCACATGCAGGTCGCCGCAGGCGTGCAGGGCCACTGGGGTGTGTCGGGCATCGAGGTGGCGGGCGGCGTCGGCGGCCAGTACATCCTGGTGCAGGTGCCGGGCAGGCAGGCCGTGGTGCTGGCTCAGCTGTGCGCCGCTGGTCACCAGCGCCGGATCATATTCCAGGCAGGTCAGTTGTTGCCCGGGCTGCAGCAGGCGCCGCCCCAGGTGGCCCTTGCCCGAACACCAGTCGAGCCAGTGCTCGGTTGCCCGGGTGAAGTGCAGGCGGCCGGCGAAGGCTTCGATCTGCTGCCATTTGCGCCCGGGGACGTCGACGTTGAGGCGCTGGCGCAGGGGCGGCAATTCCTGGCCGGGCCATTCGGCCACTGCACACAGGGCCCGGGAGCGCGCGGCCAATTCGCCGAAGGGGGCGGGTGCCTGGAGGTGTTCCGGGTGGTTGTGGGCGGCTTCGGCATCTTCCAGGGTGCGCTGGCGCAGCCACTGGGCGAGGTCCGGGTAGGAGGTTTCCCAGGGCAGGTGCAGATACTGGAACGGACGAGGCCGCCAGAGATCCTGGTGTTCAAGCAGGAAGCCGTCCAGGGCCTGGAAGCGATCAAGCAGCGCGGGGCCTTGGAGGATGGCGGGCATGGTGTCGAGTCCGGGGCAGGCCCGCTCCCTGGCGGGAGCGGGGGAAGGTCAGCGTCCCTGGCAGGCGTCGACCCGCAGCCAGCGTTCCAGTTGGCGGAAGGCCTGGACCAGGATGAACGACATCAACAGGTAGAACACCCCGGCGGTGAAGAACATGTCCACCGTCAGGTAGTTGCGGGCGATGATGGTGCGCGCCATGCCGGTTAGCTCCAGCAGGGTCACGGTACTGGCCAGGGAACTGGCCTTGAGCATCAGGATCACTTCGTTGCTGTAGGCCGGCAGGCCGATGCGCGCCGCCCGTGGCAGGACGATGTAGAACAGCGCCTTGGGCCTGGACATGCCCAGGGCCCGCGCCGCTTCGATTTCACCGGGCGGAATGGCCTGGATCGCGCCACGCAGGATCTCGGCGATATAGGCCGCGGTGTGCAGGGTCATGGTGGCGGTGGCACACCAGAACGGGTCGCGCAGGTAGGGCCACATGAAGCTCTCGCGCACCGCATCGAACTGCGCCAGGCCGTAATACACCAGAAATAGCTGCACCAGCAGCGGCGTGCCGCGAAAGAAGAAGATGTAGGCGTAGGGCAGGGCGCGCACGTACCAGAGCTTGGACGAGCGGGCGATGCCCAGCGGGATGGCCAGCAGCAGGCCGAGAATCACCGCGATGCCCACCAGTTCCAGGGTCAGTGTCGCGCCCTGGATGAACTTCGGCAGCCATTTGTAGATGACTTCCCATTCCATTACGTCGTCCTCACAAAGCCGCGGGCGGCGCGTTTTTCCAGGAAGTGCATGCCGATCATGGCCAGCACGGTCAGGCCCAGGTACATGACAGCCGCGACCATGTAGAAGGTGAACGGGTGCTTGGCGAAGGTCACGGCGTTCTGCGCGTTGCGCATGATTTCTTCAAGGCCGATCACCGACACCAGTGCGGTGTCCTTCATCAGGATCATGAACAGGTTGCCCAGGCCCGGCAGGGCGATGCGCCACATCTGCGGCAGGATCAGGCGGCTGAAAATCCGCCACTTGGAAAGGCCCAGCGCGGTGCCGGCCTCGCGGTGGCCCTTGGGGATGGCCAGGATCGCGCCGCGAAACACTTCCGTGGCATAGGCGCCGAAGCACAGCCCGAGGGCGATCACCCCGGCAAGGAACGGGCTGAGGGCCAGGTCGGGGTTGCCGAAATGCTCCCCCAGCGCGTTCATCGTATTCACCGTGCCCAGGTAGATCAGCAGCACCCACAGCAGTTCCGGGACGCCGCGCACGATGGTCGAATAGGTTTCGCCAAGCCAGCGCAGCGGCTTGTACGGGGAAGTCTTGGCCAAGGCGCCGAGCAGACCGAGCACCAGCCCCAGGCATAACGCCGAGAGGGCCAGCTTGACGGTCATCAGCGCGCCGGCGGCGAGCGCCGGGCCGAATCCGAAGAGATCGATATTCATGGGGTCTGGATGGCTTTGCTAAGGACCGGCGCCCAGGGGGTGAGCGCCGGTCAGGCAAGTCAGTATCAATAGATGCTGAACGGGAAGTACTTGTCGTTGATCTTCTTGTAGGTGCCGTCGGCCACGATTTCCTTCAGGGCGGCGTTCAGCCTCTCGCGCAGTGGATCTTTCTTGCGCACGGCAATCCCGATCTTGTCGCTTTCCACCATTGGCTCGCCCTTGAATTCATAAGGCTTGCCCGCGTCGCTCTTGAGCCACTCGTAGTTGACGTACTTGTCGGCCAGGATCGCGTCCAGGCGGCCGGAGGTCAGGTCCAGGTAGGCGTTTTCCTGGGTGTCGTAGAGCTTGATGGTGATGTCGTCGCCCAGGTTGTCTTCCAGCCAGGTACCGGCCAGGGTCGCCCGTTGCGCACCGATGATCTTGCCCTTGAGCGAGGCCTTGTCGGTCTTGAAGTCGGTGTTGGCCTTGGGCGCGATGAACTGCAGCTTGTTGGAGTAGTACGGGTCGGTGAAGTCCACCGCCTGCTTGCGCTCATCGGTGATCGACAGCGAGGAGATCAGGAAGTCGAACTTCTTCGCGTTCAGGGCCGGGATGATGCCGTCCCAGTCGGAGGTGACCACGGTGCACTCGACTTTCATCTTGGCGCACAGAGCGTCGCCGATGTCCTTGTCGAAGCCCACGACCTGGCCGCTGGCGTCCTTGTTGTTGAACGGTGGGTAGGCTGCCTCGATGCCCATCTTCAGGGTCTCGGCGGCAGCGCTGGCGCTGAAGGCCAGGGTGACGGCAGCGGCCAGGAGGATTTTCTTATAGCTCTGCATGCGTGTAGCTCCGTTAGCGGTTGCTGGACATGAATTGTTTGCAGCGTGCCGAAAGCGGGTTCTCGAAGACCTGCTGTGGCGATCCTTGCTCTTCTACCAGACCCTGGTGCAGAAACACCACTTCGCTGGAGACCTGACGGGCAAAGCTCATTTCGTGGGTGACCAGCAGCATGGTGCGGCCTTCTTCGGCCAGGGCGCGGATCACATTGAGGACTTCCTGGACCATTTCCGGGTCCAGGGCCGAGGTCGGCTCGTCGAACAGGATGACTTTGGGTTGCATCGCCAGGGTGCGGGCGATAGCGGCGCGCTGCTGCTGGCCGCCGGACAGCTGGGCCGGGTAGGCGTGGCGCTTGTCGGCGATGCCGACCTTGGCCAGCAGCGCCTCGGCCACTTCGATGGCCTCGGCCTTGCTCTGGCCCAGCACCCGGCGGGGTGCCTCGATGATGTTGTCGAGCACGCTCATGTGCGGCCAGAGATTGAAATTCTGGAAGACGAACCCGATTTCGCTGCGCAGGCGGTTGATCTGCTTGCCGTCGGCGGCTACCAGCTCGCCGTTTTTCGCGGCCTTGAGCTTGAGTTCTTCGCCGGCTACCAGGATCTGGCCCTGGTGCGGGTTTTCCAGCAGGTTGATGCAGCGCAGGAAAGTGGACTTGCCGGAGCCGGAGGAACCCAGGATCGATATCACGTCACCGTCGCGTGCGGTCAGCGAGATACCCTTGAGTACCTCCTGAGTGCCGTAGCGTTTGTGCAAGTTGCGGATTTCAAGCGCGGGCGTGGCCTCAGCCATGTGCGGTCCTCATTGAGTTCATTGTGCTCCTGCTGTTGGGCGGCCTTCCTGGCGAGGCGCCAAGCTAGCATAGGGTTCCAAGCGCAGCCAACAGCGCTACCGGAGGTAAACAGACGGTGTGTGGCAGGTTGTCGCATCAGCACAGAAGACTGTCGCCCCATCAACAACCGAACGCCTGTTTGAACCCTGGATCCGCCTGAAATCCGGTAGGTGTCGCGTAAAAAAAGGCGCGATGGTGCCAGCTTTGGCCGGGTGTTGGAAGGGTTAACGGGCCAAAGGTCATGGATCTGCACTCTAATCGCTCATCGCCTGCTTTTCGGGTGTGTTTTTGGTGCGCCATTTCGTCCTGCAAGTGAGTCGGCCGGTAACGAAATGGCGAAATGCCATTGTTCTCAATGACTTGGGATTTCCATCGGTCGGCTCGCCAACCCTTGTTGGCCGGGGTTCTGTAACATTTTGGCGCAATTCTTGCGTGCGATATAAAGAACGCCCTGTTGGATTCTTTTTACGAGAAGGAATGCAGACCGGGTGGAGTGACTCTTTTTTCGTTGCAAAGGTGCTTTTCATGAGCGGTACGCAACTCTCCAATGACCTCGAACAGGGGCTCAAACCGCGGCATGTGACCATGCTGTCGATTGCCGGCGTGATCGGCGCAGGTCTCTTCGTCGGCTCCGGCCACGCCATCGCCGAAGCCGGGCCCGCCGTGCTGCTGGCCTATGCTGCCGCCGGCACCCTGGTGGTGCTGGTGATGCGCATGCTGGCGGAAATGGCCGTGGCTTCGCCGGACACCGGATCGTTCTCAACCTATGCGGACCGCGCCATCGGCCACTGGGCCGGTTTCACCATCGGTTGGCTGTACTGGTGGTTCTGGGTGCTGGTGATTCCTCTGGAAGCCAACGCGGCCGCGACCATCCTGCATGCCTGGTTCCCCAATGTGGCGATCTGGGTCTTCACTCTGGTGATCACCCTGCTGCTGACCGCCACCAACCTGTTCAGCGTGAAGAACTACGGTGAGTTCGAGTTCTGGTTCGCCCTGATCAAGGTGGTGGCCATCATCGGCTTCGTGATCCTCGGCCTCGCCGCCATCTGTGGCCTGCTGCCCAATAGCCAGGTCAGCGGCGTATCGCATCTGGTGGACACCCAGGGCTTCATGCCCAACGGCATGGGCGCGGTGCTGGCCGCCATGCTGACCACCATGTTCTCCTTTATGGGCACCGAGATCGTCACCATCGCCGCGGCGGAATCCCATAACCCGGGCAAGCAGATCTCCAAGGCCACCAATTCGGTGATCTGGCGGATCGGCCTGTTCTACCTGGTATCGATCTTTATCGTTGTGGCCCTGGTGCCGTGGAACGACCCGAGCCTGGCCCAGGTCGGCTCCTACCAGACCGTGCTCGACCGCATGGGCATCCCCAATGCCAAGCTGATCGTTGACCTGGTGGTGCTGGTGGCCGTGACCAGTTGCCTGAACTCGGCGCTCTACACGGCCTCGCGCATGCTGTTCTCCCTGGGCAAGCGTGGCGATGCCCCGGCCGCCGCCAAGCGCACCAACGCCAGCGGCACGCCTTACTGGGCGGTGATCCTGTCCACCGCTGCGGCCTTCCTCGCGGTGTTCGCCAACTATGTCGCTCCGGCGGCGGTGTTCGAATTCCTCCTGGCCAGCTCCGGCGCCATTGCCTTGCTGGTGTACCTGGTGATTGCCGTCTCGCAACTGCGCATGCGCCACAAGCGCATGGCTGCCGGCGAGAAGATCGCCTTCCGCATGTGGCTGTTCCCGGGCCTGACTTACGCTGTGATCGTGTTCATCGTCGCGGTGCTGGGCATCATGCTGTTCCAGGAAGAGCACCGGGTGGAGATCCTCGCCACTGGCCTGCTGAGTGTCATCGTCATCGCTGCCGGCCTGTTGGTGGCCCGTCGGCGCAAGGCCGAGCGCAATGGTGCCCTGGCACTGAACTGACGGTTTGCTCCGCTCTTTATGAAAAGGCCGCGCTCAGAAATGACCGCGGCCTTTTTCATGCCCGAATGCAACTTGGGGTGTCTGCTGGCGGCGGGCAGAGGCTCGCTCGCGGCCTGGCGACGGAGCGCTTTACCCACCCGGGGCGTCTGCTGATAATCCGCCACTCGGTTAGCTTGGGATGCAGCGATGAAAGACCTGGATATGGATGATGCCGAATGGGAACTGCTCGACCTCGAATGGCATCAAGGGTTCGCCTTCGTGGAGGGCGCGCTGTTGGTGGAGGAGCGAGCCCGGGACGTATACCTCATGCTGCAGCGTGAAGGGAGGACCCCAGCTGAGCTGGCTTGCCAGGCCGCGACCGAGCAATTCCCGGCTTCCCCCCTGGTAGAGGGCGAGCCGCTCTGGCGACATCGTGTTCATCGGCACCTGCTGCGTGATGCGCGAGCCGATTATTATGCGTTGCCCCGCTACTTCGCGCGTCATGGCTACCACCCGTTGCAAGCCTTGCCGGTGCGCGTGTGTCGGGGCTTGCAGAGCCTGGGCCATGACCATTGGCGTGATCAGTGCCGTGCCTACTTCTGTCACGACTACGGGCAGGAGGTGATCGAGGGCGCGCAGCCTGAGCGCCTGGCGCTTGTGCACCCGGTGCCGGAAAACTGGCCCGCGGGCTCGGTGCTGTTCAGTGACGGGGACAAGGTCTTCCTCGGCGCCCGGGCGATCGCCAGCGCGGAGCAGCAGGTACGCGCTACTAACCATCCGGCTTATCAAGTGATCAGCGGCCAGGTCTGCCGGGGCGGCGTTGTGCTGCATCAAAAGGACGGCTCGCCGTTGCCCATTGCCAATCCGGATGGCTTCCAGATGCTGGCCCGGCGTTGGGGTACGGATGGGCATTCGGTGATCGTCCAGGCGCAGCAGGGTTCGAGCATTGCCTACGAGTATTTCTACCGCATCGACAACGTCGATCTGGCGACTTTCAGCGTGCTCAACGAGCGCTACGCCAAGGACGCGCGGCGGGCTTATTACCTGACCGGAAAAACCCTGCGCTATGTCGGTGACTTGCGCCTGCTGAACCGTGTGCAGTCGGTATTCGATGCCGGTGGCCGGATATTGAGCCAGAGCGAAACGGCGGACCCGTACTTTGCCGTGGACGATCAGTTCGTCTACTGCAATGGCGTCCGCCTGTGTGGTGCCGATGGCCCGAGCTTTCGCCACCTGGGATTCGACTACTACGCCGACCGGCATCGCGTCTACCGGCGCAGCAAGCCGCTGGACGTGGAGGTAGAGAGTTTTGTGGTGGCCCAGCTGGAGCGTGGCGAAGGCAACTATTCGCCGTTGCTGGTGGGTGACAGGCACGGCCCGCTCGGTTCGGATGGGGTGATCGATGACACCATGCTGCAAGAGTGGTCGGCGTACTTCGAGGCGCATCCGCAGTTGCAAGGTTATTGGTGGCATCGCTTGCAGGCACCATCGGCGTCAACAGCCCAGGCCTTGCGTTCCATCGGCTCCGGGTTCGAGCTGGGGAGCCAGGTGTACTTCCATGGCCGCCCCATCAATGGTCTGGATGCCGGCAGTTTCAAGCTGCTGGACACACACCTGTGTGGCGATGCCAACGGCTTGTATCTGATCCCCTTTCATCGCGCCGAGACCCGGGTGCCGGAGCGATTCTCTTCGGCTTGCGCCGATCATTACCGTGCCCTGGGCGGCCCGTACCTGACAGATGGCCAGAGGGTTTTTTGTCACAGTGTCTTTTATCAGGTGCCCGAGCCTATGGCCAAAGCGGATCTGGCCAGCTTCGAGTCATGCGGGCATGGCTGGGCCCGGGACAAGGGGGCGGTGTATTACTACGGCGCAAGAAAGAAGCCCCTGGACCCGGCGCACACTCGCTTCATGGGCAGCTACGCCTTCACCGCGACATTGATGTTTGCTGCCGGCAAGCCGCTGGAGGTGGAATTCAGCCCGGAGGAAGTGATGGTTCCACATCCGGACTTTCTGCAATTGGGCACGCGCAAGCTGTTCTGCGGCCGGCGGCCGGTGAGTGCCAAGCGCATCGACCTGGCCAGCCTGGAGTTTGTTGCCCAGCACTATGCCCGGGACAAACAGCGTTTCTACCAGTACGACGGTTACGCGACGCTCAGCGAAATCAGCGCCGAGCAGTACCACCAGGCACTGACCAAGGCCCCGGCAGGGGATGCCGGTTCTGAGAGTTTGGCGTTCTGAAAGGCAAAAAGGCTGCCGTCAGCATTGACGGTGGCCTTTTTACTGGATTTGTGACTTGTTACATGGCGTTTCATGGACAGCCCGCTGGCGAAATAGTAGCCTGCGCGCTCTTCGATAAGAGCTCTTGCGTGCCAGCGTGAGAGGAGCTATGGAATAGCGCTGTATTGCAAGGGATTGAATGCTTGTCGGGGCCCTGAATCCGCCTTCTGCTTCTGTCCCTTGTTCCCTGCGTAGCCGCCATGGCTCCTGAGTGTCAGCGCCTGCCTGACAGTCCCTGCTCGAAGAACGAGCATTCAGGGTTCAATGGTGATCGCCCGGCCATTGGTCCCTTAAAGAAAGGGCGGCAAGGAGACGCGCATGGCGTTCACTAAAATCATCTTCAAAAACCCGAACACCGGAGCCATCAAGGAAGCGCCAGTTGGTTTCTCCTGGACCGTGTTCTTCTTCGGCTTCATCCCGGCACTGTTTCGCGCCGACTGGAAATGGGCCGCCATCATGTTCCTGCTGGCCATGTTCACCTTCGGCCTGAGCAACCTGGTGTTCATGTTCATCTACAACAAGCTGTATGTACGCGACCTGATCGGCGCAGGCTTCAAGGCCCAGTCCATCGCCAGCGGCGACCTGAACTTCGCCAGCTCGCGCATCGGCATGGAAATCCCTCGGCTGGAAGCTGCCTGAGCATCACGCCAGGCTGTTTAGCTGAAACGGAAAAGGGCGCATTCATTGCTGAATGCGCCCTTTTTCATGCCCGGAAGAAACTCAGCCTTCGGCGCTGAACAGTGCCTGGGATGCGGCCATGTAGTCGGCCTGGAAGGCCTCGGATTCGATCCAGGCCAGGGCCGTGGCCTCGTCGGCCTCGGTGGACCAGTTACGGTATTCGATCAGCGCCGCAAGGATGAAGTCCGTGGCGCCCTGTTCGCCCTCCTGCTCATAGACCAGTTCCAGCAGCGGGTCCGAGAGGAAGACCGTGCACAGCGCCTGCTGGCTGGTTTTCTCGGCGTCGCGCATCTTCACGAACAGCTCGGTCAGGTCCACCGATTCGAAGTCGATGCGGCTGTCGTTGGGGTCCAGTTCCAGCTCCGAGGTCGGTGCAGTGCGCTTGGCGCGGTTCTGCTTGGCCTTGGCCTTTGCCCGGGCGGCACGTTTGTGTTGTTTGTCGATCGATGCCATGGGCGTCTTACCTTGTTGCGCAAAGGGGCGGCGCTCGCGGATTCGGGGCGAACGGCCGTTCAGGCGGGAAAGGATGCCAGCAAATCGCTGCGCTGGCACCCGCCATGGCCTCAAGGCGAGTACCGACGATCCTGGATGGGCCGAGGTCCAGTGCGGCGCAGTACCTGTGCCAAAGGTTTTTTGCAGCCTTTTCCCACTGCCTGGGAATCTGATTTCATTTGCCGGGAAACTCCATGCACCATGGCTGCAAGAGGCCGCTATGCACTACCACACGCCCACTGACCGTCTGCTGCAAATACTCGTGGCCCTGGGGCAATCCCCGGAGGCCATGTCTGCCAAGGAGCTGTCGCTGAACCTGCAGCAGCCCCTGAGCAGCACCTATCGCCACCTCAAGACCCTGCTGCGCTGGGGGCTGGCCCAGGACAATGGCCAGGGCCGTTACCTGCCCGGGCCTGCCTGCCTGCAACTGGCGAAGAAGTTCGACCGCGAAGGCCTGCTGGTGACCCTGGCCAAGCCGGAGCTCAACCGTCTGGCCGAACTCAGCCAGGAAAGCGTCGCGCTGATGGTGCCAAGCAACGGGCAGGCGATCTGCATCGAGCTGGTGGACAGCCCGCAGCCCTTGCGCTGCTGCTACCAGAAGGGCCTGGCGCAGCCGCTGCTGCTGGGCGCCTCGGCCAAGGTGTTGCTGGCCTACATGGAGCCTGAGCTGTGCTTGTCGATCCTGCGCCAGCAGGGCGTCGAGGAGGCGGATGTCGCCGCGCACCTGGACAGCTACGGGGCCATTCGCGCCGCCGGGCATGCGGTGAGCCTGAGCGAGATCGATCTGGGCATCTGGGGCGTCAGCGCGCCCTTGCTGGACAGCCGTGACCGCTTGCAGGGCGCCATCAGCCTCATGGCCCCGGCGTTCCGCGCCGAACAGCGCAGTGAGCGGCTGATCCGCTGGACTCGCGAAGCGGCCCAGCGCCTGAGCGCCCGACTGGATTGAATTGACTGGAGCAAGACCATGATCAGCACCGCCCCCATGCACCTGTGGCACGGTCGTATCGACCTGGCCGAAGGCCTTGCCGCCCGGCGCTGGCATCAGTGGGTACAACCCTGGGCCGAACAGCAGCCGGCGGGTATCGCCTTGCTCGGGCTGGCCTGTGACGAAGGGGTCAAGCGCAACCAGGGGCGCACCGGTGCCAGCCAGGGCCCGGCAGCCTTGCGCGCGGCCCTGGCCAACCTGGCCTGGCACGGCACCGGCCCGCTGTATGACGCAGGGGACGTGACCTGCACCGACCACCACCTGGAAGGCGCCCAGCAGCGCTATGCCGAGCGCCTGGGCCTGTTGCTCGAACAGGGGCACCTGGCCCTGGGGCTGGGCGGTGGTCATGAAATCGCCTTTGCCAGTTTCAGTGGCCTGGCCGATCACCTGCGCCGCCAACAGCCCTGCCCGCGCATCGGCATTCTCAATTTCGATGCCCACTTCGATCTGCGCCATGCGCCGCAAAGCAGCTCCGGTACGCCGTTCCGACAGATCGCCGAGTACTGCCGGCAGGCCGGCATGCCTTTCGAGTATTGCTGTCTGGGGGTCAGCGAGTTGAGCAACACCCAGGCGCTGTTCGAGCAAGCCCGGGAGCTCAATGTGCGCTACCTGCTGGACCGGCAGATGCAGGGCTGGAACCTGCCGGCAGTCGAGGCCTGCCTCGACGCTTTTCTCGACGGTATCGACGTGCTCTACCTGACCCTGTGCCTGGATGTGCTGCCGGCCAGCCAGGCTCCCGGCGTCAGCGCGCCCTCGGCCCACGGGGTGGATGTGCAGGTGGTCGAGCACCTGGTGCGCCGTGCTCGGGCCAGCGGCAAATTGCGTGTGGCCGACATTGCCGAACTCAATCCCGGGCTCGACCAGGACCAGCGCACCGCCCGCGTGGCCGCGCGTCTGCTGGCCAGCCTGATTCACTGAGGGGCATGCCCCTCGTCGCGCAACACCACAATGACAAGAAGAGATGTTTGCCATGCCGACTTTTGAATTGGACGCGCTGACCACCCTGGCGCTGGCCCTGATCCTGCTGGGGGTGGGGGCCCAGCTGAAGAAACGCAGCCGCTGGCTGACCCAGCTCTGTGTCCCGGCGCCGGTGATCGGCGGTTTCGGCTTTGCCCTGATCGTCTGGCTGCTGCGCGATCAGCAACTGCTGGCGATCAAGCTCGACACCGCGATCCAGACGCCCTTGATGGTGGCGTTCTTCACCACCGTGGGCCTGGGTGGCAGCCTCGGCCTGCTGCGTCGTGGCGGCAAGATCCTGTTCGTCTACCTGGGGGCCTGCTGGTCCCTGGCGCTGCTGCAGAACCTGGTGGGGGTCGGTGCCGCCAAGGCGCTGGGCATCGACCCGCTGCTGGGCATCATGGCCGGTGCGGTGTCCCTGGAGGGGGGCTTTGGTGCGGCGGCGGCCTTTGGCCCGATCGCGGAAAACCTCGGGGCGGTGGGGGCCACCACGGCGGCCCTGGCCTCGGCCACCTTCGGCATGGTTGCCGGCGGCTTGCTGGGCAGCCCGCTGGCGCGCTGGCTGATCGAGCGCAACCGCCTGCAGATCCAGGCCGATCAGGTCAGTACCCTGCAGCACCTGGAAAGCGCTGCCCAGGGTTCGGTGGCGCCTTTGGATGCGCCGACCCTGTTGCGCCTGCTGACCTGCATTCTGCTGATCATGGTGCTGGGTTTCTGGATTGGCAGCGCGCTGAACGAGCATCTGGGCATCGTCCTGCCAAGCTACGTGGGGGCGATGTTCGTGGCGATCATCCTGCGCAATCTCAATGACCGGGCGCGGATCATCGACATCCCCGACAGCGCCGTGAGCACCCTGGGCGACGTATGCCTGGGGGTGTTCCTGACCATGGCCATGATGAGCCTGAAGTTCTGGGAACTGGAACAGCTCGGCCTGCCGCTGCTGGTGATCCTGGTGGTGCAGGTGCTGGTGATGCTGCTGCTGTGCGTGTTCCTGCTGTTCCGCCTGTTTGGCGGCAACTATGACGCGGCGGTGTTGTGTGCCGGCTTCATGGGCCACGGCCTGGGGGCCACGCCCAATGCGGTGGCCAACATGGGCGCGATCTGTGATCACTACAAGGTCTTTTCCTACAAGGCCTTCATCATCGTGCCGCTGTGCGGTGCGGTATTGATCGACATCGTGGCGATCCCGCTGATCACCTGGTTCATCAACGCCTTTGCCTGATCAGCACCCCGGCGTCAGTTGTTGCCCCGGGCTGTTCGGGGCCGGGCTCGCGTGCTGCAGCCAGTGCAGCAGCAGCGGCCAGAGCCGGCTTTCGAAGCGGCTGTGGAAGAAGGCGAAGTGGCCGATCTCGATCTCACCGATGTCCTCGGGGCGAATGCGCCAATGGGTGCGCGTGCTGTTGCCGAAGTAGCCCAGTAGCCGCTCGATGGCTGCCACGGTGCCAAAGGGGTCGTCGCTGACGCTGATGGCGAGGATCGGGGCGCTGACCTGGGCGAAGGGCTGCCCACGGCGCTCTGCGGCCAGCCTGCGGCCGCTGGGGCGGCCTTCGTAGCGTGGGTGCGGGGTGGCCCAGTCGCGGACCACCCCGGCGGGGGTGTCTTCCATCCAGCCCAGGCGCTTGCCGGGGAAGTAGCCGTACAGGCGGGTCAGCAGGGGCATCAGCACATGCCACTTGCCCAGCATGCGCCAGCGCTGGGCGGGCACGTAGTCGCGCCAGTAGGCGAACTGCGCGCCCATGGTGGCTACGCGGCGGATCACCCCGGCGGAGGCCGCCAGGCCCAGGGCGCAGCCGCCGAAGCTGTGGCCCACCACGTCGATCGGTTGCCCGGGAAACTCGCGCCGGGCGCGTTGCAGCATGGCTTCGAAATCCAGCGCGCCCCAATCCGACCAGGATGCCTTGAGCCCCTTGAGCGAGGCCGGGCGCGACTCGCCGATGCCGCGGTAGTCGTAGGTCATCACGTCGAAGCCGTTGGCGAACAGGTAGTCGGCGAAGCGAAAGTAATAGCGGCAGCGCACCGAGGTCGCGGCGTTGATGATCACCACTGCGCGCGCCGGATCGGCTTGCGTGTGGCGCCAGCTGAAGCCGCCAAGGCGGAAACCGTCCGCCGCCACTTCGCTGAAGCGTTCACTGGGGCCTGGCGCCGGCTCGGCAGTGGCGGGGCGGGCGGCAGGCAGATCGGGCGAGGACAGCAGGGACATGGGCAGTTGTTCCTTGGCGTCTGTAACGGGCCGGAGCGACCCCAGGCGTTCAGCGACGATTTTTGTGTGCGCTCATTAATACCCGGGCGATCCACAGCGCGGCAACTGCCAGGGCACCCAGCAACAGGGTGCTGGTGCCCTGCCAGAGCAGCTCGATATAGAACTGGGTGGGCTGCAACGCCTGGCTGTAGGCGAGCTTGGGCCCGGCACGGTTGCTGGTGACGATCTGTCCGTCCAGCAGCGCGCTTACCAGGGTCCAGCCCAGCAGCGCAGTCAGTGCCAGCAGCACGCTGCCGATCAGCAAAAAAAACCAGGCCCCGCTGCGGGTCTTGCCGGGCTGGGGATGGGGCAGGCGGACTCGGGTTCGCTTCTGGTTCACGAGAGCAGTTCCTTTGCGCCCGGATGGGCGGATGCCTGCAACTTTACTCCCAGGCGGGCCCATGGGAATAATCCGGGCCCGGTCGAGCCCGGGTACCCCTATTCGTCGATGGAGCCTTGAGCATGGAAGTGAAGAACCAGATGAGCCCGGAACAATGCCAGGGCATGGATGATATCCGCCGGGAAATCGATGCCCTGGATCGAGCGGTCATCGCCCTGCTCGGCGCGCGCTTCAAGTACGTACTGGCGGCATCGAAATTCAAGACCTCGGCGGCTACCGTGCGCGCCGAGGAGCGTTTCAAAGCCATGCTGGCCACCCGTCGCGACTGGGCCGCGGCCGAAGGCCTGAACCCGGATGCCATCGAGAAGCTGTACAGCGATCTGGTGCAGCACTTCATCGCCGAGGAGATGAAGCATTGGCAGGCGGCGCAGGCTCCGAGCCTAGGGGCTGGCCCCCTAGCCTAGGTACCTTTGGTTAAAGGCCTCACGCCGAATCGATCTAAACCGCCCTGTGTCAGGTTTTACACTCAATAGCAGGAGCTATGGGCGAGCCTGGCTGCATAAGGCGAGCGAGGGTTTTCATTCGAGCTTTTGGCCTGAGACATGGCCTGGCCGTTCAAGATGAAGCAGGGGAGACCCGGGCGCTGCCGTCCCGGGGCCAGAGGCCTGACGGTGGCGTCCCATTCAGTGGTTCGAGACGAACCCGGGAGTGGTCATCATGAAGTCCTTTTCTATGAGTGTCCTGTCAGGTGTTATCGCGGCGCTGCTGTTGGCCGCACCAGTGAGCGTGCGCTCCGCCTCCACCAGCAATGAGCCGATCGACCCGGCTGGCGTGCAATTGGAGCCGCTGCAACAGAACGGTATTTCCTATGTTGCCGGCGGCATCGGCCTGGACGAGTCGCGGGCCATTCAGCAGGCCAAGGGTTATAACCTGCACATGACCTTTTCCGTCGGCTCAGGCAATGAATACACTTCGGATGTCGATGTGCTGATCCAGAACCCGCAAGGGCATCAGGTGTTGAGCTTGACTGGAGTGGGCCCGATCGTCTTTGTGCAGTTGCCGGCCGGAAAATTCCAGGTCATCACCACCCGCAAAGGGCTTGAGCAGCGCAGCATGGTCGACATGGGCGTGGCGACCATGCGGGATCTCAATATCCACTGGAATAACGGCTACTGAGTGATGGCTGGAATGTTGCCCGGTGCTGAGCCTGGGCAACGGCCAATTGCAGGCATGAAAAACCCTGAATCGGAAGATTCAGGGTTTTTGCTGGTTGCTGCCAGAGCGGGCCCAAGGCCGTCTGTTGCGGGGGGATTCACATCATTTCCACACCGGCAGAGCCATCATGCACAACCGCGGGCAATGGGCTGCAAAGGCGATCCGAATATGAATACGAGTGTTCTCTATGCATTGGCCGCCGCCGCCCTGTTCGGCGCCAGTACGCCGCTGGCCAAGCTGTTGGGGGTGGATGTTGCACCGATGCTCCTGGCCGGGGTTTTGTACCTGGGCAGTGGCGTCGGCCTGGCCATTGTCCGTTGTGCGCGGGATCGAGGTTGGCGACGTTCGGGGCTGGCGGCGCACGAGTGGCCGTGGCTGATGGGAGCCATCTTGTTTGGTGGCGTGCTGGCGCCGGTCGCCCTGATGTTCGGCCTGACACGAACTGCGGGCGCCACCGCTTCATTGCTGCTCAACCTGGAGTCGGTGCTCACGGCGTTGCTGGCATGGCTGGTGTTCAAGGAGAACGCTGATCGCCCGATAGTGATCGGCATGATTGCCATCGTTTTGGGCGGGATCGTTCTGTCGTGGCCGCAACACAGCGCCGCCGCGCATGACTGGGTGGGGCCGCTGGCGGTGGCTTTCGCCTGCCTTTGCTGGGCCATCGATAACAACCTGACCCGGAAAGTCTCCGCCTCCGATGCCTTGTTCATTGCTGGCAGCAAAGGCTTGGCGGCGGGGGTGGTCAATACCGGCCTGGCCTTGGCCATCGGTGCACAACTGCCTGCGGCGACCACGCTGGGCCCGATACTGCTGGTGGGGTTTCTAGGCTACGGCGTCAGCCTGGTGCTGTTCGTCCTGGCCTTGCGTGGGTTGGGCAGCGCTCGAACCGGTGCGTACTTCTCCACGGCCCCGTTCCTGGGGGCGCTGATTTCGATTCTGATCCTGGGCGAGTCTGTTTCGCTTTGGTTCCTGGTGGCGGCGGCACTGATGGCCATCGGCGTCTGGATTCACCTGATGGAAAACCACGCTCACGAACATCAGCATGAGCCCCTCGCGCACAACCATCGCCACCGGCATGACGAGCACCACCAGCATGAACACGGCTTTGAGTGGGACGGTTCAGAGCCCCACAGCCACCCCCACGAGCACGCACCGATCCGGCATAGCCATGCGCACTTCCCCGATGTGCATCATCGGCACAGGCACTGAGTGGGCCGGTTACTTTCAGTCACCAGGTGAGGGAGCGGACGGATAAGGGCTTGTGATTGGCGAATGCAGGTAATGCGTAAAGGCGGCCAGGATCGATAGGATTCCGCCTGCCTTCAAACTGGCCTAACACAGCCCTTAAGTCTCCACGGGGGGGGGCAGCCTGACGGATTGGCAAACTGAGGGAGTGGCTGAATTTCAGGCAACAAAAAACCCGCACTAGGCGGGTTTCTTGGTTGCTTTCACGTGATGCATACACCACCTGAAAGCTGAAGGTGGTGCCCAGAGACGGAATCGAACCGCCGACACGGGGATTTTCAATCCCCTGCTCTACCGACTGAGCTATCTGGGCAACGGGGCGCATTAAACGGGTTTTTCAGGGGGGCGTCAAGCAAGTTTTGAAAAAAAGTTTAATTATTACCGCCGCTTACGTTCCGCCCCCGATTTTCCGTGGGTTTACTCCGCCGGCGGCACGTAGCCTTCGGCCTTGGCGTATTCCTCGCCGGAGAAAAACTTGTCCATCTCGCCCTGCAGATATTTGCGGTCTTCGGCATTCATCATGTTCAGGCGCTTTTCGTTGATCAGCAGGGTCTGGTGTTTCTGCCAGTCGGCCCAGGCCTTGGCCGAGACGTGATCGAAAATATCCTGGCCCTTGGCCCCCGGGTAGGGAGGGCGCTCCAGGCCCGGCAGTTCTTCCTGGTACTTGCGGCACATTACGGTGCGGGTCATGACGACTCTCCTGCATTCAAGACTTCGGCCGCGCGTTTGAGCAGTGTTTTCACCGGGGCGGCAAGGCCCAGGCGCGGCGGGGTGGCGAGGTTATACCAGAGCCAATCGGCCTCGGCGACGTGCAGGGCCGACTCTTCGACCCGGATCAGCCAGGGTTCGATGGCCAGTTGGAAGTGGCTGAAGGTGTGCACCAGCCCGGGCATCTGCTGTTGCTGGCCCAGTTCCAGGGAGTGCTGCAGGGCCAGGTGCTGGATATCGTCCAGGCCCTCCAGCTCCGGCAGGCTCCATAAGCCGCCCCAGAGGCCGCTGGAGGGCCGCCGGTAAAGCAGGATGGCGCCTTCGCGATTGGCCAGCATCGGCATCAGGGTGCGCTTCTGAGGCACTTCCTTGCGCGGCTTGGGAATCGGGTAGCGGGTTTCCAGGCCGAGCATGTGGGCTTCGCAGCCGCGCTCCAGGGGGCACAGCAGGCAGCTGGGCTTGCTGCGGGTACAGAGGGTCGCCCCCAGGTCCATCATTGCCTGGGTGTAGTGGTTGACCCGGCTGTGGGGGGTGAAGCGCTCGGCGGCGGCCCACAACTGCTTGGCCACCTTGGGTTCCCCGGGGTAGCCCTCCTGGGCCGTGAAGCGTGCCAGCACCCGCTTGACGTTGCCATCGAGGATCGGCGCCCGCAGGCCCATGCTGATGCTGGCGATGGCGCCGGCGGTGGACAGGCCGATGCCCGGCAGCTCGGTGAGCTTTTCCACGTCCCGGGGGAACTCTCCGCCGTACTCGGCCATGACGATCTTCGCGGTCTTCTGCAGGTTGCGCGCCCGGGTGTAGTAGCCCAGGCCGGTCCACAGGTGCAGCACTTCGTCCTCCGGGGCTTCGGCCAGGGCCTGCACCGTGGGCAGCGAGGCCATGAAGCGGTCGAAGTAGTTGAGCACGGTGCTGACCTGGGTCTGTTGCAGCATGATCTCCGAGACCCACACCCGATACGGGTTGATGTCCTGCTGCCAGGGCAGGTCATGGCGGCCATGGCGGTCGTACCAGTCCAGCACCGCCGTTGAAAACGCCTCGGCTCTCATCGCTTGAACAGCCCCTTGAGTGCGTTCTTCAGTTCCGGGCTGACCTTGTCCCCCAGTTTCTCGTCGATCTTTTGCTGCAGGCGGTCACCGGCCAGCTTGGCCGCTACCTGGCCCAGGCCGTCCTTGTCCAGGCGGCAGGCCTTGGCCCCCAGCTCCAGCGGGCCGCGGCAGCGCAGCGGCAGCTCGATGCCGGTAAAGCGCTCGCCCACCTGGCAGGCCGGGTCCGGGTTATCCCGCAGGTCGCCTTCGACAATGATGCCGACCCGGTAGTCCATGCCCAGCACTCGCAGGTCGATGTCGCCGTTGCCGTTCAGCGTCATGCCGGGGATGCGCACTTTCAGGTCCGGGTTGCTGGCCACGCCATTGCGCAGCGTCAGGTTGCCCTTGAGCTCCTGGAAGGGTGTGTCCTTGCCCCGTGGCGTGCTGCTGAGGTTCTTGCGATTGAGCACGGCGATGCCCTGGCACAGCTGCTGTTCGATGTTGGCGTTGAGCAGCACGCCGTTGTTGATGACGAAGCTGGCGGTGCCGTTGAGGCTGTCGACCAGTGCCTTCTGGCTGTTGCCGCTGCCGCTGAGGTTACTGTTCAGGGTCACCAGGCCCTTGACCGGAGGATTCTGGCCCTGGCTTTCGAGGATGCGTTCCACCGGCACCCGGTTGATCCTGGTCTGCAGGTTCAACTGCGGTGTGCTCTGGCGCACGTCGAGGTTGCCGCTGGCGTCGAAGCTGCCGTTGTACAGCTCGCCGCGCAGGCTGGAAAGCTTGAGCAGGCCGCCCTGGCCGCTGGCCTTGAGTGCGGCATTCTGGATCGGCAGCTTGTCCAGGGTCAGTTGGCCGAAGCTCAGGTCGGCATCGACGTCGAGTTTGCTCAGGCGTTCCACCGGCAGCAGGCGGTCGGTGCTCCAGGCGCCCTTGGTCGGTGCGTTGGGCAACGGGGTGCTGCCGGCTCCGGCCATGGCATCGGCTTCGCTGCTCTGCACTTCGGCCTTGCGTGCCGATGCCGCGCTGTTGGCTTCGGCGGACTTGGGCGGCAGGTAGCGGTCGACATTGAAGGTGTCGGCCTTGAGCTGGGCGCGCAGGGATTGCTTGTCGAAGTCCTCGATGGCCAGGCGGCCGCTGAAGGCGCTGTCGTCGAGCTTCAGGTTCAGGTCTTCCAGGGCCAGGCTGGTGGGCGTGCCTTGCAGGCGGCTGACCAGCTCGACCTTGCTCAGGCTGCCTTCGGCCATGGCGGGCAGGGTCTGGCCGATGCTGTCGACGAATCTTGCCAGGTCGAACTGGGCAATGGAGATGCCGCCGCTGATCTGCGGGGTCTTGTCCAGGTCGTTGACCTTGAGCTCACCCAGGGCGCGCAACTGATTGAGGGAGACCTTCAGGCCGGTCCACTGGGCAACATTGGCGGCCTGGTCCAGCAGCAGCTGGCCCTGGGCTGCGAAGGTCAGGGTCTTGCCTTGCAACGGGTCGCCGGCGGCCTCGCCGGACAGGCGCATGTCTTCGAACTGATAGCGCCGCAGGGCGCGGTCGAAGCGCAGTTCGCCATTGAGCTCGGTGCGTACGCGCACTGCGGGTTGGCTGCTGGCGAGAAAGGCCGTGAGCTTGACCGGGGTGTTGGTGGCTTCGTGAATCGGCCCGGTACTCAGCTGGATGCTTTCGGCAGTGAACTGCTTGTCGGTCTGTTCATCGTTGTACTCAACCCGGGCGTTGTTCACGGTCAGGCTGTCGATGTCCAGGCGGATCGGCTGCGCGGGTTTGTCCGCGCCGGCTGCTGGTTGGCTGGCTTCGCCGGTGCTGGTGGCCGGAGTCTCGGCCTGCTTGTCGGTCGGTGCGGCCTTGCCAATGTCCTGCCAGTTGCCGTGGCCGTCCTTGTTGCGGGTCAGGCGCAGGTTCAGGCCTTCGACCCGCACATCGCTCATCTGTACTTCGCGGCGCAGCAGCGGCAACACCCGGACCGACAGGCCAAGCATCTGCAGGTCGGCGAAAGGTTGGGTCGGGTTGGCCAGGGTGGCGACGCCGGCATCGTGCAGTTCCAGGCCCAGCCAGGGGAACAGGCTCCAGCCGATGTCGCCATTGAGCGTCAGCTCGATGTGGGCCTTGTCGCGGGCAATCTGGCGAATCTCGTCTTTGTAGTCGTTGGGATCAAACAGGTGGGTCAGGGCGAAGCCCAGAGCCACGATGATCAGCAACAGCCCGAGAATTACCAGACCCAGGATTTTGCCGAACGCTTTCATGGGCGAGTCCTTGTATGTCGAATTCAAAATTTAGCGGGGCAGTATAGCGCTCTGAACCTGACGACTGGTCCTCCATTGCAGTTAGAGGTTTTTTCTTAAGTAGCGACCATTTTTTGCCAGCGGCCTGGCCTGGGGGCAACGCAGCCGCAGGAAAAAAAGGTGATGTCAGTTTGGTTTTTTAGTTTGTCGCAAATGGTAACCTCTCGCGGTTCGTCCGTCCTTGTGCGACTTAATGTCGCGCCTGCAAAAATGGAGCTTTACTCAATAAAACGACCACGCCGATGTGCCAAGGTCGTCGCAGAAGAGTGGCCGATGAACAATTCTAATAATTGGGGGAAACATCCATGAGCACTAGCAACGCGGCGGCCAGTCCGTCCGCTCAGCCAGCGTTCTTGTCCAAAGAACGCATCATCGCCAGGCCCGGTTTCAACCGCTGGCTGGTTCCACCGGCCGCTCTGGCCATCCACCTGTGCATTGGCATGGCCTATGGCTTTTCGGTGTTCTGGCTGCCGCTGTCCAAGGCCCTGGGCGTCAGTGCGCCCGTGGCTTGCGAGCCCGGCATGGGTTTTATCGCGCAGATCTTTTCGTCCCAGTGTGACTGGCCGATCTCCATGCTCGGCTGGATCTACACCCTGTTCTTCATCTTCCTGGGCTGCTCGGCGGCGATCTGGGGCGGCTGGCTGGAACATGCCGGCCCGCGCAAGGCCGGTGTGGTTTCGGCACTGTGCTGGTGCGGCGGCCTGCTGATCTCTGCGCTGGGGATCTACACCCACCAGATCTGGCTGATGTGGATAGGCTCCGGGGTCATCGGCGGTATCGGCCTGGGCCTGGGCTATATCTCCCCGGTGTCGACCCTGATCAAGTGGTTCCCGGACAAGCGCGGCATGGCCACCGGCATGGCGATCATGGGCTTTGGCGGCGGCGCCATGGTCGGTGCGCCCCTGGCGGCGGCCCTGATGGGCCACTTTGCAACGCCGACCAGCGTTGGCGTGTGGCAGAGCTTCCTGGTGATGGCGGCCATCTACTTCGTGTTCATGATCGGTGGCGCCCTGGCCTACCGGGTTCCGCCTACCGGCTGGAAGCCTGAGGGCTGGACCGCACCGGCGAAGAAAGCCGCCAACGCGATGATCACCCACCGCCATGTGCACGTGAACGTGGCCTGGAAGACCCCGCAGTTCCGCCTGGTGTGGCTGGTGCTGTGCCTCAACGTTTCGGCCGGGATCGGCATCCTCGGCATGGCGTCGCCGCTGCTGCAGGAAGTGTTCGCCGGCAAGCTGCTGGGCAATGACCTGACCTTCAGCCAGCTGGATGCCGGGCAACTGGCGCAGATTGCCGCGATTGCCGCCGGCTTTACCGGTTTGCTGAGCCTGTTCAACATCGGCGGGCGGTTCTTCTGGGCGTCGTTCTCCGACTATCTGGGCCGCAAGAACACCTATTTCGTGTTCTTCGCCCTGGGCTTTGCCCTGTATGCGCTGATCCCGAACCTCGGTCACCTGGGCAATATCGCCCTGTTCGTGGCGGCGTTCTGCATCATCCTGTCGATGTACGGCGGCGGTTTCGCCACGGTGCCGGCCTACCTGGCGGACCTGTTCGGCACCCAGATGGTGGGCGCTATCCACGGTCGCCTGCTGACCGCCTGGGCCGCGGCGGGCGTACTGGGCCCGGTGCTGGTGAACTACCTGCGCGAGTACCAGCTGAGCATCGGCGTCGAGCGCGCTGCGGCTTACGACATCACCCTGTACATCCTCGCCGGCCTGCTGGTGCTGGGCTTTTTGTGCAACCTGCTGGTGCGCCCGGTGGCCGACAAGTACTTCATGACCGACGAGCAACTGGCGGCCGAGCAGGCCCTGGGCCATGACAAGGGCGCCGACAACAGCGTCGTGCTGGAATGGAAGGCCTCATCCGCCAGCCTGCCGCTGGTGATCGCTGCCTGGCTGGCCGTGGGCATTCCCCTGGCGTGGGGCGTGTGGGTCACCCTGCAGAAGACCGCGGTGCTGTTCCATTAAGGGCTTCGCCGGCCAGCCAGCCCCTGCGTAGGGGTGGCTTGCCGGCGAACACTTCGCTGCTTGTCATGACAGGTACAGCCCCGCATTCATTGGCTGGCGCCCGTCAGGATATTGTCCTTCATGTTTCTGTTTAGCCGCCGTGGGGCCTATACTATTCGCCTTTTTCGCCCAATGATTTTGCGGAGCTGGTGATGGCCGAACGTAAGGCATCTGTCGAGCGCGACACTCTGGAAACCCAGATCAAAGCCTCGATCAACCTGGATGGCACCGGAAAGGCCCGATTCGATATCGGCGTGCCCTTCCTTGAGCACATGCTGGACCAGATCGCCCGGCACGGGCTGATCGACCTGGATATCGAAAGCAAGGGCGACCTGCATATCGACGACCACCACACCGTGGAGGATGTCGGTATCACCCTCGGCCAGGCTTTCAGCAAGGCCATCGGCGACAAGAAAGGCATCCGTCGCTACGGCCATGCCTATGTGCCGCTGGATGAAGCCCTGTCCCGCGTGGTGATCGACTTCTCCGGCCGCCCCGGCCTGCAGATGCATGTGCCGTTCACCCGCGCCACCGTCGGTGGTTTCGATGTCGACCTGTTCCAGGAATTCTTCCAGGGCTTCGTCAACCACGCCAACGTGACCCTGCACATCGACACCCTGCGCGGCACCAACACTCACCACCAGATCGAGACCGTGTTCAAGGCCTTCGGCCGCGCGCTGCGCATGGCGGTGGAGCTGGACGAGCGCATGGCCGGCCAGATGCCGTCGACCAAGGGCGTGCTGTAATGCAGACCGTCGCCGTCATCGACTACGGCATGGGCAACCTGCACTCGGTGGCCAAGGCCCTGGAGCACGTGGGCGCCGGCAAGGTGCTGATCACCAGCGATGCCAACGTGATTCGCGAAGCCGACCGGGTGGTGTTTCCCGGCGTGGGTGCAATCCGTGACTGCATGGCCGAGATCCGCCGCCTGGGCTTCGATGCCCTGGTGCGCGAAGTCAGCCAGGACCGTCCGTTCCTCGGGATCTGCGTGGGCATGCAGGCGCTGCTCGACCACAGTGAAGAGAACGAAGGCGTGGACTGCATCGGCCTGTTTCCCGGCCAGGTGAAGTTCTTCGGCAAGGGCCTGGTCGAGGATGGCGAGCACCTGAAGGTGCCGCACATGGGTTGGAACGAAGTGAGGCAGACAGTGGATCACCCGCTGTGGCACAACATTGCGGACCTGGCGCGCTTCTACTTCGTGCACAGCTACTACATCAATGCCGGTAACGCGCGGCAGGTGGTGGGCAGCGGTCACTATGGCGTGGACTTCGCCGCGGCGCTGGCCGACGGCTCGCGTTTCGCCGTGCAGTTCCACCCGGAGAAAAGCCACACCCACGGCCTGCAACTGCTGCAGAACTTCGCCGCCTGGGACGGTCGCTGGTAAATGGCGATCAAGAAACCCAAGCCGCCGATCCTGAGGCTCACTGCCGAGCAGGAGAGCGAGGCGACGCACAAGATCAAGCGTTTCCTGGAGGATCGGTTCGAGCTCGAGCTGGGCTCGTTCGAGGCGGCGGAGGTTCTTGAACTGTTTACCCGCGAAATTGCTCCGCACTATTACAACCGGGCGATTTTCGATGTGCAGGCGCACCTCAAGGAGAGGTTCGAAAGCATCGAAAGCGACCTGTGGGCGCTCGAGAAAAACTGATTTCCGAGTGAAGCTGAACAATCGAACTTGAAGGTTTGCCAGATGCTGATTATTCCCGCTATCGATCTCAAGGACGGCGCCTGTGTGCGTCTGCGCCAAGGCCGCATGGAAGACTCCACGGTGTTCTCCGATGACCCGGTGAGCATGGCCGCCAAATGGGTTGAAGGGGGTTGCCGGCGCCTGCATCTGGTGGACCTCAACGGTGCCTTCGAAGGCCAGCCGGTCAACGGCGAGGTGGTCACCGCAATCGCCAAGCGCTATCCGAACCTGCCGATCCAGATCGGCGGCGGCATCCGTTCCCTGGAAACCATCGAGCACTACGTCAAGGCTGGCGTGAGCTACGTGATCATCGGCACCAAGGCGGTCAAGGAGCCGGAGTTCGTCGCCGAGGCCTGTCGTGCGTTCCCCGGCAAGGTGATTGTCGGCCTGGACGCCAAGGACGGTTTCGTCGCCACCGACGGCTGGGCTGAAGTCAGCAGCGTGCAGGTCATCGACCTGGCCAAGCGCTTCGAGGCCGACGGCGTGTCCGCCATCGTTTATACCGACATCGCCAAAGACGGCATGATGCAGGGCTGCAACGTTCCCTTCACCGCAGCCCTGGCGGCCGCTACCCGGATCCCGGTGATCGCTTCCGGCGGCATCCACAACCTGGGCGACATCAAGGCCCTGCTGGACGCCAAGGCACCAGGAATCATCGGCGCCATCACTGGCCGCGCGATCTATGAAGGCACCCTCGATGTCGCAGAAGCCCAGGCTTTCTGCGATTCGTACCAAGGCTGAGGATTCGCCATGGCACTGGCCAAACGCATCATCCCTTGCCTGGACGTGGACAACGGCCGGGTGGTCAAGGGCGTCAAGTTCGAGAATATCCGCGACGCCGGTGACCCGGTGGAAATTGCCCGTCGCTACGATGAGCAGGGTGCCGACGAAATCACGTTCCTCGACATCACCGCCAGCGTCGATGGGCGTGATACCACCCTCCATACCGTCGAGCGCATGGCCAGCCAGGTGTTCATCCCGCTGACCGTGGGCGGTGGCGTACGCACCGTGCAGGACATCCGCAACCTGCTCAATGCCGGCGCGGACAAGGTCTCGATCAACACCGCCGCGGTGTTCAACCCGGAGTTCGTCGGCGAGGCCGCGCAGCACTTCGGCTCCCAGTGCATCGTGGTCGCCATCGACGCCAAGAAGGTCTCCGGCCCGGGTGAAACCCCGCGCTGGGAAATCTTCACCCATGGCGGGCGCAAGCCCACCGGGCTGGACGCGGTGGAGTGGGCGAAGAAGATGGAAGGCCTGGGTGCCGGCGAGATCCTGCTCACCAGCATGGATCAGGACGGCATGAAAAACGGCTTCGACCTGGGCGTGACCCGGGCCATCAGCGATGCCCTGGGGATTCCGGTGATCGCCTCCGGCGGTGTCGGCAACCTCCAGCATCTGGCCGACGGCATCATCGAAGGCCACGCCAGCGCGGTACTGGCGGCGAGCATTTTCCACTTCGGCGAGTACACGGTTCCCGAGGCCAAGGCCTACATGGCCCAGCGCGGGATTGTTGTGCGATAGCCACTGGACAGCATGGCGGGCTCACGGCACTCTTGAGCACGCCATGGATTCCGGTAACCCGTCATGTTCAAACGTCTTCTAGTGGTTGTCGCCAGCGCTTCGCTTGTGCTTTGCGGCCTCGCCCGCGCTGATGAACCCGCCGACACCTCCCTGGTGTTGCTGACGGAAAACTTCCCCCCCTACAACATGGCCAAGAACGGCAAGAACTTCGCCCAGGGCGAGAATATCGACGGCATCGCCGTGGATATCGTCCGCGAAATGTTCAAGCGTGCCGGAATCAATTACAGCCTGACCCTGCGCTTCCCCTGGGAACGTATCTACAAGATGGCGCTGGAGCAGCCGGGCTATGGTGTGTTCGTCATGGCGCGCCTGCCGGACCGCGAGCCGCTGTTCAAGTGGGTCGGCCCCATCGGCCCGGATGACTGGATCATGCTGGCCAAGGCCGGCAGCACCATCAGCCTCGAATCCCTGGAGCAGGCGCGCAAGTACAAGATCGGCGCCTACAAGGGCGATGCCATTGCCGAGACCCTGACCAAGCAGGGCCTGGCGCCGCAAGTGGTACTGCGCGACCAGGACAACGCCAGGAAGCTGGTGGCGGGGCAGATCGACCTCTGGGCCACGGGCGACCCGGCCGGGCGCTACCTGGCCAAGCAGGAGGGCATCAGCGGCCTCAAGACCGTGCTGCGCTTCAACAGCGCCGAGCTGTACCTGGCCCTGAACAAGGACGTCTCCGATGAGGTGGTGGCCAAGCTCCAGGCGGCCCTGGACGCGATGCGCCAAGAGGGGCTGGTGGAGGAGATCATGGGGCGTTACCTGTAGGGGCTTCGCTGGCAAGCCAGTTCCTGTGGCGAAGGCCTCTAGCGATAAACCCCGTTCTTGCCATGCCCCGCCATCGCCTGGTTGCTGCGCAGGCTGATCATCGACTTGATATCGATCCACTCGATGCCCTGGGCCTTGAGCCTGGGCAGTTCACGTTCGAGCACTGCCAGGGTCTGTGGATAAGGGTGGCCGATCATCACCGCCGAACCCTGTTTGCGCGCCAGTTTGATCGCGGTCTGCAACTGTTGGCTGATCGCCGCTTCCGTACGTTCGTCATCCAGGAACACATCCCGGGAAACACTGGCCAGCCCGATCTTTTGCGCTTCGGCGGCGGCCACCGTCTGGGCGCTGGTGCGGCTGTCGACAAAGAATTTGTGGCGTCGCTGCAGGTCGGCCATCAGCCAGGCCATGGCCTGGGGCTGGGCGGTCATGCGGCTGCCCATGTGGTTGTTGATGCCGCTGGTGTAGGGCACCGCCTGGAAAGCGGCGTCCAGGCGTTTTTGCAGCTCTTCGACGGGCAGCTCGGGGTGCCAGGCGAAGGGGCCGGTGGCCGGGTCCATGGGCATGTGCAGGATGACGATCTTGCCGGCGCGATGAGCTTCACGAGCGAACTCGGCGGCATGGGGCGTGTCGGGCATGATCGCCGTGGTCACCGGGCCGGGCAGGGCCAGTACGCGGCGGTCACGGGGCAGGTTCTGGCCCAGGTCGTCGATGATCAGGCTCAGGTAGGCCTTGGGCGCAACGGCTGTAGGTTCGGCGGCTGGGGTCGCGAGGGGCAAGAGGCACAGCAGGGTGAACAGCGGGGCCTGGAGCGAGCGCAACAGCAGTGAGCAGCGGGAAATCATGGGGGTCGGGATCAGGCCTTTAGGGGAATGGGCGCCCTGGCGGGCGCTTCGCTGGCGAGCCAGCTCCTACGCAAGCCGGCTCCTGTAGGAGCCGGCTTGCCGGCGAAGGGTTCAATCATTTGCCGCGGGTGATGCTCAGGCCCTTGAGCAGGCTCAGGGCCTGGGCCAACTGGTAGTCGTCGTCCTGTGGCATCGGCTTGGCCTTGCTGGCCGAGCCGCTCGGCTTGTCGGCGCCGCCGTTGCCATTGCCCAGGTGACCCTGCAGGTCGGCTTCCTTGAAGTATTCGCCGTCCTGGGACTCGCTGGTGATCTTGGCGCGGCGCACTTCGATGTCCGGAACGATGCCCTGGGCCTGGATCGAGCGCCCGTTGGGGGTGAAGTACAGCGCGGTGGTGATCTTCAGCGCCCGGTCGTTGTTCAGCGGCAGCACAGTCTGCACCGAGCCCTTGCCGAAGCTGGTAGTGCCCATCAGTACTGCGCGCTTCTGATCCTGCAGGGCACCGGCGACGATCTCCGACGCCGAGGCGCTGCCGCCGTTGATCAGCACCACCATCGGCACGGCTTCGCTTTCGTCCTTGCCGGTGGCGGAGAAGCGCAGCTCGGAGTTGGCGATGCGGCCCTTGGTGTAGACGATCAGGCCCTTGGTGATGAAGTGGTCGACCACTTCCACCGCGGCTTGCAGCACGCCGCCCGGGTTGTTGCGCAGGTCGAGGATGATGCCGTTGAGCTTCTTGCCGTTGTCCTTGCGCAGCTTGGCCAGGGCCTTGGAGACTTCCTCGCCGGTCTTGACCTGGAACTGGGTGATGCGGATGTAGCCGTAGCCCGACTCCAGCAGCTGGCTCTTCACGCTTTTCACCTGGATGGTGGCGCGGGCCAGGGTCACGTCGAACGGCGTGCCGCCGTCGCGCACCAGGGTCAGGGTGATCTTCTGGCCGATCTTGCCGCGCATCTTGTCCACGGCTTCGGTCATGGTCTGGCCACGGGTCGGCTGGCCGTTGATCTTGACGATCAGGTCGCCGGCCTGGATCCCGGCCTTGGATGCCGGGGTATCGTCGATGGGCGAGACCACCTTGATGAAGCCGTCTTCGGCGCCGACTTCGATGCCCAGGCCGCCGAATTCACCGCTGGTGCTTTCCTGCAGTTCGGCGAAGTCTTCCGGGCCCAGGTAGGCAGAGTGCGGGTCAAGGTTGCTGAGCATGCCCTTGATGGCATTCTCCAGCAGGGTCTTGTCGTCTACGGGTTCGACATAAGCGGCCTTGATGCGGTCCATGACCTCGGCGAAGGTGCGCAGCTCTTCCAGCGGCAAGGGCGCCTTGGTGGTCGCGGCGGTTGCTGCTTGAGCGGTTTCGGCGGCAAACGCCTGAGGCGCTCCGATCACCAGGGCGATCGTCAGGGCCAGCGAGGTAAGGCGGGACAAATGCAGCATGTCGAACGAACTCCTAATTTAGATGCAGCGCTTATCCTTGCGCGTGGCACCACTGTGCCGGGTCGCTGGGGCGGCCCTGCTGACGAATTGCAAAGTACAGCGCAGGAGTGTCCTGTCCGCCACTATTACCGACGGTGGAGATGGACTCTCCGGCCTTGACCACGTCGCCGGCTTCTTTGAGCAGCGTCTGGTTGTGCCCGTAGAGGCTCAGGTAACCGTTACCGTGATCGAGGATCACCAGCAGGCCGGCGCCGCGCAGCCAGTCGGCGAACACCACCCGGCCACCGTGCACGGCGTGCACCTGGCTGCCGGCGGCGGCGCTGATCATCACGCCGTCCCACTTGGAGCGGGAGTCGTCGCCACGGGTTTCGCCAAAGCGTGCCAGTAGTCGACCATCAACGGGCCATGGAAGTTTTCCCCGGGCTGAAGCAAATGCCCCGCCATAGGAAGGGCCCGCGCTGGAAACCAGGGCCCCAGGGCTTGATCTTGCGGGTTTGCGCGGCGCATCGCTGGCGTCGGCCTGAGCCTCACGCAAGCGCTTTTTTTCGGCTTCCTGCTGGGCGATCAGCGCTTTCTGCCGCGCTTCCTCTGCCTCGCGAGCCTGGCGGGCCAGGGTTTCCTCGATGGTTTTCAGAACCTTGGCCAGGTCGGCCTGGTCCTGTTCGCGGGCCTTGAGCTTGTCGTCACGGGCCTTCACATCGTTGTTCAGCTTGGCCAGGGCCTGCTGGCGCTCCTTGCGCACCTTGTCGAGTTCTTCGCGCTGGGTGTCGAGGCTGCTTTTCTGTACCAGCAACTGGGCCTGCTGCAGGGAAATGTCCTTTTCCACATTGGCCAGCTGGCGCAGGGTCTCGTTGAAATTCTTCAACTGCTCCAGGCGGGCCTGGCTCAGGTAGTCGTAATAGGTCAGGGTGCGGGCGAATTTTTCCGGGTTCTGCTGGTTGAGCAGCAGCTTGAGGTACTCCTGACGCCCGTTCTGGTAGGCCGCGCGGGCCTGGATGGCGATCAGTCGCTGCTGTTCAGTGCGCGCGCTCTGGAGTTTTTTTTTCTCCTCATCGAGTCGCTGCAGCTCGGATTCGCTTTTCTTCAGCTCTTTCTGCAGGGCCTCGACCTGCTTTTCCAGCTTGCCCATCTCGGTTTCGGTGCCGCGCAGTTCTTTCTGCACCCCGGACTTCTCTTCCTGCAGCTTGCCCAGCAGCTTTTTCAGCTCGGCAATGTCCTGACGCGTGGCGTCCAACTGTTGTTGGGTTTGCGCGCGCTCGTCGGCGAAAGCCGGTTGGAGCAGGCAGATCAGAGCAAGGGCAATCAGGGCGCGAAGCATAGAGGCGGGCGACACCAGGGAAAGGGACGGCCTAGTATGCCCGCCCATCGCCGCAAAAAAAACGCCTCAAAGCCAACTGCTTTGAGGCGTTCGTCATAAAAAGCCGTTTCCGGGCGGTTATTGGGCCATTTGCTATCAGCGTGCCGCCGCCGTGGCCTGGGGCGGCGGCGCCGATCAACCTTGTGCGGGCGAGCGAGCCTGATGCTGCAGCGCTTGGGTGCCGGCCTTCGCGGCCGAGGCATCCTGGCCGGCCTGGCTGTCTTGGCGGGCCCGCAGGACCACGATTCCCGGGACGTTGTGGACGTACTCCATGAACGGCGAGTCGATCACCGCGCCCTGGTCTTTTTTCGAGGAGGCGTTGCGCAGGACCGGGCCCTGGGGCGTCTGGATGAACAACCCGGTATGGGTGACGTCCAGGCCCGAGAGGGGGGTGTAGATGCCGATGTAGTCGCCGGTTCGCAGGTGGCTGAGCAGATGCTGGTCAATCAATGCGCTGGGAATGTAGGTGATGTCGCGTGCGGCCACGGGCAGGCCGGGCAGGTAGCGGCCGCCATCGGCCTTTTGATTGAGGCGCTTGGCCACGGTCACCGCGTTCGCACTCAGCTGGGCGGTCACATCATCGGCCATGGGGTGCCCGGCGTGAGCCCAGTCGGTGAAGAAGTGGCGGCGGTTGAGGAAGTTGATATCGCCGTTCACGTAGCGAATCTGCACCAGGTTGTTGATGAAGCCGGCCTCGTCGCTGGACTGGCGCAAGGCCTCGACGTAATCCAGGTAGGTGAAGCAGTCCAGGCCCCTGAAGTCGACCACCAGCTTCTCGGCCAGGGTTGCAGAGCCTTGCAGCCGGTTCGCCGCGTAAGGCGTGTGCAGGAACTCCCGGGAAATCAGGTCGTTCATCTGGCCTATGTCGGTAGAGCCCCGGGGTGGCTGGATCTTCAGCAGCGCTTTCAATTTATCGGAGGTCTGCGCATCCATTTCCACCGGGCTGTGTTGCTGTGCGAGGGCACTGGCATCTACCGGCTGTTGAGCCGGAACCTGGCTTGCGCAGCCTGACAGGAGGGAGGCCAGAAGCAGCGTAGCCGTCTTGTTCATGGAGATTTTCTCTGCTGCTATTGATAACGATAATCATTATTCAATAAGTGCCCGGCGCTTGTCTGCTTGTACTGCCAGGGCCCTGACTCGCCCGGTGCAAGGCCATCATGAAAAACGCCCGATGGTTGCATCGGGCGTTTTTGACTGCAATGGCGAGCTGGAGGGATCAGTGCGCCGGGTCCACCAGGATCGACGTGCCGGTCATTTCCGCGGGCTTGGGCAGGCCCAGCAGCTTGAGCATGGTGGGCGCCACGTCCGCCAGAACCCCGCCTTCACGGACTTTCAACGCACGTTTGCCAACATAGATGAATGGCACCGGCTCGGTAGTGTGGGCGGTGTGGGCCTGGCCGGTGGATTCGTCGGACATCTGCTCGACGTTGCCGTGGTCGGCGGTGATCAGGGCTTCGCCGCCGACCTTTTCCAGGGCGTCGACGATACGTCCGACGCACAGGTCCAGGCATTCCACGGCTTTGACCGCCGCCTCGAACACGCCGCTGTGGCCGACCATGTCGCCGTTGGCGTAGTTGACGATGATCACGTCATAACGCTGGTGCTCGATGGCGTCGACGATCTTGTCGGTGACTTCCGGGGCACTCATTTCCGGCTGCAGGTCGTAGGTGGCGACTTTCGGCGACGGGATCAGGATGCGCTCCTCGCCCGGGAACGGCTCTTCGCGGCCACCGGAGAAGAAGAAGGTGACGTGGGCGTACTTCTCGGTTTCGGCGATGCGCAGCTGGGTCTTGCCGTTTTTCGCCAGGTAGTCGCCCAGCACGTTCTCCAGGCTGCCCGGGGCAAAGGCCGCCGGCGCCGGGATGCTGGCGGCGTACTGGGTGAGCATGACGAAGCCGGCCAGCTTGGGCTGGCGTGGGCGTTCGAAGTCCTTGAAGCCGTCTTCGACGAAGACCCGGGTCAGCTCCCGTGCGCGGTCGGCGCGGAAGTTCATGAACACCACGGCATCGCCGTCCTCGACCTTGACCGGTTCGCCGATGGTGGTGGCCTTGACGAATTCGTCGCTCTCTTCACGGGCGTAGGCGGCTTGCAGGCCTTCCTGGGCGGTGGCGGCGTTGAACTGGCCCTGGCCGTCGACGATCAGGTTGTAGGCCTGGGCCACGCGGTCCCAGCGATTGTCGCGGTCCATGGCGAAGTAACGGCCGATCAGGCTGGCGATGCGGCCCTTGCCCAGGGTCTTGAAGGTTTCGTCCAGCAGTTCGATGGACGACTGGGCGCTTTTGGGCGGCGTATCGCGGCCATCGAGGAAGGCATGCAGGTAGATCTTCTCGGCGCCGCGCTTGAAGGCCAGTTCGGCCATGGCGACCAGGTGGTCCTGGTGGCTGTGCACGCCGCCGTCGGACAGCAGGCCGAGGATGTGCACGGCCTTGCCGGCATCCACGGCCTTGTCCACGGCCGCGCAAATGGTCGGGTTCTCGAAGAACTCACCGTCACGGATGGCCTTGGTCACCCGGGTGAAGTCCTGGTACACCACGCGGCCGGCGCCGAGGTTCATGTGGCCGACTTCAGAGTTGCCCATCTGCCCGTCCGGCAGGCCGACATCCATGCCCGAACCCGAGATCAGGCCGTTGGGCATGCTGGCGCACAAGCGGTCCAGGACCGGCTTCTTGGCCGCATAGACGGCGTTGGATTCGTGGCTTTCGCTGTGACCGAAGCCATCCAGAATCATCAGGACCAAAGGTTTAGGCGTGGTAGTCATGGCGTCCACTCGTGGCTGGATAGGATAGAGATGAAAGGGAGGTGTTGAAAAAGGGAGTGGCAGTTTAAAGCGAAGTTCCGGTGGAGTCACCGCCGGGCGGGGTTTGGTCGACCCGGAGGGCTGTGTATACTGGCCGACATTTTAACGCCCTGGAACCTCCTTAGATGGTTGCTCACCTGATTCAATTCGCCACTGAACACTACTTGCTCGTCGGCGCCTTCGCCATCCTGCTGGCTCTGTTGATCGCTCATGAATTGAGCCGCGGTGGCCGCAGCCTCAGCACCCGTGAACTGACCGCGCTGGTCAACAGCGAGCAGGGCGTCGTGATCGATATCCGTCCATCCAAGGACTATGCCGCCGGCCATATCGTCGGTGCACTGAACATTCCCCAGGACAAGCTGGCCGCCCGTGTCGGCGAGCTGGAGAAGCACAAGGCCAAGACCATCATCCTGGTGGACGCCCAGGGCCAGCACGCCGGCACCCACGCCCGCGAGCTGCTCAAGGCCGGTTTCACCGCGGCCAAGCTGTCCGGCGGCGTGGCCAGCTGGAAGGCCGATAACCTGCCATTGGTGAAGTAATGTCCAAGGTCATCGTCTACTCCAGTGATTACTGCCCTTACTGCTCACGCGCCAAGCATCTGCTGGCGAGCAAAGGCGTAGCCTTCGAAGAGATCAAGGTCGATGGCAAGCCTCAGGTACGCGCCGAGATGGCCCAGAAGGCCGGGCGTACGTCCGTGCCGCAGATCTGGATCGGCGCCACCCACGTAGGTGGCTGTGATGATTTGTTCGCCCTGGAGCGTGCCGGCAAGCTCGACGCGCTGCTAGCGGCCTGAAATTCCCAACCCTATAGACCCAAGATCAAGAAGGACTCTGAGATGACTGACCAACAGAACACCGTTGCCGACGACGAAAGCGCACCGCAATTCTCCCTGCAGCGTATCTACGTGCGTGACCTGTCCTTCGAAGCGCCGAAAAGCCCGGCGATCTTCCGTCAGCAGTGGGAACCTAGCGTCGGCCTGGACCTCAATACCCGTCAGACAGCGTTGGAAGCCGACTTCCACGAAGTGGTGCTGACCCTGTCCGTGACCGTGAAGAACGGCGACGAAGTGGCCTTCATCGCTGAAGTCCAGCAGGCCGGTATCTTCCTGATCAAGAACCTGGACGAGGCTTCCATGAGCCACACCCTGGGTGCTTTCTGCCCGAACATCCTGTTCCCTTACGCTCGTGAAGCGCTGGACAGCCTGGTGACCCGCGGTTCGTTCCCGGCGCTGATGCTGGCCCCGGTGAACTTCGATGCGCTGTACGCCCAAGAGCTGCAACGCCTGCAGTCCGCTGGTGAAAACACCGTTCAGTAAGTGCGGGTTGCGGTACGAAAAAAGCGCCTGTAACGGCGCTTTTTTCATGCTCGGGCAAAACCTGTAGGAGCGGGCTTGCCCGCGAGCCCCAGGCCCTACTTGAACCCCAACTGTCTCCAGCCTTCATAGACCGCCACGGCCACGGTGTTGGACAGGTTCAGGCTGCGGCAGCCTTCGCGCATGGGCAGGCGCAGGCGCTGTTCGCCGGGCAGGGCATCCAGCACGTCCGCCGGCAGGCCTCGGCTCTCGGGGCCGAACAGGAAGGCGTCGCCCTCCTGGAAGCTGGCGTCATGGAAGGGGCGCGAGCCCTTGGTGGTGAAGGCGAACAGGCGCGGCTGGCCGAGGCTTTCCAGGCAACTGGCAAGGTCGGCATGGCGTTGCAGGGTGGCGTATTCGTGGTAGTCGAGGCCGGCACGGCGCAGGCGCTTGTCGTCCATTTCGAAACCCAGCGGCTCGATCAAATGCAGGTGGCAGCCGCTGTTGGCGCACAGCCTGATAACGTTGCCGGTATTCGGCGGAATTTCTGGTTGAAAGAGGATGACGTGAAACATGCACGGCTCCGAAGAGAAAGACAGGCTGCATTCTACGCCTGAAGCGTACTCGCGACCGAAGCTAATGCTGCGGGTGTTCGGCTCCCTGGCGATTGTCGGGGTGATGGTAGGGCTGATGATCGGCCGCCTGACCCAGCCTGATCCGGTGGCGTTGCAGCAGGTCGAGGTGGCGCCCGATGGGCTGGTGCTGTGGTTCAACCATGAGCCCAAGCTCCATGGGGAACACATCGATGGCACCGTGGCGCTGCTGTTCGATGCCCAGGGGCAGGCACAGAAGGGCCAGTTGCAGGTCAATCAGCGCAATGTGAACTGGCGGGTGCGCCGGGCGGACCAGGGCCTGCTGCTGAACCTGGTGGCCGCGCGGCCGCTGCGGGGGCAGTGGGACGGGAGCGAGGTGCAGGGGCGCTGGCGCCTGGCGATCCACCTGCGGGAGGAATAAAAGAGGGAAACCCCGGCCTGCCTGTACCAAGGCCCCCAAAAGCGGGAGGGGCTGAGCGCCACGAGGGCGATGAGTCCCGGTGTAAAGAAGGGGATTCCCGGCCTGCCTGTACCAGGGTCCCCAAAAGCGTGGCCCGTCGCTGTGAGCGGGGTGGGCCGGGTATTAAAGAGGGAAGTCCCGGCCTGCCTGTACCAGAGTCCCCAAAAGCGTGGCCCGTCGCTGTGAGCGGGGTGGGCCTGGTGTTAAAGAGGGAAGTCCCGGCCTGCCTGTACCGGGGTTCCCGAAAGCCTGGCCCGTCGCTGTGAGCGGGGTGGGCCTGGTGTTAAAGAGGGAAGTCCCAGCCTGCCTGTACTGGGGTTCCCGAAACCTTTGGCTGTCGCGATGTGCGTGCCGAGCCTGGTGTTAAAGAGGGGAATCCCCGGCCTGCCTGTACCAAGGTCCCCGAAACTGGGTAGTGACTGGGTTATTGCAGGTGGCGTGCCAGTTTTGGCTGCAGAGGCGTTGATTGCTGGGATAAAAAGCCGAAAGCCCCGTAATCCGGGGCTTTTGCGTTTTCGACGGAGGGCTTTTCAGAGCTGAGGCCCGGGTTGTACCCGGGCTGGATGGCGCTGCAGCGCGCCTTCGGGCAGTGCATGCACCCCATCCTGGTGCACGCTCATCCTCATCGTAGGAGCCGGCTTGCCGGCGAAAGCGCCTGTGGGCGCACTGCAAGGTTCAAGGGCCTCTTCGCTGGCAAGCCAGCTCCTACATGCCGCGGCTGGGGCTTTAGCCTTCCTCGCCTTCATCCTCGTCGCCACCGTCGACCTTCATCCCCAGCTCCTTGATCTTGCGGGTCAGGGTATTGCGCCCCCAGCCCAACAGGACCGCGGCATCGCGGCGGCGGCCGGCGGTGTGCTTGAGGGCGGTCTCGATCATGATCCGCTCGAAACTCGGTACTGCGCTGTCCAGCAGGTTCGATTGCCCGCGGGCCAGGGCCTGGTCGGCCCATTGGCGCAGGGCCTGTTCCCAGTTGGTGACCGGCGCCGAATCCTGGGGCAGGCTCAGCAACTCCGGTGGCAGGTCGCTGATATGCACCTCGCGGCCCGAGGCCATGACCGTGATCCAGCGGCAGGTGTTCTCCAGCTGGCGCACGTTGCCTGGCCACGGCAGGTTCTTCAGGTATTCCTCGGTTTCGTTTTTCAGCAGCTTGGGTTCCACCGCCAGCTCCTGGGCGGCGCGGCTGAGGAAATGCCTGGCCAGGGTCGGGATGTCTTCGCGACGGTCCGACAGGCGCGGGATATGGATGCGGATCACGTTGAGGCGGTGGAACAGGTCCTCACGGAACTTGCCGGCGTGCACCAGGGTTTCCAGGTTCTGGTGGGTCGCGGCGATGATGCGTACATCGACCTTGACCGGGGTATGGCCACCGACCCGATAGAACTCGCCATCGGCCAGGACCCTCAGCAGGCGGGTCTGGGTGTCGGCTGGCATGTCGCCGATCTCGTCGAGGAACAGGGTGCCGCCGTCGGCCTGCTCGAAGCGCCCGCGCCGCAGGTTGGCCGCGCCGGTGAAGGCGCCCTTTTCATGGCCGAACAGCTCGGACTCCATCAGGTCCTTGGGGATCGCCGCCATGTTCAGGGCGATGAACGGCGAAGCCGCCCGCGGGCTGTGGCGATGCAGGGCATGGGCTACCAGTTCCTTGCCGGTACCGGATTCGCCGTTGATCAGCACTGTGATGTTGGAATGGCTCAGGCGCCCGATGGCTCGGAACACCTCCTGCATGGCCGGCGCCTCACCGATGATTTCCGGGGTGCGAGTCAGGGTCGGCGGCACTTCCAGGCCTTGCTGTTCCTGGGCGTGCTGATTGGCGCGCTTGACCAGCGACACCGCTTCATCGACATCGAACGGCTTGGGCAGGTACTCGAAGGCACCGCCCTGGTAGGAGGCGACAGCGCTGTCCAGGTCGGAGTGGGCGGTCATGATGATCACCGGCAGGCGCGGGTGCTGCTCGCGAATCCGTGCCAGCAGGTCCAGGCCACTGGCGCCGGGCATGCGAATGTCGGAAATGATCACGTCCGGGGCCTGGCGGGCCAGGCGGCTCATCACCCCATCGGCGCTGTCGAAGCTCTGGGTGGTCATCCCTTCCTGCTGCAAGGCTTTTTCCAGGACCCAACGGATAGAACGGTCGTCATCGACGATCCACACGGTTTCACTACGGCTCATGTCGATGGGGCTCCTTGTTCCAGTGGCAGAAAGATCGAGAACGTGGTGTGGCCAGGATGGCTGTCACATTCGATCAGACCCTGGTGCTGGCTAATGATGTTCTGGGTGATGGCCAGGCCCAGCCCGGTACCGTCCGGGCGGCCGCTGACCATGGGGAAGAAGAGGGTGTCCTGCAGTTCCGCGGGGATGCCCGGCCCGTTGTCGATGATCTCGATCTTGCTCACCAGGCGATGGCGCACGTGGCCGATGGTGAACTGGCGCATGGTGCGGCTGCGCAGGGTGATGCGCCCCAGGCGCATTTCATTCTGGCTGCTGATGGCCTGCATGGCGTTGCGCACGATGTTGAGCACCGCCTGGATCATCTGTTCGCGGTCGATCAGCACGTCGGGAATGCTCGGGTCGTAATCGCGCACCAGGGTGATGCAGCCCTGGCTTTCGGCTTCCACCAGGCTGCTGACCCGCTCCAGCACTTCATGGATGTTGGTCAGGGCCAGGGATGGCAGCTTGTTCGAGCCGAGCATGCGGTCCACCAGGTTCCGCAGGCGGTCGGCTTCTTCGATGATGACGTTGGTGTAGTCCTTGAGGCTTTCCTCGGGCAGCTCCCGGGCCAGCAACTGTGCGGCGCCGCGAATGCCCCCCAAAGGGTTCTTGATTTCATGGGCCAGGCCGCGCACCAGCATCTTGCTGGTTTCCTGCTTGGACAACTGGGCCTCTTCCTTGGTGATCCGCAGCAGCCGGTCCCGGGGGTGGACTTCCAGCAGCAGCAAGGTGTCGCCGTTGCTGAGGATCGGCGTTACCGCGTAGTCGACGGTCAGGGTCTGGCCGGTCAGTGCGGTGAGCATGGCTTCGCGCTTGGTGAAGGGGTGCGCCTGCTCCACTGCCTGGCGCAGGGAGCTCAGGGCCTCGGCGGATTCGGTGAACAGCTCGCTGATGAATTGCCCATGGCTGCGCTGGCCGCTGATGGCCAGGAGCATTTCCGCCGCCGGGTTCATGTACTCAAGGCGCAGGTCGGCATTGAGCAGGATGGTGGCGGTGGTCAGGTTGTCCAGAAGCAGGCGGTGCAGTGGGTCGCTGATGGTCATGGGTAGATGGTGACCTCTTTTGAAGCAAGACAATCCGGGGCCGGTCCCGAAGTGCGCGCGCGGCTAAGGCGCGGTGGTGGAGAAAATGCAAAAACCAAACCAAGGCTCCGAAAAGAAGCGCGCATGCCCTGAAGCAGGCGTTTGAAGCCTGGTTCTGTGGCGTTTTGCCAGCTCTGGCGGGTATTTTCGAACCAAAATGGGCCGGTATTGGCACCTGAGTGCAAGGCGTTGCACCAATATAGTGCATGAATCTGAACAGCGCTTGATGGGCGCGCCTTGATAGAAGAATCAACGCCCGTTTTTCAGCGGCGCGGGGCAAGGGGCGGGTTTAGAGTGCTCGAACCCGATGCTTCAAGGTTTAGGATGCGGCCATGGAAAATGCCCCTCTGCTGTTCCAGCTTCCCGATGACGACACCCTGTACCAGGCGCTGCTGGCCCGGGACCCGGCCTACGAAGGCTTTGCCTTTGTCGGGGTGAAGAGTACCGGCGTGTTCTGCCGCCTGACCTGCGCTGCACGCAAGCCCAAGCGCGAGAACACGGTGTTCTTCGGCTCCATCAAGGGGTGTGTCGAAGCAGGGTTCCGCGCCTGCCTGCGCTGTCGTCCGCTGGAGCGGGCCGGGGTCCAGGAGCCCTGGGTGCAGACCTTGCTCGAGCAGTTGGGCCGCGACCCGGAACGCCGGTGGTACGAGGACGACCTGGTCGCCCAGGGGCTGGACCCATCCACCGTGCGCCGTGCGTTCAAGCGCTATTTCGGCGTCACCTTCCTGGAAATGGCGCGCCTGCGCCGCATGGGCCAGGGCATGCAGCAACTGGCCTCGGGAGAGCCGGTGATCGAGGCGCAGATCAGCGCCGGCTTCGACTCCGACAGCGGCTTTCGCCACGCCTTCAGCCGCTTGGCGGGCCAGCCGCCGTCCAACCTGCGGGGGCGGGAACTGCTCAAGGTCGATTGGTTGCAGACCCCGATCGGCGTGATGCTGGCGGTGGCCGACGCCCAGGTCCTGCATTTGCTGGAATTCTTCGACCGCCCGGCATTGGCCAATGAGTTGCAGAACCTGCAAAAGAGCAGCGGTTCGAGCATAGGTTTCGGGCGTTTTGCCCCCATCGACCAGATCGAGGCCGAACTGCAGCGTTACTTCGCCGGCGAGGCGGTGCACTTCGCCACACCGCTGGCGATGAGCGCCTCGCCCTTTACCCGTACCGTCTGGCAGGCGCTGCGGGCCATTCCCCTGGGTACCACCTGCAGCTACGCCGAGGTGGCGCGGCAGGTCGGCTCGCCCTCAGCGGTGCGCGCGGTGGCCCGGGCCAATGCCGCCAACCAGATTTCCATTGTCATTGCCTGCCACCGGGTGATTGGCGCCGATGGCTCCCTGACCGGCTATGGCGGTGGTCTGTGGCGCAAGCGCTGGTTGCTGGAGCATGAGCGGCGCCTGCACCACTTGCAGGGGGCATCAGCGAGCGGGCTGTAGCTCGCTGCCGGGCGCCGGGTCGGGCCGGGAAACCTTATCCACAGGTGGCTGGGCGCCAGTCTGGCGCGCCAATTCGTCGGCATCCGCCTGTTCTGCCGTGGACAGCTCGGCGGCGTTATGGCCGATGCGCTTGAGCAGGGCCAGCATGCATGCCAGCGAGACCAGGGCGTAGCAGGCCGAGGCGATGGCCACGCCGATGATGCTGCCGGTGCCATTGAGGATGCTCTGGGCCAGCACCGGCGTGGCGCCGCCCACCAGCAGTGAACACAGCTGATAGGAGATCGACAGCCCGCTGTAGCGCACCCGGGTCGGAAACGCCCGCGCCAGGATGCCGCCCACCGCGCCATAGAACATCGAGTGCGGCACCGTGGCCAGGCACATGCCCAGCACCGCGATCCAGTAGTGCCCCGTCTCCACGGCGAAGAACATCGCCGGCATCAGCAGCAACTCGGGCACCACCATCAGCACCATGGCCTTGCGCATGTCCATGCGTGAAACCAGCACCGCACCCAGGGGCTGGGTGATGAACTGCACCACCAGGGCGATGACGATCACGCTGAGGAAGCTGCTCTGGCTGTAGCCCAGCTCCTTGGTGGCCCAGGACAGGGCGAAGGTGCTCTTGAAATAGGTGACGTGGATGATCGGCAGCACCCCGGCCCCCAGCAGCACCAGGCGCCAGTGGTCGCGCAGGACTTCGAGAATCGGCAGCTTGACGGTCTTTTTCTGTTCCATCAGGCGCTTCATGTCATCGGATTCTTCCAGCTTGAGGCGGATGACCATGCCGATGATCACCAGCACCGCCGACAGCAGGAACGGAATGCGCCAGCCCCAGAGCAGAAAGTCCGGAGTCGGCAGGGCGCTGAGGCCGAAGAACACCAGGGTTGCCAGCAGGTTGCCGGCCGGCGAACCCTGCTGGGCGAAGGCGGCATAGAGAATGCCCTTGCCCTTGGGCGCGCTTTCGCTGGCGATGAGGATCGCCCCGCCCCATTCGCCGCCCACTGCGATGCCCTGGATGATGCGCAGGGTCACCAGGGCAATGGGGGCCCAGACGCCGATCTGCAGGTAGCTGGGCAGCAGGCCGATGCAGGTGGTGGCCAGGCCCATCATGATCAGGGTGATCACCAGGGTGGTCTTGCGGCCGATCTTGTCGCCCATGTGGCCGAAGATGATGCCGCCGACGGGGCGGGCGATGAACCCGGCCCACAGGGTCAGGAAGGACAGCAGGGTGGCCGTGCCGGGGGGCAGGTCGGCGGGAAAGAACACCTTGCCGAACACCAGGGCGGCGGCGATGCCGTAGGCGTAGAAGTCATACCACTCGATGGTGGTGCCGATGAATGAGGCGATACCCGCCTTGCGGGCTTTCTTGTGGGCAGCGGCATCCTGGGCAGCGTTCATGTTCAATTCCTGCGTTTTTATTGTTATGTGCGCCCCTGATCGGGTGCATGGGCCTCTGGCAAGGTCCGACCGCTGGGAGCCTATACAGGCAGGAATCGAAAAATATAATGATTAAATCTTATGGTTTGATACGTGAATGCGTATCGCGCCCCAACGCTCAGCGCCCTCCAGCGGCCGGTTTGATCAGGGACTTGAGCAGCCCGAGAAAGCTTTCGGCCGCCGCCGAAGGCTTGTCCTCCAGGCGGATCGCCTGGATCTGCGAAGGCGCGCCGGTGCCTTCGAGCTCGCCGTAATGCACGCCCGGCTGGCCGAGCATGGCCAGTGTCTGGGGCACCAGCGCCACGCCCATCTCGTGGGCCACCATTGCCACCACCGTTTGCCATAGCCGCGTCTCGTGGCGTATGCGCGGGCTGAACCCGGCCGCCACGCAGCGGGAAATAATCAGGTCGTGGTAGTGCGGCGAGACCGCCCGCGGAAACAGGATGAAATCGTCATGGGCCAGTTGCGCCAGGTCGATCCGCGCCTGGGTGGCCAGCGAGTGGCTCTGGGGCAGGCAGCAGAGGAACGGCTCGGCCAGCAGCGGTTCGCTGTGGATGCCGGCGGCGAAGGTGTTGCCATGGACGAAACCGATGTCGATCTGGCCGCGTTGCAGGGCCTGGGTCTGGTCGGCGCTGTTCATTTCCATCAGCACCACTTCGGTTTCCGGGTATTGCTGTTCGAAGGCCTTGACCGCCTCGGGCAGCCCGCGGTGCAGGATCGAGTTGACGAAACCCAGGCTCAGGCGCCCGGCAAAGCCCTCGGCCGAGCGCTGGGTCAGGTGCCGCGCCTGGTCGGCACGCAGCAACAGGTAGCGGGCCTCGTCCAGCAGCACCTGGCCGGCGTTGGTCAGGCTCACCGACTTGTTGTTGCGATTGAGCAGTTGGACTTCCAGTTGCCCCTCAAGCTTCTTGATGTCGAAACTCAGGGCCGGCTGGGAAATGCACAGACGGTTTGCGGCCCGCCCGAAATGCAGTTCTTCGGCTACCGCGACGAAGTAGCGCAACTGTTTGAGGTCCATGGCGACTCCGGTTCTACGATATGGATTTCTTATCGTAGTTGATTGATTTTGTATTAGATACTTATCGATGGCGGCTCTAGTCTCGGCCTACAAAAAACAGGAGACGCGCCATGACCGCCGAGCCCCGCCCCATTGAAGACAGCCTCAACATCCCCGACAGCCGCGGCATCAACCTGTTCGAGTGCGACGCCGGCCTGGCCGCGCTGCTCCAGGTCTACCTGCCCTCGGCGGTCTACCAGCAGTGGTTGCCCACCTTGCAGCGCCTGGGCGCCCGGGCCGGTGGTGAGCTGGATGTGCTGGCCCTGAGCGCCGACAAGAATCCCCCGGTGCTGCAACCGCGTACCCGCCGCGGCGAGAACCTGCAAAGCATTGCCAAGCATCCGGACTACGTCACCCTGGAACGGGTGGCCTTTGCCGAACTGGGGCTGGCTGCCATGAGCCACCAGCCCGGTGGCCCGCCGCCGCTGATCAAGTACGCCCTGACCTACCTGTTCGTCCAGGCCGAGTTCGGCCTGTGCTGCCCGGTGAGCATGACCGACTCCCTGACCCGCACCCTGTGCAAGTTCGGTACGCCGGAACTGGTGGCGCGCTACCTGCCGCAGTTGCAGTCCCAGGAGTTCGAGACGTTGTTCCAGGGGGCGATGTTCATGACCGAACAGGCCGCCGGTTCCGACGTTTCGCGTACCGAAACCCGGGCCCGGCTGGAAGATGGCCAATGGCGCCTGTTCGGTGAGAAGTGGTTCTGCTCCAACCCGGATGCCGACCTGGCCATGGTCCTGGCGCGCCCGGAAGACGCACCGCCCGGCATGGCCGGGGTGACCCTGTTCCTGTTGCCCAAGGTGCTGCCCGACGGCTCGCGCAACCACTACCGGATCCAGCGCCTGAAGGACAAGCTGGGCAGCCGCTCCATGGCCAGTGGCGAGATCACCCTGGAAGGCGCCACGGCCTACCTGATCGGTGAGGTCGGCCGCGGTTTTCAGCAGATGGCTGACATGATCAACATGTCGCGCCTGTCCAATGGCGTGCGCGCGGCGGGGCTGATGCGCCGGGGGCTGAGCGAGGCGTTGTACATCGCCCGCCAGCGCCGGGCCTTCGGCAAGCACCTGATCGAAATGCCGCTGATGCAGCGCCAGTTGCTGAAGATGATGCTGCCCACCGAACAGGCGCGCTCGATGTTCATGCAGATCGCCAGCTTGCTGCCCCGGGCTGATGGCGGCGATGAGACAGCGCGTAAGTGCGTGCGGATCCTCACGCCGCTGATCAAGTTCCGCGCCTGCCGTGATGCCCGCCGGGTGACCGGCGATGCCATGGAAGTGCGCGGCGGGGTTGGCTATATCGAGGAGTGGAGCGATGCCCGGCTGGTGCGCGATGCGCACCTGGGGTCGATCTGGGAGGGCACCAGCAACATCGTTGCCCTGGACATTGCCCGGGCGGTGACTCGGGAGCAGGCGCTGGAGCCGTTGCAGGGTTATCTGGCCGGGCTGCTGGCCGAGGCCGATTTGCCGGAAGCCAGCCGCAAGCTGTTCGACTCGGCGCTGCTGCGCACCGTGACCAGCTTTCACACGGTGGCGCAGCAGCGCCGGGATGAGCAGGTGCGCCAGGCCGGCAGTGTGCTCTATCACCTGGCCAGCGCCATCTTCATGGCCTGGGAGGCCACGCGCCAGGCTGCGGATTATCGACGCCTGGCCCTGGCTCATCTGGTGCTGGCGCACAAGGTGTTGCCGCGCGATCCGTTGAGCCTGGAACCGGTGATCGATGCCGAGCTGCTGGCTCGCCTGGCCAATGAAAGCCCGCTGTCCCAGGCCCAGGCCATGCAATTGCTGCCGGCCTGAATGGCCGTCCTTGTCCGATCTGCCGGAGTACATCCATGACGTTTGCCCAAGGCGCCCTGGCGGGCGTGAAAATCATCGATCTCAGCCGTGTGCTGGGCGGCCCCTACTGCTCCCAGGCCCTGGCCGACCATGGCGCCGAGGTGATCAAGCTGGAACCTTTGAGCGGTGATGAGACCCGGGGCTGGGGGCCGCCTTTCGAAGGTGACGACGCGGCGTATTTTCGCGGCATCAACCGTAACAAGCAGGGGATCGCCGTCGACCTGTCGCGCCCCGAAGGCCTGGAACTGCTGATGCGGTTGCTGGAAGGCGCCGACGTACTGATCGAGAACTTCAAGCCGGGCACCCTGCAGCGTTGGGGCATCGGTTACCAGGAGGTGCTGAGCCAGCGTTTTCCGGCGTTGATCCACTGCGCGATTTCCGGCTTTGGCGCCGATGGCCCGTTGGGCGGGCTACCGGGTTACGACGCGGTGATCCAGGCCATGGCCGGGCTGATGAGCGTCAACGGCGAAGGCGACGGCGGGCCGTTGCGCATCGGCCTGCCGATTGTCGATATGGTCTCCGGCCTGAATGCCCTGGCGGGGATTCTCCTGGCCCTCAACGAGCGCCAGCGCAGCGGCCTCGGGCAATCACTGGACATCTCCTTGTACGACTGCGGCGTGTCCCTGCTGCACCCGCACCTGCCGAACTACTTCGCCGCCGGCAAGGCGCCCCAACGCACGGGCAACGCCCATCCCAACATTGCTCCCTACGACAGCTACCGCACCGCTGGCGAGCCGATTTTTCTGGCGGTGGGCAACGACCGCCAGTTCGCCCGGCTGTGCCAGGAGCTGGGGGCCGGCGCCTTGCTGGAGGACCCGCGCTTTACCGACAACGGCCAGCGCTCGGTCAACCGCGAGGCCTTGAAGCAGCAACTGGAGCATTACCTGTCGGCACACGACGGCGCGTTGCTGGCCCCGCGGCTGATCGGCCTGGGGGTGCCTTGTGGTTCGATCGCTACCGTCGACCAGGTGGTGGCTCATCCCCACACCCGGCATCGCGGGCTGCTAGTGGAGCTCGATGGCTACCGGGGCATAGGTTCGCCGGTGAAGTTGTCGCGCACGCCGGCCAGCTACCGCACGGCGCCGCCGAGCCTGGGGCAGGACACCCGGGCGGTATTGCAGGGGCTGGGCCTGGACGAACCGACCATTGCCGCACTGCTGGCCAGCGGCGTGGTGCACGGTTGAGGCTCAGGGGCGGCGGGCCCGCAGCAGAGTGAAGCTGACGGCCGGGCTCTGTTGCAGGACCTTGTCGCCAGCCAGCACCTGCACCGCCAACCGGTGCTGGCCACGGTCGATATTCACCAGTTGCAGCTCGGGCCCCTGGCCGGCCTGGCCATAGGGCTGGCCATCCAGCAGCAGGCGCAGGTGGTGGCCGGGCCGCAGGCTGGGCTGCAACTCCACCTGCACGTTGAAACTGCCGTTGTTGGCGCGCAAGGCACCGTGCTCCGGTACGCCGCTCAGTTGCAGCCGTTCGTAGGCCAGAAGGGCGCTGGCAGGTTGTGCCGCCGGCGTATGTGGCGCCGGGGTGGCCGGGCTGGGGAGGCGATTCGGCGCGGGCGTTTCAATCTGCCGGTACGAGGTTCCCGGCGGCTGGTCGCTGTAGGCGCGATTACCGGCCGAATCGGTGTACTGGTAGATCTGCGCGCCGGCTGGCAATGCGCTGATCCACAGCAGGCAAGCAATGACGAGGTGCATCTCGCTGATCCTGGCGGGTGCCTGAAAGGCTCCAGCATAGGGTGTTGCTGCGCGTGGCACAGGCGTGGTTAACCTTTGAACACACATAACTCTGCCGTGGCACGAACCATCGCCAGTCGTCGCAGCGGGTCGCTGCTGCTGGCCTGATTGGCCCGTGCCAGCCATTGCGGGCATTGGCGGTCGGTGCGCTGCGGGCTGAAGTCGGCCAGTTGCTGCAGCAGGCGTTTTTGTAACTGATCGAGTTGGGGGCGGATCTGCCCGGCCAGGTCCTGGCGCGGAGTGTCCGGTGCCCGGCCTTGCAGGTGCCAGGCCGAGAGTCGGGCGTATTGCACCAGCTTGTTGGCTTCGATCTGGGCGGCGAAGAACTGCGCCACGCTTTCCTCGCCCAGGTGATAGGTCGCCGCCTGGGCCGTGGCGCCGGCAATCACTTGCTGCTCTCGCGGGCGGTCTTCCACGGCCTTGTGGCTGTCCCATTTGCTCAGGGCCACCTGATCGGCAATCGCCAGGCGTTCGCCGATGCTCTGCAGCAGCGGGGCGAGGGAGGGCGGAGCGTCACTGGCGCAGGCGGCGGTGGCGAACAGGCTGCAAGTCAGGGCGAGGCACAGGTTGAGGCGCGAAGTCATGGGCGGGCTCGGCTGCTGATGGGGAGACGGCGCCCATGATGCACGCAACCACCCCGGGCAGGGCAAATGCGCGGGCATAAAAAAGGCCTCCCGAAGGAGGCCTCTTGATCACGCGGCTTGCGCCGGCGCTACCGGATCAGCAGCTGTAGTACAGCTCGTATTCCAGTGGGTGTACGAAGGTACGTACCTTGATTTCTTCTTCGCTTTTCAGGGCGATGTAGGCGTCGATGAAGTCGTCGCTGAAAACGCCGCCTTTGGTCAGGAACGCACGACCTTTGTCCAGCTCTTCCAGGGCTTCCTTCAGGCTGCCGCAAACTTGTGGGATCTCTTTGGCCTCTTCAGGCGGCAGGTCGTACAGGTTTTTGTCAGCAGCGTCGCCAGGGTGGATCTTGTTCTGGATACCATCCAGGCCGGCCATCAGCAGGGCAGCGAAGGCCAGGTACGGGTTGGCGGCCGGGTCCGGGAAACGGGCTTCGATACGGCGGGCCTTAGGGCTCGACACGTAAGGAATACGGATCGAAGCGGAACGGTTGCGCGCCGAGTAGGCCAGCATGACCGGGGCTTCGAAGCCTGGCACCAGACGCTTGTAGGAGTTGGTCGCCGGGTTGGTGAAGCCGTTCAGGGCCTTACCGTGCTTGATGATGCCGCCGATGAAGTACAGGGCGGTATCGGACAGGCCGGCATAGCCTTCGCCAGCGAAGGTGTTCTTGCCGTCTTTCCAGATCGACATGTGCACGTGCATGCCCGAGCCGTTGTCGCCGTACAGAGGCTTGGGCATGAAGGTGGCAGTGCGGCCGTAGGCGTCGGCTACGTTGTGCACCACGTACTTCAGGGTCTGGGTTTCGTCGGCCTTCTTCACCAGGGTGTTGAACTTGACGCCGATTTCGTTCTGGCCGGCAGTCGCCACTTCGTGGTGGTGAACTTCGACGGTCAGGCCCATTTCTTCCAGTGCGTTGCACATGGAGGTACGGATTTCGTGGTCGTGGTCGAACGGTGGAACCGGGAAGTAGCCGCCCTTGACGCCTGGACGGTGGCCCTTGTTACCGCCTTCGATGTCCTGGTCGGACATCCACGAACCTTGTTCGGAGTAGATCTTGAACATGGAGCCGGAGATGTCGGACTTGAATTTCACCTGGTCGAAGATGAAGAACTCTGGCTCTGGGCCGGCGAATACGGTGTCGCCGATACCGGTGGCTTTCAGGTGCTCTTCGGCGCGCTTGGCGATGGCACGCGGGTCACGGTCGTAACCTTGCATGCTCGAAGGTTCGATGATGTCGCACACCAGGATCAGGGTCGGTTCTTCGGTGAACGGGTCCAGTACGGCGGTTTCGTCGTCCGGCATCAGGATCATGTCGGAGGCTTCGATGCCTTTCCAGCCAGCGATGGAGGAGCCGTCGAACATCTTGCCAGCTTCGAAGAAGTCTTCATCCAGCGCATCACGAGCCGGCATGGTCACGTGATGTTGAGTGCCCTTGGTGTCAGTGAAGCGCAGATCAATCCACTTGACGTCATGATCTTTGATGAGTTGAACCGACTTCGACATAGTGTCCTCCGGGTGGCTTCGGGCTTGGTGTTGGAGTGCCCTTAGAATGTGGGTGATGCCGGCGCGAATACTCTGCCATGGCAACCTGCCTCACAAGGGAGCAAATTGCATGCCAGTGCCCCGAGATGGGTTTTCTGCCCCAAAATCACGCTTTCTGCGACGTATTGGGTTGAATGCCGGCATTCGGCGCACTGCAATGTAGCGTCTTTGCCAATAAATGACCCGTTTTGGTGCATCGAAAACCTTCTGCACATAAACTGGTTAAACCTTGAGCAATTTCCGCTATAATCCGCGCCCCCCTTTTTCGGCTGGCCCAGCGCGCGCTGTTTTCATGAAACTAATCGTTAAAGTTTTCCCGGAAATCACCATCAAGAGCCGCCCGGTTCGGACGCGCTTCATCCGTCAGTTGGCGAAGAACATCCGTGCCGTGCTCCGCGACCTGGACCCGGCCGTGGTGGTCAATGGTGTGTGGGACAACCTCGAGCTGGAAACCGCCGTCAGCGAGCCCAAGGCCCTGAAGGACATGACCGAGCGCCTGAGCTGCATGCCCGGCATCGCGCATTTCCTGCAGGTCGACGAGTACCCTCTGGGCGACTTCGACGACATCGTCGCCAAGTGCAAGCAGCACTTCGGCGAAGCCCTCCCGGGGAAGGTTTTTGCCGTGCGCTGCAAGCGTGCCGGCAAGCATGAATTCAGCTCCATGGACGTGGAAAAATACGTCGGCAGCCAACTGCGTCGGCAGTGCGGCGCCGCCGGAATTTCCCTGAAAGAGCCTGAGATCGAAGTGCGGATGGAAATTCGCGACCAACGGTTGTTCGTGATCCACAGCCAGCACAACGGCATCGGCGGCTACCCGCTGGGCGCCCTGGAACAGACCCTGGTCCTGATGTCCGGTGGTTTCGATTCCACGGTGGCGGCCTACCAGATCATGCGCCGCGGCCTGATGGGGCATTTCTGCTTCTTCAACCTGGGCGGGCGTGCCCATGAACTGGGCGTGATGGAAGTCGCGCACTATATATGGAAGAAGTACGGCAGCTCCCAGCGCGTGCTGTTCGTCAGCGTGCCATTCGAGGAAGTGCTCGGGGAAATCCTCGGCAAAGTCGACAACAGTCATATGGGCGTCATTTTGAAGCGTATGATGTTGCGTGCCGCGTCGAGCATCGCTGACCGCCTGCACATCGATGCGCTGGTGACCGGCGAGGCGATTTCCCAGGTGTCCAGCCAGACCCTGCCGAACCTGTCGGTGATCGACTGCGTGACCGAGAAACTGGTACTGCGCCCCCTGATCGCCAGCCACAAGCAGGACATCATCGACCTGGCCGTGGAGATCGGCACTGCCGACTTCGCCAAGCACATGCCGGAGTACTGCGGGGTCATCTCGGTGAACCCCAAGACCCATGCCAAGCGCCATCGCGTCGAGCATGAAGAGAAAGAATTCGATATGGCGGTGCTCGAGCGTGCGATCGAGCGGGCCAAACTGGTGCCGATCGATCGGGTGATCGACGAGTTGGGCCAGGATGTACAGATTGAAGAAGTCAGTGAAGCGCTGGCCGGTCAGATCGTCATCGACATCCGTCATCCGGATGCCCAGGAAGACGACCCGCTGGAGCTTGCTGGCATCGAAGTACAAGCGCTGCCGTTCTATGCATTGAACGCCCGCTTCAAGGAACTGGACCCTACGCGCCAGTACCTGCTGTATTGCGACAAAGGCGTCATGAGTCGCCTGCATGCTCACCATCTGCTCAGTGAGGGACATGCCAATGTGCGCGTTTATAGACCGAGCTAAGTGCCCGGGGATGTTCGCCTGTGGCTTGCGTCACCGGCCCCCCGACGCCGCCGTCCAGCTGTAACGGCCAGGCCTGAATCTATTGTTAATCGCTGCCAGCATTTGTCAGCACACCGAATCCTCTGATCGAGATACACAAGTGATCGAAAATCTACGCAACATCGCCATCATTGCCCACGTTGACCATGGTAAGACCACCCTGGTAGACAAACTCCTGCGTCAATCCGGCACCCTGGAGCGCAACGAGCTCAACGACGAGCGCGTGATGGACTCCAACGACCAGGAAAAAGAGCGCGGCATTACCATCCTGGCGAAAAACACCGCCATCAACTGGAACGGCTACCACATCAACATCGTGGACACCCCGGGCCACGCCGACTTCGGCGGCGAAGTTGAGCGCGTAATGTCCATGGTCGACTCCGTGCTGCTGCTGGTCGACGCTCAAGACGGCCCTATGCCGCAAACCCGTTTCGTGACCAAGAAGGCGTTCGAAGCCGGCCTGCGTCCAATCGTGGTGATCAACAAGGTCGACCGTCCGGGCGCGCGTCCTGACTGGGTTCTGGACCAGATCTTCGACCTGTTCGACAACCTGGGCGCCACCGAAGAACAGCTGGACTTCAAAGTCGTCTACGCCTCGGCCCTGAACGGCATCGCCGGTCTGGACCACACCGAAATGGCCGAAGACATGACCCCGCTTTACCAGTCGATCGTCGACAACGTGCCAGCGCCAAGCGTTGACCGTGACGGTCCGTTCCAGATGCAGATCTCCGCTCTGGACTACAACAGCTTCCTGGGTGTGATCGGCGTTGGCCGTATCGCTCGCGGTCGCGTCAAGCCCAACACCCCAGTAGTGGCCATCGACGTCGACGGCAAGCGCCGCAACGGTCGTATCCTCAAGCTGATGGGCCACCACGGTCTGCACCGCGTAGACGTTGAAGAAGCCGCTGCCGGCGACATCGTCTGCATCAGCGGTTTCGACGAGCTGTTCATCTCCGACACCCTGTGCGACCCGACCGCTGTTGAAGCGATGAAGCCGCTGACCGTCGACGAGCCAACCGTTTCCATGACCTTCCAGGTCAACGACTCGCCATTCTGCGGTAAAGAAGGCAAGTTCGTGACCTCCCGCAACATCAAGGAGCGTCTGGACAAGGAGCTGCTGTACAACGTTGCTCTGCGTGTTGAAGAAGGCGACTCGGCTGACAAGTTCAAGGTTTCCGGCCGTGGTGAGCTGCACCTGTCGGTACTGATCGAAACCATGCGTCGCGAAGGTTTTGAAATGGGCGTTGGCCGTCCTGAAGTGATCATCCGTGAAGTTGACGGCGTGAAGCAGGAACCGTTCGAAAACGTCACCATCGACATCCCTGAAGATTCCCAGGGCAAGGTCATGGAAGAAATGGGCCTGCGTAAGGGCGACCTGAGCAACATGGTCCCGGATGGCAAGGGCCGTGTACGCCTGGAATACAACATTCCAGCCCGTGGTCTGATCGGTTTCCGTAACCAGTTCCTGACCCTGACCAACGGCGCAGGCATCCTGACCTCGATCTTCGATCGCTACGCTCCGATGAAGTCCGGCCACATGTCCGGCCGTCAGAACGGCGTACTGGTATCGGTAGAAACCGGCAAGGCCCTGACCTACTCCCTGGAAACCCTGCAGGCGCGCGGCAAGCTGTTCGTCGAGCACGGCCAGGAAATCTACAACGGTCAGATCGTTGGTCTGAACAGCCGTGACAACGACCTGGGTGTGAACCCAACCAAAGGCAAGAAGCTCGACAACATGCGTGCTTCGGGCAAGGACGAAACCATCGCCCTGGTTCCACCGGTCCGTTTCACCCTGGAACAGGCTCTGGAATTCATCCAGGACGACGAGCTGTGTGAAGTGACGCCTAAGTCCATCCGTCTTCGCAAGAAGATCCTGGACGAAGGCGAGCGTACTCGCGCTGCCAAGAAAGCCAAGAACTGAGTCTTTAGTTCCGGCTGAATGAAAACGCCCCCGGCCTTGCGGTCGGGGGCGTTTTTTTTGATCTGTGAAAAAGCTCGGGTCCTGTAGCCGCTGCCGAGCCTGCGAGGCTGCGATCGACCGCGTAGCGGTCGTAAAGCGGTGTATCTGAAACTCTGCAGTGGCCCGTACTGCGGCGGCTTTGCAGCCGTTCGCAGCCTCGCCAAGGCTCGGCGGCGGCTGCAGGACGGCAGGGTTACATGGGGAACGGGGTTGCAGGCGCAGGCCGGGGCTCAGAAGCGTTCCAGGGTCCGGCTGCTGGTATTGGTCGGGCGCTCCTGGGGCTTGGGCTTGTAGGCGCAGTAGCCGGGGCGCGGGCCGATCTTCGGATGGTTGCGGCAGGTGTCCGGGCGCTTGTCATAAATGGTGCACAGGCGGCTTTTACGATCCAGATACAGGCAGTCGTTGTTGCTCATGCGCTGCAGGGTGAAGATTTCCGACTTCTGGTTGTAGCGCTCGACGATGCCTTCCTTCTGCAGGCGCTTGGCGATGTTCTTCGCCGGCTCGCCGCGTTCGAATTCATCCACGATGCCGATGCGAATCAGGTCCTTGATCTTCACTTCCACCGGCAGCGTGCAGCAGCTGGACATGCAGGAGCCGCACATGGGGGCGGTGTACTTGGCCCAGGTATCGAGACGATCGATTTCCGCGGCAGCGATCAGGTTGGACTTCATCAAGGTCATTTCCGGCAGGTGTTCCAGGGCGCGCGATCATACCGGGACTGGTGGATTTTTGAACGACTTTAGGTCGGATTTTTCTTCATGTGGCACCGAACAATACCTGGCGGCACGGCAACTGCATCTTTTTCTCCCGCTGGCGCAGAAGACTCCCTCTTTAGCCGAGCCATTTGAAATAGCGCCGAACCAGAGCCTTCGCCTCGTGTCAGACCGACTAGGCTCAGACAATTCCATGCTCACTGTGTATCTCGTCAGAGGTCGTATCGATGACTCAGGAACCCCTTGTTCGCGACGCTGAGGTGGCCGCTTTTCGCGAAGCCGTCTTGACCAAACTCACCTACGCGGTAGGCAAAGACCCGGATCACGCCTTCGACCACGACTGGTTCGAAGCCATCGCCCTGGCTGCGCGGGACCACATGGTCGACCACTGGATGGATCACACGCGGCAGATCTACCGCAAGGGCCAGAAGCGGGTGTACTACCTGTCCCTGGAGTTCCTTATCGGCCGCCTGCTGTTCGACAGCCTGAGCAATCTCGGGCTGCTGGAGGTGGCCCGCGAGGCCCTCACCGACCTGGGGGTGGACCTGGAGCGCATCCGCCTGCTGGAGCCCGATGCGGCTTTGGGCAACGGTGGCCTGGGGCGCCTGGCTGCGTGCTTCATGGAAAGCATGTCGACCCTGGGCATCGCCGGCCACGGCTACGGCATCCGCTACGAACACGGGCTGTTCCGCCAGGCCATCGTCGATGGCTGGCAGCAGGAGCAGACCGAGCACTGGCTGGATTTCGGCAACCCCTGGGAGTTCGAGCGCCCCGAGGTGATCTACTCCATCGGCTTTGGCGGCAGTGTCGACACCGTGACCGACGAGGCGGGCAACACCCGGCAGGTCTGGTGGCCGGCGGAAACGGTGCGCGCGGTGGCCTACGACACCCCGGTGGTGGGCTGGCGCGGGGCCAGCGTCAACACCTTGCGCCTGTGGCGGGCGCGGGCCATGGAAGACCTGCACCTGGAGCGCTTCAATGCCGGTGACCACTTGGGCGCGGTAGCCGAAGTGGCCCGGGCCGAGAGCATTTCCCGGGTGCTGTACCCGGCCGACAGCACCGAGGCCGGCCAGGAGCTGCGCCTGCGCCAGGAATATTTCTTCGTCTCGGCGTCGCTGCAGGACCTGCTGCGCCGCCACAAGAACATGCACGACTCGGTGCTCAGCCTCGGCGAGCACGCGGCGATCCAGCTCAATGACACCCACCCGTCGATCGCCGTGGCCGAGCTGATGCGCCAGTTGGTCGACCTGCACGGCATCGCCTGGGACGCGGCGTGGCAGATCACCGTGGAAACCCTCTCCTACACCAACCACACCTTGCTGCCCGAAGCCCTGGAAACCTGGCCGGTGGGCCTGATGGAGCGCATGCTGCCGCGGCACATGCAGATCATCTACCTGATCAACGCCCAGCACATCGACTCGCTGCGGGCCAAGGGCCTGCACGATTTCGACGTGCTGCGGGCGGTGTCGCTGATCGAGGAAGACAACGGCCGCCGGGTGCGCATGGGCAACCTGGCGTTTCTCGGCTCCCACAGCGTCAACGGCGTGTCCGGGTTGCACACCCAGCTGATGCGCAGCACGGTGTTCTCCGAGTTGCACAAGCTGTACCCCGAGCGCATCAACAACAAGACCAACGGCATCACCTTCCGCCGCTGGCTGTACCAGGCCAACCCGCAACTCACTGAAATGCTGGTGGAGGCCCTGGGGCCCGAGCTGCTGGACAGCCCCGAGGAACTGCTCAGGGGGCTCGAACCCTTTGCCGAGAAACCGGCCTTTCGCAAACAGTTCGCCGAGCAGCGCCTGCACAGCAAGCGCGCCCTCGCGGCGATCATCCATGAGCGTCTGGGGATCGCGATCAACCCGGCGGCAATGTTCGATGTACAGGTCAAGCGCATCCACGAATACAAGCGCCAGTTGCTCAACCTGTTGCACACCGTGGCGTTGTACCAGGCGATCCGCGCCGAACCGGAAACCGACTGGGTGCCGCGGGTGAAGATCTTCGCCGGCAAGGCCGCCGCCAGCTATCACCAGGCCAAGCTGATCATCAAGCTGACCAACGACATCGCCCGTACGGTGAACAATGACCCCACGGTGCGCGGCCTGCTCAAGGTGGTGTTCTTGCCCAACTACAACGTCAGCCTGGCGGAAAGCATCATTCCTGCCGCCGACCTGTCGGAGCAGATCTCCACCGCCGGGTTCGAGGCCTCGGGCACCAGCAACATGAAGTTCGGCCTTAATGGCGCGTTGACCATCGGCACCCTGGACGGCGCCAACGTCGAGATGTGCGAGCAGGTTGGCGCCGAGCACATGTTCATCTTCGGCCTCAGTGCCCAGCAGGTGGAGGCGCGCAAACGCAATGGCGAGTTCAGTGCGGTGCCGGACATCGCCGCCTCCCATCGGCTGAATGACGTGCTGCAGGCGATTCGCGGCGGGGTGTTCTCCCCGGACGATCCGTCGCGCTATACCGCGCTGATCGATTCGCTGATCGATTACGACCGGTTCCTGGTCTGCGCCGATTTCGACGCTTACTGGAACGCCCAGGCCCGGGTCGAGGAGCGCTGGCACGACTCCAAGGAATGGTGGCGTTCGGCGGTGCTCAACACTGCGCGCATGGGCTGGTTCTCTTCGGACCGGACCATCCGTGAATACGCCACAGAGATCTGGAAGGCCCTGGAATGAGGCTCCTGAAAAAATTCTAGAAGTGTGCACAAGGCCCAGCGTTTGTTGGGCCTTGCCGATATACTGGGCAGCGTTTTGCCTCCCCTGCGGTGTCTTTTGGCTGGTGTCCGGCTTCCAAGCGGGGAGAGGCCTTTACCGGTTTACCGGAACGGGCACCCATACGGTTGCACCCGTCCGTCAATGGACTGCTTAGGGATATCGACACATGCAATGGATGTTCATGCTGCTGGGAGGGGGGCTGGGCTGGCTCCTTGATGAGTCCTTCAGCGACGCCCTGATTGGCGCGATCTCGGGCTTGGCCATCGGCCTGGCGATTCGTTCCGACGCCCTGCATCGACAAGTTGTCGACCAGCATCGTGAGCTGGAGAAGGCGAAGAAGACCCTCGCGACCCTGGGCCAGCGCCTTGCCCTGCTGGAAAGTACCGGCGGCCCCGCTGCCGAACCTGCATCACAACCCCCGGCCAGCGCCCCGCTGGCCGAGGCAGGCACCGGCATGAGCGCCGCGCCGGAACTTGCAGACCTTCCCGAATTCATTCTTGAGGAAGTCCAGCCCGTGGAGCCGGCGCCGGCTGCCCCCGAGCTGGTCTGGGAACTGCCCGCGGCGGCGAGCCCTGCCGCCTCCGTGGAGGCCAGCCAGCCGGTGCCGGAGTCGGTATGGCAACCCCAGCCACAGGCGCCAGCCCGTGAATCTGTCGCTGCGCCTCGGGAACCCAACCTGATCGAGCGCGCCCTGAGCGGCGCGCGCACCTGGCTGTTTGGCGGCAACACCGTGCTGCGGGTCGGCGTGGTGCTGTTGTTCCTTGGCCTGGCTTTCCTTCTGCGCTATGCCACCGAAGGTATGGTGGTGCCGCTGGAGCTGCGCTACGCCGGGGTTGCGGCCTGTTCCCTGGGCCTGCTGGGCCTGGGCTGGTGGCTGCGGCGGCGCAACGGCAACTACGCCCTGATGCTCCAGGGCACCGGTATCGCCGTGCTGTACCTGACGGTGTTTGCGGCGATGCGCCTGCATCCGTTGCTCGACCCTTCCGCGGCCCTGGGCCTGTTGGTGGCGGTCACGGTGTTTTCGGCGATCCTGGCCATTACCCAGGACGCCCTCAGTCTGGCGGCCGCTGCAGCCCTGGGCGGCTTTGCCGCACCCATCCTGACGTCCACCGGCGCCGGCAGCCATGTGGCACTGTTCAGTTACTTCGCCCTGCTCAATGCCGGCATCCTGGCCATTGCCTGGTTCAAGGCCTGGCGCCTGCTGAACCTGATCGGCTTTGTCGGCACCTTCGGTATCGGCTTTGCCTGGGGCCTGCGTTCCTACGCGCCGGAGCTGCTGTGGAGCACCGAGCCCTTCCTGATCCTGTTCTTTGTCATGTACCTGGCCATCGGCCTGCTGTTCACCCGGCGCAAGCTGCTGGAAATGCCCGACGCACCCGCGGATGACAGCCGCCAGGCGCTGCTGCACTGGTCTGCGCGCAAGGGTGACTACGTCGACGGCAGCATGCTCTTCGGCCCGCCCCTGGTGGGCTTCGGCCTGCAACTGGCGCTGGTCCAGCACCTGGAGTTCGCCGCTTCCTTCAGTGCCCTGGCCCTGGGCCTGACCTACATGGTCCTGGCCCGGCTACTGATGGGCGGCCGCGCCCTGTTGCTGGGTGAAACCTGCCTGGCCCTGGGCGTGATCTTCGCCAGCCTGGCTATTCCTCTAGGCCTGGATGCGCGCTGGACCTGCGCCGCCTGGGCCGTGGAAGGGGCGGGAATCTTCTGGCTCGGCCTGCGCCAGCAACGGCCGCTGGCCCGGGCGTTCGCCCTGCTGCTGCAACTGGGGTCGGCCCTGGCCTTCCTCAGTAAGCTGCAACCTGGCGCTACCAGCCTGCTGGACGGCGCGCCGCTGGGGGCGTTGCTGCTGGGCGTCGCGCTGCTGTTCAGCTTCGATCAGTTGCGGCGGGCGCAGAAGACCCAGGTAGCGAGCTGGGAGCAGGGCATTGCGCCGATCCTGGCGGTGGCCGGGCTGGCTTTCCTGTACCTGCTGGCGCCGTTGTTCCTGTTCACCCAGGGCACCGCCATCAGCTGGGCGGTGGCCGGGTTGGCGACGCTGCTTGTCGGCCTGCGCCTGCAATCGCGGACGTTCCTGTTCACCGCCTTCGCCGTACAGCTGTTGGGCGGCGCGTTGTTCCTGATGCGCCTGCAAGGTGCGGGCGGCGATGCCGGTGCGGTGTTCAACGCCGGCTGGAGCGGGCTGATGAGCGCTTCGCTGATTGGCCTGGCGCTGATCGGCGGCATGCTCCTGGCGGCCCGCAATGACATGGTGCGCAGTGATCCGCGGCTGCTGCGGGGCTTGTCCCTGGTACTGCTGGCCGGCCTGATGATGATCAACCTGGCGGTGCTGTTCGTCCTGCCCTGGAGCACGGCCAGCGGCGTCTGGGCCGCCAGTGGCCTGCTGATCATCTGGCTCAGCCTGTATCTGCAGCAGCGGGCCAGCTTTGTCTTCGGCCTGGTGCTCCAGGTGATTGGCGGCAGCACTTTCCTGCTGGCCGGTTCGGGTTGGTATTTCGTGGCGGCGGACGCTGCGCGGCCTCTGGCCAATGGCGATTTCTGGACGCCGATGGTCCTGGCCCTGGCGGCCATGGTGGGCGCCTGGCGCCTGCAGCGGGGCAACCATGGTTCGGCCTTCGATACCTTGAGCCTGGGCCATCTGTCCGATCTGTTGCTGGCCTGGGGCGCCGGCTGGTGGGCCTTTACCTGGCTCAAGGAAGTGCTGCGCTTCGCCCCGGCCCATTGGCAGGCCAGCCTGCTGTTGCTGATCAGCGCGGCTAGCGTGTTGCTCTGGGCCCTGCTGGCGGTACGTTTGAAATGGTCGTCCCTGGGCCTGTTGTGCAGCCTGTTGATACCGACCGCGGGCCTGGTGCTGCTGGCTTCCTGGGCTCCGCGCTATCACCCGGCGGCGGATTTCGGCTGGCTGGCCTGGACCCTGTTGTTCGCCGTGCACTTCTTCAGCCAGCGGCGTCTGGCATCGCAGCTGCCGGCACGGGTGACGAGCATCGCCCATGTGCTGGGCTGCTGGTTGCTGATCGGCGTGCTGGCGCTGGAGCTGCGTTATGGCCTGCTGCTGTTGTCCGAGCAGTACAACGCCTGGCGCTGGCTGGGCTGGGCGATCCTGCCGAGCCTGTACCTGGTGGCGATGGCCGCGCCGCGTGCCTGGCCGTGGCCGGTTTCTGCCCATTCCCGCGAGTACCGCCTGTATGCCGCGCTGCCCCTGGCGGTACTGATGCTCGGCTGGTTCTGGCTGGCGAATATCTTCAGCGATGGCCGGGCCGAACCACTGCCCTACCTGCCGCTGCTCAACCCGCTGGAACTGGGGCTGCTGTTCGCGCTGTTCGGCGTCTATGTCTGGTCGCGCAGCGCAGTGCGGGAAGTGGCGATCCGTGCCGACTACGCCGAGCGTGCCACGCAACTGGTAGCGGGGCTGTCGTTGTTCGCCTTCTTCACCGTGCTGGTGATGCGGGCGGCGCACCATTGGAGCGGCGTGCCGTTCCAGGCGGATGCGTTGCTGGAATCGATGATGGTCCAGGCCGGGCTGTCCATCGTCTGGACCCTGATTGCCCTGAGCCTGATGATCGGCGGCCACCTGCGTCATCGCCGTGAAGTCTGGCTGATCGGCGCAGTGCTGATTGCCGTGGTGGTGGCCAAGCTGTTCCTGGTGGAGTTGAGCAACCGTGGCGGGCTGGCGCGGATCGTCTCGTTCATCGGGGTGGGAGTATTGCTGCTGGTGGTGGGCTATTTCGCCCCATTGCCGCCCAAGCGCGCCGAGGCGCAAGCCGAGCCCGGCAAACCGTTGAATGAAGGAGTGTCATCGTGAGTGCGAAGCTGAGCCTGGGCTGGTTGGGGGCTGTGGGCCTGTGTGTGGCGTTGTCCGCCGTGGCCCAGGACAAGCCGGGGGACTTCAAGTCCCTGGCGCCCCTGAGCCTGAGCGGCGAGGGCCCCTGGTATCGCCTGGAATTGCCGTTGGCGGTGCAACTGCACGCCAGCCAGACCGACCTGCGGGATATCCGTGTGTTCAACGCCGCCGGCGAGCCCCAGGCCTATGCCCTGGCGCGCCAGCAGGCGCAGACCACCGAGCAGCACACGCTCAGCGATGTGAAGTGGTTCCCGTTGTACGGCTCGGCAGATGCCGCCGACAGCACCCCCAGCGTGCGGGTGCAATCCACCACCAATGGCACGCTGGTGGAGGTTCAGCCCTCCACTCAACTGGAGGCCGGCGAGGAGGTGCTGCGTGGCTGGTTGCTGGATGCCAGCGCAATCAAGGCACCATTGCAGCAACTGGTGCTGGACTGGACCAGCGAACGCGACGGCTTCCAGCGGTTCAGCATCGAAGCCAGTGACGACCTGCAGCACTGGCAGCCCTGGGGCGAAGGCCAGGTGGCGCGCCTGTCGTTCGCCGACGAGCGGGTCGAACAGCATGAAGTGGCCTTGCCCGGGCAGACGGCGCGCTACCTGCGCCTGTTATGGAACACCCCGCAAACGGCGCCGGTGCTGACTTCGGCGCAATTGCAAAGCAGTACCACCAGCAGCCTGCCATCGCCGCTGGTGTGGTCGCAGCCCCTGACGGGCAGCAGTGCCAAAGCCGGCGAGTACACCTGGCAGCTGCCCATGGGCCTGAACCTGGAACGGGTGCGCATTGCCCTGACCCAGGCCAACAGCCTGGCCCCGGCCACGCTTTATGGGCGCCGAGAAAGCAGCCTGCCGTGGCAGCCCCTGGGCAATGGCCTGCTGTACCGCCTGACCCAGAATGGCCAGGACGTGCAGCAGAACGAACTGCAACTGCCGGGGCAGACCGTGCAGCAACTCAGGCTGGTGGTGGATGAGCGTGGCGGCGGCCTGGGCGCCGAGGCCCCGAGCCTGGAGTTCGCCGTGCGTGGCACCCAACTGGTGTTCCTGGCCCGGGGGGCCGGCCCTTACACCCTGGCCCTGGGCAACCCCACCGCGAGCGCGGCCAACCTGCCGCTGGCGACCCTGATTCCCGACTACAGTGCGCAACGCCTCAAGCAGCTGGGGCAGGCCAAGGTCGAGGGCGCGGCGCAACTGGCCTCGGCCTCTGTCGCGCCTGCCGCTGCCGTGGCGGCAGGCGGGCCGGACTGGAAGAAGATCGGCCTGTGGGCCGTATTGCTTCTCGGGGTACTGGCCCTGGCCGGGATGGCCTTCAGCATGTTGCGCAAGCCCGCGGCCTGAAGCGGGCAGGTGTGGCGAGGGACCAAGCGCCCTCGCCACCAAGGTCCATCGTGCCTGGGGTTTTTGACTACGCTGAAACCGGCGCCTGAACTCTAACTGGCGGTTCCCTGTCTGAGAGGAGGAAATGCGCCTCGACTCGCGTTAAACTGCGCGGGTTTTTAGCCCCCCATTCCTCCGGAGCCTTCCATGTCCCGCGTTACCCTGAGTCGCTATTTGATTGAGCAGACCCGCAGCAACAACACTCCTGCCGATCTGCGCTTCCTGATCGAAGTGGTGGCGCGTGCTTGCAAGGAGATCAGCCACGCCGTTTCCAAGGGCGCCCTGGGCGGTGTCCTGGGTAGCATGGGCACGGAAAACGTGCAGGGCGAAGTGCAGAAGAAGCTCGACGTGATCTCCAACGAGATCCTGCTCGAAGCCAACGAATGGGGCGGCCACCTGGCCGGCATGGCGTCCGAGGAAATGGACAATGCCTACCAGATCCCGGGCAAGTACCCCAAAGGCGCCTACCTGCTGGTATTCGACCCGCTGGACGGCTCCTCGAACATCGATATCAACGCACCGGTCGGCACCATTTTCTCGGTACTGCGCTGCCCGAACGAGTACCTGAGCCAGAACGAAGCCCTGAATGAAAAGGCCTTCCTGCAGCCGGGCACCCAGCAGGTCGCCGCCGGTTACGCCATCTACGGCCCGCAGACCATGCTGGTGCTGACCCTGGGCGACGGCGTCAAAGGCTTCACCCTGGACCGCGAAATGGGCAGCTTCGTCCTGACCCACGAAGACATCAAGATTCCGGAATCCACCCAGGAATTCGCCATCAACATGTCCAACGAGCGTCACTGGGAAGCCCCGGTCAAGCGCTACGTGGAAGAGCTGCTGGCGGGCGACACTGGCCCACTGAAAAAGAACTACAACATGCGCTGGGTCGCCGCGATGGTGGCTGACGTGCACCGTATCCTGACCCGTGGCGGCCTGTTCATGTACCCACGGGACAGCCGCGAGCCGGAAAAACCGGGCAAGCTGCGCCTGATGTACGAAGCCAACCCGATGTCGTTCCTGGTGGAGCAGGCCGGCGGTGCATCCACCGACGGCCACAAGCGCATTCTCGACATTCAGCCTGAAGGCCTGCACCAGCGTGTGGCCGTATTCCTCGGTTCGAAGGAAGAAGTGGCCCGGGTTACCGGTTACCACAAGGAATAAACCATGAGCGCGCCCTGGCAGCCTCTGCTGGATTGGTGGTTCGGTTCAGCCGAAAAACCGGCGCAGATTGTCGCTGCCAAGGGTCGGTTGTGGTTTGGCAAGCGCGACAGCCAGGACCTCGAAGCGCGTCAGCGCTTTGGGGACTTGACGGAGCAGGCGCTGGCCGGCGGATTGACCGAGTGGACGCAAACTCCCCAGGGTTGGCTGGCCTTGGTGCTGTTGCTCGACCAACTGCCACGGATGATCTATCGCGACACGCCCAAGGCATTTGCCGGCGACCTGCGTGCCCAGGCAGTGGTGGCCCAGGGCATCGCCGCGGATTTTGACCGGCGCCTGCCGGCCATGCAGCGCTGCTTCATCTACCTGGTGTTCGAGCACTGCGAAAACCTGGCGGTGCAGAATGAGAGCGTTTCACGCTTTGCGGCCCTGCACGATGAACAGCCAGTGGACGAGCGTGCAGTGTTTGCCAGCAACCTGGACTACGCCGAGCGGCACCAGAAAGTCATTGCCCGCTTCGGGCGCTTTCCCCATCGCAATGCCATCCTCGGCCGCGAATCCACGGCCGAAGAGCTGGCCTTTCTGCGCGAGCCCGGTTCGCGTTTTTAAGAGCGCTTTCGCCGGCAAGCCGGCGAAGCTGTTCCTTTAAATACGGAAACTGCCCACCAGATGCTGCAGGCGCTTGGCCTGCTGCTCCAGGTCGGCGCAGGCGCGCAAGGTGGCCTGGAGGTTTTCCACGCCTTCCTGGTTGAGGGTGTTGATCTCGGTGATGTCGACGTTGATCGACTCCACCACGGCGGTCTGTTCCTCGGTAGCGGTGGCCACCGACTGGTTCATGCCGTCGATCTCGCCGATGCGCTGGGTCACGCTGCCCAGGCGCTCGCCGGCCTGGTTGGCAATGCCCACGCTGTTCTCGCTCTCGCGCTGGCTTTCGGTCATGGTGCCTACCGCTTCACGGGCGCCTACCTGCAGTTCCTCGATCATCTTCTGCACTTGCTGCGCCGAATCCTGGGTGCGGTGGGCGAGGTTGCGCACCTCGTCCGCTACCACTGCGAAGCCGCGCCCGGCTTCACCGGCGCGGGCGGCTTCGATGGCGGCGTTGAGGGCCAGCAGGTTGGTCTGCTGGGAGATGCTGGTGATCACTTCCAGAATCTGGCCGATGTTCACCGTGCTGCTGTTGAGGGTTTCGATGTTGTCGCAGGAGCTGCTGATCTTGGCCGACAGCTGGTGCATCGCGGCGATGGTCTTGTCCACTACCTGCTGGCCGTCCTCCGCCAGGCTGCGGGCGTCGCTGGAGTGCTGCGAGGCCAGGGCTGCGTTCTGGGCGATTTCCTGGGCGGCGGCGCCCAGCTGGTTGATGGCTGCGGCCACGCTGCTGGTGCGTGAGGCCTGCTGGTCGGAGTTGAACATCGACGAGTTGGAGGCAGCCACGACCCGCAGGGCCACTTCGTTGACCTGGCCGGTGGCCGAGGACACTTCGCGGATCGAGCTGTGTATGCGTTCGACGAAACGGTTGAACGACACTCCCAGGGTGCCGAATTCGTCGTGGCCGTGGATCACCAGGCGCTTGGTCAGGTCGCCTTCACCTTCGGCGATATCGTGCATGGCCCGGCCCATCAGGTGCAGGGGCTGCATCAGCATGCGGATCAGCATGCCCAGCAGGCTGATGATGATCACCACGGCAATGGCCATGGCGATGATGGCCGAGGTGCGGAACTCGCTGAGCATGGCGAAGGCGGTGTCCTGGTCCAGGACCAGGGCCACGTACCAGTCGGCCGAGGGCACGCCATTGACGTGGGTGAAGGAAATGAACTGGGTCTTGCCGCCCTGTTGCACTTCTTTCAGGCCCGGGCTGATGGTCGGCGCTGCGTTGGGGTAGGCCTCGTTCAGGTTCTTGAGTACCAGCTTGCTGTCAGGGTGGATGAGGATCTTGCCCTCGGCGCTGACGATGAAGGCATGGCCGTGGCCGCCGAAGTTCAGTGAGTTGATGATGGCGCTGATGCTCGACAGGTCGATGTCGGCACCGGCCACGCCGATCATCTGGTTCTGGTGCTGTACCGGGGTGGCGACGGTGATCACCAGCTTGCCCGACGAGGCGGCGATGTAGGGTTCGGTGACGATGGTCCGCTGGGCGCTGGTGGCTGCCTTGTACCAGCCGCGGGCGCGTGGGTCGTAATCGGCGGCGCGGTTGCCGGCCGGTACCGAGAACATCACGCCGTCCTGGCCCCCGAAGTAGCTGAGCTGGAAGTTGCCGGTGTAGGCGGGCAGGCCGACGCTGCGTTTCAGGCTATCGGCGCCGCTGCCGTCCACGGCGATCTGCTGGGCCAGGGATTGCAGGAGCTGGATGCGGCTCTCCAGCCAGGTCTGGATGTTGCTGGTGGTCAGGCTGCCCAGTTCCTGCATCGAGGCTTCGGTGCTGCTGCGCAGGGCCTCTCGCTGTCGATAGTCGTTGAACAGAATAAAACAGGCGAACGCAACGGCAACCACAAGGGCGGCGGCAAGCAGGATCTTGTGGCTGAATTTCATATTTCTGGTCATTAAATGAACTACCGCGAGGGGCTGGTCAACGAGGGGCGTCAATTTGCCACAGTGGAGGGCTTTGCGCTGCATCTTATGTCGACTGGCCACCACGGAAAATGAGGGGCAGATGCACAAAGCCGACGAACTGTCAGGTGCGGCAAAAAGGTCCTTGATTTACGAGGCAATTGCCCGGTTTGCCAGGCAAGAAATACCCGTCGCACCGGGGAACCAGAAGGGGGTTTTCTCTTCTAAGCTTCTGGTTGGCTGACAGGCCTTCCCCCTTTTGTCCAGGAGTTCACCATGTCCCTGCGTTCTCTCGCTCTGTTGTCGTTCTGCGTGCTGCTGGCCGCGTGCAGCAAGGTCAATCAGGAAAACTATTCCAAGCTGTCGGCGGGTATGCCCAAGGCCGAGGTCGAACAACTCCTGGGCAAGCCGACTGACTGTTCGGGCGCGCTGGGCATGTCCAGCTGCACCTGGGGCGACAAGAACAGCTTTATCAGCGTGCAGTACGCCGGTGACAAGGTTCTGATGTTTTCCGGGCAAGGCCTGAAGTAAAAACCGGGGCTTCGGGCCCACGGGAGAAAAATAATGATGCGTTTTGCTGTCACTCTTCTGGTCGGCCTGCTCTTGGCCGGCTGCGCCACGTCCCGGGACGATTCGCTGGCGCCCAAGACCGTCAACCACGTCGATCTCAAGCGTTACCAGGGGACCTGGTACGAGCTGGCGCGGTTGCCCATGTACTTCCAGCGCAACTGTGCGCAATCCGAGGCTCGCTATACCCTGCTGCCGGAGGGCAACGTGGCGGTGCTCAATCGCTGCCTGACGCCGGAATGGAAATGGGAAGAGGCCCGTGGTACGGCCACGCCTCAAGTGCCGGGCAAGACCGACAAGCTGTGGGTGGAGTTCGATAACTGGTTCTCGCGGCTGCTGCCGGGCGCTACCAAGGGCGACTACTGGGTACTGTACGTCAGCGATGACTACAAGACCGCGATTGTCGGCAACCCGAACCGCCGTTACCTGTGGCTGCTGTCGCGGACCAAGGAGGTCAACGAAACGGTGCGCGAGGAACTGCTGAGCAAGGCTCGCCAGCAGGGGTATGACACCACGCGGCTGATCTGGCGGGTGTCGGACTCGGCCATGGCCAAGACCTCGAAATAAGCTCATCCGCAGGAGCCGGCTGGCCGGCGAAGGCGCTCGTGAGAATGCTTTCGCCGGCCAGCCGGCCCCTACAGGTCGGGGTTAGTTGAGCAGGTCACGCAGGACCTGGGTGAAGGCCCGGCTGCTGTCTTCTTCGGCGGCGTGACGCCCGTCGCGCACCACCCACTGCCCACCCACCATCACATCGCGCACCTGGCGGTCGCCGCCGGCGAACAGCCAGCGGTTGAGAATCCCGTCGCCTTCGGCGGTGGCCAGGTAGGGGTCGTTGCCATCCAGCACCAGCCAGTCGGCGCGGGTGCCCACGGCCAGGGCGCCAATGCCTTGTCCCAGGGCCTGGGCGCCGCCGTCCAGCGCGGCGTCGTACAGGGTCCGGCCGACCATGGGCTGGTCGGCGCGGTACAGGCGGTTGCGGCGCTGGTCCCGCAGGCGCTGGCCGTACTCCAGCCAACGCAGTTCTTCCACCACGCTCAAGGACACGTGGCTGTCGGAGCCGATGCCCAGGCGCCCGCCCTGGGCCAGGAAATCCACCGCCGGGAAAATACCGTCGCCCAGGTTGGCCTCGGTGGTCAGGCACAGGCCGGCGATGGCCCGGCTTCTGGCCATGAGGCTGACTTCCTCGGGGTTGGCGTGGGTGGCGTGGACCAGGCACCAGCGCTGATCCACCGCGACGTTTTCATACAGCCACTGCAATGGACGCCGGCCGCTCCAGCTCAGGCAGTCGTCGACTTCCTTCTGCTGCTCGGCGATGTGGATATGCACCGGGCAATGGCGATCACCGGCAGCCAGCACTTCGCTGATCTGCTGTGGCGTGACCGCCCGCAACGAGTGAAAGCACAGGCCCAGTTGCTGGTTGGCCTGCTGCGCCAGCAGAGGCTGCAAGTGCTGTTGCAGCTTGAGGTAGTTTTCCGTGCTGTTGATGAAGCGGCGCTGGCCGTCATTCGGCGCCTGGCCACCAAAGCCGGAATGGCTGTAGAGCACTGGCAGCAGGGTCAGGCCGATACCGCTGCTGGCGGCGGCCTGGCTGATGCGTCGGGACAGTTCGGCGGGGTCGGCGTAGGGCTTGCCGTCGCTGTCGTGATGCACGTAGTGGAATTCAGCTACCGAGGTGTAGCCGGCCTTGAGCATTTCGATATACAGCTGCCGGGCGATGACTTCCAAATGCTCGGGATCGATCTTGCCCACCAGGCGGTACATCAAGTCGCGCCAGGTCCAGAAGCTGTCATTGGGGTTGCCGGCCACTTCCGCCAGCCCGGCCATGGCCCGCTGGAATGCATGGGAGTGCAGGTTGGGCATGCCCGGCAGCAGCGGGCCCTTGAGCCGTTCCGCGCCGTCTGCGCTGGCGTTGGCCTGGATCTGTGTCAGTAGGCCGCTGGCGCTGACTTCAAGGCGTACATGGTTGGCCCAGCCATCAGGCAGCAGTGCACGTTCGGCGAAAAAGGCGGACATGGTTCAAGCACCCTATCGTTTGTTATTTGTATATACATATACAGACGTTTGCCTGCCCGGTAAACTCCGGCAAGCTAGCCACCTTTATCGATCAACAAGGATTTCCTGTGCCGACTCCGCCTGCCAAATCGCCGCTGGCTGCCCACTTGGGTGATAGTCCGGCGCCCTTGTACGCCCGCGTCAAACAGATGATCACCCAGCAGATCGAGAGCGGAAACTGGCCGCCGCACTACCGTGTTCCCTCGGAAAGCGAGCTGGTCAATCAGCTGGGTTTCAGCCGCATGACCATCAACCGCGCGCTGCGCGAGATGACGGCCGAAGGCATGCTGGTGCGGATGCAGGGCGTGGGGACCTTCGTCGCCGAACCCAAGAGCCAGTCCGCCCTGTTCGAAGTGCACAACATTGCCGACGAGATCGCGTCCCGCGGTCATCGCCACACCTGCCAGGTGATCACCCTGGGCGAGGAGGCCGCCGGTTCCGAGCGTGCCCTGGCCCTGGACATGCGTGAAGGGCAGAAGGTCTTCCACTCGCTGATCGTGCATTTCGAGAACGACATCCCGGTGCAGATCGAGGACCGTTTCGTCAACGCCCTGGTGGCGCCGGAGTACCTCAAGCAGGACTTCACCCTGCAGACCCCCTACGCCTATCTGTCCCAGGTCGCGCCCCTGACCGAGGGCGAGCATGTGGTGGAGGCGATTCTCGCCGAAGCCGAAGAATGCCGGCTGCTGCAGATCGAGCGGGGCGAGCCTTGCCTGCTGATTCGCCGCCGCACCTGGTCCGGGCGCCAGCCGGTGACCGCCGCGCGGCTGATCCACCCCGGTTCCCGTCATCGTCTGGAAGGGCGCTTTCACAAATGATCCAGCTCACCCATCTGCGTGCCGCCGACTACCCACGCATGCCCTGGAAAAACGGTGGAGGCAGCACCGAAGAGATTGCCCGGGACACCGGTGACGGCCTGGACGGTTTCGGCTGGCGCCTGTCGATTGCCGATATCGCCGAGTCCGGCGGGTTTTCCAGTTTTGCCGGTTACCAGCGGGTCATCACCGTGCTTCAGGGCGCGGGCATGCAACTGACCATCGATGGTGAGGATGTGCGGCCGCTGTTGCCTCTGGACGCCTTTGCCTTCAACGGCGCGAGCCAGGTCGATTGCACATTGCTGGAGGGGGCGATCCGCGACTTCAACCTGATCTATTGCCCACAGCGCTACGCTGCCCGCCTGCAGTGGCTCGATGGCCAGCAGCGGTTTTTCACCCAGGCGCACACCTTGTTGCTGTTCAGCGCTGCCGAGCAAGCCTGGGTGGATACCGGTAGCGCACCGGTCCAAGCACTGGGGCGTTATGACTGCCTGCGCCTGGAAGGCAATAGCGGGTTACTGGAAGTCGCCCTGGACGGGCTGTGCTGCGTGATCGAACTCACCGCCCGCTGATTCATCACATCTTGCCGCAGGCCGGGATACGGCCTGCGGATGCTGCAAACCTCCTTTGTTTATTAGTGCTTGGTTGCCCTCGGCTTCGTGCGGGGGGCTGCGTGCCTGCGCCGGCGCACCTGCTGTTTCTTGCGCGCACTCATTTGTTACCTAACGCCCCAGCTCGGCGCAAAAGCCCATCCTGGTAACAGCCACGCGCGTGGCAAAAAACCTTCGCTGAAAATTTATCTTTCGTTGAAAGCCCCGTTCTACAAGGCCTGCGATGTGTTGATCAGGTTTATGGGAATGATCTTAAGGGAGTTGGCCGCTTGATTGCATATGCTTGTATGTACAAGTAAATATGTGTGCGTAAGAGTCGATGGAATCCTCTTCGCACCTTGGACTCATCGCCGAGGAGTTTTTCCGTGACCGACAGCAAGCCAACTAAATACCGTAACGTCGAAATCCGTGCTGCACGCGGCAACAAGCTGACCGCCAAGAGCTGGCTGACCGAAGCGCCGCTGCGCATGTTGATGAACAACCTCGACCCGGAAGTTGCCGAGAACCCCAAGGAGCTGGTGGTGTACGGCGGCATCGGCCGCGCGGCGCGCAACTGGGAGTGCTACGACAAGATCGTCGAGGCCCTGACCCATCTGAATGACGACGAAACCCTGCTGGTGCAGTCCGGCAAGCCGGTGGGCGTGTTCAAGACCCACAGCAACGCGCCACGGGTACTGATCGCCAACTCCAACCTGGTGCCGCACTGGGCCAGCTGGGAACACTTCAACGAACTGGATGCCAAGGGTCTGGCCATGTACGGCCAGATGACCGCTGGCAGCTGGATCTACATCGGCAGCCAGGGCATTGTCCAGGGTACCTATGAAACCTTCGTCGAAGCCGGCCGCCAGCATTACGATTCCAACCTCAAGGGCCGTTGGGTACTGACTGCCGGTCTGGGCGGCATGGGCGGCGCCCAGCCACTGGCCGCGACCCTGGCCGGGGCCTGCTCGCTGAACATCGAGTGCCAGCAGACCAGCATCGACTTCCGCCTCAAGACCCGCTACGTCGACGAGCAGGCCACCGATCTGGACGACGCCCTGGCGCGGATCAAGAAATACACCGCCGAAGGCCGTGCCATCTCCATTGCCCTGTGCGGCAACGCTGCCGAGATCCTGCCGGAACTGGTGCGCCGCGGCGTGCGCCCGGACATGGTCACCGACCAGACCAGCGCCCACGACCCGCTGAACGGCTACCTGCCCAAGGGCTGGACCTGGGAGCAGTACCGTGACCGCGCCCAGACCGAGCCGGCGGCGGTGATCAAGGCGGCCAAGCAGTCCATGGCCGTGCACGTCCAAGCCATGCTGGACTTCCAGAAAATGGGGGTTCCGACCTTCGACTACGGCAACAACATCCGCCAGATGGCCCAGGAAGAGGGCGTACAAAACGCTTTCGACTTCCCCGGCTTCGTCCCGGCCTATATCCGTCCGCTGTTCTGCCGTGGCATCGGCCCGTTCCGCTGGGCGGCGCTGTCTGGCGACCCGCAAGACATCTACAAGACCGACGCCAAGGTCAAGGAACTGATCCCCGACGACGCCCACCTGCACAACTGGCTGGACATGGCACGCGAGCGCATCAGCTTCCAGGGCTTGCCGGCGCGGATCTGCTGGGTTGGCCTGGGCCTGCGCGCCAAGCTCGGCCTGGCCTTCAACGAAATGGTCCGCAGCGGCGAGCTGTCGGCACCGATCGTCATCGGTCGCGACCACCTGGACTCCGGTTCCGTGGCCAGCCCGAACCGTGAAACCGAATCCATGCAGGACGGTTCCGATGCCGTATCCGACTGGCCGCTGCTCAATGCCCTGTTGAACACCGCCAGTGGCGCGACCTGGGTTTCCCTGCACCACGGCGGCGGCGTTGGCATGGGCTTCTCCCAGCATTCGGGAATGGTGATCGTCTGCGATGGCACCGATGAAGCGGCCGAGCGTATTGCCCGGGTGCTGCACAACGACCCGGCCACCGGGGTGATGCGTCACGCCGATGCCGGCTACCAGATCGCCATCGATTGCGCCAAGGAACAGGGCCTGAATCTGCCGATGATCACCGGCAAATAACCACCGCTCTCTGTAGGAGCCAGCTTGCTGGCCAAGCAAGCACCGCGGTGCATCAGGCACACCGCCTCGCTCGCACGCTCGCTCCTACAGGGGAAATCGTCTGCAGTGCCCATTAGAGGTTCGACGTCCATGGCTTTAGCGAATGATCGTGCAAGCAACAAACCGTTGATCGAAAGGCGTTCGATCGACTACATCCCGGAAGCGGAAAGACACGGTCGTCTCTTGAGTCAATTCACCCTGTGGTTGGGCGCCAACCTGCAGATCACCGCCATTGTCACCGGCGCCCTGGCAGTGGTCCTGGGCGGTGATGTGTTCTGGTCGCTGATCGGCTTGCTGATCGGTCAGTTGCTGGGGGGCGGGGTCATGGCCCTGCATGCCGCCCAGGGCCCGCAACTGGGGCTGCCGCAGATGATCTCCAGCCGCGTGCAGTTCGGTGTGTACGGTGCGGTGATTCCCCTGGTGCTGGTGTGCCTGATGTACGTCGGCTTTTCCGCCAGCGGTTCGCTGCTGGCGGGGCAGGCGGTGGCGCAACTGCTGCACGTCGAAGACTGGGCCGGCATCCTGCTGTTCGCCGGCTCGATCATGGTCTTCACCATTTTCGGCTACCGGGTCATCCACGGCATCGGGCGAATCGCCAGCGTGCTTGGCGTGGTGGCCTTCATCTACCTGTTCTACAAGCTCCTGGCAGGTAACGACATCGCCGCCCTGCTCGGCAACAAGCATTTTTCCCTGGCCAGCTTCCTGCTGGCGGTATCGCTGTCGGCTTCCTGGCAGATCGCCTTCGGCCCTTATGTGGCGGACTACTCGCGCTACCTGCCGCGCAGCACCTCGGCGGCGAAAACCTTCTGGGCCGTAGGCCTGGGTTCGGTGATCGGGGCCCAGGCCGCGATGGTCTTCGGGGTCTTCGCGGCGGCCCTGGCCGGGTCCCAGTTCGCCCACCACGAGGTGTCGTTCATCGTCGGCCTCGGCGGTACCGGTGTCGTCGCCGGCCTGCTGTATTTCGCCGTGGCCTTCGGCAAGGTCACGGTGACCACGCTGAATGCCTACGGCAGCTTCATGTCGATCGCCACCATCATCAGCGGCTTTCGCGGCAGCCGGCATATCGGCAGCGGCGTGCGCCTGCTCTACATCTTCATCATGGTCTCGCTAGCCGCCACCCTGGCACTGTTGGGCAAGGATTCGTTCCTCAAGGATTTCTCCGCCTTCATCCTGTTCCTGCTGGCGTTCTTCACGCCCTGGAGTGCGATCAACCTGGTGGATTTCTACTGCATCACCAAGGAGCGCTATGACATCCCCGCGCTGTCCAATCCGGACGGTCGCTACGGTCGCTGGAATGTCATGGGCATCAGTATCTATGTGTTCGGCGTGCTGATTCAGATGCCGTTCATTTCCACCCACTTCTACACCGGCCCCCTGGTGGCGAGCCTCGGAGATACCGACATCTCCTGGATCATCGGCCTGGTGGTGCCCGCGGCGTTGTACTACGCCTGTGCGAAGAAGTGGCATGGCGCGGTGCCCGAGCACCTGATCCTGCCGGTAGAGCAGGGCGCGCCCATCGAACAAAAACTGAGCAGGGCCACCCGCGCTGCAGCGGTATGAGTCTTGATTGGACGTGGACAGGGCTGGATGCCTCTTAACTGCCGTAAGCCAACTCATGATTAGGAGCGTCACACAATGAAAATGCATAAGACCCTGCTGACCACGTTGTTATCCATGGGCCTGCTGGCCGCTTCCGGCGCCCAGGCTGCGGGCTGGTGCGAGTCGGGCAAGGCGGTGAAGTTCGCCGGCCTGAACTGGGAAAGCGGCATGTTGCTGACTGACGTGCTGCAGGTGGTCCTGGAGAAGGGCTACGGCTGCAAGACCGACAGCCTGCCGGGCAACTCCATCACCATGGAGAACGCCCTGGGCAGCAATGACATCCAGATCTTCGCCGAAGAGTGGGTAGGCCGCAGCGAGGTGTGGAACAAGGCCGAGAAGGCCGGCAAGGTGGTGGGCGTCGGCGCACCGGTGGTGGGTGCTGTCGAAGGCTGGTACGTCCCGCGCTACGTGATCGAAGGCGATGCCAAGCGCAAGCTCGAAGCCAAGGCCCCGGACCTGAAGAACATTGCCGACCTGGGCAAGTACGCCAGCGTGTTCAAGGACCCGGAAGAACCGAGCAAGGGGCGTTTCTACAACTGCCCGGCGGGCTGGACCTGCGAGCTGGACAACAGCGAGATGCTCAAGAGCTACGGCCTGGAAAGCAGCTACACCAACTTCCGCCCGGGCACCGGCCCGGCCCTGGATGCGGCAGTGCTGTCGAGCTACAAGCGCGGCGAGCCGATCCTCTTCTACTACTGGTCGCCGACCCCGCTGATGGGCCAGGTGGACCTGGTCAAGCTCGATGAGAAACCTGGCGTCGACAAGAGCGTGAGCATCAAGGTCGGTTTGTCCCGAGTCTTCCACGACGAGGCCCCGGAGCTGGTGGCGGTGCTGGAAAAGGTCAACCTGCCGATCGACCTGCTCAACCAGAACCTGGCGCGCATGAGCCGCGAGCGCATCGAATCGCCGAAACTGGCGAAACTCTTTCTCAAGGAACATCCTGAAGTCTGGCACCCATGGGTCAGTGAAGAGGCCGCCGGGAAAATCGACGCGGCCCTGTAGCCGGGGCTTTTCCGGCGGCTCCAAGGGCCGTCGGGAACCGGACAGCAACCTCCTTTGAGCGAGAGTTTCCTATGTTTCCAGAAAGTTTCACGTTTTCCATCGCCGACTGGGTCAACGGCTGGGTCGATGCCTTGGTGACCCATTATGGCGATGTGTTCCGGCACATTTCCGACACCCTGCTGTGGGCCATCGTCAACCTCGAAAGCCTGCTGCGCATGGCGCCCTGGTGGCTGATGCTGGCGATTGTCGGCGGTATCGCCTGGCACGCCACCCGCAAGCTGCTGACCACCGCGGTGATCGTCGGCCTGCTGTTCCTGGTGGGCGCGGTGGGGCTGTGGGACAAGCTGATGCAGACCCTGGCGCTGATGCTGGTGGCCACCCTGATCTCGGTGCTGATCGGCATCCCCCTGGGGATCCTCTCGGCCCGCAGCAACCGCCTGCGCTCAGTGCTGATGCCGCTCTTGGACATCATGCAGACCATGCCCAGCTTCGTGTACCTGATTCCGGTGCTGATGCTGTTCGGCCTGGGCAAGGTGCCGGCGATCTTCGCTACGGTGATCTACGCTGCGCCGCCCTTGATCCGCCTCACCGACCTGGGGATCCGCCAGGTGGACGGCGAGGTGATGGAGGCGATCAACGCCTTCGGCGCCAACCGCTGGCAGCAGCTGTTCGGTGTGCAACTGCCCCTGGCCCTGCCGAGCATCATGGCCGGGATCAACCAGACCACGATGATGGCCCTGTCGATGGTGGTGATCGCCTCGATGATCGGTGCCCGTGGCCTGGGCGAAGACGTGCTGGTGGGGATCCAGACCCTCAACGTCGGGCGCGGCCTGGAAGCGGGGCTGGCGATCGTGATTCTGGCGGTGGTGATCGACCGCATTACCCAGGCCTACGGTCGTCCGCGTCATGAGGTGAGCAAATGAACAGCGCTGCCATCAGCAAGATCGAAGTCAGGAACGTCTTCAAGATTTTCGGCAGTCGCCCTGCCGACGCCCTGGCGATGATCCGCCAAGGCAAGGGCAAGGACCAGGTGCTGGCCGAGACCGGCTGTGTGGTCGGGGTCAACGACCTGTCCCTGAGCATCGGCACCGGCGAGATCTTCGTCATCATGGGCCTGTCCGGCTCTGGCAAGTCGACCCTGGTGCGCCATTTCAACCGCCTGATCGACCCCACCAGCGGCGCGATCCTGGTGGACGGCGAGGACATCCTGCAATACGACATGGAGGCCCTGCGCCAGTTTCGCCGGCACAAGATCAGCATGGTGTTCCAGAGCTTCGGCCTGCTGCCCCACCGCAACGTGCAGGACAATGTTGCCTACGGCCTCAAGGTGCGCGGCGAAAGCAAGGCGCTGTGTGCCGAGCGTGCCTTGCACTGGATCAACACCGTGGGCCTCAAGGGCTACGAGAGCAAGTACCCGCACCAGCTGTCCGGCGGCATGCGCCAGCGGGTCGGCCTGGCCCGGGCCCTGGCGGCGGACACCGACATCATTCTCATGGACGAGGCCTTCAGCGCCCTCGACCCGCTGATCCGCGCAGAAATGCAGGACCAGTTGCTGGAGCTGCAGAAGACCCTGCACAAGACCATCGTCTTCATCACCCATGACCTGGACGAGGCCGTGCGCATCGGCAACCGCATCGCGATCCTCAAGGACGGCCGCCTGATCCAGGTGGGCACGCCCAGGGAGATCCTGCATTCACCGGCCGATGAGTACGTCGACCGTTTCGTCCAGCGTCGTGCTGCGACGGTGTAGTTCACAGTCAACAAACCCCGGCCCGTAGGCGCTGGCTTGCCAGCGAAGAGGCCCCAGGATTTCACCACGAGGTTAACGATGTTCCAGGCTGAAAAGATCGTAATCGCCGACGCCCCCCTGGGTTGGCAGGATGTTGTCGCCGTCGCCCGCCACGGTGCTGAGCTCGAACTCTCGGAGCAGGCCTGGGCGCGGATCGACAATGCCCAGGCCATCGTGCGCAAAGTGGTGGACAGCGGCGAGCGCGCCTATGGCATCAGCACCGGCCTCGGGGCCTTGTGCAATGTGGTGCTGGCCGGCGAGCAGCTCAGCCAGCTGTCGCGCAATACCCTGCTCAGCCATGCCTGCGGAGTTGGCCCGGTGCTGGCCGACGAACAGACCCGGGCGATCATCTGTGCGGCCATCATCAACTACAGCCACGGCAAGTCCGGGATCCACCGGCAGGTGGTCCAGGCGCTGCTGGCGCTGCTCAATCGCGGGATCACCCCGCAGGTGCCGTCGCAGGGTTCGGTGGGCTACCTGACCCACATGGCCCATATCGGCGTGGCGCTGCTCGGCGTCGGTCAGGTCAGCTATCGCGGGCACATCGTCAGCGCCGAGCAGGCCCTGGCCGAGGAAGGGCTGCAAGCGGTGCAACTGGGGGCCAAGGATGGTCTGTGCCTGGTCAACGGCACGCCGTGCATGACCGGCCTCGGTTGCCTGGCCCTGGCCGATGCCAGCCGCCTGTTGCAGTGGGCCGACGTGATCGGCGCCATGAGTTTCGAGGCCCTGCGCGGCCAGATTGCCGCCTTTGATGCCGAGATCATCGCCCTCAAGGCGCACCCCGGCATGCAGGTGGTGGGCAGCAACCTGCGGGCCTTGCTCGACCGCAGCGAGGTGATCGCTTCCAGCAAGGGCATCCGTACCCAGGACGCCCTGAGCATCCGCTCGATTCCCCAGGTGCACGGTGCTGCCCGGGATCAACTGGCCCACGCGGTCAGGCAGGTGGAAACCGAGCTCAATGCCGCCACCGACAACCCGTTGCTGCTGGGCACCCCGGACAACTATCGGGTGGTGTCCCAGGCCAACCCCCACGGCCAGTCGGTGGCCCTGGCGGCGGACGTGCTGGCGATTGCCATGGCCGAGATCGGCTCCATCGCTGAGCGCCGCCTGGACCGCCTGATCAACCCCCATGTCAGTGGCCTGCCGGCGTTCCTGGTGGCCGAGCCCGGGGTCAACTCCGGGATGATGATCGTGCAGTACGTGGCGGCCTCGCTGTGTGCGCAGAACCGCCAGCTGGCACAGCCGGCGGTGCTCGACAACTTCGTCACCTCGGGCCTGCAGGAAGACCACCTGAGCCTGGGCACCAACGCCGCCCTGAAGCTGCTGCAGGTGCTGGAAAACTGCACCCAGATCCTCGCCATCGAGTACCTGCTGGCGGCCCAGGCATTCGAATTTCTCAAGGAGCAGCGCTTCGGCACCGGCACCGGCATTGCCTGGTGCCTGCTGCGCGAGCGGGTTCCGGCCTACGACCAGGACCGCTGGCTGGCCCCGGATATCGCCAGCGTGGCGGCCTTGCTCAAGGACCCGCGATTGTTCAACAAACGCTTTTCCAAGGTGCAATAAAACGGATTTCCACATCGCCAGCGTGCCAAGGCGCCGCCCGCTCAAGCTGCGTGCGGCGACGGATAACGGAAGCTTCCGGAGCGACTGGCTAGTTATTACAAAACTCTCAAAAGGAGCATGAATGTGACTGCGCTGAACCTGATTCCCGGCCAACTGACCCTGGCCCAACTGCGGGCCATCTATCAGCAGCCGCTGACCCTGACCCTGGATGGCAGCGCCTCGGCGCAGATTGACGCCAGCGTCGCCTGTGTCGAGCAGATCCTGGCCGAGAATCGTACGGCCTATGGCATCAACACCGGTTTCGGCCTGCTGGCCTCGACCCGCATTGCCAGCGCCGACCTGGAGAACCTCCAGCGCTCGCTGGTGCTGTCCCACGCCGCCGGTGTTGGCGAGCCTATCAGCGATGACCTGGTACGCCTGATCATGGTGCTCAAGGTCAACAGCCTGAGCCGTGGTTTCTCCGGGATCCGCCGCCAGGTGATCGATGCCTTGATCGCCCTGATCAACGCCGAGGTCTACCCGTACATCCCGCTCAAGGGCTCGGTGGGTGCTTCCGGCGACCTGGCGCCTTTGGCCCACATGTCCCTGGTGCTGCTGGGCGAGGGCAAGGCGCGCTACAAGGGGCAGTGGCTGGAAGCGACAGCGGCCCTGGAAGTGGCCGGCCTCAAGCCGTTGACCCTGGCCGCCAAGGAGGGCCTGGCGCTGCTCAACGGCACCCAGGTTTCCACCGCATACGCCTTGCGCGGTCTGTTCGAGGGCGAAGACCTGTTCGCCGGCGCCCTGGTTTGCGGCGGCCTGACCGTGGAAGCGGTGCTGGGTTCGCGCTCGCCATTCGACCCGCGGATTCACGCCGCTCGTGGTCAGCGCGGGCAGATCGATACCGCCGCGGCCTATCGCGCGTTGCTGGGGGACAGCACCGAGGTATCCGCGTCGCACAAGAACTGCGACAAGGTCCAGGACCCGTATTCCCTGCGTTGCCAGCCACAAGTGATGGGTGCCTGCCTGACCCAGTTGCGCCAGGCTGCCGAAGTGCTGGTGGTGGAAGCCAACGCCGTGTCGGACAACCCGCTGGTGTTCGCCGCCGAAGGTGACGTGATTTCCGGTGGCAACTTCCACGCCGAGCCGGTGGCCATGGCCGCCGACAACATGGCCCTGGCCATCGCCGAGATCGCCTCGCTGAGCGAACGGCGGATCTCGCTGATGATGGACAAGCACATGTCCCAGCTGCCGCCGTTCCTGGTGGCCAATGGCGGGGTCAACTCCGGCTTCATGATCGCCCAGGTCACCGCCGCGGCCCTGGCCAGCGAGAACAAGGCCCTGGCCCACCCGCACTCGGTGGACAGCATCCCTACCTCGGCTAACCAGGAAGACCACGTTTCCATGGCCCCGGCCGCCGGCAAGCGCTTGTGGGAAATGGCCGAGAACACCCGTGGTGTCCTGGCTGTGGAATGGCTGGCGGCCTGCCAGGGGCTGGACCTGCGCGAAGGCCTGAAAACCTCGCCGACCCTGGAAAAGGCCCGTGCCACCCTGCGCGAGAAAGTGGCGTACTACGAGAAGGACCGCTTCTTTGCACCGGACATCAACGCCGCCAGTGAGCTGCTGGCTTCGCGTTGCCTGAACGGGCTGCTGCCCGCCCGGTTGTTGCCGAGCCTGTAATGCACGCCGGGCCGCCAGGCAGCTTCGCGCTCGGCGTGGAGCTGCGGCCCGTGCCGCTTGGCTTTACCTGCAAGACAGGCGCGGAGCGTCTGCTTCCTCCGCCCCGCACCCCTGCGCGGGGCGGACTTGTCCGATAACAATAAAAGGGACGAAGACATGCAATCGCAAGACAGTGGACTACGCCGAGGGCTGACAGCCCGCCATATACGCTTCATGGCCTTGGGGTCGGCCATCGGTACGGGATTGTTCTACGGTTCGGCCTCGGCCATCCAGATGGCCGGGCCCGCCGTGTTGCTGGCCTACCTGATCGGTGGCGCGGCGGTTTTCATGGTGATGCGCGCCCTCGGGGAGATGGCCGTGCACAACCCGGTGTCCGGTTCGTTCGGGCATTATGCCAGCCAGTACCTGGGGCCGTTGCCGGGCTTCATTCTGGGGTGGACCTACGCTTTCGAGATGTTGATCGTGTGCCTGGCGGACGTCACTGCCTTTGGCATCTACATGGGCTTCTGGTTTCCCGAAGTGGCGCGCTGGATCTGGGTGCTGGGCATCGTGCTGTTCATCGGCGGCCTGAACCTGTGCAACGTCAAGGTGTTCGGCGAGATGGAGTTCTGGCTGTCGCTGCTCAAGGTCGGGGCAATCGTCGCCATGATCCTGGGGGGCTTGGGCATCATGCTCTTCGGTATCAGCAGCGCCGCGCAGGATCAGGCCACTGGCGCCGCCAACCTCTGGGCCCACGGCGGCTTCATGCCCAATGGCATCAGTGGGGTGATCGCCTCGTTTGCCGTGGTGATGTTTGCCTTTGGCGGCATCGAGATCATCGGCGTCACCGCGGGCGAGGCCCAGGATCCGAAGCGGGTCATTCCCAAGGCGATCAATGCCGTGCCGCTGCGTATCCTGCTGTTCTACGTGCTGACCCTGTTCGTGCTGATGTCGATTTTCCCCTGGCCGCAGATCGGCACCCAGGGCAGCCCGTTCGTGCAGATCTTTGACAGCCTGGGCATCAGCTCGGCCGCCACTATCCTCAATATCGTGGTGATCTCGGCGGCGGTATCGGCCATCAACAGCGACATCTTCGGCGCCGGCCGGATGATGTATGGCCTGGCCCGGCAAGGGCAGGCGCCCAAGGGTTTTGCCCAGGTGTCCAAACACGGGGTGCCGTGGATGACCGTGGTGGTGATGGCCGTGACGCTGTTGATCGGAGTGGTGCTGAACTACCTGATCCCGGAAAACATCTTCCTGCTGATCGCGTCCCTGGCCACGTTCGCCACGGTCTGGGTGTGGCTGATGATTCTCCTGACTCACGTGGCCATGCGCCGTTCGATGACCGCCGAGCAGGTGGCCCAGTTGCAGTTCAAGGTGCCATTCTGGCCTTGGGCCCCGGCGGCGGCCATTGCCTTCATGCTGTTCATCTTCGGCGTGCTGGGCTATTTCCCGAAAACCCAGGGAGCGCTGATTGTCGGCGTAGTGTGGATCGCTCTACTGATCGTGGCCTATATGCTGTGGGTCAAGCCCATGGCGGGGCAGGCCCAGGCGATCATGAGCGACGCTTCTTTACCTACTGACCATTAATGGAGGTTGGATGAAAACTCTTTGGCAACACTGCAACGTCGCCAGCATGGCCTCGGGTGTTTACTCGATCATCGAGGATGCGGCCATGGTGACGTCAGGGGCGCACATCGAGTGGATCGGCCGGCGCTCGGAGGCGCCGGCCGGCGACTACGCCCAGGTCAAGGACCTGGCTGGAGCCTGGGTAACCCCGGGCTTTATCGATTGCCACACCCACACGGTTTTTGGCGGCAACCGCAGTGGTGAGTTCGAGCAGCGCCTGCAAGGGGTGAGCTATGCCGAGATCGCCGCTGCCGGCGGTGGTATCGCCAGTACCGTGCGGGCTACTCGGGCCGCCACCGAGGAAGAGCTGTTCGGCAGCGCCCGCAAGCGTCTGCTGAGCCTGTTGCGCGATGGGGTGACCAGTGTGGAGATCAAGTCCGGCTACGGCCTGGACCTGGCCAGTGAGCGCAAGATCCTGCGGGTGATCCGTCGCCTGGGCGAAGAGTTGCCGGTCAGCGTGCGCAGCACCTGCCTGGCGGCCCACGCCCTGCCGCCGGAATACGCCGAGCGCAGCGATGCCTACATCGAGCATATCTGCAGCGAGATGCTCCCGGCCCTGGCGGCCGAGGGGCTGGTGGACGCGGTGGATGCCTTCTGTGAATACCTGGCGTTCTCCCCGGAGCAGGTGGAGCGGGTGTTCATTGCCGCGCAACAGCTCGGCCTGCCGGTCAAGCTGCACGCCGAGCAACTGTCGTCGCTGCATGGTTCGAGCCTCGCGGCCCGCTACCATGCGCTGTCCGCCGATCACCTGGAGTTCATGACCGAGGAGGATGCAATAGCCATGGCGGCGTCCGGGACCGTGGCGGTATTGCTGCCGGGGGCCTTCTATTTCCTCCGGGAAACCCAGCTGCCGCCAATGGAGGCCCTGCGCAAGCACGGGGTGAAGATCGCCGTGGCCAGCGACCTCAATCCCGGTACGTCACCGGCGTTGTCGCTGCGGCTGATGCTGAACATGGCCTGTACCTGTTTCCGTATGACCCCCGAGGAGGCCCTGGCCGGGGTTACCCTGCATGCGGCCCAGGCCCTGGGCATGGAAAAGACCCATGGTTCGCTGGAGGTGGGCAAGGTGGCGGACTTCGTCGCCTGGCAGATCGATCGTCCTGCCGACCTGGCCTACTGGCTGGGCGGCGATCTGGAAAAGCGCGTCGTGCGACACGGCGTTGAAGTGACTGTGTAGGAGAAGGGTTGTGGATAAGGTTCTGAATTTCAAACAAGGCCGGGTGCCGCTGCTGATCAGCATGCCCCACGCCGGTACGCGCCTGACCCCGGCGGTGGCGGCCGGGCTGGTGCCCCGGGCGCAGAGCCTGCCGGACACCGACTGGCACATTCCACGGCTGTACCAGTTCGCCCAGGAGCTGGGAGCCAGTACCCTGGCGGCCGAATATTCGCGTTTTGTCATCGACCTGAACCGCCCGTCCGATGACAAGCCCCTGTACGTGGGGGCCACCACTGGCCTGTACCCGGCCACCCTGTTCGACGGCGAGCCCTTGTTCATCGAAGGTCAGGCGCCATCCAGTGAGGAGCGCGAGCAGTACCTGCACGAGGTGTGGGGGCCTTACCACCGCACCCTCCAGGAAGAGTTGGCGCGGCTCAAGGCCGAATTCGGCTATGCCCTGCTGTTCGATGCCCACTCCATCCGCTCGCTGATTCCGCACCTGTTCGAAGGCAAGCTGCCGGACTTCAACCTCGGCACTTTCAATGGCGCCAGCTGCGATCCGCAACTGGCCAACCGGCTGGAGGCGATCTGCGCCGGCCACAACGACTACACCCATGTGCTCAACGGGCGCTTCAAGGGCGGGCATATCACCCGCCACTACGGCAATCCGGCCGAGCATATCCATGCCGTGCAACTGGAGCTGGCACAGAGCGCCTACATGGAAGAGTTCGAACCGTTCCGCTATCGCGAGGACCTGGCAGCACCGACCCAGGTGGTGCTCAAGGAATTGCTCCAGGGGCTGCTGGCCTGGGGGCAGGAACGTTACGCCTGACAGCAAGCGCTCCTACAGCCGATACAGGCCTTTGTGTAGGAGCGCGCTTGCTCGCGAAGCGCCTTCGACCCCCGCGCAAAACCTGCAGACAACCCTGTTTTCTCCAAGGACATGCTCATTGCGTAATTCGGGTTTATGATGCCGGACGGCAGAATAAATGTAGTCCCCGCCAGGGATGAACCCGACCTCCACGGAGCGCGTAATGCAGACTTTGTACCCGCAGATCAAACCCTATGCCCGGCACGATCTGGCCGTCGACGAGCCGCACGTGCTGTATGTCGACGAAAGTGGTTCACCGGAAGGTTTGCCGGTGGTGTTCATTCACGGCGGGCCGGGGGCGGGCTGCGATGGGGCCAGCCGCTGCTACTTCGACCCGAATCTGTACCGCATCGTCACCTTCGACCAGCGCGGTTGCGGGCGTTCCACCCCCCACGCCAGCCTGGAAAACAACACCACCTGGGACCTGGTGGCGGACCTTGAGCGCATTCGCCAGCACCTGGGCATCGACAAGTGGGTGCTGTTTGGCGGCTCCTGGGGTTCGACCCTGGCCCTGGCCTATGCCCAGACCCACCCCGAGCGCGTGCTCGGCCTGATCGTGCGGGGCATCTTCCTTGCCCGGCCCCAGGAGATCCAGTGGTACTACCAGTGTGGCGCCAGCCGCCTGTTCCCCGACTACTGGCAGGACTATGTGGCGCCGATTCCCCTGGAAGAGCGGCATGACCTGGTCAGCGCCTTCCACAAGCGCCTGACCGGCACCGACCAGATCGCCCAGATGCATGCGGCCAAGGCCTGGTCGGGCTGGGAAGGGCGCACCGCGACCCTGCGCCCCAACCCGTTGGTGGTGGACCGTTTCTCCGAGCCCCAGCGGGCGCTGTCGATTGCCCGGATCGAATGTCATTACTTCACCAACAACGCCTTCCTCGAACCTGACCAGTTGATCCGCGACATGGGCAAGATCGCCCATCTGCCCGGGGTCATCATCCATGGCCGCTACGATGTGATCTGCCCGCTGGACAACGCCTGGGAGCTGCATCAGGCCTGGCCCAACAGCGAGCTGCAGGTGATCCGCGACGCTGGCCACGCCGCCTCCGAGCCGGGCATCACCGATGCTCTGGTACGCGCCACCGACCAGATGGCGCGCCGTCTGCTCGACCTGCCACCCGAAGAAGCATGAAGGGCCTGTTGCAGCGCGTGCGTGGCGCGCGGGTGGAAGTCGCCGGGGAAATAGTCGGCGCGGTGGACCAGGGATTGCTGGTGCTGGTGGCGGTGGAGCCCGAGGACACCCGGGCCAGCGCCGACAAACTCCTGCATAAGCTGCTTAACTATCGGGTGTTCAGTGATGCCGAGGGCAAGATGAACCTGTCCCTGGCGGATGTGCAGGGCGGCTTGCTGCTGGTGTCGCAATTCACCCTGGCGGCGGACACCAAGAGCGGGTTGCGCCCGAGCTTTTCCACAGCGGCGCCGCCGGCCCTTGGCGAAGAGCTTTTTGACTACCTGGTAGTGAAGGCGCAACAGTTGCATGGCAAAGTGGCATCAGGGCGTTTTGGCGCGGACATGCAGGTGCACCTGGTCAATGATGGCCCGGTAACCTTCCTGTTACAGACCTGAAAACGCCTGAAACAGCTTTTTCCACCGATTTGGGCCGGAAACGACTGTTTTTCGCGATAAATACTTTGTTACCCCTGATGCGTTGTAACGCGGGCTACTAGATAATCGCGCGCTACGGGGATCAGCGTTCGTTGGTCCATTTTGACTTAAGTAGAGACTTGTCCACGGCCGTTTGGGGAATCATTTAGCCCCATCGGAGTCGGAACAATGCTCGCCAACCTGGCATATAGATAGCTGGCCGTTGGTTTTTTGATCTGTTTTCGGCGAGGGTTGCTCGTGATTGTTAGTCCCTGTAATGCACCAAACTTGTTTGCCAAACGGTTACGAAACGCACTGGTGACGGGCTCTGCGCTGGTCTGCCTGTTCGGCGCCGGTCAACTCATGGCATTCAATCTGGATGATGTGTCGGTCAAGGCCAAGGACCTGGCCGGGCAGAAGTACGAGGCCCCGCGCAGTAACCTGCCGAACGAGTTCCGTGAGATGAAGTTCGCGGATTACCAGAAAATCCGCTTCCTCACCGAAAAAGCCGAATGGGCCGACCAGAAGACCCCGTTCAAGCTGTCGTTCTACCACCAGGGCATGCACTTCGACACGCCGGTGAAGATCAACGAGATCAGCGCCAACACCGTTACCGAGATCAAGTACGACCCGAACCGTTTCGATTTCGGCGACGTGAAGTTCGACCCCAAGGCCACCGAGAAGCTCGGCTACGCGGGTTTCCGCGTGCTGTACCCGATCAACAAGGCTGACAAGCAAGACGAGATCATGACCATGCTCGGCGCGAGCTATTTCCGCGTCGTTGGCAAGGGCCATACCTATGGCCTGTCCGCCCGGGGCCTGGCAATCGACACCGCCCTGCCTTCCGGCGAGGAATTCCCGCGTTTCAGCGAGTTCTGGATCCAGCAGCCCAAGCCTACCGACAAGCACCTGGTGATCTACGCCCTGCTGGATTCGCCACGGGCCACCGGCGCCTACCGCCTGACCCTGCGGCCGGGCGCCGACACCATTGTCGACGTCAAGGCCCGGGTGTTCCTGCGTGACAAGGTCGGCAAGCTGGGCCTGGCCCCGCTGACCAGCATGTACCTGTTCGGCGCCAACCAGCCGTCGAAGGTCCTCAACTACCGTCGCGAACTGCACGACTCCAGCGGCCTGTCGATCCATGCCGGCAATGGCGAGTGGATCTGGCGCCCGCTGAACAACCCGAAACATCTGGCCGTGAGCAACTTCTCGGTGGAAAACCCGCGTGGTTTCGGCCTGCTCCAGCGTGGCCGCGACTTCAGCCACTATGAAGACCTCGACGACCGCTACGACAAGCGCCCAAGCGCCTGGATCGAGCCCAAGGGCGACTGGGGCAAGGGCACCGTCGATCTGGTGGAGATCCCGACCGCGGACGAAACCAACGACAACATCGTGGCGTTCTGGAACCCGGAAAAGCAGCCTGAGCCAGGCCAGCCGCTGGACTTCGCCTATCGCCTGCACTGGACCATCGACGAAGCGGCCCTGCATTCCCCTGACAGCGCCTGGGTACAGCAGACCCTGCGTTCCACCGGTGACGTCAAGCAGTCCAACCTGATCCGTCAGCCCGACGGTAGCGTGGCCTACCTGGTGGACTTCGAAGGCCCGTCCCTGGCGGCATTGCCGGAAAACGCCGACGTTCGCAGCCAGGTCAGCGTGGGTGACAACGCCGAGCTGGTGGAAAACAGCGTTCGCTACAACCCGGAAACCAAGGGCTGGCGCCTGACCCTGCGGATGAAGATCAAGGACGCGAGCAAGTCCACCGAGATGCGTGCCGCTCTGGTCCGCGACATTGCGCAGCCCGAGCCGGCCAAGGCCTCGACGCCGAACTCCAACTCCTCCATCGCCAAGGCCGACAAGATCGCCGCCAAGCAGCAGGAGAAGAAAGAGAAGGAAGCCGCAGCGGCAGCCGCCAAGCAGGCGCAAGCCCAGCCGGGCAAAGAGGCTAAAGACGCCAAGAACGCCAAGGACAAGGACCACAAAGACGCCAAGCAGCCTGCTGCTGCGGACGCGGCCCCAGCCACACCGGAACCGGTTAAAACGGAGCAAGTCCTGACCGAGACCTGGAGCTATCAGTTGCCTGCCGATGAGTAACTCTCAACTACAGCCAGAGTCTCTTGCCGAGTACCTGGCGCATTTGCCGATGTCGGACCAGCAGCGCGCGGAACTCGCGGGCTGCCAGTCCTTCAGCGAATTGCACCAACGCCTGTCGTCCAGCACCTTCGATGGCCCCACCGATGCCGCCCAGGCCTCGGTGGGCCAGCGCCTGACCCTGAGCACCGCCGCTGAGCTGGAAGAAGCGCAAATGCTCACGGTGGATGCCGAGGGCCGGGTCTGCCTCAAGGCCACGCCGCCGATCCGCCGCACCAAGGTGGTCCCGGAGCCGTGGCGCACCAATATCCTGGTGCGCGGCTGGCGGCGCCTGACCGGGCGTACCAACCCGCCAGCGCCGAAGAAGGACGAACGGGTACTGCCGGCCGCCCGCTGGCGTACCGTCGGTTCGATCCGCCGCTACATCCTGCTGGTGCTGATGCTCGGCCAGACCATCGTCGCCGGCTGGTACATGAAAGGCATCATGCCGTACCAGGGCTGGTCCTTCGTCGACCTGGAAGAGGTCATGCACCAGCCGCTGATGCAGACCGCCCAGCAAGTGCTGCCCTATGCCCTGCAGACCAGCATCCTGATTCTGTTCGGGATCCTGTTCTGCTGGGTTTCGGCAGGTTTCTGGACCGCCCTGATGGGCTTCCTGGAACTGCTGACCGGCCACGACAAGTACCGCATCTCCGGGGCCAGCGCCGGCAACGAGCCGATTCCCAAGGATGCGCGCACCGCACTGGTGATGCCGATCTGCAACGAAGACGTGCCCCGGGTGTTTGCCGGCCTGCGCGCGACCTTCGAGTCGGTGGCCGCCACCGGTGACCTGGACCGCTTCGACTTCTTCGTCCTCAGCGACAGCAACGACAGCGACATCTGCGTGGCCGAGCAGCAGGCCTGGCTGGATGTCTGCCGCGAAGCCAAGGGCTTCGGCAAGATCTTCTATCGCCGCCGTCGCCGCCGAGTGAAACGCAAGAGCGGCAACCTCGACGACTTCTGCCGTCGCTGGGGCGGTGACTACAAGTACATGGTCGTGCTCGACGCTGACAGCGTGATGAGCGGCGAATGCCTGACCAGCCTGGTACGCCTGATGGAAGCCACGCCGGACGCGGGGATCATCCAGACCGCGCCAAGGGCCTCGGGCATGGACACCCTGTATGCGCGCATGCAGCAGTTCGCCACCCGGGTCTACGGCCCGCTGTTCACGGCTGGCCTGCACTTCTGGCAGTTGGGGGAATCCCACTACTGGGGGCACAACGCGATCATCCGCATGAAGCCGTTCATCGAGCACTGTGCCCTGGCGCCGTTGCCGGGCAAGGGTGCCTTCGCTGGTGCGATTCTCTCCCACGACTTCGTCGAAGCCGCGCTGATGCGCCGTGCCGGCTGGGGCGTGTGGATTGCCTACGACCTGCCGGGCAGCTACGAAGAGTTGCCGCCGAACCTGCTGGATGAACTCAAGCGTGACCGGCGCTGGTGCCACGGCAACCTGATGAACTTCCGCCTGTTCCTGGTCAAGGGCATGCACCCGGTGCACCGCGCGGTGTTCCTCACCGGGGTGATGTCCTACCTGTCGGCGCCGCTGTGGTTCTTCTTCCTGGTGCTGTCCACGGCCCTGCTGGCGGTCAACACCCTGATGGAGCCGCAGTACTTCCTCGAGCCGCGGCAGCTGTATCCGCTGTGGCCGCAGTGGCACCCGGACAAGGCCATCGCGCTGTTCTCCACCACCATCGTGCTGCTGTTCCTGCCCAAGCTCTTGAGCATCATCCTGATCTGGGCCAAGGGTGCGAAAGAGTTCGGTGGCAAGTTCAAGGTGACCCTGTCGATGCTCCTGGAGATGCTGTTCTCCATGTTGCTGGCGCCGGTGCGGATGATTTTCCACACCCGTTTCGTCCTGGCCGCGTTCCTGGGCTGGGCCGCGACCTGGAATTCGCCGCAGCGTGACGACGACTCCACGCCGTGGAGCGAAGCGGTCAAGCGCCACGGTCCACAGACCCTGCTGGGCTTCTGCTGGGCGCTCTTGGTGATCTGGTTGAACCCGAGCTTCCTCTGGTGGCTGGTACCGATCGTCGGTTCGTTGATGCTGTCGATCCCGGTGTCGGTGATCTCCAGCCGCGTGGGCCTGGGCCTGAAGTCCCGTGATGAAAGCCTGTTCCTGATCCCCGAGGAATACGCTCCGCCGCAGGCGCTGCTGGCAACCGACCAGTACACCCACGAAAACCGCTGGCATGCGCTCAACGACGGCTTTGTCCGGGCCGTGGTGGATCCGCAGCAGAACGCCCTGGCCTGTGCCCTGGCGACCTCGCGCCACACCCAGGCCGAGCCCATCGAGTGGCTGCGCCAGGAGCGTGTACGGCATGCTCTGAAAGTCGGCCCGGCGGCCCTGAACAACAGCGAGCGCCTGGCGCTGCTGAGCGACCCGGTAGCCCTGGGGCGCCTGCACGAACAGGTCTGGAGCGAGGGGCACAGCGAATGGCTGAGCGCCTGGCGCCAGTCGGTGGATGCCGATCCCCATGCACCGCTACTGCCGTTGCAGCCGCTGAACGCGGCGCCGCAACCGGCCTGAAGCCAACGCCCTTGAGCTCTTGCTCAAGGGCGTTTTGCTTTATGGCGCCAATGGCCGCCTACGCCTTGCCGGAGGCTGTGGCAGCGGCCACCGGTCGCTCCCCCTGAAACAACAAAAATCCTTGTGCAAATGGCCGAGTGCGTTAGCATCGCACCCGCAAATTTCTGCGCGCAATCGACAACGGCCTGCCATTCGAAGCACTCAAGCAGATGACCGCCGTGCGCAGACACCACAATAAAATGGCTTCAGGGGACTTGAGATGAAGAAGTATCTTTCGCTGCTGCTGGCGGGGGCCGCAGCCCTGCTGGCGGTCAACACGGCCCAGGCCGGCGCTATCGACGACGCGGTCAAGCGCGGCACGCTGAAAGTCGGCATGGACCCGACCTACATGCCGTTCGAAATGACCAACAAGCGCGGCGAAATCATCGGTTTCGAAGTCGACCTGCTCAAGGCCATGGCCAAGTCCATGGGGGTCAAGCTGGAGATGGTTTCCACTGGCTACGACGGCATCATCCCGGCCCTGCTGACCGACAAGTTCGACATGATCGGCAGCGGCATGACCCTGACCCAGGAACGCAACCTGCGCCTGAACTTCAGCGAACCCTTCATCGTGGTGGGCCAGACCCTGCTGATTCGCAAGGACCTGGAAGGCACCATCAAGTCCTACAAGGACCTGAACAGCGCCGACTACCGCATCACGTCCAAGCTGGGCACCACCGGTGAGATGGTCGCCAAGAAGCTGATCGCCAAGGCCAAGTACCACGGCTACGACAACGAGCAGGAAGCGGTGCTGGATGTGGTCAACGGCAAGGCCGACGCCTTCATCTACGACGCCCCGTACAACGTGGTAGCCGTCAACAAAGTAGGCAATGGCAAGCTGGTATTCCTCGACAAGCCGTTCACCTATGAGCCCCTGGCCTTCGGTTTGAAGAAGGGCGATTACGACAGCATCAACTTCATCAACAACTTCCTGCACCAGATCCACGAAGACGGCACCTACGATCGCATCCATGACAAGTGGTTCAAGAGCACCGAGTGGCTCAAGGACATGGAATAGGTGTCAGGCCACTGACTTCTGGTTGATCGCGAGCAAGCTCGCTCCTACAGGGCGCATAGCGTTTTTGTAGGAGCGAGCCTGCTCGCGACGATGCCCACCCGGGCTCTGCCGAACCTCCCCGCTGCAAACCGCTGGAACCTGCAAAGTGAACAAACACAAGAAAGCCCAATGGCCCTGGCACGTGCTGACCGTGCTGGTGCTGATCGGTCTGGCTGGCGCGCTGTACTACGCCACCTCGTTGATGTCCTACGAGTGGCGCTGGAACCGTGTCCCCCAGTACTTCGCCTATCAGGCCGAGGAGTCCCAGCGGGCGGCGGAAATCTCCACCGTCGCCGAGGTGGTGCGCCAGGGCGGCAAGGCGCAAGTCACGCTGCGCGGTGACTCGGGTGCCGAGCAGCATCTGAGCGTCGATGAAAGCAGCTTGCAGGTGGCTAGGGGCGATGACGTGGCCGAAGGCGATGTCATCGGCGTGACCCGGCACTGGGCCGCGGGCCCGTTGTTGTGGGGCCTGTGGACCACCTTGTGGCTGTCGGTGGTGTCCGGCGTGCTGGGGCTGCTGATCGGCCTGGGTACCGGCCTGTGCCGGTTGTCCAGCAACCCGACCCTGCGCGACCTGTCGACGATCTATGTCGAACTGGTGCGGGGCACGCCGCTGCTGGTGCAGATCTTCATCTTCTATTTCTTTATCGGCACGGTGCTCAATCTGTCCCGGGAGTTCGCCGGGATCGCCGCGCTGTCGCTGTTTACCGGGGCCTATGTGGCGGAAATCGTTCGCGCCGGGGTGCAGTCCATCGCCCGTGGGCAGAACGAAGCCGCCCGCTCCCTGGGGCTCAGCGCCGGCCAGTCGATGCGCCATGTGGTGCTGCCCCAGGCCTTCAAGCGGGTGCTGCCGCCGCTGGCCGGGCAGTTCATCAGCCTGGTCAAGGACACCTCCCTGGTGTCGGTGATCGCCATTACCGAACTGCTCAAGAGCGGCCGGGAAGTCATTACCACGTCGTTCTCGCCATTCGAAATCCTGTTCTGTGTGGCGGGCCTGTATTTGTTGATCAACCTGCCGCTGTCGAAGATGGCCAGCCGGCTTGAGCGGAGGCTCGCGCAAAGTGATTGAAGTCCGCGATCTGGTAAAAGTCTTCGACACCCGCGGCCAGGTGGTGCGTGCGGTGGATAACGTCACCACCCAGGTGGCCAAGGGCGAGGTGCTGGTGGTGATCGGCCCGTCCGGCTCCGGCAAGTCGACCTTCCTGCGTTGCCTCAATGGCCTTGAAGAGTTCGATTCCGGCTCGGTGAGCATCGACGGGCTGCAACTGGCCGACCCGAGGACCGATGTGAACGCCTACCGCCGGGAAGTCGGCATGGTGTTCCAGCACTTCAACCTGTTCCCGCACATGACCGTGCTGGAAAACCTCTGCCTGGCGCAGAAGGTGGTACGCAAGCGCGGCAAGCAGGAGCGCGAGGCCAAGGCCCTGGCGTTGCTGGAAAAGGTCGGGATCGCCCAGAAGGCCCACGAGTTTCCTTCGCGGCTTTCCGGTGGCCAGCAGCAGCGCGTGGCCATCGCCCGGGCCCTGGCCATGGAGCCCAAGGTGATGCTGTTCGACGAGCCGACCTCGGCCCTGGACCCGGAAATGGTCGGCGAGGTGCTGGATGTGATGAAGACCCTGGCCCTTGAAGGCATGACCATGGTCTGCGTGACCCACGAGATGGGCTTTGCCCGGGAAGTGGCGGATCGGGTGCTGTTCTTCGATCACGGCAAATTGCTGGAAGACGCGGCGCCGCAGGTGTTCTTCGACGCGCCGCAGGACCCGCGGGCCCAGGCGTTCCTGCGCCAGGTGCTGTAAGGCCGGCTCCTGCATTTTCCGGTAGGAGCCGGCTTGCCGGCGAAGCGGCTCAGACCCGGAAACGCCCCACCAGGCTCTGCAGGTGAATCCCCAGCCGCGCCAGCTCGGCGCTGGAGGCGGCGGTTTCTTCGCTGGCCGATGACGTCTGTTCAGACACATCCCGCACATTCAACACGCTGCGGTTGATTTCTTCCGCCACCGCGCTCTGCTGCTCTGCTGCCGCGGCGATCTGCTGGTTCATCGCCTGGATCGCCGACACGGTACGGGTGATGTTTTCCAGGGACCCTCCGGCTCGGCGTGTCAGCTCGACACTGCTGTCGGTCAGGCTGCGGCTGGTGTCCAGAGTGCTGGCCACCTGCTGGGTGCCGCTTTGCAGGCCAACGATGAGTTCAGCGATTTCTTCGGTGGATTGCTGGGTGCGTTGCGCCAGGCTGCGCACTTCATCCGCCACCACGGCAAAACCCCGACCGGCTTCACCGGCCCGGGCGGCTTCGATGGCGGCGTTCAGGGCCAGCAGGTTGGTCTGCTGGGCTACCGACTGGATTACATCCAGGACGCTGCCGATCTTGTCGCTTTCCTGCTTGAGATGGCCCATGGCCTCGGTGGAATGCCCTACCTCGCTGGCCAGGCGCTCAATCAGGGCGATGGCTTCGTTCACCACCCGGTCGCCCTCGCGGGCCTGCTGGTCGGCCGCCACAGCAGCCTCGGAGGCCTCTTCGGCGTTGCGCGCCACTTCCTGCACGGTGGCGGCCATTTCGTTCATGGCCGTGGCCACCTGGTCGGTCTCGACTTTCTGGCTGTTGACCCCGGCGCTGGTCTGCTCGGTCACCGCGGACAGTTGCTCGGCAGCGCTGGCGATCTGGGTCACCCCGTCGCTGATGCCGCCGATCAGTTCCCGCAGGCTCACCGTCATGCGCTGCATGGCTTTCTGCAGTTGGCCCAGCTCGTCGCGGCGCTCCACGGCGAGGTTTTGGCTCAGGTCCCCGGAGGCCACGCGCTCGGCGGCCTTGAGGGTCTGCTGCAGCGGCTGGGTGATCTGCCGGGTGATGGCCCAGGCGGCGATCAGGCCGAACAGCATGGCCAGCAAGGTGGCGATCAGCAGGGTGTTCTTGGCCTGCGCGGCGTCGCTGTCACGCTTGGCGGTCTGGGCCACGGTCAGTTGCTTGCTCAGGTCCATCAGCCGCTCGCCCTGGGCGGCCATGCGCTTGAGCGCAGCCGCGCTGGCTTCTTCGGCGTCGCTGTAGGCGCTGACGGCCATCCGGTAGGCCTTCAGCGAGTCGCTGGCCTGTTGCAGGTTGGCAACGTGCTGCTCGGGCAGGCGCGAAGGCAGGCTGGTGAGATTGTTCAGGGCGTTGTCGATGGCGTCCAGCGCCGGCTGCTTGGCTTCGGGCTTGGCACTGTAGGTGTAACCGCGTACCTGGAAGCGTGCCTGCTGGATCAGCTTGGACAGGTCGATCACGCTATTGAACTGCGCCACGCTGTCGCCTTGCAGCAGCGAGTTCTCAACCTCCGCGACCCGGGCCACAGCGTTGTCCGCGGTGGCGCCAAGCTGGGACCTCGCGGCCTCGCGGCTGGCGGTGGCGCGAGTCATGTCGGTAAAGGCTTTCCGGTATTCGGCCACGGCGTCCAGTTGCTGGTCGACCATGGTGATGCTTTCCGGCTGCTGCAGTTGCGCGCGGGCGTCCTGCAGGCCGTCGTCGAGTTGCTTGAGGAAGTCGTTGACCGCTGCCGGGCCGTGTTCACCGCGGCTCATCTCGTAGTTGAGGCGGGCGATGCGCAGGTCCTTGGTCAGGGCGTAGATAACGGAGATATTGCCCAGTTTGTCGCCTCGGTCGATCACTCGGCTCAGGCCGGTCCAGCCGGTGGCGGTGATCAGCAGGGTCAGGAGCAGTACCAGGCCGAAGCCGATACCCAGCTTGAGGCTGACGCTTACGTTTCCCAGGTTTCTGGCTAGCCAACGGTACATTCTGCGAACTCCCTTTTAGCAATGTGCGCTTAACCATAGGCTATCGGCGGGAGTGGGGGATTCTGTAGCTTAAATGGCTAGTTGCCATTACGGTCGTGAGGTTCGGCTGGCCAGCTGGCCAGCACGCACAGGGGGGCTCAGAACAGGCGCGAAAGCAGGGCGGTGACCGCGGTTTCGACCCGCAGGATGCGTTCGCCCAGTTGCACCGGTTGCAGGCCGGCCTTGCCCAGAAGATCGATCTCGTAGGGAATCCAGCCGCCTTCCGGGCCAATGGCCAGGGTGACGGCCTGGTCCAGCCCGCGGGGGCAGGGCGGATAGGGGCCAGGGTGGCCCACCAGCCCCAGGGTGCCAGCGCTGAGGGCCGGCAGGCGGTCTTCGACGAAGGGCTTGAAGCGTTTTTCGATCAGGACGTCGGGCAGCACGGTGTCACGGGCCTGTTCCAGGCCGAGCACCAGGTGTTCGCGAATCGTTTCGGGTTCCAGGAACGGGGTCTGCCAGAAGCTCTTTTCTACCCGGTAGCTGTTGACCAGCACCAGCCGCGGCACGCCCATGGTCGCTATGGTCTGGAACACCCGGCGAAGCATTTTCGGGCGCGGCAGGGCCAGCACCAGGGTCAACGGCAGCTTGGCCGGTGGCGGCTGATCGAGGGTCACTTGCAGTTCGGCTTCAGCAGCCTCCAGGCGCAGTACCTGGGCACTGCCCATCAAGCCGCCGATGCGCCCGACCCGCAGGCTGTCGCCGACCGCCACCCGATGCACGTCCTGCATGTGGGTCAGGCGTCGGTCGCGCAGCACTACGCGGTCGGCCGCAATGAAATCGGCCTCTTCCAGAAGCAGCAGGTTCACGCTTGGGTCGCTGGCGGCTGGTCGTTGTGGTCGTCGGCCGGCTCATCGTCCGGGTGCTCGCCACGTTTGCTGATCAGCCCGCCGAACAGCACGCCGATCTCGAACAGCAGCCACATGGGCACGGCCAGCAGGGTCTGGGAGAAAATGTCCGGCGGGGTGAGGATCATGCCCACCACGAAGCAGCCGATGATCACGTAAGGGCGGATCTTGCGCAGGTACGCCACGTTGACCACGCCTATCCACACCAGCAGGACCACGGCCACCGGGATCTCGAAGGCCACGCCGAAGGCGAAGAACAGGGTCATGACGAAATCGAGGTAGCTGGTGATATCGGTCATCATCTCCACGCCGGCTGGGGTGGCGGCGGCGAAGAACTTGAAGATCAGCGGGAACACCAGGAAGTAGGCGAACGCCATGCCGATGTAGAACAGCAGGATGCTCGACACCAGCAAGGGCACGGCAATGCGCTTTTCATGCTTGTACAGGCCGGGTGCGATAAAGCCCCAGATCTGGTGCAGGATCACCGGGATCGCCAGGAACAGCGAGACCATCATGGTCAGCTTCAGCGGCGTGAGGAACGGCGAGGCGACGTCGGTGGCGATCATCGTCGCACCCACCGGCAGGTACTGGCGCAGCGGGGTGGAGACGATGGTGTAGATCTGCTGGGTGAAGGCGAACAACCCGGCGAAGATGATGAAGATCGCCGCTACGCAGCGCAGCAGGCGGGTACGCAGCTCGGTGAGGTGCGATACCAGCGGCATGTGTTGGTCGTTCTCTGGGATATCGCTCATGGTGCTCGCGGCGGCAAGGTGGAGTCGTGGGGGACCGTGGTGGCGGGTGTTGCCACGGGGGCTGCAGGCTCTGCGGTCGGTGCTGGTGCCGATGGCTGAGGCGCGGGCACTTCGCTGGCGGGTGGCGCTTCGGCGACCGTAGCGGCGCCCGGCGCGTGAATCGTCTGCTCGGCCACAGGCTCTACCGGTGTCGGTTGCTGCTGGGTCGGAGCAAGGATTTTCCGCGCTTCCTGCTCCAGGGACAGAATGTGCTCGTTGTGCAGTTGCCGGCGGATTTCGTCGGCACCGATTTCACGTTCAACTTCCTGTTTTATCGCGTTGAAGCTGCGCTTGAGGCGCCCGACCCACAGGCCGGCGGTGCGCGCAGCGCCGGGCAGGCGCTCGGGGCCGAGCACCAGCAGGGCCACCAGGCCCACCAGCAGCAGTTCAGAGAAGCTGATACCAAACATTAGTCAGTGCTCACGAGTCTTTGCGGGTCGGCTCTTCGACTTTCTGCGCCTGCACGTCGATGGTGTGCGGCTGGTTCAACGGCGCGCTCTGCTGCGGCTGAACCGGTGGCACAGGCTGCGCCGCTGGCGGGACCACGGGTTCGGCAGGCTTTTCGTCGTCATTCATGGCCTTGCGAAAGCCCTTGATCGACTCGCCGACGTCGGTGCCCAGGTTCTTGAGCTTCTTGGTGCCGAATACCAGTACCACGACCACCAGGATGACGATCCAGTGTTTCCAGTCAAAAATGCCCATGCTGCGTTTCCTCTTAGAAAGTTGTTCAGGCGGACGGACGCGAGGCTTTCTCGGCGTGTCCGGACAAACCGAAGCGGCGGTCCAGCTCATCGAGCACGGCCTGGGGATGCTGCCCCAGCTGCGCCAGCATGACCAGGGTGTGGAACCACAGGTCCGCGGTTTCGTAGATCACATCGCTGCAGTCGCCGCTGATGGCGGCGTCCTTGGCGGCGATGATGGTTTCCACCGATTCTTCGCCGACTTTTTCCAGAATCTTGTTCAGGCCCTTGTGGTACAGGCTGGCAACGTAGGAGCTGTCGGCTGCGGCGTCTTTACGCTCTTCCAGCACCTGGGCCAGACGGGTGAGGGTATCGCTCATGTCAGTGTCCTGCAGAATAGATCGCGTGCGGGTCCTTGAGGACCGGTTCGACGGTTTTCCACTCGCCATCTTCATAGACGCGGTAGAAACAGCTGTGGCGGCCGGTATGGCAGGCGATGTCGCCGATCTGCTCAACCATCAGGATGATCACATCGGCGTCGCAGTCCAGGCGCATTTCATGAAGCTTCTGCACGTGCCCGGATTCTTCGCCCTTGCGCCACAGCTTGCCACGGGAACGTGACCAGTAGATGGCGCGGTTCTCGGCAGCGGTCAGGCTCAGGGCCTCGCGGTTCATCCAGGCCATCATCAGTACGCGCCCGGTCTTGTGATCCTGGGCGATGGCCGGCACCAGGCCGTCCGCATCCCATTTGATCTGGTCCAGCCAATCTTTCATTTTCGACTCCGACAACCGGGCTCGACCCGCTGGTGACGCCTCGGCGATTTCGACAGTTTGCCAGCAGGTCGCGCCACTGGCTATCGGCGAACGATCAGATACAAACCGACCGCAATCATGATGCCAGCAGGCCAGTGCCCCAGCTCATGCAATGGACCGCCGGCGGCCAGGACCGCGCCACCGCCCAGGTGGGCAGTGCCCAGCAGGCGCAGGAACCAGTCGTCCTTGCGCTTGTGCCAGGGCGCAGGCGGATCGGCGGCATGGGGTTGCGACATGCGCTCCAGCAGGTCGCGGGTCATGTTGGCCAGGTGCGGCAATTGTTCGATCTGGCTGTGGATATTGCCGAGCACGGCCTTGGGGCTGACCCGTTCGCGCATCCAGCGTTCGAGGAAGGGTTGCGCGGTGTTCCACAGGTCCAGGTCCGGGTACAGCTGGCGACCCAGGCCCTCGATGTTGAGCAGGGTTTTTTGCAGCAGCACCAACTGCGGCTGCACTTCCATGTTGAAGCGCCGGGCGGTCTGGAACAGGCGCATCAGCACCTGGCCGAAGGAAATGTCCTTCAGCGGTTTTTCGAAGATCGGTTCGCACACGGTGCGGATTGCCGCCTCGAATTCGTTGAGCTTGGTTTCCGCCGGGACCCAGCCGGAATCAATGTGCAACTGGGCCACGCGGCGGTAGTCGCGCTTGAAGAAGGCAAACAGGTTGCGGGCCAGGTAGTCCTGGTCTTCCGGGGTCAGGCTGCCGACGATGCCGCAGTCGATGGCGATGTACTGCGGGCTCCAGGGCTGTACGGTGCTGACGAAGATGTTGCCCGGGTGCATGTCGGCGTGGAAGAAGCTGTCGCGGAACACCTGGGTGAAGAAGATCTCCACGCCACGCTCGGCGAGCATCTTCATGTCGGTGCGCTGGTCGGCCAGGGTGGCCAGGTCGGTGACCTGAATGCCGTAGATGCGCTCCATCACCAGCACTTTGGGCCGGCACCAGTCCCAGTAGACCTGGGGCACATAGAGCAGCGGCGAGCCTTCGAAGTTGCGCTTGAGCTGGCTGGCGTTGGCCGCCTCGCGTAGCAGGTCGAGCTCGTCGTAGATGGTTTTCTCGTAGTCGCTGACCACGTCCACCGGGTGCAGCAGGCGCGCGTCGGCGGAGAGCTTTTCCGCGGCCCGGGCGAGGATGAACAGCCACGCCAGGTCCTGGGCGATGATCGGCTTGAGGCCTGGGCGGATCACCTTGACCACCACTTCTTCGCCAGTCTTGAGCTTGGCGGCGTGCACCTGGGCCACCGACGCCGACGCCAGGGGCTCGATGTCGAAACGGCTGAACACGTCGCTGATCTTCTTGCCCAGCTGCGCTTCGATCAGGGCTACGGACTTTTGCGAGTCGAACGGTGGCACCCGGTCCTGCAACAGCATCAGCTCGTCGGCGATGTCTTCGGGCAGCAGGTCGCGGCGGGTGGAGAGGATCTGCCCGAACTTGATGAAGATCGGTCCCAGGTCCTGCAACGCCAGGCGCAGGCGTGCACCGCGGCTCAGGTCCAGCGGCTTGCGCGGGAACCAGCGCCAGGGCAGGGCGAAGCGCAGGGCCAGGAGGAACCAAGGCAGGGGCAGGTCGAACAGCAGGTCATCGAGGCGGTAGCGGATCACGACGCGCTGGATGCGCAACAGACGGCGGACGGCAAGCAGCTTCATGCGTTATCGCTTGGGTCAAGGGATCGGGAAAGGCGCTCCAAGCGCGCCTCGAGACGGTCCAGGTCGAGTTTGGCCTGATCCAGCTCGCGAAAGCGCGCTTCGGCTTCGCGCTGACCCACCAGGGTCCGCGATTCTTCGGCGAGGAATTCGGCGAGGTTCTGGTTGAGGCTGGCCAAGCCTTGCTGATACCAGCGGGCGCGGCTGCGCACGTGGCCGCTGAACAACTGAGTGGCCACCGGGCCCAGCCAGCGTGAGAGTTCGTATTCCCAATCCAGCTCCAGGTCCTGAAGGATCGCTGCCAGGTCCAGCAGCACGCCGCTGTCACCTTCCAGCTCCACTTCGGGGCCGTGCAGGACCGCGGTCTTGTCCTTGCTCAGGGCCAGGCGCACCAGGCTCGAAGCCGGCGCGCGCAGGGTGCAATCCAGGTCCGCGGCCCACTGGGTGGCGAGCATCAGGCCCTCATCGCTGGGCAGGATGAACAGCTGCAGCGCCGGGTTGCGGCAGTCCACGGCTATCACCTTGCCATTGAGGTGCTGCAGGCGCGGCAGCGCCGTGCTGTCCAGGCGCAGCACCCGATTGATGCCGGTCTCGACGCTGGCGAGCAGGCCGCTGAGCAACATCAGGGCTTGATGCCGCGGTGCAGGGCAACGATGCCTGCGGTCATGTTGTGATAGGTGACGCGGTCGAAACCGGCCTCGACCATCATCGACTTCAGGGTTTCCTGGTTGGGGTGCATGCGGATCGATTCGGCCAGATAGCGGTAGCTTTCCGAGTCGTTGGTGATCAGCTTGCCGGCCAGGGGCATGAAGGCGAACGAGTAGGCGTCGTAGACCTTGGACATCAGCGCGTTGGTGGGTTTGGAGAACTCCAGCACCAGTAGGCGACCGCCGGGCTTGAGCACCCGCAGCATGGAGCGCAGGGCGTCTTCCTTGTGGGTCACGTTGCGCAGGCCGAAGGCGATGGTCACGCAGTCGAAATGGTTGTCCGGGAACGGCAGTTTTTCCGCATCGGCCTGGACGAACTCGACGTTGCCGGCCACACCCAGGTCCAGCAGGCGGTCACGACCGACCTTGAGCATGGATTCGTTGATATCGGCCAGTACCACTTGGCCGGTCGGGCCTACCAGGTGGGAGAAACGCTTGGTCAGGTCGCCCGTGCCGCCGGCGATGTCCAGTACGCGATTGCCGGCGCGTACGCCGGACAGCTCGATCGTGAAGCGTTTCCACAGCCGGTGCATGCCACCGGACAGCACGTCGTTCATCAAGTCGTACTTGGCCGCTACCGAGTGGAACACCTCAGCGACTTTTTCCGCTTTCTGGCTTTCAGGAACATTCTTGAAGCCGAAGTGAGTGGTGGGTTCGGCATCGCTGCCTTTGCGCTGATCAGTCATATCGCTGTCACCAAAAGAGAATGCGGGACATTCTAATGCCGGTGGCGGTCTTTGTCTTGGCAAGGCTGAATGTAAGATAGCGATCCGCCGGGACGTTTTGACGCACTCAGGGTCAAGATGCTTCAGGCAAGTCCCGAAACAGCAGGAGACCTTCAATGGCCCGTATTAGTGTTGAACGTGCCCATGGCCTGGGCAAGCAGGCAGCCCGTGAAAAGGCCGACAAACTGGCGCAGAAACTCGCCGATCAATATGGCCTGGAGCCGCAGTGGGCAGGCGATACCCTGAACCTCAAGCGCTCGGGCGTCAAAGGCGCGGTGCATGTGGGTGAAGAGTCGATCCGCATCGACGTGGAACTGGGGATGTTGATGTCGGCCATGAGCGGCACCATCAAGTCGGAAATCGAAAAGGCTCTGGACAAGGCCCTGGCCTGAACCGGCTCCTACATGAATTCATGACAGTCGTTAGGGTGCCGATTCTAATTTTTCTCTCTAGGTTGTGCCTCAGGTCCTCTTTCCGAGGGCAGTTCCTCAAACCTTCTGCGCGTGAGGTGCACCATGGCCAAAGTAATTCTGAAGAAAAAAGTTGATGCCCAATCGACTGCTCTGAGTGAAGTCAAAACCTATGCCCGCAAGATCTGGCTGGCAGGCCTGGGGGCCTACGCCAAAGTCGGTCAGGAAGGCAGCGAGTACTTTCAGGAGTTGATCAAGGCTGGTCAATCCGTTGAAAAGAAAGGCAAAAAAGTTGTCACTGAACAACTTGAAGCGGCCAACAGTCAGATAGATGGCGTTAAAGGGGATGTCAGCACTCTTAAAGGCAAAGTCGAAGTGCAACTGGACAAGGTCGAGAAGGCTTTTGACACGCGCGTCGCCAGTGCCTTGAATCGTATCGGCATTCCGTCTAAACATGACGTTGAGACACTCTCTGCTAAGCTCGATGAGCTGACGGCGTTGCTCGAACGTGTCGCGCGTAAACATTAAGGAGAACGGGATGGCTGGTAAAAAGAATACTGAAAAAGAAGGCAGCTCGTGGATCGGGAAAGTCGAAGAGTACTCCCGTAAAATTTGGCTTGCTGGTTTAGGCGTGTACTCGAAAATCGACTCTGACGGCAGCAAGCTTTTCGAGACATTGGTCAAAGATGGTGAGAAAGCCGAGAAACTGACCAAGAGCGTAGTCGGCAAGAAAGTTGATGCGGCAAAAGATTCCGCAACTTCGGCCAAGTCGCGTATCAGCGACGTCAAGGATCGTGCCCTGGGTAAGTGGGATGAACTGGAAGGTGCTTTCGACAAGCGCTTGAACAGCGCCATCTCGCGTCTGGGCGTGCCTAGCCGCAACGAAGTCAAGGCATTGCACGACAAGGTCGATACCCTGACCAAGCAGATTGAAAAACTCACAGGTGCCAAGGTTGCGCCGGTTGCAGCCAAAACTGCAGCGGCCAAGCCTGCTGCAAAACCCGCAGCCAAGCCTCTGGCCAAGCCTGCCGCTAAGCCTGCCACCAAGGCCGCCGCTAAACCCGCAGCCAAGCCGGCCGCGAAAACCGCAGCCGCCAAACCGGCTGCCAAGCCTGTAGCGGCCAAGCCCGCGGCCAAACCAGCAGCCAAGCCCGCGGCGAAAACCGCAGCGGCCAAACCAGCGGCCAAACCGGCCGCCAAGCCTGCAGTGGCGAAAAAGCCTGTGGCCAAGAAGCCTGCGGCAGCCAAGCCAGCAGCCAAGCCCGCTGTCGCGGCCAAGCCTGCAGCCCCGGCCCCGGCCAGCTCGGCGAACTCCGCCGCAGCCCCGAGCCCGGCTGCAACCCCGACTGCCGCGCCAGCTCCAGCGACGCCAAGCAGCCAGTCCTGATCGCATCAGGAACAAAAAAACGCCCGGCCTGGGAAGGCCGGGCGTTTTTTATTGAGGCGTTCTAGCCCTGCTCATCCAGGTAGCGTAGCGCCATCTGTTCGGTGGCCATCTTTGCGGGCGGCAGCAGGTGTGGCGCCACCAGCATCATGATCTGGTAGACCACCAGCCGGACTTCGCCTTCGCGATCAAGAATCCGCTGGTAATCCAGAGAGAACAACAGGGTCATGGTGATCTGTTCCACCAGTTGCCCCAGGGCCTGGGTGCCGCTGACCAGTTGCCCCTGAGCCTTGAGCCGGGCCAGCAAGGAGGCCAGGGTGCGTTTCAAGGCATTGAGCAGGTTGCGAATGCCCTTGGCCAGTTTTGGCAGGCGCCCGGCCAGGTTGGACAGGTCCTGAAACAGAAAGCGGTAGTGGGCCAGGCGTTCGACGATCAGGTGCAGGAACAGCCAGTAGTCTTCCGCCGCCAGCTGGACGTCGGACGGTGGATCCAGCAACGGCGTCAGTTCGCTCTGAAAGCGCTCGAACAGGCCGAGCACCAGTGGCTCCTTGCCGTGGAAGTGGTAGTAGAGGTTGCCGGGGCTGATCCCCATCTCATTGGCCACCTCCATGGTGGAGACATTGGGCTCGCCCTTTTGGTTGAACAGTTGCAGGGCACATTCGAGTATCCGGTCGCGGGTCTTCATCCTGACTTCTTGTCGGTCCATTGAAGGGGCACGGCTCCGGTGTGGAACCGTGGTGCAAAGTGTCTTCAGCGCACGCGCACGTAGGTGCCTGGCGCAGCCTCCATCGGTGGATAGTTCTGGTTGCCCAGGGTGGTGAGGGTTTCCCGCTGCGCCCCCGAACGCTCCTGGACCCAGGTCAGCCACTGGCTCCACCAGCTGCCGTCCACATGCTTGGCATCGTAGTACCAGGCCCGCGGGTCGCTGCTGAGCTTGCGGTTCTCCACGTAGTTGGCCTTGGGATTGCTCGGCGGGTTGAGGATGCTCTGCACGTGGCCGCTGTTGGACAGCACGAAGCGCCGTTCGCCGCCCAGCAGCAGGGTCGAGCGGTAGACCGCGTCCCAGGGCGTGATGTGGTCGTTGATCCCGGCCACGCTGAAGCTGTCCACCGTGACCTTCTGCAGGTCGATCGGCGTGCCGCAGACTTCCAGCCCGCCGACATGGCTCAGGGGGTTGTGCTTGAAGAAGTCCAGCAGATCGCCGTGCAGCGCGGCCGGCAACCGGGTGCTGTCGTTGTTCCAGTAGAGAATGTCGAAGACCGGCGGCTCCTTGCCCAGCAGGTAGTTGTTGACCCAGTAGTTCCAGATCAGGTCGTTGGGGCGCATCCAGGCGAACACCTTGGCCATGTCGCGACCGTCCAGTACCCCTTGCTGATAAGAGCGACGCTTGGCCGCTTCGAGGGTCTTCTCGTCGGCGAACAGCGTTGCCGGGCTGTCCATCTGGCTGTCCAGCAGGCTTACCAGGTAGGTCGCGCTGGACACCCGGCGCAGCTGGCGCTTGGCCTGCAGATGGCCTTGAAGGGCGGCGATGGTCAGCCCTCCGGCACAGGCTCCCACCAGGTTGACTTCGCGACTGCCGGTAATCGCCCGGGTGACGTTCAGCGCTTCTTCGGCCGCTTCGACGTAGGTCGACAGACCCCACTCGCGGTGCCGCACATCCGGGTTGCGCCAGCTGACCATGAACACCTGCAGGCCGTTTTTCAGCGCGTACTGGACGAAGCTGTTGGTCGGGCTCAGGTCGAAAATGTAGTACTTGTTGATTTGCGGCGGCACGATCAGCAATGGCTTGGCGTACTGTTTTTCGCTCATGGGGCTGTACTGGATCAGCTCCAGCAATTCATTGCGAAACACCACTGAGCCCGGGGTGACCGCGAGGTTCTTGCCCACTTCGAAGGCGTGCTTGGTCACCTGGCTGGGCAACCCGTTGTTGTGCAGCAGGTCATCCAGCAGGTTGCCGATGCCCCGCACCACGCTGTTGCCCCCGGTGTTGAAGATCTCCTTGAGGGCCAGGGGGTTGAGCAGGGTATTGGAAGGCGCAACGGCATCATTGAGCAGGGAAAAGGCAAAGTGTGCCCGGGCCCGGTCGTCCTCGCTCATGCCACTGTCGTCGATCCAGTGGCGCACCTGCTTCTGCCAGCTCAGGTACGCCTGCAGGCCGCGCCGGTAGAAGGGGTTGAGGCTCCAGGCCGGGTCGGCGAAGCGGTTGTCCTTGGGGTTGGTCTTGTGCAGGGTTTCCCCCAGCAGCACACGCCCCAGCTGGCCGCCCAGGGCCAGGGTATGCCGGGCACTGTGCAACGGATTGCGCAGGCTATGGGCCGCCAGGCTGCGCAAGGTGGAGAACAGGTCCCGGCCGCGCAGGCCGGTGATCGCGCTCTGCGCATTGATATACGCGGCGGGTGACGGCAATGAGCCCGTCGCAGGTTTGTCTTGCATGAGTCAACACTCCTTCGTCAAACCACTAACAAGCAGACCAATCCAAGACAGACAACATAGTCGGTCCTGGCCCTTCTTGCGCGCGACGATCCTGTCGACAGGTATCTTTTACTTGGTAGGGCGCACAGGTTCGGGATGCGGGTGCATCACCGCCCTTTGGCGTTCTTCCTGGAGGAACTTCATGATGATCGGGGCGACGGCCTCGGCCCGGGTGATCAGGAACAGGTGGCCATCATCGATGATGTGCAACTGGGCATTGGGTATGCGCCAGGCCAGCATGCGCATGTTGATCAGGGGAATCAGCGGGTCGTCATCGCCGGCCAGCACCAGGGTCGGCTGATGGATCTTGTGCAGCCAGTGAATGCTGGTCCAGCCCAGGCCCGCGAACAGCTGCCAGTAATAGCCGAGCTTGCCGGCCGAGCGCACCTTGGCTGCGTGTTCGGCTGCCAGGCTCGGGTCGCGGCGGAAGGAGCCGCCATAGATCAGCGGCGCGATGCGCATCACATGGGAGGGCTGCACGTAGCGCCGTGGGCTGGCCATCATCCACAGCACCTTGGGTTTGCCCGGGACCATGAACGCCCCGGCCGCGGTGGCGGCCAGCACCAGCTTCTTGCAGCGCTCGGGGTAGTCGTAGGCGAACTGCTGGGCCAGCGCGCCGCCCCAGGACACACCCACTGCATTGACCTGGCCGTAGTCCAGGTAGTCGAGCATCCGCGCGGTGAGCTTGGCCAGCCCGGGAAAGCGGTAGGGCCGGCTCGGCGTAGAGGAGCCGCCGACACCGGGCACATCGAAGGCGATCACCTCGAGGTCCGGATCCAGGGCCTGGACAAAGGGAAACACCAGCTCCAGGTTGGCGCCGATGCCGTTGAAGATCAGCAGCGGCGTCAAGTGCGGCTTGCCTGGGCGTACCGCGGTGCGGATGGTCTGGCCATCCAGGTCGACGGTGCGGAATATGAATGAGTGTGGCATGCCGTAGCCCTGTGAATTAAACCGTCGCAGCCGCCATCCCGGGCGCCCTGCGGATTTCCTGAGGCCGAGCCTCTTGTCAAGAATAGGGCTTGGCAGAGCCTCCTGGCGCCGCCGTGTCGATGGTCGGGGCTCAGCGCTCGTGGACGTAGGTCCCGGGCGCCGCTTCGGCGGCTGCATACTTCTTGTTGCCCAGGCTGGTGGGTGCCGGCTTCAGGTCACCTGAGCGCTCGGCCTGCCAGGCCTGCCAATGCAGCCACCAGGAATCGGTGTGCTTGATCGAGTTTTCCTGCCACTGGTCGGGGCAGGCCGGAATGTCGGTGCTGGTCATGTAGCGCGCCTTGGGGTTGCCAGGCGGGTTGAGGATGCTCTGGATATGGCCGCTGCTGGAGAGCACGAACTCGACGTTGCCGCCAAACAGCTGCGCCGACTTGTAGCAGGACTTCCACGGGGTGATGTGGTCGTTGGTGCCGGCCAGGGAGAAGATATCGGCGGTCACCTGCTTGAGGTCGATCGGCGTGCCGCACACTTCCAGTGCATTGGGGCGCACCAGCGGGTTGTTCTTGAACATTTCGATCAGGTCGCCGTGGAAGGCGGCGGGCAGGCGAGTGGTGTCGTTGTTCCAGAACAGGATGTCGAACACCGGCGGCTCGTTGCCCAGCAGGTAGTTGTTGACCCAGTAGTTCCAGATCAGGTCGTTGGGGCGCATCCAGGCGAACACCTTGGCCATGTCGCGGCCTTCCAGGACTCCGGCCTGATAGGAGTGGCGCTTGGCCGCTTCCAGGGTCTGCTCGTCGACGAACAGCGCTACCTGGGTGTCCAGGGTGGTGTCCAGTACGCTGACCAGCAGGGTCAGGGCGTTGACCTTCTTCTGCCCCAGCGCCGCGTAGTGGCCCAGCAGCGCGGTGCAGGTGATGCCGCCGGAGCAGGCGCCGAGCATGTTCACGTCCTTGCTGCCGGTGATCGCGGTCACTACGTCGACCGCTTCTTTCAGGGCTTCGATGTAGGTGGACAGGCCCCATTCGCGCTGGGCCTTGGTGGGGTTGCGCCAGCTGACGATAAAGGTCTGCACGTTGTTGCGCAGGCAGAAGCGCGCCAGGCTCTTGTCCGGGCTGAGGTCGAAGACATAGAACTTGTTGATCTGCGGTGGCACCACCAGCAGCGGGCGCTCATGCACCTGCTCGGTGATCGGCCGGTACTGGATCAGCTCCAGCACGTCATTGCGAAACACTACCGCGCCTTCACTGGTGCCCAGGTTCTTGCCCACTTCGAAGGCGTCCATGTTGACCTGGCTGGGCATGCCGCCGTTGTGCACCAGGTCCTTGGCCAGATGGGACAGGCCGTCCAGCAGGCTCTTGCCACCGGTTTCGAAGAAACGCTTGACCGCTGCGGGGTTGGCCGCGCTGTTGGTCGGGGCCATGGCTTCGGTCATCAGGTTGATCACGAAGTGACCGCGGCTGATGTCCTGCTCGGACAGGCTGCTGTCGTCGATCCAGTCGTGGAGCTCCTTGCGCCACGCCAGGTAGGTTTGCAGGTAGCGTTTGTACAGCGGGTTCTGGCTCCACGCCGGGTCGTTGAAGCGACGGTCGTCGCTCTCCGGCTGCAGGGTGGATTTGCCGAACATCACGTTCTTGAGTTCGATGCCGAAATGGGCGACGTGCTTGACGCTGTGGATGGGTTGTTTGATGGCCTGGGCAAGCACCATTCGAGCGGAAGTAAGCAGGTCCTTTCTACGCAAGCCAATGACCGGATTGAGCCCCAGGGTGTTTTCCGAGGCTTGGCGTTTCAGGTCATCGTTATTCTTGTTACTCATCTACGACGCTCCATTGTCCTGAGACGAGTACCGGACCTGCTGTGCAGTCACACAGCACGATGCCAGGTACTACTGCTCGGGTGACCGTTGATTGCGCACCGCTGCTTTTTTGTTCCGAAAGCTCTGCAGGGAACTTGCCAGCTCCATTGGTTACCCGAGTTTAATTTTTTCCGCAAGCAGGCCATTCATTGGCCATACAGCCAAGCATTCAAACAGATGAAATTAGAAAATGCCCTCTAAACCATCAGAGCCTTGAGCTAGAGCATCAGCTTGACGATGGACTCGTTCGGATCGCGGGATTTTCCGGCAGCCTTGAGCTCCGCCAGGTAGTCGTTCCACAGCTCGTCCTGGCGCAGCGCCAGTTGGTAGAGGTAGTCCCAGGTGAACAGTCCGCTGTCATGACCGTCGTCGAAGGTCAATTTCAGTGCGTACTGGCCCGCCGGTTCAACCTTGGTCAGGCCGACGCCAAGCTTGCCGAATTGCAGGATGGGTTTGCCGTGGCCCTGGACCTCGGCGGAGGGAGAATGCACCCGCAGGAGTTCTGCAGGCAGGTGATAGACCTCGTCCGGCCCGTAAGTCAGGGTCAGGGTTTTCGAGGCTTTGTGCAGGTTGATACCGGTGGGAAGTTTGCTCATGACCTGTAGTCCTTCCGGCAGGAGCCGGCTTGCTGGCGATCGGGGGGAGGCCCTATCGCTGGCAAGCCAGTCCGTGCATGGGTGGCGAAGGTTTACAGGATATAACGGGAAAGGTCTTCGTTCTGCGCCAATTCGCCCAGGTGGCTGTTGACGTAGGCGGCGTCGATGCGGATCGGCTCTTCGCTGTGGGCGCTGGCCAGGTCACCGGCACTGAACGACACCTCTTCCAGCAGGCGCTCGAGCAGGGTGTGCAGGCGACGGGCACCGATGTTCTCGGTCTTCTCGTTGACCTGCCAGGCGATTTCCGCCAGGCGCTTGATGCCCTCGGGCAGGAACTCGATGTTCAGGCCTTCGGTCTTCAGCAACTCGCGATATTGCTCGGTCAGCGACGCGTGCGGCTCGCTGAGGATGCGCTCGAAGTCTTCCGGCGACAGCGCCTTGAGTTCCACGCGGATCGGCAGACGGCCTTGCAGCTCCGGTACCAGGTCGCTGGGCTTGCTCAGGTGGAAGGCACCGGAGGCAATGAACAGGATGTGGTCGGTCTTGACCATGCCCAGCTTGGTGTTGACGGTGCAGCCTTCGATCAGCGGCAGCAGGTCACGCTGCACGCCCTCGCGGGAGACGTCCACACCGCCGGCGTTGCCGCGCTTGGCCACCTTGTCGATCTCGTCGATGAACACGATGCCGTGCTGCTCGACGGCTTCCAGGGCCTTGGCCTTGAGTTCTTCGTCGTTGACCAGGCGGCTGGCTTCTTCGTCGCGTACCAGCTTGAGCGCTTCCTTGACCTTGAGCTTGCGGTTCTTGCGCTTGCCCTTGCCCATGTTGGCGAACAGGCTCTGCAGCTGGTTGGTCATTTCTTCCATGCCCGGTGGCGCGGAAATGTCGACGCCTGCAGCTTCCGCCACTTCGATCTCGATTTCCTTGTCATCCAGCTGGCCTTCGCGCAGGCGCTTGCGGAACAGCTGGCGGGTGTTGGAATCATGGGCCGGGGCCGCGTCGTCGCTGTTGAAGCCGGTACGTGCCGGTGGCAGCAGGGCATCGAGGATGCGTTCTTCGGCGGCGTCTTCGGCGCGATGGCGAACCCGGATCATTTCCTGTTCGCGGAACATCTTGATCGCCGCGTCGGCCAGGTCGCGGATGATGGATTCAACGTCGCGGCCCACATAGCCGACCTCGGTGAACTTGGTGGCCTCGACCTTGATGAAGGGCGCGTTGGCCAGCTTGGCCAGGCGACGGGCGATCTCGGTCTTGCCGACGCCGGTCGGGCCGATCATCAGGATGTTCTTGGGGGTCACTTCAACGCGCAGCTCGGCCGGCAGTTGCATCCGGCGCCAGCGGTTGCGCAGGGCGATAGCGACGGCGCGCTTGGCATCGTCCTGGCCGATGATATGGCGATTGAGTTCGTGGACGATTTCGCGGGGTGTCATGGACATAGTAATTGGCGGTCCTCAAGCGGGAATGAATGCCGTGGCGCAAGCGCCGCAACAGGCTTATTCCGCGAGATCCTGCTCCTCGATGGTTTGAGTGTGGTTGGTGAATACACAGATGTCGCCGGCGATGCCGAGGGCGGTCTCGACGATTTCACGGGCCGACAGGTCGGTCTTTTTCAGCAGGGCGCTGGCGGCGGCCTGGGCGTAGGCGCCACCGGAACCCATGGCGATCAGGCCGTCTTCGGGCTCAACCACGTCGCCATTGCCGGTGATGATCAAGGATGCATCCTTGTTGGCCACGGCCAGCATGGCTTCCAGGCGGCTCAGGGAGCGATCGGTACGCCATTCCTTGGCCAGCTCGACGGCGGCACGGACCAGATGGCCCTGGTGCTTCTCCAGTTGGCCCTCAAAGCGCTCGAACAGGGTGAAGGCGTCGGCGGTGGCCCCGGCAAAGCCGGCGATGACCTGGCCGTGATAGAGGCGGCGGACTTTTTTCGCGTTGCCTTTCATCACGGTGTTGCCGAGAGAAACCTGGCCGTCGCCGCCCATGACGACTTTGCCGTGGCGGCGGACTGAAACGATGGTGGTCAAGGGGGGAGTCTCCACACAGCGGGGCGAAAGTGCCCTGATGGAAACTCATATGGGGGTGGCCGGACGTTTTTCAACCGGAGGCTGTAGCGAGGGACCGGCGGTCATTGTTGCAAGTTGCGAGAGCTTCGCCGGCAAGCCCGCTCCTACGGGGTGTTTGCAGGAGTGGGCGTGCCGGCGGTCAATCGCGTAGCGGTCGGCTTAGCGGTTCTGGCGCTGTTGTAACAGCAGGTTGCTGAAGCCGGCGCCGGCCAGTTGCTTCTGCGCCACGGTCAGCTGTTCGCGGTTGCTGAACGGGCCCACCAACACCCGGTACCAGGTTTCATCCTTCACCGTGCCGGACTCCACCGAGACCGACTGGCCCAGCAGGATGATCTGCGCCCGGACCTTGTCGGCATCGGCTTCCTTGCGGAACGAACCGGCCTGGAGGAAGAACTTGGTCACCGGCGCCGCCTTGGCCACCGGTGGCGCTGGTGGCGGGGTGATCCCGGCCAGGGCTGCCTGGGCACGGGCGGTGTCGATCTTGGCCGCTTCCGCCGGGGTTACCGGAGTGGTCGGCACTGGCGGCACCTGTGGCGTGGGCAGGGTTTTTTCCGGCACGGCTTCCGGCGGCACGATGACCTCCGATTCCGGCAACAGGGTGTAGAAGTCGTATTTCGGCTTCACCGGTTGCTGGGGGCTCGGCGGGGTCTTGTTGGCCTCGGCGATCTTGGTGGCTTTCTGCTGTTCGATCTTCTCGCGCTTGACGCTGTCGCCGCCCTTGCCGGGCTCGAGCTTCATCAGGAACACGATGAAGGCACCGATGGTCAGGCCGATGGCCAGCCACAACCAGCCCGGAATCGGCTTCTTGGCCGGGGCCTGGTAACGGCTGGCGCCACGCTTGGGTGCAGGTTTTTTCTTGGCAGCCAACTTACATTTGCTCCAGGACTTTGAGGCCCAGCAGTTCCAGACCTTGCTTGAGGGTGCGCCGGGTCAGCTCGGTGAGGCGCAGACGGCTGTGCATCTGGGTCGGCGTCTCGGCTGCCAGGATCGGGCAGTTTTCATAGAAGCTGGAGAACAGGCCGGCCACGTCATACAGGTAGGTGCAGAGGATGTGCGGCGTGCCCTTCTCGGCGACGTTGTTGAGGATCTCGCCGAATTGCGCCAGCTTGGCCGCCAGCTCCAGTTCCTGGGCGGCGTGCAGTTCGATCTGCCCGCCAACTTCGCTGAAATCCTTGCCCAGCTTGCGGAACACACCGGCGGCGCGGGTGTAGGCGTACAGCAGGTACGGCGCGGTGTTGCCTTCGAAGTTGAGCATCAGGTCGAAGTTGAAGCTGTAGTCGCTGGTGCGGTGCTTGGACAGGTCGGCGTACTTCACCGAGTCGATGCCCACCACCTTGGCGATGCTGCGCAGGTCGGCTTCCGGCAGTTGCGGGTTCTTTTCCTTCACCAGGGCGTAGGCACGCTCTTCGGCTTCGGTCAGCAGGTCGATGAGCTTCACGGTGCCGCCGTCGCGGGTCTTGAACGGACGGCCATCGGCGCCGTTCATGGTGCCGAAGCCCATGTGCTCCATTTCCATCGGATGGGTCACGAAGCCGGCCTTGCGGGCCACGGCGAACACTTGCTGGAAGTGCAGGGCCTGGCGTTGGTCGACGAAGTACAGGGCGCGATCGGCCTTGAGCTTGCCGCTGCGGTAGCGCACGGCCGCCAGGTCGGTGGTGGCGTACAGGTAGCCGCCGTCGGCCTTGACGATGATCACCGGCAGCGGCTCGCCTTCGGCGTTCTTGAACTCGTCGAGGAACACGCACTGGGCGCCGTTGCTCTCCACCAGCAGGCCCTGGGCCTTGAGGTCGTTGACCACGTTGATCAGGTCGTCGTTGTAGGCGCTCTCGCCCATCACGTCGGCCATGGTCAGCTTGACGTTGAGCAGCTCGTAGATCTTCTGGCAGTGGGACAGGGAGATGTCCTTGAACTTGGTCCACAGCTCCAGGCAGTCCGGGTCGCCGGCCTGCAGCTTGACCACCAGGCCGCGGGCGCGGTCGGCGAAGGCTTCGGACTCGTCGAAGCGCTGCTTGGCGGCGCGGTAGAAGTTCTCCAGGTCCGACAGCTCGTCACTGGTGATGGGGTTTTCTTCCAGGTAGGCCATCAGCATGCCGAACTGGGTGCCCCAGTCGCCCACGTGGTTCTGGCGGATCACGGTGTCGCCGAGGAACTCCAGGACCCGGGCCACGCCGTCGCCGATGATGGTGGAGCGCAGGTGGCCAACGTGCATTTCCTTGGCCAGGTTGGGCGCCGACATGTCGATCACGGTGCGCTGCGCCGGGCCGGCCTTGCGTACGCCCAGGTGGTCGTCGCCCAGAGCGGCGTCCAGGCGCGCGGCCAGGGCCTGGGTGTTCTGGAAGAAGTTGATGAAGCCGGGGCCGGCGATTTCCGCCTTGCTCAGGTCTTCATGGGCCGGCAGGGCGGCGATGATTTTCTCCGCCAGGTCGCGCGGCTTCATGCCGGCCGGCTTGGCCAGCATCATGGCGATGTTGCTGGCGAAGTCGCCGTGGGTCTTGTCGCGGGTGTTTTCGACCTGGATCGCCGGCGTCAGGCCTTCTGGCAACACACCTTCGGTGACGAGTTGGGTGATGGCTTGCTGGATGAGCTGGCGAATGGTGTCTTTCATGGTCTTCTCTTTCGACCGCTGGTGCGGCGGCGCTTCGGTGCGCAGGTGGAAAAACTGGGCATTATCCGTTGCTGGAACGGGCTTGCCAACTATAGAGGACTGCTTGGGGATCGATGGCGGCATTCGATTGCCTTCGCCGACAAGCCCGCTCTTGCGGGTTTGATGCTGCCCATTGTAGGAGCGGGCTTGCCCGCGAAAACACGACCTCGATCAATACAGATCCACGGGATCCACGTCCAGCGACCAGCGGACCTGCCGCCCACTGGGCATCTGTTCCAGCACCAGCAGCCAACTGCTGAGCAACCGATGCAAGGGCGCTCGGGCATTGGCCTGCAGCAGCAATTGCGCGCGATAACGTCCGGCGCGCCGCTCCATCGGAGCCGGCACCGGGCCCAATAGTTCGATGCCGCCCAGATTCTGTTCCGCCAGCAGGCGCTCGGCCTCGCTGCAGGCTTCATCGAGGAACCCCTCGGCCTGGCCCGGTTTGTGGGCTTCGGCCCGTAGCAGCGCCAGGTGGGCGAAAGGTGGCAGGCCGGCCGCGCGGCGCTCGCTCAGGGCCTGTTCGGCGAAGGCGAAGTAGCCCTGCTCGGTCAACTGCACCAGCAACGGGTGGTCGGCGAGGTGGGTCTGGATGATCACCTTGCCCGGCTCTTCGGCCCGGCCAGCCCGCCCGGCGACCTGGACGATCAGTTGCGCCATGCGCTCGCTGGCGCGGAAGTCGCCGGAGAACAGGCCGCCATCGGCATCGAGGATCGACACCAGGGTCACCCGGGGAAAGTGATGCCCCTTGGCCAGCATCTGGGTGCCCACGAGGATGCACGGCTGGCCTTTCTGGATGGTGGCGAACAGCTGGTTCATCGCGTCCTTGCGCGAGGTGCTGTCGCGGTCCACCCGCAGCACCGGGTAGTCGGGAAACAAGATGCCCAGGCGCTCTTCCGCCCGCTCGGTGCCGGCGCCCACGGGGCGAAGGTCGACCTTGCCGCATTGCGGGCAATGGCGAGGAACCCGCTCCACATGGCCGCAATGATGGCAGCGCAGTTCGCCGGAACGCTGGTGCACGGTCATGCGGGCGTCGCAGCGCTTGCACTCGGACATCCAGCCGCAGTCGTGGCAGAGCAGGGTCGGGGCGAAACCGCGGCGGTTGAGGAACACCAGGACTTGCTGGCCGGCGGCCAGGGTCTGGCCGATGGCTTGCTGCATGGGGCCGGAAATGCCGCTGTCCAGCGGGCGGCTCTTCACGTCCAGGCGCAGGAAACGCGGCTGCTTGGCGCCGCCGGCCCGTTCGTTCAGGCGCAGCAGGCCGTAGCGGCCGGTGTAGGCGTTGTGCAGGCTTTCCAGGGACGGCGTGGCCGAGCCCAGGACAATGGGGATGTTTTCCTGGCGGGCACGCACCAGGGCCAGGTCACGGGCGTGGTAACGCAGGCCTTCCTGCTGTTTATAGGACCCGTCGTGCTCCTCGTCGATGATGATCAGGCCAGGGTTCTTCATCGGCGTGAACAGGGCCGAGCGGGTGCCGATGATGATGTCGGCCTCGCCATCCCGGGCAGCCAGCCAGGCGTCCAGGCGTTCGCGGTCATTGACCGCCGAGTGCAGCAGGGCGATGCGGGCGTTGAAGCGCTGCTCGAAGCGCGCCAGGGTCTGCGGGCCGAGGTTGATCTCCGGAATCAGCACCAGGGCCTGCTTGCCGGCCTCCAGGGTTTCGCGGATCAGTTGCAGGTAGACCTCGGTCTTGCCGCTGCCGGTGACCCCGGCCAGGAGAAACGCGTGATAGCTGTCGAACCCGGCACGGATGGCTTCATAGGCGGCGCGCTGCTCGCTGTTGAGCGGCAGTTCGGGCTGGGCCAGCCAGTGTTCGTGGCGCACGCCCGGTGCGTGCTTGCGCACCTCCACCTGCACCAGGTCCTTGGCCAGCAGCAGGTCGAGGCTGTCCTTGCTCAGCATCAGCTTGCTCAGCAGGGCGTGAGGCACGCCGTGGGGGTGCTGGGCCAGGGTTGCCAGGGCTTCGCGCTGGCGCGGGGCGCGAGCGATGCGCGGGTCGTCGAGCCGGGCACCGGGGGCGATCGACCAGAAGCGTTCCTGGCGAGCTTCGGCCAGCTCGCCCTGGCGCAAGAGCACTGGCAATGCCCAGCTCAGGGTGTCTCCCAGGCTGTGCTGGTAGTACTGGGCGGTCCACAGGCACAGCTTGAACAGGGCTGGCGGCAGCGGTGGTGTAGGGTCCAGCAGGGCCAGGGCCGGCTTGAGTTTTTCCGCCGGGACCTCGCTGTGATCCGCCACCTCCACCAGGATGCCGATCATTTCCCGGCGGCCGAATGGCACCCGCAGGCGCATGCCGGGGTGCAACTGGGCACGCAGCACCCCGGCCGGAGCACGGTAGTCGAACAGGCGGCGCAGGGGCGAGGGCAGGGCGAGGCGCAGGATGGCGTCGGGCACGCGGGACAATCTCGTTGAGCAGAGGGTAAATAGGCCCCGGAGCCTAACAGAGCAGCGGTGGAGTGTCCTGTATAAGCGTGCGTGGCCCCTGTACCTGCGGGGTCTGCCCGGGCATGGAGCCGGTGTTGCAGTTCAGGGGGTGGCAAAGCCTGGGCTGTCAAGGTTGCACCGGCTTTTTCTGATGGGCTGCACTCAGGATCGCTTGCGCGTTTGACGCGGTCTGGTAGAATTCGCGCCCTAATTCGTGCGGTATTCAACAATAGTGTTGGGTGGCGGCACGCTAGCCTGAGGAATACACCATGAAAGCCGATATCCATCCAGTATACGAAGCCATTACCGCTACCTGCAGCTGCGGTAACGTCATCGAAACTCGCTCCACCCTGGCCAAGCCTCTGAGCCTGGACGTGTGCAACGAGTGCCACCCGTTCTACACCGGCAAGCAAAAGACTCTGGACGTTGGCGGTCGTGTCGACAAGTTCAAGTCGCGCTTCGGTGCTTTCGGCGCAACGAAGAAGGCCTGAGGCTGATCGTTCTGGAAAGCCGATACCGACTTTCCTCGCTGATGAAAAAGGCGTCCCTAGTGGGCGCCTTTTTTGTGGGCGCGATTTGGCTGACAACGGCCGAGGCGTTTTGCCCGGCGCCCAAGGGGCTGTTGCCGGCAACGGTACTCCGGGTGGTGGACGGCGACACCCTGCATCTCAAGGATGGCCGCAGGTTGCGCATGATTGGCCTCAATGCCCCGGAGCTAGGGGGCAAGGGGCGCCCTGCCGAGCCCTTCGCCGAGGCGGCGCGGCAGCGCCTGCGGCAACTGGTGGCGCAGAGTGGTGGGCGGGTCGGCCTGCTGCTGGGGCATGAAAGGCAGGATCGTTACGGTCGTGTCCTGGCCCATGTCTATGGCGTCACTGGTATCAACTTCGAAGCCCGGTTGATCGCGGAAGGCCTGGCCTATCGGATTGCCGTGCTGCCAAACGTCGCCCTGGCGAGTTGCCAGAAGGCTGCCGAGAACCATGCGCGCCGAGCCGGGCTGGGGCTTTGGCGACGTTCACCTGTACTCAAGGCGCAGCAGATCCGCCGCGCGGGCTTTGCCTTGTTCGAAGGGCGAGTGAGCAGGGTGCAGCGCAATCGCGGTGGCCTTTGGATCACATTGCAGGGCCAGGTTGTATTGCGCATTGCACCCAATGTCCTGCGGCGCTTCGATCGCCGGCTGCTCAGTGGCCTTGCAGGGCGGCGAATCGAGGTTCGCGGCTGGGTTGTCGATCGCTCACGTCAGCCTGGCCGGCAATCTGCACATCCACGCTGGATGTTGTCAGTGACTGACCCTTCCATGCTCAGACTTATCTGATAAAGAAAAAATTGTAGACATTTTTTTAATGGATTGTGAACAGTTGAAAGCCTTGTACCCTGCGGCTCTTGGCCCAAAGTCGTACGCTAGGGGCCTTGACAGGGGTGACTGGGCAGTCTTGTGGGGACTATGCGACACGAGTATCCTCGGCGGTCCGTCTGTCCAACAGCAAAAAGCGGAATGCCCACATGTCTGATTTGAAAACTGCCGCTCTCGAATACCATGCCAATCCTCGTCCAGGAAAGCTGAGTGTCGAGCTCACCAAGGCCACTGCTACCGCTCGTGATCTGGCGTTGGCCTACAGCCCCGGCGTAGCCGAGCCGGTGCGCGAAATCGCTCGCGATCCGGAACTGGCCTACAAGTACACCGGCAAAGGCAACCTGGTTGCCGTCATTTCCGATGGCACCGCGATTCTCGGCCTGGGTAACCTGGGCCCACTGGCCTCCAAGCCAGTGATGGAAGGCAAGGGCGTGCTGTTCAAGCGTTTCGCCGGCATTGATGTATTCGACATCGAAGTCGACTCTGAAAGCCCGCAGGCTTTCATCGACACCGTCAAGCGCATTTCCATCACCTTCGGTGGTATCAACCTGGAAGACATCAAGGCACCCGAGTGCTTTGAGATCGAGCGCGCTCTGATCGAGCAGTGCGACATTCCGGTGTTCCACGATGACCAGCACGGCACCGCGATCGTGACCGCCGCCGGCATGATCAATGCCCTGGAAATCGCTGGCAAAACCCTGGCCGACGCCAAGATCGTCTGCCTGGGTGCCGGTGCTGCCGCCATCTCCTGCATGAAGTTGCTGGTGAGCATGGGCGCACAGATCGAAAACATCTTCATGGTCGACCGTACCGGCGTGATCCACTCCGGCCGCGATGACCTGAACCAGTACAAGGCGGTGTTCGCCCACGCCACCGACAAGCGCACCCTGGCCGACGCCCTGCAAGGCGCCGACGTGTTCGTCGGCCTGTCCGGCCCGAACCTGCTGAGCGCTGAAGGCCTGAAGTCCATGGCGCCGAACCCGATCGTGTTCGCCTGCTCCAACCCTGATCCGGAAATCGCCCCGGAACTGGCGCACGCCACCCGCGACGACGTGATCATGGCTACCGGCCGTTCGGACTACCCGAACCAGGTGAACAACGTCCTGGGCTTCCCGTTCATCTTCCGTGGTGCCCTGGACGTTCGCGCCAAGCGCATCAACGAAGAAATGAAGATCGCCGCGGCCAACGCCCTGCGTGAGCTGGCCAAGCTGCCGGTTCCTCAGGAAGTGTGCGACGCCTACGGTGGCATCAAGCTGGAATTCGGCCGTGAGTACATCATTCCCAAGCCAATGGATGCCCGCCTGATCACCGTGATCTCCGATGCCGTGGCCAAGGCCGCCATCGAGACCGGCGTGGCTACCCTGCCGTACCCGAAGAACTACCCGCTCAAGAGCGTGGATGATGTGTTCAACGGTTAAGCGTTTGTAGCGTCATGCAAAAAGCCCCGGCTCGCGAGAGCCGGGGCTTTTTTGTGGGCGCTTGCCCGCTGGAGGAGCGGGCAAGCCGGCGAAGGTTGCCGCGTTCACGGCTCCCCTGGCGCTAGAACAGATCGATCGGCGCCGCTTCGTCCGCCGGCAGTGGGCTGCCTGGTACGGCGCCATTGCCCAGTTCATTGACCGAAGGCGGAGTGTCTTCGCTCTTGAACAGCTCGAAGTAGGCATTGGGCGTGCCAGGTGTGGCGGCGCGGCCGCTGACCGGGTCGACCCGCAGGCTGAGAATGCCTTCCGGCTCCGGCTGGGTGTGTGGCGGCTTGTCCTTGAGGGCCGCGCCCATGAAGCTCATCCAGATCGGCAGGGCCACGGTGCCGCCGTATTCGCGGCGCCCCAGGCTTTCTGGCTGGTCGAAACCGGTCCATACGGTGGTCACGTAGTCGGCGTTGTAGCCGGAGAACCAGGCATCCTTGGACTCGTTGGTGGTACCGGTCTTGCCCGCCAGGTCGGTACGGCCCAAGGCCAGTGCGCGGCGTCCGGTACCCAGCTTGATCACGTCCTGGAGCATGCTGTTGAGGATGTAGGTGGTGCGGCCATCGATGATCCGCTCGGCAACCGCTGGGGCTTGCGTCGCTGCTGGAGCCGAGGTTTCGCCGGCCACGTTGTTGATCGTGAAGTTGTGCTCCGGGGCGGCGATGCCGCTGCTGGCCGTGTTGCCGGTGGGGGCGCTTGGCGGGTTGGCGCTGAACAGCAGCTCGCCGTTGCGGCTTTCGATCTTGTCGATGATGTACGGGGTGATCTTGTAGCCGCCGTTGGCAAAGGTGCTCCAGCCGGTGGCGATCTCCATCGGCGTCAGGGTTGCGGTACCCAGGGCCAGGGACAGGTTGCGCGGCAGGTCCTGCTTGTTGAAGCCGAACTTGCTGATGTAGTCGATGGTGCGGTCCACGCCCATGCTCTGCAGCAGGCGGATCGACACCAGGTTGCGCGACTTGTACAGCGCCTCGCGCATGCGGATCGGGCCGAGGAAGGTGTTGGTGTCGTTCTTCGGGCGCCAGACCTTGTCCAGGTATTCGTCGACGAACACGATAGGTGCGTCGTTCACCAGGCTGGCCGGGGTGTAGCCGTTATCCAGGGCCGCGCTATAGATGAACGGCTTGAAGCTGGAGCCGGGCTGGCGCTTGGCCTGCATCGCACGGTTGTAATTGCTCTGCTCGAAGGCGAAGCCGCCCACCAGGGCGCGGATCGCACCGTTCTGCGGGTCCAGCGTCACCAGGGCGCCCTGGGCGACCGGGATCTGGCTGAACTTCAGCGAGTTGTCCGCCTGACGCTGCACGCGGATCAGGTCGCCGACCTGGGCCACGTCCGCCGGTTGGCGCGGGACCGGGCCCATGCTGTTGGTATTGAGGAACGGCCGGGCCCATTTCATGCTGTCCCAGGCCACATGTTCTTCGCCGTTGCGGGTCAGCACCTGAAGGCCGTTCTTCTCTACCAGGGTGACGATCGCCGGCTCCAGGCCGCTGATGGTCCGCTGCTTGGTCAGTTCGCTGGCCCAGGCCGCCTGGGTCTTGCCTGGCAGGCGCGATTCCGGGCCGCGATAGCCGTGGCGCTGGTCGTAGGTCATCAGGCCTTCATGGACCGCGGTGTTGGCCATTTCCTGCAGATCGCTGGGCACCGTGGTGGTGACCCGGAAACCTTCGGTGTAGGCATCGCTGCCATAGCGGCCGACCATTTCGGCCCGGGCCATCTCGGCGATGTACGGGGCGTTCACTTCCGGAGTCGGTACGTGATAGCTGGCGTTCAACGGTTCGTTGATTGCCTCGGTGTAGGCCGCTTCGGTGATCTTGCCGAGCTTGTACATGCGCCCCAGGATCCAGTCGCGACGTTCCTTGCTGCGTGCCGGATTGGCCAGGGGGTTGAAGCGCGAAGGCGCCTTGGGCAGGCCGGCGATCATCGCCATCTGCGCCAGGCTCACGTCACGGATGGACTTGCCGTAATACACCTGGGCCGCTGCCTCGATCCCGTAGGCGCGGTTGCCCAGGTAGATCTTGTTGACGTACAGCTCGAGGATCTCGTCCTTGGTCAGCTGCCGTTCGATCTGCAGCGCCAGGAGGATCTCGGTGGTCTTGCGCGAGAAGCTGCGCTCGCTGGTCAGGAAGAAGTTTTTCGCCACCTGCATGGTGATGGTGCTGCCGCCGGACTGGATGTGTCCGCTCTTGACCAGCTGGGTTGCGGCACGCATCAGGCTGCTGGGGTCAACCCCGTAATGGTTAGCGAAGTTGTCGTCTTCAGCACTTAGTAACGCATTGATGAAGTTGGGCGGAATGTCGGCGAAACGTATGGGAGTACGGCGCATTTCACCGAACTCAGCGATCAGTTTGCCGTCGCTGCTGTACACCCGCAGGGGAATCTGCAACTGGATGCTTCTCAGGGCCTCAACCGACGGCAAGCCGGGACTAAGATAGAGAAACGCACCGGAGAGGGCGAGGAGGAGCCCGCAGAACACCGCGACGATGGACCACCCGAAAAACTTCAGCAGACGAATCAAGGCTTTTGGATTTCCAGAGAAAGGAATGAATTAGGCGTCAGGGCATTCACGGACATCAGGGGCCGGCCCACGCAGCAGGTAAAAGCGGAAAAAAACGCTGGGCATTATAAGCATTTTCCGCCGAGAGCGTCATTTGCCCGTCTGTCAAGACGTGACCATTGAACGCAATGCAGCTTAAGCAGTCCGTAAGTCACGGATAGTCATAGGGAATTGGTCGTGCTTGGACTCTTCAGCAAAAAGCCGAGTTCCCTTATGGGGATCGATATCAATGCGACATCGGTCACGCTTCTGGCCCTGGGGCGCCAGGGGCAGGGGTACCGGGTCGAGGCCTACGCCAGGGAGCCCCTGGCGCCCAATACTGTGCTCGACCAGCACATTGCCGACCCCGAGGCCCTGGCCGCGGCCCTGTCCCGCGCCTGGCTCAAGACGGGCAGCCGGCTCAAGGGGGCGGCGGTAGCGGTGGCCGGCGAGGCGGTGATCAGCAAGCTGATCGAAATGCCGGTGGGCCTGCACACCGACGAACTGGAGCAGCAGGTCCGGCTGGAAGCCGGCCAGTACATTCCCTATCCCCTGGAAGACGTGGCCCTCGATTTTGAAGTGCAGGGGCCGGTGCCCGGTAACCCGCAGCGGGTTCAGGTGCTGCTGGTAGCCTGTCGCAACGAGCGGGTAGAGGCCCTGGAAACGGTATTGGGCCTGGCCGGCCTGACAGCCCGGGTGGTGGATACCCAGCCCCTGGCTCTGGAGCGCTGCCTGTTGCTGCTGGCGGCGCACCTGCCGCTGGCGGCTCCTGGCGCCGTGGCGTTGCTGGATATAGGCCCGGCCCTCAGCCGTTTCAGCGTCCTGCACGGCCAGCGAGTGATCTATAGCCGTGAGCAGCTTTTCGGTAGCGGGCTGCTGCTGGAAGCGCTCCAGCGTCGATACGGGCTGACACTGGAGCAGGCATTGCTGGCGCAGAGCCAGGGCCGTTTGCCACAGGGTTGCGCCGAAGAGTTGCTGCAACCCTTCGAGCAGGAGGTGCTGCAACAGGTCGGCCGTTGCCTGCAGCAGTTCGCCACCTCGCCTCAGCAGCAGCCCCTGGTGCACCTGCTGCTGGCCGGAGACGGTAGCGGCCTGGCCGGCCTGGAGCAGCGGGTGAAGGGCGAGACAGGCATCGATACGTCGCTGGCCAATCCTTTTCGGGCCATGCCGATGGGGCCTCGAGTCGACCCCCAGGTATTGAACGAACGGGCGCCGAACCTGCTCCTGGCCTGTGGCCTGGCCCTGCGAGGGTTCGACTGATGGCGCGGATCAACCTGTTGCCCTGGCGCGAGGCCTCGCGCGAACTGAGGCGTCGGCGTTTTCTGCAGATGCTGGCGATGATGGTCGTGCTCGGGGCCGGGGTCATTCTGTTGGCCGACGCCTATATAAGCCGGGTGATCGAGCGCCAGCATTTGCGCAACCAGTATCTGGGCCAGGCGACGGCACGCCTGGATGAGCAGATCGCCAGCATCCAGGGGCTCAAGGCACAGCGACAGCAGTTGCTCGAACGCATGGGCATCATCGAAGAACTGCAGGGCAACCGCTCGAACAGTGTGCGGATTTTTCAGCAGTTGGCCCGCAGCCTGCCTGATGGTGTGTACTTCACCGAGGTGGATCTGCAGGGGCAGAACCTTGGAATCAGTGGTGCTGCTGAGTCAAACAACAGGGTGTCCGACCTGATGCGCAATCTGCAGGCTGCCGAGGGTTTTGCCGCCCCCAGCCTGACCGAGGTGAAGAACGCAGTGGACGCCCAGCAAGGGCTGAACAACCTGTTCCGGCTGAATGTCGGGCAGGCGCCCGGTCCAACCGAGGAGCTTCGGCGATGACACCTCGACAATGGCTGGCAGAGTTGCGGCGTATCGATCTGCGGGAGCTGGAGCTGGCCAACCTGGGCTCCTGGCCCGGGCCGGCCAGGAGTCTGGTGGCGGCCCTGCTTCTGCTCCTGGTTCTGCTAGTGGGCTACGGCTTTTACCTGAGCCCGCACCTGGAGCAGCTGGAGCGCCAGCGCCAGGAGGAAACTCGTCTCCGGCAGGCGTTTGCCGGCAAGGCGCGCCAGGGAGCCAATTTGCCGCGCTACCAGGAGCAGTTGGCCGTCATCCGCAACAGCTTCGACCTGCTGTTGCGTCAGTTGCCTAGCGACACCGAGGTCCCCGGCCTGCTGGAGGACATCAGTCGCGTGGGGTTGGGCAGTGGCCTGGCCTTCGAGGAGATCAGGCTGCAACCGGAGGTGGCCAGGCAGTTCTACGTCGAGTTGCCGATCCAGATTACCGTCACCGGGGCCTATCACGACCTGGCGAGCTTCGTCAGTGGCGTCGCCGGCCTGCCGCGCATCGTCACCTTGCATGATTTTCGCATTCAGCCTGTGGCGGCGGGCAATCCGGCGCTGTTGCGCATGAGCATCGAGGCGCGCACCTACAGGTACGACGCTCCGGAGCCGCACTCATGAGGCGCCTGCGCTGGGCGGTGCTTGGCTGCCTTTGTGCCGGGCTGTGGGGGTGTGGTGGCGCCGACGACGACTTTGCCGACCTGGACGCCTACATGAACCAGATGCGCCTGCAAGCGCCCGGGCCGATTGAACCAATGCCGGTAATCCGGTCTTACCCCTCGTTCACCTATGACGCCAGCGCATTGCGCAGCCCGTTCCAGCCGCCGCAAAGGCTTGACCTGGCGGCTCGTCGGCAAGGGGCCAGTGCGGTCCGGCCCGACCCGCAGCGAGCCCGGCAATACCTGGAGGGGTTCGATATCGAGCAGTTGCAAATGGTCGGGACCCTGTCCAACGCCTCCGGGAGCTTTGCCCTGTTGCGCGGCGCAGGTGGCATCCACCGCTTGCAGGTGGGCGACTACCTGGGGCGCAACGAAGGCCGGGTTGTGACCATCAGCGAATCGCAGATCGAGGTGGTGGAAATTGTTCCCGATGGAGCGGGAGCCTGGCTGGAGCGGCCGCGAACACTGGCGCTGAAAAAACACTCTTAAGTGGAATCTGGAAAATGAACAGGACTGTTTCAGCCCTCGGTGTAGCGCTATGGATAGCGCTGCTGGCACCGCTGGTCGGCGCCGCCGAGCCCAAGCCCGCTGCTCCGGGGACGGCAGCTCGGGCGCCTGCAAAGCCGCAGGCAGTGGCCGGGTCGATACGCGGCGTGGATTTTCAGCGCGGCGAGGAGGGCGAAGGCAATGTGCTGATCGACCTGTCCGACCCGCGCATCGCTGTCGATGTCCAGCGGCGCGAGGGCCGGATCGTCCTCGATTTTGCCCGTACCCAATTGCCCGAGGCGCTGCGGGTTCGCCTGGACGTCAAGGATTTCGCCACCCCGGTGCAGTACATCACTGCGGATACGGCTGCCGGGCGTACCACCGTCACCCTGGAGCCCAAGGGCGCCTTCGACTATTCCACCTTCCAGACCGACAACCGCCTGACGGTCAGTGTCCGCCCCCTGGCCGAGACCAGTAGCAGGGCGGCTGCGGCTCGACCTGCTTACAAGGGGGAAAAGCTCTCGCTGAACTTTCAGGACATCGAGGTGCGCTCGGTGCTGCAACTGATCGCCGATTTCACGGGCCTCAACCTGGTGGCCAGCGACACGGTGCAGGGCGGCATCACCCTGCGCCTGCAGAACGTGCCCTGGGATCAGGCCCTGGATCTGGTGCTACGGACCAAGGGCCTTGATTCGCGCAAGATCGGCAATGTGCTGCTGGTGGCTCCGGCGGATGAGATTGCCGCTCGGGAGCGTCAGGAACTGGAGTCGCAGAAGCAGCTGGAGGACCTGGCGCCGTTGCGTCGGGAGCTGCTGCAGGTCAACTACGCCAAGGCGGCGGACATCGCCAAGCTGTTCCAGTCGGTGACCCGCGCCGAGGAAAAAGCCGATGAGCGTGGCTCGATCACCGTGGATGAGCGCACCAACAGCATCATTGCCTACCAGAGCCAGGAGCGCCTCGACGAACTTCGGCGCATCGTCGCCCAACTGGATGTTCCGGTGCGCCAGGTGATGATCGAAGCACGCATCGTCGAGGCCAACGTTGACTACGACAAGAGCCTGGGCGTGCGCTGGGGCGGCTCGGTGCAGAACCAGGGCAACTGGAGCGCCAGCGGGGTGCAGAACGCTGCCAGCGGTTCCAGCGGCATCGGCGCTCCGGGCAGCGGCGGCAGCAACTCACCCTTTGTCGATCTGGGGGCTAGCGCCCATACCTCGGGCATCGGCATCGCCTACATCACCGACAACGTGCTGCTGGACCTGGAGTTGACCGCCATGGAGAAGACCGGCAACGGCGAGATCGTTTCCCAGCCCAAGGTGGTCACCTCCGACAAGGAAACCGCAAAGATCCTCAAGGGCACCGAGATCCCCTACCAGGAAGCCAGCTCCAGCGGCGCTACCTCGGTGTCCTTCAAGGAGGCGTCGCTGTCGCTTGAAGTGACACCACAGATCACCCCGGACAACCGCATCATCATGGAGGTCAAGGTCACCAAGGATGAGCCGGACTACCTGAACAAGGTCCAGGATGTACCGCCGATCAAGAAGAACGAGGTCAATGCCAAGGTCCTGGTCAACGACGGGGCGACCATCGTCATCGGCGGGGTTTTCTCGAATACCCAGAGCAAGGTTGTAGATAAAGTGCCATTTCTTGGCGATGTGCCGTATCTTGGCCGCCTTTTCCGGCGTGACGTGGTGTCGGAGAAAAAATCCGAGCTGCTGGTATTTCTCACTCCGCGTATCATGAACAACCAGGCGATTGCTGTGAGTCGTTGATTCTGTGCGAAATTTGATTCTTGTTGGGCCGATGGGGGCTGGAAAAAGCACCATCGGTCGCTTACTGGCCAAAGAGCTGCGCCTGCCATTCAAAGATTCCGATAAGGAAATTGAACTGCGCACAGGCGCGAATATCCCGTGGATCTTCGATAAGGAAGGCGAACCGGGCTTTCGTGATCGCGAGCAGGCGATGATCGCCGAGCTCTGTGGTACCGACGGCGTGGTCCTGGCCACTGGCGGTGGTGCGGTGATGCGCGAAGCCAATCGTCGGGCGCTGCATGCTGGCGGACGAGTGGTCTATCTGCACGCCTCGGTCGAGCAACAGGTGGGGCGCACCGCTCGGGACCGCAATCGTCCCCTGCTGCGCACCGCCGATCCGGCCAAGACCCTGCGCGACCTGCTGGAAATCCGCGACCCGCTTTATCGGGAAATCGCCGATCTGGTGGTGGAAACCGATGAGCGGCCGCCACGAATGGTGGTGCTGGACATACTGGAGCGCCTGCAGCAGCTGCCACCCCGTTAATGCGTCGAGCGAAATGCGCTATTCTCGGCGTCGCGCCAGACCGCCAAGGTGTGGCGCAGAGCTATCGGGCCGCGTCAGAAGACCAGACGAGGCCCATCGTCAATGCAGGGCACAATGCCTGCTTCCATCTTCACTGTGGGGACACATGCAGACACTTAAGGTCGATCTAGGCGAGCGCAGCTACCCGATTCACATTGGTGAAGGTCTGTTGGACCAGCCCGAGCTGCTGGTGCCGCATATCGCCGGGCGGCAAGTGGCGATCATTTCCAATGAGACCGTCGCGCCGCTTTACCTTGAGCGTCTGACCCGCAGCCTGGGGCAGTTCTCGGTGATCTCGGTGGTCCTGCCCGATGGCGAGGCCTACAAGAACTGGGAAACCCTGCAGTTGATCTTCGATGGCCTGCTCACTGCGCGCCACGATCGACGCACTACCATCATCGCCCTCGGTGGCGGCGTGATCGGTGATATGGCCGGCTTTGCCGCGGCCTGCTACCAGCGGGGCGTGGATTTCATCCAGATTCCTACCACCCTGCTGTCCCAGGTGGACTCCTCGGTGGGTGGCAAGACCGGTATCAACCATCCGCTGGGCAAGAACATGGTCGGCGCCTTCTACCAGCCCAACGTGGTGCTGATCGATACCACCAGCCTTAACACCCTGCCCAGCCGCGAGCTGTCGGCCGGTCTGGCGGAAGTGATCAAGTACGGCCTGATCTGCGACGAACCCTTCCTCACGTGGCTGGAAGAGAACGTCGACCGCCTGCGGGCGCTGGACCAGCAGGCCCTGACTTACGCCATCGAGCGCTCCTGTGCGGCCAAGGCCGCGGTAGTGGGTGCCGACGAACGTGAATCGGGAGTGCGGGCCACCCTCAACCTGGGGCATACCTTCGGCCACGCCATCGAAACCCACATGGGGTACGGTGTGTGGCTGCATGGGGAGGCGGTGGCTGCTGGCACCGTAATGGCCCTGGAAATGTCCGCGCGCCTGGGCTGGATCACCAGCCAGGAGCGTGACCGCGGTATTCGCCTGTTCCAGCGCGCGGGCTTGCCGGTCATCCCGCCAGAGGAAATGAGCGAAGCGGATTTTCTCGAGCACATGGCAATTGACAAGAAAGTGATCGACGGTCGTTTGCGTCTGGTGCTGTTGCGCCGCATGGGCGAAGCCGTAGTGACCGACGATTATCCGAAAGAGGTTTTACAGGCCACGCTGGGAGCGGACTACCGCGCCCTGGCTCAGCTTAAAGGTTAATAAGATCCCGATGACTAGTTTGCACGCCGACGAGGCTTTCCTCGGCCATTACCAGTTGAGCCACGATCCTTTCGCTCCCCGGGTCCCTGGCTTCAAGTTCTTTCCTGCCCAGCGCAAGCCCGTGCTGGGGCAACTGCATCACCTGGCCCGCTACAGCCAGTTGCTGCTGGTGGTCACCGGGCCTCAGGGCAGCGGCAAGACCCTGCTGCGCCAGGCGCTGGTAGCCAGTACCAACAAGCAATCGGTGCAGAGCGTGGTGGTGTCGGCCCGCGGCGCTGGCGACGCTGCCGGCGTGCTGCGCCAGGTGGCCCAGGCGCTGAACGTGGCCGAGGCCGAAATCGGCGCGATCCTCGCCCAGATCGTGCAACTGGCCCTGACCGGTCAGGAAGTCTATCTGCTGGTGGATGACGCCGAGCAGCTCGACGAGTCCGCCCTCGAGGCCCTGCTGGCCCTGGCGGCCGGCGCACCGGAAGGTCGCCCCCATGTGTTCCTGTTCGGCGAGTCGTCGCTGATCGCCGCACTGGACCAGCTCAATACCGAGGAAGAGCGCTTCCACGTCATCGAGTTGCAGCCTTATACCGAAGAGGAAACCCGCGAATATCTGGCCCAGCGGCTTGAAGGTGCGGGGCAGGGCATCGAACTTTTCTCCGCAGATCAGATCAGTGATATTCACGAAAGCTCCGATGGCTGGCCGGGCAACATCAACCAGGTCGCCAGGGATGCAATGATCGAAGCAATGATCGCCAGCCGCTCTGCGGTCAAGCGTCCAAGTATGGGGTTCAACATGCCGAAGAAACACGTATTGGCCATCTCCGCTGTCGTGGTGGTGGCCGTGGCCGCGGCCTGGTTGATGCCGGGCCGCAGCAAGGCTCCAACCACCGGCGCTCCGGCCAATGAGCAAGCGCAACTGCCTTTGGGGCAAACACCCACACCCAATGCCAATGGCAGCCCGTCAGTAGAGTTCGCCGGTTCGTCACAGCCAATGCCGCTGCCGTTGGTCGGCCAGTCGCAGCCAGTGATGCGCGGTCCTCTGGCCGAAGCCGCAGGGGGTATCAGCGAGGGTGACGACGGGGTACCGGTTGAAGGTTCCAGCGCCGTTCCACCGACCGTGACCACCACCGCGCCGCCTGCTGGGGCTACGGCTGGCCCGACGCCGGCTCCGGCAGCGCGCCCAACCCCGGCACCGACCCAGGTGGCCACGGCCAAGCCTGCTCCTGCCGCCAAGCCGGCAGAGAAGCCAGTGGCAGCCAAGCCTGCTCCGGCCAAGCCGGCCGAGAAGCCGGTCACCGTGGCCAAGGCCGCCGGTGGCAGCTGGTACGCTGGCCAGGCGCCAGGCAACTACGTGGTGCAGATCCTCGGCACCAGCTCGGAAGCCACCGCGCAGAACTTCGTCAAGGAACAGGGCGGCGAATACCGCTACTTCAAGAAAGTCCTCAACGGCAAGCCGCTGTATGTGATCACCTACGGCAACTTCGCAAGCCGCGATGCAGCGGTCAGCGCCATCAAATCCTTGCCAGCGAAGGTTCAGGCTGGTAAACCTTGGCCTCGCACTGTCGCTAGCGTTCAACAAGAACTGGCAACAACTCGCTGAAGATTCGGCGGCCTTACCCAGGCCGCCTCTCCCGGCAACCTCAAATTTCCGCATCGGCATGCTGCCTTACAGGCCGCGTGCCTTGTGGTGTCTGCGTCACAGTAGTTTTTGAGTCGCGGCAGTCAAAAGCAAAACTTTTTGACTAGCACAGCATATCGCTTTAAAACGTTCATAAATGCGACATGAATTTACGACAGATCGTCGCTAAATTTGTGGGGCTTTGTGTCGGTGTGTACAATGACCTCCCTTTTGCCCCCGCAAAGCTGGCGTACGTTCGGCGCGGAATGCAAGTGGTTGAATTGAAAAGAAATTTGCCTCTAAAAGAGGCAGCCTGGTGAGAAAGTGTCTATGAAAGCAGGTCTGTACCAACCAGATGAATTTAAGGATAACTGTGGTTTCGGCCTGATAGCCCACATGCAGGGCGAACCCAGTCATACCCTGTTGAAAACGGCCATTGAGGCCCTGACCTGCATGACCCACCGCGGTGGGATCAACGCGGACGGCAAGACCGGCGACGGTTGCGGTCTGCTGATGCAAAAGCCCGACCTGTTCCTGCGCGCAGTCGCCAAGGAGCACTTCGGCATCGAGCTGCCCAAGCAATATGCGGTGGGCATGGTGTTCTTCAACCAGGATCCGGTAAAAGCCGAAGCCGCTCGCGAAAACATGAACCGCGAGATCCTCGCCGCCGGCCTGCAACTGGTGGGCTGGCGCAAAGTGCCGATCGATACCAGTGTGCTCGGGCGTCTGGCCCTGGAGCGCCTGCCGCAGATCGAGCAAGTGTTCATCGGCGGCCAGGGTCTGAGCGACCAGGATTTCGCCATCAAGCTGTTCAGCTCCCGTCGTCGCTCCTCAGTGGCCAACGCCGCCGACACCGACCACTACATCTGCAGCTTTTCCCACAAGACCATCATCTATAAGGGCCTGATGATGCCGGCGGACCTCGCCGCCTTCTATCCGGACCTGGGTGACGAACGCCTGCAGACCGCGATCTGCGTGTTCCACCAGCGCTTCTCCACCAACACCTTGCCGAAATGGCCGCTGGCCCAGCCATTCCGCTTCCTCGCCCACAACGGCGAGATCAACACCATCACCGGCAACCGCAACTGGGCCGTGGCCCGGCGCACCAAGTTCGCCAACGACCTGATCCCGGACCTGGAAGAGCTCGGCCCGCTGGTCAACCGCGTGGGTTCCGACTCGTCGAGCATGGACAACATGCTGGAGCTGATGGTCACCGGCGGCATCGACCTGTTCCGCGGCGTGCGCATGATCATTCCGCCTGCGTGGCAGAACGTCGAGACCATGGACGCCGACCTGCGCGCGTTCTACGAATACAACTCGATGCACATGGAGCCGTGGGACGGCCCGGCCGGCGTAGTCATGACCGACGGCCGTTATGCCGTCTGCCTGCTGGATCGCAACGGCCTGCGCCCGGCGCGCTGGGTCACCACCCAGAACGGCTTCATCACCCTGGCGTCAGAAATCGGCGTGTGGAACTACCAGCCCGAGGACGTGATCGCCAAGGGCCGGGTCGGCCCGGGCCAGATCTTTGCCGTGGACACCGAGACCGGGCAGATCCTCGACACCGACGCCATCGACAACCGGCTGAAGTCCCGTCATCCGTACAAGCAATGGCTGCGCAAGAATGCCCTGCGCATCCAGGCCACCATGGAAGACAACGACCACGGTTCGGCCTTCTACGACGTCGACCAGCTCAAGCAGTACATGAAGATGTACCAGGTCACCTTCGAAGAGCGTGACCAGGTGCTGCGCCCGCTGGGCGAGCAGGGCTACGAAGCAGTGGGCTCGATGGGCGACGACACGCCGATGGCGGTGCTGTCCCAGCGCGTGCGTACCCCCTACGACTATTTCCGCCAGCAGTTCGCCCAGGTCACCAACCCGCCGATCGACCCGCTGCGCGAAGCCATCGTCATGTCCCTGGAGATCTGCCTCGGTGCCGAGCGCAACATCTTCCAGGAGTCGCCCGAGCACGCTTCGCGAGTGATCCTCAGCTCGCCAGTGATCTCCCCGGCCAAGTGGCGTTCGCTGATGAACCTCGACCGCCCGGGCTTCGAGCGCCAGGTCATCGACCTCAACTACGACGAGAGCGTCGGCCTGGAAGCGGCGATCCGCAATGTCGCCGACCAGGCTGAAGAAGCCGCGCGCGCCGGTCGTACCCAGATCGTCCTCAGCGACCGCCATATCGCTCCGGGCAAGCTGCCGATCCACGCTTCCCTGGCCACGGGCGCGGTGCACCACCGCCTGACCGAGAAAGGCCTGCGCTGCGACTCCAACATCCTCGTGGAAACTGCCACCGCCCGCGATCCGCACCACTTCGCGGTGCTGATCGGTTTCGGCGCTTCGGCGGTCTATCCGTTCCTGGCCTACGAAGTGCTGGGCGACCTGATCCGTACCGGTGAAGTGCTGGGCGACCTCTATGAGGTGTTCAAGAACTACCGCAAGGGCATCACCAAAGGCCTGCTGAAGATCCTGTCGAAGATGGGCATCTCCACCATCGCTTCTTACCGTGGCGCGCAGCTGTTCGAAGCCATCGGCCTGTCCGAGGAGGTCTGCAACCTGAGCTTCCGTGGCGTGCCGAGCCGGATCAAGGGCGCGCGTTTCGTCGACATCGAAGCCGAGCAGAAAGCCCTGGCGACCGAAGCCTGGAGCCCGCGCAAGCCGATCCAGCAAGGCGGCCTGCTGAAGTTCGTCCACGGTGGCGAATACCACGCCTACAACCCGGACGTGGTCAACACCCTGCAGGCGGCCGTGCAGCAGGGCGACTACGCCAAGTTCAAGGAATACACCGCGCTGGTGGACAACCGCCCGGTGTCGATGATCCGCGACCTGTTCCAGGTGAAGACCCTGGACACGCCGATGGACATCAGCGAAGTCGAGCCCCTGGAATCGATCCTCAAGCGCTTCGACTCCGCCGGTATCTCCCTGGGCGCTCTGTCGCCGGAGGCTCACGAAGCCCTGGCCGAAGCCATGAACCGCCTCGGCGCGCGTTCCAACTCCGGTGAGGGCGGCGAAGACCCGGCGCGCTACGGCACCATCAAGAGCTCGAAGATCAAGCAAGTGGCCACTGGCCGTTTCGGCGTGACCCCGGAATACCTGGTCAACGCCGAAGTGCTGCAGATCAAGGTGGCCCAGGGCGCCAAGCCCGGTGAAGGCGGGCAATTGCCTGGCGGCAAGGTCAACGGCCTGATCGCCAAGCTGCGCTACGCAGTCCCCGGCGTGACCCTGATTTCGCCTCCGCCGCACCACGACATCTATTCGATCGAAGACTTGTCGCAGCTGATCTTCGACCTCAAGCAGGTCAACCCTCAGGCGTTGGTGTCGGTGAAGCTGGTGGCCGAAGCCGGCGTCGGCACCATCGCCGCTGGCGTGGCCAAGGCCTATGCCGACCTGATCACCATCTCCGGCTACGACGGCGGTACCGGCGCTTCGCCGCTGACCTCCATCAAGTACGCTGGTGCGCCGTGGGAACTGGGCCTGGCGGAAACCCACCAGACCCTGCGCGGCAACGACCTGCGCGGCAAGGTCCGGGTGCAGACCGACGGCGGCCTGAAAACCGGCCTCGACGTGATCAAGGCAGCCATCCTCGGCGCCGAGAGCTTCGGCTTCGGCACCGCGCCGATGATCGCCCTGGGCTGCAAGTACCTGCGCATCTGCCACCTGAACAACTGCGCCACCGGCGTGGCGACCCAGAACGAGAAGCTGCGCAAGGATCACTACATTGGCACCGTCGACATGGTGGTGAACTTCTTCACCTACGTCGCCGAGGAAACCCGTGAGTGGCTGGCCAAGCTCGGCGTGCGTTCCCTGGAGCAACTGATCGGCCGGACCGACCTGCTGGAGGTGCTGGAAGGCCAGACCGCCAAGCAGCATCACCTGGACCTGACCCCGTTGCTGGGCAGTGACCACATTCCGGCGGACAAGCCGCAGTTCTGCCAGGTGGACCGCAACCCGCCGTTCGACAAGGGCCTGCTGGCCGAGAAAATGGTCGAGATGGCCCGCTCGGCGATCAATGACAAGAGCGGCGCCGATTTCGCCCTGGATATCTGCAACTGCGACCGCTCCATCGGCGCACGGATCTCCGGCGAGATCGCCAGGCTGCACGGCAACCAGGGCATGGCCCAGGCGCCGATCACCTTCCGCTTCAAGGGCACTGCGGGGCAGAGCTTCGGCGTGTGGAACGCCGGCGGCCTGAACCTCTACCTGGAAGGCGACGCCAACGACTACGTGGGCAAGGGCATGACCGGCGGCAAGCTGGTGATCGTCCCGCCCAAGGGCAGCGTCTACAAGACCCAGGACAGCGCCATTATCGGCAACACCTGCCTGTACGGCGCCACCGGCGGCAAGCTGTTTGCCGCCGGCACCGCGGGCGAGCGCTTCGCCGTGCGCAACTCCGGTGCCCACACCGTGGTGGAAGGCACTGGCGATCACTGCTGCGAGTACATGACCGGTGGTTTCGTCTGCGTCCTGGGCAAGACCGGTTACAACTTCGGCTCAGGCATGACCGGCGGTTTCGCCTATGTGCTGGACCAGGACAACACCTTCGTTGACCGGGTCAACCACGAACTGGTGGAAATCCAACGGATCAGCGGCGAAGCGATGGAAGCCTATCGCAGCCACCTGCAGCGCGTGCTGAACGAGTACGTCGAGGAAACCGACAGCGAATGGGGCCGTAACCTCGCCGAGAACCTCGACGACTACCTGCGCCGTTTCTGGTTGGTCAAGCCCAAGGCTGCCAGCTTGAAATCGTTGCTTTCCAGCACCCGTGCCAACCCGCAGTGATATGCGCCTGAAGAGTGTGATGAGGTTTTGATAATGGCTGAACGTCTGAATAACGACTTCCAGTTCATCGATGTCGGGCGCAAGGATCCGAAGAAGAAACTGTTGCGTCAACGCAAGAAAGAGTTCGTGGAAATCTACGAACCCTTCAAACCCCAGCAGTCGGCCGACCAGGCCCACCGCTGCCTGGGTTGCGGCAACCCGTACTGCGAATGGAAGTGCCCTGTGCACAACTTCATTCCCAACTGGCTCAAGCTGGTGGCCGAGGGCAACATCCTCGCCGCCGCCGAGCTGTCGCACCAGACCAACACCCTGCCGGAAGTCTGTGGCCGGGTGTGCCCGCAGGATCGTCTGTGCGAGGGTGCCTGCACCCTCAACGACGGGTTTGGCGCGGTGACCATCGGTTCGGTGGAGAAGTACATCACCGACACCGCCTTCGCCATGGGCTGGCGCCCGGACATGTCCAAGGTCAAGCCCACCGGCAAGCGTGTGGCGATCATCGGCGCGGGCCCGGCGGGCCTGGGCTGCGCCGACGTGCTGGTGCGTGGCGGCGTGACCCCGGTGGTGTTCGACAAGAACCCGGAAATCGGCGGCCTGCTGACCTTCGGCATCCCCGAGTTCAAGCTGGAAAAGACCGTGCTGAGCAATCGTCGCGAAGTCTTCAGCGGCATGGGCATCGAGTTCCGCCTCAACACCGAGGTGGGCAAGGACGTGACCATGGAGCAACTGCTCGCTGAATACGATGCGGTATTCATGGGCATGGGCACCTACACCTACATGAAGGGCGGCTTTGCCGGTGAGGACCTGCCGGGGGTCTATGACGCGCTGGATTTCCTGATCGCCAACGTCAACCGCAACCTGGGCTTTGAAAAGTCGCCGGAAGACTTCGTCGACATGAAAGGCAAGAAGGTGGTGGTGCTGGGCGGTGGCGACACCGCGATGGACTGCAACCGCACCTCGATCCGCCAGGGCGCCAAGTCGGTGACCTGTGCGTACCGTCGTGACGAAGCCAACATGCCCGGTTCGCGCAAAGAGGTGAAGAACGCCAAGGAAGAAGGCGTGAAGTTCCTCTACAACCGCCAGCCGATTGCCATTGTCGGTGAAGACCGCGTCGAAGGCGTGAAGGTGGTCGAGACCCGTCTCGGCGAGCCGGACGCCCGTGGCCGCCGCAGCCCCGAGCCGATCCCGGGCTCTGAAGAGATCATCCCGGCCGACGCCGTGGTCATCGCCTTCGGTTTCCGTCCAAGCCCGGCGCCGTGGTTCGAGCAGTTCAGCATCCAGACCGACAGCCAGGGCCGTGTCGTGGCCCCGGAACAGGGGCAGTTCAAGCACCAGACCAGCAACCCGAAGATCTTTGCCGGTGGCGACATGGTCCGCGGTTCTGACCTGGTGGTGACGGCGATCTTCGAAGGGCGTAACGCCGCCGAAGGCATCCTCGACTACCTGGGCGTCTGACCCACCTGCAGGAGCCGGCTGGCCGGCGAACAACGATAACGCGGTGCTGTTGATGCACCGCGTCGATCGCTTCGCCAGCAAGCTGGCTCCTACGGGATCTGTGCCCGTCCCGTGACAAATTGCCCCCATAGACATAAAGAAACGGCTCTTGCCGTGCCTTTTGTGCCCGGCTCTGAGAAAATGCCCCCACTTTTTTTCCGGATGCCGACATGACTGCCCTGAAGAACGACCGTTTCCTTCGTGCCCTGCTCAAGCAACCCGTAGACGTCACCCCGGTGTGGATGATGCGTCAGGCTGGGCGCTACTTGCCTGAATACCGCGCCAGCCGTGCCAACGCCGGTGACTTCATGAGCCTGTGCATGAACCCGGCGTTCGCTTGCGAAGTCACGCTGCAGCCTCTGGACCGCTATCCCCAGCTGGATGCGGCGATCCTCTTCTCCGACATCCTGACCATCCCCGATGCCATGGGCCAAGGCCTGTACTTTGAAACCGGCGAAGGCCCGCGCTTCAAGAAAGTGGTCAGCACCCTGGCCGACATCGAAGCCCTGCCGATCCCCGATCCGCACAAGGACCTGGGCTATGTAATGGATGCGGTCAGCACCATTCGTCGCGAACTCAACGGCCGTGTGCCGTTGATCGGCTTCTCCGGCAGCCCCTGGACCCTGGCCACCTACATGGTCGAAGGCGGCTCCTCCAAGGACTTCCGCAAGTCCAAGGCCATGCTCTACGACAACCCGCAAGCCATGCACCTGCTGCTGGACAAGCTGGCCCAGTCGGTCACCGCGTACCTGAACGGGCAGATCCGTGCCGGCGCGCAGGCGGTGCAGATCTTCGACAGCTGGGGCGGCAGCCTCTCGGCGGCGGCCTACCAGGAATTCTCCCTGGCCTACATGCGCAAGATCGTCAGTGGCCTGATCCGCGAACACGACGGGCGCAAGGTTCCGGTGATCCTCTTCACCAAGGGCGGCGGCCTGTGGCTGGAAAGCATTGCCGATGCCGGCGCGGACAGCCTGGGCCTGGACTGGACCTGTGACATCGGCGAAGCCCGCCGCCGGGTCGGCAGCAAGGTATCGCTGCAAGGCAACATGGACCCTACCGTGCTCTACGCCAACCCGCAGGCGATCCGCAGCGAAGTTGCGCGCATCCTCGCCAGCTACGGCAAGGGCAGCGGCCACGTGTTCAACCTGGGCCACGGCATCACTCCGGAAGTGAAACCGGAGCACGCCGGAGCCTTCCTGGAAGCGGTGCACGAGTTGTCAGCGCAATACCACGAATAAGCGCCCCCATAAAAAACGCCCGGCCAATGCCGGGCGTTTTCATTGGCGGACACTTTTTGTAGGAGCCAGCTTGCTGGCGAAAGGGCCTTCAAGACTTGCGCCTGCCTTGCGGACCACTTCGCTGGCAAGCCAGCTCCTACAAGGGCCGGCCAGTCAGATTCGCTCGGTGTAGGAGCCAGCTTGCTGGCGAAAGGGCCCTCAAGACTTGCGCCTGCCTTGCGGACCACTTCGCTGGCAAGCCAGCTCCTACAAGGGCCGGCCAGTCAGATTCGCTCGGTGTTAGGAGCCAGCTTGCTGGCGAAAGGGCCTTCAAGACTTGCGCCTGCCTGGCGCACGCCTTCGCTGGCAAGCCAGCTCCTACAGGGGCCGGCCAGTCAGATTCGCTCGGTGTAGGAGCCAGCTTGCTGGCGAAAGGGCCTTCAAGGCTTGCGCCTGCCTTGCGGACCACTTCGCTGGCAAGCCAGCTCCTACAAAGGGGGGAGTTTGGCGAGTTTCATGGCGATCAACAGGGCTCCGATCAGCAAGGCGCCGATAAACAGGCCGATGCCGTTCCAACCCGCCAGGTGCCAGAACACTCCGCCGGCGGTGCCGGCAATGCTCGAGCCGGCGTAGTAGCTGAACAGGTACAGCGACGACGCCTGGCCCTTGGCCTTGGTGGCGCGACGGCCGATCCAGCTGCTGGCTACCGAGTGGGCACCGAAGAAGCCGAAGGTGAACAGCAGCATGCCGATCAGCACCAGGGACAGCGGGGTCAGCAGGGTCAGGGCGATCCCCGCCAGCATCAGCACGATGGTGCCCCAGAGCACCCGGCGTCGGCCCAACTGGTCGGCCAGTGCGCCGATCTTCGCCGAGCTGTAGATGCCCGAGAGGTACACCACCGACAGCATTCCGACCCAGGCCTGGCTCAGTTGATAGGGCTCGGCCAGCAGGCGGTAGCCGATGTAGTTGAACAGGGTGACGAAAGCCCCCATCAGCAGGAAACCTTCGAGGAACAGCCAGGGCAGGCCGGCATCGCGAAAGTGCATGGCAAAGCCGTCCAGCAGGCTGCGCGGGTGCAGCGAACGGGGGCGGAAATTGCGTGATTCGGGAAGGATGCGCCAGAACACCGCGGCAGCGATCAGTGCCAGGCCGCCGATCACCAGCATCGCCGTGTGCCAGCTGACGAAGTCGATCAGCACCCCGGTAATCAGTCGCCCGCTCATGCCGCCGATGGCGTTGCCACCGATGTACAGGCCCATGGCCAGGCCGATGTGCTGGGGGTGGATCTCCTCGCTCAGGTAGGTCATGGCCACCGCTGCCAGCCCGCTCAGGGACAGGCCCACCAGCGCACGCATCAGCAGCACCCCGTGCCAGCTCGGCATCAGCGCACTGGCGATGGTGCACAGGGCGGCGGCCAGCAAGGCGGCGACCATCACCGGCTTGCGACCGATGCGGTCGGAAACCGGCCCGGTGATCAGCAGCCCGATGGCCAGCATGCCGGTGGCGACCGAGAGGATCAGGCTGCTCTGGGCGGCATTGATGGAAAAGTCCCGGGACAGCAGCGGCATCATCGGCTGTACGCAATACAGCAGGGCGAAGGTGGCAAAACCGCCGGAGAACAGCGCCAGCACGGTGCGCATGAACATCGGCGTGCCTTTTTCGATATAGACCTCGTTGAGCTGGGCGACCACCTCGTCCAGGGGCGTGGCAGGGGGTTCGTGGGCGGAGGGGGCAACAGCGGCAACAGCGGATTTCACGGGGGACCTCGGGGGGAACGCAGCCGGTCAGGCAATGGAAAAAGCATATAGCTGGCTAATGATTCTTTCCAATATATTGTTCGACCTGTTTGATAGGTTTTAAGACTTAATGAGGCCCTCATGGAACTGCGTCACCTGCGCTACTTCATCGCTGTCGCCGAAGAACTGCATTTTGGCCGTGCAGCCCAGGTGCTGGGCATCTCCCAACCGCCCCTGAGCCAGCAGATCCAGGCGCTGGAGCAGGAGGTGGGGGCGCGCCTGTTCGAACGCACCAATCGTCGGGTCGAGCTCAGCGAGGCCGGGCGCCTGTTCCTGGAAGAGGCGCGGCTGGTACTGGCCCAGGTGGACAAGGCGGCGGACGTGGCGCGGCGCGCGCAGCTGGGCGAGCTGGGGGAACTGAAGATCGGCTTCACCTCGTCGGCGCCCTTCAATTCGACCATTCCCCAGGCGATCTTCGCCTTTCGCCAGCGCTTTCCCGCGGTACACCTCAAGCTCAAGGAAATGAGCAGCACCCAGGTGGCCGAGGCCCTGGTGGACCAGGCGATCCAGGTCGGCATCATGCGGCCCTTGCCCCTGCCGGATTCGCTGTCGGTGGTGGAGCTGCTGCGCGAGCCGCTGGTGGCGGTGCTCAGTTCCAAGCACCCGCTGGCCAGTGGCAGTGAAGAGGGGCTGCACCTGGCGGAGCTGGCCCATGAGCCCTTTGTGTTTTTCCCCCGCAGCTATGGCAGCGGCCTGTATGCGCAGTTGCTGAGCCTGTCCCGGGATGCCGGCTTTACCCCGCATTTCGCTCAGGAGGCGGCGGAAGCCATGACCATCATCGGTCTGGTGGCGGCGGGGTTGGGGGTGTCGGTGCTGCCGGCGTCCTATCAGCGCATGCGCATCGATGGCGTGGTCTATCGCCGCCTGCTGGACCCGGCGGCGATGTCGGCGGTGTGGCTGGTGCAGCGCAAGGATCAGGCTTCGCCCATGGCCAAGGCCTTTGTCGAGCTACTGACGCGCAAGACCGGGGCTACGCCCTGAGGGGCTGTTGGGCCGCACCGGGGCCTGCAGGTTCACCAGGTCGCCGCGCAGGGCCACTCCGGCCATCAGTACCCCGGCATGGCATTCGTAGGTGTTGAGGTCCTTGCGCACGTGGTGCTTGTAGTAGCTGACGATATTGGTCACTGCGTTGGCGCCGACCCGCTTGGCTGCGGCTTGCAGGGTGATCAGGGCCGACTGCAGGGCCCATTCGCAGGCGGCGATATCGCTCTTGTTGAAAGCGTTGGTCTTCTTGTTGGTGGTGACTTCGGTGAGCCGCACCTGGAGCACTGGCGGAAGTGGGTTGCCGGCCAGATGGAAGCTCACGCTGCCATCCAGGCGCCCGGCGCGCTCGGCGTCGGCCACGACTTTCTCGAAGGGCATGTACATCAGGTTGGTGGCCTGGCTGGCGGGGCTCAGGGTCGTTAGCAGGGCCAGGGCAATCAGTGCTTTGACTTGCATGGTCGGCTCCTTGACGGACGTGAAAGGGGCGCCACTGTCACGCCGGCCGATGCCCGATCGCGCAACTTGGCTCCCGCAGGCGGCGGTGACCCGGCCTGCTGTTGCGAGTGTAGACGCCGATTGGCGCGCTTTCGGAAAATCCCGGAAACGAAAAGGGCGCCCCAGGCGCCCTTTTCGTTGTCAGCCGCAGCTCACTGGACCTTGGACAGGTCTCCACGCAGTGCTACACCAGCCATGATGGCGCCGGCATGGCACTCATAGGTGGTGGCGTCCTTGCGCTCGTGGCTCTTGTAGAAGCTGGCGATGTCGGTCACGGCGTTGGCGCCGACTTTCTTCGCCGCTTCATGCAGGGTGATCAGTGCCGACTGCAAGGCCCACTCGCAGGCCACCTGGTCGGCTTTGCCGAAGGCATTGGTCTTCTTGTTGGTCACGGCGCCGGGGCTCAGCACGCTGACCTTGCCGGCCGGCTTGTTGCCCGCCAGGTAGAACTTCACGCTGCCGTCGATCTTGCCGGTGCTGATGGCCTCGGCCACGACCTTGTCGAAGGGCAGGTACAGGGCCGTATCGCGGGCCTGGCTGACGCCGGGCAGGGTGCACAGCAGCAGGGTGGCGGTGGCCGCCAGTGTCTTCAAACGCATCGCATTCTCCATGACATCAAAGGGGGTGAAGCAGCCCTGTGACCAGGGTCACAGGGAAGGGCTCATTGTGCGGCCGGGAAGCTCTTGGCCGCGGCATCCGACAGCTGTTGCGCGGCCCGCTCGTTCTGGTTGTCCCGCAGTTCGCGCAGGATTCCCTTGTCCAGCAGGCGTACCCAGCGGATGTAGTTCTTGTGGATCTTGCCGTCCTTGTAGTCCATGTCGCGGCTGTCGCGGTAGACGATCTTGTAGTAGCTGGCGGAGTACTGGATATCGATCTCCGCGTGGAACTGTTGACGCACGGTGATCTCGGCCTGGATCAGCTCCGGGCTGATGCGCTGCACGGTCCACTTGCGGGCTACGAGGTTCTTCAGGATCGCCTGCTTGACCTGCTCCTGGTCGGCCTGGATGGTGGCCGGGATCACCCGGTTGGGGGTGTACATGCGCTTGCTGGTGCAAGCGGTGACGCTGAGCAGGGCAAGGACAACGAGGGTGGCGCGAAGCAGGGAAGACATTCCATTTCTCCAGTGGGGTGAGGCGTCAAGGCCAGCGGCGGAAGATCAACGAGGTGTTGACGCCGCCAAAGGCAAAGTTGTTGTTCATCACGTATTCGTGGCTCATGGCGCGAAAGCCTCCCTGCAGGTAGTCCAGCTCGCCGCAGCGGGGGTCGACCTGATCCAGGTTGCAGGTGTGCACATAGAGGTCGCGGTTGAGCATCTCGATGCTGAACCAGGATTCCAGCGCGCCGCAGGCGCCCAGGGTGTGGCCGAGGAAACTCTTCTGCGAACTGATGGGCATGCGGTTGCCGAACAGGCTGCTGGTGGCCAGGGTCTCGGCGATGTCGCCCTGCTCGGTGGCGGTGCCATGGCCGTTGACGTAGCCGATGGCCTCCGGGGCCAGGGCCCCATCCTCCAGCGCCAGCTCCATGGCCCGGCGCATGGTGCTCTGTTCGGGGCGGGTGGTGTGCTGGCCGTCGGCGTTGCTGCCAAAACCGACGATTTCCGCGTGGATGCGCGCGCCACGGGCCAGGGCGTGCTCCAGCTCCTCGAGCACCAGCATGCCGCCACCTTCGCCGATCACCAGGCCGTCACGGCCGCTGTCGTAGGGGCGCGGGCTGGTGTGCGGCGCATCGTTCTTCAGGCTGGTGGCATACAGCGCGTCGAACACCATGGCTTCGGTGGGGCACAGTTCCTCGGCGCCGCCGGCGAGCATCAGCGGCAGGCGGCCGAACTTGATCGCCTCATAGGCGTAGCCGATGCCCTGGCTACCGCTGGTGCAGGCGCTGGAGGTAGGGATCAGGCGCCCGGTCAGGCCGAAGAAGATGCTGATATTGGCGGCGGTGGTGTGGGGCATCATGCGCACGTAGGAGTTGGCGTTGAGCCCTTCGGCCACCGAGTTGAGCAGCATGTTGCCGAAGGCCTTGATCTCGTCGGTGCTGCCGGTGGACGAACCACAGGCCACGCCCATGCGCCCGTCCTTGATCGACGGGTCGCCCAGCAGCCCGGCGTCGGCCAGGGCCTGCTCGGCGGCGCCCACGGCCAGGCGCGAAACCCGGCCCATGCTGCGCAGCTGCTTGCGGGTCCAGTGCCCGGGCACCTGGAAGTCATCGATGGGGCCGGCCAGGCGGGTGTTGAGTTCGCTGAACCTGTCCCACTCGTCCATGCGCCGGATGCCGCTGCGGTTGGCGGCAAAGCGCTCGGCGATGCTGGCCCAGTCGCTGCCCAGGGAGGTGATGCCGGCCATGCCGGTGACGACCACACGTTTCATCAGCACAGGCCCCCGTTCACCGACAGCACCTGGCGAGTGATGTAGGACGCTTCGGCGGACATCAGGAAGTTCACCGCGCCGGCCACCTCTTCCGGGGTGCCCATGCGCTGCGCGGGAATCACTTTCAGCAGTTCTTCCACCGGCACGTTTTCATCCAGCATGGCGGTGTCGATCAGCCCCGGGGCCACGCAGTTGACGGTGATCTTGCGCTTGCCCAGCTCGATGGCCAGGGCCTTGGCGGCGCCGATCACACCGGCCTTGGAGGCGCTGTAGTTGACCTGGCCACGGTTGCCGATCAGCCCCGAGACCGAGGTGATGCAGACGATGCGCCCGGCTGCGCGGCGGCGGATCATGGGCATCATCACCGGGTGCAGGACGTTGTAGAAACCGTCGAGGTTGGTGCGCAGCACCTGGTCCCAGTCCTCTTCGCTGAGGGCCGGGAAGGCGCCGTCGCGGGTCAGGCCGGCGTTGAGCACCACGCCGTAATAGGCGCCATGGGCTTCGACATCGGCCTCCAGGGCGGCCCGGCAGGCCTCCCGGTCCGATACATCGAATTGCAGGACGCGGGCGCTGCGGCCCAGGGCCTGGACTTCGCCCTTGACGGCTTCGGCTTCGGTGCGGCCGCTGCGGCAGTGCAGCACCAGGTCATACCCGGCCCGGGCCAGACGCAGGGCGATGGCACGGCCGATGCCACGGCTGGAGCCGGTGACCAGTACGGAGTCAGTCATGACGGTGTTCCTGTAGAAGAGGCAGGTGTTTCATGCAGGTAGTCGGCGGCCTGGGGCGGACGGAACACGTTCAGGCGCGCGCTGGCGGTGATGCCGGGGCCACTGAGGTGGCACTCGAACACACCCATGCCGTTGTCGTCTTCCAGAGAGCGCAGGGCATGGATTTCCAGGGTGCTGCCGAGGGGGAAGTGCTCGACATTGCATTCGAATTTGCGGGTGCCCAGAAGAAAGCCCAGCTCCACCGGCAAGCCTTGCTGGCGGGCGCGGCAACCGGCGTAGGCAGCCACGCTCTGGGCCATCAGCTCGACGCCGACCCAGGCCGGCAGGCTGCCGTCGGCGCGGTTGAACAGGCCACCGGGGCGAACTTCGAGGCGGGTGCGGATCTGTTCTTCATCAAAGGCCAGGACCTGATCGATGAGGATCATGTCCCCGGCGTGGGGCAGCAACTCGGCGAGCGGCCAGTCAATCATGGGGCGTCTCCGATAATCAGGCTGACGTTGTTGCCGCCGAAGGCGAAGGAGTTGCTCATCAGGCGGCGCGGTGCGTGGGAGGCCAGGCGGTCGTCCGGGGTGACCCAGCGCAGTGGCGGCAAGGCCGGGTCGACCTGGGCGTCCCAGACATGGGGCGGCAGCGCCAGGCCGGGGTTGTCGGTACTCAGGGCCAGCCAGCAGAACGCCGCCTCCAGGGCCCCGGCGGCCCCCAGGGTATGGCCGCTCATGGGTTTGGTCGAAGAGCAGGGCACGCCTTCGGGGAACAGCTGGGCCACGGCCAGGCTTTCCATGGCGTCGTTGTGCTGGGTGGCGGTGCCGTGCAGGTTCAGGTAGTCGATCTGCGACGGTTGCAGGCCGGCGCTGCGCAAGGCCAGGCTCATGGCCTGCAGGGCGCCGCGGCCATCGGGGGCCGGGGCGGAAATATGGTAGGCGTCGGAGCTGGCGCCACCGCCCAGCAGGGCAACAGGGGCGTGGCCGGCAGGCTCCCGGCTCATGAGGAACAGCACCGCCGCTTCACCGATGTTGATCCCGTCGCGGTTGCGGGAAAACGGGTTGCAGCGTTGCCCGGAGACCGCCTCCAGGGCTGTAAAACCGTTGAGGGTCAGCTTGCACAGGCTGTCGACCCCGCCGCACAGCACGGCGTCGCACAGGCCCAGGTCGAGCAGGCGCCGGGCACTGATCAGGGCCCGGGCGCTGGAGGTGCAGGCGGTGGAAATCACATAGGCCGGGCCGCAGAGTTGCAGCCAGTCGGCGAGGAAGTTCGCCGGGGCGCTGAGCTCCTGCTGGCGGTAGTCGTAGTCCGCCGGGAACTGCCGATCCTGCAGGTAACGGGCGATGCCCCGGCTGGCTTCGTCGATGCCCGATGTGCTGGTGCCCAGGACGATGCCGATGCGGCCATGGCCGTAGCGCTGGATGGCCTGCTGGATGTCGTCCTCGATCTGCCGGGTGGCCTCCAGCAACAGCCGATTGTTGCGGCTGTTCTGGGCTTCGAGGCCCGCCGGCATGCCGGCCAGCGGGCTGCGCACTGCCGCCACCGGCAAGGTGCGCTCGGGCACCCAGTGGCTTTCGTCGCGCATGCCCGAGCAGTCGCCGGCAAACAGGCTGCGGGCGACTTCCTGGCGATTGCGGCCCAGGGCGCAGATCACCCCGAGGGCGTTGAGGTAAGCCGTCATGGCGTGGCCTCGGTGCTCAGAGCCGTGATGTGGTAGTGCGGGCCTTGGGGCAGGTTCAAGGTGAAATCCAGAGCGTGTTGATAGTCGACTCGCCAGCGCGGGCCGAGGGTACGTTGGGCGCCCTGTTGCCGAGCGTGCGGATAATTGGCCTGCAGTTCGGCCACAGGCGTCAGGGCGAACAGCAGGGCCGCGAACAGCTCCCGGGCTTCCGGGTTGGGTGGCAGCAGGCCGTCGGCCTGCCAGTGGCCGCCCACCAGGCGCTGACGGGCCTGGGGAATGCCCAGCGGGTCCATCAGCGACCAGCGCAGGTCCGGGCCTTCGGCCTGGATCACCAGCAGCCAGTCCTGGCGCTGGTCCTGAAGCTGGCGCTGTACGTGGAGCTGCAACGGCAGAACCAGCGAGGGCGTGCGCTCGGGCAGTGGAGCCTGACTGACGCAAGCGCTCAGCAACAGGACACAACCGAGCAGCAGGGCACGGATCATTCGGACGGACCTTCCTCGGCAACAGGGGGAGCGAGTGGCTTGCGGGCCACCACGTTGACCAGGGTTTCCTCGCGCTGGCCCACCGGCGGTGGCTGGCGCAGGCCGAAGCGCTCCAGCAGGCCGAAGTCCTTGGCGCGACTCCACCACAGGTAGGGATAAGACACGTTCTGCGGGCCGAATTCAAAGCCCTGCTGACGAATCATCTGCAGGTACTGGGCGGCGCTTTTCTGCACATGCATCGGATGGCGGAACAGCCAGCGGATCACCCAGGTGTCGATATAGGCCTCGGTGGATTCGGCAAACAGCAGGTAACCCCCGGGCTTGAGCACCCGGTAGAACTCGGCCAGGGCTTTTTCCTGTTCCACCAGGTGGTGGAAGGTCTGGTGGCAGAACAGCAGGTCGACGCTGGCGTCGGCCAGTTCCAGGGTCGCGCAGTCGCTGCCGATCAACTCCACCTGCAGCTGCTGGCGCCGGGCTTCCTCGGCGCTGAGCTTGAGGCTGTGGGGGTCGGCGTCCAGGCCGATCAAGCGCTGCGGGGCGAACACCTGGCGCAGGTACTGGAAGGACTTGCCCTGGCCGCAACCGGCGTCCAGCAACACCGGATGCCGGGGCAGCTCGCCATCGAACAGCGAGCGCAGGTCATTGATCGCCACCCGCAGCACATGGTGCTGCCAGGTGTGGCTGCGCAGGAACCAGAAGCCGAAGCGGGTTTCCTCGACGTAGCTGTCACTCAGGTACTGGCTGGTTTGCTCACTCATGCGCGGTCCCTCGCACAGACTTCCGAGAGGGCCTTGAGCCGGCGCTTGGGCTCGCTGACGAAAGGGTTGCGTTCATCCCAGGCATAACCGGCGAGGATCGAGCTGATCATGCGGCGGATTTCCGGGGAACTGCCCGGATGGTAGATCACGTCCTGGAAAGTGCCGGCGTACCAGCCCTCGACGTAGCAGCGGAAGGTGTCCACGCCGCGTTTCAGCGGTTCGGCGAACTCCGTCGCCCAGTCAACGCCCTGGCCCTGCAACTGCCGGTGCAACACGGCGGCGGCCATGCTCGCGGAACGCATGGCGATGGTCACCCCGGAAGAGAACACCGGGTCGAGGAATTCCGCGGCGTTGCCCAGCAGGGCGAAGCCCGGGCCATGCAGGGTACTGACGTTGGCGGAGTAGCCGCCGATGGTCCGCGCCGGGGTGTCCCACTCGGCGTATTGCAGCACCTGGGCCAGGCTCGGGGTTTCGCTGATGAAGCCCCGCAGGCAGGCGTCCAGGTCGCCATCGCGCCCGGCGAAATGCTCTTGGGCGGCCACCACCCCTACCGAGCAGCGGCCGTTGCTGAAGGGGATGCTCCAGAACCAGATGTCGCGGTGTTCGGGGTGGGTGGTGATGAGGATCTTGTTGCGGTCGAAGTGCTCGCAGTCGATGCGGTCTTCGATATGAGTGAACACCGCTCGGCGTACCGGAAAGTTCGACGGCGCTTCCAGTTCCAGCAGGCGCGGCAGGACCCGGCCGTAACCGCTGGCGTCGAGGATGAAGTCGGCTTCGATGCGGTACTGGCTGCCGTCTTCACGACGGCAGTCGAGTTGCGGCAAGGGCCGTTCCACATCCACCGCGACAATCTCTTCGCCGTAGCGGATCTCCACCCCTTGCAGGGTGGCCTGGTCGGCCAACAGCTTGTCGAAGTCGGCGCGCTGCACCTGGAAGGTGGTGGGCTTGCCATCGCTGAAGGTGTCGCCGAAATCGAAGGTGCTGTAATGCTCGCCCCAGGCGAAGGCCGCGCCGTTCTTGAGTTGGAAGCCGGCGGCCTGCACCGCCTCCAGCATCCCGGCTTCCTCGACGAAATCCAGGCAGTGGGACAGCAGGCTTTCACCGATTGAGAAACGCGGGAAATGTTGCCGCTCGACGATCAGCACGTCATGGCCCTGGCGCTTGAGCAGCGCGGCCGCGATGGCCCCCGAGGGGCCTGCACCGATCACCACGACTTGGCGACGTTCCATTTCAACTGTTGGCACTGGGGCTCCTTGCCGGTTTGGCGATGTTCAGGTTCAAGGGGGCAGCGTGGGTCGCCGCCTTGGGAGTTCGGTGCAGTCCGGCCAGGGCCGGCAGCAGGGTGGCGATCAGGCCCATGAGCATCAGCGCGAAATACAGCGCCGGGCTGATCAACTGTTGTTGCAGCAGCAGGTTGAGAAAGACGATCTCGCTCAAGCCGCGAATGTTCAGCAGCAGGCTTTCCCGCCAGCGGCTGGCGCCGGTAAAGGAAGCACCGGCCCAGCCCAGGCCCAGCCAGTTGCCCAGCAGCTTGCTGGCAATCGGCAACAGCAGCAGGGCCGCCAGCTGCACCCAGCCGAGGCTGCCCATGGCGCTGTGCACATCGATCTGCACGATGCCGAAGGTCAGGATCAGCGGGATGGCGATGTAGGTCTGCAAGCGGTTCATCCAGGCAGCCTGTAACGGCAGCACCAGCGCCAGCTTGAGGGCGGCCATGCACAGCAGGTAGCCGATGCCGAAGATCAGCGCATTGAGCCGGTAGTGCTCGGCCACCACCAGCAGGCCGAAAAAGCCCAGGCTGTAGAGCAGCGGCTGGCGCAGGCCCAGGCCGCGCAGCACCAGAGGCAGGCAGGCGCCGGCCAGGGGCAGCAGCAGGCTGCTCAGGTGCAGGCTGCCCTGGGCCAGGGCGAACAGGCTCCAGCAGGCCAGGTCGATGAGGATTGCGCTCTGCACCAGGCGCCGGGTGGCGGCGGGCGGGTACTGGATGTGTCGCAGGTACAGGTAGAGCACCGGGATCGCGGTGATGGCGAACAGCAGGCCGACCGCCAGGGAGCTGATCCAGGGTTGTGCCGGCAGCAGCCAGAAGGCGGTGGCCAGGCCGCAGGCGAAGGGAATACCGAAGCTCGGCACGGCGATCTTCAGGCTCTGGCGGTCCAGGCGCAGGTCGATCACGTCGCTGAGGATATGCCCCAGCAGCAAGGCAAAGCTCAGGCTGTACAGATGCTTGAGCCACTGCGGCGAAACCAGCTGCGCGCCACTTAGCTGCCAGTGCGGTTCGATCCACAGCAGCATCAGCAGCGGCAGGCCGAAGGTCGCCAGCAGCAGCTGGCTGACAATCGGGATCAGGCCCAGGCGCCGGCCAATGTGGGTAGCCAGGGCAAACAGCGTCAGGGCCAGTAGCCAGAACAGCAGGGTCAGCATGCTGCGCGCTCTGCGTCGGGCGCCGGGTGCGGCCTGTGGCCGGCCCAGGGCGCGAGGATGAAGCTGAAGGCCAGCCCCAGGCTGACCGCCAGGCCGAAGTTGCTCACCGCCGGGGTGCTGGAAATCGCCAGCAGGCCGAACGACAGCCAGGTGGTCAGGGCCGCCAGCAGGGTGCCCAGCAGGCTCACCGCGGCGCCGCCGATCTGCTCGCGCATGAGGATCGCGTAGTCGACGCTGATGGCCGTCACCAGCAACAGGCCGAACAGGCTGAACAGGGTCAACGGCTGGCCCAGCCAGCCGAGGCTGGCCAGGCTGCACAGGGCTGCCAGCAGGGGCAGGGCCACCAGGCGCAAGGCGCCGCCGAGGCCGAAGGGCAGGATCAACAGCAGCACGATCAGCACGCAGGAGGCCAGCTTGAGCTCGGCGGCGCTGACCTGGGTGGCGGCGAATACCCGGTTCAGCTCACCCAGGCGGTCCACCAGTTGCACCCCGGGCAGACCATCGGCCTGGATTCGCAGCAGGGCGGCGTCGTTCAGCCCCTGGAGGCTGACCATGGCGGCCACGCCGTTGGCGTTGGCTCCCAGCCATAGCGGGCGATAAGGCTCGGCCAGCGGCCCGGAAAGCGCGGCGTCGAGGTCTTCCACCGGCAATTGCTGCAGCTGTTCCAGCTCCGCTTGCAGGGCGGCCAGTGGCACTCCCAGGTCCAACAGCGGCTGCCAGAAACGCGGCAATTGTTTAAGGGCTTCGCGCACCTGCTGTTGTTCGGTCGGTTGGCTGAGCAACTGGTTCAGCGACAGGTAGCCCTTGAGCTTGCCCAGGTTCACCAGCTGTTGCAGGCGCAGGTCCAGGGCCTCCAGGCGCTCCAGCAACTGCTGCTGATCGGTGGCGCGCACCAGGAAGAACTGACTGGTGGGCTGATAGCCGGTGATCCGCGCAATGGCCTGGGCTTCTTGCAGCAGTTGCGGCGGCGCGCCGACCCACTGGCGGATGTCGTTCTTGCTTTCCAGTTGCCACAGGCCGCCGGCGCAGAACAGCGCCAGCAGCACCAGCAGCGCTGTGCTCGGCACACGCTTGAGCAGCGCCTCACGCACGCTGAGCAAGGCCTCAGCGACCCGCAGCGGCCATTGCGCCGGACGCAACTCGACGCCCTTGAGCAGCGCCGGCAGCAGGCACACCGCCGACAGGTAGGCGCCCACCAGGCCGGCGGCGGAGAACACGGCGATCTGGGTCAGGGCCGGGAACGGGGTCCAGGCCAGGGCCAAGTAGCCGATGCAACTGGTGGCCAGGCTCAGGCTCAGCCCCGGCAGGGTCAGGCGCAGCGCCGGCCAGCTGCGCCAGGGGTTCAGGCTCCAGCTCTTGGACAGGTAATGCAGGGGGTAGTCGACGGCCACGCCGATCAGGCTCGACCCCAGCACCAGGGTCATGACGTGCATGCGGCCGAACAGCGCCACGCAGGCCACGGCGCCGAACAGCATGCCCACCAGCACTGGTACGAAGGCCAGCAGGGCGCGCCAGCGGCGAAAGGCCAGCAGCAACAGCAAAAGGATGCCCAGGGTGGCGCCGCCGCCGACCCAGGTGATTTCCCGAGTGGCCTGTTGCTGGCCGTTGGCGGCGTACAGCAAACCGCTGGCGGCCAACAGTTGTACCTGTTGCTGGCTGGCCTGCTCACGGCTGTGGCGCAGCAGGTCAGCCACTTGCAGAGGCAGTTGCATGTCGAAGGCGTTGCCACCGGTGCGGGCCCGCAGCAATACCCAGTGCTGGCCGTCGGCCTCGGCCACCAGGGCGCCGCTGCCGATGTCCAGCTGCACCGCGCCGTGTTGCGGCTGGCTGTTCTGGATGCGCCCGGTCAGGCCCAGCCAGTCATCCTGGCTGGGCACCAGGGTAAAACCGCCGAACGGGTCGAACAGGCTCTGCACCCGTTGCTGGATAAACGCCTCGGGCTGCTGGATCAGTTGCTCGCGGTCCTTGGCCCCGAGCATCGCCAGGCGGCCCTGCAGCAACTGCTGGCGCAGCGCCGGCAGGTCGGCCTGGAGGTTCCACTGGACCTTCTCGAACAACCCGCTGGCCTGCCATTGCTCGGCCAGTTGCCGGGCCATGGCCACTGCCTGCTGGCGTTCGGCATGCCCCACCAGCACCAGGATTTCCCGGTTCAGCGGTTCCTGCATGCGTTGCTCGGCCTGTTGCTCCAGGGCATCCGGGGCGGTGCCGGGCACCAGTTCCATGAGGTTGGCCGACAGCGGCGCGCCATGGCGCCATTGCCAGGCACCGAGGGCCAGGACCAGGGTCAGCAGAATCAGGAAAAACCGCGGCAGCCAGTGTTCACTCGGCAAAGTCATGTTGCTCCGCTTCGCTCAAGGGTTGGGCACTGCTGCTGTCTTGCATGATCAGCAAGGTGCGGTCGCCCTGGGCTTCCAGCAGTTCGATGCGCTGCACCAGCTCGCCGCCGTCGATATTGATCTGGGTGAAGATCTGTTTCAGCAGCAGGGAACGGGGGATCAGTTGCAACTGCCAGTTCTGCGCACTGCCTTGCAGCTTGAGTTCGAAGTCCCGCTGCAGGCCGCTGCTGTCGCCTTGCAGCACAGCGAGGAACAGGCGGTTCTGCTCGGCCCCGGCGCTTTTGCCGGGAAGCATCTGCCAGCCGCTGCCATCGCGCCGGGCGATGCCCTGGGCAGTGATGCGGTAGTCCTGTTGCAACGGGGTCTGCAGCAGCCACAGCAGGCCGTGATTTTTCGCCAGGACAAAGTGGCCCTTGCTGGTCAGCGGCTGGGGCAGGGCCCGCAGGTGTTTTTCCTGGATGAAGCGGCCGTGGATCACCTCCGGCCGCGACAGCTGATCGCTCAACTGTTGCAGGTCGAAGGCCTGGGCCAGCCCCGGCACCCACCAGAGCACCAAGAGCGTAGGCGCGAGCTTGCTCGCGAACCGCCGCACCACGGTGCGCAGCGCCATGCACTGGGCAGACAGACCGACCCTCTTGGCGAGCAAGCTCGCTCCTACGGTCATGGCAGGGCCCTCGCGACGGCGTCGGTGAAGACCTTGGGCGAGGCCAGTTGCATTTCCCGGCTGGCGATCTCCACGGCCACCTGCACTGAGCTGGCGCGGGTCATGCGCTCGCCCGTGGCCTGGTCGGTGATCAGGTAGTTGATCTTCAGCCGGCTTTCCCACTCCACCAGGCTGGCGCGCACGTTCAGGGTCTGGCCGAACACCGCGCCGCGCACGTAGCGCAGTTGCAGGTCGATCACCGGCCAGGCGTAGCCGGATTCGAGCATCTGCTGGTAATTGTGGCCGAGCTTGTCCAGCAGGGCGCAGCGGGCGACCTCCAGGTATTTGACGTAATGCCCGTGCCAGACGACGTGCATGGTGTCGACGTCGAAGAAGGGCACCTGGATCTGGGTGTCGGCGTGGATCACTCCCTTGCTACGCATGCAGCCTCCAGTGTTGTTCGGCGATGCGTTGCAGGCACAGGCGCAGTTCGCGCTCCAGGGCGCGGTCTTCGATCACCGGTGCGAAGTCTTCGGCCAGTTGCCGGTGCATGGCATCCAGGGCAGGCGGCAAAGGCCGGGCATCGGCTTCCTGGCTGCGCAGCCAGACCCCCTGGTTGGCCGCCAGCAAGGTGGCGGCGGCCACTTGTTCGGTGAGCTCCAGCACGCGGATCGCATCCCGGGCGGCGATGGTGCCCATGCTCACCTTGTCCTGGTTGTGGCACTCGGTGGAGCGCGAGAACACGCTGGCCGGCAGGGTGTTTTTCAGGGCCTCGGCGGTCCAGGCGCTGGCGCCGATCTGCACCGCCTTGAAGCCGTGGTTGAGCATGGCGCGTTCGGCGCTGGCGCCGGACAGGTTGCTCGGCAGGCCGTGGTTGTAGCGCACGTCCACCAGCAGGGCCAGTTGCCGGTCCAGCAGGTCGGCGACGTTGGCCACCAGGTTCTTCAGGCTATCCATGGCAAAAGCGATATGCCCGCCATAGAAGTGCCCGCCGTGCAGCACGCGCTCGGCCTCGGCGTCGATGATGGGGTTGTCGTTGGCGCTGTTGAGCTCGGTCTCGATGAAACTGCGCAGCCAGTTCAGGCTGTCGGCCAGCACCCCCAGCACATGGGGGGCGCAGCGCAGCGAGTAGCGGTCCTGCAGGCGATGCAGGGGCGCGGTCGGCGCGTCGATCGCCAGGTCCTGGCGCAGCCAGGCGGCCACTTGCATCTGCCCCGGGTGCGGCTTGGCGGCGAACAGGCGTTCGTCGAAGTGTTCCGGATTGCCCTGCAGGGCCACCACGTTGAGGGCGGTGATGCGGGTCGCCAGGCGCAGCAGGTAGTCGGCCCGGGCGAAGGCCAGGCAGGCCAGCCCGGTCATTACCGCGGTGCCGTTCATCAGCGCCAGGGCTTCCTTGGGCCGCAGTACCAGCGGTTCCCAGCCCAACTCGCGGTGCACCTCGGCGGACTCGCGCCGCTCGCCGCGGAACAGCACCTCGCGTTCGCCGGACAGGGTCGCCGCCACATAGGACAGCGGCGTCAGGTCGCCGCTGGCGCCCACCGAGCCCTCTTCCGGGATCAGCGGCAGGATGTCCTGGTCGAGGAAGGCCTGCAGGCGCTCCAGCAGTTCCACGCGCACCCCGGAAACCCCGTGGCACAGCGACTGCAGGCGCGCCGCCAGTACCGCGCGGGTAGCCTGGGCGTCCAGCAGCTTGCCCAGGCCGCAACCGTGGAAGGTGTACAGATGGCGCGGCAGCGCCTCGACGTGCTGCAGCGGCACCGCCACCACGCAAGAGTCGCCGTAGCCGGTGGTCACGCCGTAGATCACCCCTTCCTTGTCCAGCAGGGAATCGAGGAACTGCGCGCCCTTGGCGATCCGCTGGCGCCAGGCGGCGTCGCCTTGCAGGCGCGTGGGCACCTGGCGGTTGGCCAGGGCCAGCACGTCTTCGATGCGCAGGGGGTGTTCGCCGAAGGTTACCGGCTCATGGGTCGAGGTCGTCATCGGTCTTCCAGAATGGGTAAAAGTTGAACCATTGTTGCGGGGCTTGCAGGCAGTACTGGCCCAGGCGCTCGGCGTAGCGGGCGGTCCACTGGGCGATCACTTGCTGGCGGTCATTGCGTTTCCACTGCACGGCGTCGGCGAAGGGCTCGAGGATCACCTGGTAGCGGCCTTGCTGTTTCAGGCACAGCAGCAGGTTGACCGGGCACTTGAGCAGCCCGGCCAGCAGCCATGGGCCCTGGGGGAAGGCGGCCGGGTGGCCGAGGAAATCCACCCGCACGTTGCGCCCGCCGTGCAGCGGCACGCGGTCCCCGGCAATCGCCAGCCATTCGCCGCGATCCAGGCGCTGGCTCAGTTGCAGCATGATCGCCGGGTCCAGCTCGCTGACCTGGATCAGCCGCAGGTTGCTGGCCCCGGCTTCGCCCAGCAGGCGGTTGAAGCGTTCGGCGTGCTTGGTGTGCACCAGCACGTTCATGGTCACCTGCTCCCCCAGCTCGGCCAGGGCCCGGCACACTTCCAGGTTGCCCAGGTGGGCGCCCACCAGCATCTGCCCGCGTTCGCCGCGCAGTTGGTGGCGCAGTTGCGCCGGGTCGACGATCTCGATCTGTTCGATGCGCAGTTTGCCGTTCCACACGTCGAGCTTGTCCAGCAGGGCATCGGCAAAGGCCATGAACTGGCCGAACACCCGCCAGTGGCTGGGGCGCAACTCGTCGCGCCCGCTCCATTGGGCCAGGTGCTGCTGGTACTGCCAGATGCTGCGCCGGGCCCGGCGGCCGAACAGGAAGAAGTAGAACACGATGGCGTACAGCACCGGGCTCAGCAGCCGGCGCCCCAGCACCCGCACGCCCAGGGCGGTGAGCTTCATCAGCCAGAAGCTGCCGCGCTCCTGATGGCCGGCCCAGTGTTCGTTGCCGGGCTCCTTGGGTTGCTCCTGGCTCATGGACGCCACCGGCGCCAGAGGATCAGCGGCAGGCGCGCCAACATGCCGAAGAACAGCTTGGCGTGCATCTTCGAGATCAGCGCGTTGTCATGGAACAGGCGAAAGTGCGAGAGGCCGTCCTGCGGGTAGTGCACCCGGGTCGGCAGCCAGCGCATGGGCTGGTTGCGCCAGGCCAGGCGCACCAGGATCTCCGGGTCGAAGTCCATGCGCCGGCCCAGTTGCACCGAGTCCAGCAGGGCCAGGGTCGGTGGCAAGGGGTAGACCCGGAAGCCGCACATGGAATCGGGAATCTGCAGTGACAGGCTGTTGATCCAGACCCACACGTGGGTCAGGTAGCGGGCATACAGGCGCCCCTTGGGCACGCTGGCGTCGTACTGTGGATAACCGCAGACCAGCGCCTCGGGGTGGGCCTGGGAGTGCTGGATGAAGTTATCCACATCCGTGAGGTCGTGCTGGCCATCGGCATCGACTTGCAGGGCATGGCTGAAACCCAGCTGCGCCGCTTCGCGCAGGCCGGCCATGACCGCGCCGCCCTTGCCCTGGTTGATTGCCAGGCGGATCAGGAACACCTGGTCGAGGCCGGCCAGTTGTTCCAGCACCGCGGCGCATCCGGGGCTGCTGGCGTCGTCCACCAGGACACAGGGCAGGCCGTGGGCCAGGAGCGCCTGGACCACCGCCGGCACGGCGGTTTCATGGTTGTAGACCGGGATCACCGCACAAGGCTTATGCATGGTAGCGGGCCTCTTCAGCGTAGGCGCTGGCCTGCCAGCGAATCCCGGGCGCAACGCCGTACAACTTATCCACAGCTGGCCTCCAGGACGATCCGCCCGCTGGAGCAGGGAGCCCCGTCATTGAGGTAGGCGAAATACAGTTTCTGGCGCTGGGCATCGAAACGCAGGTTCAGCTGGATGCGGTCGCCGGGGCGTACCAGTTGCTGGAACTTCAGCACTTCCATGCCGGCGAAGCGGCCCGGCAGCTCCAGCAGTTGCTGGCCCAGGGCCAGGGCCCAGTCCACCTGTACCACCCCCGGCAGCACCGGGGTCTGGGGGAAGTGCCCGCTGAAGTACGCCAGGTCCGGCGGAATGGCCAGTTGCAGCTGCCACTCCTCCTCGTGCTGCCGTTGCTCCAGTACTTCCGGGGCTTGCGGGCGTGGAGCCAGCAGCAGGGCCTGGACTTGCGCCTGGGGCAGCTTGCCCTGGCTGTTCAGCGGCAGTTGCCGCACCAGGCGCCAGCGCCGGGGCAGGGCCAGGGCTTCGCAATGCCCGGCCAGGTGCTGGCGCAGGGCCTGGGTCAGGTGGCGCCGGCCCTGGTTGCGCAGGGCATGCAGGCCGGGCTCGCTGAGCACCAGCAGGGCACCGAGGTAGGCGCGGTTGTCTTCGATCACCCCGAGCCGCGCTTCCGCCACCCATTCGTGGCTGGCCAGGGCCTGCTCAAGCATGGGCAGGGAAATGCGTTTTTCTTCCAGCTTGACGATGCGATCCAGGCGCCCCAGCAGTTCGAAGCGCCCGTCGGCGGCGATCCGCGCGGCGTCGGCCGTGTGTTCGATATGCCCGGCCGGCAGGTAGGGCGAGGCGATCAACAGCGCGCCGTCGGCATCCTGGCTCAGCCGTACATCGGCGAAGGGCTGCCACAGGCCTGGCCCCTGGCGCCAGGCGATGCCGCCGGTTTCCGAGCTGCCGAGGATTTCCGTCGGCCATTGCTGCAGGCGCTGGTGCAGGCCGCTGGCCGCTTCGGCGGGCAAGGCGCCGCCGGAGGAAAACACCCGCCGTACCTGGCTCAGGGCCGGCCAGTCGAGGTTGTCGCCCATGCGCTTGAGCAGGGCCGGGCTCGCCACCCAGGCAAACGCCGGGCACTCGCGGCTGGCCCGTTGCAGGTCTTCGGGAAATGGCAGCTGGCGGCGTACAAAAGGCCGCCCGGCGCACAGGGGCCAGAGCACGCGGAACAGCAAACCGTAGATGTGCTGGGTGGCGACGCTGCCGATGATCCAGGCCTGGCCCAGGTCGGCGCCCCACAGGTGTTCCAGGGCGACGACCTCGTTGGCCAGTTGCCGCAGGTTCTTCTCGATGCGCTTGGGTTCGCCGCTGGAGCCGGAGGTGCACAGGCTCAACTGGCAGGTGTCCAGGTCCAGCTCGGCCGGGGCCAGGGGGCTGGCCTGCAACTGGTGCAGGGGCGTGTCCTGGTCGGTCAGCCACAGGTCGACTTCGCTCGACCAGCGCTGGCGGGTCTGGGCTTGCAGGTCGGCGGGCAACAGCACGCTGGCCCCGGCACGCCAGGCGCCGAGCAGGGCTACCGCCAGTTCCACGGCGTCTTCCAGGTGCACCGCCAGGCGTCGTACGCCACGGGCTTGCAGGGCCGCGGCCAGGCTCAGGGCCTGTTCCTGCACGGCACCCAGGTCGATGGCCGGCGCGGCGCTGACCGCTCGCGGCGTATGTAGCTTGAGCAACAGCTGCTCAAGGGCAATCCAGTTCATCTACGGCCTCTTACCCGTTGTCGTAACAGCCATTCAATGGCAAACAGCAGGCCCATCAGCCCATAGGCGATCAGGCCGTTGTACAACGTCCACCAGCTCAGCGGCGCCCACAGGGTCAGGGCCGCGGCGAGCATTCCGTTACAGAGGAAAAACACGCTCCAGGCGACGGTCACCTGGCGCGTATAACGTATGGCCTTTTCCGGCAATTGCGGCTCGCTGATGCGGGCCAGGCGCTCTGCCACCGGGGGGCCGTATTTCAGGCTCAGGCCGAACAGGCCGAGCATGAAGGCGCTGATCAGCACCGGGTACCAGCGCAGCAGCGCCGGGTTGTCGAACCAGGCCAGCAGCAGGCAGAAGGCGATTGCCGCAATGGCCATCCACAGGCTGCCGGGGCGGCGTTCGCCGGTCAGCGCCCGGGCCAGCCACAGGCCGCCCAGCAGCAGGCCGAACTGCCACGGAGCGAAATGCTCCATGCCGAAGTACACCGCGAAGGGGTAGAGCAGGCCGGCCAGCAACAAGCCCAGGCCGATCAGCCGGCTCATGCGGCCGGCTGGACCAGACGGTAGACCGCCTCGACCACGTCGTTGACGGTGCGCACCGACTTGAATTCCTCGGCGGCGATTTTCTTGCCGGTCTGGCGCTTGATGTGGTCGATCAGGTCGACCGCATCGATGCTGTCGATTTCCAGGTCTTCGTACAGGTTGGACTCGAGGCTGACGCGCTCGGGCTCCAGTTCGAAGAGCTCGACCAGGGCATCGCGCAGGGTGTTGAAGATATCGTCACGGGTTTGCATGGTCGGTTCTCAAGCTGCCTGTTTTGCAGTGACGAACGCCGCAAGGCTCGCCACGTTGCTGAAGTGGTTGCGGGTGTCCTTGGCGTCGGCGTCGATCTTGATGCCGTACTTCTTCTGGATCGCCAGGCCCAGCTCCAGGGCGTCCACCGAGTCCAGGCCGAGGCCTTCGCCGAACAGCGTCTGGTCGTTGCCGATGTCCTGGGCACTGATGTCTTCGAGGCCCAGGGCGTCGATGATCAGCAGTTTGATTTCAAGCATCAGGTCCGGGTGTGTATCGCTCATCTCTGGCGAGCTCCTTAATGAAAAAATGGTGCAAGTGCTCATTGAGCTTGCGCGAAGCCTGGGGCGCCGGGCCCTGGGCTGCAAAGGTCTGTGGGTCTATATCGGCGCCGACGTGAAAACTGAAGTGCACGCGGCGTTGCGGGATGCGATACCAGGGTTCGGCCTTGGTCAGGGTGCTGGGGCTGACCCGGATCACCACCGGGGTGATGATCTTCGCACCGCGCAGGGCGATGGCCGCCGCTCCCCGATGAAAGGCCGGAGCGGCCCCCGGCTGGGTGCGGGTGCCCTCGGGAAAGACGATCAGGGTCTGGCCTGCTTGCAGCGCCCCGCAGGCGCTGTCGAGCATGTCCATGCTGCCGTCGTTGCTGATGTACTGGGTGGCGCGCACCGGGCCGCGGGTGAAGGGGTTGTTCCACAGGCTCTGCTTCACCACGCAGTTGGCGTCGCGCACCAGGCCGATGAGGAACACCACGTCGATCAGCGAGGGGTGGTTGGCGATGATCATCTGCCCCGGTCGCCCGAGCCGCTCGGCGCCCTGGACCTCATAGGTGAGCACGCCGCTCCTGGCCATGAAGCGGATAAACAGCCAGAACAGCCGACTCACGGTATTGCGCGCCCGCTGGCGCTGGCGCTGGGCGTCGCCGGGCAGGCAGGCGAGCAGGGGGAAAATCACCAGGCGCAGGCACAAACCACCTATTCCGAACAGTGCAAAGCTCAGCGCCGTGGCCATCAGGCGCCAGTAGTAGGCATTGCGGCCCTTGGCGCTCAGTGGTTGCGTTGCCAGGTCCATACACGATTCATCCAGGCATGTTGGCAAAAGGTCTGCGCGCCCAGCAGGGTGCGCAGCAGATTCAGGGCGTGGGGCCATTGGGCCCTGGGCGTTTGACCGTCATGGCTGCCCAGGGACAACTGCCAGTCGTCGCCGGGGGTCAGCAGCAGGCCCAGGGCATAGGGGAACGGCACGTCGTCGATCCAGCTGGCATAGGCCTCGGGCGGTTGTTCCTCGGTGATCACCAGCAATACGTGGGGGGCGCCGTTGGCCAGCAGGGTGGCCGCCTCCAGCAGGCCATGCTCAAGGCCATCGCCGGCAGCGGCCAGGGCGGTCATTTCGCTGGTTTCGCCGCGCATGATCGACCACAGGCCGATCACTGCGTTGTGCACCGAGAGGCTGAACTGGGTGGGCGACAACGGCTGCTCGGCGGCCAGGTCGCTGAGAATCTCGAAGGTGCGCGGGGTTTCGCCATGCCGGGAGATGAACACCAGCGGCAGTTGTTCCAGGCCCTCGGCCAGGGGCCAGCCGACGCTGAACGCCATGCGCGCCAGGCGGCTGAGGCGCCGCCGCTGCATGGCGGGGAGAAAGGACACATCGGGGGCGGCATCGCTGTTTTCAGGCAGGGCCGGTTGACGGCTCCAGGCCTGCCAGGCGTCCACGCTTTCGAGCCCAGGGGCCCACGCACGCCATTGAGCGATGTTGAACTTGATCACTTGATTTCATCCCGCCCCTGCGGGCTTCCTTGACGCGGTATATCGCTTCGATCGGCGATTGACCTGAGTGACGCGAAGGCGTCAGTGGCGCGCATTATCCCGGTGCGACTGGCTTGTAGCAAATGCTCCTTGGCCTGTTGGTCGCAAAAGCGAAAAATCCGACGCGATGCGAGGTGTCTTTTTGCCACTATCTGAAGTCTTTCGGTCCCAGGCCGGCCTCGGGGCCGACATTGCCCGGTGTTTGTGCCAGGGCTGCGGGCAAGGAACATCTGTGTGACAGCAAGGTAGCTAAGGGGCCGCGTGGCCTACTACACTCGGTGATCTTTGATACAGGGAGGTCTAGACATGCGGCGTGTGGTGTTCAATCAGAAAGGTGGCGTGGGCAAATCCAGTATTGCCTGCAATCTGGCGGCGGTCAGCGCCAGCGAGGGCTATCGCACCTTGCTGGTGGACCTGGATGCCCAGGCCAACTCGACCCAGTACCTCACCGGCCTGACCGGCGAGGACATTCCCATGGGTATTGCCGATTTTTTCAAGCAAACCCTGTCGTCCGGACCGTTCGCCAAGAAAAACCAGGTGGATATCTACGAGACCCCCTTCGACAACCTGCACGTGATCACGGCCACCGCCGAACTGGCGGACCTGCAGCCCAAGCTTGAGGCCAAGCACAAGATCAACAAGCTGCGCAAATTGCTGGACGAGCTGGCCGAGGATTACGACCGGATCTACCTCGATACCCCGCCGGCCCTCAATTTTTACGCGGTATCGGCGCTGATCGCGGCTGATCGTGTGCTGATTCCCTTCGACTGCGACAGTTTTTCCCGCCAGGCCCTGTACGGCCTGCTGGCGGAGATCGAAGAACTGAAGGAAGACCACAACGAGGGGCTGGAGGTCGAGGGCATCGTGGTCAATCAGTTCCAGGCCCGGGCCAGCCTGCCGCAGCAGATGCTCGACGAACTGATCAGCGAGGGCCTGCCAGTGCTGCCGGTGTACCTGGGCAGCTCGGTGCGCATGCGTGAGTCCCACCAGGCCAGCCTGCCGCTGATCCACCTGGACCCACGACACAAGCTGACCCAGCAATTCGTCGACCTGCACAACCTGCTGGAAAACGCCTGACCCTCAAGAGGCCATGAGCGCAGGGCGTGGCCTGCGGCTCTTGGCGCTGCGTCAAATCCCCTGGCTGCGCAGCCAGCTCAACAATTGCGGCAGTGGCAAGGCGCCACTTTGCCGGGCCACTTCCCGACCGTTCTTGAACAGAATCAGGCTGGGGATCGAGCGAATCCCCAACTGCCCCGCCAGCTGCGGGTTGGCTTCACTGTCCAGCTTGGCCAGGCGGCACTTGCCGCTGAGCTGCGCGGCGGCTTGCTGGAAGATCGGCGCAAAGGATTTGCACGGCCCGCACCAGTCTGCCCACACATCCACCAGCAACGGCAGGTCGCCCTTGATCTGGCTGGCGTAGTCGCCCTGTTTCAAGTCAAAGGGTTGGCTCAGCAAGACCTCGGCCTTGCAGCGCCCGCACTTGGGGTGATCGCCCAGGCGCTCGGCGGGAATGCGGTTGAGGCCGTTGCAGTGCGGGCAGGGGATCAGCAGTGGCTCGGACATGATGGGCTCCGCAAATAGGTTGAGCGCCTTAGATGGCGGCGCCCGGGGTGAATATCAAGCTGACGCCCGTCCTGGGTTCAGCGGCTGGGCGAGGCCAGTTCGACGCTGACCAGGCGATCCAGGGTGCGGCCCATGTGAAAGGTGAATGGCCGGCCGAGGGCCTGCATGTGCTGATTGCACAGCTCCTGCAGCTCCTCCTTGCGGGTGTCGAAAGGCAGGGCCGAGGTCAGGGTCTGGACACCGATGGAGCCGATGACGATGGCGAATTCGTCGAGGGGCACCGGGGCGGGCCGGGTGATCTTCGAGCTGGATGGCCAGGCCTGGATGGTCTTCTGTTGCAGGAGCCGGTTCAGGTCCGGGTCATCGAAATGCACCTTGAGTGGCACCTTGGCAATGCTGCCGCCGCGGGTCAGCAAGGAGATCAGGCCGCGCTCGCTGTTGTCCTGCTCAAGGGCTTCGTAGGCGATCAGTTTCAAGGGCATGGGCGTGGCCAGGCGCGCGGTGATCTTGCAACTGACCGGGCCTTCGATTTCGCTCGCGTTGACGATGGCCTGCATGCTGTCTGCGTAGCTGCGGTCCAGCAGCATGCCGAACTCCGGCTCGAACGCCAGGGTGGCGTCGATGCTGTCCGGCAAGTCGCTGGTGCCCGACGGGGTGACCTTGGCATGGGCGTTGTCCAGCTCCAGGTGCAGGTTCATCGAGCTGGCCTTGCGCGCCTCGGTGACCTGCTCGAAGACGGCCCTGAGGCGGCCCCGTTGTTCCGGGCTCAGGGAGTAATCCACCAGGCGCAGGTGAATGACCTTGTCATCCTCCTGGTCGCGCTCCAGGGCGATGGCATCGGGGTCCAGGCCCTGGGCGCCGAGCGCGGCGTAAATGCTCTGTTTGTACGCCTCGTGCACCAGCTGGTCGGAGTATTGCGGGCCGGCCTTGGGGTCGGAGCGCACCGGCTCCTGGAAGTGCAGGGTGGCGAAGTCTTCCTTGCACCCGGCCAGCGACAGCAGCAGGGGCAACAGCAGCAGGTAGCGACGTTTCATGGCGGACTCTTGCAGGGCAGCGATGGTTGCAGGGCTCGGGGCATGGGCGAGCGGTGAAGGTGGCAGCCAGGCCGCCAGTGCGTCATTGGGCCAGGCGATGCCCATTGAGGCCGATGACCACGGCGAACTTCTTGGCGATCACCACTTCGGCCTGGTTGTTGTCGGCCAGGAAGCTTTCCATCGGGAAGGGAAATTCCACGGGAATACCGGCGATCGACATGTGTTTCACCGACTGGACCTGCAGTTCCAGCCCGTCGCTCGCGGTGCCGCCGCTAATCAGATAGACGCTGTCGCTGATCGGCTTGTAGGACATGCCGCCGCTGCCCTGGATGCGTTGCAGGCTGGCGGTCTGTTTGGCCAGCTCGTCCAGTTCGGCCTGGGTAATGCTGCGGTGCGCCTTGCCGTGCAGGTGCAGGTCCTGCAGGTTCATGCGGTACTTGGCGCGGCGGCTCAGGTAGATGACGACCGACACCAGGCCGAAGACGGCCAGGGCGAGGGTGGCCAGGGTGAAGAACAGGTTCATGTGCATCCTTGCGGGTACTGGAAATCAGGGCGCGCATTATCCCTGCCCGTCAGTGGCGGGTCCATGTGCAATCCCAGGTTGAGCCAGTGCCGGACGGCAAGCGCCGGCTCAACCTGCCGCAGGTCCGCAGGTTGGCCTAGGGCATGAAGGTATCGATGGAAGGCTTCGCCCGAGTCAGGACGAACAGCTGATTTCCAGGTGCTTGCCCCACTCCGGCGGGCGTTCGGCGTAGCTGTCCATGCCGGGCTGTTCCTCGAAAGGCCGGCTCAGCACCTGATGCAGGCGGCGCACTTCGCTGTAGTCCCCGGCTTCTGCGGCGTCGATGGCTTTCTGCGCCAAATAGTTGCGCAGGATGTACAGCGGGTTGACCGCGTGCATGCGCGCGCGGCGCAGGTCCTGGCCCTGGATCGGATCGCGGGCGACCCGTTCCCGGTACAGCTCGGCCCAGGCGTCGAAGCCGTTGCGGTCGACGAAGTCGTCCCGCAGCCGTGCCAGCGCCTGCTCCGGGGCGTGCTCCCCCAGCCGGCGGAAGAACAGGCTGTAGTCGACGCCGCTGTTCTGCATCAGTTGCAGCAGGCGTTCCACCAGCTTCTGGTCGTCGGCCTCGGCCTGGGTGAAGCCCAGGCGCCGGCGCATCAGGTCCAGGTAGTGGGCCTGGTACAGCGGCAGGAACAGGCCCAGGCTTTCGCGCAGCGCCTCGACACTGATGAACGGGGTCAGGGCCTGGGCCAGGGCGCTGAGGTTCCACTGGCCGATGGGTACCTGGTTGCTGAAGGAGTAGCGCCCCTGATCGTCCGAGTGGTTGCAGATGAAGTGGGCGTCGAAATCGTCGAGGAAGGCGAAGGGGCCGAAGTCGAAGGTGATGCCCAGGATCGACATGTTGTCGGTGTTCATCACCCCGTGGCAGAAACCGTAGGCCTGCCATTTGGCAATCAGCTCGGCATTGCGCTCGACGATCTCGCGGAACATCGCCAGGTAGGGGTCAGGCTGCTCCAAGCACTCGGGGAAATGCAGGGCCAGCACATGCTCCCCCAACTGCTTCTGCTGCTCGGGTTTCTTGGTGTAGTAGAAATACTCGAAATGGCCGAAGCGGATATGGCTCGGTGCCAGGCGCAGGACCATGGCCCCGCGCTCCTGCTTCTCGCGCCATACCGGGGTGTCCGAGCCGATCACGCACAGGGCGCGGCTGCTGGGAATACCCAGAGCATGCAGGGCCTCGGAGGCAAGGAATTCGCGGATCGATGAGCGCAGCACCGCGCGACCATCGCCCATGCGCGAGTAGGGCGTCTGGCCGGCGCCCTTCAGGTGCAGGTCCCAGTGTTCTCCCGCCTGGTTGTAGACCTCCCCCAGCAACAGGCCGCGACCGTCCCCCAGTTGCGGGTTGTAGGAACCGAACTGATGCCCGGAATAGACCATGGCCCGGGGCTCGGCCTCGGCCCACAGCTTGTGCCCGCCGAACAGTTCGGCGAACACCGGGGTTTCGGCCACGGCCGGGTCCAGGTCCAGCAGCGCCATGGCGCCAGGGCTGGCGGCCACCAGCCGCGGGTTGTCCAGGGGTTCGGGCAGTACGTGGGTCGAGAAGGCGTCGCCCAGGCGGGCGAAGCGGTTGTCGAAGGTCAGTTCGTCGAGGGCTTTCAACGGCCATCTCCCAGCAGAATGTCCGAGTATTCTGCTGGGGAAAGAGGCCTTAGTCGAGTTTGCTGGCCGGCGGCTCCTGCAGCGGCTTGTCCTCGGCCACCGGGACTATGGTCTTGGCCTCGGGTTCGATGGGCACCATCTTGTATTCCTGGCCGTGGAGGTTCTTCAGGTAGACCTCCATCTGCCGGAACGAGATGTTGATGTGCTGTTTCTTGAACTCGCGGTTGATGAAGCGGTTGACCTCGTCGACCACCGGGTTGCGGTCCCCCAGCTCGCGCACGTGCATGCGCAGCTCATGGTCCAGGGTGCTTTCACCGAAGTTCAGGAAGTACACATGGGGTTCCGGCTCCTTGAGTACCCGCGGGTTCTCCCGGGCGGCCTTGAGCAGCAGTTCCTTGACCAGGTCCAGGTCCGAACCGTAGTCCACGCCGAGCTTGAGGGTCACCCGGGTGATGGTGTCGGTCAGCGACCAGTTGATCAACTGGCCGGTGATGAAGGTCTGGTTGGGGACGATGATGTCCTTGCGGTCGAAGTCGGTGATGGTGGTGGCACGGATGCGGATCTTGCTCACGGTGCCCGACAGGTTGCCGATGGTGATGGTGTCGCCGATCCGTACCGGGCGCTCGAACAGGATGATGATGCCGGAGATGAAGTTGGCGAAGATCGCCTGCATGCCGAAACCCAGGCCCACCGACAAGGCGGCCACCAGCCATTGCAGCTTGTCCCAGCTGACCCCGAGGGTCGAAAGCGTCGCAACGAAACCTATCCCGGCGATGGCGTAGGACAGCAGGGTGGTGGTGGCGTAGGCGCTGCCCTGGGCCAGGTCCAGCTTGGACAGCACCAGTACCTCCAGCAGGCCCGGCAGGTTGCGCGCCAGGGCGAAGGTGATGCCGACGATGATCAGCGCGCCGATGACGTCGCCGATGCTGATGGGCACCATGCTCATGTTGGCGCCGGTGCCGCTGGTGTATTCGTAGAGGGTGACGTTGTCCAGGTAGGAGAACACCGTGATCAGGTCCGACCATACCCAGTACAGCGCCGCCATGAAGCCGCCCAGCAGGGCCAGGCGGATCAGGCGCAGGGATTGCTCATTGACCTTCTCGATATCCAGGGTTGGCTCTTCCACCACCGCCTCGCCGCTTTCCCCGGCTTCCTTGGCGGCCTGGCGCTTGCTCAGCGCGCGCTGGTAGGCCAGGCGCCGGGCCGCCACGCTCAGGCCGCGGACGAAGGTGGCTTCGATCACCAGCCAGAACATCAGCAGGTACAGGGTGTTGATCAGCCGGTCGCTGAGTTTCAGGGCGGTGTAGTAGTAGCCGAAGCACACGGCGATGAACAGGGCGATCGGCAGCAGGGTGAAGAGCACGCCCACCGCCTTGCGGAACAGCGAGGTGTTCTGGTGGGTCGGGCTGCTCAGCAGCAGGCGGCTCAGCAGCCAGGCCATCAGTGCATAGCAGGTCAGCACCACGGCGATGCCCAGCACGTCATCAGCCAGGGCCGCAGGCTGGTGCTCGGCCACTGCCACCACGGCCACCAGCGCCAGGACCACCAGCCCCAGGCGCCGGACCCAGCCCTGGAGGAATTCCACCTGGGGTTTTTCCCAGCGGAAATGCAGTTCTGCCACGCCGCCTGGGGCGAGGATCCGATAGGCGGTATAGAACACCAGCCAGGCCTGGGCGATCTGCAGCAGCGCGGCGCCGAGGTTGGCGTTCTGCCCACGGGCGTCGATCTGCAGGGCGTAGCCACACAGAGCCAGGACCAGGGTCACCGGCATTGCCAGGAGGATGTTCACCAGGATCGCCAGCGGTGTGTGCCACTGGCTGTCGCGTTTGAAATGGCCGATGTCCTTGTGCACTTTGTTCAGGCGCGCATACAGGGCCTTGCGCCGCCACAGCAGGGCGCCGATCAGCAGCGCCAGGGGCAGGAACAGTAGCGGCCGCTGGGCCAGGCCGTCGGTCAGTTCGCTGAAGCTGGAGGCCCAGGGCAGGGTGGTGACCTGGCGCTCCAGGCGCACGGGGACGCTTTGCAGCCACTCGGCGTCCAGTGGCTTGTTGCTGGGGATCCAGAACATCTGCTCGTCGAGGGTCGCCCGCAGGCTCTGGGAGGTGCTGAGCAACTGCTTCTGGTTCAACTGCAGGGTGATGGATTCATTGAGCAGCGCGCTCAGTTCGCGGTTCAGGCGCTCCAGCAGGTCGGCACGGGTGATGGCGAGATCGATCAGGGTCCGGCGCAGTTGTGGCGTGACCTGCTCCGGGGGTTGGTTCTTGAGCAGGTTGTCGACGTAGGTGCTGGGGCTGCCCAGCAGCTCGCGCTGTTGATTGACTTCGAACTGATAGAGGCGGATGTCGGCGATTTCGTCCGCCAGGTCGCGGTCCAGCTTCAGGCGCGGCAGGGCCTGCTTCTGTTTATAGAGGATCTTCGACAGCAGCAGGCTGCCCTTGAGCACGTTGATCTGCTCGTCCAGGGCCGCATCGCTCTGGGTCACGCTGTCCAGTTGCTGCTTGGTCAGCAGGTTCTGCTGGGTCAGTTCGTTGAGGCGGTCGGTGCTTTTGAGCAGGTAGTCGGAGAGCCTGAGGTTGCTGGCGCTCTCGGTGGCCAGCAGGCTGCTGCTCCCGGCCTTCTGCGCCTCGATGGACTGCTGGGTCACGGTTTCCTGGGATTGGGCCAGGCGCTTCTGGTTGATCAGGGTCTGCAGGTCCTGGATTTCCTGCTCCAGGCGCGCGGTCTTTTCCATCAGCAGGTCATGTTGGCTGCTGCCCAGATCCTGCAATTGGCTGTTGCCGGCCAGTTCCTGGCGGCGCAGGGGGATCAGCGCGTTGATCGCTGCCAGCTCGGCGTTGAGCAGGTTGCGCTGGTCGGCGCTGAGCAGCTTGCCGCCGTCCTTGCCGGACTTGAGTGCGGCGTTGATCTGCAGGATGCGTGTCTGGCTGCTGCTGATCTCCGCCTGGGCACGCTCGGGGCGGGTCTGGGCGGTGATGTTCAGGGTATTGGCGTCGGCCAGGGCCTTTTGCAGGTCGCCTTGCAAGTTGGTGCGCTCGGTCAGCAGCTGTTCGAGCTGCGATACCGGCAACGAGCCGTAGCGCTGGAGCACCGGGACCACTTTGCTGGCTTTCAGGCGGGCCAGTTCGCGCTGGTTTTCCGCCGTCTGGCGCGGGGCACTGCTCAATTGCTGCTTGAGGTCGCTCAGGCGCTGCTCGTAGTTCTGCTTGTTGGCCAGCTGGTTCAGGGTGTTCTGCAGCAGCGTCTGCAGGGCCTTCTGGTCGGCCTCCGGCAGTTTGCGCTCGGCGATCTTGTCCAGGCTTTGCTGGACCGCCTCGGCGCTGGGCGGGTCACCGCCCTGTACCGCGCCGACAGAGAGACTCAGGCCCAGCAGGGCAACAGCGAAAAATTTACGCAGGATAGGCATAGAGGTCGGTCGAGCAAGTAGGAATAGGGGGCGTCATGCCGGGAGGCTGACGCGTTCCGCAGTTTAGAGGAAGAGTCCGGGGCCGGGGCGACTTCCTTCGGGGAATCTGACGCCGACCTTGCCGATCTTGTTCCCGTCCATCACGGCCACGGTCCAGATGGTGTTGTTCCATTCCACCTGGTCGCCGACCACCGGTGCACCACCGACCTTCTGGGCGATGAAGGCGCCCAGCGGCATGTCCGCGTCCTGGCCGTCGAGCTTGAGCCCGTAGAGCGCCGAGACCGCACCCAGCTGGGCATCGCCCTCGAGCACGAAGTCGCCGAAGAAGCGCAGGTCCAGGCCGCGTTCCGGAGCCTGGCTGAAGAGTTTGCCCAGGGCCGGGAGGTTGTGTTCATGGCCGATCACGCACAGCAGATCGTCGGCTTCGAGCACCGTACTACCCGACGGATGGAGCAGTTGCTGGCCACGAAACAGTGCGGCGATGCGCGTGCCCTCGGGCATTTTCAGCTCCCGCAGGGCCGCGCCGATGCACCACTTCTCCGCCCCCAGGCGGTAGACGAACAGCTCCCACTCGCTGGTGACGTGGACTTCCAGGGCCGCCCGGGAGATGGGTGCCGGCTCCGGTGGCACCGTGACCTTCAGCCACTTGGCCACCCACGGCAGGCTGGTGCCCTGCAGCAGCAGCGAGATCAGCACGATGAAGAACGCCAGGTTGAAGTACAGCTGGGCATTGGGCAGCCCGGCCATCAGCGGGAACACCGCGAGAATGATCGGGACCGCACCGCGTAGCCCGACCCAGGAAATGAAGGCCTTTTCCCGGCCATGGAAAGCCTTGAACGGGGCCAGGCCCACCAGCACCGACAGCGGTCGGGCGAACAGGATCATCCACAGCGCCAGGCCCAGGGCCGGCAGCGCGATAGGCAGCAGGTCGTGGGGGGTGACCAGCAGCCCCAGCACCAGGAACATGCCGATCTGCGCCAGCCAGGCCATGCCGTCGAGCATGTGCAGGATGCCGTGGCGGCTGCGTACCGGGCGGTTGCCGATCACCAGGCCGCACAGGTACACGGCGAGGAAGCCGCTGCCGTGCAGGGCGTTGGTCAGGGCGAACACCACCAGGCCGCCGGCCACCACCAGGATCGGGTACAGGCCGGTGGCCAGGTGGATGCGGTTGACCAGTTGCAGCATCAGCCAGCCACCGCCCAGGCCGATCACCGCGCCGATGCCGAACTCGCGGATCAGGTCCGTCAGCAGGCTCCAGTGCAGGCCGGTGTGGCCGCTGGCGAGCATGTCGATCAGGGTCACGGTGAGGAACACCGCCATCGGGTCGTTGCTGCCGGATTCGATCTCCAGGCTGGCGGTGACCCGCTCGTTGAGGCCCTTGCCCCCCAGCAGCGAGAACACCGCGGCGGCGTCGGTGGAGCCGACGATGGCGCCGATCAGCAGGCCCTGGATCAGGTTGAGGTCGAACAGCCAGGCGGCCGCCATGCCGGTCAGGCCAGTGGTGATCAGCACCCCCACCGTGGCCAGGGACAGCGCCGGCCACAGGGCCACGCGGAAGCTCGCGACCCGGGTACGCAAGCCGCCGTCCAGCAGGATCACGGCCAGGGCCAGGTTGCCTACCAGGTAGGCGGTCGGGTAGTTGTCGAAGATGATGCCGCCGCCATCCACCCCGGCGGTCATGCCCACGGCCAGGATGATCACCAGGATCGGGATGCCCAGGCGCGATGAAAGTGAACTCACCAGAATGCTCGCACCTACCAGCAACGCGCCGATCAAGAACAGGCTGTTGATGGTCGTCGCATTCAAAGGCAGTACTCCAGGGCGAAAAAGGCGGGCGCAGGCTGACCATGCAGTCTGCGTGCCAGCGATTCTAACCTGTTGAAATACGCCACTGTCAAAAAGCTTTTGGCGACAGTGGCGGATTCCCCAGGTGCGAATTCCGGCGCCGATTTACCGGCGCCATCCGGGGCTGGCGGGGTGTTTCAGAGGCGGAAGCGGGCAACCATGCCGTTGAGGTCCACGGCCAGGCGCGACAGCTCGTTGCTGGCTGCACTGGTCTGGTTGGCACCGGTGGAGGACTGCACCGACAAGTCGCGGATGTTCACCAGGTTGCGGTCCACTTCCCGGGCCACCTGGGCCTGTTCTTCAGCGGCGCTGGCGATCACCAGGTTTCGTTCGTTGATCTCGATGATGGCGCTGTTGATGGTGTCCAGGGACAGGCCGGCACCCCGGGCGATGTTCAGGGTCGACTCGGCGCGCTCGGTGCTGTTGCGCATGGAATCCACGGCGTGCTCGGTGCCGCTCTGGATGCTGCCGATCATGCGTTCGATCTCGCTGGTGGACTGCTGGGTGCGGTGGGCCAGGGCGCGGACTTCGTCGGCGACCACGGCAAAACCACGACCGGCCTCACCGGCACGGGCGGCTTCGATGGCGGCATTGAGGGCCAGCAGGTTGGTCTGGTCGGCCAGGCCGCGAATCACGTCCAGCACCTTGCCGATGTCCCGGGACTCGTTGGCCAGGTCGCCGATCAGGCTGGCGGTGCCCTGCACGTCGGAACTCATGCGCTCGATGGCCGACACGGTTTCCTGCACCAGGTCGCGGCCGTCGCCGGCGGAGGCGGTGGCATTCTTCGACGCTTCGGAGGTGCTCACCGCATTGCGTGCCACTTCTTCCACGGCGCTGGTCATTTCGTTGACCGCGGTGGCGGCCTGTTCGATCTCGTTGTTCTGCTGGGTCAGGCCGCGGGCGCTTTCCTCGGTGACGCTGTTGAGCTCTTCGGCCGCCGAGGCCAACTGGGTGGCGGAACCGGAGATGCGCTGCAGGGTGTCGCGCAGTTTTTCCTGCATTTTGGCCATGGCCTGCAACAGGCGCCCGGCCTCGTCACTGCCATCGACCTTGATCGGCCGGGTCAGGTTGCCCTCGGCGATTTCTTCGGCGGCGCCCAGGGCGTTGGCGATGGGCAGGGTGATGCTGCGGGTCAGCAGCCAGGCGAAGAGGAAGGTCAGGCCAGTAGCCAGTACCAGCAGCGCCACCACCAGGTTGAAGGCCGAGGAGTACTGCTCGGCGGCTTTCTGGTTGGTGTCCACGGTCTGCTGGGTGTTGATCTCCAGCAGCCGGTTGAGCACGGTGTTCATGGCTTCGGAGTTGTTCAGCAGTTCGGTGTTGAGCAAGTTGCGCAGCTCATCCACCTGATTGTTGCGCGACAGGCTCTTCATCCGCTCTTCGATCTGCCGATACTGGCCCAGCAACTGCACGTACTGATCGTAGGCGGCTTTTTCCGCCGGGCTGCTGATCAGCTTTTCATAGGTCGCCTGGGCTGTGCGGATCTGCTGGTTGCGCATCTCCAGCAGTTCCACGGTCTTTTGTTGTACGTCCGGTTCGCGGTTGACCAGCAAACGGTAGGACAGCACCCGCAGGCGCAGGGTCAGTTGGGTGAATTCGTCGAGGCTCTTGATGCTCGGCACGCTGCTCAGGGTGATGTCTTCGGCGGCACCGCGGATCTTGCTCATCTGGTTCAGGGCGAACACCCCGAGGATCAGCATCAAGCCGCCGATCATGGCGAAGCCGAGGAAGGCCCGCGGAGCGATATTCATATTACGAAGGGACATGGTAGGTACCAAAAAGGGCGCATCCGTGCGGGGCTTGAGACTGACTCTACCGTGACTTATCGGTCGTACGACTAAAGTCTTGAGTCTTGCCGTGGATTAAGCCTGTCCGGTACCTGCCTGCTGGAGTCCCTTGAGCGCCACCTTTACCAGCCCCACCGCTCAACGGCGGGAGCTGGAGCAGGGCGCAAGGGCTTCAGAGCTTGAATCGGGTGACCAGGTTGCTCAGGTCGACCGCCAGGCGTGACAGTTCGTTGCTGGCGGCCTGGGTCTGGTTGGCGCCGGTGGTGGACTGTACCGACAGGTCGCGGATGTTCACCAGGTTGCGGTCCACTTCCCGGGCCACCTGGGCCTGTTCTTCAGCGGCGCTGGCGATCACCAGGTTGCGTTCGTTGATTTCGCTGATGGCGCTGTTGATGGTGTCCAGGGACTGGCCGGCACCCCGGGCAATGCTCAGGGTCGACTCGGCGCGCTCGGTGCTGTTGCGCATAGAATCCACGGCGTGCTCGGTGCCAGTCTGGATGCTGCCGATCATGCGTTCGATTTCGCTGGTGGACTGCTGGGTGCGGTGGGCCAGTGCGCGGACTTCGTCGGCGACCACGGCAAAACCACGACCGGCCTCACCGGCACGGGCGGCCTCGATGGCGGCATTGAGGGCCAGCAGGTTGGTCTGGTCGGCCAGGCCGCGAATCACGTCCAGCACCTTGCCGATGTCCCGGGACTCGTTGGCCAGGTCGCCGATCAGGCTGGCGGTGCCCTGCACGTCGGAGCTCATGCGCTCGATGGCCGACACGGTTTCGCGCACCAGGTCGCGGCCGTCGCCGGCGGAAGTGGTGGCACTCTTCGAGGCTTCGGAGGTGCTCACCGCATTGCGTGCCACTTCCTCCACGGCGCTGGTCATTTCATTGACTGCGGTGGCGGCCTGTTCGATCTCGTTGTTCTGCTGGGTCAGGCCGCGGGCGCCTTCCTCGGTGACGCTGTTGAGCTCTTCGGCCGCCGACGCCAACTGATGGGCGGAGCCGGAAATACTCTGCAGGGTGTCGCGCAGCTTCTCCTGCATCGTGACCATGGCTTGCAGCAGGCGCCCGGCCTCGTCGCTGCCATCGACCGTGATGGGGCGGGTCAGGTTGCCTTCGGCGATCTCTTCGGCGGCCCTCAGGGCATTGGCGATGGGCAGGGTGATGCTGCGGATCAGGCGCCAGGCGAACAGCAGGGTGAGGGCGCTGGCCAGCACCAGCAGCCCCACCACCAGATTGAAGGCGTTGCGGTACTGAGCGGCAGCGTCATCGTCGGCGACGGTAGCGTAATGACTGTTGATCTCCACCAGTTGGTTGAGGACCGCGTTGATCTTTTCGGCGCTGTCCATCAGGTCGGTATTGAGCAGTTGTTGCATGGCCTCAAGCTGGTTGTTGTGCGACAGCTCGATCAGTTGGCTCTCCAACTGCCGGTGGTGGCTCAGCAGCGTGCTGTATTGCTCGTAGGCCTGGCGCTCCTCGGGGCTGCTGATGAGCTTCAGGTACTGGGCCCGTGCTTGTTCGATCTTCTGGTTGCGCTGGTCGATGGCATCCAGGGTCTGCTGCTGGGCCTGGGGTTCGCGGTTGAGCAGCAGCCGGTAGGCCTGGACCCGTTGGCGCAGGCTGAGCTGGGTGAATTCATCGACGCTCTTGATGCTCGGGATGGTGTCCTGGCTCATGCGCTCGGTGGCTGAGCGGATCTTGCCCATCTGATTGAGGGCGAACACCCCGAGAAACAGCATCAGGCAGCCGATCAGGGCAAATCCGAGGAAGGCCCTCGGGGCAATATTCAGGGAGCGCAGGGACATGGACATTACCTCGGGTGAGCGCTTTATTGCGCTGGCAGGATCAGGGACGTACCTGTCTATCGCGTTGAACAATGGCTTCTTGAACCGGCGGATGCAGTTTCAGAAATTTCTTATGCGTAACTGGGAAAGTTCATAAAAGTCCGAGACTCCGACGAGGCGTCAGGAACCGGAACGCAGAATGACAGTCTCTAACAGCTCTCGCGGAAGGGTCATCGCCAGTAAAATCAAGGCTTTGCGCCTGGATAACCCTGGCATCCAGGGTGACTTTTCTTTATCGTACGCGCCCTTTGCAAAAAGCCCGGAAGATCAAAATGTTGGAAGCATCCCTCAGCCAATTGGAACAGCTGGTCAGCGACCTGGTGGTACAGAACCAGGAACTGCTCGGCACGAACGCAGCCCTCAAGGAACAACTGGACCAGGCCAAGGATGAAAACGAAAGCCTGCAACTGAGCCTGATGGAGCAGGAAGAAAAGCAAGGCGCCACCGCTGCCCGCATCCAGGCGCTGGTTGAGCGTGTCAGCGCGAGCCCGGCCAATCCATGAGACATCACATCGATGGAGTGAAGGTCGTTTCGATCCTGGGGGAGGATTACTCGATCAAGGCGCCGGCCGGGGAAGAACAGACCCTGATGGACGCTGCGCTGATGCTCAAGGCGGCCCTGGCCGACACCAAGAAGAAGTACCCGACGCTGATCGGCGAGCGCCTGCTGGTGCTGGCGGCGATGAACCTGTGCTCGCAGCAGATCGAGATGCAGAAGCGCCATGCCCAGGAATTGGAGCGCTATCAGGAGCAAGTGAGCGCCACCGTCGAGGTCATCGCCAAGACCATTCAACAGAACTGACGGAACTGCACACAGCCGCAGGGTATGGGTTGGACAAACATAGCTAATGTTTGTATACAACCTTCCGCGGCTGGCGCGACATTTCAGCCTCTTATACCAATAAGAAAGAGGTGTTCCATGCAATTCTGGCGACGCAGTATTCAATGGCAACTGGTCCTGAGCATGGGCTCGGCCCTGTTGGTCAGCCTGCTGGTGGTGGTGGCGGTCTACACGGTGGTGATCAACCACCTGACCCAGAACTACCTGGTGGACAAGGCGCTGCCTTCGAGCATCGAAGCCATGCGCAACGATATCGAACGCATCCTTGCCCAGCCGCTGACGGTCGCCCGGGACATTGCCAGCAACGGCATGCTGCGCGATTGGCTGGCAGGCGGCGAGGATCCGGCCCAGGCCCAGGTGTTCGTCGATTACCTGGAAGGCATCCGCGCCGAAAATCACGCCTTCACCACCTTGATGGTGGGCACCGCGACCAACCACTACTACAACGAGAAGGGGCTGGATCGCACCCTCAGCCGTTCCAATCCCAAGGACGCCTGGTTCTACCGCTTCATCGACAGCGATCAGCCGCGGCTGCTCAACATCGACACCGATGTGGCCACCGGCGAGCTGGCGATGTTCATCGACATGCGGGTCAAGAAGGACGGCAAGCTGGTGGGGGTGGCCGGGCTCGGCCTGAAAATGCAGGCGCTGTCGCAACTGATCCATGACTTCAGCTTCGGCGAGCGCGGCAAGGTCTATCTGGTGCGCGCCGACGGCTTGATCCAGGTTCACCCCGAGGCGCAGTTCAGCGGCAAGCGGCAACTGTCCGAGCAGATCGGCGAGCCGGCCGCCCTGGCGGTCATGGGGCACGAGGGGCTGTCCAGCAGCCGGTTCGTGCGCGACGGCGAAGACTTTGTGGCCCTGAGCCTGCCACTGCGGGGCATGGGTTGGTCGCTGGTGGCCGAGGTGCCCGAAGCGCAGATCTACGCCGATGCCCGGCAAACCTTGTGGCTGACCACCGGCATTGGCCTGGCTATCGCCCTGGTCTGCCTGCTGCTGGTGATCTGGCTGGCTCGCGGCCTGGTGCGGCCGGTGCGCCAGGTAACCGCCGGGCTGGTAGCCATCGGCAGCGGTGGTGGCGACCTGACCCTGCGCCTGGATGCCAGCCGGGCCGACGAGCTGGGGGACCTGGCCCGGGGCTTCAATCGTTTTCTCGACAGCCAGCACGGCATGATCGGCGAAGTGCTGGCCACCACCGAGCGTCTGCGCTCATCCGTGGGGCAGGTGGCGGCGGTGGTGGAGAACACTGCCGAGCGCTCGGGGCGGCAGCAGGAAATGACCGACATGGTGGCCACGGCCGTGCACCAGATGGGCCTGACCGTCCAGGACATCGCGCGCAATGCCGGGCAGGCGGCCGATGCGTCCCAGGCCGCCCGGGATGAGGCCCAGCTGGCCCAGGGGGTGGTGGACGGCTCGATCCGGCACATCGAAAGCATGTCCGGGGAAATTGCCCTGGCCGCCGGCGCTGTCAGTGAGCTGGCGCATCAGGTGGCCTCCATCGATCAGGTGCTGGCGGTGATCCGCGGGGTCTCCGAGCAGACCAACCTGCTGGCCCTCAATGCGGCTATCGAGGCAGCCCGTGCCGGGGAAATGGGCCGTGGCTTTGCCGTGGTGGCGGACGAAGTGCGGACCCTGGCCCAGCGCACCCAGGCTTCCACCGACGAGATCCAGCAGATGATCCAGAGCCTCAAGCAGGGCGCGGAGAATGCCGTGGCCTCCATGCATGCCGGGCAGTCGGCCACGGGTACCGGGGTTCAGTCCAGCCAGCAGACCGGGGCTTCGCTGACCGCGATCACCGGGCAGGTGGAGCACATCAGCGACATGAACCAGCAAGTGGCCACCGCCACCGAGGAGCAATCGGCGGTGACCGAAGAGATCAACCGCAATGTCCAGGGCATCTCCGATCTGGCCCGGGCCACCGCGGCCGAAGTCCAGGCCTGCCGTGAAGACTGCCGGACCCTGCAGCGCCTCTCCGAGGACCTGGCCCGACAGGTGGGCGGCTTCAAGCTGCACTGACTACCCGTCGCGGTGTATCAAGCCGGACGCCTTCGCCGGCAAGCCGGCTCCTACGGGGAGCAGCGGCGCCTGGTGTAGGCGCTGGCTTGCCAACGAACCGCCTGCCGCGGTATGTCAGGCCGTGCGCCTTTGCTGGCAAGCCGGCTCCTACGGGGAGCAGCGGCGCCTGGTGTAGGCGCTGACTTGCCAGCGAACCGCCTGCCGCGGTGTATCAGGCCGGGCGCCTTCGCCGGCAAGCCGGCTCCCGGGCGGCCTCAGAACCAGGCGTCCTGCATGCTCAGGCAGGTATCGTCCCGCGCTTCCAGCAGTGCCAGCTCGTGCTGGCAGCCTGGCACTTCCCAGGTCAGGAAGTAGCGCGCGGCCTGCAACTTGCCCAGGTAGAAATCCCGATCCGCCGCCACTGCTCGCGCCAGCCCTTCCTCGGCCCGGATGGCCTGTTCCAGCCAGCGCCAGCCGATCACCGCATGGCCGAAGGCCTTCAGGTACAGCGCCGAGTTGGCCAGGGTGGCGGTGACCTTGCCGCTGGCCAGATCCCCCAGCAGCCCCAGCGTCACGCTCTGCAGGCGCGTGACCAGTTGTTCCAGGGGCAGGCGCAGGGTGTCCAGTGATTGATGGGCGCGGGCTCGCTCGCCGGTCTCGGCAATCAGGCGTATCAGGCGCTTGAGCCCGGCGCCGCCGTTCTGCGCCAGCTTGCGCCCCAGCAGGTCCAGGGACTGGATGCCGTGGGTGCCTTCGTGAATCGGGTTCAGGCGGTTGTCGCGGTAGTACTGCTCCACCGGGTACTCCCGGGTATAGCCGTGGCCGCCGAGAATCTGGATCGCCAGTTCGTTGGCCTTCAGGCAGAACTCTGAAGGCCAGGACTTGACGATCGGGGTCAGCAGGTCCAGCAGTTCGTGGGCCTGCTGGCGCCCGGCCTCGTCGGCCAGGGTGGTGGTGTCGTCGAACAGCCGCGCCGCGTACAGCCCCAGGTCGAAGGCGCCCTCGACGTAGGCCTTCTGGGTCAGCAGCATGCGCCGCACATCGGCGTGCTGGATGATCGCCACCGGCGCGGTGCTCGGGTCCTTGCTGTCCGGCAGGCGACCTTGCGGGCGTTCGCGGGCGTATTCCAGGGAGTACAGGTAGCCGGCGTAGCCGAGCATCACCGCACCCATGCCGACGCCGATCCGCGCCTCGTTCATCATCTGGAACATGTAGCTCAGGCCGTGATGGGGCTTGCCCACCAGATAGCCCACGCACTGGCCGTTATCGCCGAAGTTCAGCGCGGTGGAGGTGGTGCCGCGCCAGCCCATCTTGTGGAACAGCCCAGCCAGCAGCACATCGTTGCGCGGCCCCAGGCTGCCGTCGTCGTTGACCAGGAACTTGGGCACGATAAACAGCGAAATGCCCTTCACCCCGGGCGGCGCGTCCGGCAGCTTGGCCAGGACCATGTGCACGATGTTTTCCGACAGCGGGTGGTCGCCGCCGGAAATGAAGATCTTGTTGCCCTTGAGCCGGTAGCTGCCGTCGGCGGCCGGTTCGGCGCGGGTGCGGATATCCGATAGCGACGAGCCGGCATGGGGCTCGGTCAGGGCCATGGTGCCGAAGAAGCGACCGTCGATCATCGGCTGCAGGAAGCGTTGTTTCTGTTCTTCGGTGCCGAAGCTCTCGATCAGGTTGGCGGCGCCCATGGTCAGGAACGGGTAGGAGGTCGAGGCCGCGTTGGCCGCCTGGAAGTGGGCGAAGCAGGCCTGGGACAGCAGGGTTGGCAGTTGCATGCCGCTGGCTTCGAAACTGCGTGCGGCATTCAGGAAGCCGGCTTCGAGGAACGCATCCACCGCCGGTTTCACCTCGGGGATCAGCACCGCCTGGCCGTCTTCGTAGCGTGGCTCGTGCTCATCGCCCTTGCGGTTGTGCGGGGCGAAGAACTTCTCGGCGATGCTGCGGGCGGTGCCCAGGGCGGCGTCGAAGGTTTCCCGGTTGTGTTCGGCAAACCGCTCGCGCTGGGTCAGGCCCTCGGCGTCGAGTACCTCATACAGTTCGAAGGCCAGATTGCGGGAACTGAGCAGCGTCTCGGACATGGCGGCATACCTGTGGGATAGGGAATGGGCCGAGTCTAGGCGCGTGAATGAAGGCTGGATAGCAAGATTGATGTGGGTGATAAAGATGCCAAACAGGCACAGCCCCTGTCACCGCTGCCGAAGGCTGCGATAAGTCCCGCAGGAACTTCGGCGGCAATGAAATCGCTACGGCCGTTCCGGCCGATCGCAGCCTGCAGCAGCGGCGACAGGAAATGGCGTCGGGCAAAAAAAAGAGCGCCGCTGAGGGCGCTCTTTTCCATGGTGATGACTATCGGCTTCAGCCGATGGTCATCAGGCTGGCGTTGCCGCCGGCCGCTGCGGTGTTGACGCTCAAGGCGCGCTCGATCACCAGGCGCTCCAGGGCAATCGCGGTCTCGCCCTGGGACAGGCCCTGGACGCCGACGATGGCACCGGCACGCTGGGCCACCTGCTGGCAGACGCTGCGCAGCTGGTCGGAATCCCCGTGGTGCAGCACGGCGTCGAATACCACGTCGTCCTTGCTCCAGTCGGCCACGCGCTGGATGCGTGCCTGGACTTCCTTCGGCAAGCGGGCGAACAGCGCCTTGCTGATCTCGCTTTCCGGCCACACCGCCGAGCCACCGACGGCCAGCACGGCTGCCAGTTGGGTCAGCAGGTCACCCTCGACCTCCGCCAGGCACAGAACGTGCTCGCGGGGCAGGATGGCGTAGCTGTTGCGCTCGCCGGTAGGGCCGGTCAACTGTCGGGTGATGCCGCTCTGGGACTGGCCGGCGAACTGTTTGCACAGGATCGCCAGTTCCGCCAGTTTGCTGCTTTCGGCCCAGGCTTGCAGGGCGTTCAACGGCTTGCTGAGGGCTTCGCGCAGGCGCAGGTCCGGGGCGTTCTCGGCGTCGCCACGGGCAAAGGACTGCTCGATGGCATCCACCGGGCGGGTCGACAGCAGGCGGTACAGGTACAGCGGGCCGCCGGCTTTCGGGCCGGTGCCCGACAGGCCTTCGCCGCCGAACGGCTGCACGCCGACCACGGCACCGACGATGTTGCGGTTGACGTAGACGTTACCGGCGTGGACGTTGTCCACCACCTTGGCGATGGTCTCGTCGATCCGGGTGTGCACGCCCAGGGTCAGGCCGTAGCCGGAAGCGTTGATCTGGGCGATCAGCTGGTCGATGTCCTTGCGCTTGTAGCGCACCACGTGCAGCACCGGACCGAAGATCTCGCGTTGCAGCTCGTCGAAGCTTTCCAGCTCGATCAGGGTCGGCATGACAAAGGTGCCGCGCTTGCATTCTTCGCCGTCGGCGATGGCCATCTGGTACACGCTGCGACCTTTGTCGCGCATGGCCTGGATGTGCTTCTCGATGCCGGCCTTGGCTTCGGCGTCGATCACCGGGCCGATGTCCACCGACAGGCGCTCCGGGTTGCCCAGGCGGCTTTCGGCCATGGCGCCCTTGAGCATTTCGATCACGCGGTCGGCGGAATCTTCCTGCAGGCACAGCACGCGCAGGGCCGAGCAACGCTGGCCGGCGCTGTCGAAGGCCGAGGACACCACGTCGATGACCACCTGCTCGGTCAGGGCCGAGGAGTCGACGATCATCGCGTTCTGGCCGCCGGTTTCGGCGATCAGCGGGATCGGCCGGCCCTGGTTGTCCAGGCGGCCGGCGATGTTGCGTTGCAGCAGACGCGCAACTTCGGTGGAGCCGGTGAACATCACGCCCTTGACGCGCTCGTCACCCACCAGGCGGGCACCGACGCTTTCGCCCTGGCCCGGCAGCAGTTGCAGCACGCCTTCGGGAATCCCGGCTTCGAGCAGCAGGCGCACGGCCTGGGCCGCCACCAGCGGGGTCTGTTCGGCCGGCTTGGCCAGGACCGGGTTACCGGCAGCGAGGGCCGCGGCGACCTGGCCACTGAAGATGGCCAGCGGGAAGTTCCATGGGCTGATGCACACCACCGGGCCCAGTGGGCGGTGGGCGTCGTTGCTGAAGTCGTTGCGGGCCTGCACCGCGTAGTAGCGCAGGAAGTCCACGGCTTCACGCACTTCGGCGATGGCGTTGGCGAAGGTCTTGCCGGCTTCCCGGGCCAGCAGGCCCATCAGCGGCTGGATCTCGCCTTCCATCAGGTCGGCGGCGCGTTCCAGGATTGCAGCGCGTTCGGCCGGCGGTGTGGCCTGCCAGATCGGTGCGGCGTTGAGGGCGCACTGGATGGCGTTGTCGACGTCTTCGACCGTGGCTTCCTGGACGTGGCCCACCACATCGCGATGGTCCGACGGGTTGAGTACCGGCGCCGGGGTTTCGCTGCTGGCGGCGCAACCGAGCATCGGTGCGGCTTTCCAGTTGTTGTGGGCAGTGGCCAGCAGTGCGCAGGACAGCGAAGCCAGGCGGTGTTCGTTTGCCATGTCGATGCCGGCGGAGTTGGCCCGCTCGGCGCCATACAGGTCACGCGGCAATGGAATGCGCGGGTGCGGCAGGCCGAAGCCGCCTTCCAGGGTGGCCATCTGTTCGATCTGGGTCACCGGGTCGGCCACCAGTTCCTGGATCGAGATCGACTGGTCGGCGATACGGTTGACGAACGAGGTGTTGGCGCCGTTTTCCAGCAGCCGGCGTACCAGGTAGGCCAGCAGGGTTTCGTGGGTGCCCACCGGCGCATAGACGCGGCATGGACGGTTCAGCTTGCCCTCGGCAACCTTGCCCACCACTTGCTCGTACAGCGGTTCGCCCATGCCGTGCAGGCACTGGAATTCGTACTGGCCGGGGTAATAGTTCTGGCCGGCAATGTGGTAGATCGCCGACAGAGTGTGGGCGTTGTGGGTGGCGAACTGCGGGTAGATGACTTCCGGCACCGACAGCAGCTTGCGGGCGCAGGCGATGTAGGAAACGTCGGTGTACACCTTGCGGGTGTAGACCGGATAGCCTTCCAGGCCTTCGACCTGGGCGCGCTTGATCTCGCTGTCCCAGTAGGCGCCTTTCACCAGGCGGATCATCAGGCGGTGACGGCTGCGACGGGCCAGATCGATGACGTAGTCGATCACGTACGGGCAGCGCTTCTGGTAGGCCTGGATCACGAAGCCGATGCCGTTCCAGCCGGTCAGTTGCGGCTCGAAGCACAGGCGCTCCAGCAGGTCCAGGGACAGCTCCAGGCGGTCGGCTTCCTCGGCGTCGATGTTCAGGCCGATGTCGTACTGCTTGGCCAGCAGGGTCAGGGACAGCAGGCGCGGGTACAGCTCTTCCATCACGCGCTCGTACTGGGCGCGGCTGTAGCGCGGGTGCAGGGCCGAGAGCTTGATGGAGATGCCCGGGCCTTCATAGATGCCGCGACCGTGGGAGGCCTTGCCGATGGAGTGGATGGCCTGCTCGTAGGACGCGAGGTACTTCTGTGCGTCGTGCTCGGTCAGTGCGGCTTCACCGAGCATGTCGTAGGAATAGCGGAAGCCCTTGGCTTCGAACTTGCTGGCGTTGGCCAGGGCTTCGGCGATGGTTTCGCCGGTGACGAACTGTTCGCCCATCAAGCGCATGGCCATGTCCACGCCCTTGCGGATCATCGGCTCGCCGCTCTTGCCGATGATGCGGCTCAGGGAGGAGGTCAGGCCTGCCTCGTTGTGGGTCGACACCAGCTTGCCGGTGAGCAGCAGGCCCCAGGTGGCGGCGTTGACGAACAGCGACGGGCTGTTGCCCAGGTGCGGCTGCCAGTTGCCGGTGCTGATCTTGTCGCGGATCAGCGCGTCACGGGTGCCCTTGTCGGGGATGCGCAACAGGGCTTCGGCCAGGCACATCAGCGCCACGCCTTCCTGGGACGACAGGGAGAATTCCTGCAGCAGGCCCTGGACGATACCGGCACGGCCGCCGGCGCTCTTCTGGTTGCGCAGCTTCTCGGCGATCGAGGCGGCCAGCTTGTTTGCGGCTTCGGCGGTGGCGGCCGGCAGGCGCGCCTGCTCCAGCAGCATCGGCACCACTTCCGGTTCCGGGCGGCGGTAGGCGGCGGTGATCGAGGCGCGCAGCACCGACTGCGGGAGAATGCTTTCGGCGAACTCCAGGAAGCATTGGTGAGCGTGATCGGTTTGCACCTCGCCGGCGTCATCGCCGTCTTTGGCGGTGATACTGCTCAGCTCGGACAGGGTTGCACCACCCTCGAGTTTTTCCAGGTAATTGAAAATCGCCTGCTTGATCAGCCAGTGCGGCGTACGATCGATCGAGGCCGCGGCGGCCTTGAGGCGCTCGCGGGTAGGGTCGTCGAGTTTGACCCCGAGGGTGGTGGTAGCCATATTTTTATCCTCATGTTTGCCACGCACGTGTGGCATCAGCTGGCGGCAAGATTATCCGCGCACTGCAATAGGTGCAACCGGGTGCAACCCATTTTTAACTGGAAAAAGAAGCAGCTTGTCAGGAATAAAATTCCTGTATGGAGCGGCTTGCCTCCTACTGGTGCCTTCACTTCTGAAAACGCCATTTTTTGCTCCAAAAAGGAGCAAAAGCGTCGTCAACGACCAGTTTTTGGACAAGGTGCAACTGATTCGGCGCAAATTGGTTGCACCTTGTTCACCTTGTTGCATAGGATTCGCGGCCAAGGTGCAACCGTCCTGCAGGACTGGTTCATCGGCTGATGGCTTTCCTGGGGAAACATCAGTCATAAATGCGCGGCCCGCCTGATCGTCTCCCAAGCGTCATCGTTTGGCGGCGGGTGGCAGTGGCCGCCGCACCATAAAAACAAAGCCAGGGCGTAACTCAATGAGTGCAAGCAATCCAACCTTGATCACCTTCGTGATCTACATCGCGGCAATGGTGCTGATCGGCTTCATGGCCTATCGCTCCACCAACAACCTTTCCGACTACATTCTGGGCGGCCGCAGCCTCGGCAGCGTGGTCACCGCGCTTTCCGCCGGTGCTTCCGACATGAGCGGCTGGTTGCTGATGGGCCTGCCGGGTGCCATCTACATGTCCGGTCTCTCGGAAAGCTGGATCGCCATCGGCCTGATCCTCGGTGCCTACCTGAACTGGCTATTCGTGGCCGGCCGCCTGCGGGTGCAGACCGAACACAACGGTGACGCACTGACCCTGCCGGACTACTTCTCCAGCCGCTTTGAAGACAAGAGCGGCCTGCTGCGGATCATCTCCGCGGTGGTGATCCTGGTGTTCTTCACCATCTATTGCGCCTCCGGCATCGTCGCCGGTGCCCGCCTGTTCGAAAGCACCTTCGGCATGCCTTACGAGACAGCGCTGTGGGCCGGCGCGGCCGCGACCATTGCCTACACCTTCGTGGGTGGTTTCCTGGCGGTGAGCTGGACCGATACCGTCCAGGCCACGCTGATGATCTTCGCTCTGATCCTGACGCCGATCATCGTGCTGCTGGCGACCGGTGGCGTGGACACCACCTTCCTGGCCATCGAAGCCAAGGACCCGACCAACTTCGACATGCTCAAGAACACCACCTTCATCGGCGTGATCTCGCTGATGGGCTGGGGCCTGGGCTACTTCGGCCAGCCGCATATCCTGGCGCGCTTCATGGCCGCCGATTCGGTGAAGTCGATCGCCAAGGCCCGTCGCATTTCCATGACCTGGATGATCCTGTGCCTGGGCGGCACCGTGGCGGTGGGCTTCTTCGGTATCGCCTATTTCTCGGCGCACCCTGAGGTGGCCGGCCCTGTGAGTGAAAACCCTGAGCGGGTGTTCATCGAACTGGCCAAGCTGCTGTTCAATCCATGGATCGCCGGTGTGCTGCTGTCGGCCATCCTGGCGGCGGTGATGAGTACCCTGAGCTGCCAGTTGCTGGTGTGCTCCAGTGCCCTGACCGAAGACTTCTACAAGGCCTTCCTGCGCAAGCACGCCTCTCAGTTGGAGCTGGTGTGGGTCGGCCGCGCCATGGTGCTGGTGGTGGCGCTGATCGCCATCGCCATGGCCGCCAACCCGGAAAACCGCGTGCTAGGCCTGGTGAGCTATGCCTGGGCCGGGTTCGGCGCGGCCTTCGGCCCCGTGGTACTGATTTCGGTGATCTGGAAAGGCATGACCCGTGACGGCGCGCTGGCCGGGATCATCGTCGGTGCCGTCACCGTGATCCTGTGGAAGCACTTCGCTCTGCTGGGCCTGTACGAAATCATCCCGGGCTTCATCTTCGCCAGCCTGGCAATCCTGCTGGTGAGCAAGATGGGCACGCCGACGGCTGGCATGGTCCAGCGTTTCGAAGCGGCCGAGAAGGATTTCAAGCTCAACCACTGAGTGCGCAAATCCTGCCCTGATTCCCCTGGGCGCTGAAGAACGGCCCGCTGCGTCACCGCAGCGGGCCGTTTTTTTTTCGCGTCCCGCAGCCGCTGCCGCAGGCTGCCAACGAGGTGCGCTCGGAGGGCCCGCAAGGCCCTGCGGGCCTTTGCGCAGCCTCGCCCTGGCTCGGCAGCGGCTACAGGGTCAATGCAGCTCGGTGTCGGGCTGGTTGAGGAATATCAGTACGCCCAGGATCGCCATGTAGAACTTGAACGCCGCGTCCTGGCCGTTCCAGGCCTTGGACTGCCACATCATGAACCACTCGCCGCCGACCACCATGAAGCCGAAGAACCAGACGCAAAAGCCCAGGCAGAAGCCGGCAATGGCCCAGCGCTTGGCGCGGTTGAAGTCGCTGGCGACCCCGTGCCGGGCCCGCCACAGGTGCAGGGCGCCAAACACCAGCAGCGCGCCGGTCAGGGCTTCGCCGGCGATGATCAGCCAGTAACCGGCATTCCACAGCAGCGGCAAGGTCAGGGCGCGGTCGGTGGCGCTGTTGCCGGGGAAGACGCTGTCCATGCTCAGCACGTGCTGGACAAAGGCGAAGTTGGAACCGTAGTCGCTGATGTTGTTGTAGGCCACCAGCAGGGCGAAGGCCGCCACTGCCAGGGTCATGGTGATCTTGACGTAACGCACAATCATGTCGGGTTCCTTTGCGGGTGAGTAAGGGTCCTGGGGGCTGGAGGGGGGAGGAGGCGTGGGTGCCAACGCGCTAGGCAATGGCCCTGGCGCAGAACGCCAGGGCCGGGGATCAGGCTTGTTGCAGTGCCTGGTCCAGGTCTTCGAGCAGGTCTTCGATGGCCTCGATGCCCACCGAGAGACGGATCATCTCCGGTTTGACCCCGGCCTTGGCCTGCTCTTCTTCGTTCATCTGCCGGTGGGTGGTGGATGCCGGGTGGCAAGCCAGGGACTTGGCGTCGCCGATGTTCACCAGGCGCTTGAAGATCTGCAGCGCATCGTAGAAGCGCACGCCCGCGGCATAGCCGCCCTTGAGGCCGAAGGAGAGGATCGCCGATGGCTTGCCCTGCATGTATTTGCGCGCCAGTTCATGGTGCGGGTGGTCGGGCAGGCCGGCGTAGCTGACCCAGGCCACCAGCGGGTGGGCCTTGAGGAACTGCGCCACCTTGAGGGCGTTGTCGGTATGGCGTTCCATGCGCAGGGCCAGGGTTTCCAGGCCTTGCAGCAACAGGAAGGCGTTCATCGGCGCCAATGCTGCGCCGGTGTTGCGCAGCGGCACGGTGCGGGCCCGGGCGATAAAGGCTGCCGGGCCGAACTTCTCGGTGTAGACCACGCCGTGGTAGGCCGGCTCCGGGGTGTTGAGGCTGGCGAACTTCTGCGGGTGGTCGGCCCAGGGGAAGTTGCCGCTGTCGACGATCACCCCGCCCAGGGAGTTGCCATGGCCACCGACGTACTTGGTCACCGAGTGCACCACGATGTCGGCGCCGAACTGGATCGGCTTGCACAGGATCGGCGTGGCCACGGTGTTGTCCACCATCAGTGGCACGTTGCGGGCGTGGGCGGCCTGGGCCAGGCCCTCGATATCGACGATGTTGCCCGCGGGGTTGCCGATGCTCTCGCAGTACACCAGCTTGGTCTTGTCGTCGATCAGTTCGGCAATGGCCTCGGGGGAATCGTCCCGGGCGAAACGCACTTCGACCCCGAAGCTGGGCAGCAGGTGGGCGAACAGGGTGTAGGTGCCACCATAGAGCTGCGGGGTGGACACTATGTTGTCGCCGGCCTGGGTCAGGGTCTGGATCGCGTAGTGGATCGCCGCACTGCCGGCCGCCACCGCCAGCCCGGCAATCCCGCCTTCCAGGGCGGCCATGCGCTGTTCCAGCACATCGTTGGTGGGGTTCATGATGCGGGTGTAGATGTTGCCGGGCACATCGAGGTTGAACAGGTCAGCGCCGTGCTGGGCGTTGTCGAACTCGAAGGCGACGTTCTGGTAGATGGGCACGGCCACGGCCTTGGTGGTCGGGTCCGACTTGAATCCATGGTGCAGCGCAATCGTTGCGTCTTTCATAAAACCTCGACTCAGTAGCAATCCATTAATGAGCACAGCCAGGCAGGTGGTGTGCCCGCGCAGCAGTCAGTGGTCCCGTGTGTCTGAGTCGCCAGCAACCGCTTGATGTGCCCGCCGCTTGGCTGCGGGCAGGCGCGTCAGTGTCCAATAGGCGCGGTGGATGGGCAAGGGCCCCGAGGTGCGGCAGGAAAGGGCCGGACATCCATGACCGGCGGGCTGTTTCAGTGCGGCTGGGACCAGCCCTGGGAGCGCTTGACCGCGGCGCTGAAGGTGCAGCGCCAGGCGTCCGCCGTGGCCCGGTCGATACGCGGCCGGTAGTCGGTGCGGGTGTTGTCCAGCTCGGGCAACTCCAGCCCCAGACCGCGGGCGGCAAGGGCGGCGCAGCCCAGGGCGGTGAGTTCGTCGAAGCGCTGGGTGACGATGGTGCGTTGCAGGATATCGGCCAGGAACTGGGCGAAATACGGGCTGCGGGCCAGGCCGCCGTCAATCGACAACTGGTCGGTGACGTTGAGGTGATCGTCCATCGCCGTGATCACTTCCGCGCTGCGCAGGGCCACGCCTTCCAGTACCGCCTGGCACAGGTCCTGGCGAGTGGTGGCGGCGTTCATGCCGATCCACACCGCCCCCGCACTGCGGTCCCAGTGCGGGCAGGCAAGCCCGGACAAGGCGGGGACAAACGCCAGCTCGCGGGAAATCGCCGGTGGCTGATCGAAGGCTGCCAGCTCCGAGAAATCGCTGAACAGGCCCAGGCGCCCGGCCCATTCCACCGCGGCGCTGGCGTCGTACACGCCACCGTCCATGGCATACACCGGTTTGCCGTCGGCCTGCCAGGCGACGGTGGCCAGCAGGCCTTTCTCCGGGGCGCGAATGATCTGTTGGCCTGTGACTGTCAGGGCGAAGGCGCCGGTGCCAAAGGTGATCTTGGCATCCCCCGGCTCCCGGCAGCCGTGACCGTACAGCGAGGCTTGCTGGTCGACCACCGAGGCACTGATGGGGGTCTGGCCGAGGCGTCCGAAGTCGCCGACCGTGTCGCGGATTTCCGGCAGGGCCTGCATGGGCACGCCGAACAGCTGGCACAACTGCGGGTCCCACTGGCCGGTGGCGAGATTCATCAGCGAGGTGCGCGAGGCGGTGGTGATGTCAGTGGCGTAGACCCCGGCCAGGCGATCGAGAAAGTAGGCATCGGTGGTGCCCAGGCGCAGGCGGCCGGCACTCAGGGCGGCCTGTGCAGCCGGCAGGTTGTCGACGATCCAGGCCAGCTTGCTGGCGGAGAAGTAGGCATCCAGGGGCAGCCCGGCCCGCTCCAGGGTCAGGGCTTCGGCGCCGCTGGCGCGCAGTTCTTCGATGCGCGCGGCGCTGCGGTTGTCCTGCCAGACAATCACCGGCGACAGCGGCGCGCCACTGACGGCGTCCCAGGCCAGGCAGCTTTCACCCTGGTTGGCCAGGCCGATGGCGTCGACCCGGCCGGTGGCTTCCAGGCAGCGTTGCAGGTTGGCCAGCAGCTCCAGCGGGTCGTGTTCGACCCAGCCCGGGCGCGGGTGATGCTGCTGGTGGCGCAGCGCCAGTTGGATATCGGCACGGCCTTGCATGTCCACGACCAGTACGCGGGTGCTGGTGGTGCCCTGGTCAAGTGCGGCTATTCGCATGGTCATTTCTCTTGTTGTGGGACGGCCTGGTCGATGCAGATGTCCAGTTGGTCGAAATGTTCCGGCAGGTGCAGGTCCTTGATGGGGATCAGCAGGCGCCGTTCCGGCAGTGCCGAGACCGGTCGGCTCCAGAGCTCCAGGCCCTGGGCGCGGACCCGCAGGGTGCCCCTGACCGCCTGGCTGACCCGCAACTGGATGTGCGCCAGGCCCGCCAGCTCGCCGCGCACCAGGCGGCCCGGCACGCCGAGCTTGATCGGGGCGGCGTACTTCAGGGTCACTGCGTCATTGGCATCGGGTAGCTGGCCGCCCAGGGCCAGGGCCATCAGGCTGCCGATGCGCCGCCCTTCGCGGTAGGACCAGCCGGCCGTCTCGATCGGCCGCAGCAGGTTGCCGGCGGCAAAGTAGGCCGGGTCCGAACAGCGGCCGTACTGGTCGATCTTCGGGCCGCCGCTGCCATTGTCCAGTTGCAGGTGGCTCAGGCGCACCAGGCTCGACTCCGGGGTGAACTGGCCGGTGAGCAGCACGCCGTCGCAGGAAATGTCGCGAACCAGGCCGTCGGCCAGGCGCACCCGGGCCGACTCCACCCGGCCACACCCATTGATCGCCAGCAGCTCGGCGCCAAAGTGCATGGGAATGCCCAGCAACCTTGGGAACACCGACAGCGGCCAGCGGGCGGTGGCTCGTTTATGGGCTTCCAGCACCGCCACCGGACGGATACCGGCGCGTCGGCAACTGAGCACGGCAGACAGGCTGACCAGTTCGGTGCCGATGATCAGCGGCCGCTCGAAAGGCTTGAGGTGCTGCACATAGAGGAAGTTCTGCAAGGCCCCGGTGTTGATCACCCCTACCGGGCGGTCGCCGGACAGCAGGCGCGCCGAGCGCGGGGTTTCCCGGGCACCGGTGGCGATCAGCACCTTCTGTGCCTGGATCTGCCGTGGCCCGTCTGGAGTGGCCAGGCGCAACAGGCCGCCGGGTTCCAGGCTGACCACCGTGTGTCGCAGCAGCAGGATCACGCCGGCTTTGAGCGCGGCTTCGACGTTGCGCCGGGCATAGGCCGGGCCGCTGAGAAGGCGCTGGTACTCGCGCATGCCGAAGGGCGGGTGGGCACAATGCCGGGGAATGCCGCCGGCTTCGCTTTCACGTTCGATGACAATCACCGGGCCGATACCCTGGCGCCGCAGTTCGATAGCCGCGGCCAGGCCCGCCGGGCCGCTGCCGATAATGGCCGCTTCGGCCTGAAGAAGTTCAGTGCTGTTCATGGCAACGACCTGTGGCAAGAGGGACGGCCAGTTGGCTGGCGCTGAGTTCGGCGACCTGGGCCGAGCAATAGAAACCCTGGCAGCGCCCCATGCAGGCGCGGGTGCGGCGCTTGAGCCCGCCCAGGTCGCCGGGGGGCAGGGGGCTGTGCAGGGCGCTTTCTATTTCGCGCCGGGTCACCAGTTCGCAATGGCAGACGATTTCGCCATAGCCGGGGCGCTGCCAGTCGCGGGGCAAGTGCTCCGCCAGATTGGGCATCTGTGGCCAGACCGGTTCGCGCACCGGCTGGTGCTGGCGGCGCTGGCTGTACAGGCCGTAGACATGCCGGGCAATACCCAGGGCGGCGGTGAGCCCGGTGGAGCGGATGCCGCCGACGGTGATCCAGTGCCGGGCGTGGTCGGCCTGGATCCGGTACTCCTTCTTTTCGCTGGCGGGGCGCAGCCCGGCGTAGGTGGCGGTGACCGGCATCCCGGCGAGGGCGGGAATCCGCTCCACGGCGGCATCGATCAGGCTTTGCAGGGTCGGGCCGTCGAGCCCTGCATGCACGCGGTCCTCCTGCTCTTCGGCGGTGGGGCCCACCAGCAGGTTGCCGTACACCGTGCGGGTCAGGACTATGCCCTTGGTGCGCTCGTTGGGCACGGGCAGGACGATACGCTCCAGCAGTGTGGCCGCGGCCTTGTCGAAGACCACGAACTGGCCCTTGCGCGGCATGATGCGAAATTCGCTGTGGCCCAGCAGGTTGTGTTCCAGGGTGTCGCCGAACAGCCCGGCGCAGTTGATCACCTGGGCACTGCGCAGGGTGCCCCGGTTGGTGTGCAGGGTCCAGGCATCGCCATCGAACTGGCCTTGCTGCACCTCGCATTGCAACTGCACGCGGGCGCCATGGGCCATGGCCTGCTGCAGGTAACCCAGGGGTGCGGACCAGGGGTCGATCAGGTGCTCGTCGGGGACCAGTACCGCGCCCACGGCGTGATTGGCCAGGTGCGGCTCCAGGGCGAGGATCTCGCTGCGTTCCAGCAGGCGTACGTTGCCTACCCCATTGGCCTGGGCCTGGGCGAGGATCCCCGGCAGCCTGGCCTGGTCCTCGGCGTTCCAGGCCACCACCAGCGCGCCACTCTTGAGCAGTGGCAGGTTCATGGCCGAGTGGATTTCCAGGTATTCCTGGTAGCCGGCCTGCATGCACTGCAGTTCCAGGCTGCCACTGGGGGCGTCGAAGCCGGTGTGCAGGATGGCGCTGTTGGCCTTGCTGGCGCCGGAGAGAATGTCGCTGCCCTTTTCCAGCAGCACCACCCGTGCGCCTTCGAGGGCGAAGCGCCGGGCCATGGCGCAACCGACGACCCCGCCACCGACGATGGCCACATCGAAAGTCACATTGTTCGGATAAAGTTCGGTCATATAAATGCCTGTTTCCTGCGGTAACACCCAAGTATCTGTGCAGGAATCAAAGCATAATGCGGGCCATGATTGTTGTTTTTATTTTCTATTCGGTCATATATCGGTCATTTGGTTGTGGTTTTTGGGTGTGGCTATCGTCTGCGGCAACGGCCCTGGTTCAGGGCTGTGGCACCAGGTGCACCTCCACGCCGGCTTTCTCCAGGGCCGCCAGCAGCTGCGGGCCGGGCTGGCGATCGATGACCAGGCGGTCTATGCGCTCCAGCGGGAACACCTTGAACAGGCCGCGGCGTTCCAGCTTCGAAGAATCGGCGATCACCGTCAGTTGGCGGGCCTGGGCAATCATGGCGCGGGCCACTTCGGCTTCTTCGATGGAGAAGTCCATGGCGCCGTCTTCATTCAGCGCGCCAATGGTGATCACCGCGTGCTCGGCGTTGAAACGGGTGATCTGTTCCAGGGCCAGGGTGCCGACGTTCTGTGTCGAGTCGGGGCGATATTCACCCCCGATCATGAATACCCGATTGCCCGACTCGCCAATGCAGCCGGCAATCGGCAGGGAGTTGGTGATCACCGTCAGGCGGGTGTGCTGCGCCAGTTCCCGGGCGAAGAACAGGGTGGTGGTGCCGGTGTCGATGAAGATGCTGTCGCCGGCGCAGAACAGGCCGGCGGCGTAGCGGCCGATGGCGCGCTTCTCCTGGGCGTGTTCGTTCATGCGGGTCTGGAAGGTGTTTTCGTGCTCGCCAGTAGGGGGCAGGGCCGCGCCACCGTGGAACTTGGTGACCAGGCCGCTTTCCGCCAGGTCGCTGAGGTCGCGGCGGATGGTTTCCTGGGACGTGGCAGTGATGCGCGCCAGCTCTTCCACAGAAATCCGCTCCCGTTGCCGCAGGAGTTCGAGAATGTGTTGCCGTCGTTCGTTGGGGCGCATGGTGTTTTCCGTTTAGTGGTACTTCGCCACACAAATGGGCATTTTTTGTTACTTATGCACACTCCTGGTTCAGGAATCTGCTGATTCGGTCAAATTCGATGGAAAAGTTAAGCATTTACTTGCACGTTTCACAATGGCCCGCAGTCATGGAGTTTGCTCAGGACCCACGGCAAGTCGGGCTGATGCTGCAATGTATTTTTGACCGAAATATGGTTGTTTTGAAGTAAAAACCACAACTAATACACATTGTGGCACGGGATGTGCCCTGTGTTTCATCACCTGGCCCATCGTTCTCCTTCGTGATGAGTGACCAGAGCTGGCCTCGACAAGAACTTCCCCGGCGGGGGAAACCTATAAATGACGCTCAGAGAGATGAACCCACATGGCTGAATTTGGAAACTACGTCATTTACCTGATCATGCTCGGCGCCGTGATCGGCGCCCTGTCATCCATCATCAAGCCCGAGAGTGGGCTGGGTAAGGAGTTCGTCAACGGTATCCATTCCATCGGCCCGGTGTTCCTGGCCCAGGCCGGGATCATGGTGGCGATTCCCTACCTGTCCCAGGGCATTTCCCACGCCCTGGGGCCGTTCTTCAACGCCTTGGGTTCGGATGTCTCCATCGCGGCGCTGTCGATCATTGCCGTGGACATGGGCGGCTACCAGCTGGCCAACGCCCTGACCGCCAACCGTGACCTGTGGATCACCGCAATGCTGGTGGGCTACACCTCCGGGGCGACCATCGTCTACCTGATCCCGGTGGGCCTGACCATGCTCGAGCGCAAGGACCACAAGTACCTGGCCCTGGGTGCCATGGCCGGGCTGATCAGCATTCCGTTCGCGGTGCTGATGTCGCTGCTGATCATCACCGCTACCCACTTGCCGGTGCGGGACATCGTTTCCACCAACTCCGAGGCGCTGTACTACCTGTCCCTGGGCTTCGTCGACATGCTCAAGCTGCTGGCGCCGTTGTTCGTGTTCTGCTTCCTGCTGGCGGCGGGGCTGCGCTACCGGCCGCAGATGATGGTCAGGGGCTTTCTGGTGTTCGGCAAGATCATGGACGCGGCGATCAAGCTGATCCTGGCCCTGAGCATCGTCGAGCACTTCACCAAGTTCTTCAGCATCACCTTTGGCGGCTGGGGCTTCGACCCGATGTTCGCCGATGAGAAGGAGCTGTTCCGGGCGATCGAGATCGCCGGCTACATCGGCATCATGCTCGCCGGTACCTTCCCCATCTGCTACCTGTTCCAGCGCTACTGCAAGAAGCCCATGGAACTGCTGGGACGCCATCTGAACCTGTCCAGCACCGGTGCCGCGGGGTTCATCATGGTGTTTGCCAACATCATCGCCACCTTCCACCTGTTCAAGCACATGACCGCCCGCGACAAGGTGCTGTGCGTGGCACTGGGGGTTTGCGCCCAGGCACTGATCGGCGACCACCTGGCGTTCACCGCGAACTTCCAGCCGAGCCTGATCCTGCCGATTCTGCTCGGCAAACTGTTCGGCGGCTTGCTGGCGGTGGCGATCGCCATCCGTATCTCGGTGCCGGCTGCCCAGCGCTATGAGCTGCAAGAGCAGGAACAGGCGGCAGCCTTTGCCCTGCAACCTGCGCGGGCCTGACGGCCCGCATCACCTATCCCTGAAATCGAGGTAACGATGCGCAAGATTTTCCTGGCCTGCCCCTACAGCCATTCCGAGGCGGCCGTCATCCACGAGCGTTTTCTCCAATGCAACCAGGTCGCGGCGCAGATACTGGAAGCCGGCCATGCGGTGTTCAGCCAGGTGAGCATGTCCCACCCGATCAACCTGTGCCTGGCGGGCAAGGACAATGCCGCCATCGGCAAGCTCTGGGCGCCGGTGGATGCGCTGTACATGGCGATGATGGAGGAACTGATCGTGCTCGACCTGCCGGGCTGGAAGGACAGTGGTGGGATCAAGCGCGAGATCGAGGTGTTCGAAACGTCCGGGCGGCGGGTCAGCCTGTGGTCCGAGGTTAGCCACGAGTTCGTCTGAGCGCCTCCCCGTGCCCGTCGTCGCCTGCGTCGGGTACGGCCCCGCCCTGAACTGACGACAGCCTGCGCACAGGGTAAACTTGCCCCCCTGCGCAGGAGCAACCATGAACTATCGTCACGCCTTCCACGCCGGCAATCACGCCGACGTCTTCAAACACCTGACCCTGACCCGCCTCATCGCCCTGATGTCGCGCAAGGAGCAGCCGTTCGCCTACCTCGACAGCCATGCCGGTATCGGCCTGTATGACCTCAAGGGCGACCAGGCCACGCGCACCGGCGAGTACCTGGAAGGCATCGCCCGCCTGTGGGGCGACGAGGACCTGCCGGCGCTGACCGCCGATTACATGCGGGTGCTGCACAAGATGAACCCCGATGGCGAGTTGCGTTACTACCCGGGCTCGCCGGAGCTGGCGCGGCGCCTGACCCGTTCCCAGGATCGGGTGCTGCTCAACGAGAAACACCCGGAAGACGGCCTGCTGCTCAAGGACAACATGAAGGGTGATCGGCGGGTGGCGGTGCATCTGGGCGAGGGCTGGCACGTGGCCCGGGCCCTGCTGCCGGTGGCGGAAAAGCGCGCGGTGATGCTGATCGATCCGCCGTTCGAGCAACTGGACGAGATGCAGCGCTGTGCGGCCTCGCTGAAGGAAGCCATTGGCCGCATGCGCCAGACCGTGGCGGCCATCTGGTACCCGGTCAAGGACCAGCGTGCCCTGCGACGCTTCTACCAGGACCTGGCCGGTACCGGTGCGCCGAAGCTGCTGCGGGTGGAGTTGCTGGTGCATCCGCTGGACACGCCCAACAGCCTCAACGGCTCGGGCCTGGCGATCGCCAACCCGCCTTGGGGCCTGGAAGAGGAATTGCGCGAGTTGCTGCCCTGGCTGTCGAAGAAGCTAGGCCAGACCCAGGGTGGCTGGCAGATGGACTGGTTGATCGCGGAGTAAGGGTCGCTGGCCAGCTGGCTCCTGCGGAAGGTCGCAGGAGCTGGCTGGCGCAAGGACTCAGATCGGGCAGGTCACGCCGGTGCCGCCGATCCCGCAATAACCTTCGGGGTTCTTCGCCAGGTACTGCTGGTGGTAAGCCTCGGCGAAGTACACGGTCGGCGCTTCTTCGATTTCCGTGGTGATGGTGCCCAGGCCGGCCTTGGTCAGCTCCGCCTGGAACACGTCCCTGCTGTGCAGCGCCTGCTCCAGCTGGGTCGGATTGGTGGCATAGATCACCGAGCGGTACTGGGTGCCGATGTCATTGCCCTGGCGCATGCCCTGGGTCGGGTTGTGCAGTTCCCAGAACATCGCCAGCAATTCCTTGTAGCTGACCTTTTCCGGCTCGTACACCACCAGCACCACTTCGGTATGCCCGGTCAGGCCCGAGCAGACTTCTTCGTAGGTCGGGTTCGGGGTGAAGCCGCCGGCATACCCCACGCACGTGCTGAACACGCCTTCGCGCTGCCAGAAGCGCCGTTCGGCACCCCAGAAACAGCCCAGGCCGAAGATGGCGAAATCCACATTGCCCGGAAACGGGCCCAGCAGCGGGTTGCCGTTGACGTAGTGTTCGGCAGGTAGGGCCATGGGGGTTTCACGGCCAGGCAGAGCTTGTTCTTTGGTTGGAAGCACGTTTTTGTTCACCAGAATTTCCGAGCGCAAGACCATGTTGCAGTCCTCCAGTCAGGTTGGGGAGTCAGTCAGTCGATAGACACGCAGTTTGCCCGAGTGTTACAGCGCTGTCAGGCAATTGGGCCACGAGGATAGCGCTTGAGCTTGGCAATCAGCTCGGAGCCGGGAATCGGCCGGTCGAACAGGTAGCCCTGGCCCACGTCGCAGCGGTGGCGGCGCAGGAAGGCCAGTTGCTCGGCGGTCTCTATGCCTTCGGCGACCACCTTGATCTTCAGGTTGTGGGCCATGGCGATCACCGCGGAGGTGATTTCCATGTCGTCCTGGTTGTCGGGGATCTCGTGGATGAAGCTGCGATCGATCTTGATGATATCGATGGGGAATTTCTTCAGGTAACTCAGGGACGAATAGCCGGTGCCGAAGTCGTCCATGGCCAGGGTCAGGCCGAGTTTTTTCAGTTGTTCGAGCTGCTGGTGGGTGTCGTCGGTGGCTTCCAGCAACAGGCCCTCTGTTAGCTCAAGCTCCAGCAGCGAGGAGGGCAGCTGTTCTTCCTTGAGGATGCTGGCGATGGAGGCCACCAGGTCCGGGTCGGAAAACTGCTTGGGCGACAGGTTGATGGCCACGTGCAGGTTGCCCATGCCGGCGGCGGTCAGTTGCTTGCTCATGCGGCAGGCCTGGCGGGCGATCCACTTGCCGATGGGGATGATCAGGCCGGTTTCTTCCGCCACGCTGATGAACTGGTCGGGGCGGATCATGCCCTTTTCCGGGTGGTTCCAGCGCAGCAGCGCCTCCATGCCCAGCAGGCGACCGCTGCGCAGGCACAGCTTGGGCTGGTAGAACACGTCCAGCTCGTTCTGGGTCAGGGCGCGGCGCAGGTTGTTCTCGACGAACAGTTTGTAGCTGGCCTCGGCGTTCAGCGCCTCGGTGAACACCTGCACCTGGTGCTTGCCGTTGGCCTTGGCCTTGTGCAGGGCCAGGCCGGCGTTGCGCATCAGGGTCTGCGGGTCACGGCCGTGCAGCGGCGCGCTGGCCAGGCCCACGGAGCCGGTGACGCTGATCAACTGGTTGTCGACGAACATCGGCTTGTCCAGGGTCATCAGCAACTGGCTGGCGATCTGTTGCCCGGTTTCCAGGTCGGTGTTGTCCAGCAGCACGGCGAATTCGTTGCTGGCGAAGCGTGCCAGGCTGCCGCTGGGGCTCAGGCTGTTGCGCAGGCGCCGGGCCAGGCTGATCAGCAGTTTGTCGCCGGTCTGGTGGCCGAGGCTGTCGTTGATCCGCTTGAAATTGTCGATGTCCACCAACAGCAGGCTGATCGGGGTATCGCTGTCTCGGGCAAAGCGTTCATCGAGGTTGCGGATGAAGGCGGGGCGGTTGCCCAGGTTGGTCAGGTTGTCGGTGTAGGCCAGGCGCTCGATGCGTTGCTGGGCGAGCTTGGTCTGGGTGATGTCTTCGTAGATGCCGATGTAGTGGGTCAGCTCGCGGTTGTCGCCATACACCTTGGAAATCGACAGCTGGCCCCAGTAAGGCTCCAGGTTCTTGCGCCGGCTCTTGAACTCGCCCTGCCAGCTGTTGCTCTTGGCCAGGCTGGACGGAGCGTCGAACAGCAGCTCGCTGAGGTTTTCCAGGGCTGGTAGTTCGGACAGGCGGTGGCCATGGACCTCTTCGGTGCTGTATTGGGTGATCGCCGTGAAGCTGGGGTTGACGTACTCGACCACGCCGTCGCAATTGACCAGCAGGAAGGCGTTGGCGCTCTGTTCCACGGCGCGCTGGAACAGGTGCAGGGCGCTGGTGGCGGCCCGCCGGTTGTGATTGTTGATGACCTGGGCGAACTGGTCTGCCAGTTCACCGGCGAAGGCGATCTCGTCGGACTGCCAGGCCCGGGTCATGCCGGTCTGTTCCAGGCACAGCACGCCGACGACCTGGCCGTCGATGCGGATGCTGGCGTCGAGCATGGCGTTGACGTCCCGCGGGCGCAGGCTCTCGGCCATCTCCCGGGTTCGCGGGTCGCGCATGGCGTTCTGCGCGTCGATGGCGCGGCAGCTGTGCAGGGCTTCCAGGTAGTCGGGAAAGCTGCTGGCGTCGATGGGCTCCGGCATGCGGTATTCCTGGGGGCCGCGGTGATAGGCGGCAATCGGCACCAGTTGCTGGTCTTCCAGGTTCCAGATGCTGGCGCAGTCGATCTGGTAGATGTCGCAGGCGCTGCGGGTAATCAGTTCGGCCGCTTCCTTCAACGAATTGCCGGTACTGTAGCGCTGGCGGGTCAGGAGCAGGATCAGGTCTTGCTGCGCACGCACCCGTTCCAGGTGCTGCAATTGCTCCTGCTGGGCCCGCTGGTTGAGTTCCAGGGCGATCTGCAGGCGGGTGTTCTGGGTTTCCAGATCCAGTGCCGGCAGCGCCGAAGCATCGCTGAACAGCCCTTCGACCACCAGCAGGTAGCCGCGCAGCAGGTGCCGGTTGTGCTGTTTGTAGGCTTCGCCCAGCTCGAGGATGCTCAAGGCACCCTGGGCGGTGTGCAGGGTATAGCGGATCAGGTAATGGGAGCTGTTGCTCAGTTGTTGCTGGATGGTGTCGTGCAACTGATAGCGGGCTTCGGGCTCCATCAGGCTGGCATAGGGCGAGCCGACCAGGGCGCAGAGTTCGACGGCGGGCAGGCCGAACTGGCGTTCGCAATTGGGGTCGAGAAACAGCAGCGCCCAGCTCGCTTCATTCAGCCGTTCGAAACGCAACATGCCGAGCCGCGAGGGCACAGGCAACTGCGTCACTACCTCGGCCGCCATACGGCTGGCGGCATCGGGTTGGCTTTTCATGGGGAAACTCGCTTCGAAATTGCTGATCGCGCCGGGCTCACGCCCTCTTTACTGTTGCCTGCGGCAAGGTTGCATCATGGCGCATCGACTGACAAGTAAGATGAAGGCTAAGTGCTATAAACCTGTATCGGCAGGCGGGAGGATTTCTGCAAAGTAACTTTTTTGCTGTTTAACGACGTGCATTGACGGGCAATTGGCGACGTTTTTCTGGCAAAAAAAGCCCCGCCAAATTGACGGGGTTGAGGTACGAGCGTGGCGCTCGGAAAGCGTGCGCTACCGGCCCGCCCATGACAGGCGGGCCGGTACGCGGGTTACAGCAGAATGGTGCGGATGTCCGCCAGCAGGTCGCTCAGGCGCTTGGTGAAGCGTGCGGCGGCCGCGCCGTTGATCACACGGTGATCGTAGGACAGGGACAGGGGCAGCATCAGTTTCGGCTGGAAGGCCTTGCCGTCCCAGACTGGCTGGATGGTGGCCTTGGAAACACCGAGGATCGCCACTTCCGGCGCGTTGACGATCGGTGTGAAACCGGTGCCGCCAATGTGCCCGAGGCTGGAGATGGTGAAGCAGGCGCCTTGCATCTCGTCCGCGGACAGCTTCTTGGTGCGGGCTTTTTCCGCCAGGGAAGCCGCCTCGGCCGCCAGTTGCAGCAGGCTCTTCTGGTCGACGTTCTTGATCACCGGTACCAGCAGGCCATCCGGAGTGTCCACGGCGAAGCCGATGTTCACGTACTTCTTGCGGATGATCGCCTTGCCGCTTGGCGCCAGGGAGCTGTTGAAGTCCGGCAGTTCCTTGAGCAGGTGGGCACAGGACTTGAGCAGCAGCGGCAGGATGGTCAGCTTGACGCCGGCCTTCTCGGCCACGGCCTTCTGTGCAACGCGGAAAGCTTCCAGTTCGGTGATGTCGGCCGAGTCGAACTGAGTCACGTGTGGCACGTTCAGCCAGCTGCGGTGCAGGTTGGCGGCACCGGCCTGCATCAGGCGGGTCATCGGCACTTCTTCGATTTCGCCGAAGCGGCTGAAGTCCACGACCGGAATCGGCGGGATGCCCGCGCCACCGGTTGCGCCGCCAGCAGCTGGCGCTTCCTTGGCCTTCTGCATCATGGCCTTGACGTAAGCCTGCACGTCTTCTTTCAGGATGCGACCGTGCGGCCCGCTGGCGCCGACGGCGCTCAGCTCGACGCCGAATTCACGGGCCAGTTGACGCACGGCCGGGCCGGCGTGAACTTTCGCGCCTGGCTTGGCAGGTGCGGCGGCCGGGGCGGCAGCAGGTGCAGCGGCAGCCGGGGCAGCAGCGGCGGCTGGAGCCGGAGCGCTTGGCGCCGCAGCCGGAGCCGGGGCAGCAGCAGGCGCTGCGCCTTTGACTTTCAGCTTGAGGATCAGATCGCCGGTGCCGACTTCGTCGTCCAGCTTGATGGAAACGCTTTCCACCACGCCAGCGGCAGGCGATGGAATTTCCATGCTCGCCTTGTCGGATTCCAGGGTAATCAGCGACTGGTCGGCTTCAACGCTGTCGCCAGCCTTGACCAGCACTTCAATGATCTTGGCCTTGCCGGCCGAACCGATGTCCGGAACGTGGATGTCCTGAACACTGTCAGCCACTGGAGCAGCCGGGGCTGCTGCAGGAGCAGGCGCAGCGGCAGCGGCCGGAGCAGCAGCCTGGGCCGGAGCGGCAGCAGGAGCCGCAGCACCCGCCACTTCCAGGTCCAGGATCAGGTCGCCGGTGCCGACTTCGTCGTTGAGCTTGACGCTGATGGCCTTGACCACGCCTGCGGCAGGCGACGGGATTTCCATGCTTGCCTTGTCGGATTCCAGGGTGATCAGCGACTGATCAGCCTCGACCTTGTCGCCGACCTTGACCTGGATCTCGATGATCTGGGCCTTGCCCGACGAACCGATGTCCGGCACGTGCACTTGCTGAACCGAAGCGGCAGCAGGGGCTGCGGCCGGGGCTGGCGCTGCGGCAGGAGCAGCAGCCGGTTTGGCTTCAGCTTTTGCCGCCGGAGCAGCGGCCGGGGCCGGGGCAGTGGCGCCCTCGACTTCCAGCTCAAGCAGTTCGTCGCCTTCTTTCAGACGGTCGCCCAGCTTCACCTTGAGGCTCTTGATGACGCCGGTTTTCGGGGCCGGCACTTCCATGCTGGCCTTGTCCGATTCCAGGGTCAGGATGCTCTGGTCGGCTTCGATACGGTCGCCGACCTTCACAAACAGTTCGATTACTTCACCTTCACCGCTGCCGATGTCAGGTACGCGAATGAGTTCGCTCACAGAAAGTCTCCTCAGCAGTCCAGTGGGTTGCGTTTTTCCGGGTTGATACCGAACTTGGTGATGGCTTCAGCCACGACCTTAGGTTCGATGTCACCACGGTCAGCCAAGGCTTCCAGGGCTGCCAACACCACGAAATGACGGTCTACTTCGAAGAAGTGACGCAGTTTCTTGCGGCTGTCGCTGCGGCCGAAACCGTCGGTGCCCAGGACTTTGAACTCCTTGGATGGGACCCACTGGCGGATCTGTTCGGCGAACAGCTTCATGTAGTCGGTGGAGGCGATGACCGGCCCCTTGCGACCGTTCAGGCACTCTTCGACGTAGCTCAGCTTCGGCTTCTGGCCAGGGTGCAGGCGGTTGCTGCGTTCCACGGCCAGGCCGTCGCGGCGCAGTTCGTTGAAGCTGGTCACGCTCCAGACGTCGGCAGCGACGTTGAACTCGTCACGCAGGATTTTCGCGGCTTCGCGAACTTCGCGCAGGATGGTGCCGGAGCCCATCAGCTGCACGTGGTGCGCGGCTTCGCGGGTGTCTTCTTCCAGCAGGTACATGCCCTTGATGATGCCTTCCTCGACACCGGCCGGCATGGCTGGCTGCTGGTAGGACTCGTTCATCACGGTGATGTAGTAGAAGACGTCCTGTTGCTCTTCGGTCATCTTCTTCATGCCGTCCTGGATGATCACCGCCAGCTCGTAGCCGTAGGTCGGATCAAAGGTGCGGCAGTTCGGGATGGTCCCGGCCAGCATGTGGCTGTGACCGTCTTCGTGCTGCAGGCCTTCCCCGTTGAGGGTGGTGCGCCCGGCAGTACCGCCGATCAGGAAGCCGCGGGTACGGCTGTCGCCGGCAGCCCAGGCCAGGTCGCCGATCCGCTGGAAGCCGAACATCGAATAGAAGATGTAGAACGGCAGCATTGGCTGGTTGTGGCTGGAGTACGAAGTACCGGCAGCGATGAAGGAGCTCATGGCGCCCGCTTCGTTGATGCCTTCTTCGAGGATCTGGCCCTTCTTGTCTTCGCGGTAGAACATCACCTGGTCTTTATCGACTGGCTCGTAGAGCTGGCCGACGGAGGAGTAGATGCCCAACTGGCGGAACATGCCTTCCATACCGAAGGTACGGGCTTCGTCCGGGATGATCGGCACGATGCGCTGGCCGATTTCCTTGTCCTTGACCAGTTGCGCGAGGATCCGCACGAAGGCCATGGTGGTGGAGATTTCACGGTCGCCCGAGCCGTCGAGGATGGCCTTGAGGGTATCCAGTGGCGGAGTCGGGACGCTGAAGCTCTTGGCGCGACGCTGCGGCACGAAACCGCCCAGTGCGGCACGACGCTCGCTCAGGTAGCGGGCTTCGGCGCTGCCTTCTTCTGGTTTGAAGAACGGCAGGTTCTCGATGTCGTCGTCTTTCACCGGAATGTCGAAACGGTCGCGGAACAGCTTCAGGCTGTCGACGTCGACTTTCTTGGTGTTGTGCGCGGTGTTCTTCGCTTCGCCGGCGCCGGTGCCATAACCCTTGATGGTCTTGGCCAGGATGACGGTCGGCTGCTCTTTGTGGTTGACCGCCTCGTGGTAGGCCGCATAGACCTTGTACGGGTCATGGCCGCCACGGTTGAGTTTCCAGATCTCGTCGTCGGACAGATCGGCAACCATCGCCTTGAGTTCAGGGGTGTTGAAGAAGTGCTCGCGGACGAACGCGCCGTCCTTGGCCTTGTAGTTCTGGTACTCGCCGTCGATGACTTCGTCCATGCGGCGCTGCAGGATGCCGTCGACGTCCTTGGCCAGCAGTGGGTCCCAGAAGCGACCCCAGACCACCTTGTTCACGTTCCACTGGGCGCCACGGAACACGCCTTCGAGTTCCTGGATGATCTTGCCGTTGCCGCGTACCGGGCCGTCGAGGCGCTGCAGGTTGCAGTTGATGACGAAGATCAGGTTGTCCAGCTTCTCGCGGCCGGCCAGGGAGATCGCGCCCAGGGATTCCGGCTCGTCGCACTCGCCGTCGCCCATGAAGCACCAGACTTTCTGTTTGCCGGCAGGGATGAAGCCACGGGCTTCCAGGTACTTCATGAAGCGCGCCTGGTAGATCGCCTGGATCGGGCCTAGACCCATGGAAACGGTCGGGAACTGCCAGAAGTCAGGCATCAGCCAAGGGTGCGGGTAGGACGATAGGCCGTTGCCATCGACTTCCTGGCGGAAGTTGTTCATTTGCTCTTCGGTGATGCGGCCTTCCATGAACGCACGGGCGTAGACGCCAGGCGATGCGTGACCCTGGAAGTAGATCAGGTCGCCGCCGTGTTCGTCGGTCGGGGCCTGGAAGAAGTAGTTGAAGCCGATGTCATACAAGGTGGCGCTGGAGGCGAAGCTGGAGATGTGGCCGCCCAGGTCAGAATCTTTCAGGTTCGTACGCATGACCATGGCCAACGCGTTCCAACGTACCAGCGAGCGAATGCGGCGTTCCATGAACAGGTCGCCAGGCATGCGTGCTTCGTGGGTGACGGGAATCGTGTTGCGGTATGGCGTGGTGATGGCGTAGGGCAGTTGCGAGCCGCTGCGGGTCGCGAGTTCGCCCATACGGGTCATCAGATAGTGAGCACGGTCTTCGCCTTCTTTGTCGAGAACCGATTCCAGGGCGTCCAGCCATTCCTGGGTTTCGACGGGATCGAGGTCTTGCATGGCTTGCTCCAGGGCGGAAAGGCTTCCAGAATCGGTTGCCTGAGTTTGCGACTGGCCTTTTGGGCAGACGATTATAAATTCTTGGATTGCCGGAGGTTGATCCGGCGGCGTGTAGTTTTACTACAAATCGTCGGCCATTTCAGCCTTTCGAATGTATATACGAGTAGTAAAACTACAGAAGAGCGGCTTGTGGCCTCCTGCTGCGTTGTGAGAATAATCGTTACTGTTGGTCGATGACTAACGGAAATAGGTAATAAATTAATGCCGGCTGCTAAAAAAAACCTATTTTCAGCTATTTCTAACTTTTGTTCGACAGTCCATCAGGCGACCTGCCCGCGACATCCGTCCCCGCCCGCATTTTCCACGCCGATCAAGGATAGCCCATGAGCCTGCCCGCGCTTGCCCCCGTCCCCGCGATTCTCTTGCCATTGGTCAGCCGCGCGGAGCAGTCGTTGCGTGGCGCCGTCGCGGCCCTGGAGGGCGATCCCGGGCTGGCCGACTGGAGCGCCGAACGCTGGGCGGAGTTCGCCCGGGTTGGCGCCGCCAGCGACTTTGTCATTGAACAGAGCCTGCGTGACCCTTTGATGTTGCTGGAGCTGGTGCGCAGCGGCGAGCTGGACCGCCCATTCGCGCCTGGGGAGTTGTGCGCGCAAATCGCCGCCGCGGTGCAGGCGGCCGAGAGCGAGGATCAATTGGGGCGCGTGCTGCGGCGCCAGCGCACCCGTCAACAGGTGCGGATCATCTGGCGCGACCTGACCCGCCAGGCGGATCTGGTGCAGACCTGTCGCGACCTTTCCGATCTGGCCGACGCCTGCATCGACCAGGCCTATCAATGGCTGTACCTGCGCCACAGCCAGCAGTTCGGCGTACCCACCGGCGCGCGCAGTGGCGAGCCGCAGCAGATGGTGATCCTCGGCATGGGCAAGCTGGGGGCGGTGGAGCTCAACCTGTCGTCGGACATCGACCTGATCTTCGCCTACCCCGAAGGCGGCGAGACCGTCGGGGTCAAGCGGCCCCTGGATAATCAGGAGTTCTTCATCCGCCTCGGGCAGCGCCTGATCAAGGCCCTGGACCCGATGACCGTCGACGGGTTCGTGTTCCGCGTCGACATGCGCCTGCGGCCCTATGGTTCTGCCGGTGCCCTGGTGCTGAGCTTCAATGCGCTGGAGCAGTACTACCAGGATCAGGGGCGCGACTGGGAACGCTACGCCATGATCAAGGCCCGGGTGGTGGCAGGGGACCAGACCGCCGGTGCGCAGTTGCTGGATATGCTGCGGCCTTTCGTCTATCGCCGTTACCTGGACTTTTCCGCCATCGAGGCGCTGCGCACCATGAAGCAGCTGATCCAGCAGGAAGTCCGGCGCAAGGGCATGGCCGACAACATCAAGCTGGGCTCGGGGGGGATCCGCGAGGTCGAGTTCATCGCCCAGGCTTTCCAGCTGATCCACGGTGGACGCGACCTGAGCCTGCAGCAGCGTCCTCTATTAAAGGTGCTGGGCACTCTGGAAGCGCAGGGTTACCTGCCGCCCGCCGTGATCAGCGAGCTGCGCGAAGGCTATGAGTTCCTGCGCTATACCGAGCACGCGATCCAGGCCATCGCCGATCGCCAGACGCAGATGCTGCCGGACAATCCCCAGGATCAGGCGCGGATTGCCTTCATGCTGGGCTTTGCCGACTGGAACGCCTTCCACGAACAGTTGATGCACTGGCGTGGCCGCGTAGATTGGCACTTCCGTCAGGTCATCGCCGACCCGGATGAGGATGAAGGCGCCGAAAGCGAAGTGGTGGTGGGTGGCGAATGGCTGCCGCTGTGGGAGGAAGCCCAGGACGAGGAGGCCGCCTGCCGCCAGTTGCAGGAGGGCGGCTTCGTCGATGCGCCCAAGGCCCTGCGTGCCCTGGCCGGTCTGCGGGGCAGCCCGCAGCTACGTGCCATGCAGCGCCTGGGACGCGAACGCCTGGATGCCTTTATTCCGCGGTTGCTGGCCCAGGCGGTGGAGCACGCCAATCCGGACCTGGTGCTGGAGCGAGTGCTGCCGCTGGTGGAAGCCGTGGCGCGGCGTTCGGCCTATCTGGTGCTGCTCACCGAGAACCCGGGGGCTCTACGTCGTCTGCTGACCTTGTGCGCCGCCAGCCCGTGGATCGCCGAGCAGATCACCCGCTTCCCCCTGCTGCTGGATGAACTGCTCAACGAAGGGCGCCTGTTCAAGCCGCCTCTGGCCCCGGAACTGGCGGCCGAGTTGCGCGAGCGCCTGACGCGCATTCCCGAGGACGACCTGGAGCAGCAGATGGAGGCCCTGCGCCACTTCAAGCTGGCCCACCGCCTGCGAGTGGCCGCCTCGGAGATCGCCGGCAGCCTGCCTTTGATGAAAGTCAGCGATTACCTGACCTGGCTCGCCGAGGCGATCCTGGAGCAGGTGCTGGCCCTGGCCTGGCGCCAGACGGTGTCCAAGCACGGTGCACCGCTGCGTACTGACGGCACCTTGTGCGACCCGGGCTTCATCATTGTCGGTTACGGCAAGGTCGGCGGCATCGAGCTGGGCCACGGTTCCGACCTGGACCTGGTGTTCATCCATGATGGCGACCCCCAGGCGGAAACCGACGGGCCCAAACCCATAGACGGTGCGCAGTTCTTCACCCGGCTGGGGCAGCGCATCATTCACCTGCTGACCACCCAGACCAACTCCGGCCAGCTCTATGAAGTGGATATGCGCTTGCGGCCTTCCGGCGCTTCGGGGTTGCTGGTGAGTTCCCTGGGGGCCTTTGCCCGCTATCAGGAAAACGAGGCCTGGACCTGGGAGCACCAGGCGCTGGTGCGGGCGCGGGTGCTGGTGGGTAGCCAGGATGTGGGCCAGGCCTTTGAAAAGGTCAGGGCCGCGGTGCTGGGAAAAAAACGCGACCTGCCCACGCTGCGCCAGGAAGTCAGCGAGATGCGGGCCAAGATGCGCGACAACCTGGGCAGCCGCCTGACCGCCGCCGGAACCGCAGCCAACGCCTTCGAAGCCTCGGCGCCGTTCGACCTCAAGCAGGACGCCGGAGGTATCGTCGATATCGAATTTATGGTGCAATACGCGGCCCTGGCGTGGTCCGAAGAGCACCCGTCGCTGCTGCGCTACACCGATAACATCCGCATCCTGGAAGGTCTGGAGCAAGTCGGGCTGATGCCCGCAAGCGATGCCAGCCTGCTGCGCGAGGTCTACAAGGCCTACCGTTCCGCGGCTCACCGGCAGGCATTGCAGAATGAGGCCGGAATCATTACCGGTGATCAATTTGTGACCGAGCGACGGGAAGTGTTACGAATTTGGCGCGAGCTGGGGCTAAGCTAAGCGGCCTGAGAAGGCCAACCATGTATTCGGCGGGCCTTGCCGGCTCGCCCAAACTGAACCGGCGGTGAAGGCCGCGGTGCTGGATTCTCGAGGCGGGGAGGCGTATGCCTCCCCGGTTCGTTTATGGAAACCACATGAATATTCTGATCGTTGGGCCCAGTTGGGTCGGTGACATGGTGATGGCGCAGACACTCTTGGAGTGCCTGAAACAGCGTCATCCACAATGCGAGATCGACGTGCTGGCCCCCGAGTGGAGCCGGCCGATCCTCGAACGCATGCCCCAGGTGCGTCGGGCCCTGAGCTTTCCCCTGGGCCATGGCGCCCTGGAACTGGCGACCCGCCGGCGGATCGGCAAGTCCCTGGCTGGCCAGTACGATCAGGCGATCCTGCTGCCCAACTCGCTGAAGTCGGCGCTGGTGCCGTTTTTTGCCGGCATTCCCAAGCGCACCGGCTGGCGCGGCGAGTTCCGCTACGGCCTGCTCAATGACGTGCGCAAGCTCGACAAGGAGCGCTACCCGCTGATGATCGAGCGTTTCATGGCCCTGGCCTATGAGCCGGGGGCCGAGCTGCCCAAGCCTTATCCGCGCCCGAGCCTGCAGATCGATCCGCAAAGCCGGGACGCGGCCCTGGCCAAGTTCGGCCTGAGCCTGGACCGCCCGGTGCTGGCACTGTGCCCGGGGGCGGAGTTCGGCGAAGCCAAGCGCTGGCCGTCCGAGCATTACGCCCAGGTGGCCGAGGCCAAGATCCGCGAGGGCTGGCAGGTGTGGCTGTTCGGTTCGAAGAACGATCATGCCGTGGGTGAAGAGATTCGCGGGCGACTGATTCCCGGCTTGCGCGAGGAATCGACCAACCTCAGCGGCGAAACCTCCCTGGCCGAGGCCATCGACCTGCTGTCCTGCGCCGATTCGGTGGTGTCCAACGATTCCGGCTTGATGCACGTGGCTGCGGCGCTCAATCGCCCGCTGGTGGCGGTGTACGGCTCTACTTCGCCGGGCTTCACCCCGCCCCTGGCGGATCAGGTCGAGGTGGTGCGCCTGGGCATCGAATGCAGCCCGTGCTTTGACCGCACCTGCCGCTTCGGCCATTACAACTGTCTGCGCCAGTTGTTGCCGCAGCCGGTGAACGAAGCCCTGCAGCGCTTGCAGGGCACCGTGGTCGAGGTCCAGTAAGTTGCGGGTACTGTTGATCAAGACGTCCTCCCTGGGTGATGTGATCCATGCATTGCCGGCCCTTACCGATGCTGCGCGGGCGATCCCCGGGATCAAGTTCGACTGGGTGGTGGAAGAGGGCTTTGCCGAAATTCCCACCTGGCACCCGGCGGTTGGCAAGGTGATTCCGGTGGCGATCCGCCGCTGGCGCAAGAACATCTGGCAGACCATCAAGAGTGGCGAGTGGCGCCGCTTCAAGCAGAGCGTGCGCTCGACCAAGTACGACCTGGTGATCGATGCCCAGGGCCTGCTCAAGAGTGCCTGGCTGACCCGCTACGTGCGCGCCCCGGTGGCGGGGCTGGACAAGAACTCGGCCCGCGAGCCTCTGGCTTCACGCTTCTATTCCCGGCGCCTGGCGGTGGCCCGTGGGCAGCACGCGGTGGAGCGCGTGCGCCAACTGTTCGCCGTGGCCCTGGGCTACGACCTGCCCCAGGGCCTGGGCGACTATGGCCTGAACGTCGAAAAACTCGTGGAGTTGCCGCGCAAGAAGCCCTTCGTGCTGTTCCTGCATGGCACCACCTGGGACACCAAGCACTGGCCCGAAGCCTACTGGCGCGAGCTGACCGAACGCATGGGCATGCTTGGCGTCGAGGTCAAGCTGCCCTGGGGCAACCCCGCGGAAAAGGCTCGAGCCGAGCGCATCGCCAGCGGCCTGAAAAACGCCACGGTGCTGCCCAAGCTGAACCTGGCCGGGGTCGCCCGGGTACTGGCCGATGCCCAGGCCTGCGTGGCCGTGGACACCGGGCTGGGCCACCTTGCCGCGGCACTGGATGTACCGACCATCTCACTGTTCGGGCCGACCAACCCGGGGCTGACCGGCGCCTATGGCCGGGTGCAGATCCACCTGGGCAGCAACTTCCCGTGCGCGCCTTGCCTGCAGAAGAAATGCACCTATCAGCCCACCGCTGTGGACCAGCAGCGTTATGACCTCAAGCGCGAGTGGCCGCTGTGCTTCACTCGCCTGAATCCCGAGCGTGTCGCCAGCCGACTGAGCACCCTGTTACTGGCTGAGGAGCCGCGCTGATGCAATTGGCTTTTGTCCTTTATAAGTATTTCCCCTTCGGCGGCCTGCAGCGCGATTTCATGCGCATCGCCCTGGAGTGCCAGCGGCGCGGGCATCAGATCCGTGTCTACACCCTGATCTGGGAGGGCGACGTGCCTCCCGGTTTCGAAGTGCTGGTGGCGCCGGTCAAGGCGCTGTTCAACCATCGCCGCAATGAAAAGCTCAGTGCCTGGATGGAGGCCGACCTGGCCAAGCGACCAGTGGACCGGCTGGTGGGTTTCAACAAGATGCCGGGGCTGGACGTGTACTACGCCGCCGACGGCTGTTTCGAGGACAAGGCGCAGAACCTGCGCCATTCCCTGTACCGGCGCTGGGGCCGTTACCGGCACTTTGCCGAGTACGAGCGCGCGGTGTTCGCCAAGGACGCCAAGACCGAGATCCTGATGATCTCCGAGGTCCAGCAGCCGCTGTTCATCAAGCACTACGACACCCCGCTGGAGCGCTTCCACCTGCTGCCGCCGGGCATTGCCCAGGACCGTCGGGCACCGGCCAACGCGGCCGAGATCCGGGCGGATTTTCGTCGTGAATTCAAGCTCAAGGATGACGACCTGCTGCTGGTGCAGATCGGTTCCGGGTTCAAGACCAAGGGCGTGGACCGCAGCCTCAAGGCCCTGGCGGCATTGCCCTCGGCGCTGAAAAAACGCACCCGGCTGTTTGTAATCGGCCAGGACGACCCCAAGGTATTCCAGGTGCAAAGCGCTGCGCTGGGGTTGAGCGACCAGGTGCAGTTCATGAAGGGCCGCAGCGATATCCCGCGGTTCCTGCTGGGCGCCGACCTGCTGATTCACCCGGCCTACAACGAAAACACCGGCACCGTATTGCTGGAGGCCCTGGTGGCCGGCCTGCCGGTGCTGGTCAGCGCGGTCTGCGGTTATGCCCATTACATTGCCGAGGCCCAGAGCGGCCTGGTGCTGGATGAGCCGCTGGAACAGGCGCAGCTCAATCAATACCTCACCACCATGTTGACCGACGACGCTGCACGCGCGACCTGGAGCCGAAATGGCCTGGCGTTCGCCGAGACGGCCGACCTTTACAGCATGCCGCAGCACGCTGCGGATGTGATTCTGGCGGAGCAACACCGATGAAGTTGATGCTTGCCGAACCCTTCAAGAGCCTCTGGGCCGGACGCGATGCGTTCGACGCTGTCGAGGGCTTGAAGGGCCAGGTCTACCGTGAGCTGGAAGCGCGCCGTACCTTGCGTACGGAAGTCGACGGCCGCGGTTATTTCGTGAAGATCCATCGTGGGATCGGCTGGGGCGAGATCGTCAAGAACCTGGTCACCGCCAAGCTGCCGGTGCTCGGCGCCGGCCAGGAATGGCGGGCCCTGGAGCGCCTGCATCAGGTGGGCGTACCCACCATGACCGCCGTGGCTTACGGCGAGCGTGGGGCCAATCCGGCAGACCAGCATTCGTTCATCGTCACCGAGGAACTGGCGCCGACCGTCAGCCTCGAAGATTTCAGCATCGACTGGGTCAAGCAGCCGCCGTCGCCTGCGCTCAAGCGCGCGCTGATCGCCGAGGTAGCGCGCATGACTGGCATGATGCACCGCGCCGGGGTCAACCACCGCGACTGCTATATCTGCCACTTCCTGCTGCACACCGATCGGCCTGTCACTCCCGAAGGGCTCAAGCTCTCGGTGATCGACCTGCACCGTGCCCAGACCCGGCCGAAGATCACTCAGCGCTGGCGCAACAAGGATCTGGCAGCGCTGTATTTCTCGGCCCTGGATATCGGCCTGACGCGCCGCGACAAGCTGCGCTTTCTCAAGGGCTACTTCCAGCAGCCGTTGCGGCAGATTCTGGCCGAGGAGGCCGCACTGCTGGCCTGGCTCGAAGGCAAGGCGGAAAAGCTCTACGCCCGCAAGCAACGGTACGGAGATGCACTCTGATGGCGAGCTGGAACCTGGACCCGGCCTATCAGGCGTTGGCGGAGGATTTCGGCAGTCTGGAAGCGGTGTTTGCCCTGAAGGGCGAGCACCTGACCCGGGATCCGTTGTCCGAAGTCATCCGCGTCGAGCGTGGTGGCGTCAACTATTACGTCAAGCGCTATACCGGCGCCGGCAAGAATCTGCGGCGCTACCTGGGCAAGCCCCGGGTCAAGTTCGAGTGGCAGAACCTCAAGCGCTTCGCCAAATGGGGCATTCCCACCGCCGATGTGGTGGCCTGGGGCCTGGAGCGTCGCTGCCTGGCCTATTCCCGGGGTGCGATGATTACCCGGGAGCTACCACGTACCGAGGATCTCTCGGTGCTGGCCGAGAGCAACGACCCGCGCCTGAAGGACCGTCGTTGGGTGGATGGCATCAGCCGCCAGTTGGCGGCCTGTACCCGGGTCATGCATGGCCACCGCTTTACCCACAACGATCTGAAGTGGCGCAACCTGCTGGTCGACGACCAGGACCGGTTGTACCTGATCGATTGTCCGAACGGTGATTTCTGGCGTGGCTTCTGGCTCAAGTACCGGATCACCAAGGACCTGGCCTGTCTGGATAAGGTGGCCAAATACCATCTGTCGGCCACCCAGCGCCTGCGTTTCTACCTGCAATACCGTCAGCGTGATCACTTGAGTGCCGCCGACAAGGAGCGTATTCGCCACGTGGTAAGATTTTTCGAGGGGCGTGAATGACTGATTTTCTGGCGTCCGAGGAGCGTGCGCTGCTGGAGCGCAATGGCCTTGGCACTTTCGACCAGCTGTGGGCCACCCAATTGGAAGCGGTGGATGAACCCAATACCGGTCGTGGCGGCAGCAGCAGTGTGTTTCGCCTGGATGTGGAAGGGCGGGGGTTCTACCTCAAGCGCCAGACCAACTACTTGACCCGGACCCTGCACCGGCCTTTTGGCGAGCCGAGTTTCGCCCGTGAGTTTCGCAATATCCGCCGCTACCAGCAGTTGGGCATTCCGGCCTTGCAAGCGGTGTTCTTCGGTATGCGCAAGGTCGATGGCGAGTCCCGGGCGATCCTGGTGACCCGGGCCCTGGATGGCTGGGATGATCTGGATGCGCTGCTGTTGCAGTGGGACCGGCTCAGCGAGCATCAGCGGCAGGCGGTGCTCCAGGCTTGCGGGCAACTGGCCCGGCAACTGCACGGTTTGCGCCAGGTGCATGGCTGCTTCTATCCCAAGCATATTTTCCTGCGGGCCGAGGGCGATGGGTATCAGGCGCAGTTGATCGACCTGGAAAAGACCCGGCCCCTGCTGTTTGGCCAGCGTGATCGGGTCAAGGATCTGGAGCCCTTGCTGCGCCGGGCTTCGGTGTGGAGCAGTGATGAGGTGCGCAGCCTGCTGGCGGCCTATGTGGGCCAGCCTCGGGACAGCTCCCTGGTGGATGCCTGGGTGGCGCGGCTCAGTGCTCGGCGCAGCCACAAGGGGGCACGCTGATGCGCCTGTCCGAACTGAAGAACAGCGGGCGCAGCCCGACGCTGCCCTTGAGCCTGGAGTTGGCGGACGCCGCCGGCCCGGCACAGTTGCAGTTGCTGAGCCTGCTGCGGGTGCTGCCGGGGCAGCGTTACGTGGGGGCCGGGGTCTGGCGCGGGCGTCCGGTGCTGGCCAAGCTGCTGGTGGGCTCCAAGGCCGCTCGGCATTTCCAGCGAGAATTGCAGGGTGTGCGCCTGCTGGCAGAGCAAGGGCTGACGACGCCCTTGCTGCTGGCGGACGGTTTGCAGGAAGGCGAGGGCGGCTGGCTGCTGTTCGAGTTACTGCAGGGCGCACAAAGCCTGGGCGACGCCTGGAAGCAGGTGGAAGCTCTGCCGGTGCTGGCCGACGAGCAGACCGAGGTACTGGCCGAGGCCCTCGGGGCTATCGGCCAGTTGCACGCCAAGGGCCTGTGGCAATCGGACCTGCACCTGGACAATCTGCTGCGCCATGATGGCCGGCTGTATTTGATCGATGGGGCAGGGATCTGTGTCGAAGAGGCGGGCAAGCCCCTGTCCCGGCAGAAGGTCCTGGAGAACCTCGGGGTCTTCTTCGCCCAGTTGCCCAAGAGCCTGGAGCCGTTCACCGAAGAGCTGCTGGTGCACTACCTGTTGAGCAACGCCGAGCATGCCTTGCCCCTGGAAGCCCTGCAGAAGCAGGTGAACAAGATCCGGGGCTGGCGCCTGCGGGACTTTCTCAACAAGGTCGGCCGCGAGTGCACGCTGTTCAGCGTGCAGCGCGGCCCGTTCGCCTTGCGCGCGATCCGCCGTGAGGAAGAGGCGGCGATGCTGCCGGTGCTGGAGCAGGCCGACGCGCTGCTGGATCAGGGCCATCTGTACAAGACCGGTGGCGCGGCCAGTGTCGGGCGGGTCGAGGTTGCGGGCCGGCCTCTGGTGATCAAGCGCTACAACATCAAGGGCTTTGCTCACTGGCTCAAGCGCTTCTGGCGCCCGAGCCGGGCCTGGCATTCCTGGCGCGAAGGCAATCGCCTGGCGTTCCTGGGCATTGCCACGCCCAAGCCTCTGGCCTTGCTGGAGCGGCGTTTCCTGTGGCTGCGGCGCAGCGCCTACCTGGTGACCGAACATCTGCCAGGGCCGGATATCATCGAGCGCTTTGCACCCTTCGTGGACAGCGGGCAAGCCCCGGAGCCGGAATTGCTGGCGCTGGACCAGCTGTTTGCCGAGCTGATCAAGGAGCGCATCAGCCATGGCGACTTCAAGGGCCACAACCTGTTCTGGCAAGAGGGGCGCTGGGCGCTGATAGACCTCGACTCCATGTGCCAGCACTCCAGCCTGAGCAGCTTTGCCCCGGCTTATGCCCGTGATCGCGCGCGATTCATGCGCAATTGGCCGCAAGACAGCAATTTGTATCAAGTGATTGATCAGCGCCTGCCCAGGACGGCCCAGGGCACCGAGGCCTGACCTGCGACCCATGGCCGCTGCCTGCGCCGCGGCCATGGCGTACGGCGGGTGCCAACCCAGGCTTGGCGCTCGCCGCTAGAGGCTTGCACCTGCTTTTACGTTATAATCCCGCCCTTTCGTTGTTTCTCGCCCCTTGCGAGCACACTTCATTTTCAAGGCGCATCGCGCCCGCATGCAGACTAAACGAGGCTAGACCCCTGTGGCATTGACGATTCTTGGCCTGTCCGGCGCCCTTAGCCATGATCCTTCAGCGGCCCTGTATATCGACGGCAAGCTGATTGCCGCCGCTGAAGAAGAGCGTTTCGTGCGCGACAAACATGCAAAGAACCGCATGCCCTACGAGTCGGCGAAATTCTGCCTGGAGCAGGCCGGGATCAAGCCTTCCGACGTTGACGTAGTCGCGATTCCGTTTGCCCCGATCAGCCTGTTCGGCAAGGCTCGCTGGCACTACGCCAAGCGCTACTGGTACGCCCCGGACCGCGCCCTGGACGCGATCCTGATGGGCAACCGTCGCTACAAGCGCTACCGCAAGAAGATCGTCTGGTGCCTGGAGCAACTGGGCTTCGACCCGAAAAAGGTCAAGATCGAGCCGGTGGAACACCACCTGGCCCACGCCTCCAGTGCCTACCACTGCTCGGGCTTCAAGGAGAAGACCGCGATCCTCGGGATCGACGGCAAGGGTGAGTACGCCACCACCTTCTTCGGCTACGGCGAAAACGGCAAGATCCACAAGATCAAGGAATTCTTCGATCCGGACTCCCTGGGCGGCCTCTATGGCGCGATCACCGAGTTCCTCGGCTTCGAGATGCTCGACGGCGAGTTCAAGGTCATGGGCATGGCGCCATACGGCGATGCCAGCAAATACGATTTCTCGCGCCTGGCCAGTTTCGAAAACGGCGAGTTGGTGATCAACACCGACTACGCCAACGTCATCGGCCTGCGTCGCTACAAAGAGAAGGGCAAGGGTTTCTACTTCTCGCCAAAACTCATTGAGTGGCTGGGGCCCAAGCGCGAAGGTGACATCGCCGACGAGCCGTACATCCACTACGCGGCGAGCATGCAGGCGTTGTTCGAGAAGCTGGCCCTGCAGATGATCGACCACTACCTGGGCGACATCCTCAAGGAAACCGGCAAGCTGGCCTTCGCCGGCGGCTGCGCGCTGAACGTCAAGCTGAACCAGAAGATCATTGCCCGTCCCGAGGTCAAGGAGCTGTTCGTGCAGCCGGCTTCCGGCGACGCCGGTACCGCCGTCGGTGCTGCGGCCTATGTTTCCCATGCCCGTGGGGTGCCGGTAGAGAAGATGGAACACGTCTATCTCGGCCCGTCCTACAGCAACGAAGACGTGATCGCGGCCTGTGCCCGCCACCCGAACAAGCCAGCCTGGCGGCAGATCGACAACACCCCGGAGCGTATCGCCAAGATCATGGTGGATGGCAACCCGGTGGCCTGGTTCCAGGGCCGCATGGAGTTCGGTCCGCGTGCCCTGGGCGGTCGCTCGATCATCGGTTGCCCGAGCGCCACTGGCGTGGCCGACCGGATCAACGAACAGATCAAGTTCCGCGAGCGCTGGAGGCCGTTCTGCCCGTCGATGCTCGACACCGTCGGCCCGCAGATGATCAAGGTCGATCACCCGGCGCCGTTCATGACCTTCACCTTCGAAGTGGCTGAAGAGTGGAAGACCCGGGTGCCGGAAGTGGTCCACGAGGACGGCACGTCCCGGGCCCAGGTGCTCAAGCGCGAATACAACCCGCGCTACTACGACATGATGAAGGCCCTGGAAGTACTGACCGGCAACGGCGTGTCGCTGAACACCTCGTTGAACCGCCGTGGCGAACCGATGATCTGTTCGCCCACCGATGCCCTGAACATGTTCTACGGGTCCGACCTGCAGTACCTGATCATGGAAGACATTCTGGTGGTCAAAGACGGCGTGGACCCTTATGACACGCTCGGCTGAACGCCATGTGCTGCAGTTCTGCCACGGCTATGACGGGCCGTTCCTGGACTGTGCCCGGCAATACGCCAACCTGTTCGCGGGCAGCGGCTATCGAGTGACCACGGTGTTTCTCACCGGGGCCGCCGATGCCGATGTCGCCGCGGGCTGCGCGTCTGATGAAGTGCTGTTCATGGAATACAGCTCCAAGGCCATCCGCGGCCTGAAGCTGGGCGCCATCCGTGACCTGCGCAAGATCGCCGCGTCACGCAATTTCAGCTTCTGCATCGCTCACCGCTTCAAGCCGATCTATATCGCCTTGCTGGGTACCGGCTTGCCGGTGATCGGTGTCCATCATGCGTTTTCCGATTACAAGCGCGGCAGCCGCAAGCTCTTCGCCCAACTGTTCCGTAAGCGCCTGAGCCTGCTCGGGGTGTCCGATGCGGTGCGTGACGACATGCGTGCCTGCCTGTCGAAATGGCCGGCGCAGCGCATTCAGACCCTGTACAACCGCATCGACCTTGAGGCCCTGCAGGCCGAGCAACTGAGCGCTGCCCAGGCGCGCAGCGAGCTGGGCCTGTCCGCCGATGCCTGGATTGTCGGCAACGTCGGGCGTCTGCATCCGGACAAGGACCAGGCCACCTTGCTGCGCGGCTTTGCCGCGGCCTTGCCGCAATTGCCGCCGCACAGCCAACTGGCGATTCTCGGAACCGGGCGTCTGGAAAAAGACCTGAAGTCCCTGGCCCGCGAGCTGGGGATTGCCGATCGCGTGCTGTTCCTGGGGCAGGTGCCTCAGGCTCGACGCTATTTCCGCGCCTTCGATGTGTTTGCCTTGAGCTCCGACCACGAGCCTTTTGGCATGGTCCTGCTGGAGGCCATGGCCGCCGGCGTGCCGCTGCTGGCCACCGCCTGTGGCGGTGCCCGGGAAGTGGTCGAAGGGGTGGGCATCCTGTTCCCCTTGGGCGACGTTGAACATATGGCCCAGGGGCTTCAGCATCTGGCCGCGATGGACGATCACCAGCGCCGGGTCTGTGCCGAGCTGATGCTCGATCGCCTGCGCGAGCGCTTCTCCGACCGCGCTGTACGCGACGTATTCTGGCGTTTGCCGCAAGTCACCGATCTGACCGCGAGGGGCTGATGCTCAATCGATTTCAAGGCTGGCGCGAACGTGGCTGGTCAGTCATTGACGCATCGACCTACGCCAATGCCTGGCAGCGGTTCGGTGGCAGTGTGGCAACCCATCCCCTGGTGGTGGAGCAGTTGGCGGACCTGGCGCAGATCCCGGTGCGTTACCTGGCCTGGGAGCGCAATGGCCAATTGCAGGCGGCCATTGCCACCTGGGGGCGCGACCTGGCGCTGTCCAAGGACGTGCTCAAGCGGTCCGGCAAGAAGGGCCTGTTCGATATCGGCAATGCCGAGCTGATCCTGCCCGCCGCTGCCGATGCTCAGGCGGTGTTGCGCCATCGTGGGCGTTACCTGTCCGTATTGAACGAGGGGCGCCTGACCGGTCTCAAGCCCCAGGCTGAACAGCTGGCCATGGCCAGGACGCCGGAAGAGCTGTCGAAGAAGTTTCGTTACAACCAGCGTCGTGAGCTGCGCCTGCTGGAAGAGGCGGGCGGAGTTGTACGCCCGGTCAGTGATTTCAGCAGCCCCGAGCTGGCGGCGATCTACTGCGACCTGTTCCAGCGCCGCTGGGGCTTTGCCGCCACGGGTGCCGAGCGTATGGCCGAGGTGCTGGAGCGCCTGCGCGAGCTGCTGATCGGTTCGGTGATCTTCCTCAACGACGCGCCGATTGCCGTGCAACTGATCTACCGGGTCGAAGCGCCGCAGTGGATCAGCGTCGAGTACGTGAACGGTGGGGTAGACCCCCAGACTCGTGAGTTCAGCCCCGGCAGCGTGCTGAGTTTTCTCAACACCCAGAGTGCCTGGGAACAGGCCCGTGCCCTGAACAAGCCGCTGCGTTTCTCCTTCGGTCGTGCCGACCGTGAATACAAGGACCGTTGGTGCAATCCTGTGCCGGTTTTCCAGGTGTGAGTCAGCCCATGAGTCGCAAACAACAACTGCTCAAGCGTCACCGGCGCAATAAACGAATCGCTCTGTTGATCGGGCTGGTGCTGCTATGGGTGATCGGCATCCTGGTGGCCTGGTGGGCGCCGGTCTTGCTGGCGGTCTTGGCCTGGCTGGCCCATGAAGCCTGGTTTGCCGATCATCTGTTCTATTCGCCCAAGGATGATTACTGCTACGACTTCGGCAGCGACGCCCAGCAGGCCGCTGTGCGCCTTGAAGCGGGGCGCCTGTTGCTGGAGGCGCCACTGGCGCTGGCCGGGGATGAAACCCTGGTTCTGGGCGTGCAGGTCAAGAGTTCGTGGCTGGGACGTTTTCTCGACCCGGCTGTTGAGGTGTCGGGCGGTCCGCTTGCCGATCGTCAGGTGTTCGAGCGCGGGGTCAACGGCCTGCGCTACCTCAACCTCAGCGGCCTGGCCAGTTCCCTGGTCAGTGGCGAGCTGAGGTTGCGCGGGCGCTTCTGTCGGCTCCGCATCCAGCCGCAACTGATGTTCTGGCGGGATCCCGACTACCGGCGCCAGCGGGTGATGGTGATCGCTCCCCATGCCGACGATGCCGAGTTGGCCGCCTTCGGTCTGTACAGCCAGGCCGACGAGGCCTGGATCGTGACCCTGACCGCGGGCGAAATCGAGGCCGAGCATTACCAGGCCATGGGCATGAACCCGGCAGAGGCGGCGCGGATCAAAGGGCGCTTGCGGGCCTGGGACAGTATTACTGTGCCGCGTTGGGCCGGGGTGCCTGAATCCCATTGCGTGCAGCTGGGCTATTTCTGCCTGCAGCTGCCTGTCATGCAGGCCTCCCCTGAACAGCCGGTGGCCTCTCGCGAGGCCCAACTGAGCGATATCCGCTTGTTCCGCCAGTTCAATCCATTCCCGTTGCCCGCCGACCGGGACGGGTTGCCGACCTGGAACAATCTCCTGGCCGACCTGCGCGAGCTGCTGCTCAAGGCGCGCCCTGAAGTGATAGTGTTGCCGCACCCGACGCTGGACCCTCATCCCGACCACATCTGTGCTCGCGAGGCGGTCATGCAAGCCCTGGAAGGGCTGGCCTGGCAGCCGACCACTATCCTCGGCTATGCCAATCACCTGCATGACAACGACCGCTGGCCCATGGGTGACTCGGGCGCAGGCGTTGCATTGCCGCCGGTGTTCGAGCCGACGGCGGTGTTGCGCCCCTGGTGCTTGTCACTGTCCCAGGGCGAGCAGTATGACAAGGCCATGGCCTTGGGCATGATGCATGACCTGCAACCGAAAATGCCGTTCAAGCGACGCCTGCGCAGGTCGATACAGTGGCTTATGGCCAGTAGGGTGCCTTCGGCGCTGGGGGAGAATGAGTTCTTTCGCAAGGCGGTCAGACGCCATGAGCTGTTCTGGCTGTTGCGACAGCGATAAACCGACATAACCATGGGTGCGTTTTGTTGCCCCAATCCGACAGTGAGTCCTTTGTGATCAATCCTCGCCCGCGAATCTTGTTTCTCATGCCCTACTTCGGGCGTTGGCCATTCTGGATGCCGTTTTTTCTCGAAAGCTGCCGCCGGAATCCGGATATCGACTGGCTCTTTTTCAGCGACTGCGGGACCCCGGACAATCTGCCGCCGAACGTCAAGCTGGAAAGCATGAGCTTTGCTGAGTACTGCGCGTTGGTATCCCGGCGCCTGGAGATCGACTTTGCGCCCAATGCGGCCTACAAGCTCTGTGATATCAGGCCGGCAATGGGGTACATCCATATTGATCGTCTGGAGGGCTACGACTTCTGGGCCTTCGGCGATATCGACCTGGTCTACGGTGATCTGCGGGCTTATTTCACTGCGGATCGCCTGGCGGGGTATGACCTGTTCTCCACCCATGAACGGCGCGTCGCCGGGCACTTGTGCCTGATACGCAATACTGCGCGTAAGCGTGAGTTGTTCAGGCAGATCAAGGATTGGCAGACACGCTTTACCGACCTGGAGCACCATGCACTGGATGAAGGAGCCTTCAGTCGGATTTTCCTCTGGCGCAAGAATTTTCCGGAGCCGCTGTTCAAGCTGGTGGGCAAGTTCAATCCATGGCGCCGCCGCAGTGAGTTCACCGAGGCCTTCAGCACGCCGGGTGGAGTCATCAAGTGGCATGACGGCAGCCGTGATTTTCCGGCGCGCTGGTACTGGAAGGATGGGCATCTGACCAATGACCGCGACGGCGACCGCAGTTTTCCGTATTTCCACTTTGTGTGCTGGAAGCGCAATGAGTGGTCGCAGTTGCCGGAGCAGAATGAGCAGTCGCTCCAAGCGCTGGCCAGCGAGCCGTCCTGGATCATCGATGCCACAGGTTTTCACCGGGGATAGTTATGAGTCAGCGCTTCAAGGTCCTGCAGTTGCAGCCGGACTACAACGTCAAGTCCCACGACTTCGCCGACCTCGCCGAGCAGATCGTCAAGGCCTTGCCGGCTGAGCGTTACGAAGTCACCGCAGCGTTCCTGCGGGGGCGCCCCGGGCCGAACGATCCGGTAAGCCGCGCCGCGCATTCGGTGTATTTCGAGTTTTCCGACAAGTCCCTCAAGGGCATGCGCCTGCGGGCCATGTGGCGGCTGTATCAGTTCTGCCGCAAGGAACAGTTCGATGTGGTGATCTGCAACCGCTTCAAGCCGGTGAACATGATGCTGACCCTCAACCGCTGGTTGAAGGTGCCGTTGTGCATCGGAATTTCCCACGGTTTCGGTGAGTACGACCGGCTTTACCGGCGACGCCAGACCCAGCGTCTGATCGATCGGCATTGGCGCTTTGTGGGGGTGTCCCCGGCCGTCAAGCAGTACCTGCTCGATTGCCAATGCGGTTTCACCGACCAGAACACCTGGGCGATCACCAACGCCATCGATATCGAGCAGGCAGAGGCCTTGCAGCATTCCCGCGAGCGCTCCCGGGAGTTGCTGGGGCTGGCCCCCGATGTGCGGCTGATTGGTGCCTTGGGCCGGCTGGTGCCGGTCAAGGGGCATACCTATCTGCTGCAGGCCTTTGCTCAACTCAAGGGCAAGTACCCGCAAACTCAGTTGGCAATCATTGGTGCCGGTCGTGAGGAAGCCAATCTGCGCGCTGAAATCGAGCGCCTGGGGCTGCAGGGTCGGGCTCACCTGCTGGGTTTCAAGGAGAACGCCCTGCAATACGTGCGGGCCTTCGATATCTGGACCATGCCGTCGTTGGCCGAGGGGCTGGGCCTGGCCTTGCTCGAAGGCATGAGCGGGCAGTTGCCGGTGATCGCCTCGAACGTGCCGGCCATGCTGCCCCTGATCGAGGGGGCTGGCGGCCTGGCCGTGGAGCCGGCCAATGTGCCGGCGCTGGTCGCCGCGCTGGATGCCTATCTCGGGCTGTCCGACGAGGAACTGGCCGCCAAGGGCCAGCAGTCCTATGCCTATCTGCAGAAAGAACACGATATCGAGGTGTTCCGCGAGGAGTACCGGCAATTGATCGACTCCGGCTTGAGTCAAGCGGGCAAGAGGCAGTAATGGCAGACCAGCAACCTGTGGTGACGGTGATTATCGCCTCCTACAACCACGCGCCCTACATTGAGCAAAGCATTCTCAGTGTGCTCAACCAGACCTATCCGAACATCGAGCTGCTGGTGGTGGATGACGGTTCCAGCGATGACAGTGTCGAGCGTATCCGGCGCCTGCAGGAGCAGCATGGCTTCGACTTCCGAGTCCAGCAGAATCAGGGCCTGACCAACACCCTCAATGGTGCCATTGCACGGTCCAGGGGCAGCCTGATCGTGCCTTTCGGCTCCGACGACATCATGCTGCCCGAGCGCATTGCGACTCAGGTGGCCTACATGGATGGCAAGCCTGAGGTGGGGATCTGCGCGGGCAATATCGAGCTGATCGACAGCGACGGCAACCTGTTTCCCGAGAAGCGCCAGCGCCGTGACGTGCCGTTCCGACGCCTGGACTTCGACGACATGTTCCTTGAGCGCAAGCCCTATCCACCGGCTCCGACCTTGATGATTCGTCGTGAGGCCCTAGAAAAGGTCGGCGGTTTCGATCCGAATATCCGCCTTGAAGACCTGCTGATCGAGTTGAAGATCACCCGGGCCGGCTATTTCATCGATGGCTTGAACGTGTTGATGGCGCGGTATCGCAAGCACGCCACCAACTCCTACAAGAACCACCGGTTCATGATCGACAACATCCTGCGTTCCTACGCCCTGTTCAGCGATCACCCGCTGTATGACGAGGTGCGCTACAAGTTCCTCAGTTCGATGTTCCTCAAGGTTTCCAATCGGGATCGCAAGCTGGCGCGCGAGTTGCTGGCACAGATCCCGTTCAAGGCCTGGAACAAGAAAACCTGGCGTGGTTTGGGCCGCCTTTATTTTTCTCCACTGGAAAAAGACTGAAGAGACGCCGGAGCATGGGCTGGATTCAACGTTTTCTGGAGAAGCGCGCCAAGCGTGCGATCCGCAAGCTGCCGAAAATCGAGCGCGGCGTGGTGCGTTTTCAGCAGAGATATCCAGGTTACAGCATCGGGCGTGGCAGCTATGGCTTGCCCGAGGTGCATGACTGGCAGGAAGGCTCGACCCTGAGCATCGGGGCGTACTGCTCGATTGCCGAAGGGGTGCAGATATTCCTCGGTGGCCACCACCGAGCGGACTGGGTCACCACTTATCCCTTCCCAGCCATGCTGCCTCAGGCCGCGCACATCAGTGGCTACGCCGGAACCAATGGCGATGTCCGGGTGGGTAGTGATGTGTGGCTGTGTTCCAACAGCACGCTGTTATCCGGTGTGACCATTGGCCATGGTGCGATTGTCGCGGCGGGAGCGCTGGTCACCAAGGACGTCGAGCCTTATGCGGTGGTCGGTGGCAACCCGGCGCGTTTCCTGCGCTGGCGCTTTCCCGAGGAGCAGCGCCAGCAACTCTTGCAGAGTGCCTGGTGGGACTGGCCGGAGGCTGAGTTGCACGGGTTGGCCGACAAGCTCTGCAGCGATGATATTGACGGCTTCCTGGCCTACGCCCGGCAGCGTTCAGCCTGACCGCTCGCTGTTTAATCCCTTCCGAACCTGTTCCAGGCAGCCTTGTGTAGCGGCCATGGAACAGGTACGTGCGCAGGGATCAGCGAGCCACTTGGTGCAGGTCATTCGCCGGTAGCTGCTTCAACAGTCCGGTGGCCAGGGGCATCGAGGTGCACTGGGCGTAACCGGCCTGCAGTGCGTCCAGGTGCTCCAGGAACAGCCAGCCACAATCCTCGGCATAGCGCTGCATATGGCGCACATTGCGCTGGCGCAGCGATTTTCTCAGTGAGGAGGGATAGACCCGCAGGTCTGCAAGATCGATCAGCCCGAACTCGCCATTTTCCAGTACCAGCACATTGGCCAGGTGCAGCGAGCGGAAATACACCCCTTGCTCATGCAGGTTGGCCATGAAGGCGCCAAAGCGCTTGATCAACTTGGCACGCTCGTCGCCAGAGCTTGCCAATTGCAGACTCTGGCGCAGAGTCTGGCCGGGCAGCGGTTGGTAGCGGACGGCGTTGCTGCCGTCGGCAAGACGATACAGTCCGAGGATTTTCGGCGTGGTGATGCCCAGCTCGCGCAGTTGCTCGCTATTGGTGGCAAACCGCGCGGAGTAGGGGTTGAACCCTCCTGAGGTGTACCAGCGGCGAGGGCGAAACAGCTTGAGGAAGCTGCCGTCGTCAAGACGCAGGACCTTGGGGCCCAGGCCGTCGGCTTCAATAACCCGGGCATTGGCCATCAGCTTATCGGCGTCAGCCTGGGCGAGCGACTCGACCGGGTGGCTGGATGAGCGTCGCGCACGTTGGCTGATACACAGGGCAGCGATCAGAGCCAGGGGAATCCACAGCAGGAACCAGTGCTCTTTGGGGCGAGAGAGAATCCCGCCGCCTTCGGTCAGGCCTGCGCCAATGCCGAACATCAGCCAGGTCGAGGCCAGGATCAATAGGGGGTCGGCCCGTAGTTGCCAGCTTTTGAACAGGGCCCAGGCCTGCATGAACAGCCACGGCAGCAGGCCGATGATGCCCACATAGTAGAGCACGCCCAAGGCGAAGTTATGGGGCTCTTGCAGGAGGAAACCGATGCCGGGGTCCAGGGACAGACTGGCGTTATAGCCGTGGCCGATCCATGGGTGGTTGGCAATCTGTTCCAGGGCCAGGCGCCAGAGATCGAAACGCGAAGAGCTGCCCCGTTCCAGAAGCATCTGCGAGAACAGCGCAACGACGGCGATACCCCCTGCCAGCATGCCGCCCAGCAGCATCAGCGAACGACGGTTCCAACTAATGAAGCTCAGCCACAGTGCCGCCAGGGTCAATGCCACCAGCGGCGTTCTAGAGCCCGTGGCGATCAGCGCGGCGATCATGACGACCAGCGCTGGAACGCTCAGCCAGAGTATCTGGTAACGCCGGCAGTTCATGCTCAGGCACAGCCAGTAGACACAGAAGAACCCAAAGACATGGGAGCTCAGCAATGGGTTGTCGAAGGCGCCCGCACCGATCATGCGCAGTTCGGGAGTGTGGTATCGAACGAAGACGTACAGGTTGAAGATCGAGGCGATGAGAGCAACGATCGCAGCGCAGAAGACCAGCGGCTGTAGCACCTCGCCGCGGTAGCGAACCAGTAGCATGCAGCCGGCGAACAGCATCAGGGTGTGCAGAGGTGTCTTGATTTCCCCCAGCACGCTGTCCACCGGAGGGCTCCAGGCCAGGCTGACGATGGCCCAGGTGCAGAACAGCAGCATGGCGATGAAGATAGGTTCGCGTAGAAGGCTTTTCAGTTCACTGGGGCGAGTACACAGGGCAATCAGCGTCGGGATGCTGAACAGTCCGTAGTACAGCTTGTGCAATCCGCTGCGTCCTGGAAGGAAGAACATCGCACAGAGAAGCAGTAGATAACCGATCGGCAGAATCCACAGGCAAATGAAATCGAATACTCGATTGGCCGTGTTGTGAAGGGCATTGGGTTGCATGCTTGAACGTTCATCCCGGAAGTTAAGCTGGCAATCATAACGACTTATGGCTGGCGGTGTCGTTGGTCAGCTGAACAATCTCGGGCCTATGGGAGTGCCAGTACCGCGAACAAGCTGTGCTAAAGTCAGCCTCCTTTTTGACGACATTCGCGTGATATGACCGACTCCAGTCCTGACGCAAGCCCCTCGAGCTTGAAAATCTACTTCCGTCTGCTCGGCTATGTGCGGCCCTATATTGGTCTGTTTCTCATCAGCATCGTCGGGTTCCTGATCTTCGCTTCGACTCAGCCCATGCTCGGCTACATCCTCAAGTATTTCGTCGATGGCCTGTCCAACCCTCAGGCGGTTCTGTTTCCCGGTGTGCCTTATCTGCGCGACATGCAGTTGCTCCAAGCGGTGCCGCTGCTGATCGTGCTGATCGCTGCCTGGCAAGGCCTGGGCTCCTACCTGGGCAACTACTTCCTGGCCAAGGTATCCCTGGGGCTGGTGCACGATTTGCGGGTGCAACTGTTCAACAACCTGTTGACCCTGCCCAACCGTTATTTCGACAAGCACAACTCCGGGCACCTGATCTCGCGTATCACCTTCAACGTGACCATGGTCACGGGGGCGGCGACGGACGCGATCAAGGTGGTGATCCGCGAAGGCATGACCGTGATCTTCCTGTTCGGCTCGCTGTTGTGGATGAACTGGCGCCTGACCCTGGTGATGATCGCCATCCTGCCGCTGATCGCGGTCATGGTTCGCACCGCCAGCAAGAAATTCCGCAAGCAGAGCAAGAAGATCCAGGTGGCCATGGGTGATGTGACACACGTTGCCTCGGAAACCATCCAGGGCTATCGCGTGGTTCGCAGCTTTGGCGGTGAGACCTATGAGCAGCAGCGTTTTCTTGCGGCCAGCCAGGGCAACACCGACAAGCAACTGCGCATGACCCGCACCGGCGCGATCTACACCCCACTGTTGCAACTGGTGATCTACAGCGCCATGGCGGTGCTGATGTTCCTGGTGCTGTATCTGCGCGGTGATGCTTCCGCCGGTGAAATGGTGGCCTATATCACCATGGCCGGTCTGCTGCCCAAGCCGATCCGCCAGCTGTCCGAAGTCAGCTCAACGATCCAGAAAGGCGTGGCGGGTGCGGAGAGCATCTTCGAGCAGTTGGACGTCGAGCCTGAGATCGATCGCGGCACCGTCGAGCGCGCCAGCATCAGCGGGCACCTGGAGGTGCGCAACCTGAGTTTCACCTACCCGGGAACCGAACGGCAGGTGCTCGATGACATCAGCTTCAGTATCGAGCCCGGGAAAATGGTGGCGCTGGTGGGGCGTTCCGGCAGTGGCAAGTCGACCCTGGCCAACCTGATTCCGCGGTTCTACCACCACGACAAGGGCCAGATTCTTCTGGATGGCACCGAGGTCGAAGACTTCCGCCTGCTGAACCTGCGTCGGCATATCGCTCAGGTAACCCAGCACGTGACCCTGTTCAGTGACACTGTGGCCAACAACATCGCCTACGGTGACCTGGCCGGTGCGCCGCGTGAGGACATCGAGAAGGCCGCCGCCGATGCCTATGCCATGGACTTCATTGCCCAGTTGCCCGAAGGCCTGGATACCCAGGTAGGGGAGAACGGCGTACTGCTTTCAGGTGGCCAGCGCCAGCGCCTGGCGATTGCCCGGGCCTTGCTGAAGAACGCACCGCTACTGATTCTCGACGAGGCCACTTCGGCCCTGGACACCGAATCCGAGCGGCACATCCAGGCCGCCCTGGACAAGGTCATGAAGGGCCGTACCACCCTGGTGATTGCCCACCGCCTGTCGACCATCGAGAAAGCCGACCTGATTCTGGTCATGGACCAGGGGCGGATTGTCGAGCGTGGCAGCCATGCCCAGTTGCTGGCACAGAACGGCTACTACTCGCGGCTGCATGCCATGGGCCTGGAAGAGCCCGCGCCCAGCGGAATCGCCTGACCTGTTCCGGGGAGCGAGCCGGCTCGCTCCCCGGGGCCTTGGTGTGCAAGGCACCTTGGCATCATTTGTAGCCGCTTCCTTACAGTCTTGACCAAGCCTAAATAATTCTGTGTTTCCCGCTTGTTATGGTTCCCGCCTGAATCTTTGAACAGATCGAGGGGGCCATCCCTCTCGCGTGGGTAGCAGAATGTTGCAACGCTTTGTGTGGAAGTTATTACCCAAGACCCAGCGCAATTTCCTGCTTGGGCGCCTGTCGGTGGTGGATCGCCAAGTGGTGAACAAGTCCATGTCGGCCAATGTGCGCTTTCCTGATGCCTTCTCCCGACACTCCTGCCTGTTCATTCATGTTCCCAAGTGCGCGGGCAGCAGCATCTGTTCGGCATTGTTCGACGGTTGGATGCCCGGGCACCTGCCGTTGTACTGGTACGAGCAGCAGTTTCCGCAGGCCTTTTCCAGCAACTTCAAGTTTGCCTTCGTGCGCGATCCCCTGGAGCGCGCTTACTCGGCCTACGCTTTCCTGCGGGGCAATCGCCTGGGCCGCCGGGACCAGGCCGCCCAGGCGCTGGTAGGGCATTACCGCGACTTCGATGACTTTATCGGCCGCTGGCTGCACCCGGAAACCATCCACAAGCAGATGCACTTTGCTCCCCAGAGCGATTTCCTCACCGACTCCCTGGGCCGCCTGGCCCTGGATTTCGTCGGCTATCAGGAGCACCTGCAGCGCGATTTCCAACTGCTGTGCGAGCAGTTGCAGGTCCAGACCCGACTGTCCCATGTCAACAGCACCCAGCAACGCCATAGCACCCCCGTCAGGGATATCTGTTCGGTACGCACCCGGCGCCTGGTGCGCCGGGTCTATCAACGCGACTACGAGATGCTCGGTTATGAATAAGCTTGCCCGTGTACCGCTGGAGCGCCCGCAAATCCGTCCTTACAGCCTGTCGTTGTCCACCGAGGCCCGGGCCGCCCTCAAGCAGCAGCGACCCTGCTGTCTTTGGCTGACCGGATTGTCGGGGGCCGGCAAGTCGACCCTGGCCAATCTGTTGGAGCTGCGGCTCAACGAGTTGGGTATGCACACCTTCGTCCTTGACGGCGACAACGTTCGCAGTGGCCTGTGCAGTGACCTGGGAATGGGGGCCGAGGCGCGCAAGGAAAATATCCGCCGCATGGCCGAGGTGGCACGGCTGATGGTGGACGCCGGCCTGCTGGTCATAGTGTCGGCGATCTCGCCGTTTCGCGCCGAGCGCGATGCCGCCCGGGCGCTATTCGGCCCGGGAGAATTCATCGAGGTGTACGTCAGTACACCTTTTGATACTTGTGCCCAGCGGGACCCCAAAGGGTTGTATCAGGCAGCGCTGGAGGGGCGGATCAAGGATTTCACCGGGCTCGACAGCCCCTATGAAGCACCGTTGCAGCCCGATTGCGAGATCGATACGGCGACCGTGGCACTGCCGGAGGCGATCCGCCGCCTGCTGCAACTCCTGCCCGGTAAATAAGCGGCAAGCATTCTTCGTCGGCCCCATTCAAGGCATAGAACTAGGCGGCGCCAACCCTGTGTTAATATCGCGCCCCTGTTCATTTTGTATGTGGGATGCTCCATGAAGTTGTCCATGCCGCGATTCGATCAAGCCCCCGTCTTGGTGGTCGGCGATGTCATGCTCGACCGTTACTGGCATGGTGGTACCTCACGGATTTCCCCTGAGGCGCCAGTGCCGGTGGTCAAGGTCGAGCAAATCGAGGATCGCCCCGGCGGTGCCGCCAACGTTGCCTTGAACATCGCTGCCCTCGGCGCGCCGGCCTCCCTGGTGGGCGTGACCGGCGACGATGAAGCCGCCGACAGCCTGGCCAACAGCCTGCAGGGCGCGGGCGTGCGTGCGCTGTTCCAGCGCATCAAGCACCAGCCGACCATCGTCAAGCTGCGGGTCATGAGCCGTCACCAGCAGTTGTTGCGTATCGATTTCGAAGAGCCCTTCGCCACCGACGCCCAGGCCCTGGCGGCCGAGGTCGATGCCCTGCTCGACGGGATCAAGGTGCTGGTGCTGTCCGACTATGGCAAGGGCGCGTTGCGCAATCACCAAGTGCTGATCGCCGCTGCGCGGGCCCGGGGCATTCCGGTGCTGGCCGACCCCAAGGGCAAGGATTTCTCCATCTACCGCGGTGCCAGCCTGATCACGCCGAATCTCAGCGAGTTCGAAACCATCGTCGGCGGCTGCGCCGACGAACACGAGCTGGTGAGCAAGGGCGCGCAGTTGATGCATGACTTGGAACTGGGGGCGCTGCTGGTGACCCGTGGCGAACATGGCATGACCCTGTTGCGCCCCGACCATCCGGCCATGCACTTGCCAGCCCGGGCCCGGGAGGTGTTCGACGTCACCGGTGCCGGGGATACGGTGATCTCCACCCTGGCGGCCGCCATTGCCGCCGGCGAAGAGCTGCCCCACGCAGTGGGCCTGGCCAATCTGGCGGCCGGCATCGTGGTTGGCAAGCTGGGTACCGCCGCCATCAGTGCTCCCGAACTGCGCCGGGCGATCCAGCGCGAGGAAGGCTCCGAGCGCGGGGTGCTGAGCCTCGACCAGTTGCTGCTGGCCATCGATGATGCCCGAGCCCACAACGAGAAGATCGTCTTTACCAACGGCTGCTTTGACATCCTGCATGCCGGGCATGTGACCTACCTGGAACAGGCGCGAGCCCAGGGCGACCGGTTGATCGTGGCGATCAACGATGACGCTTCGGTCAGTCGCCTCAAGGGCCCTGGCCGTCCGATCAACAGTGTCGACCGGCGCATGGCGGTGCTGGCGGGGCTGGGGGCGGTGGACTGGGTGATCAGTTTCCCCGAGGGCACTCCGGAAAACCTCTTGTCCCAGGTTCGGCCGGACGTGCTGGTGAAAGGCGGTGACTATTCCATCGACCAGGTTGTAGGTGCCGACATAGTCGGTGCCTATGGCGGCACCGTGAAGGTGCTGGGGCTGGTGGAAAACAGCTCGACCACGGCCATCGTCGAGAAGATCCGCAAGACCGACAAGGCCGAGTAACGGCCCCCCGGTCCGCAAAAAAGGCGCCTGTTGCAGGCGCCTTTTTTTTGCCTCAGCGCTGGCCCGGGGCCTTGCCGGGGACGATCTTGCGCAGTATCTGCCGGGCCCTGCCGGTTAGCCGCGATAGCTTCGATGCCTTTTGCGGTGGCTCCAGGCCTCGCTGCCTGAGCCAGTCCTTCCAGCGAATCCGCTCGTCACTCACCACCCAGCCTTCCTGCTGGGCGAAGCTTTCCGCCAGGTACAGGCCGCGGGTGCTTGCCGGATGCAACTGGTCTTTCTTCAGGGTGTAGAGCTCGGCGCAGGGCTCGCCGTTGTCCAGGGGCATCAGGTACAGGTCCGGGCGCTTGCGGTCCAGCCGTGCCACCAGTTGGTCGCCCTCCAGGCGCTCGTCGACGTGGAACAGGCTCAGGGACTTGGCTTCCCTCGGCACGTCCAGGCGCAGGTCGTAGATCAACTGCAGTGAGGCGGTGGGCAGGTGCACATAGGCCCGGGGACGCTCCAGCAACTGCAGGTTGCCACAGCGCACCGGCAGCGCCGCCCCGGACAGCGGGGTCAGGCGAAAGGGCAGGGCCTCGCGATAGTGCAGGGCGCCGGCGTAGGGTGCAGGCAGCCAGGTGTCGTTGAAGCGCCCACCGAGCCAGCCTTCAGGGGTTTCCAGCAGGCATTCCTCGGCAATTTCCTGGATCGCGGTATGCAGCGGCAGGTTGAGCTCGTGAGCCGGGACATAGCCGGAAATCAGCTTGAGTACCACATCGCCGCGATCCTGGCGGCGCTGGCGCACCAGCACCCAGTAGTCACGGTTCTGCCAGTGCAGGGTCAGGCGCACCGAGACCCCGAGGTTGGCCAGCTCCAGGGCGAAGCGCTGATTGTCGGCCACCGTCACCGCGCGTCGGCGCTGCAGGGTCTGGGCGAAATTCAGCGGCATTCCGACGCTCTGGTAGCTCAAGCCTTCGGGAGTCGCTTCGACGAACAGGGGCAGGGTCTTGAAGTTGCTGGGGTTCTTTCTAATGAGCGGTCGCGACATCTCGGCTCCTTCTTGCGTCGGGGTCGGCCGCGTCGGCGGCATCAGTTCTTGCCAAGGACCTGCGCCACAGTCGACACGTTGTGGGCCAGGTGCAAGGGATTGATGGTCCCGACAATAGCACTGGCGACACCGGGCCGGTCAAACAGCAGCTCGAAGCTGGCCCGCACCGGATCGATGCCCGGGCTCAGGCAGACGTGGCCGCTGGCAAGCGCTTTTTTCACCAGGATGCCCTTGTGGTGAGCGGTAGCGTAGTCAATGACTGCTCGCTCGGCCTGTTCGTTCAGATTGTAGGTAACCATGGCGCAATCGCCCTGCTCCAGGGCCTTCAGGCCGCCGTCTACGGTCTTGCCGGAGAAGCCGAAGCCACGGATCTTGCCCTCCTGCTTGAGCTGCGCCAGGGCCTGGTAGACCTCGCACTGTTCGAGGATCGCCAGGTCGTTGCCGTCGGAATGCACCAGCACCAGGTCGATGAAGTCTGTTTCCAGGCGTTGCAGGCTGCGCTCCACGGACATCCGGGTATGGGCCGCGCTGAAATCGTGTCGCGACAGGCCATCGGCGAACTCTTCGCCGACCTTGCTGACAATCACCCATTCCTGGCGCTGGCCGCGCAGTAGCGGGCCCAGGCGCTCTTCGCTGCGGCCGTAGGCCGGAGCGGTGTCGATCAGGTTGATGCCCAGGTCGCGGGTCAGCTTGAGCAGCATGCGGGCCTCCTGGTCGTCGGGGATCTGGAAGCCGTTGGGGTATTTCACGCCCTGGTCGCGGCCCAGTTTCACCGTGCCCAGACCCAGGGGCGACACCAGCAGGCCGGTGCTGCCCAAGGGGCGATGCAGATCGTGCAGGGTTGGCTGGCTCATGGCAGCAGTTGCTCCCAGGCCGGTTGCGCCAGGGGCGGCTTGGGCAGTTCGGGCAGGACCTGGGCGGCGGTGGGGCGAATGCCGTCGCGCTCCAGGGCCGCCAGGACCCGGTCGGCGAAGTCCGGTGCCAGGGCCAGCTTGGTCGGCCAGCCCACCAGCAGGCGATCCTGCTCGGCGAGGAAGGCGTTGTCCGGGCGGGTCAGGCCCGACTGTGCCGGCTCGGCGCGGTCGACCCGCAGGGTGGCCCATTGCGCCTGGCTCAGGTCGATCCAGGGCAGCAGTTGCCCCAGTTCCTTCTGGGCCGCGGCAATCTGCGCTGCCGGTTCCCGGGCCACGCCCTCGGCTTCGGCGATATCGCCCCCCAGGTACCAGACCCACTGGCCGTCGGCGGCCGGGTGAGTGGTGACGGTGATCCGTGGTTTTGGCCCGCCGCCCAGGCAGTGGGCGTACAGCGGTTTCAGGCTCGGGCCCTTGACCAGCACCATGTGCAATGGTCGCCGTTGCATGGCGGGCTGGCTCAGGCCGGCCGCTTGCAGCAGCTCGGCATTGCCGGCTCCGGCGCTGAGGACAATGCGTTGCGCGCGGATTTCCCGGCTGTCGACCCGCAGGCCCAGCAGTTGGCCGTTTTCCAGCAGGGGCTCGATCTTCTGCCCGGCCAGCAGGCTGTCTCCCGCCAGGTGCGCGAGGCGCTCGATCAGGCTCGGCACATCCACTACCAGTTCGGCGAGGCGGTAGACCTTGCCCTTGAAACGCTTGTCCTGCAGGGCCGGGGGCAGTTGCTCTCCCTTGACCTGATCGACCCGCCCGCGTACCGCCTTGCTGGCGAAGAAGCTGGTGAGGTTGCCGGCCAGGGTGCCGGGGGACCAGAGGTAGTGGGCCTCGGACAGCAGGCGCACGCCGGCCAGGTCCAGCTCGCCATTGCCCGCCAGGGCCTCGCGCCAGCGCCGTGGCATGTCGGCAATGGCCTCGGAGGCGCCAGTGAGGGCGCCGTGCAGGGCGTATTTGGCGCCGCCGTGGATGATCCCCTGGGATTTCACGCTCTGTCCGCCGCCGAGGCTGGCGCTTTCCACCAGCACGGTGGAAAAGCCCAGGCGTTGCAGGCGAGCGTTGAGCCAGAGACCGGCGACGCCTGCGCCGACAATCAGCACATCGGTGGAAATAGCGGATGGCATGCAGCGACCTCGGTAAATAAAACGAAGCCGCAAGTTTCAAGCCTCAGGCCTCAAGCTGCAAGCTTGGCGCTCACTCTGGCCGCTCGAGGCGTGTGGCGTGAGGCTGCTTTCTAGTGCCCGGCGGTTTTCGAGAACAATTGGATCACCACCACGCCGAGGACGATCAGCGCCATGCCCAGCATCGCCGGGATGTCCAGCTTCTGGCCGTACAGAAACAGCGCGGCGATGCTGACCATGACGATGCCCATGCCGGCCCATACCGCGTAGGCCACACCCACCGGCACCGTACGCACCACCAGGGTCAGCATCCAGAAGGCCACGCCGTAGCCGACGATGATCAATGCCAGGGGCAGCGGAGTACTCAGGCCCTTGACCGCTTTCATTGAAACAGTGGCGATCACTTCCGCGCAGATGGCGATAGCCAGGTAGTAGTAAGCGTTCATGGGAGGGTTCCTCGGGGCTGGGGCTGCTTTATGAGGTCGGCATTCTAGAGAAAGTTCAGATGGGGTAAAGTCATTACCTATCTGGATGCTAGATAGGTTGCGCCATGAACATGCAATGGAACCTGGAGCAGTTGCGCCTGTTTGTCGGGGTCGCCGAACTGCGTTCGTTTTCTGCCGTGGCCCGCCAGCAGCGCAAGGCGCAATCGGCCATCAGCAGTGCCATCGCCCAGCTGGAGGATGACCTGGGGGTCAGCCTGTTCGAACGCAGCAGTGGCCGCCAGCCAAGGCTGACGGAGGCGGGCAGTGCACTGCTGCAGGAAGCGCGGGAGATCCTGCGTCAGTGCGACCGCCTCAATGGTCGGGCGCTGGCCTTGATGCGCGGCCAGGAAGCGCGGTTGCGCCTGGCCCAGGACGAGGCGATGCCCTATCAGCCGGTGCTCGACAGCCTGGAGGCTTTGGCGGAACACTTTCCCAGCCTGGAGGTGCAACTGGCCAGCGGGGCCCAGGGCGACGTGGCGCGCAAACTGGTGGAGCGCCGGGCCGACCTGGGGTTGCTGTTTCACCATGAGCAGATGCCGGAAACTTTGGAGCGCCGGGCCCTGGGCAGTGTGGAGATGGTCACTGTCTGCGCCGTGGGGCATCCGCTGGCCCATGAGAAAAGGGTCAACCGCCAGTTGCTGGCGCTACACCGGCAGTTGCTCATCGCTCCGCAAGCCAGTGGCTACCCCGGTGGTGAGCAGGTCAGCCCCCAGGTCTGGCGGGCTGACAGCTTCTACGTCCTGGCCGAATGGCTGATGCGCGGGCTGGGCTGGGCCTGGTTGCCACGGCATGTGGTGCAGTACCCGGCCTATCAGAACCAGATGGTGGAGCTGGCCAGCCAATGGACGCCCCCGGCACTGGTGGTGGAACTGGCCTGGCGCCGCGACGAACCTCTGGGCCCCGCGGCGCACTGGCTGGCAGAACGTTTTGCCGTGCACCTGAAGGCGATCGGCTAAAAAACCGATAAACTCCGCCGCCATGAATAGAACTCTCTATACCGCATTGTTTTACCTGGGGCTGCCGTTGGTAGCGATTCGCCTGTGGCTGCGCTCGCGCAAGGCGCCGGCTTATGCCAAGCGCATTGGCGAGCGCTTCTCTCTCGGCTTGCCCACCATGCAACCCGGTGGCATCTGGGTGCATGCGGTGTCGGTGGGCGAGAGCATCGCTGCCGCGCCGATGATCCGGGCGCTGCTGGCGCGTTATCCACAGCTGCCGATTACCGTGACCTGCATGACTCCCACCGGCTCCGAGCGCATCCACGCGCTGTTTGCCAACGAGCCGCGGGTCCAGCACTGCTACCTGCCCTACGACTTGCCTTGCGCCGCAGCGCGGTTTCTCGATCGGGTGCAGCCCAAGCTGGCGGTGATCATGGAAACCGAACTGTGGCCCAACCATATCGACCAGTGTGCCCGGCGCGGGATTCCGGTGGCCCTGGCCAATGCCCGGTTGTCCGAGCGTTCGGCCAAGGGCTATGGGCGTTTTGCTCGGCTGACCGCACCGATGCTGGCGCAGATGAGCCTGTTCGCGGTGCAGACCGAAGCCGAGGCCCAGCGTTTCCTCCGGCTTGGGGCCCGCCCCGAGACTGTGCAAGTGACCGGATCGATCAAGTTCGACTTGAGCATCGACCCGCAGTTGCTGCAGCGGGCCACTGAGTTGCGCCAGCAATGGCAGGCCATGGATCGCCCGGTGTGGATCGCCGCCAGTACCCACGAGGGCGAAGACGCGGTGGTGCTCGATGCCCATCGGCAACTGCTGGGCAGTTACCCCAATGCCTTGCTGATCCTGGTGCCGCGGCACCCGGAACGCTTCGACTCGGTGCATGAGCTGTGCCGGCAGCAGGGTTTTGCCACGGTGCGCCGTTCTACAGCCGAGCCGGTGCTTGCCACCACCTCGGTATTGCTGGGGGACACCATGGGCGAATTGCTGTTCCTCTATGCCCTGGCCGACAGCGCCTTTGTCGGCGGCAGCCTGGTGCCCAACGGTGGGCACAACCTGCTGGAGCCGGCAGCCCTGGCCAAGCCGGTGATCAGCGGGCCGCATCTGTTCAATTTCCTGGAAATCGCCGCGATGCTGCGTGAGGCCGGAGCCTTGCAGGAAGTGGACGATGCCGAGGGGCTCGCGGTGGCGGTGCAGCGTCTGTTCGAGCTACCCCAGGATGCGCGCAAGATGGCCGATGCCGGGCTCAAGGTGCTCAAGGCCAACCAGGGCGCCTTGCAACGGCTGCTCGACGGCCTTGGCCGCCTCCTGGGCAGGCACTGATCGTCGCCTTCTGTAGCCGCTGTCGCAGTGGCTGTAAAAGGCCGTTACACCGCCATGAAAAAGGCCACCGCAATGGTGGCCTTTTTCATGCTTGCGACCTTCAGGGGCGGGCCCTGAGCTGCTCCTGGGCGGCCTTGGCCAGGTCTGGCGGCAGGAAGTCGCGATCCGGGTTGTAGTCGGCCTTGAGATAGCGCGACAGGTCCTGCAGGTCCCCCGGGTTGAGGGTGCCGGCCGCCTGTTTCAGGCGAAGGTTGTCGAGGATGTAGTCGTAGCGGCTGTTGTTGTAGTTGCGCACCGAGGTGTACAGCTGGCGTTGGGCGTCGAGCACATCGACGATATTGCGCGTGCCTACCTGGTAGCCGATCTCCGTGGCCTCCACTGCGCTCTGGTTGGAAATGATCGACTGGCGCCGGGCCTGGACCTGCTCGACATCGGTGTTCACCGCGCGGTGCAGGTTGCGGGTGTTTTCCACCACCTGGCGGCGCAGGGATTCACGCTGTTGCTCGGTCTGGCTCAGGCGCGAGTAGGATTCGCGCACCTGGGAGCTGGTCAGGCCGCCGCTGTAGATCGGAATGTTCAGTTGCAGGCCGATGGAGCGCTGTTCGACGTCGCTGCCATAGCGCGTCAGCGGGTTGGGGTTGCTGAAGCCCAAAGCATCGTTGTCGCCTTTCTTGTACTGCGCCACCGCGTCCAGGGTCGGGGCATGCCCGGCCTTGCGCTGCTTGAGGGTTTCCTCGGCGGCGCTGACTGCGTAGTTGCTGGCCAGCAGGTTGAGGTTCTGCTTGGCGGCGGTGTCCACCCAGGCCTTGGCGTCGTTGGGGGTCGGCGCCAGCACTGGCAGGGTATGGACGATGCCCTGGATCGAGTTGTACTCGCGGTTGGTCAGGGTGATCAGGGCCTCGAAGGCATCATCCACCTGGCGCTGGGCAAGGATCCGGTTGGCTCGGGCAGTGTCGTAGCTGGCCTGGGATTGCAGGACGTCGGTCTTGTCCGACAGGCCCACGTCGAAGCGCTCGTTGGATTGGTCCAGCTGACGCTTGAAGGCCGCTTCCTCGGCTTTGGTCGAGGCCAGGTTGTCCTGGGCGCGCAACACCGCGAAGTAGTTCTCCGCGCTCTGCAGGATCAGGTTCTGCTCGGTGGCCGAGAGTTGCAGGGAAGCCTGTTCGTTGATGTCCTTGGCCGCCTGCAGCTGGAACCAGCGGTCAGCCCGGAACAGTGGCTGGGCCAGGGTCGCCTGGTAGACGTTGCCGCTGCGGGTAGAGGTCATCGACGGTTCGTCGAACTTGGTGCGGGTGTTGTTCATGTCCGCGCCGGCCGAAAGGTTAGGCAGCAACCCGGCACGAGCCTGGGGCACCACTTCCTTCTGGGCACCGTACTGGGCGCGCGCAGCGGCCAGATCGGCGTTGTTGTCCACCGCTTCCTGGTAGACGCTGACCAGGTCGGTCTTGGTGGTCAAAGGCGCTTCTGCTGCCCAGGCCATTCCATTGGACGCACAAGACACGGCAACAGCCAGTGAGAGTTTGCGCAGCATTCGGCGATCCCTAGAGTTGATATTACGGCAATAATTCAGGCGCCAAGGCTAAGGCGCGACCCTCAGAGCGTCAAGGCTCGACTCAGGGCAACGAGTGTAGATGCGCTGGGGGGTGGCAACAATCCTGCAATTACGCCATTCATCATGCTGATCGTACGGGGGTTGGCGTTCTGCTGTGGCTTTGTCTAGACTGGCCCGGTTCTTGTCGGGGTGCCTTGCTATGAGGCTGAGATCGGATAATCCGGATCCCGTTGAACCTGATCAGGTTAGCGCCTGCGTAGGGAACAAGATTTCTCGTCCCCCGGCGAGTCCTCTTGTGCTTCGTCCGGGATGTTGTTCGACAATCGAACACCCCCTCGAGTACCAAGCACTGCACTCACTAGTTGCTTAGACAGGGTGCGTCCGTCCGTTACAGGTTCGCTCCGACAAAAATCCACTGCCTGGATGCTGTCTGGAGAGCCCGTGATGACGACAAAATTAAAAAACGCTAGCAATCTCAGTGAGTCGGCCCAAGTCGACCAACAATCGGTTCAGCCCTTTACCCGCTCGCAAAAAGTCTATGTCCAGGGTTCGCGCCCGGACATCCGCGTGCCCATGCGCGAAATCACCCTGGACGTGACCCCCACCGACTTCGGCGGCGAGATCAACGCCCCGGTGACCGTGTACGACACCTCCGGCCCCTACACCGATCCGAATGTGGTGATCGATGTGCGCAAGGGCCTGGGCGATGTGCGCTCGGCCTGGATCGAAGACCGTGGCGACACCGAGCGCCTGGCCGGCCTGAGCTCCAACTTCGGCCAGCAGCGCCTGGCCGACCCGGAGCTGACCAAGCTGCGCTTCGCCCACGTCAACAACCCGCGCCGGGCCAAGGCCGGGGCCAACGTCAGCCAGATGCACTACGCCCGCAAAGGCATCATCACCGCCGAGATGGAATACGTCGCCATCCGCGAAAACATGAAGCTGCAAGAGGCCCGCGCCGCCGGCCTGTTGGCCCAGCAACACGCCGGCCTCAGCTTCGGCGCCAGCATCCCCAAGGAAATCACCCCTGAGTTCGTCCGTGAGGAAATCGCCCGTGGCCGCGCGATCATCCCGGCCAACATCAACCACGTCGAACTGGAACCGATGATCATCGGCCGCAACTTCCTGGTGAAGATCAACGGCAACATCGGCAACAGCGCCCTGGGCTCCTCGATCGAGGAAGAAGTGGCGAAACTGACCTGGGGCATCCGCTGGGGTTCGGACACGGTGATGGACCTGTCCACCGGCAAGCACATCCATGAAACCCGCGAGTGGATCATCCGCAACTCGCCAGTGCCGATCGGTACCGTACCGATCTACCAGGCCCTGGAAAAGGTCAATGGCGTGGCCGAGGACCTGACCTGGGAGCTGTTCCGCGACACCCTGATCGAGCAGGCCGAGCAGGGCGTGGACTACTTCACCATCCACGCAGGCGTCTTGCTGCGTTACGTGCCGCTGACCGCCAAGCGGGTCACCGGTATCGTCTCCCGCGGCGGTTCGATCATGGCCAAGTGGTGCCTGGCACACCACAAAGAGAACTTCCTCTACACCCACTTCGACGAAATCTGCGAAATCATGAAGGCCTACGACGTCAGCTTCTCCCTGGGAGATGGCCTGCGTCCGGGCTCGATTGCCGACGCCAACGACGAAGCCCAGTTCGGCGAACTGGAAACCCTCGGCGAGCTGACCAAGATCGCCTGGAAGCATGACGTGCAATGCATGATCGAAGGCCCGGGCCATGTGCCGATGCAGTTGATCAAGGAGAACATGGACAAGCAGCTGGAGTGCTGCGACGAGGCGCCGTTCTACACCCTCGGCCCGCTGACTACCGACATTGCTCCCGGCTACGACCACATCACCTCCGGTATCGGTGCGGCGATGATCGGTTGGTTCGGCTGCGCCATGCTCTGCTACGTCACGCCCAAGGAACACCTGGGCCTACCGAACAAGGATGACGTGAAGACCGGGATCATCACCTACAAGATCGCCGCGCATGCTGCGGATCTGGCAAAAGGTCACCCGGGCGCGCAGATCCGCGACAACGCCTTGTCCAAGGCGCGTTTCGAGTTCCGCTGGGAAGACCAGTTCAACCTCGGCCTGGACCCGGACACCGCCCGCTCGTACCACGACGAGACCCTGCCCAAGGATTCGGCCAAGGTCGCGCATTTCTGCTCCATGTGCGGGCCGAAGTTCTGCTCGATGAAGATCACCCAGGAAGTGCGTGAGTACGCAGCCAACCAGCGCATCGAAGCGGTGGATGTGGAGGTCGCCAAGGGCCTGGCGGAACAGGCCGAGCGCTTCAAGCAGGAAGGCAGCCAGCTGTACAAGAAAGTCTGACCCCTCTCTGCAGGAGCGGGCTTGCCCGCGAACCAGGCGCCGCGCTCTCGACAAGATGGCGCTTTGGCCGGCAAGCCGGCTCCTGCAGAGGCTGGGCGTTCGAGATAGCCCCCTTGAACATTCCTGTAGAAGCGGGCTTGCCCGCGAACCGGGCGCCGCGCTCTCGACAAGGTGGCGCTTTGGCCGGCAAACCGGCTCCTGCAGACCCTATTCCTTCGAGATACCAACCTTGAGCAGTCCAATCAGTACCTACTCTCCCGATCTCGCGGTACCGGCCGACAAGCGCGTGTTTGGCGCCCGCGATCTGTTTTCCCTGTGGTTTTCCCTCGGTATCGGCCTGATGGTGCTGCAGACCGGCGCCTTGCTGGCGCCAGGCCTGGGGCTGGCCCATTCGCTGCTGGCGATCCTGCTCGGCACCGCGGTCGGCGTTCTGCTGCTGGCGGCGGTGGGGGTGATCGGCAGCGACACCGGCCTATCGTCCATGGCGGCGCTCAAGCTCAGCCTGGGCCGGCGCGGCGCCAGCCTGCCGGCACTGTTGAACCTGTTGCAACTGGTGGGCTGGGGCTCGTTTGAAATCATCGTCATGCGCGATGCCGCGAGCCTTCTGGGCAGCCGGGCCTTCAGCGAAGGCAGCCTGCTGGCCAACCCGTTGCTCTGGACCCTGTTTTTCGGTGCCCTGGCCACCTTGCTGGCGGTCAGCGGGCCCTTGACCTTCGTCCGGCAGATCCTGCGCAAATGGGGGATCTGGTTATTGTTGGCCGCGTGCCTGTGGCTGACCTGGAACCTCTTCGCCCGAGCCGACCTGGCGGCGCTCTGGGCCCAGGCTGGGGACGGCTCGATGCCGTTCGCCGTGGGCTTCGATATCGCCATCGCCATGCCCTTGTCCTGGTTGCCGCTGATCGCCGACTACTCGCGGTTCGGCAAGCGTGCCAAGAGTGTGTTCGGCGGCACGGCCCTGGGCTTTTTCATCGGTAATTTCTGGTTGATGAGCCTGGGCGTCGCCTACACCCTGGCCTTCGCTCCCAGTGGTGAAGTGAATGCCTTGCTGCTGGCGCTGGCCGGGGCCGGGCTGGGGATTCCGTTGCTGCTGATCCTGCTGGACGAGTCGGAGAACGCCTTTGCCGATATCCATTCGGCGGCGGTTTCCAGCGGCATCCTGCTGCGCCTCAAGGTCGAGCACCTGGCGCTGGCCATTGGCGTGCTCTGCACCCTGATCGCCTGCCTGGCACCGTTGGCCCAGTACCAGAACTTCCTGCTGTTGATCGGCTCGGTATTCGCGCCACTGTTTGGCGTGGTGCTGGTGGATCACTTCATCCTGCGTCGGCGCTCGGGGCAGAACCCGGTGTCAGCCTTGCGCTGGCCGGCGCTGCTGGCCTGGCTGGGTGGGGTGAGCACCTATCATCTGCTGGCCAATCTGTACCCGGATATCGGCGCAACCCTGCCGTCACTGGTGCTGGCAGGGCTGCTGCAATGGCTGTTGGGCCGGGCTTTCAGTTACCGCCAGGAAACAGTTCGGGCTTGAGCACGCCCTTGAGCCGGTCGTAGGGGATCTGCAGTTCGATGTGGCCCAGGACCGAGGGCGCGATGGTGGTGACGTCGTACTTGAGGGTCACGGCGTTGCGGGTCAGCGCTACGTTCTGGGTCTTCTGGAAGGGCCAGGTCTTCACGAACTCGGCCTCGCGATCCAGGTGAGTGCTGATCATCCAGTTGTTGTGGGCGACCCGCGCGGCTTTCCAGAACATCTCTTCCTGGCCGGGCAGGAGCATGTCCGCCAGGTTCAGGGCCTTGTGCTGCTGGCGTGAATAGTTGACGAAGCCACGGCCCGGGGTGCCGTTGGCGGCGCCGGTGTCCAGGTAACTGGCCAGTTCGATGATCACCAGGCCGTCATGCTGCTCGCGTACCTTGGATTGCAGGTACATGCCGTGGCGGTCCGGCGCGCTGCGCAGGAACTGCTCGCGATAGGCCGCAAGGCTGGCCGGCAGCGCAGCATCGGGGCTGGTGCGGGTCATTTGCAGCAGGCGCTTTTCGACGATGGCATCCAGCTGCGGTTCGGCGGGGAAGTGCACGGTGTCGAGGTTGACCAGCGGGCAGTCGGCGCCGCTGCAGCCGGGCTTGAGTTGCTCGGACTTGTCCCGGGTGGTTTCCAGCGGGGTCATGTAGCTGGGTTGAAACAGGCTTTGGCAGGCACCCAGAGTCAGGGCGATACAGGCCACGGAGGCGATTTTGACAAGCGACATGGGCGTCCTTCATAAACCAGGGGGAGGCAAAAGTTACCGGCTTCGACTGCCTGCGAGGCAGTCGGTTCGCCACTAAGCTCAATAGAGGCAATTAGAGTAGGTTTAGCCCCTCGCCGTCTATCCCGCTGAGGGTAAAGGGGCTGCATGATCAGCCGCGAGCGCGTTAGGATGGCGCGAAGTCGAGGGGGATCCTCGGGTCGAAGACGCTGTACACGAGGATTGTTATGACTGACTTTGCCAACTCCACGCCGAGTGCCGTCGAGATCATCCGGCGCGAAAACTGTTTCCAGGGTTTCTACCGGCTCGATCGCCTGCAACTGCGTCATGAGTTGTTCGCCGGTGGCATGGGGCGTGAAATCAATCGTGAAGTCTTTGTCCGTCACGATGCGGTCTGCGTACTGCCGTACGACCCGCAGCGCGATGAAGTGGTGCTGATCGAACAGTTCCGTGTCGGTGCCATGGGCAAGACGGCTTCGCCCTGGCTGGTGGAGCTGGTGGCCGGGCTGATCGACAAGGACGAGCAGCCGGAACAGGTTGCCCGCCGCGAGGCGCAGGAGGAAGCTGGCCTGGACATCTCGGCGCTATGGCCGATGACCCAGTACTTCCCGTCGCCCGGTGGCAGCACCGAATTCGTCCATCTGTACCTGGGGCGTTGCGACAGCAGCGCCGCCGGTGGGCTGCATGGGCTGGAGGAAGAGGCGGAAGACATTCGTGTGTGCGTGATGGCCTATGAGGATGCCTTGCAGGCCATGCGCGACGGGCGGATTTGCAATGCCGCCAGCATCATTGCCTTGCAGTGGCTGGCGCTCAATCGCGCGGAAGTGAGGGGGTTATGGTCGTAAACAAGGTTCGCGACCGCTATCGGGTGGATCTCGCGGGGCTGCAAGCTTCCTGCGAGGCCAACTACGCCCGGCTGATGCGCCTGCTGCCCGACATGCGCAACCAGCCTGTGGCGCGGCGCATCGCCGTGACCCAGGGCGACCAGATGCTCGGCGTACTGGCCCTGGAAGTGGTACTGGCCTGCCCGTACACCACCACCTTGCAGGTACGCCAGGAGCACAGCCTGCCCTGGCTGCCTGTGCCGCAGTTGGAAGTGCAGGTCTATCACGACGCGCGCATGGCGGAAGTCATCAGTGCCGAACATGCCCGGCGTTTTCGCAGCATCTATCCCTATCCCAATGCCTTCATGCACCAGCCTGATGAGAAGGCCCAGTTGAACGTGTTCCTCGGCGAGTGGCTGAGCCACTGCCTGGCCTGTGGTCACGAGTTCGAAGCCGTGCGCTAGATGTGAACTGGGTCCGCTTCCCAGGTTTCCTCTTTTTCACTTCCCCCAGCATAATTGCCCCCTTCTTCACGCTTTGTGATCTTGCTCCGGGAGAACGCCGTGCCAAGCGTATCCGCACTGACTGCCGCCGACCCCGTGTTGCTGGTGCAGCTGTCCGATAGCCATCTGTTTGCCGAGACGGACGGCACGCTTCTGGGCATGAACACCGCCGACAGCCTGCAACGGGTCATCGACCTGGTGCTGGCGCAGCAGCCACGGATCGACCTGATGCTGGCTACCGGCGACCTGTCCCAGGACGGCACGCTGGAGTCCTATCAGCGCTTTCGTCAGCTGACCCGACAGATTCCGGCGCCCGGCCGCTGGTTGCCAGGCAACCATGACGAGCCGCAGCTCATGGAGCAGGTTGCCAGCGGCAGTGACTTGCTGGAGCCGGTGGTGGACATCGGCAACTGGCGCATCACCTTGCTGGACTCGGCGGTGCCGGGTTCGGTACCGGGTTATCTGCAGGATGAGCAGTTGCAACTGCTGACCCGCTCCCTGAGCGAAGCACCAGAGCGGCACCACCTGATCTGTCTGCATCACCATCCGGTGTCCATCGACTGCGCGTGGATGGAGCCCATCGGCCTGCGCAATGCCCAGGCGCTGTTTGCCGTGATCGACGCCTTCCCCCAGGTGCGCGCCGTGCTCTGGGGGCATGTCCACCAGGAGATCGATCGGCTGCGGGGCGACGTGCGGCTATTGGCCTCACCTTCCACCTGCATCCAGTTCGAGCCCTTGAGCGACGACTTCAAGGTCGAGGAGCAGATGCCGGGCTACCGTTGGTTGCGGCTGCTACCCGATGGACGGCTGGAAACCGGCGTGCAACGGGTCGAAGGCTACGAATTCACCATCGACTACGGTAGCGAAGGCTACTGAAGCGGCTGCGTAACCTGGTCCCATCCCTGTAAACTGCGGCTTTTGCCCAGGTGCACAGGGAGTTCGCATGTCCGGTTCGATCCTCTATATCCACGGCTTCAACAGTGCTCCGGCATCGACCAAGGCCTCCCAGTTGCGCCAGGTCATGGAGCAGCTCGGCCTGGCCGGGCAACTGCGGGTGCCGGCCCTGCATCACCATCCGCGCCAGGCCATTGGCCAGCTGGAACAGGCGATTGCCGAACTCGGTCGTCCATTGCTGGTCGGCAGCTCGCTCGGCGGCTACTATGCGACTCACCTTGCCGAGCGTTATGGTCTGAAGGCCCTGCTGATCAACCCTGCTGTCAGCCCGCACCGGATGTTCGACGGTTATCTGGGCACGCAGAAGAACCTGTACACCGACGAGACCTGGGAGCTGACCCACGACCATGTCGCGGCCCTGGCGGCGCTGGAAGTGGCGCCACCCCAGGACCCGGAGCGTTATCAGGTGTGGTTGCAGACCGGGGACGAGACGCTGGACTATCGCAGCGCCGAGCGCTACTACCGCGCCTGCGCCTTGCGCATACAGGCCGGCGGCGATCATAGTTTCCAAGGTTTTGCCGGACAATTGCCGGCGATGTTGAATTTTGCCGGCATCACTGCCGATCAGTACCAGGCGATCGACTTCACCGCACTGTGAAGCCCCGCCCCATATTCATTGAACGACTAACGACGAGAACCCATGGCCACTCCCAGCGCTAGCTCTTATAACGCAGACGCCATCGAAGTCCTCTCGGGACTCGACCCGGTGCGCAAACGCCCGGGCATGTACACCGACACCACGCGGCCCAACCATTTGGCCCAGGAAGTCATCGACAACAGCGTCGACGAAGCCCTGGCCGGCCATGCGAAGTCGATACAGGTCATCCTGCACGCCGACCACTCCCTGGAAGTGTCCGACGACGGCCGCGGCATGCCCGTGGACATCCACCCGGAAGAAGGCGTGTCCGGGATCGAACTGATCCTCACCAAGCTCCACGCCGGCGGCAAGTTCTCCAACAAGAACTACCAGTTCTCCGGCGGCCTGCACGGGGTGGGCATCTCGGTGGTCAACGCCTTGTCGAACCAGGTGCGGGTGCGGGTCAAGCGCGACGGCAACGAATACCAGATGACTTTCGCCGACGGCTACAAGGCCACCGAGCTGGAAGTGGTCGGCACCGTGGGCAAGCGCAATACCGGCACCAGCGTGTACTTCGCTCCGGACCCAAAATACTTCGATTCGCCGAAATTCTCCGTCAGCCGTCTCAAGCATGTGCTCAAGGCCAAGGCCGTACTCTGCCCGGGGCTGCTGGTGAGCTTCGAGGACAAGTCCAGCGGCGAGAAGGTCGAGTGGCACTACGAAGATGGCCTGCGCTCCTACCTGGTGGATGCGGTCAGTGAATTCGAACGCCTGCCGGCCGAGCCGTTCTGCGGCAGCCTGGCAGGGAACAAGGAGGCGGTGGACTGGGCCCTGTTGTGGTTGCCCGAAGGCGGCGACAGCGTCCAGGAAAGCTACGTCAACCTGATCCCCACGGCCCAGGGCGGCACCCATGTCAACGGCCTGCGCCAGGGCCTGCTGGATGCCATGCGCGAGTTCTGCGAGTTCCGCAACCTGCTGCCCCGCGGCCTGAAGCTGGCCCCGGAAGACGTCTGGGAACGCATTGCCTTTGTCCTGTCGATGAAAATGCAGGATGCGCAGTTCTCCGGCCAGACCAAGGAGCGCCTGTCATCCCGCGAGGCGGCGGCGTTCGTTTCCGGTGTGGTCAAGGACGCCTTCAGCCTGTGGCTCAACGCCAACCCCGAGCTGGGCATGCAACTGGCGGAGCTGGCCATCAGCAACGCCGGGCGCCGCTTGAAGGCCAGCAAGAAGGTCGAGCGCAAGCGCATTACCCAGGGCCCGGCGCTGCCAGGCAAGCTGGCGGACTGCGCCGGCCAGGACCCGATGCGCTCCGAGCTGTTCCTGGTGGAGGGTGACTCCGCCGGCGGTTCGGCCAAGCAGGCGCGGGACAAGGAATTCCAGGCGATCCTGCCGTTGCGCGGCAAGATCCTCAACACCTGGGAAGTGGACGGCAGCGAGGTCCTGGCCAGCCAGGAAGTGCACAACATCGCCGTGGCCATCGGGGTCGATCCGGGCGCCGAGGACATGAGCCAGCTGCGCTACGGCAAGATCTGCATCCTCGCCGACGCCGACTCCGACGGTTTGCACATCGCCACCTTGCTGTGTGCCTTGTTCGTCCAGCATTTCCGTCCGTTGGTGGATGCCGGTCACGTCTACGTGGCCATGCCGCCGCTGTACCGCATCGACCTGGGCAAGGAGATCTACTACGCCCTGGACGAAGCCGAGCGCGACGGCATTCTCGACCGCCTGGTGGCCGAGAAAAAGCGCGGCAAGCCACAGGTCACCCGATTCAAGGGGCTGGGTGAGATGAACCCGCCGCAACTGCGCGAGACCACCATGGACCCTAACACTCGGCGCCTGGTGCAGTTGACCCTGGACGACGTCGAGGCCACCGCGGAAATCATGGACATGCTGCTGGCCAAGAAGCGCGCCGGTGATCGCAAGTCCTGGCTGGAGTCCAAGGGCAACCTGGCCGAGGTGCTGGCCTGATGCACCGAGGTCTTGCCCTGGCCCTGGCGCTATTGGCAACCTCGGTGGTGGCCGCGCCGGCGCCCGAACTGAAACTGCTGTCCGAGCATCCTGTGGAAGGCATGCGCGGCGGCAATCTGTCCGGGCTGGCGCTATGTGGTCAGGAGCTCTGGACCGTCTCCGATCGCGACGACGAGCAGATCTACAGGCTCGATACCCGGAACACTGTCTGGCAGGCCGAGACTGTCGGGATCGAGGTGCCTGCGGTGCCGGATTCCGGCTTGCCCTGGGGCTTGAAGGTGCGGACCTGGGCGGCGTCCTTCGTGCGTGGCGGCGACCTGGACTTCGAGGGCATCACCTGTGATGCCGCCGGCAACAAATATGTGGTCAGCGAAGCCCATGCCGCGGTGCTGCAGGTTCCGGCGCAAGGCGCGCCGGCCTGGTTGAAGATTTCCCCGATCATGGTGCGCGAAGCCCGTGCCAGCGGCATGCTGCTGCACTTCAATGCCCTGTTCGAAGGGCTGGCGGTCAACCCGGCCGGGGATCGGATCTGGCTGGCGGCGGAACGTGAGCGGCGCGGGCTGCTGTTGATCAAGCGTGGCCAGACCACCTGGGACTGCGATGGCGGTTGCGTGCTGCTCAGTGAAGCCGGGGCGCTAATGCAACCTGAGCAGGTGCCCAACGCCAAGGCCGTATCCCGTGACTTTGCCGACCTGTCGCTGTTCGACGGCAAGTTGTTCACCCTGGAGCGCAATGCCTATCAGATCTGTCGCCGGGACGCGCAGAGCACCAAGGTCGAGCAGTGCTGGTCGTTTGCTGGCGAAGCATTGGTGGAGCATCGGCGTTATCCACAGCCCTACGGGTTGGCGGAAGCCCTGGTGGTGGACGCCAAGGGCGCCTGGATTGGCCTGGACAACAACAACGGTGCTCGCGCCGACGGCGAGGCCCGACCGATCGTCTGGCGTTTTGCAGCTCCCGAAGGTGGCTGGAGTGCCAAGCCGTGAGCCAGCAACCGGGCAAGAGCGCCGGGCGGGTGATGCTGATCATGGCCTGGGCGGCGGCGCTGTTCCTGGCCACGCGGTTCTTTGCCGACTGGGAAGCGCACCAGGAGAACCCCAACACTGTCGTCAGTTCGCAACAACATGAGGGTTACATCGAAGTGCAACTGGCGGGCAATCGCCAGGGGCATTTCGTCGCCAGCGGCCATATCAACGGGCGGCCGGTGCAATTCATGCTCGACACCGGTGCCACCGATGTCTCGGTACCTGCGGATCTCGCTGAACGTCTGGGCCTGGAGCGCGGTGCGCCGGTCACCCTGAGCACGGCCAATGGGCGCAGCGAAGGTTATCGGACCCGTATCGAACTCCTGCAACTGGGGGATATCGTGCTGCGGGACGTGGCCGCCCTGGTGGCGCCGGGGCTCGACGGCGACCAGGTTCTGCTGGGCATGAGCGCTTTGAAAAAACTTGAATTTACTCAGCGCGGCGGCAGCATGCTGCTGCGCCAGACTACGAACCAATGAGGCCCGCATGAGCGACTCCCTTGATCTCAGCCTGGATGGCGTAGAACGCCGGTCACTGGCTGACTTCACCGAAAATGCCTACCTCAACTACTCCATGTACGTGATCATGGACCGTGCTCTGCCGCATATCGGCGACGGCCTGAAACCGGTACAGCGGCGTATCGTCTACGCCATGAGTGAGCTGGGGCTGGATGCCGATTCCAAGCACAAGAAATCCGCGCGTACCGTGGGTGACGTGCTCGGCAAGTTCCACCCGCACGGCGATTCGGCCTGCTATGAGGCCATGGTGCTGATGGCCCAGCCGTTCAGCTACCGCTACACGCTGGTGGACGGCCAGGGCAACTGGGGTGCGCCGGACGATCCCAAGTCCTTCGCTGCCATGCGTTACACCGAGGCGCGCCTGTCGCGCTATTCCGAAGTGCTGCTCAGCGAACTGGGCCAGGGCACTGCGGACTGGGGGCCGAACTTCGACGGCACGCTGCAGGAGCCGCTGGTACTGCCGGCACGCCTGCCGAACATCCTGCTCAACGGCACCACCGGCATCGCCGTGGGCATGGCCACCGACGTACCGCCACACAACCTGCGGGAAGTGGCCTCGGCCTGCGTGCGCCTGCTGGATGAGCCCAAGGCCACGGTCGAGCAGCTCTGCGAGCATATCCAGGGCCCGGACTACCCCACCGAAGCCGAGATCATCACCCCGCGTGCCGACCTGCTGAAGATCTACGAAACCGGCCGTGGCTCGGTGCGCATGCGCGCCGTGTACCGGGTCGAGGACGGCGACATCATCGTTACCGCGCTGCCGCACCAGGTCTCCGGGGCCAAGGTGCTGGAACAGATCGCCGGCCAGATGCAGGCCAAGAAGCTGCCCATGGTGGCCGACCTGCGTGACGAGTCGGACCATGAGAACCCTTGCCGCATCGTGATCATCCCGCGCTCCAACCGGGTCGACGCCGATGAGTTGATGCAGCACCTGTTCGCCACCACCGAGCTGGAATCCACCTACCGGGTCAACATCAACATCATTGGCCTGGACGGCAAGCCGCAGTTGAAGAACCTGCGGGCCCTGCTGGTGGAGTGGCTGGAGTTCCGGGTCACCACCGTGCGTCGCCGGCTGCAGTTCCGCCTGGACAAGGTCGAGCGTCGCCTGCACCTGTTGGACGGTTTGCTGATTGCCTACCTCAACCTGGATGAAGTGATCCACATCATCCGTACCGAGGAGCACCCACGGGCCAAGCTGATCGAGCGTTTCGCCCTGAGCGAAATCCAGGCCGACTACATCCTCGACACGCGCCTACGCCAATTGGCGCGTCTGGAAGAGATGAAGCTGCGGGCCGAACAGGATGAGTTGCTCAAGGAGCAGGCCAAGCTGCAAGCCTTGCTCAACAGCGAAGCGAAACTGAAGAAGCTGGTGCGCACCGAGTTGCTGCAAGACGCAGAAACCTACGGCGATGACCGCCGTTCGCCGATCGTCGCCCGGGCCGAGGCCAAGGCGCTGTCGGAAAACGAGCTGATGCCTACCGAGCCGGTGACTATCGTTCTGTCGGAAAAAGGCTGGGTGCGTTGCGCCAAGGGGCATGATATTGACGCCACTGGTCTGTCCTACAAGGCCGGCGATGGCTACAAGACCGCCGCGCCGGGGCGTTCCAACCAGTTTGCGGTGTTCATCGACTCCACCGGGCGCAGTTACTCGGTTGCGGCCCATACGCTGCCATCGGCCCGGGGTCAGGGCGAGCCGCTGACCGGCCGTCTGACGCCACCGCCAGGTGCGACGTTCGAATGCGTGCTGCTGCCGGATGACGATGCCTTGTATGTGATCGCTTCTGACGCCGGCTACGGCTTCGTGGTCAAGGGCGAGGACCTGCAGGCCAAGAACAAGGCGGGCAAGGCGCTGTTGAGCCTGCCGAACAACGCCAAGGTGCTGGCGCCGCGACCAGTGGCCGATCGCGAACAGAACTGGCTGGCCTCGGTGACCACCGAAGGGCGCCTGCTGGTGTTCAAGATCAGCGACCTGCCGCAGCTGGGCAAGGGCAAGGGCAACAAGATCATCGGCATTCCCGGTGAGCGTGTGGCCAGCCGCGAAGAGTACGTCACCGATATCGCGGTGCTGCCGGACGGCGCGACCCTGGTGCTGCAGGCTGGCAAGCGCACCTTGTCGCTGAAGGCTGACGATCTGGAGCACTACAAAGGCGAGCGCGGGCGCCGTGGCAACAAACTGCCTCGCGGCTTCCAGCGGGTGGATGCGTTGTTGGTAGAGCCTCTCAGTTAAGGGCGAGCTAGAGCGTTCGATCTGCGATTTAAGCGCAGGATCGACGCTACAACACTGGAGTCAGGGCGCATATTCACGGATGATATGCGCTTTCAAACGCTGGCGTGGCCGGGCGTTATTCAGGTTTTTTTGAGTATTTACACTGTGGCTAGCCTTGTGGCCGCCACCTGGATGGGATGATGACTGCTCTGCGCCTTCCTCTTGTTTTCTTGCTCGCCGGCGTTCTTGGCCTGGCGGGTTGCAGCGTACACCAGCCGGTGTCGCTGTATCAGCTGGACAGCGGAAGTCCAGCTCAGCCGGCCAGTGCCGGCATGTCGGTCTTGCTGGGGCCGGTGCTGATCGCCGATTACCTGCAACGTGAAACCCTCCTGCAGCGTCAGGATGATGGCAGCCTGCAGGCCTCCACTGATGGTCGCTGGGCTGGCAGCCTGTCTTCAGACATCGACCAGTTGCTGTTGCGCCAGGTGGCCGGTCATCTCGACAGCCAGCGGGTTGTATTGGCTCCGGCCACCAGCGGCTTCACTCCGGATGTCCAGGTGCTGCTGTCGATCACTCGCCTGGATTCAGGCAAGTCGCAGCCAGCGGTGCTGGATGCGCAATGGCGCCTGATCGACCGTCGTGGCCAGGTGCGGGACAACCGCATCGTTCATCTGCAGGAGCAGCACGCGGGAACCACGGCGTCCCAGGTCCAGGCCCAGGGCGTGCTGTTGCAGCGTCTGGCTGAACAGTTGTCGGTTGCCCTCAAGCCTCTGGCCAATCAGCCCGCGGTGGCAGAGGTGCCACGCAAGGCGGCCCCGGCCCCGGCCCCTGCGCACAAGCCTGCCGAGCAGGAAAAGCAGCCGAAGATTCCGATGGCCACGCCGATCCGCACGGATATGGAAGTGTTCAGGTTCTGAGTTGACATGCTGCGAGACAAGGCCCGCCCAACAGCGGGCCTTGTCGTTTCTGGCTCTGGCCAACGCAATCTCCTGTAGCCGTTGCCGAAGGCTGCGAGCGGACCGCAGGCATGCAACGATAACACCCACGTTGAAGCCCTGCGGGGCTTGTCGCAGGCTGCGCCAGCGGCTACACGAAGCTCATGAAAAAGCCCGCACTGGGCGGGCTTCTTTTTGCGGGTCAGCCTTACAGCTTGGCCCGTGTTTCATGCATGCGTGCCAGTTGCCGCTCCAGCATCGACGGGTAGGGCTCCATCAGGCGTTCCACGCAGCAGGCACCTTCCGGGCTGGCGATCGGGCGAATACGTGCCCGCTGGCGCAGCAGCGGGTCGTCATTGACCTTGCGCTCCACCAGCAGCAGGTTGCGGCTGTGCTGGGACAGGGCCAGGGCATCCTGAGCGGTTTCGGTGAGCAGCAGGTCGATCTGGCTCAGGCCGAACAGTTCGTCGCCCAGGGTCAGGCCCAGTTGCAGTTGCAGGGTGATGCCGCTGTCCGCCACTTCGATCTGCAGGGCATGGCCCAGGGCGCGCAGCAACTCGCCGCAGCAGATGGCGTTGGTCAGGTAGTCGTCACCGCTGTCTTCGCTGTGGAACAGCATCAGCGTGCTGCCGTCGTTCAGGGTATGCAGTTCGCTCTGGTACAGCGAGGCGGCCTGGTCGAGGCAATCGCGGTAACGCTCCAGCAGTTCCATCAGGCGGGCGCGGGGCAGGCGCCGCAGTTGCTCCTGGGCACCGAGTTGCACCGCCAGTACCGCACTGTGCTGGGGCTGGGCCGGAACCTGTGGTTGCGGTTGTGGCTTGGTAGCAGGCGTCGATGAGCTGTCCCGCAGGTCGGCGAAGGGGTCTTCCTCGTCCAGTTCATCTTCTTCGGCGTGAACCAGATGCCGGGGTGCAGGCTTCAGGCCTGCTACCGGAGCGCTTTCGTCGAAGCTCGGGTCCCGCAGGTTGCGCACTTCGAACGCCGGCTCATCGTCCTCGTCGTCCTGCACTTCAGCTTCGGGCTGCGGTGCCGGCTCGGGCTTTTCCGGCACCAGGCGGGCATGCAGCTGACGCGCCAGATCGCCGATTTCGTCCTGGCGCTGGGTGGCGGGAGTGTGTTCGTCCAGGTCACGCAGCCAGACTCGCAGTTGCAGCAGCGGAGTCGAGATGTGCCGCCCCAGGCGCAGGCTCAAGGCCAGGGCCAGGGCCAGCAGGATGGCGCTGAGGATGCCCATGCTTTGCAGGCTGATGGTCATCGGCTGCTGGAATTGCGCCATGTCCAGGCTGATTCGCAGGTTGCCCGCGGTCACGTCCTGGAAGGTGATCTTGGTCTGGTACACGCCCTCGGTTTCACCCAGCAGGCTGCTCTTGGGGCGCTGGCCGGCCTCGGCGAGGATGCGGTTGTCCACGCTGTAGATGGCCGCGTGGGCCACCAGCGGGTTCTTGGTCAGATTGTTGAGCAGGACGTTGAGGCTGAGGATGTCGTTGGACACCAGCAGCTCGGTGGCCGAGGTGGCGGTCTGGGTGGTCAGGCTCTGACCCAGGGCGTCGGCTTGTTCGTGCATGGCTTGCTTGAACTGCAGGCCCATCACGCCGGCATAGATCACCAGGGCCAGGGCGACCAGGATCACGTTATGGCTGGCAATGCGCAATGCAATCGGCACACGGCGGTGGCGCAGTGCACGGAAGATCAGCAGGAAGAAGTTATCGGTTTTAACTGGCGTGGGCCGGTTCACTGAGCTCGGCTCTTTTGTCCGTGAAGTTGACGCGCAGTATAGCGACAGGCCCTAGACCGGCAAAGCGCTGGCTGTGCCCGATGGTCACCGAAAGTGGGTAGAATGCGCTTTTTTTCCACCTCGGGGGTGCGCCTTGCGCGAAATTGTCCTGATAAACATCACCGGCGAAGATCGTCCCGGTCTGACTGCGGCCATTACCGGCGTTCTGGCCCAGGGTGGTGTGAACATTCTCGACATCGGTCAGGCGGTGATCCACGACACCTTGTCGTTCGGCATCCTGGTTGAAATTCCCAGCAACGAGCAGAGCTCGTCGGTGCTCAAGGACATCCTGTTCACCGCCTACAAGCTCGACCAGCAGGTGCGTTTCACGCCGGTATCCGAGCAGGACTACCAGCAGTGGGTCGCCGGGCAGGGCAAGAAGCGCCATATCGTGACCCTGCTGACGCGCAAGGTCACCGCCGAACAGTTGCAGCGCGTGAGTTCCATCACCGCCAAGTACGGTCTGAACATCGACCATATCGATCGCCTGTCCGGGCGCATGCCCCTGGACATGCCCGCCGACCAGGGCAAGGGCTGCATCGAGTTCTCGGTACGTGGTGAAGCTGCCGATCCGCAAGCCCTGCGGGCCGAGTTCCTGAGCGTGGCCCAGGAGCTGAACGTCGATATCGCCTTCCAGGAAGACTCGCTGTTCCGCCGTAACCGGCGCCTGGCGGTGTTCGACATGGATTCGACGCTGATCGAGGCCGAAGTTATCGACGAGCTGGCCAAGGCGGCCGGTGTCGGCGATCGGGTCGCGGAAATCACTGAGCGGGCGATGGCCGGCGAGCTGGACTTCCGCGCCAGTTTCAAGGAGCGCCTGGCGTTGCTCAAGGGCCTGGACGTCAATGTGCTGGACGCAATCGGCGCCTCCCTGCGCCTGACCGAGGGCGCCGAAACCCTGTTCGCCGAGCTCAAGCGCCTGGGCTACAAGACCGCGATCCTCTCCGGCGGCTTTACCTACTTCGCCAAACAGCTGCAGGCCAAGCTGGGTATCGACTATGTGTTCGCCAACGAGCTGGAAGTGGTGGACGGCAAGGTCACTGGCGTGGCGGTGGAGCCGATTGTCGACGCCCAGCGCAAGGCCGATCTGCTGCGTGAGCTGGCGCACAAGGAAGGCCTGCGCCTGGAGCAGACCATCGCTGTCGGCGACGGCGCCAACGATCTGCCGATGCTCGGCATTGCCGGCCTGGGCGTGGCATTCCGCGCCAAGCCGCTGGTCAAGCAGTCGGCCAAGCAGGCGATCTCGACCCTGGGCCTGGATGGCGTGCTGTACCTGCTGGGGTTCCGTGACCGCGACGGGCAGCTCTGAGCCGCTGGAAAATCCTCGCCCATAAAAAAACGCCGCTGATCAGCGGCGTTTTTTATGTCCGGCATTCAGGCCTCAAGCCTTGGGCAGGCCCAGGCCCTGGCCCATCCGCACCGGCGAGCCGGCAGCCAGCTCTTGGGCCCACTGCACCTGATTCGGGCCAAACAGCACGATGGCCGTGGAGCCCAGCTTGAAGCGGCCCATTTCGGCGCCTTTCTCCAGGTGGATCGGAGCGCGGGCGGCTTCGTCGTAGCGCACGGTCTTGAGTTCGCGCTTGGGCGGCGTTACCAGGCCGGCCCAGACGGTTTCGATCGAAGCGACGATCATCGCGCCCACCAGCACCAGCGCCATCGGGCCGCGCTCGGTATCGAAGATGCACACCACGCGCTCGTTGCGGGCGAACAGCTCGGGTACGTTTTCAGCGGTAGTCTGATTGACCGAGAAGATCCGGCCCGGCACATAGACCATTTCCCGCAGGGTGCCGGCCAGGGGCATGTGCACCCGGTGGTAGTCCTTGGGGGAGAGGTAGATGGTGGCGAAGTCGCCGCCCATGAACGGCTGCGCCAGGGCCGGGTCGCCGCCCAGCAGTTCCAGCACGCTGTAGCTGTGGCCCTTGGCCTGGAACACCCGGCCGTGCTCGATCGGGCCCAGTTGGCTGACCGCGCCGTCGGCAGGGCTGAGCACCGCGCCCGGGGTCGGGTCCAGCGGCCGCGCGCCGTCTTTGAGGGCGCGGGTGAAGAAGGCGTTGAAGTGCTCGTAGGCGGTCACGTCCTCGACCTGGGCTTCGGACATATCCACCTGATACTGCTTGGCGAACCAGCGGGTGAAGGCATTCTTGAACCAGCGCACGCGGCACTCGGCAATGCAGCCGGCCAGGCGTGACAGCAGGTGATGAGGCAGCAGGTACTGGCTGATGATGAACAAACGCTTTTTCATTGGGTGTCCTTAAAAACCTTAAATCTCTACGGGCGTATCGGGATGATTGCCCCATTCGCCCCAGGAGCCGGCGTAGCCCTTGACCCGCGGGTAGCCTAGCGCCTTGGCCACCAGATAGGTGAAGCCGGAGCGATGGTGGGTCTGGCAGTGGGTGATCACTTCTTTGTCTTTGCTGATGCCCAGGTCCGCAAGGATCTGTGGCATGTCGCGGCGGATGCGCAGGTGGCGTGCCTGATCCATGCCGGCGGTCCATTCGAAATTCACCGCGCCGGGGATGTGCCCGCCCTTGGCTGCCAGGACTTTTTCGCCGGAGTACTCCAGCGGTCCGCGGGCGTCCCAGATCACCAGGTCCGCCGCGCCGAGGCGGCTTTGCAGGTATTCGCGGGTGGCGGTGGGCTCGTCATGCAGGGTCAGCGCCACGGGGGCGCCGACCGTGGCCGGGACTTCGGTAGACACGGGCAGGCCTTCTGCCAGCCAGGCCGGCAGGCCGCCGTCGAGGTAGTGGTAGCGATGGTGGCCGATCACGTCCAGCAGCCAGATGAAGCGTCCGGCCCAGCCACCGCCTTCATCGTCGTAGACCACATAGACCGCGTCCGGGTTGTGCCCGAGCTCGCCGAACAGCGTTTCAAGCGCCGCTTGCGGCGGCAGCAGCCCGGGAGCCGGTGCCTGGCCCAGTTGAGTGCGCTTGGGATCGACGAAGCGTGCCCCGGGAATATGCCCGGTGGCGTAGCGGGCAGCGCTGGTCAGGTCGACCAGGATCAGTTCGCGGGCGTTCAGGCGGGCGAGCAGGTCGCTCGGTTCAATGACCAGCGGCAAGCCAGAGAAGTCAGACATGTCAGGTCCCCAGGGCGCAAAGGGAAGGATTGTAGCGCAAGCGTCATTGGCTGCGGTTGGTAAAGCTGTGCAAGGCTTTTTCGATGCACTGGGCGGTCTTGCCGAAGGCCTGGACGCTGATTTCCGAGAACGGTACGCCGCCCTGGTCGGCGATCGCCAGCATCAGTACCCGGCCATTGCACGACAGTGAGCGGATCAGCAGGTGTTCGCCGCGAAACAGCTGGCGCAGCGAGCTTGGCAGGTGAGGGGCGAACTGGGCCCGGTTGGCCGGGGTCAGGCGGATCTGCGCGGATTTTTCCAGCAGGCGTTGCAACAGCGGGCTCTGCTTGGCCTGCAAGGTCAGGCTGGCCGCTTCCCTGGGCAGGCCGTAAAGCTGTTGCACTCGCAGGTGGCTCAGGCTGCGATCGACCATCAGCAGCATGACCCGATGCATGCCGCACGCCGCCAGGGCATCCCGGGCAAAGCCGGTAAGGTGCACGGCGTTGGTAAAGGGGCTGGGGTCCAGCAACAGTTCGCTGCAGAGCTTTCGCCACTTGGCCAGTTCCAGTGCGGTGGGCGCCGGGGCTGGTTGCTCGCCGTGATGCAGGCGTCGGGCATCCCAGGGCCAGAGCAGGGCCTGGGCCGGGTGCCAGAGGTCGGGCTGGGTGTCGTGGCGGGCGCTTTGTACGGCCTGCTGGTGCAACTGTTGCTGGACCTGGTCCAGGGGGATCTGCAGATAAAGGGCGGTAAGATTCTGCCAGCGCCGGCCATGGGGGCTGCTCCAGGACTGTTGTGCCGCCAGCGCCAGACCATTGGCCAGCAACACGGTGTTGGCCGGCTGGTTCAGCCAGCGCCGCAGGTCCGGTTCAGCGTCCAGGCGTTGTTGCTGGCGCAGCGGGTTGTCGCTGTCGCGGGCAATCAGCATGACCTTGGCCAGCAGGTGCTGCTCCTGGGTCAGCAGGCGATAGCCCTGCTGGACCCAGATCGGCAGGTGCCAGGCCAGGACCAGGGCCTGGCACATTTCCATCAGCCGCACCCCGAACAGTTGCAGTTCAACGTCGTGTGCGGATTCGTGCTTGTAGATGACCCGCAGTTCCCACTCTTCCAGCAGTTTGGGATAGACCAGGGCCATGGCCCACAGCGGCGAGAGAAACAGCAGGCTGCCCCAGTGGATGTCCTGCCAGAGTCGGGCCAGGCGTCCGGCAAAGAAGCCGTTGGCTTGCTGGCTGGCGTGCTGGCTGATCAGCTGGAACTGGCGCAATGCCTGGGGGATCTGCGCTTCAGGCAGCGTCGGCAGTTGCTCGAGCAACTCCTCGGTACGCTTGAGGCCCAGGCGGTTGACCGCGATCTCCAGGTTTTCCGCCGGTTCGCTCATGCTGCCGTGGGAATGCCGGTTGGCTTCGCGGATTACGCTCAAGGCCAGTGCCGGGCTGTTTTGCATCAGATCGACAATCTCCCGCAGCGAGCTGCGGTTGTTGGCGATGGCACGGCAGACCCGGTCATGGCTGGCCTGGGGCACTGGCAGGCGCACGCCATTGAGGAGCTTTACCCAGGCGTCGAGAGAGGCGGGCGGAGAATGTGGGACGCTGGTTTCGTTAGACATGGTCGGGCGCAATCATCGTCTGCTGTGAACACGCCCAGAGCGGGCCAAACTGGCTTTTCGCCTTAACTGGCTATAGTCTGGCGCAGTTTTGCCGATAAGTAGAAGAAGAGTTTTAAGAACTTCCGAATATGACCTTGAACCCGACTCAATAAGTACTCCCCTACCTATGGCTAAAATTATCGGCATCATCGTCGTATTCGCGAGCGTGCTCGGCGGATACGTGCTTTCCCACGGCAAAATCGCGGCGCTGATCCAGCCTTTCGAAGTGCTGATCATCGGCGGCGCAGCCTTTGGCGCATTCCTCCAGGCCAACCCGGGCTATATGACGATGCACGTCGTCAAGAAATCCCTGGGCATGTTCAGCTCGCGCTTCACCCACACCTTCTACCTGGAAGTGCTGGGCCTGATCTACGAGATCCTCAACAAGAGTCGTCGCGAAGGCATGATGGCCATCGAAGGCGATATCGAGGACGCCGCGGCCAGCCCGATTTTCGCCAAGTACCCGGCGGTGCTCAAAGATGAACGCATGACCGCCTTCGTCTGTGATTATCTGCGCATCATGTCCTCCGGCAACATGGCTCCCCACGAGCTGGAAGGCCTGTTTGACATGGAGCTGTTCAGCCTCAAGGAAGACCTTGAGCATCCATCCCATGCGGTCAACGGGATTGCCGACGGCATGCCCGGTTTCGGTATCGTCGCGGCGGTCTTGGGGATCGTGGTGACCATGGCCTCCCTGGGCGATGGCGACCAGAAGTCCATCGGCCTGCACGTAGGTGCGGCGCTGGTGGGGACCTTCTTCGGTATTCTCGCGGCCTATGGTTTCTTCGGCCCGCTGGCCCACTCCCTGGCCCACGACGCCAAGGAAGAACTGAACGTCTACGAAGCCATCAAGGCGTCGCTGGTGGCCTCGGCTTCCGGCATGCCGCCGTCCCTGGCCGTGGAGTTCGGGCGCAAGGTTCTGTATCCGGCGCACCGTCCTAGCTTCGCCGAGCTGGAACAAGCGGTTCGCGGTCGCTAAGTCATGGAAAATAATCAGCCGATTATCATCAAGCGCGTCAAGCGCTTCGCTGGCGGACATCACGGGGGCGCCTGGAAAATCGCCTTCGCCGACTTCGCCACGGCGATGATGGCGTTCTTCCTGGTGTTGTGGCTGCTGTCCACGGCCACCCCGGAACAGAAGATCGCCATCGCCGGTTACTTCAAGGACCCGATCGGCTTCTCGGAAAGCGGTACGCCCTACATCATCGACCTGGGCGGCTCCCCGGAGCTGGCGCCGGACAACACCCTCAACCCCGAGATCAAGTCCCAGCCACAACCGGACAAGGTCACGGTGGATGCCGATCAGGTGGAGGGCATGGCCGAGCAGGTCGAGCGCGAGCGTCTCGAGTTGCTGTTGCAAGAGTTGCAGAACAAGGTTGAAGAGAACCCGCAACTGCAGAAGTTCAAGGACCAGATCCTCTTCGAGATCACCCCGGACGGCTTGCGGATCCAGATCATGGACGCCGAGAACCGGCCGATGTTCGACTCTGGCAGTGCACGTCTGAAGCCGTATTTCGAAGACATCCTGCTGGCCATGGCCGACACCATCAAGACCGTGCCGAACAAGATCAGCATCAGCGGTCACACCGACGCCAAGCCCTATTCGGGCACTGGCGACTTCGGCAACTGGGAACTGTCGGCCAACCGGGCCAACGCTGCGCGTCGGGCGCTGGTGGCGGGTGGTTACCCTGATCCGCAAGTGGCGCGTGTGGTGGGCTTTGCTTCGTCGGCGCTGTTCGATCGCAAGGATCCGTTCAACCCGGTCAACCGGCGCATCGATATCGTCGTGCTGACCAAGAAGGCCCAGCGTGCCATCGAGGGTGAGCAGACCGATCCCAATGCGCCTGCACCGACCCAGGGTAGCGGCGCTCCCGGTGAGGTGCCGGGGGCGGCGGCCGACCCGAATGCCTTGCCGCCCGGTAGCGAGCCGCTGCCGGCGCACGAGGTGCGTCAACGCATGAACATCTTCGAGGACGGTGTGTTGAAGATGGACGAGCAGGGGGCGGCGGGCCAGTCTTCCGCTCCAGCTCCAGCTCCAGCTCCAGCCGCGCCGGTGGCGCCGCCCGCTACGCCGGGCACGGCGAAGTGACAAACGACAAGGCCGCGAAGATCGCGGCCTTGTCGTATCTGGGGCAGCTCAATCAGTAACTGTTGTCTGGCAGGCTGGCGAGGATCGAGCGGTAGCTGTTCATCCGTTGCTGCTGGATGCGCCCGTCTTCCAGGGCCTTGAGCAAGGCACAACCCGGCTCGCGATCGTGCTTGCAGTCGCGGAAGCGGCAGGTGCCCAGCAGGTCATTGAACTCGATGAACCCGGCCTCGACATCGGCGCGGCTGACATGGCCGAGGCCGAACTCACGGATACCGGGGGAGTCGATCAGCTCACCGCCACCGGGGAAGTGGAACAGGCGCGCGGTCGTGGTGGTGTGAGTGCCCTGGCCGGAGAACTCCGACAGCGGGCCGACGCGGGTTTCGACTTCCGGCAGCAGGCTGTTGACCAGGGACGACTTGCCCACCCCCGACTGGCCGACGAATACACTGATGCGCCCGTCCAGCAGGGCTTGCAACTGCTCCATGCCGTCGCCGTGATGAGCCGAGACCTCCAGCAGCGGGTAGCCCAGCTGGCGGTAGACCGCGAGCAGGGCGTTGAGCGCAGGGGCGTTCTGCTCATCGATCAGGTCGGCCTTGTTCAGCAGCAGCAACGGCCGGATTCCAGCATGCTCGGCGGCGACCAGGTAGCGGTCGATCAGGTTGGCGTGGGGCTCGGGCATGGGCGCAAACACGATCACGATCATGTCGACGTTGGCGGCCACCGGCTTGAGCTGGCCGCGGCTGTCCGGGCGGCACAGCTCGGTGCTGCGCGGCAGTTGCGCGACGATCACCCCGATGCCCTGGTTGCCGGCGCGCCAGACCACCTGGTCGCCGGTCACCAGGGCCGGCAGGTTGGCCCGCAGGTAGCAGCGGAACACCTGGCCGGCCGTTTCGCCTTCGCGAGCCTCGACTTCGACCTGGACGCCGAAGTGGGCGATGACCAGGCCGGTCTGTTCCGGGCCCAGGTCGCCACCTTCCAGCGCCTCGACGGCAGAGGACTCGCGTTTGGCGGCGCGGGCGGCGCGCTCACCCTGGATCTTTTCGATGCGCCAGTTTTGGCGGCGATTGAGCTGGCGTTTGGCCATTGGTGTTCCGTGTCGATAATTACGGCGGATAGGTAAAACGGCGGCGAGTTTAGCACGCCGGGCAGGCCCTCTAGGCTAAACTGCGCAACTACGCCGAGGAGCCCACCCATGCAAAACCCGCAGAACCTGATTTGGATCGACCTGGAAATGACCGGTCTGAACCCTGACACCGACGTCATCATCGAGATGGCCACCATTGTCACTGACAGCAACCTCAACACCTTGGCTGAAGGACCGGTCATCGCCATCCACCAGAGCGACGAGATCCTCGCCGGCATGGATGAATGGAACACCCGCCAGCACGGTGGTTCCGGTCTGACCCAGCGGGTTCGCGAAAGCCGCATCAGCATGGCCGAAGCCGAAGCCCAGACCATTGCCTTCCTGGAGCAGTGGGTGCCCAAGGGCAAATCGCCGATCTGCGGCAACAGCATCTGCCAGGACCGGCGCTTCCTGTACCGCCACATGAAGGCTCTGGAAAGCTACTTCCACTACCGCAACCTGGACGTCTCGACCCTCAAGGAACTGGCCGCCCGCTGGGCGCCGGACGTGCGCGACAGCTTCAAGAAAGGCAGCACCCACCTGGCCCTGGACGATATTCGCGAATCCATCGCCGAGCTCCAGCACTACCGCAAGCATTTCATCAAGTTCTGACCCGCAGGCGCCGGCTGCGGTTCGGCGCCCGTACCCGCCCTCTTTTGGTGCCCGCTTCAACTGAGTAGACTGCGCGCCTTCCTGCAAGGACCGCCATCATGCTGTTGATGCTTTATCTGATCGCCATTACCGCCGAAGCCATGACCGGCGCCCTGTCTGCCGGCCGGCGCGGCATGGACTGGTTCGGCGTGGTGCTGATCGCCTGCGTCACCGCACTCGGCGGCGGTTCGGTGCGTGATGTGCTGCTGGGCCACTACCCGCTGACCTGGGTCAAGCACCCGGAATACCTGGTGCTGACGTCGGTGGCGGCATTGGTGACGATCTTTATCGCGCCCTTGATGCGTCACCTGCGCTCGCTGTTTCTGGTGCTCGACGCCGTGGGCCTGGTGGCCTTTACCCTGATCGGCTGCATGACCGCCCTGGAAATGGGCCACGGTATGCTGGTGGCTTCAGTCAGCGGGGTGATCACCGGGGTCTTTGGCGGCATCCTCAGGGACATCTTCTGCAACGACATCCCGCTGATCTTTCGCCGCGAGTTGTACGCCAGCGTGTCCTTTGCCGCGGCCTGGTGCTACATGCTGTGCATCTACCTGCAACTGCCCAGCGAGCAGTCGATCCTGATTACCCTGTTCGGCGGCTTTCTATTGCGCCTGCTGGCGATCCGTTTTCACTGGGAAATGCCCAAGTTCGTCTACAACGACGAACACTGACGGTTGGCGTGCTGCTCCAGGGCCCATTGCACATGTTCGCGAACCAGTTCCGAGGGGTAGTCCTGGCGGGCCTTGAGGGCTTCCAGCACCGGAATGCTAGAGGGCGCATTGCCCAGGCCCACCGCCAGGTTGCGTAGCCAGCGCTCGTAGCCGGCGCGGCGCAAGGGTGAGCCTTCGGTATTGCTGAGGAATTTATCCTCGTCCCACATGAACAGCTCTGCCAGTTCGGCATTGTCCAGGTTGTGCCGGGGCTTGAAGTCGCCCTCGGCCGTTGAACGGGCGAAGCGATTCCAGGGGCAGACGATCTGGCAGTCGTCGCAGCCGAATACCCGGTTGCCGATCAGCGGGCGCAGGTCTTCGGGGATGGCGCTTTTGAGCTCGATGGTCAGGTAGGAAATGCACCGTCGGGCATCCAGCACATAGGGGCCGACGAAGGCGTTGGTTGGGCAGATGTCCAGGCAGGCGGTGCAGCGGCCGCAGTGTTCCGTGGCGTGGGGCGCGTCCACCGGCAGTGGCAGGTCGACGAACAGTTCGCTGAGGAAGAAGTAGCTGCCGGCTTTGCGATTCAGCACCAGGGTGTTCTTGCCGATCCAGCCGAGCCCGGCCTGTTCGGCAATGGCTTTTTCCAGCACCGGAGCGCTATCGACGAAGGCGCGGTAGCCGAAGGGGCCGATGGCCTGCTGAATGCGCTCGGCCAGTTGCTGTACGCGCTTGCGGATCAGTTTGTGATAATCGCGCCCCAGGGCATAGCGCGAAACATAGGCCTTGGAAGGCTGGGCCAGGCGCTGGGCCATCTGGGTGTCGCCGGGCAGGTAGTCCATGCGCAGCGAAACCACCCGTAGGGTGCCAGGCACCAACTGGTCGGGATGGGAGCGTTTGCTGCCGTGGGCGCCCATGTATTCCATCTCGCCGTGGTAGCCGGCGGCGAGCCAGCGTTCCAGGTGCTGCTCATGCTCGGCCAGGTCCAGGCCGCTGATGCCGACTTGTTGAAAGCCCAGTTCGCGGCCCCAGTCCTTGATCGATTGGGCGAGAGCGGGAAGATCCTGGGTAATAGCGGGCATGAGGCGAGAGAAACCGGGGCTGAGGTGCGTATAATTCTGCCAGACATCGGAGCCCGAAGACGCATGCCGCAGACAAAACACCCCCTACCTGACGTTCAGTTGCTGACTTCTGGCCATTTGCCACGCCTGAAGGGACGACTTCGCGATGCCCACAAGGGCCAGTTCGGCCACCTGTTGCTGATTGGAGGCGATCGAGGTTTTGCCGGCGCCGCCTTACTGAGTGCGGAAAGTGCCTTGCGCAGTGGCGCGGGGCTGGTGTCCCTGGCGACCCGCAGTGAGCATGTGGCTGCCGCTGTGGCGCGCTTGCCGGAGGTCATGACCCAGGGCACTCATTCGGCCAACCAGTTGATGGGGTTGCTGGCTCGGGCCACGGTGCTGGTGGTCGGGCCGGGGTTGGGGCAGGGCGCCTGGGGGCGCAGTCTGCTGTCGGCGGCGGCCAATGCGCCGCTGCCCCAGGTGTGGGATGCCGATGCCTTGAACCTGCTGGCCGAGGGCGGGCTGCAACTGCCTGCCGCGAGTGTCATCACTCCCCATCCGGGAGAGGCGGCGCGGCTGCTGGGCATCTCCAGCGCCGAGGTGCAGGCGGATCGCCCAGCAGCGGCCCTGGCGCTGAGCAAAAAATACGCAGCGGTTGCGGTGCTCAAGGGGGCCGGTAGCCTGATCGCCACTGCCGACGGGCGGCTGGCCCGCTGTGACGCGGGGCATCCGGCGATGGCCACGGCAGGCTTGGGTGATGTGCTGGCTGGCCTGATTGGCGCCTTGTTGGCGCAAGGCTTGTCGGCATTCGATGCCGCTTGCCTGGCGGTCTGGCTGCATGCCAGTGCGGGCGAGCAGCAAGGCAAATTGGGCCGAGGGCTGGCGGCCAGTGATCTGATTCCAGCCATTCGTCAGTTGTTGGAGGAACAATCACCGTGTCTGAGTTAACCCTTTTTCTGGCCGACGAACAGGCCATGGTGGAATTTGGTGCACGTATAGCCCAGGTGACCCAAGGCGTGGGAGTGATTTTCCTCGAAGGCGACCTGGGGGCGGGCAAAACCACCTTGTCGCGAGGGATCATCCGTGGCCTGGGGCATGCGGGGGCAGTGAAGAGCCCGACCTTTACCCTGGTCGAACCGTACGAGATCGGTTCGGTGCGGGCTTTCCACTTCGATTTGTACCGTCTGGTGGATCCGGAAGAGCTGGAGTTCCTGGGGATTCGCGACTACTTCGAGGGCGATGCTCTGTGCCTGTTGGAGTGGCCCCAGCGTGGTGCAGGCTTTTTGCCAAAGCCTGACCTGACCATTACCATTACCCCGCATAACAATGGGCGTTCTGTGCATCTGTTGTCTCAAGGCTCGCGTGGCGAGTCCTGGTGTGCCGCTTTGGCGTTGGAATTCAAATAATTGATGGGGTTAGGTATGCGCATTCGCGCGTTGGTTGCTGTCGTAGGACTGTTGCTTACGGCATTGGCCGTCGATGCTGTGGCCGCTACACAGGTTCGCAGCGTCCGCCTGTGGCGGGCACCGGATAACACGCGACTGGTATTCGACCTGTCCGGCCCGGTTCAGCACAGCGTCTTTACCCTGACGGCCCCGGATCGTCTGGTGATCGATATCAATGGTGCGACCCTTGGCGGTCCGCTGAACGTCGCCACGGCCAATACACCGATTACCGCCATGCGCTCGGCACAGCGCACGCCGAGTGATCTGCGGGTGGTCATCGACCTGAAAAAGGCCGTCACGCCGAAGAGTTTCACCCTGGCGCCCAACGCCCAGTACGGCAATCGTCTGGTGGTCGATCTGTTCGACAACCCGTCTGACGCCGCGCCGCCTGCTGCGCCGCCACCGACCGTGGCCACTGTCCCTGCGGTGCCTGTCACTCCGGCGGAGCCGGCGATCAAGCTGCCGCCAGCCCCGGCGGGCAAACGCGACATCATTGTGGTGATCGATGCCGGCCACGGCGGCGAAGACCCGGGTGCCTCCGGCTCCCGCGGGCAGCATGAAAAAGACGTGGTGCTGGCCATTGCTCGCGAATTACAGCGTCAGGTCAATGGCCTCAAGGGCTTCCGCGCCGAACTGACCCGTACCGGCGACTACTTCATTCCCTTGCGCGGTCGTACCGAGATCGCCCGCAAGAAAGGCGCCGACCTGTTCGTCTCGATCCACGCCGACGCTGCGCCTTCGGCTGCGGCCTTTGGCGCGTCGGTGTTTGCCTTGTCTGAACGTGGCGCCACGTCGGAAACCGCGCGCTGGCTGGCGGACAGCGAGAACCGTTCCGACCTGATCGGCGGGGCTGGTAACGTCAGCCTGGATGACAAGGACCGGATGCTGGCCGGGGTGCTGCTGGACCTGTCGATGACGGCGTCCCTGACCTCCAGTCTGAATGTCGGGCAGAAAGTCCTGAACAACATCGGCCGGGTTACTCCGTTGCACAAGCAGCGGGTGGAACAGGCCGGGTTCATGGTGCTCAAGTCCCCGGATATTCCGTCGATCCTGGTGGAAACCGGCTTTATCTCCAACTCCAACGAGGCCTCGAAGCTGGCCACCGCCAGCCATCAGCAGGCCTTGGCGCGCTCTATCAGCAGCGGCGTGCGGCAGTTCTTCCAGCAGAACCCGCCACCGGGCACCTATATTGCCTGGCTGCGCGATTCCGGGAAGATCGCCCAGGGGCCCCGTGATCACCGGGTCAATCCGGGGGAAACCCTGGCCATGATCGCCGTGCGCTATCAGGTCTCCGCGGCCACTCTGCGCAGTGCCAACAACCTGAAAAGCGATGAATTGAAAGTGGGGCAGGTGTTGACCATCCCCGGTACAGAACTGGCGGCCAAGGAATGAGTGAATCGGTAAACAGCAGCGCGCGCATCGAGCTGCTCAGCCCGCGCCTGGCCAACCAGATTGCCGCGGGCGAGGTGGTCGAGCGCCCGGCTTCGGTGATCAAGGAGCTGTTGGAAAACAGCCTGGACTCCGGCGCCAAGCGCATCGATGTGGATGTGGAGCAGGCCGGGGTCAAGCTGCTGCGGGTGCGTGACGACGGTAGCGGCATTTCTTCCGACGACTTGCCGCTGGCCCTGGCCCGGCACGCCACCAGCAAGATCCGCGATCTGGAAGACCTGGAGCGGGTGATGAGCCTGGGGTTCCGCGGCGAGGCCCTGGCTTCCATCAGCTCCGTGGCGCGCCTGACCCTCACGTCCCGTACCCGGGATGCCGAGCAGGCCTGGCAGGTGGAAACCGAAGGCCGGGACATGGCACCAAGGGTACAGCCGGCGGCGCACCCGGTAGGCACTTCGGTGGAAGTCCGCGACCTGTTCTTCAATACGCCGGCACGACGCAAGTTCCTCAAGGCGGAAAAGACCGAGTTCGATCACCTGCAGGAAGTGATCAAGCGCCTGGCCCTGGCGCGTTTCGACGTGGCCTTCCACTTGCGGCACAACGGCAAGAGCATCCTCAGCCTGCACGAGGCCAAGGACGACGCCGCTCGTGCCCGTCGTGTGGCGGCGGTGTGCGGTTCGGGCTTCCTGGAGCAGGCGTTGCCCATTGAAGTCGAGCGCAACGGCTTGCATCTGTGGGGCTGGGTGGGCTTGCCGACCTTTTCCCGCAGCCAGGCGGACCTGCAGTACTTCTACGTCAACGGTCGCGCAGTACGGGACAAGCTGGTGGCTCACGCGGTACGCCAGGCTTATCGCGATGTGCTGTTCAACGGTCGACACCCGACCTTTGTTCTGTTTTTCGAAGTCGACCCGTCGGTGGTCGACGTCAACGTGCACCCGACCAAGCACGAAGTGCGTTTCCGGGACGGGCGCATGGTGCACGACTTCCTTTATGGCACCTTGCACCGGGCCCTGGGTGATGTGCGGCCCGAGGATCAGTTGGCGGCGCCGGCGGCGGTCACCGGCATCGTGCGCCCGACAGGTATCGAGGCCGGTGAGTTCGGGCCTCAGGGTGAGATGCGCCTGGCCGCGAACCTGGCTCTGGAGCAGCCCCAATCCCAGCCGAGCTTCAATGCGCCTGGCGCGGGAGCCGGCAGTGGCTATCAATATCAGTACACGCCACGGCCGCAGCCAGGGTTACCGGCTGCCGAGAGCCAGGGCGTGTACCGCGAGTTCTTTGCCCCGTTGCCGGGCGCGCCGGCGGCGGCCTTGCCGGAAGGCCAGGAGGACATTCCGCCCTTAGGCTATGCCCTGGCCCAGCTCAAGGGGATCTACATCCTGGCGGAAAACGCCCTGGGGCTGGTGCTGGTGGACATGCATGCGGCTCACGAGCGGATCATGTACGAGCGCTTGAAGGTGGCCATGGCCAGCGAAGGCCTGAGCGGCCAGCCGCTGCTGGTGCCGGAGTCGATTGCCGTCAGCCAGCGTGAGGCCGATTGTGCTGAAGAGCACATGAGCTGGTTCCAGCGCCTGGGCTTCGAGCTGCAGCGCCTGGGCCCGGAATCCCTGGCGATCCGCCAGATCCCGGCATTGTTGAAGCAGGCGGAAGCCAATCGCCTGGTGCACGACGTACTGGCGGACCTGATGGAGTACGGCACCAGTGACCGGATCCAGGCCCACCTCAATGAGCTGCTCGGCACCATGGCCTGCCACGGCGCTATCCGCGCCAATCGACGCCTGGCCTTGCCGGAAATGAACGCCTTGCTGCGGGACATGGAAAACACCGAGCGCAGCGGCCAATGCAACCACGGTCGACCGACCTGGACCCAAATGGGCCTGGACGATCTGGACAAACTCTTTCTGCGCGGCCGTTGATGACTCAGCTTCCTCCAGCGATTTTCCTGATGGGCCCGACCGCTGCGGGCAAGACCGATCTGGCCATCGAGCTGACCAAGGTGCTGCCTTGCGAGCTGATCAGTGTCGACTCGGCGTTGGTCTACCGCGGCATGGACATCGGTACCGCGAAGCCTTCCAGGGAGCTGCTGGCGCAGTTTCCCCATCGCCTGATCGATATTCTCGACCCTGCCGAGAGCTACTCGGCGGCGGATTTCCGTACCGATGCGCTGGCGGCCATGGCCGATATCACCGCCCGGGGCAAGATCCCGCTGTTGGTGGGCGGCACCATGCTGTATTACAAGGCACTGCTTGAAGGCCTGGCGGACATGCCCGCGGCGGATCCGCAGGTGCGTGCCGAGCTGGAGGACGAGGCTGCACGCCTTGGCTGGCAGGCCCTGCACGATCAGCTGGCGGCGGTGGATCCCGAGTCGGCGGCGCGGATCCACCCCAATGATCCCCAGCGTCTGAGCCGGGCGCTTGAGGTCTATCGGGTCAGTGGCCTGACAATGACCGCCCTTCGCCAGCGTCAATTGGCGCAAAGTACTGAAGCAGGCGCATCGGGACGCATTCAATTGCCCTATACTGTCGCCAATCTGGCCATCGCTCCGGCGAGTCGCCAGGTACTGCACCAGCGTATTGCACAAAGATTCACACAAATGTTGGAACAGGGATTCATTGACGAGGTCGTAGCTCTGCGTTCCAGAAGTGACCTGCATGCCGGGTTGCCGTCTATACGTGCAGTGGGCTACCGCCAAGTCTGGGATCATCTGGATGGCAAGCTGACGTCAGCCGAAATGCAGGAGCGGGGCATCATTGCCACGCGCCAATTGGCGAAACGCCAGTTCACCTGGTTACGTAGTTGGGCTGACCTGCAATGGTTGGACAGCCTGGATTGCGACAATCTGCCACGCGCCTTGAAATACTTGGGGACGATCTCCATATTGAGCTGAGTCCTTGCAATTGCCGTCTATCCTTGGGGGTGTGACGGCTTTGGCCATCTGTTTTCTGATTTTTATTATTGATCCTTAAAGGAGTGCGGCACATGTCAAAAGGGCATTCGCTACAAGACCCTTACTTGAATACATTGCGTAAAGAGAAGGTTGGGGTTTCCATCTATCTGGTCAACGGGATCAAGCTGCAAGGTACGATCGAGTCTTTCGACCAGTTCGTCATCCTGCTGAAGAACACCGTCAGCCAAATGGTTTACAAGCACGCTATCTCGACAGTGGTTCCAGTTCGCCCGATTCGCCTGCCTAGCGCTTCCGAATCCGAACAGGGTGACGCTGAGCCAGGTAACGCCTGATAGGAGTCTCCTTTGTTCTTTGAGCGCCACGGTGGTGGTGAACGGGCCATTCTCGTTCACTTGGATGGTCAGGACCCTGAGGCGCGCGAAGATCCGCAGGAGTTTCAGGAGCTGGCATTATCGGCCGGCGCCGAGACCGTCGCGTTTGTTAGCGTGCCGCGTCATCGGCCAACCGCCAAATACCTGGTTGGCAGCGGCAAGGTCGAGGAATTGCGCGACCTGGTCAAAGCCGAACAGGTAGACCTGGTGATTTTCAATCACATCCTCACACCCAGTCAGGAACGTAACCTCGAACGTGTATTCGAGTGTCGCGTGATCGACCGCACGGGTCTGATTCTCGATATCTTCGCTCAGCGCGCGCGCACCCATGAAGGCAAGCTCCAGGTTGAACTGGCCCAGCTTGAGCACATGAGCACCCGTCTGGTTCGTGGCTGGACTCACCTTGAACGGCAGAAAGGCGGTATCGGTCTGCGCGGGCCTGGTGAAACCCAGCTGGAAACCGACCGGCGCCTGCTACGAGTGCGCCTGCGGCAGATCAAGGCGCGCCTGGAGAAGGTTCGCAGCCAGCGTGAGCAGGCCCGTCGTGGCCGCAAGCGTGCGGATATCCCTTCAGTGTCCCTGGTGGGCTACACCAACGCCGGCAAGTCCACGCTGTTCAATGCGGTGACTGCGTCCGATGTTTTCGCGGCCGACCAATTGTTCGCCACCCTCGACCCTACCCTGCGCCGGCTTGAGCTGGATGACCTGGGGCCGATTGTGCTGGCCGATACCGTGGGGTTCATCCGCCACCTACCGCACAAGTTGGTGGAGGCGTTTCGGGCTACCCTCGAAGAATCGAGCAACTCCGATTTGCTGCTGCATGTGATCGATGCCCATGAGCCCGAGCGCATGGCGCAGATCGAGCAGGTGATGGTGGTGCTGGGGGAGATCGGGGCTCAAGACTTGCCGATCCTGGAGGTCTATAACAAACTCGATTTGCTCGAGGGTGTGGAGCCACAGATCCAGCGCGACCCCGACGGCAAGCCGCAGCGGGTCTGGTTGTCGGCCCGTGATGGCCAGGGGCTGGATCTGCTTAAGCAGGCCATCGCCGAGCTGCTGGGTGAAGATTTGTTTGTGGGCACCTTGCGCTTGCCTCAGCGTTTTGCTCGACTGCGAGCACAGTTTTTCCAGTTGAACGCTGTGCAGAAAGAAGATCACGACGACGAAGGTGTCAGTTTGCTGGCCGTTCGCCTGCCGCGGGCCGAGTTGAACCGGCTGGTCAGTCGCGAAGGCATGCAGCCGTCGGAATTCATCGAGCAACACACTTTGCAATAAAAGCCTGGGCAAGCGGTTGTGCCGCTGTAGCAGGCATTCTGTAGCATTGGTCGGCGCGCCGTGGGTGCGTCTTTGCTTTATCAGATGGAGAGCGCTATGGCTTGGAATGAGCCGGGTGGCAACTCGAATAATCAGGACCCTTGGGGTGGTAAGCGCCGCAATAATGGCGATCGCAAGGGGCCACCAGATCTCGACGAGGCCTTCCGTAAGCTGCAGGAAAGCCTGAATGGGTTGTTCGGTGGTGGTAAGAAACGTGGTGATGACGGCGGTAGCTCCGGCAAGGGCGGTGGTTTCGGCCTGCTGGGTATCGGTCTTGTCGTGCTGGCGGCCGTGTGGCTGTACAGCGCGGTGTATGTAGTTGACGAACAGGAGCAGGCCGTAGTGCTGCGCTTCGGCAAATACTACGAAACCGTTGGCCCGGGTCTGAACATCTACTTCCCGCCGATCGATCGCAAGTACATGGAAAACGTCACGCGTGAGCGTGCCTATACCAAGCAGGGGCAGATGCTCACCGAGGACGAGAACATCGTCGAAGTGCCGCTGACCGTGCAGTACAAGATCAGCAACCTGCAGGATTTCGTGCTGAACGTCGATCAGCCGGAAATCAGCCTGCAGCATGCGACCGACAGCGCCCTGCGCCACGTGGTGGGTTCCACCGCCATGGACCAGGTGCTGACCGAAGGTCGTGAATTGATGGCCAGTGAGATCAAGGAGCGTCTGCAGCGTTTCCTCGACAACTACCGCACCGGTATCACCGTGACCCAGGTGAACGTACAGAGCGCAGCGGCACCGCGTGAAGTGCAGGAAGCCTTCGACGACGTGATCCGTGCCCGTGAAGATGAACAGCGTTCGCGCAACCAGGCTGAAACCTATGCCAACGGCGTCGTGCCGGAAGCCCGTGGTCAGGCCCAGCGTATCCTCGAGGATGCCAACGGTTATCGCGACGAAGTGGTATCCCGGGCCAAGGGTGAGGCCGATCGCTTCACCAAGCTGGTCGCCGAGTACCGCAAGGCTCCTGAGGTCACCCGTCAGCGCCTGTACCTGGACACCATGCAGGAAGTCTTCAGCAACACCAGCAAGGTGTTGGTGACTGGCAGCAAGGGTGGGCAGAACAACCTGCTCTACCTGCCGCTGGACAAAATGATCGACAGTGGTCGTAGCGGCGCAGCTCCTGTAACGGGCTCGGCTTCTGCGGCCAGCAATGAAGCGAATGCGCGCGCTGCGGCTGACCATATGCAGCAACAGCAGCAGACGCGTTCTAGGGAGAGTCGCTGATGAGCAATAAATCGCTGATCGCCCTGATCGTGGGCGTTGTCGTGGCGGTGGTTGCCTGGAACAGCTTCTACATCGTCGCTCAGACCGAGCGCGCGGTGTTGCTGCAGTTCGGTCGTGTGGTTCAGGCGGATGTCCAGCCTGGCCTGCATGTGAAAGTGCCCTATGTGAACCAGGTGCGTAAGTTCGACGCACGCCTGATGACCCTGGATGCACCGACGCAGCGCTTCCTGACCCTGGAAAAGAAAGCCGTGATGGTGGATGCCTACGCCAAGTGGCGAGTGAAGGACGCCGAGCGTTTCTACACCGCGACTTCCGGCCTCAAGCAGATTGCCGACGAGCGTCTTTCCCGTCGTCTGGAGTCGGGCCTGCGTGACCAGTTCGGTAAGCGCACCCTGCATGAAGTGGTTTCCGGTGAGCGTGACGCGCTGATGGCGGATATCACGGCTTCGCTGAACAAGATGGCGGAAAAGGAGCTGGGCATCGAAGTGGTCGATGTCCGGGTCAAGGCCATCGACCTGCCCAAGGAAGTGAACCGCAGCGTGTTCGAGCGCATGAGCACCGAGCGTGAGCGTGAGGCTCGCGAGCACCGGGCCAAGGGTAACGAGTTGGCGGAAGGCATCCGTGCCGACGCTGATCGTCAGCGTCGTGTGTTGCTGGCTGAAGCCTATCGCGAGTCTGAAGAAGTGCGCGGTGACGGTGATGCCCAGGCGGCGGCGATCTACGCCAAGGCCTACGGCCAGGACCAGGAGTTCTACGCGTTCTATCGTAGCCTGCGTGCCTACCGTGAAAGCTTCGCGAACAAATCCGACGTCATGGTTCTGGACCCAAGCAGCGACTTCTTCCACTACCTGGAAAAGTCCAAGCCTTGATCAGGCCCTGACCCTGGAGCACCCCGCCGGGCGGCTAAAACGCCTCGCGGGGTGATCCTTTGGGAAAACGGGTGTATGATGCGGCAGCCGGGAAATTCCCGGCTTTTTTGCGTCTGCATCTTTGATTGGCCGTGGCTCGTTCAAGAGCCCGGCAAGATTTTTCGAGGAAAATGGTCTGTACAGCTGATTCCTGGCTGCCTGTCCGGCTGAGCTCGCGTCGGATGCGACTGTTTTCTGCTTCACTCTAAGGCTGGCCCCAGGCTTGCCGCCCGGACCATAGGGGAATGGCGTAATGGCAACGGTAGACCGCTGGCTGCTGCCAGATGGCATCGAAGAAGTATTGCCGCCGGAAGCGGCGCGCATCGAAGTGGCGCGTCGTCAGGTGTTGGATCTGTTTCAGAGTTGGGGTTACGAGTTCGTCGTCACTCCCCATATCGAATACCTGGAATCCCTGTTGACAGGTGCAGGCCAGGATCTGGATCTGCGTACCTTCAAGGTCATCGACCCGCAGTCGGGCCGGCAGATGGGGTTTCGGGCCGACATCACGCCGCAGGTGGCGCGTATTGATGCCCACACCCTGCGCCGCGAAGGGCCGAGCCGCCTGTGCTACGCCGGCAGTGTGCTGCATGCGCAGCCGCGGGCCTTGTCGTCCTCGCGCAGCCCGATCCAGCTGGGGGCCGAGTTGTATGGCGATGCCAGCCCGAGCAGCGACGTTGAAGTCATCAGCCTGATGCTGGCCATGCTGCAACTGGCCGATGTGCCCGATGTGCACATGGATCTGGGGCACGTTGGCATCTACCGTGGCTTGGCCCAGGCCGCCGGCTTGTCCGGTGCTGTTGAGCAGCAACTGTTCGATGCCCTGCAACGCAAGGCGATCGACGAGGTCATCAGCCTGACCGAAGGCCTGCCGGCTGACCTGGCGGACATGCTGCGCTCCCTGGTGGACCTGTGCGGCAGCCGCGAAGTGCTGGGCGATGCCCGCCGTCGCCTGGCCGGTGCGCCGACGTCTGTGCTGCTGGCGCTGGATGAATTGCTGACCATTGCCGAGCGCCTGTCCGTGCGGTTCCCGGACTTGCCGCTGTATTTCGACCTTGGCGAGTTGCGCGGCTATCACTACCACACCGGTGTGGTGTTCGCGGTATTTGTCCCAGGCGTGGGCCAATCCATTGCCCAGGGCGGGCGCTACGATGACATCGGCGCGGACTTCGGGCGTGCCCGTCCCGCGACTGGTTTCTCCACCGATTTGAAAACCCTGGTGACCCTGGGGCGTGCTGAAGTCGAGCTACCGTCTGGCGGTATCTGGATGCCAGACAACACTGACGCGGCACTCTGGCAGACCGTCTGCCGCTTGCGCAGTGAGGGTCAGCGTGTGGTTCAGGCCTTGCCTGGGCAGCCTTTGGCCGCCGCCCGTGAAGCGGACTGCGACCGGCAATTGATTCAGCAGAATGGGCTTTGGCAAGTATTGCCGCTGGCTTCTTGAGTTTTCCTGCCGGCGGCTGCCGGCACCAAGTTTGCGCGAATGAGGACAAGTGTTATGGGTAAGAATGTCGTAGTCCTGGGCACCCAATGGGGTGATGAGGGCAAAGGCAAGATCGTTGATCTGCTGACCGAACATGCCGCCGCCGTAGTGCGCTACCAAGGTGGCCACAACGCTGGCCACACCCTGGTGATCGACGGTGAGAAGACCGTCCTGCACCTGATTCCGTCCGGTGTGCTGCGCGAAGGCGTGCAGTGCCTGATCGGTAACGGCGTAGTGGTGGCTCCAGATGCCTTGATGCGTGAAATCGTCAAGCTGGAAGAGAAGGGTGTGCCGGTGCGCGAGCGCCTGCGTATCAGCCCGTCCTGCCCGCTGATCCTGTCCTATCACGTGGCCCTGGACCAGGCCCGCGAGAAGGCCCGTGGTGAGCAGAAGATCGGTACCACCGGCCGTGGCATCGGCCCGGCTTACGAAGACAAGGTTGCACGTCGTGGCCTGCGCATCGGCGACCTGTTCCACCGTGAGCGTTTCGCCGCCAAGCTGGGCGAGCTGCTGGACTACCACAACTTCGTCCTGGTGAATTACTACAAAGAGCCGGCCATCGACTTCCAGAAGACCCTGGACGAGTGCATGGAATACGCCGAACTGCTCAAGCCGATGATGCTCGACGTGACTGCCGAGCTGCACCAGCTGCGCCGCGCCGGCAAGGACATCATGTTCGAAGGCGCCCAGGGTTCGCTGCTGGACATCGATCACGGCACCTACCCCTACGTCACCAGCTCCAACACTACAGCCGGCGGTATTGCCACCGGTTCGGGCGTGGGTCCGATGTACCTGGACTACATCCTGGGCATCACCAAGGCCTATACCACTCGCGTGGGCTCGGGTCCGTTCCCGACCGAGCTGTTTGATGATATCGGCGCTTTCCTGGCCAAGCGTGGTCATGAGTTCGGTGCCACCACCGGCCGCGCTCGTCGCTGCGGCTGGTTCGATGCCGTGATCCTGCGTCGCGCCATCGACGTCAACAGCATCTCGGGCCTGTGCCTGACCAAGCTGGACGTTCTGGACGGCCTGGAAACCATCAATATCTGTGTCGGCTACAAGAACCAGGATGGTGCAGTCATCGACGCGCCAACCGACGCCGACAGCTACATCGGCCTGGAGCCGGTGTACGAGCAGATGCCGGGCTGGAGCGAGTCGACCCTGGGTGCCAAGACCCTGGAAGAGCTGCCTGCCGCCGCCCAGGCCTACATCAAGCGCATCGAAGAGTTGGTCGGCGCGCCGATCGACATTATTTCGACAGGCCCGGACCGCAACGAAACCATCGTTCTGCGTCATCCGTTCGCTTGATAAGTCGTTGATGTAAAAAACAAAGGGCCCTTAATCGGGCCCTTTGTCGTTTCTGCCTGCCACGCGGCACGACCCTTGCTGTGAAATCCACTTCTAGAGTGCCATCAGAATAATGGCGTCAAAAGTAGAGGGATTTCCTGTGTCGGCCGTTCTCTCACTGTTACAAAGCCGTTTATTGCGGCCTGTGTTCGTTACTCTCGGTATCGCCCTTTTGGTGCAGGTGGTGCTCGCTGTCGCCCTGACTCGGAGCACGGTGACTGCCCTGGAGGCTGATCTGGCTTCGCGTTTGGGGGTCGATAGCCAGAAGTTGTCTGGCGAACTCGAGCAGGCAGGCAAGGAAGTCACTTCCAGCCTGGAGAGCCTGTCCAGCAGCACCCGTCAGCGTCTTACCGCCGGCCTGTCTTCGCGTCTCAAGGAAGAACAGGTGCAACTGCGTGCGGCGCTGGAGAAGGACCTGAAGGACTCTGCCAATGACATGGCCCAGTTGCTGGCCTCCGTGGCGCCTCGCGCCATGTGGGACAGTGATGTGCCGACCTTGTCCGAGTTCGCCCGACGGGCTCAGCGCAACCCCAATGTGTTGTTCGTGGTTTATGACGATGCGGCGGGAGAGCACCTGACTCGCTACCTGAATCGTGAAAACCCGATCAACAAGGCGCTGCTGGAAAAGGGCAAGGGCGACCGGGCGCTGGACAAGGTCCTGGATGCAGCGAAGAACGATCCTTCGGTGTACTACCTTGAAGCCTCGATCAATCCCAATGGCGTGGAAATCGGCAAGGTGCTGATGGGGGTCTCCACCGCGTCGGTGGAGGCCGATATCGCTGCCCTGGATCAGCGCTTCAGTGCCTTGATTGCCAGCAGCGATCAATTGGTTGGTGACAGCCTCAAGGGGGCTTCTGCCGACAGCTCGGCGGCCATGCGCTCGCGCTTGCAATCGGCCCAGGGGACGGCGGCACAGATGCAGGCCAATACCGCCAGCACGGTGCAGGAGGCGGCGGCCACGTTGCGCTGGCAGATCGGCGTCGGCCTGGCACTGGTTGGCTTGGCCCTGCTGCTGTTGCTGGCAGTGGTGCTGGGGCGTCGCGTGGTGAGCAAGCTGCATCTGCTGATCGCTGCGCTCAATGACCTGGCAGCGGGCGAAGGTGATCTGACCAAGCGTGTGCCGCTCAACAGCAATGATGAGATTGGCGACATGGCCTCGGCGGTGAATCGCTTTGTGGATAAGTTGCAGCCCATCGTTCGGGAAGCGGGGGATGTGGCCCAGCGCACAGGTGTCGAGATCGGCGCCATGAGCCAGCGTAATGCCGGGGCTGATGCCGCAGCCGAAGCGCAGCGTGATGAGGTGGCAGAGAGCCTGCGGGCGTTGTCGCAGATGGCCGATGAAGCTCAGGCGGAAAGCCAGGCGATGCAGGCTGCACTGCAGCAGGTGGTGGAGATTCGTCAGGCGACGGACGAGACTACCCGTACTTCCGAGCAGGTCGGCAGCCTGATCGAGGCGCTGGCGGGGCAAGTGGATACCGGGGCCAAGGTGATCGAGCGCCTGGCCCAGCAGAGCGAGCAGATCGAGGTGGTGTTGACGGTGATCCATGGCATTGCCGAACAGACCAATCTGCTGGCGCTGAATGCGGCGATCGAAGCGGCGCGCGCTGGCGAGACCGGGCGCGGATTTGCCGTGGTGGCGGATGAGGTGCGGGCCCTGGCCAGTAAGACGCAAAGCTCCACTGGCGATATCCAGGCCCATATCGGTGCCCTGCAGCAGGGGGCGCGGGAGGCCGTAGCGGCTATCGGTCAGGCCGGGCGTCAGGCCAGCGAGGGCTTGCTGGTGCTGCGCGACAGTGCTCGCCTGCAACAATCGGTGCAGTCTTCGGTAGAGCAGGTGCACGCCGCGATTGGCCTGGCGACCCAGGCCGCGGCCCATCAGGCGCGGGGGGCGCAGGCGGTGCGTGGGCGGGTGGAGACCATCCATGCCCAGGCCGAGCGGGCGGCTCAGGCCGTGGTAGAAACCACCGCCAGCGGCAAGGTACTGGACAGCCTGGCGGCGCAGCTCAAGGCCAGCCTCGGTCAGTTCCGCGCCTGATGCCTGGCCGGCAAGCTGGCTCCTGCCGCCTTACTGCAGGAGCCGGCTTGCTACCTCTCAGCGACTCAAATACATCCGTGTTGTCAGCAGATAGACCGGTAGCCCTGACACCAGTATCAATAGCGCCGCATAAGGTGCCGCCGCTGCAAACTCCACATTCGCCGTATGCGCCCACACTTCTGTGGCCAGGGTGTTGAGCCCGGTTGGGCTGAGCAGCAGGGTCGCTGTCAGTTCCTTCATCGCATCCAGAAAGACCAGGGCGAAAGCCGCGCCCAGCGCCGGGAAGATGATTGGCAGGGTCACACGGCAAAAGGCGCTGAACGACGATGCGCCGAGGGTTCTTGCTGCTTCTTCCAATTGTGGCGCGGCCTTGTTCAGTGCGGTGCGGATCGGCGCCTGGGCCAGGGGCAGGAACAGCAGGGCATAGGCAATCAGCAGCAGCGCCGAGGTCTGGTACAGCACTGGCACATAGTGCAGCGCGAAATACACCAGGGTCAGGGCGATCACCAGCCCTGGCAGGGCATGCAGCAGATAGGGCAGGCGCTCTGCCCAGATGGCCAGGCGCCCCTTGTAGCGCACCACCAGCAGGCCTACCGGGACTGCCAGCACCAGGCACAGGCCGGCGCCGCCCAGGGACAGGGCCAGCGAAGACAGCAGTGCTTCGCTGATTGCCGCGACGGGGAAGGCTGCCGATGAACCGACGGCCAGCCAGTAGGCAAGCATGCCCAGGGGTACACCGCTGCCGATCAGCGCCAGGATCAGGCAGTAAAGCTGTCCGCCGATGCTCCAGCGCCCCAGGCGTAGCTGTTCGGCGTGCCTGGCGGCGCCCTGGCCGGTGCGTACATGGCGGCCCTTGCCGCGCACGCGCAGTTCCAGCCCCAGCAGCAGCAGGCACAGCGCCAACAACACGGCCGACAGCATGGCGGCGTTGGCATTGCTGAACTCCAGCTCGAATTGCTGGTAGATGGCGGTGGTGAAGGTCTGCAGGCCGATGATCGACAGGGCACCGAATTCCACCAGCATATGCAGGGCAATCAGCAGCGAGCCGGCCAGCAATGAAGGCCAGAGCAAGGGCAAGGTGATCTTGAAGAACACGCCCCAGCGATTTTGCCCCAGGGTCCGCGCCGATTCCTCCAGGGAGGGGTCGAGATTGCGCAGGGTGGCCGCCACCGGCAGGAACACCAGCGGGTATTTGGACAGGGTCATCACCAGGATCGCGCCGCCCAGCCCTTCGAACCCGGCGCTCAGGGACACCCAAGTGAAGCTGCTGACAAAGGCCGGTACGGCGAAGGGCAGGCACAGCACCACACCCCAGATCCGCCTTCCCGGCAAATCACTGCGTTCCAGCAGCCAGGCCAGGGACAGGCCAAGCGCGGCGCAGGCAAGGGTCACCCCGAGCATCAGCAGTAGGGTATTGCTCAGCAGGCGCAACACATAGGGGCGCCACAGCAGGTGCAGGGCTTCGGCCCAGCCGGCCTGCCAGGCCTTGAGGCCGACATACAGCAGCGGCAACAGGCTCAGGCAGACCAGTAGCAGGACCGGCAGCAGTAGCCAGATCGAAGGCCGCTTGCGCCTCGGCACAAAGGTGGCGCGCAAGGCGGAAGCGGATGGCGATGGGTTCATCAGTTCAGGCCGACGTCACGTTCCAGGTCCAGGGCTTCCTCGGCATTGCCGAGATCGGCTGGGGTCACCTTCGGGGCTTCCAGTTCATTGAAGGGCTTGAGTCCGCGATCGGACTGCATGCCTTTATGCAGTGGGTACTCGGCCGTGGTCTGGGTGATCACCCGCTGGCCTTCTTCGCTGGCCATGTAGGCCAGAAGCTGCTGGGCTTCTTTCGGATGTTTGCTGGACTTGAGTACGGCGGCGCTGGACACGGTGATCAGGCCGCCGACGTCGCCGCCGGTGAAGTAGTGCAGTTTCGAGTCGAGCTGGCCTTTTTCCCGTTGCAGGGCAAACCAGTAGTAGTTGTTCACCAGGACCGTGGCCACTTCGCCGTTTTCCACGGCTTTGAGGGCCACCATGTTGTTGCTGTAGACCTTGCCGAAAGCCCGCAGGCCGGTCAGCCATTCTTCGGCTGCATCCCTGCCGTGCATCTTGATGATGGCCACGGCCTGTTCCTGGAAGGCGCCGCTGGTGGGCACGAAGCCAACCTTGCCTTGCCACTGCGGCTGGGAGAATTCCATCACCGACTTGGGCAGGTCTTTTTCGTCGATCAGTTTCGGGTTGAAGGCGACGACCCGTACGCGCGCGGTGACACCGATCCAGGTGCCGTTGCCCGCAACATATTCCTTGGGCAGCACGGCCAGGGTCGTGGCGTCGGTCTGGGCCAGCAGGCCCTGCTCGCCGAGTTTGTTCAGGGGAGGGGATTCTTCGGTGTAGATCACATCAGCGGGGGAGCGATCGCCTTCTTCGACAACCTGGCTGGCCAGTTGATTGCTGCTGCCCTTGCGGACATTCACATGGATGCCGGTTTTGGCTTCGAAAGCCTTGGCTAGCGCATCGCCGACTTCCTTGTGCTGACCGTTGTACAGGGTCAGGGAAACCGGATCGGCTGCCTGGGTGAGGGGGGATGCCAGGGTTAGCCCCAGCAAAGTGATGGTCAAGCCACGCAGAAGGGATGTTGGAAGGAGGGTATTTCTGAACATCATTCGCAGGTTTCCTCACTGTAGTGCCGCAAAAACTTGTAACAATCATAAACGATATCGTTTCTCATGTGCGCTTTGCGGGTGCGGAGGAAGGCAATGGTGCGAAATATCAGAAGGCAGAAACGCAAAAACCCGCTTTCGCGGGTTTTTGTGAGACTTGAAAGCGATGCTCTCAAGTTTTGAATTGGTGCCCAGAAGAAGACTCGAACTTCCACGACCTTGCGGTCACCAGCACCTGAAGCTGGCGTGTCTACCAATTTCACCATCTGGGCAGTATCGACGTCTTCGCCGTGTCGATGGAGCGCACTATACGGACAGCGTTTTGATCTGTAAACCCCTGTTTTGGTTTTATTAAATCAAACACTTAGAATGCAAAAACCCGCTTTCGCGGGTTTTTGTTCGAGCCTTGAAACTGATCTAATCTCAAGCTCTTGAATTGGTGCCCAGAAGAAGACTCGAACTTCCACGGCCTTGCGGCCACCAGCACCTGAAGCTGGCGTGTCTACCAATTTCACCATCTGGGCAGTATCGCTGACGTCTCCGTCGTCGATGGCGCGCACTATACGGAGGCTCTTTTAAGCTGTAAACCCCAGATTTCAAAAAAGTTTGAAAAAAGTCTCCGGCGGTATGCGTGACGATGTTTCTGAGGCGATGGCGAGGATTATTCCCAGGTTGTCTGAGCCTGAAATTTCCCGTTTCAATACGCGTATGCCAAACTAACCCGCATATAGACAAGGTGAAATTTATCTAATGGCCGATTGGCAGTCCCTCGATCCCGAGGCCGCTCGTGAAGCGGAAAAATACGAAAACCCTATTCCTAGCCGCGAACTCATCCTTCAGCACCTTGCTGACCGGGGTTCGCCTGCTAGTCGCGAGCAGTTGGTAGAAGAGTTCGGTCTGACCACGGAAGACCAGCTGGAAGCCCTGCGCCGCCGCCTGCGCGCCATGGAGCGCGACGCTCAACTGATCTATACCCGCCGCGGCACCTATGCGCCGGTGGACAAGCTCGACCTGATTCTCGGCCGTATCAGCGGTCACCGCGACGGCTTCGGCTTCCTGGTGCCGGATGACGGCAGCGACGACCTGTTCATGAGCCCGGCGCAAATGCGTCTGGTATTCGATGGCGACCGCGCCCTGGCCCGGGTTTCCGGCCTGGATCGCCGCGGCCGTCGCGAAGGCGTGATCGTCGAAGTGGTGTCCCGTGCCCACGAAAGCATCGTCGGTCGCTACTTCGAAGAAGGTGGCATCGGTTTCGTGGTGGCAGACAACCCGAAGATCCAGCAGGAAGTGCTGGTAACGCCGGGGCGCAATGCCAATGCCAAGATCGGTCAGTTCGTCGAAGTGAAGATCACCCACTGGCCGACGCCACGCTTCCAGCCGCAAGGCGATGTGGTGGAAGTGGTGGGCAACTACATGGCACCGGGCATGGAAATCGACGTTGCCCTGCGCACCTACGATATTCCTCATGTCTGGCCAGAGGCGGTGCTCAAGGAAGCCGGCAAGCTCAAGCCCGAAGTGGAAGAGAAGGACAAAGAGAAGCGCATCGACCTGCGTGACCTGCCTTTCGTCACCATCGACGGCGAAGACGCCCGCGACTTCGACGACGCTGTTTTCTGCGAAGCCAAGCCCGGCAAGCTGCGCCTGTTCGGTGGTGGCTGGAAGCTGTATGTGGCGATTGCCGACGTCTCCAGTTACGTGAAGATCGGTTCGGCTCTGGATGCCGAAGCCCAGGTGCGCGGCAACTCGGTGTACTTCCCCGAGCGGGTGATCCCGATGCTGCCCGAGCAACTGTCCAACGGGCTGTGCTCGCTGAACCCGAAAGTCGATCGCCTGGCCATGGTTTGCGAGATGACCATTTCCAAGTCCGGCGAGATGACCGATTACCAGTTCTACGAAGCGGTGATCCACTCCAAGGCGCGTCTGACCTACAACAAGGTCAGCACCATGCTCGAACAGCCGAAGACCAGCGAAGCCAAGCAGCTGCGCGGTGAATATGGCGATGTATTGCCACACCTCAAGCAGTTGTATGCGCTGTACAAGGTGCTGCTCGGTGCCCGCCATACCCGTGGCGCCATCGACTTCGAAACCCAGGAAACCCGGATCATCTTCGGTTCCGAGCGCAAGATCGCCGAAATTCGTCCGACTACCCGCAATGATGCGCACAAGCTGATCGAGGAATGCATGCTGGCGGCCAACGTGGCCACCGCCGAGTTCCTCAAGAAGCACGAGATTCCGGCCCTGTACCGGGTGCACGATGGTCCGCCGCCGGAGCGTCTGGAAAAACTGCGCGCCTTCCTCGGCGAGCTGGGCCTGTCCCTGCATAAAGGCAAGGATGGCCCGACGCCGAAGGACTACCAGGCACTGCTGGAAACCATCAAGGATCGTCCGGATTACCACCTGATCCAGACCGTGATGCTGCGTTCCCTGAGTCAGGCGGTGTACAGCGCCGACAACCAGGGCCACTTCGGCCTGAATTATGAAGCCTATACCCACTTCACTTCGCCGATCCGTCGCTACCCGGACCTGCTGACCCATCGGGCCATTCGCAGTGTGATTCACTCCAAGCAGGACACGCCGCACGTGCGTCGAGCCGGGGCGATGACCATTCCGAAGGCGCGTATCTATCCGTACGACGAAGCGACCCTGGAGCAGCTCGGCGAGCAGTGCTCGATGAGCGAGCGCCGTGCCGATGAGGCTACGCGGGACGTAGTGAACTGGCTCAAGTGCGAGTTCATGAAGGATCGTGTGGGCGAGTCCTTCCCGGGTGTGATCACCGCGGTGACCGGTTTCGGCCTGTTCGTCGAGTTGACCGACATCTACGTCGAGGGCCTGGTGCACGTCACCGCCTTGCCGGGGGACTACTACCACTTCGACCCTGTGCATCACCGCCTGGCGGGCGAGCGCACCGGTCGCAGCTTCCGCCTGGGCGATACCGTGGAAGTGCGGGTCATGCGCGTCGACCTGGACGAGCGCAAGATCGATTTCGAAATGGCCGAGAAGACCATCAACGCACCGATCGGCCGCAAGAAGCGTGGCGCCGCGGACGCACCTGCCAGCAAGATCGTGGAAGAGCCGGCTCCGGCCAAGGCAGGGCGTCGCAGCTCCACCAAGGAAAAGGCAGTCGAGGCTTATCGTCCAAGCGACGCTGCAGCAAAAAATGCCGAAGTGCGCAAAAGCCGTGAAATGAAGCGGGCGCTGCTGGCCGAAGCCAAGGGTGGTGGTAAAGCGGCGTCTGCGGGAAAGTCCGGTAAGCCGGCGCCCTCGCGCGCTGGCGAAAAGCCCGCCAAGCCGAGCAAACATCGTAAAGGTCCGCCCAAGGCGGGCTCCGCTTCCGGCGCTAAAAGCGGCGGGGCGCGCAAACCTAAGGCCAAGTCATGAGTCAGTTGGAAAAGATCTACGGCGTGCATGCCGTAGAAGCGTTGCTGCGTCACCATCCCAAGCGGGTCAAGCAGATCTGGTTGGCTGAAGGGCGCAGTGATCCACGGGTTCAGGTGCTGGTGGACCTGGCTGCGCAGAACCGTGTTTCGGTTGGCCAGGCCGAGCGTCGTGAGATGGACGCATGGGTTGAAGGCGTGCACCAGGGCGTAGTGGCGGAAGTCAGCCCGAGCCAGGTGTGGGGCGAGGCCATGCTCGACGAGCTGCTGGACCGTACCGAAGGCGCGCCGTTGCTGCTGGTGCTGGACGGTGTGACCGACCCGCACAACCTCGGGGCCTGCCTGCGTACTGCCGATGCGGCCGGTGCCCTGGCAGTGCTGGTGCCCAAGGACAAGTCGGCGACTCTGACGCCGACCGTGCGCAAAGTGGCCTGCGGCGCCGCCGAAGTGATTCCGCTGGTAGCCGTGACCAACCTGGCCCGCACCCTGGAGAAGCTCCAGCAGCGTGGGCTGTGGATCGTCGGCACTGCCGGCGAGGCCGAGCAGGAACTGTATGACCAGGACCTGACCGGCCCGACCATCATCATCATGGGGGCCGAAGGCAAGGGCATGCGTCGCTTGACCCGCGAGCACTGTGATTATCTGGTACGCCTGCCGATGGCCGGCAGCGTCAGCAGCCTCAACGTCTCCGTCGCCACGGGCGTGTGCCTGTTCGAAGCCATGCGCCAGCGCGGCGCCAAGGCCAAGGCCGGCGCCAAGAAAGCCTGACCCGCAGTTGTAGGAGCCGGCACGCCGGCTCCCGCAGGTGGTTGTTCAAATAATCACCAATTGCCTTGCGCCGCTGTTCCCCCTTCTCTACAATTGCGCCCCTTGCCGTGACGGCAGGCGCATATGTGCCTACTACCAGGCAAGACACACCAGTGTCATTCACTCCTTGTCTGACCGCTTATAGGCGGCAGGCTACAACCCGTAAGGAGCATTCATGCGTCATTACGAAATCATCTTTTTGGTCCACCCGGATCAAAGCGAGCAAGTCGGCGGCATGGTTGAGCGTTACACCAAGCTGATCGAAGAAGACGGCGGCAAAATCCACCGTCTGGAAGACTGGGGCCGTCGTCAACTGGCCTACGCAATCAACAATGTTCACAAGGCTCACTACGTGATGCTGAACGTTGAGTGCACCGGTAAAGCCCTGGCTGAGCTGGAAGACAACTTCCGTTACAACGATGCTGTGATCCGTAACCTGGTCATCCGTCGCGAAGAAGCCATCACTGGCCAATCCGAGATGCTCAAGGCTGAAGAAAACCGCAGTGAGCGCCGTGAGCGTCGTGACCGTCCTGAGCATGCTGACAGCGCCGATGGCGATGACAGCGACAACAGCGACGCCAGCGATAACGCTGACGAGTAATCCACGGACCTTTTGAGGAGCCAATTACATGGCACGTTTCTTCCGTCGTCGTAAATTCTGCCGCTTCACCGCTGAAGACGTGAAAGAGATCGATTACAAAGATCTCAACACTCTGAAAGCCTACGTATCCGAGACCGGCAAAATCGTTCCAAGCCGCATCACCGGTACCAAAGCTCGTTATCAGCGTCAGCTGGCCACCGCTATCAAGCGCGCCCGCTTCCTGGCCCTGCTGGCCTACACCGACAGCCACGGCCGCTGAGATCGGGCAGTCGACAAGTAGTAAGGGATTGAATGCATGCGCGCCTTAGCTGAGTTCATCATGCGCGGTCGTATGCAGGCCACTCTGGTAGTGGCTGGCTGTTCGGCATTGCCGTTGTTGTATTGGTTGGGTGCTGCCGCCGGGAGCCTGGTGCTTCTGCGGCGCGGATTGAAGGATGCCCTTGGCGTCCTCGCTCTGGGAGTGCTGCCAGCTTTGCTCTGGTGGCTGACGTTCGATGACCCGCGGGCACTTCTGGTGCTGCTGGGTTCTTCGAGTCTTGCGTTGGTTTTGCGCGCAAGCGAGTCCTGGAGCCGCGTGCTGCTGGTCAGCATAGCGATGGGGTTGGTGTTTGCTGGAGTCCTGGGTGCGGCTTTCCGCCCTCAGATCGAAGCGCTGTCACAGGAATTGATAAAAATCCTGCCGATGGCCTTGGGTGAGGTCTACCAGCAGCTATCGGTTGAAGAGCGAGCTCGTCTTGCCACGCTGATTGCACCGATCCTGACCGGCCTGATAGCGGCCTTGTTGCAAGCCATCAGCGTGCTGAGCCTGATTCTTGGGCGTTACTGGCAGGCTGTGTTGTATAACCCGGGTGGTTTTGGTGGCGAGTTTCGCGCCATCAGAATCCCTCTTGGGCCAGCGATGTTGCTGCTGGCGTGCATGCTGGTGGGGCCGAACTTCGGACCTCAACTGGCCATGCTGACGCCGATGTGCAGTGTCCCGCTGGCTTTTGCCGGGCTGGCCCTGATTCACGGGCTGGTGGCACAAGGGCGACTGGCCAGGTTCTGGCTGGTGGGGTTGTACGTCACGCTGTTGCCGTTCATGCAACTGATCTATCCGTTGCTCGTGGTCCTGGCCATTGTCGACAGTCTGGTTGATTTTCGCGGTCGTTTGGCGCCGAAAGACGCTGATAACGGCTCTGCGAACGGTGAAGGTTAAAAGTTAAGAGGTTATTACCAAATGGAACTGATCCTGCTGGAAAAAATCGCCAACCTGGGCAACCTGGGCGATAAGGTAAACGTTAAGGCTGGTTACGGCCGTAACTACCTGCTGCCTTTCGGCAAAGCCACCGCTGCTACCGCTGCCAACCTGGCTGCGTTCGAAGCGCGTCGTGCCGAGCTGGAAAAACTGGCTGCAGAGAAGAAGGCTTCTGCCGAAACTCGCGCTGCGCAACTGGCTGAGCTGGAAGTGACCATCACTGCCACCGCCGGTGACGAAGGCAAGCTGTTCGGTTCGATCGGCACCCACGACATCGCTGATGCACTGACCGCCTCGGGCGTTGAAGTGGCAAAAAGCGAAGTTCGTCTGCCGAACGGCACCATCCGCAACGTAGGTGAATTCGACGTAGCCGTGCACCTGCACGCTGAAGTTGAAGCAACCGTACGCGTTGTCGTGGTGGCTGCTTAAGCAGTACCAAATCGTCTGGCACCTTGTGTGGCTGACGGTTAACATCGGGCACGATCCTGTTTACAGGTCGTGCCCTTTGTCTTTCTGCTGATCCTGATTTTCACCCCCGAATTCCAAGTGGCCATGAACGATATCTCCGCTCCCGAGCAATACGATCTGCAAACCGCTGCCCTGAAGGTGCCGCCGCACTCCATCGAGGCCGAACAGGCCGTGCTCGGTGGTCTGATGCTGGACAACAACGCCTGGGAACGCGTGTTGGATCAAGTGTCCGACGGCGATTTCTACCGGCATGACCACCGTTTGATCTTCCGCGCCATCGCCAAGCTGGCCGACCAGAACATGCCCATCGACGTGGTCACCCTGTCCGAGCAGTTGGACAAGGAAGGCCAGACTTCGCAGGTCGGCGGCCTGGGCTACCTGGGCGAGCTGGCAAAGAACACTCCGTCGGTCGCCAACATCAAGGCCTATGCGCAGATCGTTCGCCAGCGGGCCACCCTGCGCCAGCTGATCGGCATCAGCACCGAGATCGCGGACAGTGCCTTCAACCCGGAAGGGCGCACCGCCGAAGAGATTCTCGACGAGGCCGAGCGGCAGATCTTCCAGATCGCCGAAGCGCGGCCCAAGACCGGCGGCCCGGTGGGGGTCAACGAGCTGTTGACCAAGGCCATCGACCGCATCGATACGCTGTTCAACACGGACAACGCCATCACCGGCCTGTCCACCGGCTATACCGATCTCGACGAGAAGACCAGCGGCCTGCAGCCGGCCGACTTGATCATCGTCGCCGGCCGTCCGTCCATGGGTAAGACCACCTTCGCCATGAACCTGGTGGAGAACGCGGTACTGCGCAGCGACAAGGCGGTGCTGGTGTACTCCCTGGAGATGCCAGGTGAATCGCTGATCATGCGTATGCTGTCTTCCCTGGGCCGTATCGACCAGACCAAGGTTCGTTCCGGCCAGCTGGAAGACGACGACTGGCCACGCCTGACCTCGGCGGTCAACCTGCTCAACGACCGCAAGCTGTTTATCGACGATACCGCGGGCATCAGCCCCTCGGAGATGCGTGCGCGGACCCGGCGCCTGGTGCGTGAGCACGGCGATATCGCCCTGATCATGATCGACTACCTGCAGCTCATGCAGATTCCCGGCTCCAGCGGCGACAACCGGACCAACGAGATTTCCGAGATTTCCCGGTCCCTGAAAGCCCTGGCCAAGGAATTCAACTGCCCGGTGGTGGCCCTGTCCCAGCTCAACCGCTCCCTGGAACAACGTCCCAACAAGCGCCCGGTGAACTCCGACTTGCGGGAATCCGGAGCGATCGAGCAGGACGCCGACGTGATCATGTTCGTCTACCGGGACGAGGTGTATCACCCGGAAACCGAGCACAAGGGCATTGCCGAGATCATCATCGGCAAGCAGCGGAACGGTCCCATCGGCTTTATCCGCCTGGCATTCATCGGCAAGTACACCCGCTTCGAGAACCTCGCCCCGGGCAGTTACAACTTCGACGACGAATAACGGCGCCAGCCATGGTGGTTGGCCGGCTGTGGTGGGGCAGCGTGCTCCCGCTGGAGCACGCAGCGGGCCCAAAGCCGGTCGGCGCCTCCACCGACTCTGCGCCTGCTGCGCAGACGAGCGGGAGCAAGTGCCCTCGCCACTGGTCGCGTGATGTGACAATGAATTCCGACCCTTTTGGTCGGAATTGGTTATTTTTTGTGCTATATTCCGCGCCCGCGAATTTCCCTGTGAATCAACGCGTCCCTATCCAAGCCAACACCGGTCATCGACATGCAAGCAGCCAAGCCGTTATTTGACTATCCCAAGTACTGGGCCGAATGTTTCGGGCCAGCACCATTCCTGCCCATGAGCAGGGAGGAGATGGATCAGCTCGGCTGGGATTCCTGCGACATCATCATCGTCACCGGTGATGCCTACGTCGATCACCCGTCGTTCGGCATGGCGATCATCGGCCGGCTGCTGGAGTCCCAGGGCTTTCGCGTCGGGATCATCGCCCAGCCCAACTGGCAGTCCAAAGACGACTTCATGAAGCTCGGCGAGCCGAACCTGTTCTTCGGGGTCGCCGCCGGCAACATGGACTCGATGATCAACCGCTACACCGCCGACAAGAAAATCCGCTCCGACGACGCCTACACCCCCGGTGGCCTGGCGGGCAAGCGCCCGGACCGCGCCAGCCTGGTGTACAGCCAGCGCTGCAAGGAAGCCTACAAGCACGTGCCGATCGTTCTCGGCGGCATTGAAGCGTCCCTGCGTCGCATCGCCCACTACGACTACTGGCAGGACCGGGTGCGCAACTCGATCCTGATCGACGCCAGCGCCGACATCCTGCTGTACGGCAACGCCGAGCGAGCCATTGTCGAGGTGGCCCAGCGCCTGTCCTACGGCCACAAGATCGAAGACATCACCGACGTGCGCGGCACCGCCTTCATCCGCCGCGACACGCCAAAGGACTGGTACGAAGTGGACTCCACCCGTATCGACCGCCCGGGCAAGATCGACAAGATCATCAACCCCTACGTCAACACCCAGGACACCGCCGCCTGCGCCATCGAGCAGGAGAAGGGGCCGGTTGAAGACCCGAACGAAGCCAAGGTGGTGCAGATCCTTGCCAGCCCGCGCATGACCCGGGACAAGACCGTGATCCGCCTGCCGTCCATGGAGAAGGTGCGCAACGACCCGGTCCTGTACGCCCACGCCAACCGCGTACTGCACCTGGAAACCAACCCGGGCAACGCCCGCGCCCTGGTGCAAAAGCATGGCGAAGTGGACGTGTGGTTCAACCCGCCGCCCATTCCCATGACCACCGAGGAAATGGACTACGTGTTCGGCATGCCTTATCAGCGCATTCCGCACCCGGCCTATGGCAAGGAAAAGATCCCGGCCTACGAGATGATCCGCTTCTCGGTGAACATCATGCGTGGCTGCTTCGGCGGCTGTACCTTCTGCTCCATCACCGAGCACGAAGGGCGGATCATCCAGAACCGTTCCGAAGAGTCGATCATTCGCGAGATCGAAGAAATTCGTGACAAGGTTCCCGGCTTTACCGGGGTGATCTCCGACCTCGGCGGCCCGACCGCGAACATGTACCGCATCGCCTGCAAGAGCCCGGAAATCGAATCCGCGTGCCGCAAGCCGTCCTGCGTGTTCCCGGGCATCTGCCCGAACCTGAACACCGACCATTCATCCTTGATCCAGCTGTACCGCAGCGCCCGTGCCCTGCCTGGGGTGAAGAAGATCCTCATCGCTTCCGGCCTGCGCTACGACCTGGCGGTGGAATCGCCGGAGTACGTCAAGGAGCTGGTGACCCACCACGTCGGCGGCTACCTGAAGATTGCCCCGGAACACACCGAGGAAGGCCCGCTCAACCAGATGATGAAGCCGGGCATCGGCACCTACGACCGCTTCAAGCGGATGTTCGAGAAGTACTCCAAGGAAGCGGGCAAGGAGCAGTACCTGATTCCGTACTTCATCGCCGCCCACCCGGGCACCACCGATGAAGACATGATGAACCTGGCCCTGTGGCTCAAGGGCAACGGCTTCCGCGCCGACCAGGTGCAGGCGTTCTACCCGTCGCCGATGGCCACCGCCACGGCTATGTACCACTCGGGCAAGAACCCGCTGCGCAAGGTCACCTACAAGAGCGACGGCGTGACCATCGTCAAGAGCGAGGAGCAGCGCCGCCTGCACAAGGCGTTCCTGCGCTACCACGATCCGAAGGGCTGGCCGATGCTGCGCGAGGCCTTGCTGCGCATGGGTCGTGGTGACCTGATCGGCCCGGGCAAGCACCAGCTGATTCCGGCCCATCAACCGGCCACCGACAGCTACCAGAGCGCCCGGCGCAAGAACTCGACCCCGGCTGGCAGCCACAAGGTGGCCAAGGAAACCCGGATCCTCACCCAGCACACCGGGCTGCCACCGCGTGGCAGCGACGGCGGCAATGCCTGGGACAAGCGCGAACAGGCCAAGGCCGCAGCGTTCGCCCGCAACAAGCAGGCGGCCAAGGAGCGTGCCGACGCGGCCAAGGGCAAAGGCAAGAAGCCGACCCGCAAGCCGGTGGTGCCGCGCTAAACCCACAAAACGCCAGCCGCCGAGCTGGCGTTTTGCTTTTATGGAGATCGATTTTTTTACCGGCCGGCGAGCAACAAACGCGCAGAGCTTTGTTAAGGTTGCCGGGCTTGCATTGCCGCGATGCCTAGCTGGCTCATGGCTATCAGGCAGATTTACATCGTCAGACCAAGGATGAACCGCGTGACCAGCCCACTAGACGGAGTGATCAGGGACCTCAGCCTGACCCAGGTTCTTGCCCGCCAACGGATCGAAAGCCAGATCAACCTGCCGCGTCTGTTTGCCGCCATCGACACCGATCCCTCGATTGCCGGTGCCGGGGTGGTGTACATCGATGCCGACTTCAATGTCGTGACCCTGCGCGAATTCAGGCCGATCTGCAGCATCGTGCCCAAGCGGGTGATCTTGCGCGAGGCCAAGCGCTACATCGCGCCCCAGCAGTTCGTCGACCAGGTGAAGAACAACCCGCGCGAGTCGCGGCTGGCCACTGAATCCTTCAACACCACCCTAGCCTGCACGGCCGCAGTGATCGGCTGGCTGGTGGTGTTCAGCGGCAGCATCGCCGTGCCCTTCACCGCCGGTGCCAGTGTCTGGATGGTAGCGCTTGGGGCCTCGGCGGCGATGGCCGGCACCGCTCAGTGCGTGATTGGCGGCGCGCGAGTGATCAACGAGATCCAGGACCCGGCGGCCAACGACCGCATGGACGATGCCGAGTGGTACAACATAGTCACGCCGATTCTCGATGGCATTTCCCTGGTGGGTGTCGGCGGTTCGGCGCTGACCACTCTCAGGCTGCTCAAGGCCAGCAAGGCGGCGAACACCGGCAAAAGCTGGATGCAGTTGCTCAAGGGCCTCAACCGCCAGGAACGGGCCAAGCTGACCAAGGAACTGTTGACCCTGCGGGACCCGAGCCTGACCTCCAAGCTGCTGAAGCTGCAACAGCGTGCCGGTGCGTTGCCCAGGCGCTATTCGTCGACGCAGATCCGCCACGCTACCCTGACCCAGATGCAGGATGCTCTGGGCGCTGTCCTGAGTACCAGCGGGAGTATCAGCTCCGGCAATCTTGGCCAGGTGAAAACCCTTGCGGTGGGGCTCTACGAGGAGTTCGAAGAGTGATAGATGGCGGCCGCATGAGAGACTTCTTGGTACGCTATTTCCCGACCTTCATGCTCACCGTGCTGCTGGGCTGCTTCAGTGCCTCGCTCCTGCTGTCCCTGGCCGGCACCACTTATTGGCGCGCCATGGCGCCGCCCCAGCGCGACGAATACCTGCTGTTTGGCCTGTTGGTGCTGATCCCGCTGCTGGTGCTGGGCAACCTGCTGATAGTGCGTGGCATTTCCCGCGCGGTATGGTTGGTGGCCGGCTACTTTGTCGCCTGCCTGCTTGGGGTGGTGCCGATGTTTCAGTATCACCCGCACCAGGGGGTGTACCTGTTCGGCGTGTTGCTGCCGCTGCTCGGGCTGTTGCTGCTCAACAGCAAGCGGCACCGGGAAATGCGCGAACGATTGCTGCAGATCCGCCAGCAGCGCCAGCGCCTCAAGCAGCAGCGCAAGCGCGGCTGATTCGTCGCCTGCCTTCTGGCGCATTTATGTGCAATTGCCTGCACCGGGATGCATCGATTGCTCGGTTTTGGTGCTGTACTGCCCAGGGTCGCTGAACAACCCCATGGACTTGCGCGCTGGCATAAGTCTTGCGCAGGTTCTCCCACCGTTCAGGCTCGCAGGAGGCACGCCGTGTCGATTCATGTCGCATTGCACCATGTCACGCACTATCGCTACGACCGCGCCGTCGAACTGGGCCCGCAGATCGTCCGCCTGCGCCCGGCGGCCCACAGCCGCACGCGAATTCTTTCCTATGCGCTGAAGGTCCAGCCCGAGCAGCATTTCATCAATTGGCAGCAGGACCCGCAGGGCAACTACCTGGCGCGTCTGGTGTTCCCGGAAAAGACCAGCGAGCTGCGGATCGAGGTCGACCTGCTGGCGGAAATGGCGGTGTTCAACCCGTTCGATTTCTTCCTCGAGCCCTACGCCGAGCAGATTCCCTTCGCTTATGCCGCCGATGAACAGCGCGAGCTGGCGCCCTACCTGGAAACCCTGCCCCTGACGCCGAGGTTCCAGGCGTACCTGGACGCCATTTCGCGTTCACCCCTGCCGGCGGTGGATTTCCTGGTGGGCCTGAACCAGCGATTGAGTGCCGACATCGCCTACCTGATCCGCATGGAGCCCGGGGTGCAGACTCCGGAGCAGACCCTGCTCAACGCCTCCGGCTCCTGCCGGGACTCGGCCTGGCTGCTGGTGCAATTGCTGCGCAACCTGGGGTTGGCGGCGCGCTTTGTCTCCGGCTACCTGATCCAGCTGACGGCGGACGTCAAATCCCTGGACGGCCCCTCCGGCACCGAGGTGGACTTCACCGACCTGCATGCCTGGTGCGAGGTGTACCTGCCGGGCGCCGGCTGGATCGGCCTGGATGCCACTTCCGGGCTGTTCGCCGGGGAAGGGCATATTCCCCTGGCCTGCAGCCCCGACCCCTCTTCAGCGGCGCCCATCACCGGGCTGGTGGAGCCCTGCGAATGCCAATTCAGCCATGAGATGAGTGTGGAGCGCATCTGGGAAGCGCCCCGGGTGACCAAGCCCTACACCGACGAGCAATGGCTGGCGATCCAGGCCCTGGGCCGGCAGATCGATGTCGACCTGCTGGAGGCGGATGTGCGCCTGACCATGGGCGGCGAACCGACTTTCGTCGCCATCGACGATCCCGATGGCCCGGAGTGGAACACGGCAGCCCTGGGGGCGAACAAGCGCCGCCTGGCCGGCGAGCTGTTCCAGCGCCTGCGCCAGCACTATGCGCCCCAGGGCCTGGTGCACTTCGGCCAGGGCAAGTGGTACCCGGGGGAGCAGCTGCCGCGCTGGTCGCTGAATTGCCACTGGCGTCGCGACGGTGTACCGGTGTGGCGCAACAACGCGCTGATTGCCGACGAGCATGAAGATTACGCCGCCGATGCGATGTTGGCCGGACGTTTTCTGGCCAGTGTCGCCGAGCGTCTGAAGCTGCCCGCGCGTTTTGTGTTTCCCGCCTACGAGGACAATTTCTACTACCTGTGGCGCGAAGGCAGCCTGCCGCTGAATGTCAGCGCCGAGGATTCGCGGCTGGAGGACGCCCTGGAGCGGGAGCGCCTGCGTAAGGTTTTCAGCCAGGGGCTGGACAAGGTCATCGGCCAGGTCCTGCCCTTGGCCCGTACCGCCAAGGGTGATCAGTGGCAGAGCGGGCGCTGGTACCTGCGCGATAGCCATTGCCGGCTGGTGCCGGGTGATTCGCCCCTGGGCTATCGCTTGCCCCTGGCGTCCCAGCCCTGGGTGACGGCGGCGGAGTATCCGTTCATTCATGCTACCGATCCGAACCAGGATTTTCCCGAACTGGCGAGCGCGGCTCAGCTGGCAGCGATTGATGAGCCGGCAGTGGCGGACGAGCGGGTGCCCCAGGTGGACGAGTCCGCGGACTGGCTGACCCGTACCGCGCTCTGCGCCGAGGCGCGCGAGGGGCGGTTGTACCTGTTCATGCCGCCCCTGGAGCGCCTGGAGGATTACCTGCAACTGGTCAGCGTGATCGAGGCCACGGCCGAGGAGCTGCGCTGCCCGGTCTTGCTGGAGGGCTACGAGCCGCCGGCGGATCCGCGCCTGTGCAACTTCCGGGTGACCCCGGACCCGGGGGTGATTGAAGTCAACGTGCAGCCCTCGGTCAGTTGGGACGAGTTGGTGGAGCGCACCGAGTTTCTCTATGAGCAGGCCCGGCAGACGCGCCTGACCAGCGAGAAGTTCATGATCGATGGGCGCCACACCGGCACCGGTGGCGGCAACCATTTTGTCCTTGGCGGAGCCACCCCGGCCGACTCGCCGTTCCTGCGGCGCCCCGACCTGCTGCGCAGCCTGATCAGTTACTGGCACAACCACCCGTCGCTGTCCTACCTGTTTTCCGGGTTGTTCATCGGCCCCACGTCCCAGGCACCGAGGGTCGACGAGGCACGCAATGACGCGCTGTACGAGCTGGAGATCGCCTTCGCACAGATGCCGGCTCCCGGCCAGGAGTGCGCGCCCTGGTTGGTGGACCGCCTGCTGCGCAACCTGCTGATCGATGTCACCGGCAACACCCATCGCGCCGAGTTCTGCATCGACAAGCTGTATTCGCCGGATGGCGCCACCGGGCGCCTTGGCCTACTGGAGCTGCGGGCCTTTGAAATGCCGCCCCATGCGCGCATGAGCCTGGCCCAGCAGTTGCTGCTGCGGGCGCTGGTGGCGCGCTTCTGGCGCGAGCCTTACGCACCGGCCCGATTGGCGCGCTGGGGCACCGAGCTGCACGATCGTTTTCTGTTGCCGCACTTTACCGAGCAGGATTTCGCTGATGTGTTGGTGGAGCTGAATGCCGCTGGCTACCCGCTGCGGGCCGAATGGTTTGCCGCACACCTGGAGTTCCGCTTTCCCAAGGTCGGCGATTACGCCGTCAGTGGCATCGAGCTGGAACTGCGCCAGGCCCTGGAGCCCTGGCATGTGCTGGGGGAGGAGGGCGCGGCGGGCGGCACGGTGCGTTATGTCGACTCTTCCCTGGAGCGCCTGCAGGTCAAGGTCGGCGGCCTGGTACCCGAGCGCCATGTGTTGACCTGCAATGGCGTGGCGTTGCCCCTGCATCCCACCGGGCGGGTCGGCGAGTTTGTCGCCGGGGTACGTTACCGCGCCTGGCAGCCGGCCAACTGCCTGCAACCCACCATCCCCGTGCATGCACCGCTGGTGTTCGACCTGCTCGATACCTGGATGCAGCGCTCCCTGGGCGGCTGCCAATACCATGTGGCCCACCCCGGCGGGCGCAATTACGACAGCCTGCCGGTGAATGCCAACGAGGCGGAAAGCCGGCGCATGGCGCGCTTCTTCCGCCTGGGCCATAGCCCGGGAAGCCTGGAGGTGCCGCCAGTGGTGATCAATGCCGAGTTGCCACTGACCCTGGATTTGCGACGTTTCTAATCCACCTGCGACGCCTGTGAGATAGCCATATCCGGGCGTCATGGCGGTGCGTTAATCTGACTTTCCCTGCCGTCTGCCGAGTGTTCCATGCCTGACTTGCTAGACCGTTACCCGCTGACGGCGGGTACCTACCACGAGTTGCTGGATGACCAGGGCCAGGTCCGGGCGCACTGGCAGCGGCTGCTGGAACAGTTGCAGCGCAGCAGCCCCGGTCAACTGGCCCAGCGCCAGGCGCTGCTGACCCGGCAGATCCACGAGAACGGCGTCACCTACAACGTCTATGCCGACCCCAAGGGCGCCGACCGGCCCTGGGAACTGGACCTGTTGCCCCATGTGATCGCGGCGGATGAATGGCAGTTGCTGTCCACCGGAATCGCCCAGCGCGCTCGCCTGCTCAATGCCGTGCTGGCGGACCTGTATGGCCCGCAGCGGCTGATCCGCGAAGGGCTGTTGCCGGCGGAGCTGGTGTTCGGCCACAACAATTTCCTCTGGCCGTGCCAGGGTATCCGCCCGCCGGAACAGACCTTCCTGCACCTGTATGCCGTGGACCTGGCACGCAGCCCGGACGGGCGCTGGTGGGTCACCGCCGACCGTACCCAGGCGCCCTCCGGGGCCGGCTATGCCCTGGAGAACCGCATGAGCGTGTCCCGGGCCTTCCCCGACCTGTACCGCGAGCTGCAAGTGCAGCACCTGGCCGGGTTCTTCCGCACCCTGCAGGAAACCCTGGCCCGCCAGGCTCCCCGGGACAGCGAAGCGCCGCTGGTGGTGCTGCTGACGCCAGGACGGTTCAACGAGAGCTATTTCGAGCACCTGTACCTGGCGCGACAGCTTGGCTACCCGCTGGTGGAGGGCGGCGACCTGACTGTGCGTGATGCCACGGTGTACCTCAAGACTCTCAGCGGCCTGCGCCGGGTGCACGCCATCATGCGTCGCCTGGACGACGATTTCTGCGATCCGCTGGAGTTGCGCACCGACTCGGCCCTGGGGGTTCCCGGGCTGCTGGACGCGGTGCGCCAGGGCCGGGTGCTGGTGGCCAACGCCCTGGGCAGCGGGGTGCTGGAATCCCCCGGCCTGCTGGGCTTCCTGCCGAAGATCAGCCAGTTTTTGCTGGGCGAGGAACTGCTCCTGCCGTCCATCGCTACCTGGTGGTGCGGCGAGGCCCCGGTGCTGCAGCAGGCTTTGGAAAAACTACCGGATCTGCTGGTCAAGCCAGCCTTCGCTTCCCAGAGCTTCACCCCGGTGCTGGGCCGCGACCTGAATGCCGAGCAACGCCGGCAATTGGCTGAGCGCATGCGGGCGCGGCCCTATGCCTATGTCGCCCAGGCGTTGCCACAACTGTCCCAGGCGCCGGTCTGGCAGGCCGAGAACGGGCAGTTGCAGCCCCGGGCCATCGGTATGCGTGTGTATGCGGTGGCCAGCGAGGACGGCTACCGGGTGCTGCCCGGAGGCCTGACCCGGGTCGCTGCCCAGGCCGGTGCCGAAGTGGTGTCGATGCAGCGCGGTGGCGCCAGCAAGGACACCTGGGTGCTGGGGGAGCGGGCGCCCAGCGGCGAGCAGTGGAAGGCCCAGCGCACCATCGGCGTGTATGACTTGGTACGCCGCGACCCCTACTTGCCGTCGCGGGTGGTGGAAAACCTGTTCTGGTTCGGCCGTTATTGCGAGCGCTGCGACGACAGTGCGCGGCTGCTGCGGATCATGCTGGCGCGCTATGTCGACGGCGATGACCCGCAAGCCTTGCTGGCCGCGGTGGACCTGGGAGAAAGCCTGATGCTGCTGCCGGATGAGGGCGAGCTGCCCGAGCGCCTGCTGGCGGCCCTGCTGGGTGAGGACTGGTCCTTCAGCTTGCGCTCCAACCTGCAACGCTTGCAGTGGGCGGCTTCCCAGGTACGCGGCAAGCTGTCCCGGGAAAACTGGCAGGCCCTGGTGGAGCTGCAGCGCGAGGCCCAGGAGCTGGACACTCCCGAGCCGGATTTCGCCGAACTGCTGGATTTTCTCAACCGCCTGGTGATGTCCCTGGCGGCGCTCTCCGGGTTCGCCCTGGACGACATGACCCGCGACGAAGGCTGGCGCTTCCTGATGATCGGCCGGCGCATCGAGCGCCTGCAGTTCCTCAGCAGCAGCCTCGCGGCCTTCCTGCGGGGCACCGCGGCCTTCGACCAGGCCGGCCTGGACTGGCTGCTGGAGTTGGGTAACAGCAGCATCACCTACCGGTCGCGCTACCTGGCGGTGGCGCAGTTGATTCCGGTCCTCGACCTGTTGCTGCTGGATGAACAGAACCCCCACGCCGTGTTGTTCCAGCTCAAGCTGGTGACCCGCACCCTCAAGCGCCTCAACGACGATTTCGGCGTGCCCCGCGAGCTGGCGCTGCCGCATCTGGTGGAGCGCCTGGCGAATTTCGACCTGGGCTGCCTGGAGAACTCGCTGTTCGGCGAGGCCAGTGTGCGCGCCGCAGTGGAGGGCCTGGCGGACCTGCTGCAGGAGATCGCCGAGGTCAGCGGGCAGGTGTCGGACCGCCTGGCGCTGCGGCATTTCGCCCATGTGGATGATGTCAGCCAGCAAACGGTATCGGTCTGATGAGCGCGCGCTACCAGGTGTTCCACGACACCCACTACCGCTATGACAGCCCGGTGTCCCTGGCCCAGCAACTGGCGCACCTGTGGCCCCGGGCCTGTGCCTGGCAACGGTGCAGCGAGCGGCAATTGTTGATCAGCCCCGACCCTACCAACCGCCGTGACGAGCAGGATGTATTCGGCAACCCGCTGACCCGCCTGGCTTTCGAGCGACCCCATGACGAATTGCTGGTCAACGCCCAGCTCAGTGTCGAGGTGCTGGAGCGGCCGGCGCTGGATTTTGCCGCGTCATTGCCCTGGGATGCCGCCCGCGGCGCCCTGACCTACAGCGGCCAGCCCTTGTCCGAGGCGTTGCTGGAAGCCTGTCGTTACCGTTTCGAATCGCCCTATGTGCATCTGAAGCAGAGTTTTGTCGAGTTCTGCGCCAGTTGCTTCGTACCGGGGCGGCCGCTGTTGCAGGGCGCCCAGGCGTTGATGGAGAAGATTTTCAGTGAGTTCACTTTCGACGCCGAAGCCACCCAGGTGGCGACGCCGCTGGTGGAGGTGCTGGAGCGTCGGCGCGGGGTGTGCCAGGACTTCGCCCACCTGATGCTGGCTTGCCTGCGCTCGCGAGGGCTGGCGGCGCGCTATGTCAGTGGCTACCTGCTGACCCAGCCACCGCCGGGGCAGCCGCGGCTGATCGGCGCCGATGCTTCCCATGCCTGGGTTTCAGTGTTTTGCCCGGTGCTGGGCTGGGTGGATTTCGACCCGACCAACAACGTGCAGCCGGCGCTGGAACACATCACCCTGGCCTGGGGCCGGGATTTTTCCGATGTGTCGCCATTGCGTGGGGTGATTCTGGGAGGGGGCAGCCATGACCCTGATGTCCGGGTCACCGTCATGCCCCTGGCATGACACTGCCATCTCGAACCTTGCAGGAGCCGACTTGCCGGCGATGGGGCCTGCGGATATCGCGTAGGGCTGGAGAGTGCTTTCGCTGGTCAGCCAGCTCCTACGGGGCAGCTTAGGCCTGGGGGGCCTCGGGCTCGGCGTCGTCGATGCTCACTTCACCTTCTGCATCCGGGTTCAGTGTGCTGGTTTCTTCAGCGGCGGCTTTCTTGCGTTGCAGCTTTTCCTCTTTCTTCTGTTCCTTGGCCAAGTCACGTTGACGTTTGGCGAAGGAGTAGTTGGGTTTGGCCATGGGCGATCCTCTGGGGTCGAAGGTGAGGTTGAGCGGCGCGTATTCTGCCTGTTATCGGGGCCGGGTGGTTAACTGGGTTTGCCTTCGGCCCATTTGTCCGGGACCGTCGGTTGCCAGGCGTCCAGCGCATCCAGCAGGCCGGCCGGCGACTCGTTCATTTGCAGCATGTCACGGTGCGGGGCACGGACGAAGCCTTCGCCGACGATATGATCGAGAAAACCGCTGAGTTTTTCGTAGAAGCCATTCACTTCCAGCAGGCCGAGCGGCTTGTGGTGGTAGCCCAACTGGCCCCAGGTCCAGACTTCGAACAGCTCTTCCAGGGTTCCCAGGCCGCCGGGCAGGGCGATGAAGGCGTCGCTGAGTTCGGCCATGCGCGCCTTGCGGGCGTGCATGCCGTCCACCACCTCCAGGCGGGTCAGGCCGCGATGGCCGATTTCCTTGTCCTTCAGGCTTTGAGGAATGATCCCGATGACTTCGCCCCCGGCCGCCAGGGCCGCGTCGGCGACGATGCCCATCAGCCCTACCGCGCCGCCGCCATATACCAGGGTCAGCTTGCGTTCGGCGATGGCCCGTCCCAGGGCCTGGGCGGCTTCACGATAGAGAGGATTGGCGCCCGTGCTGGCGCCGCAGAATACACAGACAGAGGTTAACGACATGCCTTACTCCGAGCTCATTGATGGCCTCAGAGTAAAGGCTCGCCAGCCTCGCTCCAAGTATTAAACCTCCCGTTGCGGGGTTTCATGGGTACCGCTGGCGCCACAGGCGTAGGCGGCGAGCAAGCTGCGAAACAGGCTGTTCAATGGCATGAGGGTGACTCCGATCAGGGACGATGGCGTGATTCTAGAAGCTCGCCATGCCACTGGCCGGTTGATTGTCTTGATCGGGCCGATAGCAGAGAGTTGTATACAATTTTTTGATGCAAATCATAGGAACTTGCGAGAAATTCAGGCAGTCTTCCGTCCCATGGATTCAGATGGATTTTGTTAACCCTGCCTTGGAGATTCACCATGTTTGCCAAACTCGTTGCGGTATCCCTGTTGACACTGGCCAGCAGCCAACTGATGGCCGCCGAATGCAAGGTCGATGTCGACTCTACCGACCAGATGTCCTTCAACACTAAGGAAATCACCATCGACAAGAGCTGCAAGACCTTCACCGTGAACCTGACCCACTCCGGCAGCCTGCCGAAGAACGTCATGGGCCACAACTGGGTACTGAGCAAGACCGCAGACATGGCTGGCATTGCCACCGATGGCATGGCCGCCGGCATCGACAAGAACTACCTGAAGGAAGGCGACACCCGCGTCATCGCCCACACCAAGATCATCGGTGCCGGCGAGAAAGACTCGGTGACCTTCGACGTATCGAAGCTGACCGCTGGCGAAAGCTACCAGTTCTTCTGTTCGTTCCCAGGCCACAACTCGATGATGAAAGGCGCTGTGGTCCTGAAGTAAGCATCAGGCCCGGCTGCAAAAAAAGCGCCCCTCGGGGCGCTTTTTTGTGGGTGCATCTGTAGGAGCGGGCTTGCCCGCGAACAGGCCTTTAAGCCTTGTGCCGCATCAAGCAGCCCTTTCGCCGGCAAGCCGGCTCCTACAGAACGAGGTGGGTCATGGGGCGAAGGGCATGACGCGTTTGTGATGGGTCTTGCGGTAGGTGTCGCAGATGATCTTGAAGGCTTCCTCGCGTACCGGCTGGCCGTGCAGGAAGGCGTCGATCTCGGCGTAGGTGACGCCGTGGGACGCTTCGTCCGGCTTGCCCGGCGACAGGTCTTCGAGGTCGGCGGTAGGGACTTTTTCCACCAGGGACTCCGGCGCGCCGAAATAGCGGGCAATGGAGCGCACCTGGTTTTTCACCAGGCCGCTCAGGGGCGCCAGGTCACAGGCGCCGTCACCGAACTTGGTAAAGAAACCCATCACCGCTTCGGCGGCGTGGTCGGTACCTATCACCAGGCCATGGGCGGCGCCGGCGATGGTGTACTGGGCCACCATGCGCATCCGCGCCTTGGTGTTGCCGAGGACGAAATCCCGGGACACCGCGTGCTGCCCTTCGAAGGCCGCCACTTCATTGGCCAGGGCCTTGACCGCCGGGCCGATGTTCACGGTATGGCGTTCGTCAGGGTTGATGAAGTCCACCGAGGCCTGAGCGTCGTGTTCGTCGAACTGGGTCTCATAGGGCAGGCGCACGGCAATGAAGCGGTAGCTATCGTCCCCGCTGCGTTCGCGCAATTCACGCATCGCCCGTTGGGCCAGCAGGCCGGCGGTCAGGGAGTCGACGCCACCGCTGATGCCCAGCACCAGGGACTTGAGCCCGGAGTTGACCAGGCAATCCTGGATGAAGCGGATGCGCCGGGCGATTTCCGCCTCAAGGGCGGCGTGGTCGGGAAAAGGTGCTTGGACCTTGAGCTGCTGCGCAATCTCACGCTGTACGGCTTGCATGATTCACTCCTTGCCAGGTTGGGCAGGTACTTGGAAAACGTGGCGCAAGTAAGCGACGAAGTTCGGATCCTTGCAATGGGTCTTGCCCGCTTCATCGGAGATCTTGGCGACGGGCTGGCCATTGCAGGCAGCCATTTTAAGCACGATGCTCATCGGTTCGACACCGGGAATGTCACAGGTCAGGTTGGTGCCGATGCCGAAGCTGACATTGATCCGCCCGCGCAGCGCGCGGAATATTTCCAGTGAGCGCGGCAGGCTCAGGCTGTCGGAGAACACCAGGGTCTTGCTCATCGGCTCGATGCCCAGCTTGTGGTAGTGGGCGATGGCCTTTTCTGCCCAGAGGATCGGGTCGCCGGAGTCGTGGCGCAGGCCGTCGAACAGCTTGGCGAAGAACAGGTCGAAATCGCCGAGGAAGGCATCGGTGGTGATGCAATCCGTCAGGGCGATGCCCAGCAAGCCACGGTATTCGCGGACCCAGCAGTCGAGGGCGGCGATCTGGCTGTCGATCAGCCGCGGCCCCAGTTGCTGGTGGGCCATGATCCATTCGTGGGCCATGGTGCCCAGGGGTTTCATGTTCAGTTCCCGGGACAGGTGCACGTTGCTGGTGCCAACAAAACGTCCGGGGAAATCGTGCTTGAGCACGTTCACCACTTCTTCCTGGACCCGGTAGGAAAAGCGTCGGCGGGTGCCGAAATCCGCGACTTGCAGCTCGGAAAGTTCTTCGCTACTGGCGTTGGCGGTCAGCCAGTCGAACTTGCGGTACAGCTGCTCGCGGGCCTGGACCAGCTGGATCTCGCGATAGCGGTAGCGGTTGCGCACCTCGCTGATGATGGCCAGCATCGGCACCTCGAACAGGATCACGTGCAGCCAGGGGCCGCGCAGGCGGATAAACAGCTCGCCGTCCTCGATACCGGTATGCACGTAGCGCAGGTTGAAGCGAAACAGCCCGAGAAAGCGCAGGAAATCCGGCTTGAGGAAGCTGATGCGTTCGAGAAAGCCCAGCTGGTCGGCGCTCAGGCTCAGTTCCGCCAGGCGCTCGAACTGGTAGCGGATCTCTGCCAGATAGGGCCGCAGGTCCTCGCTGTTACGGCAACGAAACTCCCATTCCACCTCGACGTTGGGGTAGTTGTGCAGCACCGCCTGCATCATGGTCAGTTTGTAGAAGTCGGTGTCGAGCAGGTTCTGCACGATGCGATCGGCAAACACACTCTCGCTCATAACGGGAATCTCCATGCTGGCCGCGACGGACAAGCGCGGCATTCAGCTCTTTCAATGAAGGCGCTAGTGGCGCATAGACGCCCGGCGCTTTGCCAGTGTTTTTTGCGGCGGGGCATTCTCCGGCCGTAGGAGCTGGCTTGCCAGCGAACGGATCTTCAGGCTTGTGCAGGGCTCAAGGGCCCGATCGCCAGCAAGCCGGCTCCTACGGGAGGGGCGAGTCCTTGTGTTCGAGCATCCAGCGCACGAAGTCCCGGACCTTGGGCACTTCCGCCGAGTGTTCGGGGTAGGCCAGGTAATAGGCGTCATGGCTGGGCATGGCGTATTCCCAGGCGATCACCAGCTTGCCCTCGGCCAGTTCCTCTTCCACCAGAAAGCGTGGCAGCAGGGCGACCCCGCAGCCGACCTGGGCCGCACGGATGCACATATAGAAGGTTTCGAAGCGGGGGCCGTGGTAGCTGTGCTCGGTCTGGTAGCCCTGTTGGTCGAACCATTCGTGCCAGCCCTGGGGCCGCGAGGCGTTCTGCAACAGCACCAGTTCAGTGAGCTGCCTGGGGTCGGTCAACGGCTCGGCGGGCAGGCTGTCGGGGGCGCAGACCGCCACCAGTTCCTCGCTGAACAGCTTCAGGCTTTCGGTGCCGGGGCGGGCGCCCTGGCCGAAGTAGAACGCCAGGTCGGCGTGGCCCTGGAGCAGTTCGTCAGGCTCTTGCTCATTGCACAGGTCCAGGTGGATGTGCGGGTGGCGCAGGCGCCAGCCCTTGAGGCGCGGCACCAGCCAGCGGGCGCCGAAGGTGTAGGGCGTGGACACCCGCAGCACTTCGGTTTCGCCGCCATAGGAGCGCAGGTAGTGGGTAGACATCTCCACCTGGGTGAGGATCTTGCGCACTTCCACCAGGTACAGGTCGCCGGCCGGGGTCAGTTGCAGGCGCCGCCGCACCCGGCGGAACAGCAAGTGCTGCAGTAGCTCTTCCAGTTGCGCCACCTGTTTGCTCACCGCGCTCTGGGTTAGGTTGAGCTCTTCGGCCGCACGGGTGAAGCTCAGGTGCCGGGTCACGGCCTCAAAGCACTGCAGGGCGGTGATCGACGGCAAGTAGCGTTTGTTGAGCATGGGTGGTCCTTGTTCTTATGGGTGCCAGCGAGCGGCTCAGCATGAATAAACGGAATGATATCTCGCTTAAAGGTCGTTTGTTGGCAAGTCTCGGGCCAGCTACAACTACTAGCCTTGATGGCCGTCGCAGCGGCCTGGATCTTTCGCTTTCATCTGTAAGGAGTAACCCCATGGTTGCCGCATTGCTTGATCGTCTGGGTGTCAACCCGGCCCTGTACCAGTCGGGCACCCAGCCTGTGCATTCGCCCATCGACGGCAGCCGGATCGCCGCGGTGAACTGGCAGGGCGCCGCCGAGGTGGAGCAGCAGGTCAGTCGCGCAGAGCATGCATTCGCCCTGTGGCGCAACGTGCCGGCGCCCCGTCGCGGCGAGCTGGTGCGGCAATTCGGTGAGGTGCTGCGCGAGTACAAGGCCGACCTGGGGGAACTGGTGTCCTGGGAAGCCGGCAAGATCACCCAGGAAGGCCTGGGGGAAGTGCAGGAAATGATCGACATCTGCGACTTCGCCGTCGGCCTGTCGCGCCAGCTCTACGGCCTGACCATCGCCTCCGAGCGCCCAGGCCACCACATGCGTGAAACCTGGCATCCCCTGGGGGTTGTCGGTGTCATCAGCGCCTTCAACTTCCCGGTGGCGGTCTGGGCCTGGAACACCACCCTGGCCCTGGTCTGCGGCAACCCGGTGATCTGGAAACCCTCGGAAAAGACCCCGCTCACCGCCCTGGCCTGCCAGGCACTGCTGGAGCGCGTATTGAAGAACTTCCAGGATGCTCCCGAATACCTGAGCCAGGTGATCATCGGCGGCCGTGATGCCGGCGCCGCCCTGGTGGATGATCCGCGCGTGGCCCTGATCAGCGCCACCGGCAGTACCCGCATGGGCCGCGAAGTGGCGCCCAAGGTGGCCGCGCGTTTCGCCCGCAGCATTCTCGAACTGGGCGGCAACAATGCCATGATCCTCGGCCCCAGCGCTGACCTGGACATGGCGGTGCGCGCCATCCTGTTCAGCGCCGTGGGCACCGCCGGCCAGCGTTGCACCACCCTGCGTCGCCTGATTGCCCATGAGTCGGTGAAAGAGGAAATCATCAGCCGCCTCAAGACGGCCTATTCCAAGGTACGCATCGGCCACCCGCTGGAAGGCAACCTGATCGGCCCGCTGATCGACAAGCACAGTTTCGAGGCCATGCAGGATGCCCTGGAGCAGGCCCTGAGCGAGGGCGGCCGGGTCTTCGGCGGCCAGCGCCAGTTGCAGGACCAGTTCCCCAACGCCTACTACGTGTCGCCGGCCATCGTCGAAATGCCCGAGCAGAGCGAGGTGGTGTGCAGCGAAACCTTCGCGCCGATCCTCTATGTGATCGGCTACAACGACTTCGAGGAGGCCCTGCGCCTGAACAACGCCGTGCCTCAGGGCCTGTCGTCCTGCATCTTCACCACCGACGTGCGTGAGGCCGAGCAGTTCATGTCGGCGGTGGGCAGCGACTGCGGCATCGCCAACGTCAACATCGGCCCCAGCGGCGCAGAGATCGGCGGCGCCTTCGGCGGCGAGAAGGAAACCGGCGGCGGTCGCGAATCCGGTTCCGACGCCTGGCGCGGCTACATGCGGCGCCAGACCAATACCGTCAACTACTCCCGGGAGCTGCCGCTGGCCCAGGGTATTACCTTCGATTGAGTCTTTTCGCGAGCACGCTCGCTCCTACGGGGAGGTTTGTAGGAGCCAGCTTGCTGGCGAACAGCGGTCAATGCGTTTCAGCGTCTGTGGTTCGTTGATTTCGGAGTCTGGCAATGGCGCTACAAGAACAATGTCTGTGGGAAACACTCACCCCGCAACGGCCTGACAGGGCGCCGCTCAAGGGCGAGCTGACGGCGGATGTGTGCATCATCGGCGCCGGTTTCACCGGGCTGTCGGCCGCCGTGCATTTGCTGGAGCAGGGCAAGCGGGTCTGTGTGGTCGAAGCCCACCGCGCGGGGCACGGCGGTTCGGGGCGCAACGTCGGGCTGGTGAACGCCGGCATGTGGATCCCGCCGGACGAGATCGAGGCCGGTTTCGGCGAGCAGGTGGGCAGCCAGCTCAACCGCATGCTCGGTGCGGCGCCGTCTTTGGTGTTCAGCCTGGTGGACAAGTACCACATCGATTGCCAGCTGCGCCGCGAAGGCACTTTGCACATGGCCCACAACGCCCGGGGCGAGGCCGATCTGCGCAGCCGTGAAGAACAGTGGAAACGTCGCGGGGCCCCGGTGGAGTTGCTGACCGGCGCGGCGTGCGAGGCGGCCACCGGCACTCGCAAGATCGCCGCGGCCCTGCTCGACCGGCGGGCGGGAACCCTCAACCCCATGGCTTACGTCAGCGGCCTGGCCAGGGCGGCGACGGAATTGGGCGGGCGTCTGTTCGACCATTCCCCGGTCACCCGCCTGGAACGCCAGGGCCAGCGCTGGTCGGTGCAGACCGAGCAGGGCTCGGTGCTGGCCGAGCAGGTGGTGATCGCCTCCAACGCCTACACCGAAGGCGACTGGACCGAGCTGCGGCGCAATTTCTTTCCCGGCTACTACTATCAGGTGGCTTCCGCGCCCCTGACCGAAGAAGCGGCCCGGCAGATCCTGCCCGGGGGCCAGGGCTCCTGGGATACCCGCCAGGTGCTCAGCAGCATCCGCCGGGATGCCGAGGGCCGCCTGTTGCTGGGCAGCCTGGGCAATGGCAGCCAGAAGCCCTTGTGGTTCCTCAAGGCCTGGGCCGACCGCGTACAGCAGCATTACTTCCCGTACCTCAAGCCGGTGGAGTGGGAATCCACCTGGACCGGCTGCATCGCCTTCACCCCCGACCACCTGATGCGCCTGTTCGAGCCGGCCCCGGGCCTGGTGGCTGTCACCGGTTACAACGGCCGTGGCGTGACCACCGGAACCGTGGTGGGCAAGGCTTTCGCCGACTACCTGTGCAACGGCGACCCCCAGGCCCTGCCGATCCCCTTCGCAGCCATGCAGCCCCTGGCCGGTGTGGGCTTGCGCAGTTGCCTGTACGAAGCCGGCTTCTCCCTCTACCACGCGGGCCAGTGCCTGCGAATTGTGATCTGAACAAGGAAATAATGGGCGGCCGACGACGCTTTTCGATGCAGCGACTAGCCTGTAATGGTGCGGCTCGTAGCAGTCTCGCACCAGCAGTGTGCAGTTCGGTGACGCGAGCTGTTACAGCAGGGTTGCACGTTGAATTGTGTCGCGGTTGCAATGATGGCACGCATGGGTTGCGCCCATTAAAAAGCAGGGTTTTACCTTCCGCGGTTTAGACGGTTGCACGCCCAATAAAAAAGGGCTCGAAACAGTCGAAATAACAATAAGACAGCGACTTTTTTCAGAATAAAAAACCACTGGCACGGCGCTTGCTCTGAGCAACCTTAGTGAAGTCGCAGTGCCAACTAAAAAAACCTTGGAGCACCACCTCATGTCCCAGACGTTTTACAAGAAAGGCTTTCTGGCCCTCGCAGTGGCAACTGCGCTGGGTGTTTCTGCGTTTGCTCAAGCCGACCTGAAGATCGGTGTAGCGGGTCCCATGACAGGCGCCAACGCGGCATTTGGCGAGCAGTACATGAAGGGTGCACAGGCAGCGGCTGACGAGATCAACGCCAAGGGCGGGGTCAACGGCGAGAAGATCGTCCTGGTCAAGGGTGATGACGCCTGTGAACCCAAGCAGGCGGTGGCAGTGGCCAACCGCCTGGTGGACCAGGACAAGGTGGCCGGCGTGGTCGGGCACTTCTGCTCCTCGTCGACCATTCCGGCTTCCGAGGTGTACAGCGACGCCGGTGTGATTGCCATCACCCCGGGCTCCACCAACCCTCAGGTCACCGAGCGTGGCCTCTCCGCGATGTTCCGCATGTGCGGGCGTGACGACCAGCAGGGCATCGTCGCCGGTGACTACATTATCGATGTGCTCAAGGGCAAGAAGGTCGTGGTGCTGCACGACAAGGACACCTACGGCCAGGGCCTGGCGGATGCCACCAAGGCACAGTTGACCAAGCGCGGCGTGACCCCGGTGCTGTACGAGGGCCTGACCCGTGGCGAGAAAGACTTCAGCGCCGTGGTGACCAAGATCCGCGCCGCCGGCGCCGACGTGGTGTACTTCGGCGGCCTGCATCCGGAAGCCGGCCCGCTGGTACGCCAACTGCGCGAGCAGGGCCTGAAGGACGTCAAGTTCATGTCCGACGACGGCATCGTGACCGACGAATTGGTGACCACCGCCGGTGGTCCGCAATACGTTGACGGCGTGTACATGACCTTCGGCGCCGACCCGCGCCTGCTGCCAGACAGCAAGGCCGTGGTGGATGCCTTCCGCAAGGCCGGCACCGAGCCCGAGGGCTATACCCTGTACGCTTATGCCTCGATTCAGGCCCTGGCGGCCGGCTTCGGCGGCGCCAAGTCCAACAAGGGCGAAGATGCGGCCAAATGGCTCAAGGCCAATCCGGTGAAAACCGTGATGGGCGAGAAGTCCTGGGACTCCAAGGGTGACCTTAAGGTTTCCGACTACGTGGTCTATCAGTGGGACAAGGACGGCAAGTACCACCAGCTGGAAAAACAGAAGTGACATGAGTCCGAACGGGCCGGTACCACCCCCTGGTGCCGGTCCCTACTCGTGCAGTACTTGCCTTTTCTCGTAGAGCTGCACAACGGACGTGTTGCGCAGACGGGTGATCCCTGTCCGGCGTCGACGGCCTGTGCAGTCTCTCAAGTCCGTGAGATTGCGTTATGGATGGTATTTTCCTGCAGCAACTGATCAATGGGCTGACCCTCGGGTCCGTCTACGGTCTGATCGCCATCGGCTACACAATGGTCTATGGCATCATCGGCATGATTAACTTCGCCCACGGCGAGGTTTACATGATTTCCGCTTACCTCGCGGCAATCAGTCTGGCTCTGCTGGCCTATTTCGGCATTGAATCCTTCCCGCTACTCATTCTCGGCACGCTGATCTTCACCGTCGTGGTGACGGGGATCTATGGCTGGGTGATCGAGCGCGTGGCCTACAAACCCCTGCGCAACTCCACCCGCCTGGCACCTTTGATCAGCGCCATCGGCATTTCGCTGATCCTGCAGAACTACGCGCAGATCAGCCAGGGCGCCAAGCAGCAAGGGGTTCCGACCCTGCTGGCCGGGGCCTGGAAAGTCGATATCGGCACAGGCTTCGTGCAGCTCACCTACACCAAGATCTTCATCCTGGTGGCGGCGTTCGCCGGCATGGCGCTGCTCACCTACATCATCAAGTACACCAAGCTGGGGCGTATGTGCCGGGCCACCCAGCAAGACCGCAAGATGGCCTCGATCCTCGGCATCAACACCGACCGGGTGATCTCCTACGTGTTCGTCATCGGCGCGGCCATGGCGGCCCTGGCCGGGGTGCTGATCACCATGAACTACGGCACGTTCGACTTCTATGCCGGCTTCGTCATCGGCATCAAGGCGTTCACCGCGGCGGTACTCGGCGGCATCGGCTCGCTGCCTGGGGCGATGCTGGGCGGGATCATCCTCGGCATCTCCGAGTCGCTGTTCTCCGGCTTGATCAACTCCGACTACAAAGACGTGTTCAGTTTCTCGCTGCTGGTGCTGATTCTGATCTTCCGTCCCCAAGGCCTGCTGGGTCGCCCACTCGTGGCGAAGGTATAAGTATGTCTGCTGCCAATAAACCGATTGATATCAAAAAGAGCGTCATCGACGCCGTGCTCGCCGGGCTGATCTCGCTGATCGTGTTTGGCCCCATCGTGGGCGTGGTGCTCGATGGCTACAGTTTCAACCTGCAGCCGACTCGCGTGGCCTGGCTGGTAGCCATTGTCATGGCCGGCCGGCTGGCCCTGAGCCTGTTCCTGCAAACCCCCAAGGGCCTGAAGATTCTCCAGGGCTTTGAAAGCACCGGCTCCGGCGTGCATGTGCTGGCGCCGGACTACAAGTCGCGGCTGCGCTGGATCATCCCGGCCCTGATCGTGATCGCCATCGTGTTTCCGTTCTTCGCCAACAAGTACCTGCTGACCGTGGTCATCCTCGGGTTGATCTACGTGCTGCTGGGCCTGGGGCTGAACATCGTGGTGGGGCTGGCGGGCCTGCTGGACCTGGGCTACGTGGCGTTCTACGCCATCGGCGCCTACGGCCTGGCCCTGGGCTACCAGTACCTGGGCCTGGGCTTCTGGACCGTGCTGCCCCTGGCGGCGATTGCCGCGGCGCTGGCGGGGTGCATATTGGGCTTCCCGGTACTGAGGATGCACGGCGACTATCTGGCCATCGTGACCCTGGGCTTCGGTGAGATCATCCGCCTGATACTCAACAACTGGCTGTCCTTCACCGGTGGCCCCAACGGCATGCCGGTGCCCTCGCCGACCATCTTCGGCCTGGAGTTCGGTCGCAAGGCCAAGGACGGCGGGGTGCCGTTTCATGAGTTCTTCGGCCTGGAATACAACCCCAACCTGAAATTCCTGTTCATCTATATCGTGCTGTTCCTGGTGGTGCTGCTGGTGCTCTACATCAAGCACCGGCTGACCCGCATGCCCGTGGGGCGGGCCTGGGAAGCCCTGCGTGAAGACGAGATCGCCTGCCGCGCCATGGGCCTGAACCATGTGCTGGTCAAACTCTCGGCCTTCACCATCGGTGCTTCCACCGCCGGCCTGGCCGGGGTGTTCTTCGCCAGCTACCAGGGCTTCGTCAACCCGTCGTCGTTCACCTTCTTCGAATCGGCGCTGATCCTGGCCATCGTGGTGCTGGGGGGCATGGGTTCGACGGTGGGCGTGGTGATCGCGGCCTTCGTGCTGACTGTGGCGCCGGAGTTGCTGCGCAGCTTCTCCGAGTACCGGGTGCTGCTGTTCGGCATTCTCATGGTGTTGATGATGATCTGGCGACCGCGAGGGCTGATCCGCATCAGCCGTACCGGCGTCACTCCACGCAAAGGTGCTCTGACTGAGGGGAACGCGCCATGAGCGAATACATTCTTTCGGTCGAAAACCTGATGATGCACTTCGGTGGCATCAAGGCCCTCAGCGACGTCAGCCTGAAGGTCAAGCGCAACTCGATCTTCGCCCTGATCGGCCCCAACGGCGCCGGCAAGACTACGGTGTTCAACTGCCTGACCGGCTTCTACAAGGCCTCCGGCGGGCGCATCGAGCTCAATACCCGGGGCCGGCAGACCAACGTCATCAAGCTCCTGGGCGAGCCCTTTCGCGCCACCGACTTCGTCTCGCCGAAAAGCTTCGCCAGCCGCCTCTACTACAAGATGTTCGGCGGCACCCACCTGGTGAACCGCGCCGGGCTGGCGCGGACCTTCCAGAACATTCGCCTGTTCAAGGAAATGTCCGTGGTGGAGAACCTGCTGGTGGCCCAGCACATGTGGGTCAACCGCAACCTGCTGGCGGGCATCCTCAACACCAAGGGCTACCGCAAGGCGGAAAGCGCCGCCCTGGACCACGCCTTCTACTGGCTGGAGGTGGTGGACCTGGTGGACTGCGCCAACCGCCTGGCCGGCGAGCTGTCCTACGGCCAGCAGCGGCGCCTGGAGATCGCCCGGGCCATGTGCACCCGGCCGCAGATCATCTGCCTCGACGAACCCGCCGCCGGCCTCAACCCCCAGGAAACCGAAGCGCTGAGCGCGATGATCCGGCTGCTGCGTGACGAGCACGACCTGACCGTGGTGCTGATCGAACACGACATGGGCATGGTGATGAGTATTTCCGACCACATCGTGGTGCTCGACCACGGCAACGTGATCGCCGAGGGCGGGCCGGAGGCGATCCGCAATGATCCGAAAGTGATTGCCGCCTACCTGGGTGCCGACGAAGAGGAACTGGCATGACTCAACCTATCCTCGAACTCAAGGATCTGGACGTGTACTACGGCCCGATCCAGGCCCTGAAGAAAGTCTCGCTGCACATCAACGAGGGGGAAACCGTGAGCCTGATCGGCTCCAACGGCGCCGGCAAGTCGACCCTGCTGATGTCAATCTTCGGCCAGCCCCGGGCCGAGTCCGGTCAGATTCTCTATCGCGGTGTGGACATCACCCACAAGTCGTCCCACTACATCGCCTCCAATGGTATCGCCCAGTCCCCGGAAGGGCGCCGGGTGTTCCCCGACATGACCGTGGAAGAAAACCTGCTGATGGGCACCATCCCGATTGGCGACAAGTACGCCAATGATGACATGCAGCGCATGTTCGAGCTGTTTCCCCGGCTCAAGGAACGGCGTACCCAGCGGGCCATGACCATGTCTGGCGGCGAGCAGCAGATGCTGGCCATTGCCCGGGCGTTGATGAGCCGGCCCAAGTTGCTGCTGCTGGATGAGCCGAGCCTGGGCCTGGCGCCGATCGTGGTGAAACAGATCTTCGCCACCCTGAGGGAATTGGCGGCCACCGGCATGACCATCTTCCTGGTGGAGCAGAACGCCAACCATGCGCTGAAGCTCTCGGATCGCGCCTACGTGATGGTCAACGGCGAGATCCGCCTGAGCGGCACCGGCAAGGAACTGCTGGTCAACGAGGAGGTGCGCAACGCTTACCTGGGCGGCCACTGACCGCTTGCTCTGTGGATAAAGCATGCCCCGCCGGCCCGTGCCGCCGGGGCATTGTTATCCACACCCCATCCCATCCTCCCCTGTAGGCGCTGGCTTGCCTGCGAAGGGGCCGCCTGACCGCCTTTCTGATTTGATCAAGCACCGACTGGCGCTTTGCGCCTGCACCAAACCTGTGTCCGGCAATTGTGGAAAACATTCCTGGCAAGCTGCTTTAACGCGGCATAAAGACGCTGCAAACAGTTGTTTTTCCACTGTTTTGACTTGTCCCCGTTTGCTGTGGAGCGGGCTGTGGGTAACGTGGGTGTAGCTGGCTGCAAGCCTTTAAAAACGTGGCTTGCAGGCGGTTGGTTGTTTTTTGATCGGTGCTTTTTGTGGGCGCTGAAGGTGCGCTTGTCAACCTTTTTATTGTCGCAGCTGTACCCGGAAAAGGGTCGGGATAAGCCTGTGGATAAGTCTGTGACTAAACTCTGGAAAGACGGCTCTGAGCGGCGTAGTTACTGGCCTCTGGCCTTGTCAACCTTGACCGTGCGGTCATCTTTGCCCGGGCCGGGTGCATGGACCTGTGGTCCGGGTCAAGCAAAAAACTTCTACTGAACCCGCGCAGGCCCTGTGGATAGCGGCTTTCAGCCCGTTGCACTTGCCCCCAAAGACTGTGGACCGGCCTGTGGATAAGGTGCGTGCACATGGCTGCAGGCCGCGTAACCCGTGGTTTGGCGCCTGGTGAGTGTTTTTTGTACAGCGAGCGTCGGGCACGATCAGCGCTTGCGGCTCTTTACGGCCAACGGCGCGGTTGCCGGTAGGGGCCGGCCCGGGCATGCTGCGAAGCGTTTTTTATCGAAACGGCGGCTCGCCACCCAGCAAGGAGAACACCATGACTTCCACACTGTTCATTACGGGCGCGACTTCCGGTTTTGGCGAAGCCTGCGCCCGGCGCTTTGCCGCAGCCGGCTGGTCCCTGGTACTGACCGGCCGCCGCGAGGAGCGCCTCAGTGCCTTGTGCGCGGAGCTGTCCAAACAGACCGAGGTGCACGGCCTGGTGCTCGATGTGCGCGACCGCAAGGCCATGGAAGAGGCCATCGCCCAGTTGCCGCCCTCGTTCAGCAAGCTGCGCGGGCTGATCAACAACGCCGGCCTGGCCCTGGGCGTGGACCCGGCGCCCAAGTGCGACCTGGATGACTGGGACACCATGGTCGACACCAACATCAAGGGCCTGATGTACAGCACCCGCCTGCTGCTGCCACGGTTGATCGCCCACGGTCGCGGCGCAGGCATCGTCAACCTGGGCTCCATCGCCGGCAACTACCCGTACCCGGGCAGCCACGTCTATGGCGCGAGCAAGGCCTTCGTCAAGCAGTTCTCCCTGAACCTGCGCTGCGACCTGCAGGGCACCGGCGTGCGCGTCACCAACATCGAGCCGGGGCTGTGTGAAAGCGAGTTCTCCCTGGTGCGCTTCGCCGGTGACCAGGCACGCTACGACGCCACCTATGCCGGGGCCGAGCCGATCCAGCCCGAGGACATCGCCGACACCATTTTCTGGGTGCTCAACACCCCGGCACACGTCAACATCAACAGCCTGGAGCTGATGCCTGTGAGCCAGACCTGGGCCGGTTTCGCCATCGAACGCAACGCCAAGTCATGAGCCCCCTGTAGCCGCTGCCACAGGCTGCGACAGGGCCGTGAGGCCCTCCGGCGCCTGTAAGATCTTGCGCCTCCTGCGGAGGCGGTCGCAGCCTCGCCATCGCTTGGCAGCGGCTACAGTTGTACTCGGATACACATGAGCTGATTCGTTTCAGCTTGTGGTCAGCCCTGACAGGTTAGAATTCCCGCCAGAAATTTCGCCGCTGCCTCACACGAGGCGGCGTTTTTGAAGTTCGATAGGAGGAATTGTGAGTAACCGAGGTGAGCAGGTTCTGCTCAAACAATCGACCGTACTGATGTTCGCCGTGGCGATCGCCGGTATCGTCACGGGTTTTGTTTCTGGCGCCCAATCCATCCTGTTCGATGGATTTTTTTCGCTGATCGCCACCTTCATCAAGGTCCTGATGCTGATCACCGCCAGGCTGATCGCCAAGGAAAGCAACCACCGTTTCCAGTTCGGCTTCTGGCACCTGGAACCCATGGTGCTGCTGATCGAAGGCAGCTTCCTGATGCTCATCGCCATCTATGCCTTCCTCAATGGGGTGTTCGGCATCATCAACGGTGGCCGCGAGGTCGAGCTGGGGCTGGTGATTGTCTATGCGGCGTTTTTCGCCGTGGCGGAGTTCGCCTACTTCTTCTACGTGCGCCAGCGTAACCGCAAGCTCAAGTCCTCGCTGATCCAGTTCGACAACATCAGCTGGCTGGTGGACGCGATGCTCTCGGTGGGGCTGCTGGTGAGCTTCGTCATCGCCTTGTTGCTCAAGCAGTACGGTCACGGCCAGTGGGCGGTGTACGTCGACCCGGCGATCCTGATCCTGCTGGCCTTGAGCATGTTGCCGCCGGCGTTGAAGATCTTGCGTCCGGCCCTGCGTGACGTGCTGGGGATCGCCCCGGACCAGTTGGACGAAAAGGTCCGCAACGTGATGGAGCAGGCCAAGGCCGCCCATGGTTTCGACGACTACATCAGCTACGTGCAGAAGCACGGTCGGGCGCGGTTCATCGAGATCCATATCGTCTTGCCGGCGCACTATCCGCTGCAGGATGTGGCGACTCTGGACCGCTTGCGCGAGGAGATTTCCAGCCAGTTGGGAGAGGCCGACGCAGCGCGCTGGCTGACCATCAGCTTTACCGGGGATCGCAAGTGGATCGCTTGATGGGCGGTGCGTGCTTCGCGGGCAAGTCCGCTCCTACGGGGGGCAGGAGCCGGCTTGTCGGCCAAGGGCCTCAGGCAAAATATTCCGCCAGCCCGCGGTAGCAGGTTGCCAGGTGATAAGGCGTGGTGGAGGGCATGTCCTGCCGGCTGACCGCGCCGCTGGCATCCAGGCATTCGTTCCAGCCACCTGCATGCAGGAAATGCGCTTGCAGCGCCTTTAGCTGACGCAGCAAGGGCGCCTGGCTAGCCGGGCGCAAGGTCAGGGCACGCAGGTATTCGGCCTGGGCCCAGATGCGCTGGGTGGCGTCCTTGACGCCGGCCCGGGGCGGCAGTTCGAGCATGGCGCACACGGCGCCGCTCTCGGGCTCGACACCCAGTTGCTCGGTAAAGGCGAAGGCTCGCTCCACGGATGCGTGCAGGGCGCTGCCGCGCAGTAACTGTGACGAGGCCAGCAGGAAGTACCACTCGAACTGGTGCCCCGGCTCGAACCAGTTATCCACAGCTCCCTGGGGCTTCTCCATCATCACCCCATGCTGCGGGTCGATGAACTGCTGCTGCATGGCCTGGCACAGGTCCAGCAACGCGGCCTGGACCGCGGCATCCTCGCGTACGGCCAGGATCGCGAGAAAGGCTTCGGCCAGGTGCATCAGTGGATTCTGCAGGGGCCCCGAACCCAATATGGACCAGTCCTCGGCGAGGCTGGCTTCGTAGAGCCCGTCGCCCAGGGCGAAGCGCTGGGCGACCACTTCCAGGGCGGCGTTGAGCACCGACTCCACCAGCGGCTCGCGGACCTTGGCCCAGTAGTGAGCGCAGGCGAAGAGGATGAAGGCGTGGGTGTAGAGGTCCTTGCGCCGATCCAGCGGCGCGCCTTCGGGGTCGATGCTGTAGAACCAGCCGCCGTGCTCGGCGTCGTGAAAGTGCCGCTGCAGCGAGCGGAACAGCGCGGCGGCGCGCTCCTGGGCAAAGGGCGCGGCGGCATCGCCGATCAATTGGGAAAACAGATACAACTGCCGGGCACAAGCCATGGCCCGATAGCGCTGCGGTGGCAGCGGCCGATGCTCGGCGTCCAGCGCCTCATAGGGCAGCGCCAACTGCGGGTTCCAGCCTGGGCCCTGCCATAGCGGCACTATCACCTTGTGGAAATGCTGCTGCATGGCGTTGAACAGAGCGCTCGATTCAGGCGAGGCGGCGGAACGGGATACATCAGGCATTGGCTGGCGTCGTCACGGCAGTTTTGAATGCGCGACATGTTACCAGAGAAGCCCCCACGAAGCGGCTTACCCGCCGAGCACGACCTGCTGGCAGGAACTGGCTTTCCAGCGAAGGCGGCCCAAAGATCACCTCAGCCTTGTAGGAGCTGGCTTGCCAGCGAATGAGGCCGAAAGATCACCTCCGCCTTGTAGGAGCTGGCTTGCCAGCGAACGAGGCCCGCAAGACCGCCTTCGCCGGCAAGCCGGCTCCCACAGATGAAGCAGGGATCAGCCTGCCAGCAGCCACACGCCCGTAGCGGCCGAGGCCGCACCGGCCAGGCGCACCAGCGGCGCTGCCGCCTGAGGCAGTACCCGCACCACGGCATAGCCGGCGGCATGCAGGGCCGCAGTGGCCGCCACAAACCCGGCGGCATAGGTCCAAGGGCTGGACATGTCCGGCAATTCCAGGCCGTGGGCCACGCCATGGAACAGGGCAAACAGCGCAGTGGCGGCAATCGCCAGGCTCAGGGGCGGGCGCACGGCCAGGGCCACGGCCAGGCCCAGGGCCAATACCGAAGCGGCGATGCCGCTTTCCAGGGCCGGCAACTCCAGGCCCTCGAAGCCCAGCACGCCACCGATCAGCATGGTGCCGACGAAGGTGCAAGGCAGCGCCCAGCGCGCGGCGCCTTGCTGCTGGGCGGCCCACAGGCCGACAGCGAGCATGGCCAGCAGGTGGTCGAGGCCGCTGATGGGGTGGCTGATACCGGCCATCAGGCCGTTGTCGCCATGGCCCGGGTGGGCAAAGGCCAGGGCCGGGGTCAGCAGCAGGGCCAGGGCCCCGAGGATGCGTTTTAGGGTCATGGAGTGGCTTTCCTTGTTGAGCGGATTGGGTTCGGGGTCAGGCGGCGGTGAGCAGGCCCTGGCGTTCGATGAAGGCGATGATGTCCGCCAGGCCCTGGCCGGTTTTCTGGTTGCTGAAGACGAACGGCTTGCCGCCGCGCATGCGCTGGGTATCGCTGTTCATCATCTCCAGGGAGGCACCCACCAGCGGCGCCAGGTCGATCTTGTTGATCACCAGCAGGTCGGATTTGCAGATGCCCGGACCGCCCTTGCGCGGCAGCTTGTCACCGGCGGAAACGTCGATCACATAGATGGTCAGATCGGAGAGTTCGGGGCTGAAGGTGGCCGAGAGGTTGTCGCCGCCGGACTCCACCAGGATCAGGTCGAGCCCGGGAAAGCGCCGGTTCAACTGGTCCACCGCTTCCAGGTTGATCGAGGCGTCTTCGCGGATCGCGGTGTGCGGGCAGCCGCCGGTTTCCACGCCGATGATCCGTTCCGGCGCCAGGGCCTCATTGCGTACCAGGAAGTCGGCGTCTTCACGGGTGTAGATATCGTTGGTCACCACCGCCAGGTTGTAGCGTTCGCGCAGGGCCAGGCACAGGGCCAGGGTCAGGGCGGTTTTACCGGAGCCCACCGGGCCGCCGATGCCGACGCGCAGAGGTTGTGCGTTCATGAGTTTCTCCTAGGAACGGAACAGGCGGCTGTACTGGCGCTCGTGGGCCATGCTCGCCAGGGACAGGCCGAAAGCGGCGCTGCCATGATGGTTGGGGTCAAGGTTCGCGGCGTGGTGCTGGGCTTGCTGCAACAGGGGCAGCAGCTCGCTGGTCAGGCGCTGGGCGGCCTGCTGGCCCAGGGGCAGGGTCTTCATCAGCACCGCCAGCTGGTTCTCCAGCCAGCTCCACAGCCAGGCGGCCAGGGCGTCCGCCGGGGCGATGCCCCAGGCCCGTGCCGCCAGGGCCCAGCCCAGGGCCAGGTGTGGTTCGTCCTGGTGCATCAGCAGTTTCCGGGCATCGCTGTCCAGTTCCGGCAAACCCTCCAGCAGTTGCTTGAGGGAATAACCCATCTGCCGGCTTTCCTGGTAAAGCTCGCGGGTTTCGCGGCTGGCCCGATGTTCCTCGCTCAACTGCTGCAAGCGGGCCCAGTCCTGGTCGGCTGCGGCCTGGCAGTGGGCGAGCAGCAGCGGTGCTTCGAAGCGTGCCAGGTTCAGCAGCAGTTGATCGCTGATCCAGCGGCGGGCGCTGGCCTGATCATGTACCCGCTGCTGCTCCACGGCCATTTCCAGGCCCTGGGAATAGCTGTAGCCGCCAATCGGCAACTGTGGGCTGGCCAGGCGCAGCAGGGCCCAGGCCGGGTTCATGGGCGGACGCCGAACTGGTGCAGGCGCGGCGGATAGTTGAAGTCTTCATCGCCGTGGCGCGAATGATGGTGGCCGCCGCCATAGGCGCCATGCTCGGGCTGGAATGGTGCCTCAAGGGGCGCGGTGCTGGCCCCCAGCTGTTCGAGCATGGCCTTGAGCACATAGTCGTCCAGCAGGCGCAGCCAGCCGTCACCCACCTGCAGGGCCACGTGGCGGTTGCCCAGGTGATAGGCGGCGCGGGTCAGTTCGAAGGCGTTGCGGCAGGTGACGTGCAGCAGGGCTTCCGGGCGCGCGCAGACCTTGACGATGCGCCCGTCCTCGGCCTCCAGGAACTCACCATCGTGCAGCGGTGGCTGGCCCCGCTCCAGAAACAGGCCGACGTCTTCACCGGCGGCACTGAAACAGCGCAGGCGGCTTTTGCTGCGGGCCTCGTAGGTCAGGTGCAGTTCGGCGGACCAGGTGGCTTGGGGGGCGGTTCTGCGGTGGATCACCAGCATCGGAAAGCTTCCAGCTATGAGCGATGCACAAGCCAGAGCAAGGGCCTTGCCAATCACTCGGTGGAGAGGAAAAACCCTTTCTCGATGCCGGGACTGCGCCTGAAAAAGGGGCAAAACCTTGTTTTATATTGTTACAAATTGATGCGCTGAGCTGATTTATAGCACTGAGTTGGTGCGCGGGAAATATTTTTGCTGCAATCCGGTGCCCGGCGGCCGGGCAGGCGCAAACGCGCAGCCCAGAGCGGGGCGCGTAGTGTGAAGGGGGAGCGGTGCGGGCGAGTTACTCGGTACTGCCCAGGCCTTGCCAGTGCTTGAGGCCGATGAAGATGAAGCGCAGTTGCTGGGTGATCTTGGCCTGGGGTGTGAGGTGTTCGGGCAGGGCCTGGACCGGGGGATCGATGATGTCGGGCAGGGTGGCGAATACGCTTTTGACGATCAGGTCGGCCATGACGCTGAGATCGGCGGCGTCCAGGTGCTGGAGCTTGGGCATCAGGGTCAGGTCGGCGGCGAGGTCTGCACTGATGTTCTCGCGCAAGGTGGCGATGGCCTGGCGAACCGGCAGCGAGCCGCCGTACTGCTCTCGGGCCAGGAACAGGAACTGCGCGCGCTTGGCTTCCACCACATCGAGGAAGATGCGTACCGAGGCATCGATGATGCCGCCCATGACGAATTCATTGTGGCGCACCAGGCGGATGGTTTCGCGAAAGGTCTGGCCGACTTCGCTGACCAGTTCCAGGCCCAGTTGGTCCATGTCGCTGAAGTGCCGATAGAAACCGGTGGGCACGATACCCGCGGCTTTCGCCACTTCCCGCAGGCTCAGGCTGCCAAACCCACGGCCACACTCCATCAGGTGCCGGGCGGCATCCATCAGGGCGTTGCGGGTCTGTTGCTTCTGTTCGGCGCGGGGCAGCATCGGCGGGGCGTTCTTTGCTCAATGGGAGCGGCGCACTCTAGCAAATCAACTTTGCCGGAGTCGAACTGCTGTCAGAGACAGGTGGGAGAGGCAGGGGGGAAAATGCTGCTGCTATAGAAAGTCAAAGCCCGATCCAGGGACCGGGCTTTTTTCCAGGGCCAGCATGGCCTTAGCTCGCAGCTTGATGACGTTCGGCCAGGCGATCGGCACCGCCTTCGGCAACGGTCTGACCTTGAGGTGTGCGGCTGTAGCCATCTTCCACCAGGCCTTTCTCTTCCAGGCGATCACGGCCGCCTTCAGCTACGTTTTGACCTTGTGGGGTGCGGTCGTAGCCATCTTCGGCGACGTTCTGGCCTTGAGGTGTGCGGTCGTAGCCATCTTCGGCAACGTTCTGGCCTTGAGGGGTGCGATCATAGCCGTCTTCGGCAACGCTCTGGCCTTGTGGAGTACGGTCGTAACCATCAGCAGCGACTTTGTTGCGCTCGATCAGGCGATCCGAACCGCCTTCGGCCAGGGTCTGGGTGAACACGCTGTGGCTGGCCTTGACCTGTGGGGTGGCTTGTTCAGCGGCTGGCAGGGCGAAGGCGTTGGCAGCCAGAACAGATAAGGCGAGGCTCAGTAAAAGTTGGCGTTTCATGATGGGTTGCTCCTTGGTAGGGCGATAAATTGGGTACGGAGCTAATGTTACCGCCGCTAAATCGATATAAAAGTTCATAAACACAATGGTAATAATCAACGGAATTGATTGTTTGCCGCGAAGGCTCTAGCTCGGGCGTTAACGCCGATTGCTTTTGCACCAGAGTGGGTATTTTCGACTCACTTGCGCTCCAGTGGAGAGCGGTTCGAGGTAACACAAAGCTGTCCGAATGATCAGGAAAGCAGGTTTTTTCAGCGGATCGGGTAGCCGGACTAAACCTGCGCGGGCTTTGTCAGTCGTAGTTTTCATGGCCGGTGATTTTTCCATCGGCAGTTCATCGATGCGTCGTGGTTGGGCGCTCAGTTGTCTTCAGGAGCCTCGTGCAATGACGCGCACTCGTAAAATTCTCGCCTGGTCCATCACTGGCCTGATCCTGCTACTGGCGGTGCTGGTACTGGTGATCGCGTTCTTCGATTGGAACCGGATCAAACCCACGCTCAATGCCAAGGTCTCCGAGGAGTTGCACCGGCCTTTCGCGATCAATGGCGATCTGTCGGTGCTCTGGCAGCGCGAGCCCGACGAGGGTGGCTGGCGGGCCTGGGTGCCCTGGCCCCACGTGGTGGCCCAGGACCTGACCCTGGGCAACCCGGACTGGTCCAAGGCGCCGCAGATGGTCAGCCTCAAACGGGTCGAACTGCGTATTTCGCCCTTGGCCCTGCTGGCGCAACGGGTGAGCATTCCGCGCATCGACCTCACCGAGCCCGACGCCGCGTTGCAGCGCCTGGCCGACGGGCGCGCCAACTGGACGTTCAAGTTCGACCCCAAGGACCCGAACGCCGAACCGTCCAACTGGACGGTGGACATTGGTGCCATCGGTTTCGACAAGGGCCACGTGACCCTCGATGACCAGAGCCTGAAGACCCAGCTGGACCTGCAGGTGGAACTGCTCGGCAAGCCGATCCCGTTCAGCGATATCGTCGGTGAAAGTGAAGCGAAGAAAGTGGCCGAGAAAGGCGCCGAGGCCCAGGCCTATGCCTTCGCCCTCAAGGTCAAGGGCCAGTATCACGGGCAGAAGCTCGCCGGCACCGGCAAGATCGGCGGCCTGCTGGCCTTGCAGGATTCCCGCAAGCCGTTTCCGCTGCAGGCCCAGGCGCAGATCGGCGACACCAAGGTGGAGCTGCGCGGCAGCCTGACCGACCCGCTGAACCTCGGCGCCCTGGACCTGCGCCTGAAGCTGGCGGGCACCAGCCTGGGCAACCTCTACCCGCTGACCGGGGTGACCCTGCCGGATTCGCCGCCCTATTCCACCGACGGCCACCTGACTGCCAAGCTGCACGACCCGGCGGGCGCGACCTTCAGTTACCAGGACTTCAACGGCAAGATCGGCGACAGCGACATCCACGGCAACCTGACCTACGTGGCCAGCCAGCCACGGCCCAAACTCAGTGGCGCGCTGGTGTCCAACCAGCTGCTGATGAGCGATCTGGCGCCGCTGATCGGCGCCGACTCCAACGCCAAGCAGAAGGCCCGGGGTGGCGAGAGCAAGCAGCCGGCGGACAAGGTGCTGCCGGTGGAAGAGTTCCGCACCGAGCGCTGGCGGGACATGGACGCCGATGTGGAATTCACCGGCAAGCGCATCGTCCACAGCGCCGAGCTGCCGTTCACCGATCTGTACACCCACCTGGTGCTCAACGACGGCCAACTCAGCCTGGAGCCCCTGCGCTTCGGCGTGGCCGGCGGCAAACTCGATGCCCAGATCCGCCTCAACGGCCACACCACGCCGCTGGAGGGCCGGGCCAAGCTGACGGCGCGCAATTTCAAGCTCAAGCAACTGTTCCCCACCTTCGAACCGATGAAGACCAGCTTTGGCGAGCTCAATGGCGATGCCGACATCGCCGGCCGCGGCAACTCGGTGGCGGCCCTGCTGGGCAGCGCCAACGGTGACCTGAAGATGCTGATCAACGATGGCGCCATCAGCCGCAGCCTGATGGAAATCGCCGGGCTCAACGTCGGCAACTATGTGGTCGGCAAGATGTTTGGCGACAAGGAAGTGAAGATCAATTGCGCGGCGGCCGACTTCGGCATCAAGAGCGGCCTGGCGACTTCCCGGCTGTTCGTCTTCGACACCGAGAACGCCATCATCTACATCGATGGCACCGCCAATATGGCCAGCGAGCAACTGGACCTGACCATCACTCCGGAATCCAAGGGCCTGCGCCTGTTCTCCCTGCGCTCGCCGCTTTATGTACAGGGCAAGTTCATCCAGCCCAGTGCCGGGGTCAAGGCCGTGCCCCTGGTACTGCGCGGTGCCGGCATGGTAGCCCTGGGGGTGATTGCCGGGCCGGCGGCGGGCCTGCTGGCGCTGGTGGCGCCCAGCGGCGATGAGCCCAACCAGTGCGCGCCGCTGTTGCAGCAGATGCGCTCGGGCAAGGCACCGGTGACGGTGAAACCGACTCACTAAGGGCCAGGGCGCGCGGCCAGAAAAAAGCCCGCCGCTGCAGGCAGGGCGGGCTTGGGGGAGAGGGCGTTACAGGTCGTTGAGGATGTCCGCCATGTCGTCGGCGTGTTCTTCTTCCTGGGCCAGGATCTCTTCGAACAGGCGGCGGGTGGTGGGGTCCTTGTCACCGATGTACTGGATGATCTCGCGGTAGCTGTCGACCGCGATGCGCTCCGCCACCAGGTCTTCGTAGACCATTTCCTTCAAGGTGCTGCCGGCCACGTACTGGGCATGGGAGTGCTTGGACAGCAGGTCGGGGTTGAACTCCGGTTCGCCACCGAGCTGGACGATGCGCTCGGCCAGTTTGTCGGCGTGCTCGGCTTCCTGGGTGGCGTGTTCGAGGAACTCGCTGGCGGCGACGCTGGCCTTGATCCCGTTGGCCATGAAGTAGTGGCGCTTGTAGCGCAACACACAGACCAGCTCGGTGGCCAGCGACTCGTTGAGCAGGCGCAGTATCTCCTCGCGATCGGCGTTGTAGCCCTCGGTTACGGCTCCGTTTTCCACGTGCTGGCGGGCCCGTTCGCGCAGGGTGTTCACATCAGACAAATGCATGTCGCTCATCTCGATCTCCTGGAGGCTAATCCGATTTACGCCAGGCTCTGTTGGCCTGATCGCTACCTTGGTTGTGAGTCGCGGCGGCGGCAAAAAGTTTTATCGGATGTGCCCGGCGGTCAACTGCGTGCCAGAGGCGGGTGCCCGGCCAGCAATGATTCCTGCTGCAACCATTGAAGGAAGGCGCGCACCGGTGGATGGCGCTCGCGGCCGGGCACGCACAGGGCGCTGTAGCCGGCGCCGTCCACCTGGACTTCGGGTCGGTAGGGCTGCAGCAGGCCGCTGGCCACGCTCTGGGACACCAGGATGTCGCTGGCCAGGACCAGGCCCTGGCCGGCAATGGCCGCTTGCAGGGCGTACTGTTCCTCGTCGTAGGAGCGGATCAGCGGCGCGTCGTCGAACCAGCTTTCCCCGGCCTGGGCGCACCAGGCCTGCCAACCGTCGGCATACAGCCGGGAGTTGCGCCAGTGCACGCTGATCAGGGTCGGCGCCTGCTGGCGGGCCAGGGCCACCTGCTGGGGCGAGCCGTAGACCGCGAAACGTTCGTCGAACAGGCACAGACCGTGCAGGTCCAGGTAGCCCTCCTGGCTGTAGCGGATCGCCACGTCGATGCTGGCGTCCTGTTGCAGGTCCACCACCTCGCACTGGGTATCCAGGCGCAGGCTGATGCCGGGGTGCCGGGCATAGAAGCGCCCCAGCCGCGGCACCAGCCACAGGGCGGCAAAGGCCGCAGTGGTGGAAACGGTCAGTTGGGCATTGCTGGGCGTGGGCCGCAGCGTATCGACACTCTGGGTCACCTCCAAAAGAGCACCGTGCAAACTGTGAAACAAGCGCTGGCCGGGCTCGGTCAGGCGCACCTGGCGTGGCAGTCGTTCGAACAGCGCCACCCCCAGCCAGTGCTCCAGGCTGCGGATCTGGTGCGACACCGCGGTGGGCGTCACCGACAGGTCCTCGGCGGCGGCCTTGAAACTCAGCAGGCGCGCGGCGGACTCGAAAGTGCGCAGGGCGGTGAGGGGCAGGTGGGCAAACATCGAGTGCTCCATGGCTGAGTTAAATTCATCTGGAAGAAATTCTGTTCATTTGTTGCAGTGCGGCTGTGCTCTTAGCTTTAGCGTGGACCGGCCTTGGTTTCAAGGCCGCCATCAGCAACCCGTCTGAGGCAGATGAGATGAGTACAGTTCTTGCGATCCACGGTAGCCCACGGGGCGAGCGTTCCCACAGCCGACGCCTGGCCGACGCCTTCCTCCAGGCCTGGCAAGCGGCCAATCCCCAGGGGCTGCTGACCCGGCGCGAGGTTGGCCGGGGTGCCTTGCCCCACGTCAGCGAAGCCTTTATCGCCGCTGCGTTTTATCCACAGCCCGAGGCGCGGCCGCTGTCGATGCAGGCCGACCTGGCCCTGAGCGACGAGCTGGTGGCGGAGTTGCTTGGCCATCAGCGCCTGGTGATCTCGGCGCCAATGCACAACTTCAGCGTGCCCAGCGGGGTCAAGGCCTGGGTCGATCACATCGTGCGCCTGGGGCTGACCTTCAACACCCAGCAGGACAACGGCGTGGCCCAGTACCAGCCCCTGGTGCAGGGCAAGAAGGTGTTGATCGTTACCAGCCGCGGCGGAGGCGGCTTTGGCCCGGGAGGCGAGCATGAAGCGATGAACCACGCGGACCGCTGGTTGCGCACGGCCCTGGGTTTTATCGGTATCGAAGACGTCACCGTGGTTGCGGCGGAAGGCGAGGAATCGGCGCCCGAGCGTTTCGCGCAGTCCTGTGGCGAAGCCCAGCAGCGCCTGCTGGCCCTGGCGCAGAGTTTCTGAGGGGGTGGCGCCATGGCCTGGATGTTCCTGCTGTTGGCGGCGGCCTTCGAGGTCACGTTCGCCATGGGCATGAAGTACGCCGAGGGCTTTACCCGGCCCTGGCCGTCGCTGCTGACGGTGGTCGCGGCGGTGGGCGGGATCTACTTCCTGACCCTGGCCATGCGCGAGTTGCCGGTGAGCGTGGCTTACCCGATCTGGACCGCCATCGGTTCCCTGGGCACGGTGCTGCTGGGCTGCCTGCTGCTGGGGGAAAGCCTGACGGCGGTCAAGCTGGTGTCGGTGGGGCTGATCGTGGCGGGGGTGGTCGGGCTGAAGTAGCTGCCGGGAGAAATGGGCTGTCACCGGTTTGTCGCCAAAGCGTCATGGGGTCTGACGACGGCCCCGGTTATGGTCTAGCTTTCAGCCAGCCCCGCAGCCTTCGCACAAGGATGTCGCCGCATGTCCCAAGAGCTTGCCACCCGTTACCCCCTGGTCCTGGTGCCCGGCATGCTCGGCTTTGTCCGCCTGCTGCTGTACCCCTACTGGTACGGGATCATTCCGGCCTTGCGCCGGGGCGGGGCGCAGGTGATCGCGGTGCAGGTCTCGCCGCTCAACTCCAGTGAGGTGCGCGGTGAGCAGTTGCTGGCGCAGATCCAGCGGATCATGGCCGATACCGGCGCCGCCCGAGTCAACCTGATCGGCCACAGCCAGGGCGCGCTCACCGCGCGTTACGCCGCCGCCAAGCGCCCGGACTGGGTGGCCTCGGTAACGTCGGTGGCAGGGCCCAACCATGGCTCCGAGCTGGCGGATTATCTGCAACGGCATTCACCCGCCCATAGCCTGCGGGGGCGAGTGCTGAGCCTGCTGCTGAGGGGGATTTCAAGCCTGATGCGGTTGCTGGAAACCGGCTATCGCGGACCGAAGCAGCCGGTGGATATCCATGCTTCGCACCAGTCCCTGACCACCGAGGGCGTGGCCCTGTTCAACCGCCAGTACCCCCAGGGGTTGCCGCAGGAGTGGGGCGGGCAAGGGCCGGCGCAGGTCGACGGTGTGCACTACTACTCCTGGTCCGGCATTTTGCAGCCGGGCAAGACCAATCGCGGGCGTAACCTGTTCGACGGCACCAACCGCAGTTGCCGGCTGTTCGCCCGCACCTTCGTCCGTGAAGCCGGCCAGTGCGACGGCATGGTGGGGCGCTACAGCTCGCACCTGGGGCAGGTCATTGGCGATGACTACCCGCTGGACCATTTCGATATCGTCAATCAGTCCCTGGGGCTGGTGGGCAAGGGCGCGGAGCCGATCCGCCTGTTCGTTGAACATGCCCGGCGCCTCAAGGCCGCCGGCCTCTGACCTCAGCGTTGCCCGGCAGAAGCCGGCTTGCCGGCGAGCGGTCCCAGCACGGTGGTCCAGCGCTCCGAGAGAATCACCCCGCCCAAGGTCAGCAAGCCGCCCACCAAATGGAACCAGGCCAACTGCTCATGCAGCACCACTGCCGCAATCAGCGCCGTGATCAACGGCAGCAGATTGAAAAACAGCGTGGTCCGGCTTGGCCCCAGGCGCGCCACCGCCTGCATCCAGGCCAGGGGCGCGAGCATCGAAGCCAGCAGGCAGGCGTAGAGCACCAGCGGAATGTTCTGCAGGGTCGGGCCTACCTTCGGCGAAGCCAGGAACAACGGTAGCAGCACCACCACCGCCACCAGCACCTGCAGATACAACAGCACCAGTGGCGGCAGGCGTAGCTGCCATTTCTTCAGCAGGGTGCTGTAGATGGCGTAGGCCAGGGTGGCCACCAGCATCATCGCGTCCCCCAGGTTGACCCCGTGTTGCAGCAGCGCGGCCAGGCTGCCGGAGGACACCACCACCAGTACCCCGGCGAAGGACAGCACGGCGCCCACCAGGGCTCCGGCAGTCAGGCGCTGGCCCAGGGCCGCGATGGCCATGGCCAGGGACATCAGCGGCATCAGCGAAAGGATGATGCCCATGTTGGTGGCCGAGGTCAGGCTGGCGGCGAAGTAGGCCAGGCTCTGGTACACCGCCATGCCCAGCACGCCGAGAATGGCGATGCGCCAGAGGTTGGGGCGGACCTCCGGCCAGTGCTTGATCACCGGCTTGAGCATGAAGGGGGTGAACAGCAGGCCCGCCAGCAGCCAGCGATAGAAGCCGATCTCCGCGGGAAAGATCGCGCCCACGGCGAGTTTGTTGATCACGGTATTGCCGGCCCAGATAAAAATGGCCAGCAGTGGATAAGCGTATTGCATGGAGACAACCAGACAGTTGATGAAGGCTGATTATCCTCCTGTCCGGATCAATGCCTATACTGCGAACCGGACAACCCGCCCCGACATCCGGACAGCATGAGCAAAAAACACATCGATCTCCTGGAGTTCCACGGGCTGCCCGCGCCGGTGTACTTCCGCTATGCCGACTTCGCCGCCCACAGCCATGCCCTGGAGCATCGCCACCCCTGGGGCTGCCTGGAGTATTCGGCCCACGGCGTGATGCACATGGAGATTGCCGGCCAGCGCTTCATGTCGCCGCCGCAATATGCGGTGTGGGTGCCGCCACAGACGCCCCACAGTTTCTACACCGCGCAGCCGATCAACTACCGCGCCGTACTGCTGGCCCCTGAGCTGTGTGCCGAGTTGCCGGCCGGGGGCAGTACCCTGGCCATCAGCGAGATCCTCAAGGCGATCCTCAAGGACTTCGCCGCCCGCGACGTGCAGATCCCCGAGGGCGAGGCCGACCAGCGCCTTGCCCAGGTGCTGCTGGACCAGTTGCGCCAGGCGCCGGTGCATACCTGTTACCTGCCCTACGCCAGCAGCCCCGACCTGCTGCGGGTGCTCCAGGCCCTGCAGGCCGAACCGGGCAACAACCAGCCCTTGGCCCACTGGGCGGGGCTGGCCCATGTCAGCGAGCGGACCCTGGCCCGGCAGTTCGTGCGCGAGTTGGGCATGAGTTTTGGCGAATGGCGCCAGCGCCAGCGTTTCCTGGCCTCCATCGAGGCCCTGGAGAGCTCGCGCAGCATCCAGGAAATCGCCTTCGACATGGGCTACAGCAGCGCCTCGGCGTTTATCGCGATGTTCCAGCGCCAGGCTGGCAGCACGCCGGAGCAGTATCGCCGGGCCGGCCTGCAGAACAGGTGAAGGTGTAACAGGCTTTGTCTACACTGCGCTGGAGGCCGTGCCCGTCGGTGCGGTGACAAGGAGAAAACTCCATGAAGATGTTGCGTATTCCGTTGTTGATGGTGGGCCTGCTGCTGTGCTCCCAGGGTTTTGCCGCCACCGCCCAGCAGAACAAGATGACCACCTGCAATGCCGAGGCCACCGCCAAGGCCCTCAAGGGCGATGAGCGCAAAGCCTTCATGAGCACCTGCCTCAAGGCCGCTCCGGCCGCTGCCGCGACCCCTTCCACGCCTCAGGAAAGAATGAAGAGCTGCAACGCCACGGCCACCACCCAGGCGCTCAAGGGCGATGCACGCAAGGCGTTCATGAGTGATTGCCTGAAGAAGAAATAAACCCCGGTCGATACTGTCATTGCGCCTCCCCGTCATGCCTTGGGGAGGCTCATCTCCCGCGTGTCTCGTTGCTCATGGCGGTTTTTTCTCGGCCGCATTCCGTCATTGTGTTTATGATCCTTGGCGCTTCGTCCGCAGCCAGGGGGCAGATGTTCGACGCCTTGATGGAGGGTCAGCGCCTGGAGCTGGCCAGCAATTGCATAGGGAAGTGACGGTGAAAAGAGTTCTGTGGGTTCTGCTGTGTTGTGTTCTTGCCGGGTGTGCTTCTGCTCCCCGTCAAAAAAGCCAGGACGAGGTCTTCTCTGACGTGGCGTCAGCTGTACAACAGGGCCGCGATGGCTCCCCGCAATTCCAGGATGCCTTGCCGCTCGCCGTTACCCGGATCAACAGTCACGGCGTGCTTCCCGATCGCCTGATGATCGTGGCGGGGGGCGGCATGGAGCGCTTTGGCATGCGCGACAGGTTCCGCATGGTGTCTGCAGAGCTGAACAGAAAGCTGGTGATATTCGGCGCCAACCCGGCATTGGACAAGGCGATTGTCGGCGGTGCGCTGAGTGATCAGCAGTTTCCTCGGGTCTGGGTGTTCTTTGTCGGCGAGCCGGCGCAGGAGCAGGAAATGCAGGCCATCGTCGAAGCGGCGGGGAGCAAGTACTCGTTTATCAGCAAATACCAGCAATGAGCAGGCTCAGGTTGGCCGGAAGCCTTCGCCGCGCCATTGGGCACCTACTGGTAGGCGGACTGTTGGTGATCATCGGCGGCTGCATGTCGCCACCCCTGGTCTATGAAAACGCTCGCTTCGACAACCGGCTGCTCTGCCAGGAAGGCGCGAAGCGGGTCACCCTGATGCAGCGCTACTCCTTCGATTTACCAGGGCCTTACCGGCATGCCGAATGCGGAACCGTTACCGGAGGGTTTTATTATGAAAAGGCCAGTGATTCATTGTCTGTGGGAACTTCCGGTTCCTTTTCCTATGGCGACACCCAGGTGACGGCATCCGCGCTCTATATGCGGGTCGACAGCTTTCTCGATGGGCAGGGCGTGGGGCTGCTGTATCCGAAGCAGGCATTTCTTGATGATTTGCTGGCCAGGCAGGCGTTGCCATCCCATACCGGCGTCAAGCCCAGTAGCTTCGACTGGGTGACCCTGCAGGGCTATCAATGCCTGCGTGCATACGAGCGTTGGGAAGGGGCGGCGGTCGGTATTTTTGAGGACAAGGTGAAGTACTGGTGCTGGGAGCAGGAGAGCGGCCTGCAACAACCCTTCTATGTGCATGCAGGCCAGCGCCTGCCCTTGGGGAGCAAGGGTTACGACCTGGATAAGGTGTTTATCCAGCCGTTGTTCCAGAGCCTGAAGATCAACCCCTTGCCAGAGCCGGTACTGGCCAAGGCTCGAGCCGGCATTCAAAAGGCGTGTGCCCATCTCAAGTCGCGCTACGACCAGAACCTGAGATGGGGCGATGACTACCCCGACAAGCGCCTGACCCTGACCCGCCTGCATTACTGCGGCTACGACGTGCCGCTGCCCGACCTTTCGGCCCCGGCGGCCGGGGCCAAAGCCGACTGAACCTTCGCCTGTCACAACACTCCAGTACCCTGTAAGCCCGCGTCCTCACGGCGCTTGCCACTATTCCTCAGGGGTGAAGGCTGGCAGACTGCCGGTCTTTTCCCCGCTGTCTGTCTTGAGGCTATATGCCAGCGTTTTCACAGCGTCATCTGTTGTTCATCAGTTGGATCATCATCTTCGGTGGCCTGTTGCTGGCCTTGCCCCTGCGTCTGTTGCCCAGCCTGCTGGCCGGGTTGCTGGTGTTCGAGCTGGTCAACATGCTCACCCCGCAACTGCAGCGGCTGATCGAAGGCCGGCGTGCGCGCTGGCTGGCGGTGGCGCTGCTGGGCACGCTGGTGGTCAGTCTGCTGACCCTGCTGTTCGCCGGGGCCATCAGTTTCCTGCTGCATGAAGCGGAGAATCCCGGCGCCTCGCTGGGCAAGTTCATGGTGGTGGTGGACAAGGCCCGGGGCCAGTTGCCGCCGTTCCTCGATTCCTATCTGCCGGCCAGTGCCGCCGAGTTCCAGGCCGCCATCGGCGCCTGGGCCAGCAAGCACCTGAGCGAGCTGCAACTGGTGGGCAAGGACGCGGCGCACATGTTCGTGACCCTGCTGATCGGCATGGTCCTGGGGGCGATCATCGCCTTGCAGCGCATCCCCGACCTGACCAAGCGCAAGCCCCTGGCGGCGGCGCTGTTCGATCGCCTGCACCTGCTGGTCCAGGCGTTTCGCAACATCGTCTTCGCCCAGATCAAGATCTCCCTGCTCAACACCTTCTTCACCGGGATCTTCCTGGCGCTGATCCTGCCGCTGTTCGGGGTCAAGCTACCGCTGACCAAGACCCTGATCGTGCTGACCTTCCTGCTGGGCCTGTTGCCGGTGATCGGCAACCTGATCTCCAACACCCTGATCACCATCGTCGGGCTGTCGCTGTCGATCTGGGTGGCGGTGGCGGCGCTGGGCTACCTGATCTTTATCCACAAGCTGGAATACTTCCTCAACGCGCGGATCGTTGGCGGGCAGATCAGTGCCAAGTCCTGGGAGCTGCTGCTGGCGATGCTGGTGTTCGAGGCCGCCTTCGGCCTGCCCGGAGTGGTGGCGGGGCCGATCTATTACGCGTACCTGAAGAGTGAGTTGAAGCTGGCGGGATTGGTGTGAATCTTGTTCGCCGGCCAGCCGGCTCCTACAACGGTCTGTAGGAGCCGCCTAGCCGGCGAAGCGGTTTCAGCCGTAACGCTTCTTGGCTTCGATCGCCAGGCCGCTGCCGATGCTGCCGAAGATATTGCCTTCCACATGCCGGGCGTTGGGCAGCATCGCCGCCACGCTCTGGCGCAGCGCCGGAATGCCGCTGGAACCACCGGTGAAGAACACCGTATCGACCTGGCCCACACCGACATTGGCGTCGCTCAGCAACTGGGTGACGCTGGTGCGGATGCGCTCCAGCAGGCCGTCGATGGAGGATTCGAACAGGGCCCGGGTCAGGTCCACGCTGAGGTCGCGCTCGATCCGGTCCAGGGCCACCAGGCGGCTTTCGGCTTGGGTCAGCTGGATCTTGGTTTCTTCCACTTCCATGGCCAGCCAGTGCCCGGCGCGCTGTTCGATCAGCTTGAACAGGCGGTCGATGCCGCCGGTGTCTTCGATGTCGTAGCGCATGCTGCCCAGGGCCAGCTGGGATTTCTGCGAGTACACCGAGTTGATGGTGTGCCAGGTCGCCAGGTTCATGTGGTGGCTGGTGGGCATGTAGGCGCCGCTCTTCATCCGGCTGCCGTAGCCGAACAGCGGCATCACGCCGGCCAGCGAAAGCTGCTTGTCGAAGTCGGTGCCGCCCACGTGCACGCCGCCGGTGGCCAGGATGTCGTCGTGGCGGTTATCGACGCCACGGCGCTCGGGGGACAGGCGCACCAGGGAGAAGTCCGAAGTACCGCCGCCGATGTCGACGATCAGCACCAGCTCTTCGCGTTCGATGGTGGATTCGTAGTCGAAGGCCGCGGCGATGGGTTCGTACTGGAAGGACACGTGCTTGAAGCCGATCTTGCGGGCCACTTCCACCAGGGTGTCTTCGGCTTCCTGGTCGGCGGCGGCGTCGTCATCGACGAAGAACACCGGGCGCCCCAGCACCACTTCTTCGAATTCCCGACCAGCGGCGGCTTCGGCGCGGCTTTTCAGCTGGCCGATGAACAGCCCCAACAGGTCCTTGAACGGCATCGCGGTGCCCAGCACGCTGGTGTCGTGCTTGATCAGCTTGGAGCCCAGCAGGCTTTTCAGCGAGCGCATCAGCCGGCCTTCGTAGCCTTCCAGGTATTCGTGCAACGCCAGGCGCCCGTACACCGGACGGCGCTCCTCGATATTGAAGAACACCACCGAAGGCAGGGTGATCTTGTCGTCCTCCAGGGTGATCAGCGTCTCCTCGCCGGGGCGCAGCCAGCCGACGGTGGAGTTGGAGGTACCGAAGTCAATGCCGCAGGCACGGGCCGGGGTGGCGTTGTTCATGTCTTTGGATCCGGTGAAAAAAACGGCCGCGCAGCGTACGCCAGTCCTCGCGCCTTGCAAAGGCCGACTATGTGCTAAATCACCCCTGTTGTGCCTTGAAAGACTATCCTTGACCCCCAAACTTGCAGGCATGGGCCGCGCAGCCACCTGGGATCACAAGATCCGCCCGAGGCTGCCGATAAACTTCTGATGCGCCGTTCAGTCAGAGAATTGAGATTGATCAATTCTCATGCTGCCAGACCGAGCATGCTGTGCTGCACGCCGCGCGACTTTGATAACGGATGGTGATTCCCTCGATGGACTTCAAAGACTATTACAAGATTCTCGGCGTGGAGCCGACAGCGGACGACAAGGCGATCAAGGCCGCCTATCGCAAGCTGGCGCGCAAATACCACCCCGACGTCAGTAAGGAAAAGGATGCCGAGGCCAAGTTCAAGGATGCCTCGGAAGCCTATGAAGCGCTGAAAAGCGCCGACAAGCGCGCCGAGTACGACGACCTGCGCAAGTACGGCCAGCATGGCCAGCCCTTCCAGGGGCCGCCGGGCTGGCAGAGCCGCGGCGGTTTTGGCGGCGGCGAGGGCGGTGGCGATTTCTCGGACTTCTTCAGTTCGATCTTTGGTAACCGGGGGCCAGGATTCGGCGGCCCGGAGCAGCGCCGCAGCAGCGGTCGTCGTGGACAGGATGTGGAAATGGAACTGCCGATCTTTCTTGAAGAAACCCTGTCCACCGAGTCGAAGAAGATCAGCTTCCAGGTGCCGCAGTACAACGCCAATGGACAACACGTCAGCAACACCAGCAAGAGCCTGAACGTGAAGATTCCGGCCGGTGTCACCGACGGCGAGCGCATCCGCCTCAAGGGCCAGGGCGCACCGGGCGTGGGCGGCGGTGCCAATGGCGACCTGTACCTGACCATTCGCTTCGCGCCGCATCCCAAGTTCGATGTCGAAGGCGAGAACCTGATCATCACCCTGCCACTGGCCCCCTGGGAGCTGGCGCTGGGGACCGAGGTCGCGGTACCGACCCTGACCGGCAAGATCAACCTCAAGGTTCCGGCCGGCAGCCAGAATGGCCAGCGCATGCGCGCCAAGGGCCATGGCCTGCTGAACAAGGCCGGCCAGCGCGGCTACCTGTTCGTGCAACTCAAGGCGGTCATGCCCAAGCAGACGGGCGACGACGTCAAGGCCTTGTGGCAGGAGCTGGCGAAGAAGGCGGCGTTCGACCCTCGGGAAAATTTCTGATTCGACACTAGGAGGCGCTGATCATGAGCACCCTGATCGTTCAGCTGGACATGGAAGAGTTCTGTGAAGTGGCCGACCTGTCGGCGGCCTACGTGATCGAAATCGTCGAGCACGGCATCCTCGAACCTCAGGGCCGGGCGCCCAAGGACTGGCGCTTCAACGACTATGAGCTGTCCCTGGCCAAGCGCGCGGCGAAGTTGCGCCGCGACCTGGACCTGGAATGGGAAGGCGTGGCCCTGGCCCTGGACCTGCTGGACGAAGTGCGGCAACTGCGCGCCGAGAACCAGATGCTCAAACAGCGCCTGGGCCGCCTGCTGGTGGACTGACCGCCCCCTGTAGGAGCCGGCTTGCCGGCGAAGAGGCCCTTGAGCCTTGCGTCGCTTGTGCTGGCGCCTTCGCTGGCAAGCCAGCTCCTACGGGGTGGCGCGGGAGACGCGCGGCAGGATCACGGTGAAAGTGGTGCCATCGCTGGCGCTGGAGCTGACTTCGATACTGCCCTGATGGGCCACCACCACTTCCTTGACGATGAACAAGCCCAGGCCAAGGCTGGTGCTGGGGGTACCCAGTTCTTCGTCGACGCTGCGCACCAACGGGTCGAACAGAGTGCCCAGGGCCTCCGGGGGAATCGGCGTGCCGTAGTTGTGCACGGTCAACAGCACCTGCTCCGCGCCACCAGTGATGGTCACCGTTACGGTGCGGCGGTCGTTGCCGTGCTGCAGGGCGTTGCCGATCAGGTTTTGCAGCATCTGCTCGATGCGCCCGCGGTCCCAGATGCCATGGCTGTCGCCCTCGAAACTCAACAGCGGGGTGCAATCGGGCTGCCCGGCGCAGGCTTCGTCCATGGCCGCCCGGGCCGCGCTGGCCAGGTCCATGGGCGCAGGTTCGATGGGCAGGCTGCTGCCCAGTCGGCTGCGCACGAACTCCAGCAGGTCGCTGACCATGGCGCCCATGTGCCGGGTGCCGCTCTTGATACGTGAAACGAAGGCCTGGGCGTCGCCGTCCAGGGCGACTTTGCGCGCCAGCATCTCAGTGGACATGCTCACGGCCTGCAATGGCGCCCGCAGGTCGTGGCCAAGAATCGCCAGGAAGATATCCCGCGAGCGGCTGACCTGTTCGGCATAGGCCGCGGTGGACTCGGCCAGGGCCTCATCAATGGCTTCGTTGAAACGGATCATGTCCTGCAGGTAGCCCAGGTCCGGTGTCTGCAGGCTGGCCACCCACAGGCGGATCACGCAGGCTCGCAGGTGGCGGAATTCCGAGGTCATCTGCACCAGGTCGAACCCCACGTGATGGCGCAGCTCGCCATGGCTGGCGGCCGCGGCATCCAGGCTGGGGGTTTTTTCCGGGCCTTCGCCCTTGGCCTTGGCCCGTTGTTCCCCGGGGCTCTGGGCGGTGCGCATGTCCCGGGCGGCGGCCAGCAGGATGGCGCGCGCGTGGTCCCGCAGGTCCGTGCGGGTCAGGGAGTCCGGGGCGAGGCTCCTGGCAAATTGTTCCCATTCATCAACGATTCGATCAACGTGCTGCACGATAAAATCGGACAGGCGCATAGCCGGGCACCTTACTGGGCAGTGAGTGGAAAACCGAGACGCATCTTAGCGCCTAATCGAACATTTCAGCAGCCACTCTGCCCAGTGGTGGGCCTGCCCTAGAACAGGAAGTAGCGCTGGGCCATGGGCAGCACGTCTGCCGGTTCGCACCACAGCAGAACGCCATCAGCCTTGACCTGATAGGTCTGCGGATCGACTTCGATGTCCGGCAGGTAGTCGTTGTGGATCAGGTCGGTTTTCTGCACGTTGCGACAGCCCTTGACCACGGCGATGCGTTTTTTCAGCCCCAACTGCTCCGGCACCCCGGCCTCCAGTGCGGCCTGGCTGATGAAGGTCAGGCTGGTGGCGTGACGGCTGCCGCCGAAGCTGGCGAACATCGGCCGGTAGTGCACCGGCTGCGGGGTCGGGATCGAGGCGTTGGCGTCGCCCATCAGGCTGGCGGCAATGGCCCCGCCCTTGAGGATCAGGGTCGGCTTGACCCCGAAGAACGCCGGGCGCCAGAGCACCAGGTCGGCCCATTTGCCCACTTCGACGGAGCCCACCTCATGGCTGATGCCGTGGGTGATCGCCGGGTTGATGGTGTACTTGGCGATGTAGCGCTTGACCCGGAAGTTGCTGTTGCCCGGGCCATCCCCCGGCAGCGGGCCGCGCTGCTTGTGCATCTTGTCGGCGGTCTGCCAGGTGCGGGTCACCACTTCGCCGACCCGGCCCATGGCCTGGCTGTCGGAGCTGATCATGGAGAAGGCCCCCAGGTCGTGGAGGATGTCTTCGGCGGCAATGGTCTCCCGGCGGATTCGGCTTTCGGCGAAGGCCACATCCTCGGCGATGCTCGGGTCCAGGTGATGGCAGACCATCAGCATGTCCAGGTGTTCGTCGATGGTGTTGCGGGTGAAGGGCCGGGTCGGGTTGGTGGAGCTGGGCAGCACGTTGGCCAGGCCGCAGGCCTTGATGATGTCCGGGGCATGGCCGCCGCCGGCGCCTTCGGTGTGGTAGGTATGGATGGTGCGGCCCTTGAAGGCGCCGAGGGTGGTTTCGACGAAGCCCGATTCATTGAGGGTGTCGGTGTGGATCGCCACCTGCACGTCGTACTCATCGGCCACGCTCAGGCAGTTGTCGATGCTGGCCGGGGTGCTGCCCCAGTCCTCGTGCAGCTTGAGGCCGATGGCCCCGGCCTTGACCTGTTCGATCAGCGGCTCGGGCAGGCTGGCGTTGCCCTTGCCGGTAAAGCCGATGTTCATGGCGAAGGCGTCCGCCGCCTGGAGCATGCGCGCCATGTGCCAGGGCCCGGAGGTGCAGGTGGTGGCGTTGGTTCCGGTGGCAGGTCCCGTGCCGCCACCGATCATGGTGGTGACGCCGCTCATCAGCGCCTCTTCGATCTGCTGCGGGCAGATGAAGTGGATATGGGTGTCGATGCCGCCGGCGGTGAGGATCATGCCCTCACCGGCGATGACCTCGGTGCTGGCGCCGATGGCGATGTTCACGTCGGGCTGGATATCCGGATTGCCGGCCTTGCCGATGGCGGCGATGCGCCCGTCCTTGAGGCCGACGTCGGCCTTGACGATGCCCCAGTGGTCGATGATCAGGGCGTTGGTGATCAGGGTGTCCACCACCTCGGCGGCCAGCAACTGGCTCTGGCCCATACCGTCACGGATCACCTTGCCGCCGCCGAACTTCACTTCTTCACCGTAGGTGGTGAAATCCTTCTCCACTTCGATCCACAGCTCGGTGTCGGCCAGCCGCACCTTGTCGCCCACGGTGGGGCCGAACATGTCGGCGTAGGCTTCACGGGAAATCTTCATCGCAGCTCCTTACAAAAACAGGTCTTGCAGGAGCCGGCTTGCCGGCGAAGGGGCCCGAAAGACCGCATTCGCCGGCAAGCTGCCTCCTACGTGCGTAGGGTCGAGGGATCAGAGGTCGCCCATGATCCGCCCGGCGAAGCCGAATACCCGGCGCTTGCCGGCCAGTTCCACCAGTTCCACTTCCCGGCTCTGGCCCGGTTCGAAGCGCACCGCGGTGCCGGCGGCGATGTTCAGGCGCATGCCGCGGCTGGCGGCGCGGTCGAAACTCAGGGCATCGTTGGTTTCGAAGAAGTGGTAGTGGGAGCCGACCTGGATGGGCCGGTCGCCGCTGTTGGAGACGTTCAGGCGCAGGGTACGGCGCCCGGCGTTGAGTTCGATTTCGCCGGGCTGGATCTGGTATTGGCCAGGAATCATAGGGGTTGTCCCAGGGTCTTGAAGTAGATGGCGGTGGCGGTATAGGTGCCGTCCGGGCTCTGGCAGTAATTGGGCAGTTCACCGACCCGGGTATAGCCCAGGGCGCGGTAGAACTCTTCCGCCGCGGAGCCGGCCTCGGTGTCCAGGTACAGCAGCCCGCGCTTGTGCTGGCGGGCGGCCTGTTCCAGGGCATTCATCAACTGCTGGCCCAGGCCGCGGCGGCGGGCGCTGTGCAGGACCTGAAGCTTCTGCACCTCGGCGCGGTTGCGCCCGTTGGCCTTCATGCACAGGGCCAGTTGCACGCTGGCCAGGACTTTCTCGTCGCGTACCACTACCCACAACAGCAGGCTGCCGTCCTCGACCCCGGCCTGCACGCTGCTGAGGTAGCTGCGGGCCTGGCTGTCGTCGAGATCGGCCATGAAGCCGATGGACGCACCATGCTGCACCGAGTCCAGCAGCAACTCGATCAGTCCCTGACGGTAATGGGCAAAGCTTTCTCCATGGACAAGGCGCAGTTGGGCGGCGTTCATCGAGATTTCACTCCTTGTGCGGGGCGGGCGGTTGCGCCCCGGGGTTGAGAATCAGCTGCATGAAGGTCAGGTCCAGCCAGCGCCCGAACTTGGTGCCCACCTGAGGCATCTGCCCGGTGCTGATGAACCCCAGGCGCTCATGCAGACGGACCGAGGCGCGGTTGCCGCTCTCGATGGCGGCCACCATCACGTGCTTGCCGCAGCCCCGGGCGCGCTCCAGCAGCACTGCCATCAACTGCGGGCCCAGGCCGTTGCCGCGCTGGTCGCCGCGCACATAGACCGAATGTTCCACGGTGTGGCGGAAGCCGTCGAAAGGCCGCCAGTCGCCGAAGGAAGCGTAGCCGAGCACCTGCTCCTCGGCGTTGATGATCACCAGGATCGGATAGCCCTGGGCCTGGCGTGCGCTGAACCAGGCCTGGCGGTTGCCCAGGTCTACCGGTTGCTCGTTCCAGATCGCCGTGGTGTTGAGCACGGCGTCGTTGTAGATGTCGCGGATCGCCGGCAGGTCGGCATGCAGGGCATCGCGGATGCGATAAGTCATGGCACGGCCTCAGGCGATGGGTTGGTGAACGGTGACCAGCTTGGTGCCGTCGGGAAAGGTGGCTTCCACCTGGATGTCCGGGATCATCTCCGGGATGCCTTCCATCACCTGCTCGCGGCTGAGCAGGGTGGTGCCGTAGTGCATCAGTTCGGCCACGGTCTGCCCGTCCCGGGCGCCTTCGAGCAGCGCCGCGGAGATATAGGCCATGGTTTCCGGGTAGTTGAGCTTGAGGCCGCGGGCCAGTCGCCGCTCGGCCACCAGGCCGGCGGTGAAGATCAGCAGCTTGTCTTTTTCGCGTGGGGTCAGATCCATCGTGGTCAATCCGTTGTCAGGCAGTAGAAAAAGGTGCAGTGGAAAAGGGCATGCGGGTCAGGTGTTCCAGATTCTGGGTGGCTTGGCTTCGCGGCCCAGCAGCGCCGGGCGCAGCAGGCGCCACAGCTCGATCAGCCAGGCCCGGGCCTGCAAAGCTTCGCTGGCCAGGCAGCGGGCCACCAGCAGGCCCGGCAGTTGGCTCAGGTCGCCGCGTACCGGGTGCGCCAGGGCGCGGCAGCGTTCCAGCAGTTCGCTGTCGATTTCACCGGTCACCAGCAAGGTGGCGAACACCGGCTGGCCATCCAGGCCGATGGGTGAGTCCAGCAGGCCGTCGCCACCGCCGATGCGCTGGCGCTCATGCCACAGCGGCCGGCCGTCGCGGTACAGGTCCAGGTGGGCCTGGAAATGCCCCAGCTCGAAGCGCTCGCCACTGGCCGGGCGACCCAGGGCAATGATGTCCCAGTAGAACAGCCGGGCATCGCCCTGCAATTCGATGCGTGTCGTGAGCTCGGCCTGGGCAGCGCTGAAGACGATGGTTTCCTGGGGCAGCCACTCCAGGGTCGCGCCCGGCGCCACCTGCAGGTTCAGGGTCTGGCTGGCCGGGCCGGTGGCGCGATACCACTTGGCCGCCCCGGGGCTGGTCAACTGGGCCCAGGCACCGCTGTCGACCCGGGCGCTGATGGCCAGCCGATCACCGCCGGCAATGCCGCCGGGCGGGTGGACGATGATGTGCTGGCAAACCTCGGGGCCTTCGGCATACAGGTGCTTCTGCACCCGCAGCGGGCCCAGGTGGCGGCGCAGCACCGGGCGGGTGGTGGCACCGCAACGGGCATAGGCCAGTTCCAGTTCGGCGTGCCAGCTGGGAGTGAACAGGGCGGTGGCGGCAGGTAGGTTCATGCTGGGTCGTTATCGTTAGGAGGCTACAGATTAGATCGTAACCAGGCCGCGTACACCCTCGGCCTGCATATTTTCGCCGCGGCCCTGCTGAATGATTTCTCCCCGGGACATCACCAGGTACTGGTCGGCCAGTTCGGCGGCAAAGTCGTAGAACTGCTCCACCAGCAGGATCGCCATGTCGCCCCGGGCCGCGAGCTTGCTGATCACCGCGCCGATCTCCTTGATCACCGAGGGCTGGATGCCTTCGGTGGGCTCATCGAGGATCAGCAGGCGCGGGCGGCTGGCCAGGGCCCGACCGATGGCCAGTTGTTGCTGCTGGCCGCCGGAGAGGTCGCCACCCCGGCGCTGCTTCATCTGCAACAGCACCGGAAACAATTCGTAGATAAAGGCCGGCACCTCCCTGGCTTGCTGGGCGCCGAAACGCGACAACCCCATCAGCAGGTTTTCCTCCACGGTCAGGCGGCCGAAGATTTCCCGGCCCTGGGGCACGTAGGCGATCCCGGCGTGAACCCGCTGGTGCGGCTTGTAGGCGGTGATGGCCTGGCCTTCCCAGGTGACCGCGCCCTGTCTGGCCGGCAGCAGGCCCATCAGGCACTTGAGCAGGGTGGTCTTGCCCACGCCGTTGCGCCCCAGCAGGCAGGTGACTTCACCGATCCGGGCCTCGAAGCTCAGGCCGCGCAGGATGTGGCTACCGCCGTAGTACTGGTGCAACTGGTCGACTTGGAGCATGGTCGGATACTCGAATTTTGTGGGAATTGCGGGGCGGTCTTCGCTGGCAAGCCAGCTCCTGCGGGAGGGGTAGGAACCGGCTTGTCGGCGAACGGCGATCGCGTTAACGGCCGAGGTAAACCTCGATCACCCGTTCGTTTTCCTGCACCTGCTCCAGGGAGCCTTCGGCCAGCACACTGCCCTGGTGCAGCACGGTGACGTGGTCGGCAATCGAGCCGACAAAGCCCATGTCGTGCTCCACCACCATCAGCGAGTGCCTGCCGGCCAGGCTCTTGAACAGCTCGGCGGTGAACTCGGTCTCGGCATCGGTCATGCCCGCCACCGGTTCGTCCAGCAACAGCAGTTGTGGGTCCTGCATCAGCAGCATGCCGATCTCCAGAAACTGCTTCTGGCCGTGGGACAGCAGGCCGGCCTGGCGCCGGGCCGAAGCCGTCAGGCGAATGGTCTCCAGCACCTGCTCGATACGGGCCTGCTGTTCGCCGTCCAGGCGCGCGCCGAGGCAGGCCCACACCGACTTGTCGGTCTTCTGCGCCAGCTCCAGGTTCTCGAAAACGCTCAGGGCCTCGAACACCGTGGGCTTCTGAAACTTGCGGCCGATCCCGGCCTGGGCGATCTGCACTTCGCTCATCAGGGTCAGGTCCAGGGTTTCGCCGAACCAGGCCTTGCCCCGGGAGGGGCGGGTCTTGCCGGTGATCACGTCCATCAGGGTGGTCTTGCCGGCTCCATTGGGCCCGATGATGCAGCGCAACTCGCCGACACCGATGTACAGGTTGAGGTCGTTGAGGGCTTTGAAACCGTCGAAGCTGACGCTGATGTCCTCCAGGGTCAGGATAGTGCCGTGGCGGGTGTTGAGGCCCTTGCCTGCGGCGTGGCCAAGGCCGATGGCGTCGCGGCTGGTGCCGGCGTCCTTGTTGGTGTCGAGAATGGGTTCGAGCATGAAGTCCGCCGTGGCTGTGACTCTCATTGTTCACCTCGTTTGTTCAGCAGGCCGATCACGCCCTTGGGCAGGTACAGGGTCACGACGATGAACAGCGCACCGAGGAAGAACAGCCAGTATTCGGGAAAGGCCACGGTGAACCAGCTCTTCATGCCGTTGACTACGCCGGCCCCCAGCAGCGGGCCGATCAGCGTGCCGCGCCCGCCCAGGGCGACCCACACGGCGGCCTCGATGGAGTTGGTGGGGGACATTTCGCTGGGGTTGATGATGCCCACCTGGGGCACGTACAGGGCCCCGGCCAGGCCGCACAGCACGGCGCTCAGCACCCAGACGAAAAGCTTGAAGCCGCGCGGGTCGTAGCCGCAGAACATCAGGCGGTTTTCGGCATCGCGCAGGGCCGTCAGCACCCGGCCGAACTTGCTCCGGGCCAGGCGCCAGCCCAGGTACAGGCTGGCCGCCAGCAGCAGTACCGTGGCCAGGAACAGCACCGCCCGGGTGCCCGGTTCGGTGATGCCGAAGCCCAGGATGCTGCGGAAGTTGGTAAAGCCGTTGTTGCCGCCAAAGCCGGTCTCGTTGCGAAAGAACAGCAGCATCCCGGCGAAGGTCAGGGCCTGGGTCATGATCGAGAAGTACACGCCCTTGATCCGCGAGCGGAAGGCGAAGAAGCCGAACACCAGGGCCAGCAGCCCCGGGGCCAGCACCACCAGGCACAGGGCCCAGAGGAAATGCTCGGTGCCGGTCCAGTACCAGGGCAGTTCGTTCCAGGAAAGGAAGGTCATGAAGGCCGGCAGGCCATCCCCGGCGGCCTGGCGCATCAGGTACATGCCCATGGCGTAGCCGCCCAGGGCGAAGAACAGGCCGTGGCCCAGGGACAGCAGCCCGGCGTAGCCCCAGACCAGGTCCAGGGCCAGGGCGACGATGGCGTAGCAGAGGATCTTGCCCACCAGGGTCAGGGTGTAGGCCGAGACCTGCAGCGGGTTGTCCGCCGGTAGCAGCGACAGCAGCGGCAGGGCCAGCAGCACCAGGAGCAGCAACGCCCCGACGGTGATCGTGACCCTGGGCCCGGCTTTCTGGGTGGCGGTAATGAGCAGTGGTTGATTCATCAGTCGATCACCCGTCCTTTCAGTGCGAAGAGTCCCTGCGGGCGTTTCTGGATAAACAGAATGATCAGCGCAAGGATCAGGATCTTGCCCAGCACGGCGCCGATCTGCGGTTCGAGGATCTTGTTCGCCACCCCCAGGCCGAAGGCCGCCAGCACGCTGCCGGCCAGTTGCCCGACCCCGCCCAGCACCACCACCAGGAACGAGTCGATGATGTAGCTCTGGCCCAGGTCCGGGCCGACGTTGCCGATCTGGCTCAGGGCCACGCCGCCCAGGCCCGCAATGCCCGAGCCGAGGCCAAAGGCGAGCATGTCCACGCGCCCGGTGGGCACGCCGCAGCAGGCGGCCATGTTGCGGTTCTGGGTCACCGCGCGCACGTTCAGGCCCAGGCGGGTCTTGTTCAGCAGCAGCCAGGTGAGCACCACGACAAAGAGCGCGAAGGCGATGATCACGATGCGGTTGTAGGGCAGTACCAGGTTGGGCAGCACCTGGATGCCGCCGGACAGCCAGGCCGGGTTCGCCACCTCGACGTTCTGCGCGCCGAACAGCAGGCGCACCAGCTGGATCAGCATCAGGCTGATGCCCCAGGTGGCCAGTAGGGTTTCCAGGGGCCGGCCGTAGAGGTGGCGGATCACCGTGCGCTCCAGGGCCATGCCGATCCCGGCGGTGACGAAAAACGCCACCGGCAGCGCCAGCAGCGGGTAGTACTCGATGGCCTGGGGGGCGTAGCGCTGGAACAGCAACTGCACCATATAGGTGGCGTAGGCGCCGAGCATCAACATCTCGCCGTGGGCCATGTTGATCACCCCCAGCAGGCCGAAGGTGATGGCCAGCCCCAGGGCCGCCAGCAGCAGGATCGAGCCCAGGGACAGGCCACTGAAGGCCTGGCCCAGCACTTCGCCCACCAGCAGCTTGCGCTTGACCTGGGCCAGGCTGGTTTCGGCAGCGGTGCGTACCGCGGCATCGGCTTCGACCCCGGGTTCGAGCAGGCCTTCGAGACGGGTGCGGGCCAGCGGGTCGCCGGTTTCCCCCAGCAGGCGCACGGCGGCCAGGCGCACCGCCGGGTCGCTGTCCACCAGTTGCAGGTTGGCCAGGGCCAGGCTCAGGGCATCGTGCACATCCGGGGCTTGCTCGGCGGCCAGTCGGGCATCGAGGAATTTCAGTTGCGCCGGCTTGGCGCTTTTTTGCAGTTGGCGGGCAGCGGCCAGACGGCTATTGGCGTCGCTGGCGAGCAACTGGTGGCTGGCCAGGGCGCTGTCGATCAGGCCCCGCAGGCGGTTGTTCAGGCGCAGGGTTCTACTTTCGCCGGCGATGTTCAACTGGCCCTGCTGCAGGGCGTTGAGCAGTTCCAGGCGCGCCGGGTCGGGCTGCGCGGCCCAGGTTTCCAGGAGCTGCGCCTGTTGGTTGGAGTTGGCCGCGACAAAATCTTCGGCTTCGCTGGCCTGGGCAGCCATGGGCAGCAGCAACAGGCAGACGAGGAGCAAACGGTAGAGAGCAGTGGGCATATCGATGTCCTTGAAAGCGCCTGGGTAACCTGTAGGAGCGAGCTTGCTCGCGATCCGCGCGGCGGCCAGCCAGGCGGTTTTCTTCGGAAGTCCTGTGGACCTCATCGCGAGCAAGCTCGCTCCTACGGGGAAGGCGTCAGGTTCGGATCAGTTGCTCTTGACCGCGTAGTCCGGCTTCTTGTCGTTGCCCGGGATGAACGGGCTCCAGGGCTGGGCGCGGATCGGGCCTTCGGTCTGCCAGACCACGTTGAACTGACCGTCGGGCTGGATCTCGCCGATCATCACCGGCTTGTGCAGGTGGTGGTTGGTCTTGTCCATGGTCAGGGTGTAGCCCGAAGGGGCGGCGAAGGTCTGCCCGGCCAGGGCCTCGCGAACCTTGTCGACATCGGTGGACTTGGCTTTCTCCACCGCCTGGGCCCACATGTGGATGCCGACGTAGGTGGCTTCCATCGGGTCGTTGGTCACCGCCTTGTCCGCGCCCGGCAGGTTCTTGGCCTTGGCGTAGGCCTTCCAGGCGGCGACGAACTTCTGGTTCACCGGGTTATCCACCGACTCGAAGTAGTTCCAGGCCGCGAGGTTGCCCACCAGTGGCTTGGTGTCGATGCCGCGCAGTTCTTCCTCGCCCACCGAGAAGGCCACCACCGGCACGTCGGTGGCCTTCAGGCCCTGGTTGGCCAGTTCCTTGTAGAAGGGCACGTTGGAGTCACCGTTGACCGTGGAGATCACCGCAGTCTTGCCACCGGCGGAGAACTTCTTGATGTTGGCGACGATGGTTTGATAGTCGCTGTGGCCGAACGGGGTGTAGACCTCTTCGATGTCCTTGTCGGCCACGCCCTTGGAGTGCAGGAACGAACGCAGGATCTTGTTGGTGGTGCGCGGGTAGACGTAGTCGGTGCCCAGGAGGAAGAAGCGCTTGGCGCTGCCGCCGTCCTCGCTCATCAGGTATTCCACCGCCGGGATCGCCTGCTGGTTCGGTGCGGCGCCGGTGTAGAAGACGTTGGGCGACATCTCTTCGCCTTCGTACTGCACCGGGTAGAACAGCAGGCCGTTGAGCTCCTCGAACACCGGCAGCACCGACTTGCGCGACACCGAGGTCCAGCAGCCGAATACCACCGCCACCTTGTCCTGGGTCAGCAACTGGCGGCCCTTCTCGGCGAACAGCGGCCAGTTCGAGGCCGGGTCCACCACCACCGGCTCCAGCAGCTTGCCGTTGACCCCGCCCTTGGCGTTGATTTCGTCGATGGTCATCAGCGCCATGTCCTTGAGGGACGTTTCGGAGATCGCCATGGTGCCCGACAGCGAGTGCAGGATCCCCACCTTGATGGTTTCGGCGGCCTGGACGGTCCAGGTCATGCCCATCGCGGCAATGCTTGCCGTGAGAGTGAAAGCCTTGAGCAAACTACGACGCTTCATTGTGCGATCTCCATGAACTCTTGATTTTTCAGGTGGTAGATGCGGACTGCTGAAGGGCTGTTTTGCAAGGGGTGTGCCGAGTCGGCGCAAGGCATGAAAACGTCGCTTTAACGGCGCGGGCGGGGGAGGTGATGCCCCAAGACGAGGCTTGGGCAAGGGGCTGGTGCGCCGGGGTGCGTCATTGTGGTGCTGCCGCTGGGCGGCAGCCATGGCCTGGGGGTGGCTTCAGTTCACGCCCGGGAAGGAATCGACATATTGGATGGTGAAGTCGGGAAAGGAGTCGACGATCTGGATCTTGTAGTCGGGAAAACCGTTGACGATTTTCCACTTGCCCGGCGCGTCGGCAAAGGAGCTGACCTGCTTCACCTTCAGGTCGGGAAAGGAGTTCACCACCTTGACCTTGTAATCGGGGAAGCTGTTGACGATCTGGATGTTGCCGTAGATTTTCGAGACGTCGACAGAGGTGTCGGCCACGGCGCCAAGGGAGGTGCCGAGCAGCAAGGTCAGGAGCGCGGTTCTGAACATGAGACTCATCCTGAGAGATCCAAGCGCGATCTTAAAGCAAGGGCAACGATTGTAGGAGCTGGCTGGCCAGCGAAGAGGCCTTCGAACCTGGCACAAGGCTCAGGAGCGCCTTCGCCGGCAAGCCGGCTCCTACAGAGGCGGGCACAGTCAGCGGCGGCGCATCAGGCCGATGAAGAACACCCCGCCGATGGCCGCGGTGGCCACGCCGATGGGCAGGTCCTCGGGGGCGATCAGGGTGCGCGCAGCCACGTCCACCCAGACCAGGAACACGCTGCCCAGCAGCACGCACACCGGCAGCAGCCGGCGGTGCTCGGCGCCCACCAGGCGCCGGGCAATGTGCGGCACCATCAGCCCGACAAAACCGATGGAGCCGCTGATGGACACCAGTACTCCGGTCATCAGCGAGGCAATCAGGAACACCTTCAGGCGCACATTGCGCGCGTTCAGGCCCAGGGTCACGGCGGTCTGTTCGCCGGCCATCAGGGCGTTCAGCGGCCGCGCCATGCCCAGCAGCAGCACCAGCCCCAGCAACACGCTGGCGGCGGGGATCGCCAGCAGTTCCCAGCGCGCCAGGCCCAGGCCGCCGAGCATCCAGAACATCACTGCGGAGCTGGCGCGGTGGTCGCCCATGAACAGCAGCAGGTTGGCCGCGGCCATCATCACGAACGACACCGCCACCCCGCACAGCAACAGCCGGTCGCTGTCGAGGCGGCCGTTGCGGGCGGCGATCCCCAGCACCAGCGCCATGCTCAGCAGGGCGCCGCCAAAAGCCGCCAGGGGCAGGGTCAAAAGCCCGATGACCTGGCCCAGGTGCAGCACCACGATCACCGCGCCGAGGGTGGCGCCGGAGGTGACCCCCAGCAGGTGCGGGTCGGCCAGGGGGTTGCGAGTCACCGCCTGCAGCACCGCGCCGATCAGTGCCAGCCCGGCACCCACCAGGGCCCCCAGGAGCATGCGCGGCACGCGGATCAGCCAGACGATGTGCTCCTGGCCCGGGTTCCAGTCCACAACGCCCAGGCCCAGGGCCTTGTGCAACAGAATGCGCCCCACCACCTCCACCGGCACCCGTGCCGGGCCAAAGCCCAGGGACACCACGCAGGACGCCAGCAGCAGGGCGCCCAGGGCCATCAGCAGTGCGGCATAGCGAGGACTGGTCATTCGCCGTGGAAACCCTTGGCCAGGGTTTCCACCGCCAGCACGTTGTCGATGCCCGGCGTGGCCTGCACATAGGGGATGACGATGAAGCGCTGGTTCTTGATCGCATCGACTCCTTGCAGGGCCTTGTTGTTCAGCAGGAACTGCTGCTTCTGTTCGGCGGTGACTTCGCTGTAGTCGACGATGACGATCACCTGCGGGTTGCGCTCGACCACGGTTTCCCAGTTGACCCGGGTCCAGCTGGCGTCCACGTCATCGAGGATATTGCGCCCGCCGGCCGCGTCGATCAGGGCCTGGGGCATGCCCAGGCGGCCCGAGGTCATGGCCCGGTCTTCGCCGCTGTCATAGAGGAATACCCGCGGCTTGTCCCTGGGCAGGTCCTTCTGTACCTGGGCCACCTGCTCCTGCATCTGCGCGATCAGGGCGTTGGCGCGATCCTGCACGTCGAAGATCCGCCCGAGGTTACGCAGGTCGGTGTAGGTGTCCTCGAGGCTGGCGGCCGGGCGCTTCATCACGAAGGCGCAGGACTCGGTCAGCTCGTAGACGTTGATCCCCAGCGGCGCCAGGGTCTGGGGCGTGAGGTCGCCGCCCACGCGCATGCCGTAGTCCCAGCCGGCGAAGAAGAAGTCGACGTTGGCATTGAGCAGGGTTTCCACCGACGGGTACTTGGCCGCCAGTTCCGGCAGGCCGTCGAGCAGGGTGCTCATCTGCGGGGTCACGGCTTTCCAGCCGCTGATCCCGCTGTAGCCCACCATGCGCGGCTTGAGCCCCAGGGCGAGCATCATCTGGGTCATGTTGATGTCATGGCTGAGGGCGTGTTGCGGCGCTTGCTTGAAGGTCACTTGCCGGTTGCAACTGGTGATGGTCAGCGGGTAGTGGGTGGCCTCGGCGAAGGCCTGGGCGGCCCCCAGTGACAGGGCCAGGAGCAGGCTGGAGCGAAGCAGGGAGCGCAAGGTCATGGTTGGGTGATCCAGGTGATTCGTGGGTAGCCGGACAGGGGGTGGGCGTCGATCAGCGCCTCGACGCCGAAGACGTTGCGCAGCAACTCGACAGTGAGCACCTCGCCGGGCGTGCCGCTGGCGACGATGCGCCCGTGGTCGAGGACATACAGGCGGTCGCAGAAGGCCGCGGCCAGGTTCAGGTCGTGGATGCTCGCCAGGGTACCGATGCCCAGGCGCTTGACCCGCTGCAGCAACTCCAGCTGGTAGCGCGGGTCGAGGTGGTTGGTGGGCTCGTCGAGGATCAGCAACTGGGGTTGCTGGGCCAAAGCGCGGGCCAGGATCACCCGCTGTTTCTCACCGCCGGACAGGGTGGCGAAGGCGTGGTCCTCGAAGCCCAGCAGGCCCACCGATTCCAGGGCCTCGCGGGCGATGCGCCGGTCGTCCTGGGTGTCGCCGTCGAACAGGCCCTTGTGCGGGGTGCGGCCCATGGCGACCACCTCTTGCACGGTCAGGCCGAAGGCGTCGGGAAACTCCTGGAGGACCACGGCGATGCGTTGCGCGCACCAGCGCGGCGACTGCTTCCACACATTCTGGTGCTCAAGCTGCACCTCGCCCTGCTGCGGCTTGCTGAAGCGATAGGCGCAGCGCAGCAGGCTGGTCTTGCCGCTGCCGTTGGGCCCTATCAGGCCGACGAACTCGCCGGCCGCCACCTGCAGGCTGGCCTCACGCAGTTGGAACTGGTGGTGGCAGTGGCCCTGGCCCAGGGGTGTCCAGGCCAGGTTGGTGAGGTTCAGCGAGGTCATGCCGTATCCGTGTGGTCCCCGCGCGGTGGCCGCAGGTGAGGTTAAAAGGTGTAGTCAGCGGTGACGAAGAACGAGCGCGGCTCGCCAAGTATCCATTGCTGGCCGTCATTGTATTGGCTTTGCGCGTACTGGCGGTCAAACAGGTTGTTCAATTGCAGGCCCAGGGTGGTGCTGGGCAGGGCTTTCCACGACAGCGCGGCATCCACCACGGTGTAGCTGGGCAACTGATTCTGGTTGGCCATGTCGGCGTAGCGCGCGTCTACGTAGCGCACTCCGGCGCCGGCCCGCAGGTCATCGTTGAGGGCCTTGCTCAGCCACAGGTTGGCGGTGCGCCGGGGCACGTCCACCGGGCGCTTGCCGTCGCGGGAGACCTGCACGCCGTCGACGTCCTGCTGGAAGTCGTCGTACCGGGCGCGAACGATGGCGGCGTTGGCCTGCAGTTGCCAGGCGCGGGGCAGTTGCAGGTCCAGGCTGGCTTCCAGGCCGTTGGAGGATTGCTGGCCCACTTGCTGTTTCAGGTCCGGGTCGCCCGGGACATCGGTCAGCAGCTTCTTCTTGACGATGTGGTAGGCCGCCAGGGTCCATTCGCCACGCTGGTCCCAGAACATCTGCTTGAGGCCGATCTCGGTTTGCCTGGCGCTGGAGAGGTCGAATTGCTGTTGGCTCTTGCTCAGGGAAATCAGACCGCCGACACCGTCGGTACTGGTGGAGTACTGGCCATAGAGGGAGGTGTCCGGGGTCACCGCAAACACCAGCCCGGCCTTCCAGTTGTTACCGGTCAGGGTCTTGTCGCTTCGGCTGTCGTCCTTCAAATCATCGCGATCAATATGCACGTAATCGCGGCGTACACCGGTCACCAGGGACCAGCGCTCGCTGAGCTGCAGGCGGTTTTCGGCGAACACCGATAGTTGTTTGGTGGTGGTCTTGAACTGGTCGCGGTAAGGGCTGTTGCTGGCGAAGTCGTCCGGGGCCGGGTGGTACAGGTCCACCGGTTGACCAGTGGCATAGGCATCGCTGAACGGCGAGTTGCTTTTCAGGTGGAAGCGGATGCGGTTGTAGTCGACCCCGGTCAGGGTCTGGCTGTCGAGGCCCAGCAGCGAGTGCTTGAAGGTGAAGGTCTGGCGGTCGCCGACCTGTTCCTGCTGGTGACCGATGCCGAAGTTGCCGCTGCGGGTCAGTTGGCCGGTGCTCGGGTTGAAGTTGTAGTTCTCGGCGTTCTGCCAGCGGCGCTGGGCCTTGAGGTAGTACAGCTCGTTGCTGGCACTGAGGTTGTCGGAGATCTGCCATTGGCTGGTCAGGCGGGTCCACTGGTCGTTGTAGTGCTGCTTGTCGTTGCCGACGTTGTAGTTCTTGTCCCGCAGGCTTTTGTGCAAACGCCCGTCGATCAGCGGCGTGCCGAAGTAGTTCATCGGGTTCTGGTCGCCGTAGTCGTGGGCCAGGGTGAAGGCCAGGTCGTCACGGGCCTGCCAGCGCAGGGCAGCGCTGACGAAGTCGCCGGAGGAGTCGCCCCGGTCGATCCAGCCGTTGCTGCGCTCGCGGTTGAGGTTGAGCCGGTAGCTCAGGGTGTCGCTCAGGGAGCCGCCGCTGTCCAGGGCCTGCTGCTGGCGATCGAAGGAGCCGTAGCCCAGACGCAGGTGGTTTTCGATTTCGCCGCTGAACGGCTTTTTCGCAATGGTATTGATCACCGCACCGGTGGCGCCTTCGCCGTACAGCACCGAGGCCGGGCCGCGCAGCACGTCGACCCGCTCCACCGCCCAGGTGTCCACCGGGAAGGTCACGGTGCCCATGCCGGTGTACATGCGGTTGCCGTCATACAACTGCATCACCGAGTTCTGCCCGGTAAAGCCCCGTGCCGACAGCGAGGTGCCGCCGTCGCCCGGGGTGCCGGTGCGGCTGATGCCGGCGCTGCGCGATACCGCGTCCTGGATGCTCCGATCGCCCCGGGCGCGGATCCGTTCGCCGCTCAGGCTGTCGGTGCTGGCCGGAGTTTCCAGGGCGCTCAGGCCCAGGCGCGAACCGGCGCTGGTGGGGGTGGCCAGGCTGATGTTGTCGTCGGCTTCGCTGGCGGTGGCGGAGATGGTGCCGGTGGGCAGGGTCAGGGCGGAGTCGTCGGCCCGGGCCGGGGAAGGCAGGGCCATCAGGCAGAGGCTGAGCAGCAGGTACTTGTTCATCGGGACGGTGAATCACTTCTTTCAGAGGGTTGCCCGCAGCGGATGAGGCTGCGGGCGAGGATCTTACACTAAATGTTATAAGGTAACATTATAACTGTGCGCGACTGAAGCGCGCGGAGTGTACAGAGCCCTCTGGAATGCGCATCTCGGCTGACTCATGTTGAAGATGAGGCGGATTCAGGATCACGGTTCCAGCGCGATAGCAGCAGGCGGTCCAGCAGCCAGACCAAGACCAGCGAAGCCCCCACCAGCGGGAAGGCCAGGGCCAGCAGGCCGATGACCAGCATTGCGGTTTTCCAGCGTGGCAGGTCGTGGCGCAGTGGTGGTACGCCGAGCCGGCCCTGGGGCCGTCGTTGCCACCACATGATGAGACCACTCACGGCACCCAGCAGGATCATCAGGCACACCACCAGCACCAGGATCTGGTTGAAGCGCCCGAACATCTTGCCTTCGTGCAGCATCACCCCCAGCTCGGTGGCCCGGGCCACGTTGCTGTAGTCCTTCCAGCGCACATCGGCGAGCACCTGGCCGCTGTACTGGTCGACGTGCAGGGTGGCGTCGTGGCGCGGGTCGTCGGCGAATACGGCGATGGTGAATACCCCTGTCGCCGTACTCGGCAGGGTGATGCTGTAGCCCGCTTCGACCTGGCGCTGACGGGCGATGTCCTGCACCGCCTGCAGGCTGATGGCGGGGGCGGCCGCAGCGGTATTGCCGGCGTTGTGGGCCATGTGCTCGGCGTGGTCGCCGGACATCGGCATGGGGGTGTTTTCCAGGGCCCAGGGCACGGTCTGGCGAGCGGCGCTGTTGAGCTCGCCGGCTTTCTGGTCGGAGGTCGGCACGTCGTTCCACATGGCTGCGGGGAAGCGGTTCCACAGGTCGGCGTACTGCTTGCCCCAGAAGCCGGTCCAGGTCATGCCGCTGAGCAGCATCAGCAGCAGGAAGGCCGAGCCCCAGAAACCCAACACACCGTGCAGGTCACGCCAGAACAGGCGGCCGCGGGCCCCCCAGCGTGGCCAGAGTACCCCGGCCGAAGTCTTGCCCCGTGGCCACCACAGGTACAGGCCCGAAACCACCAGGACAATGCCCCAGCTCGCGGCCAGTTCCACCAGCCGGTCACCCAGGGTGCCGATCATCAGCTCGCCATGAATGGCCCGGGCCATGGCCTGCAGGTTGCCCTTGGCATCCTGCTCGCCGAGCACGTCGCCGTGGTAGGGGTCGATGAATACATTGAGTTCCTGGCCGTTGTGCTGCACCACGAACTGCGCGCTGCGCTCGGCGTCCACAGGGGGCAGGTACTGCTTGATATGGCCCTGGGGGTAGGCGGCCTGAACCCTTTGCAACAGCTCATCGGCGCTGAGGCTGTGGTGGGCGGCAGGCACCTTGAGCAGGCTGGGGTACATCAGCGGGTCCAGTTGCGGCTTGAACAGGTAGACGATGCCGGTCAGGGCCAGCATCACCATGAAGGGGGCGACGAACAGCCCGGCGTAGAAATGCCAGCGCCAGGCCAGGTTATAGAAAGACACTTTGGGTCGGTTCATCGGGGAGGGCTCCGCAAGGCCTTGGATTATTTTTTATGGGGTCTGTTCGCCGGCAAGCCGGCTCCTACAAGGAGGGGCTGGCTTGCTGGTGAAGGGCTATCAGAAACTCAGGTCGACCTTGGTCCAGAGGGTGCGCCCCGGTTCCTTGATGGCTTGCGGGTCCGTCGCCGGGTAGCCGAAGCCGGCATTGCCCGCCAGGTTCAGGTGCTCGGCGTAGGCCTTGCCGAACAGGTTGTCGACCCCGGTGCTGAGCTTGAGGTTCTTGGTCACCCGGTAGGCGCCGTTGAGGGAAAACACGCCGAAGCCGCCGCTCTTGCCGAAGTCCTTGCCGACCACGTTGCCCTTGTTCAGGTCCACCCGGTTTTGCGCTGCGACCACGCGCCACAAGGCTCCGGCGCTCCAGTCGTCCTCGCTGTAGGTCAGGCCCAGGCGCGCGTCCAGCGGCGGCATCTGTGGCAGGGCCTTGCCGTCGCTGCTGTTCTTGCCCCATGCGTAGGCCAGGGTCGCGTCGGCTTTCCAGTTGGAGGTCAGCTTGTAGGCCGCGCCCAGTTCGCCGCCCATGATCCGCGCGTCGATGTTATCGGCCCGGGACATGCTCATGCCGCCCATGGCCGGGCTGTAGTCGAAGAGGATGTAGTCGCGTACCTGGCCGATGTAGCCCGAGGCCCAGGCTTCCAGGTCTTCACTCTGGTATTGCAGGCCGAAGTCGAGCTGGGTGGTCTTTTCCGGCTTGATCGAATCGAAGGCGTTCACCGAGCCGGCCGGGCCCATGTTCGGCGAGAACAGTTCCCAGTAGTCGGGGAAGCGCTGGGTGTGGCCAAGGCCGACGTAGAGCGTGGTGGGGCTGTCGGCCAGATCATGCTCGTAGCGTACGAAGCCGCTGGGCAGGGTATCGGCCCGGGTGTCGCCGGCAGTGGGGTTGGGGCGGCTCATCATTCCCGAGCCGATGCTTTGCCGGTAGTCCTTGGCCGAGGCACGGTCCAGGCGCGCGCCGGTGATCATGCGGTCACGCTCGGCGGCGTACCAGGTCAGCTCACCGAAGGCCCCGTAGTTGTGGAAGTCGGCGTCCTTGGTGCGAGGCAGCTCTTTGTAGGTATCGATGCCGCTGCTGGCGCGGTTGCGGTGTTCGTTGGTCTGGGCGTCCAGGCCGCCGATCAACTGCAGGTCGGCCCAGCGCCAGGTAGCCTTGATCCGCGCCCCGAGGGTGCGACGGTCGACGTTGGAGGCCATGGGGCCGGCCATCATTCCGGTGCCGGACGGGGTGCGCAGGCTGTAGTTGTCCATCACGTGGTCGGCGTAGTTGTAGTAGACCTGGGCCTCGACCTTGTCCAGCACCTCGCCGAGGTTGGACTTCTCGAAACGCAGGCCCAGGCTTTCGCGCTTGAATTGCGAGCCGTCCATGCCGCGCCCGGCGTAGCGGGCTTCGCCATCGCCCTTGCCGGCGGTGAGTTCCAGCAGGGTGTCGGCGTCCGGGGTCCAGCCCAGGGCCACGTCACCGTTCCACTTGTCGTAGCGCGAGGCCACGGTGTCATTGTTGCCGTCGCGGTAGTCGTCGGCGTGGGCGGTGTTGCCGATCACCCGCACATAACCCAGGGGGCCACCGGCGGCGGCATCCAGGGTCTTGTCGAAGCGCCCGTTGGAGCCGGCCAGCAGGCTGGCATTGACCCGGGTGCCGAGTTCGCCGAAGTGTTCCGGTTCACGTTCGAAAAGCACCGTGCCGGCCGAGGCGCCCGGGCCCCAGAGCACGGTCTGCGGGCCCTTGATCACGGTCAGCCGGTCGTAGGTTTCCGGAGAGATGTAAGAGGTCGGCGCGTCCATGCGGCCCGGGCAGGCGCCGAGCATCATGCCGCCGTTGGTGAGGATGTTCAGCCGCGAGCCGAACATGCCCCGCAGTACCGGGTCGCCGTTGGTGCCGCCGTTGCGCACCAGGGCAAAGCCGGGAATGGTCTTGAGGTAGTCGCCGCCGTCACTGGCCGGTACCGGCTGGCGCGGGTCCTTGGGGTTGGTGACCACGGTCAGGGGCGAGCTTGGGGCGATGGCGGTGATCACCGTCGGGCTCAGTTCGGTGCTGTGCCGGGAGTGGTCCGTTGCGGCATCGTCGGCCAGTGCCAGGGGTGTCAGCAGAGCGCCGCAGAGGACCGCGAGGGCGCGGTTGAAGTGCTGGCGCGCAGGGTTCAGGGCGAAGGTCTTGAGTGGCTGGGCAACGCCCAGGCGAGAGTCGGCAGAAAACATAGATGTTCCATCGTTCGGTCTTGAATGACACGGCCGCGGGTACGCGCCTGTCGCGCTGACAGCCGGCCGTGTGAGATGAGCTGAAGACTCAGGCGAGGAACGGTGGGGCGCGGGTCAGGGCGCCGGGGAACACGGTCTGCCGGGCGTGGCCCAGGCGCGTGGCGGGGATCAGGAAATACGGTATGGGCGGCGTGAACAGAGCGGCAAACGACGGCGCCGAAGGCAGTGCCGGGCAATTGAACAGCAGGCTGCAATAGCCGCATTTTTCCCAGAGCACATGCTCTTCGCCCTGGGATCTGCCCTTCTGTGCGTGGTGTGGGCTTTCACCGTGGCAGCCGGGCGCAGCGTTGCCCATGTCCATGGAAACGGACATGTTCATCGGCATCGCGTGATCCATCGGCATCGACTGGGAAATCAGCGGGCCGATAAAGATCATCAGCATGGCGAACAGGCTGATCCAGCTGCCGCGGCGGACTCCAGACGAGTCGCGGCGCGGCACGGACCGCCTGCGGCCAGGCGCGTGCGGGGCGTTCACGGTGAGGGCCGGTCAGTGCTTACTGGGCGTGCATATGCCCTTGCATGGCGTCCGGCGCCTGCTTCTGCACCGCCACTTCGACCGTGACGTCGCCGGCTTTTTCAAAGTGCAGGGTCAGCGGAAAACGCTTGCCGTCGGTGAGCAGGCTGCGGTCCTTGAGCTCCAGCAGCATCACGTGGTAGCCCATGGGGGCGAAGGTCACCTCGCCACCGGCGGGCACCGCCACCTTGGCCACTTGCTGCATCTTCATCATGTCGCCTTGCTTGACGTGCTCGTGCAGCTCGGCCTTGCCGGCGATCGGCGAGTCGACGCTGAGCAGGGTGTCGGCGTTCTTGCCCGGGTTGTGCACCACGAAGTACGCGGCCACGGTGGGCGCGTTCGGCGGCAGTTCCTGCGACCAGGGATGGGCGATCTGCAGGTCACCGGCCTTGTAGTCGTGGGCGGTGGCGAAACAGGCAGGCAGCAGCAGTGCGGCCAGCAACAGGGATTGCTTGACCAGGGATGGTTTGGACATGTGAGTTCTCCAGAACGATTCAAAGACGCAGATCACTTGCGAAAGGGAATCATGCCAGAGGCGGGGCACCGGGGTTCAGGCTGGGCCATTGCTGGCGCAGGGTGAGCCGTTCGACCTGCGGTTGCGGTGCGCCCGGCTGGACTGCGAAGCGGGTGAAAGAGAGCTGGGGAACGTGCCCGGGCAAGGCCACCAGCGGCGGCGAGCCGGAGCAGCACCAGCAGTGCTGCATGGTGGAATGGTCGTCGTTCTGCGGTGCTTGCTGGTCGAGCTTGCCCAGGGAAATGGCCACCAGCTTGGTGCCGGTGGAGGAGCAGAAGCTGCCCCACAGCAGTTGCTCGTCCAGCCCCGAATCGCTGCGCTGCATGGCCCCGGAAAGCGGCATGGCAAGCATGTTGAACAGCACTGCGAAGCAGGCGATCCAGGCAAATGCGAGCCGTTGTCGGGACATGGTGGGCGATCCGTCGGTTGAGCGATCAGGCGGGTATTTAGCCTGATCGCTGTGGATAAGTAAAAAACCACCGTATGCGGTGTGGTGTCGCAGGAGCGGTTCAGGCGTTGCTGACGTTGATCTTCAGCCCCAGGGCCTTCATCACCTTGATGATAGTCGCGAACTCCGGGTTGCCCTGGCTGCCGAGGGCCTTGTACAGGCTTTCGCGGCCCAGGCCGGTGTCACGGGCGACCTGGGTCATGCCTCGGGCACGGGCGATGTCGTTGAGTGCGGCGCGGATCAGCACGCCGTCGCCGGTGTCTTCCTCGAAGCAGGCGTCGAGGTAGGCGACCATGTCTTCAGGGGTCTTGAGGTACTCCGCCGCGTCGAAGCGGGTCACTGGGGTGCGCATGTTTCAGCCCTCGCTCTTGAGGTCGCAGGCCAGTTGCCTGGCCCGTTGGATATCGCGTTTCTGGGTGGCCTTGTCGCCGCCGATCAACAGCAGGTAGATCACTTTGCCGCGGCGCGAGAAGTACACCCGGTAACCTGGGCCGCGGTGGATGCGCATCTCGTGGACGCCTTCACCCACAGGTTCGCAGTCGCCAAAACGGCCCAGCTGTGCGGCGCGGATCCTGGCCAGTACGCGGGTTTTCCCTTGCGGGTCCTTCAGGTTCAGCAGCCAGCGGCTGAACTCAGGAGTCTGCTCGAAAACGAACATGGCGAATGTATTCCTTGGGATACGTCGCGGCAACCCATTTGCCCGCGAAAAAACCAGTGAAACGACAGGCGGTCCTGCCTGGCGCCGGCGTCACTGAGGCTGTTCAAGGAAGGCTAAAGCAAGGAATTGGCGCGCGCTGCCAGGGGTTTCCCATGTTGCTGTGGGGCGCGATGGTTTTGCCTGTCAGGCTTTATCCAGCAAGCCCAGGGCCAGCAGCAACTGGGCCGTGCTGCTGAAACTGCGATCCGTTTCGGGCAGGTCCGGACGCTTGAGTACCAGCACCGGCAGCCCGCGCTCGCGGGCCACTTCCAGCTTGGGTTCGGTGGCGCTGCTGCCGCTGTTTTTGCTGATCAGCACGTCGATCTGTCGGCGGGCGAACAACTGCCGCTCGTCCTCGATCAGGAACGGCCCGCGGGCACCTATGACTTCGCAGTGTTCGTTGCCCGGGCAGGCCTCCAGGGCGCGCAGAGTCCAGAATTGCCCGGGGGGAATTTCATCCAGGTGCTGCAAGGGCTCGCGGCCCAGGGTGAACAGTGGCCGCTTGAAGGGGCGCAGGGCCTCCACCAGTTGCGCCCAGCCGTCGATCTCGCGCCAGTCGTCACCCGGTTGCGGCTGCCAGGCCGGGCGCCGCAAGGCCCAGCAGGGCACGCCAGCGCTCTTCGCGGCGGCCACGGCATTGGCGCTGATCTGTGCCGCGTAAGGGTGGGTGGCATCCAGCAGCAGGCCGATCCGCTGCTCGCGGATAAAGCGCGCCAGGCCCTCGGCGCCGCCGTAGCCACCGACCCGTACCTGGCACCGCAGGTCGCCAGGGACCCGGCCGACCCCGGCCAGGCTGTAGATATGTTCCGGGCCCAGGGTGCGGGCGATGGCCAGGGCCTCGGTGACTCCGCCCAGCAGCAGGATACGGGTCATTGGAAACCTCCGGCGTGGCCGACGATGCCGCCCTGGCGGTCGATGGCAAAGACCTCTACCTGGACCTGGGGCGGCACCACGCTGCGGGCGAAATCCAGGGCGTGCTGGCATACCGCATCGCCCAGCGCGACTGCGGCGGCGCTGGCCATGGCCAGTGCCTGCTGGCTGGTATTGGCCTGGCGGATCGCCTGTTGCAGGGCTGGGTCGGCCCCTGCATCGGCGGCCCATTGCGCCAGTTGCGGCAGGTCGATGCTGGAGTGGCGGCTGTGCAAGTCCATGTGCCCGGCGGCCAGTTTGCTGATCTTGCCGAAACCGCCGCACAGGCTGAGTTTTTCCACAGGCGCCTTGCGCAGGTGCTTGAGCACCGCACCCACGAAGTCGCCCATTTCGATCAGGGCGATTTCCGGCAACTGGTAGACCCGGCGCATGGTGTCTTCGCTGGCGTTGCCGGTGCAGGCGGCGATGTGCAGGTAGCCATTGGTTTTGGCCACGTCGATGCCTTGGTGGATCGAAGCGATGTAGGCCGCACAGGAGAAGGGCCGGACGATGCCGCTGGTGCCCAGGATCGACAGCCCGCCCAGAATCCCCAGGCGCGGGTTCATGGTTTTCAGGGCCAGTTCCGCTCCGCCCTCGACGTTCACCGTGACCTCGAAACCGCCGGGGTAGGCCCGTTCTTCAGCGAGCCGTTGCAGGTGCTCGCCGATCATCCGGCGTGGTACGGGATTGATCGCCGGCTCGCCCACCGCCAGCACCAGGCCGGGGCGGGTCACGGTGCCCACGCCCTGGCCGGCGACGAAGCGAATGCCCGGTTCAGGGATCAGGCGCACTCGGGAGTACAGCAGGGCGCCGTGGGTCACGTCCGGATCGTCGCCGGCGTCCTTGATAGTGCCGGCTTCGGCGCCGTCGGCGGTGTGGCGGCAGAATTCCAGGCGCATCTGCACCTGCTTGCCCTTGGGCAGGATGATCTGCACCGCGTCGGCATTGCTGCCCTCGAGCAGCAGGCGCGCGGCGGCCAGGCTGGTGGCGGTGGCGCAGCTGCCGGTGGTCAGGCCGCTGCGCAGGGGCGCGGGCTGTTCCGCTGTTTCTTCACGCATGCCCCAGCCCTCCCAGGGGCGAGCTTGTTCGCGAAGGGTGCACGGGGCTCTCTTGGGTGGACGTATTGGCGAGCAAGCCCGCACCTGCAAGGTTCATGGCAGGTCCCGGGGCTTGTGCAGGTCCAGCAGGGTGATCGGCAGGGCCTGGCGCCAGGTGTCGAACTCTCCCAGTGGCTGGGCCTGGGCGATGTGGATGCGGGTCAGCTCGCCGCCGTGGCGTTCTCGCCAGTCCATCAGGGTCATTTCGCTTTGCAGGGTCACGGCATTGGCCACCAGGCGCCCGCCGGGCTTGAGTTGTTCCCAGCAGGCCTGCAGCACGCCTTCGCGGGTCACGCCGCCACCGATGAAGATCGCATCCGGGCGTTCCAGCCCAGTCAGTGCCTGGGGCGCGCGGCCGCGTATCAGTTGCAGCCCGGGCACGCCGAGTACCTCGCGGTTGTGTTCGATCAATTGCTGGCGGCCGTCGTCGGCCTCGATGGCCAGGGCGCGGCAACTGGGGTGGGTACGCATCCACTCGATGCCGATGGAGCCGCTGCCGGCGCCCACGTCCCAGAGCAGCTCGCCGGGCACCGGTGCCAGGCGCGCCAGGGTCATGGCCCGCACGTCGCGTTTGGTCAACTGGCCGTCGTGGCGAAAGGCCGAGTCCGGCAGGCCGGCGAGCCGCGACAGGCGCGGGGTGCTGGCTTCGGCCAGGCATTCGATGGCCAGCAGGTTGAGGTCGGCGATTGCCGGGTCGGCCCAGTCATGGGCGGTGCCGTCGATGCGCCGCTCCAGGGGGCCACCCAGGTGTTCCAGCACGCTGATCCGGCTCGGGCCGAAACCGCGCTCGCGCAGCAGGCCGGCGATGGCGGCCGGGCTGTGGCCGTCATTGCTCAGCACCAGCAGGCGTACCCCGCCGGACAGTTGGGCGCTGAGTGCGCTGATCGGCCGCGCGACCACAGAGAGCGTGATCACCTCCTGCAAAGGCCAGCCCAGGCGCGCAGCCGCCAGGGAAAAGGACGAAGGGAAGGACAGTACCTGGATTTCCTCTGCGGGCAGCTGCCGCGCCAGGCTGGCGCCGACGCCGAACAGCATGGGGTCACCGCTGGCCAGGACGCAGACTGCCGCACCACGCTGGCTCAGCACCGGCTCCAGGGAAAAGGGGCTGGGCCACAGCTGGCGCTGGCCACGGATGCAGGGTGGCAGCAGGTCCAGCTGGCGTTGGGCGCCGACGATCCTTGATGCGCCCAGCAGGGCGTGCCGGGCATTTCTGCCAAGGCCCTTGAAGCCGTCTTCACCGATTCCCACTACTGTCAGCCAGGGCGACATCTCTATTCCTCGAACGCAAAACCTGTTGTTCCGACAGGCAGGCTTTTCATGCCTTCGGACAAAGCAGGCATAATACCGCGCCTTCGCTGACGAAGCGCTTTTCCCACACGGCCGGTCACCCCCTTGAACGAACGCTCGATGTCCACTGCCATCCGCCCCTCGGCCTGCCCGGGGTTGCTGCGCATCGTCCCGGCGCTGGACGGTGGCATCTGCCGGATCAAGCTGGCTGGCGGCGTCATCAGCGCGGAGCAGGCCGTGGCCGTGGCCGAGGCGGCGCAGGCCTACGCCGGTGGCGTGATCGAGGCCACCAACCGCGCCAACCTGCAGATTCGCGGCATCGGCCCGGAGCATCAGGCACTGATCGCCGCACTGCTGGCTGCCGGGCTTGGCCCGACTACTGCCGCCGGTGACGATGTGCGCAACCTGATGCTCAGCCCCTGCGCCGGGATCGATCGGCAGCGCTTGATGGATACCCGGCCCCTGGCCGCACGGATTCTCGACACCTTGCAGGGCCATCCGCGCTTTCACCAACTGTCGGCCAAGTTCGCCGTACAGCTCGACGGTGGCGAAGCCCTGGCCATGCTCGAACATCACCATGATCTGTGGCTGTCGGCCCTTGAGCGCGACGGCCAGGGGCTGCTGGCGTTCGGCCTGGCTGGCTGCCCGGTGGATGAACCCCTGGCGGCGGTGGCGCAGGACCAGGGCCACGAGCTGCTGGTGGCCGTGCTGGAGCTGTTTCTCGACCTGGCGCGGCCGGAACAGACGCGCATGCGTCACCTACTGATGGACATGTCGCGGGAAGATTTCCTCGCTCAACTGCAGCCCCGCCTGAGCCGGCCGCTGCTGAATATCGGTGGCTGGCGGCGCCAGGCCAGTGCCGCCGGGCTGCACATCGGTACTTATCCACAGGCTGCGCCCGGGCAGGTCTATGTTGGCGCGGGCACGCCCCTGGGGCGGCTCGATCCGGCCATGCTCAAGGGCGCGGCGCAATTGGCCCGACAGTACGGCGACGCCAGCCTGCGCCTGACCCCCTGGCAGAGCCTGCTGCTGCCCTCGATCGCCGCGGCGGATGCGCCGGCGGCCACTGCCGCCCTGGAACAACTGGGCCTGCTGTGCAGCCCGCAACAGGCCTTGGCTCACTTGATTGCCTGCACCGGTTCCAGTGGTTGCGGCAAGGCCCTGGCCGACACCAAAAGCGACGCCCTGCAACTGGCAGGACTGCTCCAGCGCCATGGCCGCCAACTGGATGTGCACCTGTCCGCCTGCCCGCGTTCCTGCGCCGCCGCTCATGTGGCGCCGGCCACCCTGCTGGCGGTGGCCCCAGGGCGCTATGACTTGTATTTGCGCGATGCAGCGCAGCCGGGTTTCGGCACGCTGCACGCACGCAACCTTTCTATTGAAGCGGCAGAGGCATTGCTCGATGCCCGCCCACGGAGCAACCTTGATGCTTGATTACATCCGCGACGGTCAGGAGATCTATCGCAACTCCTTTGCGATCATCCGCGAAGAAGCCCGGCTGGAGCGCATTCCCGCCGACCTGGAGAAACTCGCCGTGCGCGTGATCCATGCCTGCGGCATGGTCGAGGCCGTCGACGGCCTGCAGTTTTCCGAGGGCGCCGGCAAGGCCGGGCGCGATGCCCTGGCGGCCGGTGCGCCGATTCTCTGCGATGCGCGCATGGTTTCCGAGGGTATTACCCGGGCCCGCTTGCCGGCCAACAACCAGGTGATCTGCACCCTGCGCGACGACAGCGTGCCAGCGCTGGCCCGGGAGCTGGGCAACACCCGTTCCGCTGCGGCCCTGGAACTGTGGCGCCCGCACCTGGAAGGCAGCGTGGTGGTGATCGGCAACGCGCCCACCGCCTTGTTCTACCTGCTGGAAATGCTCGATGCGGGCGCGCCGAAACCGGCGCTGATCCTCGGCTTCCCGGTGGGCTTCGTCGGTGCCGCCGAATCCAAGGCGATGCTCGCCGCCGACAGCCGCGGGGTGCCCTTCGTGATCATGCAGGGTCGCCTGGGTGGCAGCGCCATGGCGGCGGCTGCGGTCAATGCCCTGGCCACGGAGGTCGAATGATGCAGCAGCCCGGACGTTTGATCGGCCTTGGCGTGGGCCCCGGTGACCCGGAACTGATTACCGTCAAAGCCCTGCGCCTGCTGCGCGAATCACCCGTGGTGGCGTACTTCGTGGCCAAGGGCAAGAAGGGCAATGCCTTCGGCATCATCGAAGGGCATCTGCAACAGGCCCAGACCCTGCTGCCCCTGGTGTACCCGGTCACCACCGAGGTGTTGCCGGCGCCGCTGTCCTACGAACAAGTGATCAGCGACTTCTACGACAGCGCCAGCCAGGAGCTGGCGCAGCACCTGGACGCCGGCCGCGACGTGGCGGTGATCTGCGAAGGCGACCCGTTCTTCTACGGCTCCTACATGTACCTGCACGACCGGTTGGCCGAGCGTTACCAGGCCGAAGTGGTGCCGGGGGTGTGCTCGATGCTGGGCGGCGCCTCGGTGCTGGGCGCGCCGTTGGTGTATCGCAACCAGAGCCTGTCGGTGCTCTCCGGGGTGCTGCCCCATGAGGAACTCAAGCGCCGCCTGGCAGACGCCGACGCGGCGGTGGTGATGAAGCTGGGGCGCAACTTCCCCAAGGTGCGCCAGGTCCTGGAAGAACTGGGGCTGGCGCAGCGTGCGCTGTACGTGGAGCGCGCCACCATGGCCAACCAGAAAATCGTGCCGCTGGATGACGTGGAGCCGATGTCCTCGCCGTACTTCTCGCTGATCATCGTGCCCGGCGAACGGTGGCAAGGTTGATGGCCCGCTCAACTCCGGCCATCGTCATCCTTGGCCAAGGCAGCCTCGACACCGCACGGCAGATCCAGCGGCTGTATCCCGACTCGTTGATCCACGGTCTGGCGGAGCGGGTCGAAGGCGCCGACCGGGTCTATCACGAATTCGGCGCGACCCTGCGCCAGCTCTATCAACAGGACACGCCGATCATCGCCCTGTGTGCGGCCGGCATCGTGATCCGCACTCTGGCGCCGCTGCTGCTGGAAAAAGGCGCCGAACCGCCGGTGCTGGCGGTGGCCGAGGACGGCAGCGCCGTGGTGCCGCTGCTGGGCGGCCTGGGCGGGGTCAATGGCATGGCCCGGGAAATTGCCGCGGGGCTCGGAGTAGCTGCCGCCATCACCACCAGCGGTGAACTGCGCTTCGGCACCTGCCTGCTCAACCCGCCCAGTGGCTATGCCCTGGGTGACCTGGAGCTGGGCAAGCGGTTCGTCTCCGACCTGCTGGGGGGCGAAAGCGTGCGCATCGAAGGCGCAGCCCCCTGGCTGGCTGCAGCCAAGCTGCCCGAGGATGATCAGGCCCGCCTGACCATCCGCGTCGGCTCTGCCGAGCGCGAGCCCGTGGCCAATGAACTGCTGATCTACCCCCGCAGCGTGCTGGTTGCCTGCCGTGGGCAGCGGCTTGCCGGCGAAGCTGATAGCGACCTGGCCACGCACATCCGCCAGGCCCTGCATCAGGCGCGCATCGCGGTGCAGTCGGTGGCGTGCCTGCTGGCCGCTGACCACGACATGGCCGACCGTGCCCTGCACCAGGCAGCAGCGCAACTGGGCGTACCGTTGCGTTTCCTGCCGGCCGCCGACAGTGTCGCCGAGCTGGCGCAACAGGCCGTGCCGCAATTGCTGCCGTCGCTGAAGGTGGGCGAGGACATCGCCATCGCTGTGGCCAGCCAGCCCCTGGACCTAGAGCAGATCGGCCGCCCCCGTGGGCGCCTTGCCGTGATCGGCCTCGGCCCTGGCGCCGCCGAGCTGATGGTGCCGGCAGTGAAAGCTGAACTGGCCCGGGCCAACGACATTCTCGGTTATGAAACCTACGTGCGCATGGCCGGCCCGTTCCGCGCCGACCAAGTGATGCACTGCACCGACAACCGCGAGGAAATGCAGCGCGCCCGTCACGCCTTCGAGCTGGCGGCCCAGGGCCGTTCGGTAGTGGTGGTGTCGTCCGGCGACCCGGGAGTGTTCGCCATGGCCGCGGCGGTGCTCGAAGCCCTGCACGAATCCAGCGACCCGGCCTGGCACAGCGTCGACCTGGAGATCCTCCCGGGCGTCTCTGCCTCCCTGGCCACCGCAGCCCAGGCCGGTGCGCCTCTGGGCCATGATTTCTGCGTGCTGTCGCTGTCGGACAACCTCAAGCCCTGGGACATCATCGAGAAGCGCCTGGACCTCGCCTCCCAGGCGGATCTGGCCCTGGCCTTCTACAACCCGATCTCCCGCTCGCGGCCCTGGCAACTGGGCCGGGCCCTGGAGATCGTGCGCCAGCACCGCACGCCGCAAACCCCGGTGGTATTGGGGCGTGACATTGGCCGCCCGGGCCAGACCCTGCGGGTGATCACCCTGGGCGAGCTGACCCCGGAGCAGGTGGACATGCGCACCATGGTGCTGGTGGGCTCCTCCACCACCTGCGTCTTCCCCCGGGCCGAGGGCGGCGACTGGGTGTACACCCCGCGTTGGTACGGCAACAAGCCCTTGTAGGAGCCGGCTTGCCGGCGAAGGCGTCGTTCAGGGCCGTGCAAGGTTCAAGGGCCTCTTCGCCGGCAAGCCGGCTCCTACGAGTCGCTGGGTTCGGCGGTCAGCAGCCAGGTGATGAATTCGAAGAAGCTGGCCCATCTGGCCGGGATGCGGCCGGCGACGAAAGCTTCCCGGTCGCCCAGGTCGAAATCCCAGACGCCACCGCTGTCCTTGTCCAGCAAGTAGCCGCCTTGACCTTGCAGTGAGGTGAAGGCGATGAAGTTCTTGGGCAACTCCCAGACTTCATGAATGAACTCGGTGCACATCAGGATTTCATCACTGGGCCCGTCGATGTTCATCAGCACGCCGTAGCTCACTCGGTCCAAGAAGTTGGCGGGGTGACAGGTCAGGTAGATCTGCGCGAACTCGCTGTCCAGGGCAATCCCCAATGTTGCCAGCGCTCGGGTGACCTCGGCGGTGTCGGGGGGCGCGCAGTAGCGGGGCTGGGCTTCGATCAGGGCAATCAGTGGCGCTGGAATCATGCCGGGTACTCGGTGGCGCGTGGCCATTTGTCCAGCGGCAGATGGTTCATGTCGCGGGTGAATTGTTCCCGGGCCTGGCCCAGGGTTTTGTGGTTGGGCCCGCTCAGTACGTCCAGCGCCTGGCTGCCGTCGTCTTCCCAGTGGCACAGGCCGCAGATCTCGTACGCGCCCCGCTCCGACAGGGTTCGATAGCCACAGCAGGGGCACGCCTCCAGGCACTCGATGTTCGCGCTGACGGTGTAGTCACCCAGCCCGGCTTCACGCAGGCAGCGCCTCAGGTACAGGTGGGTCACGCCGCGATATTCGGCGCGCAGGGCGATCAGCAGCAGCGCGTCGTAGCGTGGGTCTTGCACCTCTTGCGGGGGCTCCGGTTGGGTCAGGATCTGTTGTTGCAGGCTGGGTGCAAGTGCCGCGAATTCAAGGTCGTCGCTGTCTATTCCCCACCAGTTCAGGAGGTGGGAGAAGCGCGCGGCGGCGTCGAGGCCGGGCAAGCGCTGTTGGCTGAGGAGGTCGATGGCGGCGGTGGCGGTCAATGTTTTCATCGGGCTCGGGATGGGCGGGTGGTTCATGGCCAGACCAGGGTCAACTGATCGGGGCGCTCTACAGGGACCCGCACGATGACGCCGGAGGTCGATTCGGCATGGATCTGCTGGTCGTGGATCTCGACTCGGCAGAAGGGATTGGTTTCGCTGAGGACAAGCAGCCAGATCAATGCATCCGTGTCTTTTTCCAGCAAGGCCAGGAAGCCGTCACCACCGTGCCCGGCGGTTTCACCGCACTGGGCATGAAAGGGCTGCGGGCCTTCGGCGGCAAACCCCAGTGCGGTGATGAAATCAGGATCATCCCTGCCTGGGAAGTCCAGGGCCGGTATCCAGACTTTGTTGATTAGCCGGGGATGTTCGCAGGGCAGGTCGAACAGGCAATAGAACCCGCTGTTGAGGACCAGGGTGTTTTCCCGAGGGAAGCACCCGGCCTGCCATTGTTCCTGGATAAAGGCCGCGTCGGCGCTGTAGGGCATGGTGCGGTTCCTGCTACTGCTGGGAAGGTTTCCTACAGGTTCGAGACCAGGCGGACCTAAGGGACCAGGTAACCCCTTACCCCGGTAAAGATGATCTGCGCCGCCAGGGCACAGACGAACAGCCCCATCAGCCGGCTGACGATCTGCAAGCCCTGGTCGCCGAGGATGCGTTCGATGCGGTTGGACAGGTACAGCACCACCCCCACGGTGAGGCTGGCCAGGGCGATGCTGAGGATGGCGGTGAGCTTGTCGTCCCAGTGCGGCTGGCTGACGCCCATCACCAGCAGGGCGCCGATGGTGCCCGGGCCTACGGTCAGGGGAATGGTCAGCGGCACTATGGTCACGTCCTGCTGCACGTTGTCGGTCTGTACCGCCGACTTGCCCTGGGCCATGCCCAGGGCCGAGATGAACAGCACGCTGCCGGCGCCGATGCGGAAGGCGTCCACGGTGATGCCGAACACGCCGAAGATGACCCGGCCGAACAGGTACAGCAGGATGCTGGAGACCAGGGTCGCCAGGGCCACTTTCCAGGCCAGGCGCCGGCGCTCCTTGAGCGAATAGCCGCGGGTCAGGCTGATGAAGCACGAGAGCACGAAGAAGGGGCTGTAGAGCACCAGCATCTTCAGGTAAACGCTGAACAGCACGTGGAGCATGGTGGGAGCTCACGACTAAAGGAGGGCGAGCGAGAGTTTAACAGGCGCCGCAGAGCCTGTCGGCTCAACTGGTGTGTGCGGTGCTGCGTTCGCGCAGGTCGCGCTGGGTCACCCAGTGTTCCACCAGTTCCCGCAGTTGCGAGAGCTCCACGGGCTTGGCCATGTGCCCGTCCATGCCGGCCTGGCGCGCGCGCTCCTTGTGCTCGGCGAGGATGTGCGCGGTGAGCGCCACTACCGGGGTACGTACCCGTTGGTTGCCGACCTCCCAGGCGCGCAGTTGCTGGGTGGCGGAGAAGCCGTCGAGCACCGGCATTTCGCAGTCCATCAGTACCAGGTCGTAGCGGTTGGCTTTCATTGCCTGCAAGGCTTCCTCGCCGTTGCTGGCGGTATCGGGCTGCAGGTTGAGCTTGCCGAGCATGCCGCGGATGACCTTGGTGGAAATGCTGTTGTCCTCGGCCACCAGGATGCGGAAGTCGCTGGGCACGGTGACCGGCGCCGGGGCCTGGGCAGCGTGCGCCGGCTGGTTGTAGGGGGCGGCGGGGGCCTTGTCGCGCTGATTGAGTTCGTCCGCCAGGGTGGTCTTGAGGGTGTAGCCGGCCACTGGCTTGGCGAGGATGCGCTTGATCCCGGCATTGCGTGCAATCACCTTGCTCGGCGCATTGCTGATGCCGGTGAGCATGATCAGCAGGATGTCGTGGTTCAGGCTCGGGTCTTCCTTGATCTTGGCCGCCAGTTGCATGCCGGTCATGCCGGGCATGTTCTGGTCCAGTAGTACCACGTCGAAGTAGTCCCGCAGGTGCGCCTTGGTGCGTAGCAGGGCCAGGGCTTCCTTGCCCGATGGCACGGCGCTGACGTTCAGGCCCCAGGCACTGCACTGCTGTACCAGCACCTTGCGGCAGGTGTCGTTGTCGTCCACCACCAGTACCCGCGCGCCCTGCAGGGGGCCGTCGAGGTCAGCGGTCGGTTGTTCCAGGCGCTCGGCATCCAGGGGCAGGGTCAGCCACAGGGTGCTGCCCTGGTTGGTGCCGCTCTTGATGCCGAACTCGCCATGCATCAGCAGGATCAGTTGACGGGCGATTACCAGCCCCAGGTTGCCCCCCAGGCGGGTGGTGGCGAGGAAGTTCTTGCTGTGCAGCTCGGTGTGCAGCAGAGCTTCGCGCTCTTCGGCCTCCATCGGCTGGCCGCTGTCCTGCACGGCGATGCGCAGGCGCGGTTTGCTGCTGCGCTCGTCGAGGGCGACGACGATCAGCACTTCGCCTTCATCGGTCTTCTTCAGGGCATGTTCCAACAGGCTCAGCAGGGCCTGGCGCAGGCGTGTCGGGTCACCGCTGATGACCCTTGGCACCTGGGGCTGGATGAAACTGATCAGCTCGACGTTCTGCTGTTCGGCCTTGGCCCGGAAGATGCTCAGGCAGTCTTCGATCAGGGCATTGAGGTCGAACTGCACATCGTCCAGTTCGATCTGCCCGGACTCCAGCTTGGAGATGTCGAGGATCTCGTTGATCAGGGTCAGCAGCTCGTTGCCGGCACTGTGGATGGTCTGTACGTAATCGCGCTGCTTGACCGACAGCGGGGTGCCCAGCAGCAGCTCGGTCATGCCCAGCACGCCGTTCATCGGGGTGCGGATCTCGTGGCTGATCTTGGCCAGGAACTCGGCCTTGGCATTGACCTCGGCGGTGCTGGCGGCCAGGTCGCGGCTGACGCTGAAGCGGTTCTCGGTGATGTTGCGCTGGCGCTCGCCCAGGGCAATGCTCATCAGCAGCCCGGCGATGCACACCACGCTCAAGAGGGTGACGATCAGGCCTTGCGGGGCCACCAGGGTCAGCCCCAGCAGGGCCGGCAGGATCACCAGGGTGCCGAGGTTGAAGATCACCATGGCGGCGACGAACAGGCGCGCCGGGCGATAGCCCTTGTGCCAGTGATAGCCGCCGACGAACAGCATGCTCAGGCCGGCCAGGGCCACCAGGCCGTAGGTGATGATGTTCAGCGGCAGGGTATCGACGAACAGCAGCAACAGGCCGAACAGGCTGATCAGCAGGATGTTGCCCAGCAGCAGGCGGTTCAGGGGATGCGCGCCCAGGGGGGCGAAAAAGCGGTAGGCGAACATCATCCCGCAGGGGGCGGTCAGCAGCAGGGCGATATAGGCCCCCGGCGTCTGCAGGGCTTCCCAGGCCGGGAGCCAGGGCCCGAACAGGTTCAGCAGCATCAGCAGGCTGAGGGTCAGCAGCCCTTCGCAGGCTGCCAGCCACAGGCTGCTGCGCGAGCGGGTGTAAGCGAACCGGGTGAGGTTGTGCAGGATCAGCATCGCCAGGCAGCCGAAGAGCAGGCCGTAGATCAGCGTCTGGCTCTGGTCGGCCGCGCCCATCACCGCCGATTGCAGGGTGATGAAGGGGCGCAGTTCGTGTTCGGACACCAGGCGTACATAGACGTCCAGTGGCTTGGCGCTTTGCGGCAGCGGCAGCATGAAGTCGCTGCTGGGCAGGGGCTTTTGCGCCTGCGAGGGGCCGGAGCCGGTGTTCACTTGCTCGATCAGCTTGTCGCCTTCGAGCACGTAGAGGTTCAGGTGGGACAGGTCGGGGGCGAAGATCCGCAGGATCTGCTCATGGGGTCCCGGTTGCAGCTTGAAGCGTAGCCACAGGGCGCCATCGGGTTCGGCGGCGGTGAGCTTGTCCAGCTCGATCGGGCTGAACTGGTTGGTGTAGCGTGGGGAGCGGATGTCACTGAGCTGCAGGTCGGCCTGTTCGTCGAGCAAAACCGCCCAGCCACTGCCTTGAGCGGCCAAGGCCGGGTTCAAGCAGAGCAGGGTCAGCAAGGTGACGGTGAAGCCTAGGGCAATCCTGAGCCAGCGCACGGCGAAATCCCTTCGTTGGTTGATGCCTGATTATAACTATGCGCGGCGTAATGACCGCACGGCAAGGGCGTATGCCCTTGCCGGGGCCAATGACAGCCTTACTCCTGGCCGCGCTCGCGGGCAATGGCACGGTAGCCGATGTCCTTGCGGTAGAAGCAGCCCTGCCAGTCGATCTCGGCCGCCAGGCGGTAGGCCTGTTGCTGAGCCGCGTCGACGCTGTCACCCATGGCGGTAGCGCACAGTACCCGGCCGCCGGAGGTCACGACCTGGCCATCCTTGAGTGCGGTACCGGCGTGGAACACCTTGCCTTCCAGTGCTGCCGCGGCGTCCAGGCCGGTGATGGCCGCGCCCTTGGCGTAGTCCCCTGGATAGCCGCCCGCCGCCAGAACGATACCCAGGCTCGGGCGTGGGTCCCACTGCGCTTCGACCTTGTCCAGGGCCTGGGCCAGGGCGGCTTCCACCAGCAGCACCAGGCTCGATTGCAGGCGCAGCATCACCGGTTGGGTTTCCGGGTCGCCGAAGCGGCAGTTGAACTCGATGACTTTCGGGTTGCCGGCCTTGTCGATCATCAGCCCGGCATAGAGGAAGCCGGTGTAGACGTTGCCTTCCTCGGCCATGCCGCGCACGGTGGGCCAGATCACCAGATCCATCACCCGCTGGTGCACTTCTGAAGTGACCACCGGTGCCGGGGAGTAGGCGCCCATGCCACCGGTATTGGGGCCAGTGTCGCCGTCGCCGACGCGCTTGTGGTCCTGGCTGGTGGCCATGGGCAGCACGTTCTTGCCGTCGACCATGACGATGAAGCTGGCTTCCTCGCCGTCGAGGAACTCCTCGATCACCACGCGGGAACCGGCGTCGCCGAAGGCATTGCCGGCCAGCATGTCGCGCACCGCTTCCTCGGCTTCGGCCAGGGTCATGGCGACGATCACGCCTTTGCCGGCGGCCAGGCCGTCGGCCTTGATCACGATCGGGGCGCCTTTTTCACGCAGGTAAGCCAGGGCCGGCTCGATCTCGGTGAAGTTCTGATAGTCGGCAGTAGGGATCTTGTGGCGGGCGAGGAAATCCTTGGTGAAGGCTTTCGAACCTTCCAGCTGCGCAGCACCGGCCGTCGGGCCGAAGCAGTCCAGGCCGCGGGAGCGGAACAGGTCGACCACGCCAGCCACCAGCGGCACTTCCGGGCCGACGATGGTCAGGGACACATTCTTCTGAGCAAAGTCTGCAAGCTGCTCCAGGGCCAGGACGTCGATGGCGACGTTCTCGCACTTGGCCTCGATGGCGGTGCCGGCGTTGCCTGGGGCGACGAACACTTTCTGAACCCGTGGGTCCTGAGCGACTTTCCAGGCCAGAGCGTGTTCACGACCGCCGCTACCAATGATCAGTACATTCATTTCAAAAACCTCGGATGACGCTAATTCTGTTTTGGAACCTGAAGAGCTGGACGCCTCAGGAGGTTGCAATGACAGTGGTAGATGCAAGGCGGAGCCCACCTCGATGAGCGCAGTTGCCTGTTGGCAATGAGCATCATCGAGGTGGGCTCCAACGCAGCAGATGCCGGTGTCAGTGCGACCGTTGTCGTATCAGTGACGGAAGTGGCGCATGCCGGTGAATACCATGGCAATGCCCGCTTCGTCGGCAGCGGCAATCACTTCGTTGTCACGCATCGAGCCGCCGGGCTGGATCACCGCGGTGATGCCGACCTTGGCGGCGTTGTCCAGGCCGTCGCGGAACGGGAAGAACGCATCGGAGGCCATGACCGAACCGGCAACTTGCAAGCCGGCGTGCTCGGCCTTGATGGCAGCGATTCGCGCGGAGTTCACACGGCTCATCTGGCCGGCGCCGACACCGATGGTCTGGCGGTTCTTGGCGTAGACGATGGCGTTGGACTTGACGTACTTGGCGACTTTCCAGGCGAAGATCAGGTCGTTGATCTCTTGCTCGGTCGGGGCGCGCTTGGTCACGACTTTCAGGTCATCGGCACTGATCATGCCGATGTCGCGGCTCTGCACCAGCAGGCCACCGTTGACGCGCTTGTAATCCCAGGCCGCAGCGCGCTCAGCCGACCACTGGCCGCAGGCCAGCAGGCGCACGTTGGCCTTGGCAGCGACAATGGCGCGGGCTTCTTCGCTGACGCTCGGGGCAATGATCACTTCGACGAACTGACGCTCGACGATGGCTTTGGCGGTGGCTGCATCCAGCTCGCGGTTGAAGGCGATGATGCCGCCGAAGGCCGATTCGGTGTCGGTGGCGTAGGCCAGTTCGTAGGCCTGGCGGATTCCGCCTTCAGCGTCCGGGCTGACCGCCACGCCGCACGGGTTGGCGTGCTTGACGATGACGCAGGCCGGCTTGACGAAGCTCTTCACGCATTCCAGCGCGGCGTCGGTGTCGGCCACGTTGTTGTAGGACAGCTCCTTGCCTTGCAGTTGGGTCGCGGTGGCGATGCCGACTTCAGCAGGCTTGGCCTCAACGTAGAACGCCGCGCTCTGGTGCGGGTTCTCGCCGTAGCGCATTTCCTGGGCCTTGATGAACTGGCTGTTGAAGGTGCGCGGGAATTCGCTGCGGCCGGATGTCGAGAGGGTTTCGGCGGCCTGGTTCACGGTGCCCATGTAGTTGGCGATCATGCCGTCATAGGCAGCGGTGTGTTCGAAGGCCTTGAGCATCAGGTCGAAGCGCTGGGCGTAAGTCAGGCCACCGGCCTTGAGGCTTTCCAGGACGCCGGCGTAGTCGCTGGCATTGACCACGATGGCCACGTCCTTATGGTTCTTGGCCGCCGAGCGGACCATGGTCGGGCCGCCGATGTCGATGTTCTCGATGGCGGTCGGCAGGTCGCAGCCTGGCTTGTTGATGGTGGCTTCGAACGGGTAGAGGTTGACCGCGACCAGGTCGATCGGCTTGATCCCGTGTTCGTTCATGATGGCGTCGTCAATGCCGCGACGGCCCAGGATACCGCCGTGGATTTTCGGGTGCAGGGTCTTCACCCGGCCATCCATCATTTCCGCGAAACCGGTGTAATCCGCGACTTCCACTGCGGACACGCCGTTGTCCTGCAGCAGTTTGAAGGTCCCGCCGGTGGAGAGGATCTCCACACCAAGGGCTTCCAGCTCCTTGGCGAATTCGAGGATCCCGGTCTTGTCGGAAACACTGATCAAGGCGCGGCGGATCGGCAGGCGGGTAGTCTGGTCGGTCATCTCAATTTCCATCAAAAGCAAAGGAGTCAGCAAAAAAGGCGACCGTTTTTTACGCGGGCGCCTTTCTGGTTTGATTGAATGCTTACAGCAAATCGTACTGCTTGAGTTTCTTGCGCAGGGTACCGCGGTTCAGACCCAGGAGTTCGCTGGCCTTGGTCTGGTTGCCCTTGACGTAGTTCATCACGCTTTCGAGCAACGGAGCCTCGACTTCGGAGAGCACCAGGTTGTACACGTCCGTGACGGCAGCGCCCTCAAGGTGGGCGAAATAATTGTGCAGCGCCTTCTCGACACTCCCGCGAAGGGTCTGGCCTTCTTCGCTGGGTGTATTGAGGTGCTGTTTCAAATTCACGTTGTCGCTCACGGGTGTTGTTCCACTCACTAAAGTCTCGGTCATCATCGTCATGCGGCCACCCCCTCTCCGTCCCCTGTTTCCAGGCTCTTGTAACGTCCGGCAAAGAACTCACGAACGTTGGCGCATTGTGCTTCCGTATCTTCCAAACGATTGAAGTGGGCGCGAAACTCCCTGGCGCCCGGCAGGGTTGCGAGATACCAGCCCACATGCTTGCGCGCAATGCGTACGCCCATGACCTCTCCATAGAAGGCATGCAGCGCGGCCAGGTGCTCTAGCAGAATACGTTCCACTTCGAACAGCTCCGGTGCCGGGAGGGTTTCACCGGTACTGAGGAAGTGTTCGATCTCACGAAAAATCCATGGCCGCCCCTGGGCGGCCCGGCCGATCAACAGCCCGTCGGCGCCGGTGGCGTGCAACACCCGCCGGGCCTTTTCCGGCGAGTCGATATCGCCATTGGCAAAGACCGGGATCGACACCGCCTGCTTGATCGCGGCAATGGTGTCGTACTCGGCTTCACCGGTGTACAGGTCGGCCCGGGTCCGACCATGGACCGCCAGTGCCGTGATGCCGGCCTGCTCGGCGATCTTCGCCACCGTCAGGCCGTTCTTGTTCTCCCGGTCCCAGCCGGTGCGGATCTTCAGGGTAACCGGTACATCCACAGCGGCCACTACTGCCTGGAGAATCTCGTTGACCAGGGCTTCGTCCTTCAGCAACGCGGAGCCGGCGGCCTTGTTGCAGACCTTCTTGGCCGGGCAACCCATGTTGATATCAATAATCTGTGCGCCCAACTCGACGTTGGCGCGGGCGGCGTCTGCCAGCATCTGTGCATCACCCCCGGCAATCTGCACCGAGCGAGGCTCGGGATCGCCTTCGTGGATCATGCGCAACCGCGATTTGCGGCTGTTCCACAAGCTCATGTCGCTGGTGACCATTTCCGAGACTACAAGGCCCGCGCCCAATTGCTTGCAAAGCTGACGAAAGGGCTGGTCTGTAACCCCCGCCATCGGGGCGAGAATCAAACCGTTGTGCACTGTATATGGGCCGATGCGTACCGCCGACATAGGACTTCCCTGTTGTGGGGCCGGATCATGAGAGTTCGAAAAAGGGTTGGCATGATACCCGCTCTCGATGACCGGATAAAGGCTGAATTGGATAAAATCTGAACAGTTCTTCTGTAACGTCCTGGGAGCAATCCAGGCGAAACAGTCATAAAACTGTCGTTAATCCAGAGTCGTCCGTGAACTCGTGCAGCCGATTCACTCAGGCGAGTGGAAACTCAGACTGTAGTTCACCGCTTTCGGGCCGGGGTCAAGAATATCCAGGGCGATGTGAATCGGGGTCTGCGGTGGCATTTCCGCCGCCTCCTGCAAGTCACCGCCCAGGTACTCCCCGGGCTTGAAGCTGCGGCTGGCGATCAGGTGGCCGTTGAGGTCGGCGAAGCGCAGCTCAAGCAGCGGGAAGGGTTGGGAGAAGGGCGCGCGGTTATAGATGATGGCATCCACCACCAGGGCGCCGCTGAATTCCGGATGGCTTCGCACCACCAGGTTGCTGCTCTTGATCCGGGCGATGTCGACCCGGGAAGGCACCGTGCAGCCGAATTCCGGGCACAGTTGCTGGAACCAAGGGCGGTACTGGTCCTGGCGGGCCAGCTCATCAAAGTGATAGGCGACGTATTGTCCCACCAGGCCGCCGGCGGCCAGCAGGATCAGCAGCAGCCAGAGCAGGCGCTTGCCCCAGGGCGAGCGGCGCTTCTGCCAGTCGAGGTGGAGCGGGTCGTCCACCAGGTCCAGCAGCACCTCTTCCTTGACCCCGGGCTCGTTGCGCTCGCGGCGCCTCTTGCCGGAAGCAGCGGGCTCGGGCTCGTCGTCCTGGTTGGCAGGCGAGTGAGGTTCCAGGTCATCGTCCAGGCGCAACCTGGGCGCCAGGGGTTCGTCGTCCAGGTCCGCGAGGTTGAACGACAGCGACGGTTCGGTGCGGCTGGGCTTGGGCGGTTCGGTACTGGGTTCGGCGTCGGCCGGTTGCACCTTGAGGGACGATGGCTCGCTGCCGTCCCGTTCGGCGGCGCTGCCGAACAGTCCGTCCGGCCAGTGCGCCTCGTCGGCGTCCTGGGCATCGCGTCGGGCGCTGAGGCTGCCTTCCTTGTGTTCGCGTTCCTGGCCAAAGGCCTTGGCTGGCTGGATTTCGCGCTGTTCGAGCTTGGCCAGTTCCTCATCGAGGTCCAGGTGATCCAGGTCCATCTCGGTGGCCGACCATTGCTTCTGGCTGATGGCGCGTTGAGGGGCGGCTGGGGGCGCGGGGGGTGGCAGATCCGGTTCCGGTGCCGCCGGTGCCGCGGTTGCCGCGGGAGCCGCGGGAGCAGCGGGAGCAGCGGGAGCAGCGGGAGCAGCGGGCGGCGCTACGGGTTTGGCAGCGGCTTTGGAGGTGGCAGCTTCCTTGGCTGCGCGTTGCTCGAGCAACTGCCGCGCGGCATTGAACACCTGCAGGCAGGAACCACAGCGAACCACTCCACGGGCCACGCTCAACTGGGCGTGGCTGACGCGGAAGCGGGTTTGGCAATGCGGGCACTGGGTGACGAAACTGTCGGTCATGCGGCCATCCGGAGTATGCAGGCGGCCATTCTAGCGCCGACGGCCGGTGATGCGCACCCAGCCATCAAGGGTAGCGATCGGGTCCAGATCGAAGTCCTGGGCATAAGCCGCGGCGACTTCCTCGCCCTGCTCGGCAAGGATGCCGGAAAGTGCCAGGCGTCCGCCGGACTTGACCAGCCCCGAAAGCTGCGGTGCCAGGGCCACCAGCGGCCCGGCCAGGATGTTGGCCACCAGTACATCGGCCTGCACCTGAGGCAGTTGCTCGGGCAGGTAGAGCGGGAACAGCTCGTCGGCAATGCCGTTGCGCCCGGCGTTGTCACGGGAGGCTTCCAGGGCTTGCACGTCGATGTCGGTGCCCACCGCCTGTTTGGCGCCCAGCAACAGGGCGGCAATGGCCAGGATCCCCGAGCCGCAGCCGAAGTCCAGCACGTTGCAGTCCTTCAGGTCCTGGCCGTCCAGCCATTCCAGGCACAGGGCGGTGGTCGGGTGGGTGCCGGTGCCGAAGGCCAGGCCCGGGTCCAGCAGCAGGTTCACGGCCTCGGGCTCCGGCGCGGCGTGCCAGCTGGGAACGATCCACAGGCGCTGGCCGAAACGCATGGGCTGGAAGTTGTCCATCCAGCTGCGCTCCCAATCCTGGTCTTCGATGACTTCGCTGTGATGCTCGGGCAGCGGGCCGCCGGTCAGCAGCTCCATGTGGGCGAGTACGCTGGCGGCTTCGGTGCCGCCCTCGAACAGGGCCAGCAGATGGGTGTGGGACCAGAGCGGGGTGGTGTTCAGTTCAGGTTCGAAGATCGGCTGATCCTCGGCGTCCATGAAGGTGACCGAGACGGCACCGACTTCAAGAAAAGCGTCTTCGTAGGTTTCGGCTTGTTCTGGGCTGATGGCGAGACGGACTTGCAGCCAAGGCATGGCGGGCACCTTTGAAAATATGTGATGTGCAGCCTAGTGGGCCGCGAGAAGCGCGCAAGTTTACGCGAGACGCCCCTTGGGAGCGAGGGGGATGCCCTGTGCTTGGTCGCAAGGAGGGTTGATCAGGGAATGGCCGCTGCGCGGCTCGCGAGCAGGCTCGCTCCTGCAGGGGCAGGGGGAATGGCAGATACGACAAGGCCGCTCGAAAGCGGCCTTGTCGGTGTGGCGGGTGCCGATCAGTGTTGCTCGGCCAGCTTGTGCTCGAGGTAGTGAATGTTCACGCCCCCTTTGCAGAAGCCTTCGTCACGGGTCAGGTCGCGGTGCAGCGGGATGTTGGTCTTGATCCCGTCGACGACGATTTCGTCCAGCGCATTGCGCATGCGCGCCATGGCTTCGTCACGGGTGGCCCCGTAGGTGATCAGCTTGCCGATCAACGAATCGTAGTTCGGTGGAACCGCGTAACCGCTGTACAGGTGCGAGTCGACGCGCACGCCGTTGCCGCCCGGGGCATGGAAATGCTTGACCGTGCCTGGGCTTGGCATGAAGGTTTTCGGGTCTTCGGCGTTGATCCGGCATTCCAGCGCGTGGCCGCGGATCACGACGTCGTCCTGGGTGAACGACAGCTTGTTGCCGGCGGCAATGCTGAGCATTTCCTTGACGATGTCGATACCGGTCACCATTTCCGATACCGGGTGCTCTACCTGCACGCGAGTGTTCATCTCGATGAAGTAGAAGCGGCCGTTCTCGTAGAGGAACTCGAACGTGCCGGCGCCGCGGTAGCCGATGTCGATGCACGCCTTGACGCAGCGGGCGAAGACTTCCTGGCGGGCGGTCTCGTCGATGCCCGGTGCCGGCGCTTCTTCGAGGACCTTCTGGTGCCGACGCTGCAGCGAGCAGTCGCGGTCGCCCAGGTGGATGGCATTGCCCTGGCCGTCGGACAGCACCTGGACTTCCACGTGGCGTGGGTTGGTCAGGAACTTCTCCAGGTAGACCATCGGGTTGCCGAACGCCGCGCCGGCTTCGGAGCGGGTCAGCTTCGCCGAGGCGATCAGGTCTTCTTCCTTGTGCACCACGCGCATGCCGCGACCACCACCGCCGCCAGCGGCCTTGATGATCACCGGGTAGCCGACTTCACGGCCGATGCGCAGGGCGGTTTCTTCGTCTTCCGGCAGCGGGCCGTCGGAACCTGGAACCGTAGGAACACCGGCCGCGATCATCGCGTGCTTGGCGGAAACCTTGTCGCCCATCAGGCGGATGGTCTCGGCTTTCGGGCCGATGAAGGCGAAGCCGGAGTTTTCCACCTGTTCGGCGAAGTCGGCGTTTTCCGCGAGGAAGCCGTAGCCAGGGTGGATCGCCGTGGCGCCAGTGACTTCAGCGGCCGCGATGATGGCCGGGATGTGCAGGTAGGACTGCGCGGCTTGCGCAGGGCCGATGCATACCGATTCGTCTGCCAGGCCCAGGTGCATCAGCTCCTTGTCGGCCTTGGAGTAGACGGCTACGGTCTTGATCCCCATTTCCTTGCAGGCACGCAGGATCCGCAGGGCGATTTCGCCGCGGTTGGCGATCAGGACTTTTTCCAACTTCGCAGGCTTCAACATCAAAGACTCTCCGCGGTTCAAACGATGGTGAACAGCGGTTGGTCGTACTCAACCGGCTGGCCGTCTTCGACAAGAATGGACTCGATCACACCGCTGGTTTCAGCTTCGATGTGGTTCATCATCTTCATCGCTTCGACGATGCACAGGGTGTCGCCCTTCTTCACGCTCTGGCCGACTTCAACGAAGGCTGGCGAGGTAGGCGAAGACTTGCGGTAGAAAGTACCAACCATTGGCGAACGGGCCACGGTGCCGTTCAGCGCGGGTGCGGCCGGTGCTGCAGGAGCGGCGGCGGCAGCAGGAGCGGCAGCGGCAGGTGCAGCCACTGGAGCGGCAACCGGAGCCGGTGCGTAGTACTGCTGGGCTGGAGTCTTGCTGTGGCGGCTGATGCGTACGGACTCTTCGCCTTCCTTGATCTCCAGCTCGTCGATGCCGGACTCTTCCAGCAGTTCGATCAGTTTCTTAACTTTACGGATATCCATGAATCGTCAACTCCCAAGGGTCGGTCAGGGGCGTTTATCGCTTGTCGTTCAAGCGTTTGCCTGACGTTCAAGCTGTTCTAGGGCGGCCTCCAGGGCCAGTCGGTAACCGCTGGCGCCAAGGCCGCAGATCACTCCCACCGCAACATCGGAGAAGTAGGAGTGATGACGGAAAGGTTCGCGTTTGTGCACGTTGGACAAATGCACTTCGATGAATGGGATGCTCACCGCCAGCAGCGCGTCACGTAATGCGACGCTTGTATGCGTAAAAGCTGCTGGATTGATCAAAATGAAATCCACGCCTTCATCGCGGGCGGCATGGATGCGCTCGATCAATTCGTACTCGGCATTGCTCTGCAGGTACTGCAGATGGTGCCCGGCATCACGGGCCCGCTGCTCCAGGTCCTGGTTGATCTGGGCCAGGGTGGTTGCACCGTAGACCCCCGGTTCACGGGTGCCGAGCAGGTTCAGGTTGGGTCCGTGAAGAACCAGTAGGGTGGCCATCGGTTGTTCCTTGTTATCGGGGGCTGTTGTCAGAACCCGGCGACTATGCCGGAAAGACTTTATGACTGTCCAGTTCTCTGCAATAGCCAGCACGATGACCGATGTTTGCGCAAAATATGTGACCGACAGGTTAAATCCGGTCATTTGCCCTCAGGAAGGGGGGCGTGCTTCTTGTCGCCCGTTTCGCCGCTGATGGCGGTGGGTTGTGGTTTGCGCGCCCGTTTCAGAGCCTAGACGCGGAACGCTTGGACTGCCGTATGCAGTTGCCCGCCCAGGTCCAGCAGGTTTTCGCCCTGGGCCCGGCCTTCGCCGATGCGCAGCAGGTTGTCGCCGCCCAACTGGTGGATGCGTTCGCTGTGATCGCGGATTTCGCTCACCGCGCCGCTCTGCTGGGCAGTGACATCGGCGATCCGCACGGCGGTATCGGCGATGGTCTGGATTGCCCCGACGATTTCGTCCAGGGCGCCATCGGCGGCCTGGGCCTGGCCGGCGGTGGCTTCGGCGTGTTCGACCTGGGCGCGCATGCCTTGTACCGATTGCTGGGCGGCGGCCTGCAGGCCGGCGATCAGGGTCTGGATCTCCGCGGTGGCCCCGGCGGTGCGTTGGGCCAGGGAGCGCACTTCTTCGGCGACCACGGCAAAACCACGGCCCATTTCCCCGGCGCGGGCAGCTTCGATGGCGGCGTTGAGGGCCAGCAGGTTGGTCTGGTCGGCGATGGAGCGGATCACCGTCAGCACGCCGCCGATGGTGGCGGATTCCTGCGCCAGGTGTTCGATCATCTGCGCGTTGCCCTGGACTTCCCCCACAAGGGCATGCAGCCCGGTGAGGCTCAGGCCTATGACTTTCTGCCCCTGCTGCACGGCGAGGCCAGCACTGCGGCTGGCGTCGGCGGCCTGGCTGGCGTCCCCGGCGACCTGCTGGATGGTGGCTTCCAGTTCGCCCAGGGCATCGCGGATCTGCGCGGTATCGCCGGCCTGGCGCTCGGCGCCGCTGTGCAGGCCGCTGCTCAGGTCGGCCAGGGCGCGGCTGCTGCCGGCCACTTGTTCGGCGTTCTGGCGGATGGTGCCCACCAGGTCCACCAGGTAGGCCCGCAGGCGGTTCAGGGATTCCTCGATGTCATGCAGCTCGCGGTTGGTCTTGCCCAGCTGGATCGGTCGGCTGAAGTCGCCTTCGGCCCAGGTCGACAGCGCCGGGGCGAGGTTGGTCAGAACCCGCGCCAGCTTGCGCTGCAAGGTGTCGATCACCAGGGCGATCAACAGGATCAGGCCGATCATCAGCCCCTGCATCAGCCGCACTTCGCCCTGGATCTGCCCGTGCTGGGCCCGTACCGCCGGTTCCAGCTCGGCGATGGCCTGGCGCACGGCATTGATCTTCAGCAGGGTTGCGGCGGCGAGGTCGGCGCGCTTCTGGATCTGCTCGCGGGTGCGCTGCAGTTCTGCCGGATAACGGCTGAGCAGGCTGTTGAGTTCACGCTTGAAGCCTATGCCGGCATCTTCGGCGGCGGCTTTTTCGGTGTTTTCCAGGCCCATCATGGCGGCGAAATCATCGGTGCCCGATTCGCTGCTGGCGGCCACGCCCAATAAAGGCAGGGCTTCGAGCTGATCGGCCTGGGCGCGGATGCTGTTCACTTCCCGTTCCACATCGGCGGCCAGCTCGCTGCGGCCACTGCTCACCAGCTTGTCCCGGGCCAGGGAGAGCTTGCCCAGGTGCTGGGAGGCGGTGAGCAATAAAGGCAGGTAGTTCGCCGCTTCCGCGCTCCTGGCCCCGCTGGCGTACTGGCTGAGCTGCTCCAGGTTCGCGCCCAACTCGCGTTCGGCCTGCAACAGCAGGGCCTGGGGATCGCCTGCCAGCTTGCCGGCGGCCAGCAGGTCGGTCTTGCTGAAGGCATCGAGGCTGGCCAGGCTCGGGCGCAGGCTTTGCGCCAGCGGTGGCGGCAGTTCACTCAGCTCGCCTTGCAGGGTTTCCAGCGCCTGGGCCGCACTGCTCAGGCGCAGGGCATCGCCGCTGGCCAGGTAGTCGTCGATGTTGCGCGCCACCTGGTTCTGAAACTGCTGGGACAGCCCCAGGTAACGCTCCATCAATAGATAGGGGCGTTCCAGGGCCCGTTGCGACCACCACAGCGTCGCCCCCAGGGCGAGGCAAACGGCAACGAGCAACAGGGTATTGAGATTGGTCAGCAGCTTCAGGCGCATCGGGGCTCTACCAACGGCTTAAATGGTAAGCGCCTGAATTTATTGCGTTTGTATTACAAGGTTATGACCGAATCGGTGGATTCGGATGAAAAGATGGCACTTTGACTTGATCGCGCGGCCTGGACCCGGTTGCGCCCCCCATGCTTGGCCCGGTACAGGGCTTCATCAGCCTGGCTGGCCATCATCAGGCTGTCGGAATCTTCCTGCATCTCCACCACCCCGGCGCTGAAGGTGCACCACAGGTCCTGGGGCTGGGCCGGGTAGTGGATCTCGGCAAAGCGCTGGCGGATTTCGTCCAGAACCTTGCATGCGGCGTCCTGGTCGGTGTCGGGCATGACAATGGCAAATTCTTCGCCGCCGTAGCGGCCAATGAAGTCGGTCTTGCGCAGGCGCTGTTTGAGAAACAGCGCCAGGCTCTTGATCACCCGGTCGCCCATGGGGTGGCCGTGGCTGTCGTTGACCCGCTTGAAGTGGTCGATATCCAGCATGGCGAAGCTCAGCGGCTTGCCCTCGCGACGGGCGCGGAAGCTGCAGTCTTCCAGCAATTGCAGGATATGGGTGTGGTTGTACAGGCCGGTGAGGCTGTCGCGGACCATCCGCGCCTTGAGGTTGCGCGCCCGGGCCGCGCGGTTGCGCACGGTGGTGATCAGGTGCCGGGGCTTGATCGGCTTGGTGAGGAAGTCGTCGCCGCCTTCGCTCATGGCGTCCAGCTGCTTGTCCAGGTCGTCCTCGGCGGACAGGTAGATGATCGGCACGCTGACGTAGCGGTCGTTGTGGCGGATTACCTTGGCCAGCTCGGTGCCGGTGCAGGCCGGCATGTACATGTCGAGAATGATCAGGTCCGGCTGGAAGTCCGCCAGCTCGGCCATGGCCTGGATCGGTTCGATCAGGGTGCGGGTGACGATCCCGGCACTGTTGAGCAGGCGCTCGGTGTGCAGGGCCTGGGCCCGGGAGTCGTCGATGATCAGCACCTTATAAGGCTCGTACTGGGCGACGCAGGTCAGCACCTCGATCTTTTCCAACAGGCTGGAGGCCTCCAGGGTGCCGGTGAGGAACTCCTGGCCACCGGCGCGCACGGCGGCCAGGCGGGTCGGGGTATCGGTTTCATGCAGGCTGAAGAACAGCAGCGGGAGTTTCTGCTCCAGGCCGACCTGGGCCTCGGCGGCCAGGGTCAGGCCCATGCCGGGGCCGCAAAAGTCGACGTCAATGACAATGGCCGCCGGCAGGCGCTCGACCATGGACGAACGAAAGGCCGCTATGCTGTCCAGGGCCTGGGCGCTGAGGCCGAAGAATTCCAACTGCTTGGCCAGGCGCTCGGCCCGGTCGTGGTCTTGCAACATCACATAGATTGGTTTGCGCAGGGGCGGCAGGAAGGTCTGTTCCAACTGGTCGCCGTGGCGCAGGCCGGTGCGCGACAGGCGCTGCATCAGGCGGTTGAGGTCGGTGATCAGGTTGCTGCTGAGGCGGCCACGGTTGGCGTCCACGGCTTCCAGGGACTGGCTGATGCTGCGGGCCAGTTGGGTGTGTTCGGGCTGTTCGAAACGTTCGGCGAAGCGCAGCAGGCGCAGGTTGGCCTCGCACAGCTCCGACATGTCGGTGGTCGACCATTCGCTGCGTTGCAGACGCTGCCATATCTCAAGAATCTGACGTGCCTGATGAATTACCCGCTGGGCAAAGTGGTGCTTGAGGCGCTCACGGCTGGGGTCTTCTGGCTCGGTCATATCCTGACTACTAGTTAGGGTGCATGCTGAGATCGACTGGTGGCTCTATGCTAGCACCACTTTTGTGTCCCATGAGTGTCGTACGTCAATAATGTGCAAAGCGACGTTATTCAGTTCCTGACCGACTGGTCGCGTAGGCTGCGGACTGTGCTTCATTTATAGTGGCCAGCTGATTCGCAATCATTGCGCGGCGCGCATTTGCCGGAAGATTTATCCCGTCAAGGCAAGGCACGATGGAGTAGGGTTGTGGTCGAACCGATGAACTCAAGTGATTGAAAGGACATAGCCATGCTGGATTGGAAGAATCGCGCAGGCAGCGCGCCGGATCGTGCTGCCGAACCCAAGTCGGCGACACGCAGCTATTTCGGTGGCCTGCTGTTCAGTCGTGCCCTGGCCACCTTGCTGGGCCTGTATCTGCTGGTCACCGGTGCCCTGGGCTGGTACTGGAGCGAGGAGCCGGCGCTGTTCCCGGTCCAGCAGAACGCCCAGATCGCCGCCGAGAAGGAAGGCCGACAGATGGTAGTGGGCTACACCACCGTGGAAACCCTGAAGACCGTGGTGGGCACCCTTCTGGACAAGCCGGGCGGCTACATTTCCAACGACCGTTTTCCACCAGGCTTGTGGATGGACAACATGCCGAGCTGGGAATACGGCGTGCTGGTCCAGGTCCGCGACCTGACCCGCGCCCTGCGCAAGGACTTCGCTCGTTCCCAGTCGCAGTCCGCCGAAGATGCCGACCTGGCCAAGGCCGAGCCGCGCTTCAACTTCGACAACAAGAGCTGGATCCTGCCGTCCAGCGAATCGGAGTATCAGGAAGGCATCAACTCCCTGAGCCGCTACCAGGCGCGCCTGTCCGATCCGAACCAGAAGACCGCACAGTTCTATGCCCGCGCCGACAACCTCAACAACTGGCTGGGTGACGTTGGCACGCGCCTGGGCTCGTTGTCCCAGCGCCTGTCGGCCAGCGTCGGCCGGGTCAAGCTCAACACCGCGCTGAAGACTGAAGTCCCGGCCCCGGGGCAGGTCCCGCAGGTTGATGAGGAAGTGGTGGAAACCCCTTGGATGCAGATCGACAACGTGTTCTACGAAGCCCGTGGCCAGGCCTGGGCGCTGTCGCACCTGCTGCGGGCCATCGAGGTGGACTTCGCCGATGTGCTGGCGAAGAAGAACGCCACCGTCAGCGTGCGCCAGATCATCCGTGAACTGGAAGCTTCCCAGGAGCCGGTCTGGAGCCCGATGATCCTCAACGGCAGCGGCTTCGGCATGCTGGCCAACCACTCGCTGGTGATGGCCAACTACATTTCCCGGGCCAACGCGGCGGTCATCGACTTGCGTCAATTGCTCAATCAAGGCTGATCCATGGTCGCAACCGACAAAGAGGCAGCGCACCGCGCTGCCTCCGATGCTGAAGAAATTGCCTGGGTCGATGGCGAAGACCAGCTGTTGGGTGCCATGGTCCGTTCCGAGCTGCGCGAGCGCGGCCTGATCGGGCGTGGCACCTATATCATGCTGTTCAACTCCGCCGGTGAGCTGTGCGTGCATCGGCGTACCCTGAGCAAGGCCATCTACCCGGGCTACTGGGACGTCGCCGCCGGCGGCATGGTCCTGGCCAGCGAAAGCTACGCCGAGTCGGCCGCCCGGGAACTGGAGGAGGAACTGGGGGTGAGCGGGGTGGAACTGGTCGCCCACGATCATTTCTTCTTCGAGGACACCGGCAATCGCCTCTGGTGCTCGGCGTTCTGTGCGGTGTGGGACGGCCCGCTGCGCCTGCAGCCGGAAGAGGTCCTTGAAGCGCACTTCCTGCCATTGGATCAGGTGCTGCGGGAAATCCACGAAAAGCCCTATTGCCCGGACTCCCTGGCTGCCTTGCAGCGCTATCTGGCACGGCGTCGCTAAAGTTGCATAAATTGGCGCTGATTGGCTCTTAGCAACCGGGCTTTTTGCCGTTACACTGCGCGACTTTTCAAGCTGAACCAGGCTGCCCTGGTTCAGTAGCGCTGCCCCTGCCTGAGTGGGGCTTCGCGGTCGATGGCACCGCCATGTGCTTCGACCAGTCTTTGTCCTCCCAAGAGGATTGCCGGTGGCCAAAAAAGCCGCATCCTTCGCCGCCCTTGGTGGCCTGGTATTTTCCACCGACGCAGGTCGACATTGCCCGGACTGTAGCCAGCCGGTAGCCGCCTGTATCTGCAAACAAACCGTGATCCCGGCCGGCGACGGCATTGCCCGCGTGCGCCGCGAAAGCAAGGGCCGTGGCGGCAAGACGGTGACTACCATCACCGGCGTGCCCCTGGCCGAAGATGCTCTCAAGGAGCTGGCCACGACGCTGAAGAAACGCTGTGGCACCGGTGGCGCCCTGAAAGACGGCGTCATCGAAATCCAGGGCGACCATGTCGAGCTACTCTTGGCCGAACTGGTCAAGCACGGTTTCAAGGCGAAGAAGTCCGGCGGCTAGCAGCCTCTGTGAAAACCACCTGTGACTGGACCGTCTTGATTCGCTCAGGACACCGGCGTCGTCTCCATGGTTTTCACAGAGCCTGTTCATGAACGGTTTCTAAACTCAGCACGGCAGGCGCGGTCTATTGCGCTTGCAGGCTAATCGTCATTTTCATTCTTTAGACTGCGCCAGCCCTGGAGTGGGGCGGCGCTCTATGACTTCTTTATAGGGGACTTCGATGTCCGTACGACGCACACGTAAAGACGATGGCAGCCAATGGACCGTTGCGGACAGCCGCAGTGTCTACGGGATTCGCCATTGGGGGGCCGGGTATTTCGCGATCAATGACGCCGGTCGCGTCGAAGTTCGCCCCAACGGCCCGAGCAGCTTGCCCATCGATCTGTTCGAGCAGGTCGAGGAGCTGCGCAAGAGCGGTTTGTCTTTGCCGTTGCTGGTGCGTTTTCCGGACATTCTCCAGGACCGCGTGCGTCAGCTGACCGGCGCTTTCGACGCCAACATCGCGCGCCTGGAATACCAGAGCAAGTACACCGCGCTGTACCCGATCAAGGTCAACCAGCAAGAAGCGGTGATCGAGAACATCATCGCCACCCAGAACGTTTCCATCGGCCTGGAAGCCGGCTCCAAGCCGGAGCTGCTGGCAGTCCTGGCCCTGGCGCCCAAGGGCGGCACCATTGTCTGCAACGGCTACAAGGACCGCGAGTTCATCCGCCTGGCGCTGATGGGCCAGAAGCTGGGCCACAACGTGTTCATCGTCATCGAGAAAGAGTCCGAAGTGGGCCTGGTGATCGAGGAAGCGGCGTCCCTCAAGGTCAAGCCACAGGTGGGCCTGCGGGTGCGCCTGTCGTCCCTGGCGTCGAGCAAGTGGGCCGACACCGGTGGCGAGAAGTCCAAGTTCGGTCTGTCGGCGGCGCAACTGCTGTCGGTGGTGGAGCGCTTCCGCGCCGCCGGCCTGGACCAGGGTATCCGCCTGCTGCACTTCCACATGGGCTCGCAGATCGCCAACCTGGCGGACTACCAGCACGGCTTCAAGGAAGCCATCCGCTACTACGGCGAGCTGCGCAACCTCGGCCTGCCGGTGGACCACATCGACGTCGGCGGCGGCCTGGGCGTGGACTATGACGGCACCCACTCGCGCAATGCCAGTTCGATCAACTACGACATGGACGACTACGCCGGCGTGGTGGTGGGCATGCTCAAGGAATTCTGCGACGCGCAGAACCTGCCGCACCCGCACATCTTCTCCGAGAGCGGCCGCTCCCTGACCGCCCACCACGCCATGCTGGTGGTGCAGGTCACCGATGTCGAAAAGCACAACGACGACGTGCCGCAGATCGACAACAAGCAGGAGCTGCCGGAAACCGTGCAATGGCTGGTGGACCTGCTGGGCCCGACCGACATTGAGATGGTCACCGAAACCTACTGGCGCGCCACTCACTACATGAGCGACGTGGCCGCCCAGTACGCCGATGGCAAACTGACCCTGGCCGAAAAAGCCCTGGCCGAGCAGTGCTACTTCGCCGTGTGCCGGCGCCTGCACAACTCACTCAAGGCGCGCCAGCGTTCCCACCGCCAGGTGCTGGACGAACTCAACGACAAGCTGGCGGACAAGTACATCTGCAATTTCTCGGTGTTCCAGAGCCTGCCGGACACCTGGGCCATCGGCCAGGTCCTGCCGATCCTGCCGCTGCACCGCCTCGACGAAGAGCCGCTGCGCCGCGCGGTGCTGCAGGACCTGACCTGCGACTCCGACGGCAAGATCAAGCAGTACGTCGACGAGCAGAGCATCGAGACCAGCCTGCCAGTGCATGGCCTCAACGAGGGCGAGGACTACCTGCTGGGGATCTTCCTGGTGGGCGCCTACCAGGAAATCCTCGGTGACATGCACAACCTGTTCGGCGACACCGACTCGGTGAACATCTACCAGCGGGCCAACGGCAGCGTGTACCACGCCGGGATCGAGACCCACGACACCATCGAAGACATGCTGCGCTATGTGCACCTGTCGCCGGAGGAGTTGATGACTCACTACCGCGACAAGGTGGCCAGCGCCAAGATCAGTGCCGCCGAGCGCACTCAGTTCCTCGATGCGCTGCGCCTGGGTCTGACCCGTTCGTCCTACCTGTCTTCCTGACAGCCCCGGCGAACCCTGGAAACCCACCGCTTGCGGTGGGTTTTTTTTGTCCGGGATTGCGGTTTGCAGCTAGCCTGCCAGGAGGCGCCGGTAATTGGCGCAGCGAGGCTGAAGGATGATCGATACCGCAAGAGCAAGCTGGCGCCTGTGGCTCGGCGGCGTGCTGATGGGCCTGCTGGCGGCCTGTTCGCCGCTCAAGGTGCTCAACGCCCTGACCCCGGATAGCACCTTCACCAAGATCCGGGATATTGCCTATGGCGACGACCCGCGGCAGAAACTCGATGTCTATCGCCCCCTTCGGGCGGCCCCCGGTGCGCCAGTGGTGGTGTTCTTCTACGGCGGTAGCTGGAACAGTGGCTCGCGCAGCGACTACGACTTTGTCGGCGAAGCCCTGGCTTCCCGAGGCATGGTGGTGGTCGTGGCGGACTACCGGCTGTATCCCCAAGTGCGCTATCCGGCCTTTCTCGAGGACGGGGCCCGCGCTGTGGCCTGGACCCATGAGCACATTGCCGAATTTGGCGCCGACCCGCAGCGGCTGTACCTGATGGGCCACAGCTCCGGGGCCTACAACGCGGCGATGCTGGCTCTGGACTCGCGCTGGCTGGCGCAGGTCGGGCTGAGCCCGCAGGTCATCAGAGGCTGGATCGGTCTGGCCGGGCCCTATGATTTCCTGCCGATTCGCAATACCGAGGTGCGACCGGTGTTTTTCTACCCCGACTCGCCGGTGGATTCGCAACCGATCAACCATGTCAGCCAGGGTGCGCCGCCGGCGCTGCTGATGGCCGCCAATGAAGACTCCCTGGTCAACCCCCAGCGCAACACCGGCGGCCTGGCCAACAAGCTGCGGGCCGCCGGGGTGCCAGTGCAGGAATTCTATTTTGCCCGCCCCGGCCACGCGACCCTGGTGGCGGCCTTGTCCCGGCCGTTGCGCGGGTTGGCCCCGGTGCTGGAGCGGGTCAGCGGCTTTGTCGAAGCACCGCCGACTCAGTGAGCCCCGGCGAACCAGCGGTCGCGGCGCCGCAAGTGCCAGGCGAAGGCGCCCAGGGTCAGGCTGCGCAGGAACATGAACAGCAGGAACGTCAGCCACAGGCCGTGGTTGCCCAGGCCTTGCAGTGACCAGGCAAAAGGCAGCAGCAGGAGCACGGTCAGCAACATGCCGTTGCGCATTTCCCGGGCCCGGGTAGCACCGATGAACAGGCCGTCCAGCAGGTAGCTCCAGACCGCAATCAACGGCAGTACGGCGAGGTAGGGCAGGTAGGTAAAGGCGGTCTGGCGCACGTCGGGAATATCGGTCTGCATTTCGATGAACAGGTGTCCGCCCAGCAGGAACAGTACGGCGAACCCCAGGCTGGCCAGTAGTGACCAGCCACCGGCTACCACCAGCGAGCGGCGCAGGGCCGGGCGGTCATGGGCGCCGATGGCGTGGCCGCACAGGGCCTCCACGGCATGGGCCAGGCCATCCAGGGCATGGGCGGTCAGTAGCAGGCCGTTGAGCAGCAGGGCATTGGCCGCCACCGTGGCATCGCCCAGACGGGCGCCCTGCACGGTGATCAGGAAGAACACCGATTGCAGGGCCAGGCTGCGGATGAAAATGTCACGATTGACCGCCAGCAGCGGGCGCCAGCTCTGCCAGCGGCGCAATGCCGCCCAGGCGATTTGCCCCGGATAGGCCCGCAGGGCCGGCCGGGTCATGGCCAGGCCGACCAGCGCGCCGCTCCATTCGGCGATCACCGAAGCCCGGGCCGAGCCCACCACGCCCCAGTCCAGCCCGAGGACGAACCACAGGTTGAGGGCGATGTTCAGCACGTTGGTGCTGAGCAGGATGGCCAGCGGTGCCCGGGCGTTCTGGGTACCGAGAAACCAGCCCACCAGGGCGAAGCTGGCCAGGGCCGCGGGCAGGCCCAGCAGGCGGGTGTGGAAAAAGCTCCGGGTCATCTGGTCCAGCTCCGCCGAGGGCTGCATCAGGTGCAGCGCCGCGTCGCTCAGGGGCACGCCTATGGCGCCCAGCAGCAGCGCCAGCCCCATCGCCAGTATCAAGCCCTGGAGCAGGATCTGCCGCAGCGCCGCCCCGTCGCCGCGCCCGGCGGCCTGGGCGGCGAAGCCGGTGGCGCCCATGCGCAGGAAGCCCATGGCCCAGGCCAGGAAGGTATAGAGGCTGGCACCGACCGCCACGGCGCCCAGCTGGTGGGCGTGGGGCAGGTGGCCGATCACCGTGCTGTCCACCAGCGCTACCAGGGGCACGGAAATGTTCGACAGAATCATCGGCGCGGCCAGGGCCCAGACGCGGCGATGGGTGGGGCGGTGACGCCAATCGGAAATCAGGGGGGGCATGCAGGCTCCTTGCGAGAGCGGGCATTGTACCCGGCGCCCGGGGGCGCCGGGGGCTAGTGCGGGAGGATCAGTGGATGATCCAGCTCAGCAGCCAGAGGCCGAGCACCAGCCAGATGATGCCGAGGATGATCGAGGCTCGCATGAAGGCGCGGATCGCCGAGTACAGGAACATCAGGCCGATGACCAGGGCAATGATGCTGACGATGGAGGTGTCCATGCCCAGGGCGCGGGACAGACCGTCGACAAAGTTGCTCCCGGCGTGGGTCAGGGTATTGAACAACCCGCTGAGCAGGTCGACGATAAAGCGGATCACCGAGCCGATGGCCTGGCCGAGCCATTCGAAGAAACTTTCTACCTGCATGTGCGCGTCCTGATGAAAGATGGGCCGAGTGCCCGAGCTCAAGCTTGGGCCATGAACACCCGCGGCGAGTTCCCTGTTAAGCATAGAAGCTGCCGGGGGTTGCGCATTCTGGAGGAGCCGGCTTGCCGGCGAAAGCGCTCTTGCGTCCCACGCCCATCCCCCGGAAGCTATACGCCTTCAGGAGACCCCGATGAACCTAGAGCAACTGACCCAACGCCTGCACGCCATTCGTGACCGCAACGATTGGCGGCAATTTCACAGCCCGAAGAACCTGGCCATGGCCGCCAGCGTCGAAATGGCCGAGCTGGTGGAAATCTTCCAATGGCTGAGCGAGGACCAGTCGCGGCAATTGCCAGCGGACAAGCTGGCCCATGCCGGCCAGGAAGTGGGGGATATCGTCCTCTACCTGCTGTTGCTGTGCAGCGAGCTGGGGCTGGACATGGACCAGGTGGTACGCAGCAAGCTGGCGGACAGCGAACGGCGGTTCTGCTCATGAGCGACCGGCATTTCGACCAGTTGGCGACCCGTTTCGCCGAGAAGATCTATGGCGGCGCCAAGGGCGCGATCCGCCTGGCGGTGCTCCAGGCCGATCTCAAGGACGTGCTGCCCGAGCGGCCACTGCGGGTGCTGGATATCGGCGCCGGGCTGGGGCACATGTCCTTGTGGCTGGCCGAGCGCGGGCACCAGGTCACCCTGGCCGAGCCGGCCGCACCCATGCTTGAAGGCGCCCGCCAGCGCTTTGCCGACGCCGGGCAGCAAGCCACCTTCATCCAGGCGCCCTGGCAGGAACTGCTGGGGCAACTGACCGAACCCTACGACCTGGTGCTGTGCCACGCGGTGCTGGAATGGCTGGCCCAGCCCCACGCGATCCTGCCGGTGCTGCATCAGTTGACCGCCACCGGTGGCTGGCTGTCCCTGGCCTTCTACAACCGCGACGCATTGGTCTATCGCAACCTGCTCAAGGGCCACTTCCGCAAGATGCGCAAGAACGACATGGCCGGCGAGAAACAGAGCCTGACCCCGCAACAGCCACTTGATCCTCGTGAATTGGCGGCGCAACTTGAGGGCCTGTGGCGAATCGAAAGCCAGAGCGGAGTGCGGGTTTTCCACGATTACATGCCGGTGGAGTTCCAGGCTCGTGCCGAGCTGACGGATCTGCTGGAAATGGAGCTGGCTCACCGTCGACACCCAAGTTTCGCCGGGCTTGGGCGTTATCTGCATTGGCTGTGCCGGCCAATCTAACGGAGTGTGCAATGAAACACCGCCTGGGTCTTATCCTCCTGTGTTCGGGGCTTGCCGCCTGTCAGGGCAGCAACCCCTATGTCGCCAGCTCCAACCCGCTGCCGCCGGCCCCGCCGCAAGCGGCCAACACCTTTGACCGCAGCGCCTACCCGGCGCCGCAACGGGACTATGGCCGCTACCGCAACTGGGCCTGGCTCAATGGCCGCCTGCCCAGCGGTTCGGCCTGGGCCGACTCGGCGCAGATTGCCGAGGCGGTCAGCAATGCCCTGGATCAGCAGGGTTTGCGCCCTGTGCATGACAACCGGCCGGCGGACCTGTGGGTCAGCGCCGACCTGCACCTGGAAAAGCGCTTGCGCCAGGTCCAGGACGACTACGGCTATGGCGGTTACGGTGGCTATAACCGGTATGGCCCGGGCTACGGCATGTACGGCAGCGTGCCGGTGGTGCGCACCTACGAGGTGGAAGTGGTGGTGGTACGGGTCAACCTGTACGACGGCGCAAGCGGCCAGCCGGTCTGGAGCGCCAGTGCCGAGACCAGCAGCCGCGGCAGCCTGGGCGAGCGGGCCGATGCCTTGCGTGAGGCGGTGCAAAAGGCAATGGCGGCCTATCCTCCCAGTTAGGATCGTCCCCGGTTTTTGTCTTCAAGCGGAGAAACAGCATGTTCCATCGAATCGCTCTACTGGTGTGTGCCGCCTTGCTCGGTGCCTGCGCCGCCAACCAGGTCAATCATGACTTCGACGCCAGCCGGGACTTTGGCGCCTACCGCAGTTGGAACTGGAAAGAGCCCGCCCTGCAATACCGACCGGATGATCCACGGATCAAGAGCGACTTGACCGAGCAGCGCATCCGCCAGGCGGTGGCCGAGCAACTGGACCAGCGCGGCCTGCGTCCGGCCCAGGGCGGTGCCCGGGCCGACCTGAACGTGCAGGCATACCTGATCGTCGAGGACCGCCAGCAGCAGGTCACCACCAACTATGGCGGCGGTTGGGGCGGCCCGTGGAATGGCTACTGGGGCGGGCCGATGTACAACGAAACCCGCAACATCACCTATAAGGTGGCGACCATCCAGATCGACCTGCTGGACGGCAAGGACGGCAAGCTGGTGTGGCGCGGTAGCGACGAGCAGATGCTCAGCAGCTCGCCCAACCCGGCAGACCGCAGCGCAGCGGTCCGCACCACGGTGATGCGCATCCTGCAGAACTACCCGCCCCACTGAAGCCTTCGACCGGGCAGGGCGGCACAGGGCGGGTGGCCCTGCCTGGTGCCGCCAGTCCGGCGATCCCGCGCCCCGGCCGGCGTCCGCCACGGCCTTTGACTACACTGCTTTCATCGATGGAGATAGCGCTCGGCTGCGAGCCGGTAAAGGAGTGCCTCGATGTCTCCCCTGAAACGGTTTTACGGCCCGGGCCGTCAGCGCGGGGCCATTGGCCTGATGGCGGCGGTGACCTTCGGCCTGGCCTTGTTGCTGATGCTGCTGGTAGTGGACAGCGGCCGGCTCTACATGGAGCAGCGCAAGTTGCAGCGCGTGGCGGACAACGCCGCGCTGGAGGCCGTCAGTCGTGGGGGCACCTGCCAGGCCGGCCTGACGGCCGCCGCCTACGCCGGCCAGAACGCCACCCGCAACGGCTTCACCGTAGCCACCGGCAGTAGCCTGAGCACCTCCTGCGGTTCCTTGACCACCGGGGCCAACGGCCTGCGGACCTTCACTGCCAACCCTGCACAAGCGGTGGCGATACGGGTGATTGCCACCAATACTGTGCCCATCAGCGTAGCGTCGGGAGTCGCGGCCCTGTTCACACCGGGGCCGATCAACCTCACCACCCAGCTCAGCGCCACGGCCGTGGCCGCGGCGCCGACGCCCACCGTGGCGCAGTTGAGCATCCGCAGCACCCTGGGCACCGTCAGTACCGCGCAATCGAGCATTCTCAACCCGTTGGTGGGCGGGATGCTGGGCGGCAGCCTGAGCCTCAGTGCGGTGGGCTGGAACGGCTTGCTCAACACCAACATCAACCTGCTGAGCTACCTCAACCAACTGGCGATCAATCTGGGGGTGGCCGCTGGCAATTACACCCAGTTGCTCAACACCACCACCAGCGTGACGCAACTGATCCAGGCGGCGATCACCGTGGTCCAGGCCAATGGCGCCACCGCCGACGTCCTGACCGCCCTGGGTAACCTGCAGGTTGCCGCGCTCAATGCCGCGCCCTTGAAGCTGGGGGATATCCTGCAGCTGCAGACCGGCCTGCCCAGCACCGCCCTGGATGCCAACCTGCAACTGTTCCAGCTTTTGCAGGCGGTGATCCAGTTGTCCAACAGCAACAGCGCGGTGGCAGCGACCTTGCCGATCAACGTGCTGGGGCTGGCCAATATCACGGTGCAGGCCAAGGTCATCGAGCCGCCGCAGTTGTCGGCCATCGGTAATCCGGCGCTGGCCAAGGCCGATCCCACGGGCGCCAATCGGATCTATGTGCGCACTGCGCAGGTGCGGACCCTGGTACGGGTCAATCTGTCCCTGCCGCTGGTTTCCGGGCTGAGCACCGCGGTGGGCAACCTGGTGGCGCCACTGACCCCGGTGTTGAACAGCCTGCTGAGCCTGAACCTGGTGGCGACCCTGGGTTCGGCGTTATGCCTGCTGGGGGCGGGGTGCGAGCAGTTGTACCCGGCCATCGCCTCCTCATCGGAAATCGACCTGAGTCTGGACGCGGGGGGCGCGATTGCCTATGTCACCGACTACAGCTGCCCGGTGAACAACAGCGGGACCAAGAGCCTGACCGCCCATGCCATCAGCTCCATCGCCGACTTGAAGGTCGGCCAGATCGACCCGACCAATGCCTTTTCGTCTGCCGCCGAGCCCACGGTGGCACCCTTGCCGCTGGTGGACCTGGGCATACGCACCTGCTACCAGTTCCTGATCCTGCCGGGGCACTGCGACCCGGTGGTGCACTACGCGGGCGGCGGCATAGCGGTGATGGTCAATACCAGCGTGGCGCAGAATCCCCAGGACCTGGTGTTCTCCAGCTCGGCGTCGCCGTTTCCGATACCGCCCAACGTCAACCAGACCCCGACTTACCAGACGGCGGCCCCGACCACGAACATCGTCAACAGCCTGGCGGGCACCCTGGCCGGCATCAACCTGATGGTCTACAAACCGGTCAACAACAACCCGCTGGGGGCCATTGTCACGGGGCTGGCTTCGGCCATCAGCGGGGTCAGCAACCTGCTCACGCCGTTGATCACCGGGCTCCTGAGCCCGCTGCTGGACCCTCTGCTGAATAACCTGTTGTCGGGGTTGGGGATCAACCTGATGGACGTGGAAGTGGGGGCCAACCTCACCTGCGGGCAGACCGGCAAGGCCTACCTGGTGATCTGATCCACCTCGGCGATCGGCAGTTCGATGCAGAAGCGCGCGCCGTCCTGGCTGTTGCTGACGCTCAGGCGGCCCCCCATGTTCTGCACGATGCCATAGCTCACCGACAGCCCGAGCCCGGTGCCGATGCCCACCGGCTTGGTGGTGAAGAACGGCTCGAAGATCCGCTCCAGCAGGCGCGGGTCGATACCGCCCCCATTGTCCTCGACCCACAGGCGTACCCACTGCTCGTCGCGCTGGCCATACACGGCGATCCAGGGCTTGAAGTCGTGCTGCTTTTCCTGTTTGCCCAGCAGGGCGTCCCGGGCATTGACCAGCAGGTTGATCAACACCTGCTCCAACTGGTCGACAAACCCCAGCACCAGGACCTCGAACCCCAGCTCGCTGATCCGCAACTCCAGGCCCTTGCCACGCATGCCTTCGGCCAGCAGCGAGAGGGTGCCTTCGATGGCGTGGGCCGGGTTGAACGGCTGCTGTTCCACTTCCGAGCGCCGGCCGAACACCCGCATGTGGTCCACCACCCGGGCCGCACGCTGGACCTGGGCATCGATGCGCTTGAGCTTGTCGGTGAGGTAGTCGATCTGCACGTCGCCGTTACCCAGGCGCTTGAGCACGTTGACGATGGCCATGCGCATCACGTTGAGCGGCTGGTTGATCTCGTGGGCGAGCCCGGTGGCCATTTCCCCCAGGGTGGCCATTTTCGCGCTTTGCGTGAGCTGTTGCTGGGCGCGCCGGACTTCGGTGTTGTCGCGGCCCACGGCCTGGATTTCCAGCAGTTGCCCCTGTTCATCGAACACCCCGCGATCCGACCACACCCACCAGGCATGTTCGCGCCCGGGCAATTGCAGGTTGATCTCGGCGGTGCTCACGGGATATTCCGGGCTCAACAGCTTGAGCCGGCGCTCGAAGCCTTCACGCTGTTCGGCAGACAGCCACTGCCTCAGGTTGCTGCCCGGCAGCTCCTCGGGGGCGCATTCCAGGTAGGCCGCCAGCGGTCGGTTACCGAAGGTCAGGGTCAGGTCCGGGCGATAGCGGCAGATCATCGCCGGTGAATCTTCCACCAGGATCCGATAGCGCTCTTCGCTCTGGCGCACCTGCTCGGCGGCCAGGGTCGCCTCGGTGACGTCCAGCCACAGGCCGACGGCTTCCACCGGCAACCCCAGGTCGTCGCGCAGCAGCTTGGCTTCGTCCAGCACCCAGTGGTAGGCCCCGTGGCGATCGCGCAGCCGATAGCGGGTATGCACACTGCCTTCGCGCAGTAACTGGCGGCAGCGCTGGAAATACAGGTCGCGGTCTTCGGGGTGCACCCACTCCGCCAGGGGCTGCGCCGCGCAGTCCGCCAGGCTCCAGCCCAGCAGGGGTTGCAGGCTGGCGCTGAAAAAGCTCGGCTGCAAGGCGCCTTCCTGGTAACGCTGGACGTAGATCACCGCCGGTGAACTGGCGATCAGGTTGTCCAGCCGGGCATGGGCGGCGGCGGCCTGCTGCTGTTGGTTCTTGATGTCGCTGATGTCCAGCATGAAACCCACCAGGCGTTGGCTTTCCCCTCGGCCCAGGGCCTGGCCCTGCAAGCGATACCAGTGCTGAAGGGCGCTGGGGTCGGGCTCGTGCAGGCGCACATCGAGCAGCAGCGGCTTGCCCAGTTTCAGTTCCTGCAGGCGGCTGTTGAATTCGTCGCGGTCGGCGGGATGAATCAGTTCCAGCCAGGCCTGCACGTTCAGGCGGGCACCCTCCTCGGGCAGGTGCAGGCTGGCGGCCAGGCGGCTGGCCAGCAGTACTTCGGCGGTGTCCGGGCACAGCTCCCACCAGCCGGCGCCGAGCAGTCCTTGGAGGGCCTCCAGGCGTTCCAGGTGCAGGTGATGGCGATGCTCCCGCAGACGGCTGAGCAAGGGCCCGGCCAGGGCTGCGGTGAGCATCAGCCAGTCGCGATCCAGCAGGTACGGGGCCTGCTGCTGGACCGCGTAGCAGCCGCACAAGAGCCAGGCGGCGACGCCGTGATCATCCCGGTACGGCACCAGGAAGCCTTCGCGATGGCCGAAGATGCCTTGCAGTCGAGGGTGTTCGTTGAGGCCCTGGATCTGGTTCAGGTGCTGCGGGGTGTTGCCGCTCAGGCTGTCCAGGCCGGCCCCCAGAGCCTGGCCTTCCTGCCACAGGCGCGGGGCGTCATGGGCGCTGTAGCAGCTGTGGACTACCCAGCCCTGCTCCTGCTCGTCGAGCAGGGCCAGGGCGATACAGGGAATGTGCCAATAGCGGGCCAGGTCGCTGAGTTGATCATGGAGCACGTCCGGCAGGCGAGTCAGGTTGCACAGGCGCAACTGTTCACTGGCCTGGTCGGCAAACACCCGGCACTGCTCGCGCCCCTGGGCCTGTTGCCGCTGCTGGACCAGATCGCCGATATCCAGCAGTTGCAGGTGCCACTCCTGCCCCCAGCGCTGGACCCAGCCGCGCAGATGCAGGGGCTGGCCGCCTGCGCCTCGCAGGTCCAGGTCCAGCACCTGGCCGCTCCAGTCGGCAGGGCCGCCCTCAAGGGCCAGGACGCTGCCGGGCAATACGTAGTCCAGCAGGTGTGGTGGCTCGCGGGAGGGGGGCAGCTGGATCAGGCTGTGGCGCAGCGGCCCATGGCTGGTGAGGATGCGCCCCTGTTGATCGAGTACCAGTTGCAGGCCCACTGCCTGGGGCGGCGGCGGGCTGTGCGGCGGGGCGGCGGGCAGCGCCTGGCGGCCCAGTAGACGTCCGAGCAGCTTGTCGCCAGAGGTCAAAATTGCAGACTCGAGCTAGCAGTCAGGGTGGTGGGCAGGCTGGGCACCGGACCGATTCCTGGCAGCACCAGCCGCGGCAGCACCTGGTTCAGCTTGCTGGTGGGGTAGTTCACCGATACCGTCAGCACGCCTGCGCTGTACACCGCGCTGTAGTCGCTGGCGGCGAAGTTGAAGGGCGTGGGAATCCACTGGGTCTGGGTCTGCACCACGCTGTTGGCGAGGTTCTGCACCGTGGTGGCGTAGTTCGGGGTATTGGGGTCGACCATCACCGCACGGCGCACCGCCTCGGCGGTGGCCTGGTGGAACGACTGCATCATCAGCAGCGGCAGGCTGTAGCTGACCAGGCCGTAGAACACCGCGAAAAAAATCACGAACACCGCGGCGAATTCGATCGCCACAGCGCCTTTCTGCTTTCTAGGGAGGCCCGGTTTCATGAGTGCGTCTACCCTGACAACCACTATGTCCATTGAGCATAGGACCATTCCGGCAAAAGGGACCGTTCTGGCTGATGCATTTCTGGGTTTTGTGGGGCTGGTTGGCAATCTGTGCGCTGCAGGATCTGCGTCAGCGGCATATTGCCAATGGCTTGACTCTTGGCGCCGCGCTCTTGGCGACGGTCTACCTGCTGTGGAGTGGCGCGACCTGGCTGGGGGATAGCGCCAGCCAGGGCGGTTGGGCGTTGTTGCTGGCATTGCTGTTCACCTTGCCCGGCTACGCCAGCGGACGAATGGGCGCCGGCGACGTCAAGTTGATGGCGGCCCTGGGGCTGGCCTCCGGCCCCCTGTATCTATTGGGAACGTTCATCGCCGCCGGTCTGTGCAGCCTGCTCTGGCTGCTTGTGCTCAGGCTCCGGCCCCAGCAGAAACAAGCACTTGATACCCCCGTGGCAGGGCGCGCTGGGAGGGGGTCAAAAAAATACCCTTTTGCCCCCTTTGTCCTGGCTGGAATGGTCTTAACTGTGAGCGTGATCCACTAGTCGCCGGACCCATTAATGCTATGTACATAGTCGGAAAGTAGGTCTAGGTTTTAAGTCGTGGCTGCCCGGATCATGCGTGGCAGCACAGGAGTGGCCAATCGGCGATAGGCCCGCACGGAGTAGCACGTGAACAAGCTCACCTCACAGATGAAGGTGCTCGTGGTCGACGATCAGCCCCTGATTGTCGAAGAGCTTTGCGAGTTCCTCGAAAGCAGCGGTTACCGTTGTGTCCCTTGCGAGTCCAGCCGCCAGGCGCTGGAGTGCTTCAACAGGGACCCGGAAATTTCCCTGGTGCTCTGCGATCTGCACATGCCCGATATGGACGGCATTCAGTTGGTCCAGGAACTGCAACGGATGGCCGGCAAGCAGCGGGTGTTCGAAGCCATCATGCTTACCGGGCAGTCCGACAAGCAGGATGTGATCAAGGCTCTGCGCGCCGGTATCGCCGACTACTACCAGAAGCCCATCGACCTGGACGAACTCCTCGAAGGTCTGCAGCGTCAGGAAGTCGCCTTGCAGGAACGGCAGAAGAACCTGCACCTGGGGCACCTGAACCAGAAGCTGCAGTTTCTTTCCGAATCCATCGATGACCTGTACCAGGACCTGGACAAGGTCCGGCGCAGCCCGGCTACCAGCCGCAGCGAAGAGCCCCGGGGCGAAGGCGCCGGCGAAGGGGATGCCATCGAGATCCCGGCCATCTTCAACCAGCTGTCGCCAAGGCAGCTGGATGTGGCCCGACTGGTGGGCAAGGGCCAGACCAACTACCAGATTGCCTGCGAGCTGGGGATCACCGAAAACACCGTCAAGCTGTATGTCTCCCAGGTACTGCGCCTGACCCACATGCATAACCGCACACAGCTGGCCCTGGCCCTGTCACCAAGCAACTCCGGGCTGCGCCAACGGGTGACTGCCCACTGAGCCTGCGGCGGCGAGCCGTTCGCCGCCGGTTGCGGGCTTTCCCCTACTTGGTTTCCACCTTGCCGCCGGCGTCCGGGTCGTACAGGTCCGGGATCTCGTATTTGTATTTCTTCAGCCAGCGCTGCAGCGCCAGCTCGCGTTCGGTGGGCGTGGCCGCCTGGGGCTGGGGCGAGGGCGCCAGGTTGCGGTTCTGCAACAGTAGCCAGGCTTCGGTTTCCTGTTGCTGGGGCGAAGCAGGGCCGGGCTCGATGGCCTGGGCGGCCAGGGGCAACGCCAGCAGGGCAGTGCAATAGAACATCGGCAGTTTCATCATCAGCGCTCCTTGGCGGGTGCGGCGTCTGGCTGCAGGGTGGTAGCACCCCTGGCGACCTGGGTCACCTTGGTGCGCGCGGCGGTGGGGGCCTTGAGCTCTTCGGCGCGGGCCTGGGCCTGGGCGAACTGCTGCGGGGTCAGGCTGGCCTGGCTGACCACTTGTGCGGCCTGTTGCCAGTTGTCCTGGTAGAGCAGCAGGGTCACCAGGTTGATGGCCGCCAGGGGCTCTGACTGCTTGAGCTCGATAGCGGTGAGGAACTCGAAGCGCGCATCCTCGATGCGCAACTGGTTGAGGTACACCACCCCCAGGTCATTGCGGATTCTTTCATTGGTCGGCGCCAGGCGCGCGGCCCGTTGCAGGTGCGCCTGGGCCTGGCCGTTGTCGCCCCTGGCCGCCGCCAACTGCCCCAGGCCGTGCTCGCCTTCGGCCGCCAGGCACGAGCCCAGCAGGCTGCGGTACAAGGGTTCGGCCTCACTGCGGCCCAGCAACCGATAGACTCGCGCCTTGCGTACGCGCACCTCGGCGAGGTTGTCCGGCAGGTTCTGCAGGTTGGCCAGGCTGGCGTGCAGCTTGCCATCGGTGGCCATTTCGTCGGCGAGGTTCACTGCCAGTTCCTGCTCGGAGCTGAGCTTGGCGCAACTGCTGGAGTTGGTCAGGGCCGCCCAGGGCGTCTGGCCGTTGCTGGCGCATCCTCCGAGCAGCAACAGGCTGGCAATGACAATCATGGCTTTCATCAGGTTCCCTCTTAGGAAGCGAAGGCCCGGGCGATGGCGGTGAAGCCTGGCCCGGCCAGTACGATCAACAGGGCGGGGAAGAGAAACAGCATCATCACCACCGACATCTTTGCGGACATTTTCGAGATGTATTCCTGAAGGCGTGTCAGGCGCCGGTCGTCCAGCAGCTGCTTGAGCGCCTGTAGCGATTTCATGGCCCCGCCGCCCTGCAGGATCAGTTGCTGGAGAATCACGCAGGTGTCGGTGAACTCGTCTACCGCCAGCAGGGTGGCGGTCTGGTTGAGTTCATGGCCCAGCTCCAGCCCCGAGTCGACACGGGCCAGGATCAGGCGCAGTTCCTGGGTCAGTTCCGGCAGCAGCTTTTGCGCTTCGCTGCTCAGTACGCGCAACGCCTGTTCCACTGCCATGCCCGACTCGAACAGGATGCGCAGCAGGGGAATGAAGGTCGAGATCTCCAGGGCGATGTGCTTCTGCCGGCGCTTGGCGGCGTAGGCCAGCGCGCGCTTGGGCAGCAGGTAGCCGGCACCGATTGCCAGCAGGGGGACCAGCCACTTGCTCTGGGCCTCGGGAAAGGCCACTTCCTGGATGAAGATCACCAGGCACACGGCCAGCACCGGCGTAGCGATCTGGCTGGCGGCGAACAGGGAGCGTTCTCTGGCGCGGCGCCAGCCCAGGCGGTTGAGCAGGGTCTGGGTTTCACTGTCCATGCTCACCGCGCGCTGCCCGAAACGGCTGTCACCCAGCAGTCGCAGCCAGTTGCCCAGGCGGCTGTCGCGGGTCATGTTGCCCTGCAAGCGCTGGGCGATCTGGCGCTCGCGCCGGCGCTGTTCCAGCACGCCGTTGCCAAGCAGCAGCAACGCCCCGAGAAACATCAGTGCAGCGGCCAGAACCAGCATTTCAGATGCTCCTCAACATGCGCCAAAGGGCCAGGCAGCCGAAGATCTGCAGGCACACCGCGGTGATCAGCATTTTCTGCCCCGCGGAGTCGTGCCACATGCCCAGCATGTAGCCGGGGTTGGTCAGCATGAAATAGCCCACCAGCAACAGCGGCAGGGTGCCCAGGACCCAGGCGGTCATGCGGGTTTCCCCGGTCATCGCGCTCAGTTGCCGCGCTCCTTGCTCGCGCTCGCGGATCAGCTTGATCAGGTTTTCCAGCAACTCGCTGGCGTTGCCGCCGTAGCGATGATTGACCTTCAGGCCCAGGGCGAACATGCGCAGTTCGTCCTGCTCGTAGAACTCGGCGAAATCGCTGACCGCGTCCGGCAGGTTGACCCCCAGTTGCACGTTGCGCTGGATGCGGCCCATGGCGTTCTTCAGCGGGTCGTTGCTGGCCTCGATGGCCCCCAGCACGGCGTCCGCCAGGGTGCGCCCGGACTTCAGGCTGCGCACGCTGTGATCGAGCAAGGTGGGCAGTTGTTCGATCATGCGCTTGAGCCGACGCTGATACAGCCAGGCGATATATAGCCGCAGCAGCAGGGGTGGCAGGAGAATGCCGCCCAACAGGCCGAGCCAACTCGCCAGCACATAGCCCAGCAGCATCAGTACCACCCATACTGCCAGCCACAGGCCCAGGCGCTCGCTGGGCTGGCCCAGGCCGGCCCGGGCGAATGCGTGCTCCAGGCCACCCCAGGAGGCGCGTTGCGGCGCCAGGTCGGGCTGCCCTTCGGCCAGGCGGTTGAGCACTCGTTCCCGCTCGGTCTTGCGCACGCCGTGGTAGAACAGCCAACCGGAAAGCCCCAGCAGAAGCAGGCAGATCAAGGTAAACAGCAGACCGATCATGGGCCACCTCGCCGGTTCAATTGACGCCCAGCCCGCTTTCGCGGCGCAGTTTGTCACCCGCAGGGTTCATCGCTTCGCGCAGGAAGCCGAAGCCGGTACGACGATCCAGGCGGAACAGGGTGTTGGTGACGTAGATGTCGTCACGTATGCCTACCACTTCCACGACTTCGCTGACGCAACGCCGGCCATCGGGCATGCGGGTCAACTGGATCACCACATCCAGGGCGGCGCAGATCATCTGCCGCAGGGTACGCTCGGCGATCTGGCGGCCGGTCAGGCCCACCAGGGTTTCCAGGCGCAGCAGGGCGTCCTGGGCGTTGTTGGCGTGCACGGTGCTCATGGAACCGTCGTGGCCGGTGTTCATTGCGGTCAACACGTCCAGTACTTCCACACCACGGATCTCGCCGAGGATGATCCGGTCCGGACGCATCCGCAGGGCGTTGCGGATCAGGTCGCTGGCCTTTACCTCGCCATGCCCCTCGGCATTGGGCGGGCGGGTTTCCAGGCGGACCACGTGGGGATGGCCCAGTTGCAGTTCGGCCACGTCCTCGATGGTGACCAGCCGTTCATGGGGGTTGATCAACTGGCTGAGGATGTTCAGCAGGGTGGTCTTGCCAGTGCCGGTGCCACCGCTGATCAGGATGTTGCAGCGCTTGCCCACCGCTTCCTGGATGAATTCGAAGATCGCCAGGTCGATGGTCTGCATGGCAATCAGGTCGCTGCTGTTGAGCATGTCCTTGCGAAACTTTCGAATCGACAGGCAGGGTCCGTCCAGGGCGATGGGCGGGATGATCGCGTTGACCCGGCTGCCGTCCGGCAGGCGCGCATCGACCATCGGCGAGGACTCGTCGAGGCGCCGGCCCAGGGGGGCGAGAATCCGCTGCATCACCCGCTCCACATGGTGGGCGTCGATGAAACGCAGGTCGCTCTGGTGCAGCACGCCTTCACGTTCGACGAACACCCGATGCGGGCCGTTCACCAGGATCTCGGTCACCGCCGGATCGCGCAGCAGCACTTCCAGGGGCCCGAAGCCGGTCAGCTCGTCGACGATCTCCTCGGCCAGCCGCTCCATTTCATAGCGCGAGATTGCCAGGTGCATGCGCGCGATGTACTCCGCCACCTTGTCGGTGACGAATTGCGAGAGGTTCTGCCGGGAGCTTTCCAGCAGATTTTTCCCCGACTCTTCGATGGCATCGATGATGTATCGATGCAGCACCAGCTTCAGGCCTTCGTGGTCGCTGTTGCCGGCGCCTGCGCGGGGTGGGGCGCCAAAGAGTTTTTCGCCGCTCATCTGCCCCCCATGATGCGATTGAGCCAGCCGGCCTTGGGCTTGGGCAGGCCCTGTGAGCGTTTCGCCAACCGCTCGCCCAAGGTACGCAGGCTTTGGGTCAGGGCTTCGCGCGGGGCGAGTTCGAACAGGGTAACGCCCTGGTTCTTGGCATTCAGGCGCACCTCGGGGCTGTAAGCCAGCACCGCGATCACCTCCAGGCCGAAGGTCTTGCCCAGGGTTTCGGAATCCGGTGCCACGGTGCGCAGGTAACGGTCGACCAGCAAGCGCGCATGCTCGAGTTTCATGCCTTTTTCACGCCAGTGATTGAGTACGGCCAGGTTGCGCCGACAGTCGAGCACGTTCTGGTCGGTGCACCACAGCAGCTTGTCGCAATGGCTGACGAAGGTACGCAGGGCCTCGCTGTCCGGCTGGCCGACAAGGTTCACCACTATGTGCTGGAAGTGCTGGCGCAAGGCACTGAGGAGCATGTACAGCTCCGCCGCGCTGGTGTGCTCCAGAGGCGCGTCGTGGCTGGCGTAGGCGAGGATCCGCAGGCCCGCCTCGGCGCTGGTGAAGGCGCTGTCGATCAGCGTGGCATCCAGGCGCCGCAGGTGGCGCAGGGCGTCGCCGAAGTGGAACGAGCTTTCCAGGCCCAGCAGCGCCAGGCTGTCGCCCCGGGGCAGGCCCAGGTCCAGCACCAGGGTCTGCTGGCCGCTCTTTTGCACCACCAGCGCCAGGTGGCTGGCCAGGAGGGCGCCGTCGCCATCGCCCTGGGCGCCATAGAGCACGGTCAGGCCGCCCAGTTGCGTATTGGGTGTCACTGCCGGCAGGCGTTTGCTCAGACGCCGGACCAGCCCGGCCACTTCACTGGAGCGTGAGCCATAGGCGACAAAGTCGCGGGCGCCGGCGCGCATGGCATTGAGCACCAGCTGGTTGTCCATGCCATCGCCGAGGGCGACGATCGCCAGCATCGGCTTGGCTTCCAGGGCGCCTTCGATCAGGGCGGCCTGGGCCACCACGTGTTCGCGATCAAGGCCGACGAACACCAGGTTGGCGAAGGTCACATCCACCAGTGCCAGCAGCTCGTCGAGGCTGCCATCGGCACCCACGACCTGGCCCAGGGGCGCCAGGGCGCCTTGTAGCCACTCCAGGTCGGTGCTGTTGCGAGTGATGGCGAGAAACGTCTGGCTCAGGTCCTGGCTCATTGTGACAACCCGCTGCGCTTGTCGAAGTTGCCGTTCTCGAGGAAGAACATGCGGTAGAAGTTCGGGTCGTAGTTGCGCAGTCGTTCGCCGGGCAGGGCGGGCAGCTTGGCGTCGGCGGCCAGGGGCTGGACCAGATGCGGGGTCACTACCATCAACAGTTCACGCTCTTCGCGATTGATCTTGGTGTCGCGAAAGAAGGCACCGAGCACCGGAATGTCCCCCAGCCCTGGAAACTTGTTCACTTGAGAGCTGTTGTTGGAGCTGATCAGGCCGCTGATGACGAAGCTTTCGCCGTCGGCCAGGGAAATGCTGGTATCGGTGCGGCGTATGGTCAGCGCCGGGACTTGGGTCCCGGCAATGGTCACGGCGTTGCTGTAGTCCAGTTCGCTGACCTCCGGGGCAACCTTCAGCGAGATACGTCCGCGATCGACGATGGTGGGCGTGAGGGTCAGGCGGATACCGAACTCCTTGTATTCGATGGTCACGCTGTTGCTGCCGGTGCTGGGCACCGGGATGGGAATTTCGCCCCCGGCGAGAAAGCTTGCGCTCTGGCCGCTGAGGGCCACCAGGGAAGGCCTTGCCAGGGTATAGGCGAAGCCGCTGCCTTCCAGGGCGTTGATCAGGGTCAGCACCCGGCCGTTGCCGAAGCCGATGTTGAAGGTGCCGTTGTCCAGTGGGATGTTGGTCCGGCGGCCGCCGAAGGTCGGGGTCACGCTGCCGGAGGTGCCACCGGTGACGGGGGCGGTGCCGGGGGCGCCGAACAGGAAGTTGTGCCCGCGGCCGAAGATCGAAACGCTGGCCTCCTTGAGCTTGGTGCGGCTGACTTCGACAAAGCGGATGTCGGTCTGTACCTGGCTGGGCAGCAGTGGATCGTCACTGGCCGGCAGGCGGCCGGTGCTCATGTCGGCGGTGGCCCGGCCCTGGACGAACACCATGCTCTGGCTCGGGGTACTGGCGCAGGCGGTCCAGACCATCAGGCTGGTGGCGCCGGGCGCCATGCCGGTGAGCAGGAAAGCTTTGTTGCCGGTGGTCTGGACGTCCGCGATCTTGGGGTCGCCCACTGCCAGGCGGGTGATGGCCACCGCAGATTGCAGCTCTCGCTGCAAGCCTTCACCGATCTCCAGCACCGCGGGCAACGGTGCCAGGTTCGAACAGCCTGCCACCGCCGCAGCCAGGGCCTGGGTGCAGAGCAGCGGGCCCAGGCTCAGGGTCAGCAGTACGGAGAACAGCGGCATGGAACGACTGCGCATGTAGTGCATCCTTGCTCAATCAGGGAGTTTGTTGAGTGACTTGGTTGCCCCGGATCACTTCCACCGCCGACCGTGCGCCGCCTTGGGCGGCCGGTGCGCGCGGGGCGCTGCCCAGGGCAAGTTGGTTGAACTGGAACAGGTTGCTGTTGGCGGCATCGAGGTGCTCGCGGGCTTGCTCGTCGCCGGCCCAGTAATGGGCCAGGCGCTGTTCCTCACTGCTGCGCACGGCCAGGCGCAGCACTCCAACCTGCGTGGCGAGCATCAGCCGGCTCAAGAGTTGCTCGGGGACGGCCAGGACCACCGTGCGCGCATTCAGCCGACGCTGGTCCTGCTTGAGCTTTTCTTCGTTGCTCAACCCGGGGGCGGCGGGTTGCCCGTCATTGGCCAGGCCCAGTTGTTCGCCGACCGCCAGCACGCGCATGGCGGGCACGGCGATCTGTGCCGACTGCTGCGGGTTGCTGGTGTCCTGGCGCAGGAACAGCACGACATCGACATAGTCCCCCGGGCTCAGTTGCCCGGCAGCGCCGATCACCTCGTCGACCGCGACCGCCAGGGCTCGTTCGTCGCTGTGAATCATCCGCGCCAGGGCGCCGCCGGTACTGAAGCTCTGCTCATTGAGCCAGGTGCCGGCATTCAACTGCCGCCAGGGTGTACGGCCTACCGCCTGGCTGATGGCACTGAGGCTGCCGGCCGGCGCGGTACGCAGTCTTTCCAGCGCCAGATCGGCGGCGGCCAGGGGCACGAAGGGCGGCACATCGCGCACCAGCACCACCACCGGTTGGCGGGTCTGGTCTTCTGCGCTGGTGGTGGTGGGTTCGACGACACTGGGCGCCACGGGTTGAACCGGTGGTGCTGGTTCGGGTTTGCGACTGAGAACCAGGCCCCAGTAACCGAAAAACACCGCACCTACCAGAAGAAGTCCGGCCAGACCCATGGTGAGGCGACTGTTCATGAAGGCTCTCCCTTTCCTGCTGCACCACCAGCCCGTGATTCCAAACGAGTTAATTTCGCAATCAGGCAGCTATGAACATGCAACTATTTCGCTATGTGAAGGTAGTAGAGCTAGGACGAAATGCCATTAACTCACCCAAAAATAGCTAACAAGGGGATGAGTCCGTCCACATGGGCAGGTTTTTTGGCGCCTACCTTCCAACTAATACTTACTGACTAATCAGTTCTTACAGTTGCTGGGCCGGTCTTTGTTGACAATGCTCAATTGGCACCGGGGAATTTGCCCGGGGCTGTTCCAACGGCGCCTTGCGGCGCAAGGAGAGCTAGGATGATTTTTCAATACTTGTTGCTCAGGGCGCGCCAGTTTTTTGACCGCACCGAAGGCGCATCCGCCATCGAGTACGCCATTGTCGTGGCCATGGTGGCCGTTGTGGTCGTGGCCTTCGTCACCCCCCTGGGTGATCGTGTTCTGGCCATTTTCAACAACATCCTGACTAACCTCGGAGGCGGCACCGTCACCCGTCCTAGTCCTTGAGCATGGAGGGGCCCAGCTGAGCAGCCGCTGGGCTGTGATCGCCCGACCTTCCAGCCATCCGGGTCTCGTGCAGGCCTGCGGTTTGTCTAACCCAAGGCCTGCTGGTGGTCGGGTTCCGCCCGGCCGGCTGTGCATTGGCTGCGTTCACCCACTTGCATGAAGTTCACACCAGGGTACCGTCCATGACTTCCCCATCCTCACGTCAGCAACTTCTTCTGGTCGATGACGAAGAGGATGCATTGCTGGAACTTGCCGAACTGCTCGAAGGCGAAGGTTTCTGCTGTTTCACTGCCACCTCGGTGAAACTTGCCCTGGACCATCTCACCCGGCATCCGGATATCGCCCTGGTAATCACTGACCTGCGCATGCCCGAGGAAAGCGGCCTGTCGCTGATCAAGCGTCTGCGCGAGCACACCGCGCGCCAGCACTTGCCGGTGATCGTCATGTCGGGGCACGCCGACATGGATGACGTCAGCGACCTGCTGCGGCTGCAGGTCCTGGATCTGTTTCGCAAGCCGATCTACCACGTGCGCCTGCTGGAAACCCTCAACAATCTGTTTCCCGAACCCCGGCTGCATGTCGTTGGCCCCTGACCCAGGGTTTGGCCGGTGCTGTCCTGGCGGTAAAGAAAGACCCGCTCGAAAGCGGGTCCCAGTCATCCAGATGCTCAAAGTTGATAGCTGAAGCTCAAGGTATAGCGTGGCTTGCGGTTGTAGGTGTCGAGGGCTTCATCGGACATCGGCTTGGCCGCTTCCAGGGCGATGTTGTAGTGCTTCGTATCACCGAAACGCAAACCGAGCGCGGCGGATGACAGGCTGCTGCCCCTGACCGGCAGTTCGTTGAACCAGGTCTTGGAGCGGTCCAGCACCACATAGGGCTGCAGCACACGCACCCAGGGCCCTTCGCGGTTGAAACTGTAGTTCACTTCGTAGGCCACGCCCCAGCCTTTGTCCCCGGTCGCCTGGTCATCGGGATAGCCGCGGGCGAAGTTCTGCCCGCCAAAGGATGCCCGCTCGCTGTCGGGCAGGTTGTCGTTGCTCCAGTACCAGGCGGCGGAAAGCACGCCTTGCCAATTGTCCAGGAAACGATCGCTCTGCACCCCGGCCAGGCGCAGGCGGAAGAAATCCAGATCATAGAGGCTGTTGTTGGTCTCGGCGCCCATGCTGTCCAGGCCCCGGTACAGGCCGGCGCTGAGAATCCGCAGTTGGCGCGGATCGGACTTGCTCCAGTCCGTCTCAAGTGCCAGGGCGCGGATGTCGGTTTTTTCTTCCAGGGTCAGCGGGCTGTTGCTGACCCGGTAACGGGTCTTGTCGTTTACCGCATACAGGCGTGTGCCGGCGGTGAGCATTTCATTGGGCGAGGCGATGAAAGGGTGGCTGACGCCGATGGAAAAGCGGTCGTTCTCCCGATGGGGCTCCAGCTCGATCCCGTTGTCCAGCTGCACGTTGCTCCGTGGGTCGGCGCGGTAGCGAGCGCCATAGAGGCTCAGTTGCGTGCCTTCCGAACCCAGCAACTGGCTGTAGTCCAGGCGATAGTAGTGTTCCTTGTCGTGGCCCGGCGGGAACAGCCCGCTGAGGCTGAGCTGTTCGCCCCAGGCGGTCTGCGAGTTGCTGGTGATGCCCACCAGGGCCTGCAGGCCGTTGCGGTTGTCGTCGGTGCTGTTGAGGGTGGTGGCGATGGCCTTGCGGCTGGCCACGGCCACCAGTTGGGTCGCGCCGTCGGTAGTGCCCGGTGGCGGCACGACGGCCTGCAGGGTGACCCCGGGAACCTTGTTCATCAGCGTGGTGTAGCGTTCGAAGGTCTTGCGAGTCAGTGGGCGCTCGGCCTTGAGTTTGCTCACCAGCTTGTCCAGGTAGGCGGATACCGGGCCGATGTCGCCCTGCAGCTGGTAGTCCCGGATGTAGCCTTCCACCAGCACTACCCTCAGCACGCCCTGGTCGAAGTTCTGCTGTGGCATGAAGGCGTAGGACAGCAGGTAGCCGTCCTTCTGATAGCGCCGGGTGATGTTGCGTGTGGCTTCGATCAACTGGCCGAGGCTGGCCTCGTGGCCGATCAGCGGCTGGTAGATCGCTGCCAGTTCTTCCAGGGGGTAGACCGTGCCGCCCTCGATCTGTACCTGGCGCACCGTGACCTTGGTGCCCATCATCAGCGGTTGCTGGCCTTGCGGCGCAGTGGGTTGCTCGGGCAGTTGCGGTTGCGGGGTTGCCGGACGGTAGGCGTCCACCGGCAGGTTGGGTTGGGGCAGGTTGTTGATGCTGTCATTGCTGTTGAGAAAGCGCGGAAGGGAGTCGGCGTAAACGGAGGTACAGCATCCAACTAACAACAAACTGGCCAACGTGCGCATAGGACACTCCATGGTCGAGCCGCAGCGGTGTAGAAAGTTCCTGGCTCCAGTTGCCGCTCGGGTCTTGGCCTCGATCTGGCTCTGGATGGTTGTGTCTGGGTAAACAAAAAGGCGAGAGACTCATGGGAATCTCCCGCCCTCAACCAAGCGTAGGCGCTGCAGGTGAGGCCGTCGAATCGGCCAGGTGCAAATTATTTCTTGTTGCCGCCCAAGGCGCCGGTCAGGCCGCCGAGCACGCCACCCAGGCCGCCATTGAGACCCGCACCGGCAGAGGCGCTGCCGCTGGCGCTGGCGTTAGCATTGGCACCTACGCCAAGGCCACCGAGCAAGCCGCCACTGGGCGCTGTGCCGCCGTTGACCAGGCCGCCGACCGAGGTCACGGTGTTGCCCACTGCCCCAAGAGTGTTGCCCAAGGCGGTACCTATCGGATTGGCGCCACTATTGCTGGCCACGCCCGCGCCTACGTTGCTGACTGCGCCGCCCACCTGGCCCAGAAGACTGCTGGTCGGGCTACCCAGGCCCGTAGCTGCGCCGACTTGCTGAGTCACGCCGGTAACCGAACTGGTGACGGGGTTCAATGCCGAGCCCAGGCTTACTCCGACGCTGGCCAATGGTGCAGTGACTACCAGGTTAGGGGTACCGCTGCCGCCTAGAGCGCCGCCTACCGAAGCGATCAGGTTGCCGGTTGCCGCTCCGGTGACCCCGCCAGCGCTAACGGTACCGTTGGTATTGCCGGCATTCAGGCCGTTACTCAGGTTGGCCACTGCACCGCCGACAGTTTCCAGCAGGCCGTTGTTGCCGCCGAGGCCACTGCCATTCCCGGTTCCGCTACCCGAGTTGCTTACATAACCGCCGGCAGTGCCCACGGCCGTACTTGCGTTGCTCAGGGTGTTGCCCAACAGATTTGTTACAGGGTTGCCGTTGCCAGCGTCAGTGATCTTGTTACCGGTGCTGTCCACGGCCTGAGCTACGCCATTGAGCAGACCTTTTACAGGGGAGCCAAGACCGGTGGCGCCGCCGATATTGCCGGTCACGTCTTCCGCCAGGCTGACCACTGGAACCAGTACCTTATCGCCGACATTGTCGGTCAGTGTTCCCAGAGGTCCGCTGCTGGTGACGGTGCTCAGGGTATTACCGAGCATGGTCACCCGGGTGCCTACGTCGCCGACTACCGGGGCCACCCTGGTCACCAGGCCACCCACCACCGGAACGCTCTGGGTGGTGGTCGCCAGTTTGCCGCTGAGGTCGGTCACCCCGGTACCCACATCGCTGACCACGTTGCCGACGGTGGCGGTGGTCTTGCTCAGGGCCTTGGGATCGGTGCCCAATGTGCCGAGGCCGTTGGTCAGGCCGTCACCGACGGTGTCCACCACGTTGCCCGTGGTGTTGACGGCGCTTTGTACCACGCCTCCAACCACGGGTACGGTGGCCAGGGAAGTGCCCAGGCCGCTGACACCGGTACCCACGCCGCTGAGGGTGGTACCCAGATCCGAGACCAGGCTGCTGGTCGTCAGTGGAGGGGTGGTACCGCCAGTGCCCCCGGTGCCGCCAGTTCCACCTGTGCCACCTGTGCCACCTGTGCCTCCGCCAGTGCCGCCAGTGCCTCCACCGGTACCACCAGTGCCACCTCCAGTGCCTCCTGTTCCGCCGGTGCCACCACCAGTGCCACCGGTACCGTCAGTACCGCCGCTGGCACTGGCTGGCGAGCTGCTGCCACCACTTTTATGGCCGCCACCACCGCCGCTGCAGCCTGCCAGGCTGAGGGTCAGGATCATGGTTATTGCGGTTAACGCTTTCCATCCGAATTGAGTTTTCATGTCTGGTATTCCTTGCACCTGTTACAACGTTCGTTGTTTTCGATAGCTCTCCAGTTCTTGCGCTGGAGATACCTTCGTCCGTTGTCTACATAAAAGGCGCAGGGAATAAATTGAACAATTATGAACTTGGTATTAATGACTTATTTTGTTCGGTTTATTGATTTACAAGTAGCTATTCCCAAAGTATTGGTTGGTGTTTCTAGTGTGTGAGTAATTGTTTTAAAACAAAGGCTTGATGTTTTGTAGGGTCTTTTAAAAGTGCTCGTTAAACTAAAGTTATATACACACAATTAATAGGCTGTTTTTGTGCTGAGCTCGCGGTACTTGCACGTTTTCGCCGGCGTTTAGTGGCTGGCAGGGGGATGGGATGGTGGCCTGGTTTATACTGCGCCCCCCAAAACTCTCTGGAGCTCAATATGCTGACGCCTGTCTGGTGGCTGCTGTGCCTGCCGTTTGTTGCCGGGGCCTTTCTCGCCCTGCAAGCCGGAATCAACGGTCAACTGGCCAAGCAGGTCGGCGGGGTGTTGGCTGCGGCCCTGATCTCTTTTTTCGTCGGCACTGCAGCGCTGCTGGTGCTGGTGGTGCTGCAGCGTGAAATGCCCACCCTGGGTGCCCTCAAGGGCCTGACCTGGTGGCATTGGTGCGGCGGCCTGCTGGGGGCGTTTTTCATAACCACCGCCGCCTTTGCCGGGCCGCGGGTCGGCGCCCTGCTGTTCATGGCGCTGGTGCTGGCCGGCCAGTTGAGCATGGCTCTGGCGCTGGACCACTTTGGCTGGGTAGGGTTTCGGGAAGCGCCGGTCAGCCTCGGCAAGATTGCCGGATTGCTGCTGATCGTCGTCGGGGTGCTGCTGATCCGCCGGGGCTGAGGCCCCTCAGGCAATGGGCTGCCAGTTGCCCAGCATATGCTGCAACTCGCCGCTGCCCAGCAACTGCAGTTCTCCACTTGAACCCCCGGCACTGGCCAGCAGGCGCACTTCGCCGGGCAGCAGCACGGGCTTCATGAACTGCACTGTCACTTCGATGTTCGCTGCTGGCAGATGCTCGCTCAGGGCTGCCAGGGTGCGCGCCTTGTTCCACAGGCCATGGGCGATGGCCTGGGGAAAGCCAAACAGCCGGGCGCTCCAGGCGCTCAGGTGGATCGGGTTGTAGTCGCCGGAAACCCTGGCGTAGCGCCGGCCGATATCGCGCTCGGCGCGCCAGCAGGCGACTTCGGCCAGGTTGCGGGCGTTGGGCAGGTGTTGGCTGGAAGGTTCTCCCGCCAGCTTGACTCCACGGCAGAGCATGCGGCTTTGCGCTTCCCAGAGGGGGCCCAGCAAATCGTCCCCTGTGGTCACCAGGTCGAATGTTGCGCCTTTGGCGTGGGGTTGCAGGTTGCATACCTGGACCCCGATTCGAACACTGCTGACATTGCCCATGGGGCGCAGCACACGAATCCTGTTGCCCAGGTGAATCAGCCCCAGCAGTGGAAATGGAAAGTCCCGGGCAGTGAGCAACTGCATCTGCAAGGGAAACGCCAGTACATGGGGGTAGGTCGCGGGCAGCAGGCCGTTATCGGCAAAGCCGCAGACCTTGCAGTAGGCCGCCAGTTGCCCGGGGGCCAGGCTGATCCAGCAGCGCAGGCCGTATTCGGGTAACTGCGTGCCGTTGATCCGTCGGCGCATTGCCGCCTTGAGAAACAGCGGCGCCAGGGACGCGGGCAGGTTCAGTTCATGCCAGTGTGCAGTCATTTTCAGGCCCCCAAGAGACTTTGCCCGCAGACCCGCAGGGCCTGCCCGCTGACGGCGCCGCTACCCGGCTGGCCGAGCCAGGCCACCGCTTCGGCAACGTCCTGGGGCAGGCCGCCCTGGCCCAGGGAGCTCATGCGCCTTCCAGCTTCGCGCAGGGCGAAGGGGACCTTGGCGGTCATCTGGGTCTCGATGAAGCCCGGCGCCACGGCATTGATGCTGATATCCCGGGCGTGCAGCAGCGGCGCCCAGGCCTGGGCCAGGCCAATGAGCCCGGCCTTGCTGGCGGCGTAGTTGGTTTGCCCGCGGTTGCCGGCGATGCCGCTGATGGAGGCCAGCAGGATCACTCGGCCATGGTCGTGCAGGCGTGCGCTGTCCAGCAGGGCCTGGGTCAGCACCTGGGGCGCATTGAGGTTCACCGCCAGCACCGCGTCCCAGTATTCCGGGGTCATGTTGGCCAGGGTCTTGTCCCGGGTGATGCCGGCGTTGTGCACCAGGATGTCGACGCCCTCCGGCAGTTGCTCGATCAACTGTGCCGGAGCGTCTTCGGCGCAGATGTCCAGGCAGATGGCGCGGCCGCCGAGACGGGCCGCCAGGGCTTCCAGATCGGCCTTGGCCTGGGGCACGTCCAGCAGCAGGACCTGGGCACCATCCCGGGCCAGGGTTTCGGCGATGGCCGCACCAATGCCGCGGGCGGCGCCGGTGACCAGGGCCTTGCGCCCGGCCAGGGGGCGGCTCCAGTCCTGGACCTGGGTCGCGCAAGGCTGCAAGCGGATCACCTGCCCGGAAACGTAGGCGCTCTTGGGCGAGAGAAAGAAGCGCAAGGCGCCTTCCAGCTGTTCTTCCGCTCCGGGCGCCACGTACAGCAATTGCAGGGTGGCGCCGTTGCGCAGTTCCTTGGCCAGGGAGCGGCTGAAGCCTTCCAGGGCGCGCTGGGCGCTGGCGGCGAAGGGCTCGTCAAGGCTTTCCGGGGCACGCCCGAGGATGACCAGGTGGGCGCTGGGCTCGAGGTTTCTCAGCAGTGGCTGGAAGAACTCTCGCAATTGCTTGAGCTGGTCTGTGTGCAGCAGCTCGCTGGCGTCGAACACCACGGCCTTGAGCCTGGGCCCGTGGCCGGGAATCCAGGGGGTGGCCAGGGACGGGTCGGCGCCATAGCTGTAGATGCCATCGGTCAGGCGCGGCGCCAGGGCGGCCACCTGCTGTGCCAGCGCGCCGCCGCCGAGCAACAGCGCACCTTCGATGGGCCGCAGGCGACCGGCTTGCCAGCGCTCCAGGCGTACCGGCGACGGCAGGCCAAGGGCCCCGACCAGGCGCTGGCCGATGGACGAGTTGGCGAAGTCGATATAACGGTCAGACATGGAACGCACTCCGAAGGTTGGGGTTCAAAGTGTGGACCATGAATGGCCCTGGGTCGTTCGATCAGCCAGATCCCTCCTACGCTGGAGGAGGTACCCACCGCAGTCGCACTCACAGAATAGGGAGCTTTCCATGACACAGCTGCGTCGCGTCGCGATTATCGGCGGCAACCGTATCCCCTTCGCCCGTTCCAACGGCCCCTATGCCACCGCCAGCAACCAGGCGATGCTCACCGCCGCCCTGGAGGGCCTGATCGAGCGCTACAACCTGCACGGCCTGCGCCTTGGCGAGGTGGCCGCCGGTGCGGTGCTCAAGCATTCCCGGGACTTCAACCTGACCCGCGAATGCGTGCTCGGCTCGCGGCTTTCGCCCACCACCCCGGCCTACGATATCCAGCAGGCCTGCGGCACAGGCCTGGAAGCGGCGCTGCTGGTGGCCAACAAGATTGCCCTGGGGCAGATCGACTGCGGCATCGCCGGCGGGGTGGATACCACTTCGGATGCGCCGATCGGGGTCAACGAAGGCTTGCGCAAGATCCTGTTGCAGGCCAACCGCGCCAAGAGCACCGGCGACAAGCTCAAGACCCTGCTGCAACTGCGGCCCCATCACCTCAAGCCGGAACTGCCGCGCAATGGTGAGCCGCGCACGGGCTTGTCCATGGGCGAGCACTGCGAGCAGATGGCCAAGACCTGGAACATTGCCCGCGCCGATCAGGATCAACTGGCCCTGGAAAGCCATCAGAAAATGGCCGCCGCCTACGCCGAAGGCTGGCAGGACGACCTGATCACTCCCTTCCTCGGCCTGACCCGGGACAACAACCTGCGCCCGGACCTGACCCTGGAGAAGCTCGCCAGCCTCAAGCCGGCCTTCGATCGTAGCGCCAGCGGCACGCTGACGGCGGGCAACTCCACGCCCCTGACCGATGGCGCCTCGCTGGTGCTGCTGGGCAGTGAGGCCTGGGCCAGGGAGCGGGGCCTGCCGGTTCTTGCCTACCTGCGCGACGGCGAGGCCGCGGCGGTGGATTTCGTCAACGGCGCCGAAGGGCTGTTGATGGCGCCGGTATACGCCGTGCCGCGCTTGCTGGCGCGCAATGGCCTGAGCCTGCAGGACTTCGACTACTACGAGATCCACGAAGCCTTCGCCGCCCAGGTGCTGTGCACTCTCAAGGCCTGGGAAGACCCCGAGTACTGCAAGGCCAGGCTGGGCCTGGAGGCACCTCTGGGCAGCATCGATCGCGCCCGGCTCAACGTCAAAGGCAGTTCCCTGGCGGCAGGGCACCCGTTTGCCGCTACCGGCGGGCGCATCGTCGCCAACCTGGCGAAGCTGCTGAGCGTGGCGGGGCAGGGGCGCGGGCTGATTTCCATCTGCGCCGCGGGCGGCCAGGGTGTGACGGCGATCATCGAACGCTGAGGTTCGTGGCTTTCCCCGGCACGCAGGCTCCTACACAGAAATGCCGCCCATCCGCAGGAGCCGGCGTGCCGATGAAAACGTCTTCAGGTCTTGAAGCGCCGTACCAGGGCATCCAGTTCATTGGACAGCCCCGCCAGGCTCTGGGAGTCCAGGCGTGCTGCGTTCGCCAGTTCCGCCACCCGTTGCGCATCGCCATGGATCTGGCTGATGTGCCGGTTGATGTCCTCGGCTACCTGATGCTGCTCTTCGGCGGCGGTGGCGATCTGGGTGTTCATGTCGCGGATCACGTCCACCGATTCGCGGATCTGCCCGAAGCTGTTGCGCGCCAGGCCGATGCGGTTCACCGATTGCTGGGACACTTCCAGGCTGGCGTGCATCTGCTGGGTTACCGCGCTGGTGCGCTTGGCCAGGTTGCCCAGCAGCCCGTCGATCTCGGCAGTGGAGTCGGCGGTACGCTTGGCCAGGGCCCGCACCTCGTCGGCCACCACGGCAAAACCGCGACCCTGCTCCCCGGCCCGGGCGGCCTCGATGGCCGCATTCAGCGCCAGCAGGTTGGTCTGTTCGGCGATCGAGCGGATGGTGCCGAGGATCGACTGGATGTCCGTGCTGTCGCGTTCCAGTTGCTGCATCGACTGCGCCGACTGTTCGATCTCCTGGCTCAGGCGGTCGACGCTGTGCACCGCGTCATCGATCTGCTGCTGGCCTTCCCGGGCCTGGCGCTGGCCGCTGTCCGCCGACTCGGCGGCCTGGCTGCAGGAGCGGGCCACTTCGTTGGCGGTGGCGACCATTTCGTGGAAGGCGGTGGACACCATGTCCACCGCTTCGCGCTGGCGCCCGGCGGCTTCGGCCATGTCGCTGGAGACCTGGGTCGAACTGTGGGAGGTGGCGAGGATCTTCTGCGCGGCCTGGCCGATGCTCTGGATCAGGTTGCGGATTGCCGCCAGGAACTGGTTGAACCAGTTGGCCAACTGCGCGGTTTCGTCGCTGCCACGGATATTCAGGCTGCGGGTCAGATCGCCTTCGCCTTGGGCAATGCCTTCCAAGCCACTGGCCACGCCGCGGATCGGCCGCACGATGAGGCTGGCGAAACTCGCCCCGAGCACTGCGAACAGCACCGCCAGGATCGCGGCAATACCGGCGATGATCCAGGTCAGCTCGGTGGCCGCGCCCATGACTTCCTTCTGCTTGATCAGGCCGATGAAGGTCCAGCCCAGTTGCTCCGAAGGCCAGACGTTGGCCATGTAGTGCTCCCCGCCCAGCTCCACCTGCACCAGGCCCTTGCCGGCCTTGGCCAGTTGCGCGTAACCCTCGCCGAGGCTGCCCAGGGCCTTGAAGTTGTGCTCCGGCTGCTTGGGATCCACCAGCACCGTACCGTTGTTTTCCATCAGCATCAGGTAGCCCGATTCGCCCAGCTTGATCTGTTTGACGATTTCGGTGAGCTGCTTGAGCGACACGTCGACTGCGACCACGCCGCCCTGAGGCCCCAACTGGTTGGCCAGGGAGCGCACGGTGCTGACCAGCACCGCATCGTCGCTGGCCCAGTAATAGGCCTCGGTGCGCAGGGTCTTGCCCGGGTTGGCCTGGGCGGTCTTGTACCAGGGGCGTACGCGGGGGTCGTAGTTGGCCAGCTTCAGGTCGGCGGGCCAGGAGACGTAGCCGCCGTTGCTCACGCCATAGGACACATAGGCATAGGCCGGATGGCTGGCGGCCATGGCGGCAAACAGCTCGAAGATGCGTTTGTCCTGCTCGCCTTCCGGGGCCTTCGCCGCATCGGCGCTCATCCAGGTCTTGAGGTTGTCGCCGGCCTGGGTGAGCAGCGGTTGCGCCGCCAGGTAATCGATGTTCTGGCTGATGCCTTCGAAGAACAGCTGCATGGCGTTGGCCACTTGGCGGATCTCGCGGCCGCTGCCGTCGACGAAGGTGTTTTCGGCCTCGCTACGCAGGTTGATCACCACCAGCGTGGCCACCAGCACCACGGGCAGGCTGGCGATGACGGCGAAGGCCCAGGTCAATTTCTGTTTGATGTTCATCCGCGCTCCAGTTTTTTGTAAGACCACGAAGTGCAGGCGACTCGCGGATTTATCGGCAGCTTGAAAGATGACGCTGATTGCATCCCTGGGGTGAAGTCGAGCCCGCGGCGATCGAACCTTGGCCGGTGGCTGACGTCTTTATTGGATTGTCGGACAAACTCCCTGTCTCTCTGAGGGCTTCGGCTGGCGCCGGGCAATATTGAGCCGCAGGCAGAAAAAAACTTCCGCGGACAGGCTTGCGAAGGGGCTGGCCTTGCTGCCGCTGATGGACGGTTGCGGACGCCGTCTCGGCTATGATCCTCGGCGGCGTCGAGGGATTGATCTGGCACATTGAGTGCATTGCTGTCGCTCGGTGGTCGGCAGCCCTTTCCCGTCGTGGGAGGATTGCCGTATAACGAGTGACTTTCGCGTGTTTGGTAACAAGGGACCCACAATAAAAGCTGATGAAGACTCCAAAACGCATTGAACCGCTGATCGAAGACGGTCTGGTAGACGAGGTGCTGCGCCCACTCATGAGTGGTAAAGAGGCAGCTGTGTATGTGGTGCGCTGCGGCAACGAGCTACGTTGCGCCAAGGTCTACAAGGAGGCGAACAAACGCAGTTTCCGTCAGGCGGCGGAGTATCAGGAAGGTCGCAAGGTTCGTAACAGCCGTCAGGCGCGGGCCATGGCCAAGGGCTCGAAGTTCGGGCGCAAGGAAACCGAGGACGCCTGGCAGAACGCCGAAGTGGCGGCGTTGTTCCGTCTGGCCAACGCGGGGGTGCGAGTGCCCAAGCCGTTCGACTTCCTCGAAGGTGTGCTGTTGATGGAGTTGGTGGCCGACGAATACGGCGATGCGGCGCCGCGGCTCAACGATGTGGTGCTGGAACCGGACCAGGCCCGTGAATATCACGCCTTCCTGATTTCCCAGATCGTGCTGATGTTGTGTACCGGCCTGGTGCACGGTGACCTTTCCGAGTTCAACGTGCTGCTGACCCCGGATGGCCCGGTGATCATCGACCTGCCCCAGGCGGTGGATGCGGCCGGCAACAACCATGCCTTCAGCATGCTGGAGCGTGACGTCGGCAACATGGCGTCCTATTTCGGGCGTTTTGCCCCGGAACTCAAGGGCACCCGGTATGCCAAGGAAATGTGGGCCTTGTACGAGGCTGGCACCTTGCATCCAGGCAGCGTGCTGACCGGCGAGTTCGACGACCCCGAAGAACTGGCGGATGTCGGCAGCGTGATCCGCGAGATCGAAGCGGCGCGCCTGGACGAGGAGCGTCGCCAGGCAGTACGCGCGGCGGATGATGCGCCGCCGGGCAAATCCGAAGAACCACCGCCTCCGCCCTGGATGCAGTGATGCCATAAAAAATCCGGCCTTGGCCGGATTTTTCATTCCCGCAAACTACTCGGCACCTTGGCACCTTGGCACCTTGGCACCTTGGCACCTTGGCACCTTGGCACCTTGTAGCCGCTGCTGAAGGCTGCGCACGGCCCGAAGGGACGCAGGGATCTTGAGGGCGCCGAGGTCTGGCGGGAGATCGCCAAGCAAGGCCCTGCGGGCCTTTTCGCAGCCTCGCCCAGGGCTCGGCAGCGGCTACATGGACCGGCAGGTCACAGGCTCAGGATCCGCAGCAACTGCCCGAGGCCAGTTCCTTGAGGATCGGGCAGTCCGGGCGGTGGTCGCCCTGGCAGTGCTCCACCAGGTCCTGCAGGGTGTCGCGCAGCCCTGCCAGCTCGCGGATCTTCTGGTTCAGCTCGTCGATATGCTGGCGAGCCAGGGCCTTCACATCGGCGCTGGCCCGCTGCCGGTCCTGCCACAGGGTCAGCAGCTTGCCCACCTCCTCCAGGGAAAACCCCAGGTCCCGGGAGCGCTTGATGAAGGCCAGGCTGTGCAGGTCGTCATCGCCATACAGGCGATAGCCGCTGTCACTGCGATGGGCAGGCTTGAGCAGGCCGATGGACTCGTAGTAACGGATCATCTTGGCGCTCAGGCCGCTCTTTCGGGCTGCTTGGCCGATGTTCATTCGGCGTTCTCCAGGTCTTTGGGTTTCCAGGTTTTCAACAGTAGCGCATTGCTGACCACGCTGACGCTGGACAGTGCCATGGCCGCGCCGGCGAGCACCGGGTTGAGCAGGCCGAAGGCTGCCAGCGGGATGCCGATCAGGTTGTAGACGAAGGCCCAGAACAGGTTCTGGCGGATCTTCGCGTAGGTCTTGCGGCTGATTTCCAGGGCCGCCGGGATCAACCGTGGATCGCCGCGCATCAGGGTGATACCGGCCGCATGCATGGCCACGTCGGTGCCGCCACCCATGGCGATGCCGATGTCCGCCGCCGCCAGGGCCGGGGCGTCGTTGATACCATCCCCGACCATGGCCACCACGCCGGTCTTTTTCAGCTCGGCCACCGTGGCCGCCTTGTCCGCCGGCAGCACTTCGGCGTGCACGTCGGTGATGCCCAGGGCGTCGGCCACCACCTTGGCGCTGCCGCGGTTGTCACCGGTCAGCAAATGGCTGCTGATATGCCGTGCATTGAGTTGCTGCACCGCCTGCAACGCGCCGGGCTTGAGGGTGTCGCCAAAGGCGAACAGGCCCAGCACCCGGGGTTGCGGGCTCTGCTCGATCAGCCAGGACAGGGTCCGGCCTTCGTGTTCCCAGTCCCTGGCCGCCTGGGCCAGATTGCCGGGGTTGAGGCCGCTTTCTTCCAGCAGACGGCGGTTGCCCAGGGCCAGTTGGCGGCCCTCCAGGGTGCCAGCGATGCCTCGCCCGGTGAGGGACTGGCTGGCGCTGACGTCAGCCACCGGCAGTTGGCGTTCCTGGCACAGGTCCAGCACCGCCTTGGCCAGAGGGTGCTCACTGCCGCGCTGCAGAGCACCGGCCAATTGCAGCACGCTGTTTTCATCGCCTTGCACCGCCTGCATATGGGCGATGCGCGGGGTGCCGGAGGTCAGGGTGCCGGTCTTGTCGAAGACCACCGAACTGACTTCGTGGGCCCGCTCCAGGGCTTCGGCATCCTTGATCAGGATGCCGTGGCGGGCCGCCACGCCGGTGCCGGCCATGATCGCCGTGGGTGTGGCCAGCCCCAGGGCGCAAGGGCAGGCGATCACCAGCACCGCCACGGCGTTGATCACCGCGGTTTCCAGCGGTGCGCCGTACAGCCACCAGCCCACCAGCGTGATCAGCGCCAGCACCAGGACAGTGGGCACGAACACCTGGCTGACTTTATCCACCAGTTTCTGGATCGGTGCCTTGCCGGCCTGGGCGTCTTCCACCAGGCGAATGATCCGCGCCAGCACGGTTTCCGACCCCAGGGCCAGGGTGCGCACCAGCAGCCGGCCTTCGCCGTTGATGGCGCCACCGGTGACCTTGTCGCCCGGTTGCTTGGGCACGGGCAGGCTCTCGCCGCTGATCAGCGCTTCATCGGCATGGCTCTGGCCTTCGATGACTTCGCCGTCCACCGCAAAGCGCTCGCCGGGCTTGACCAGCACCAGGTCACCCAGGCGCAAGGCGCTGATCGCCACTTCTTGTTCGCGGCCGTCGATGACCTGGATCGCCCGCTCCGGACGCAGGGCTTCCAGGGCGCGGATGGCACTGGCGGTCTGGCGCTTGGCGCGGCTTTCCAGGTATTTGCCCAGCAGTACCAGGGCGATTACCACCGCCGAGGCTTCGAAGTACAGGTGCGGCATGCTGCCCGCGGCGGCGGTGGCCCACTCGTACAGGCTCAAGCCATAGCCGGCGCTGGTGCCCAGGGCCACCAGCAGGTCCATGTTGCCGCTGCCGGCGCGCACGGCCTTCCAGGCCGCGACATAAAAGCGTGCACCGAAGATGAACTGCACCGGGGTGGCCAGGGCGAACTGGGCCCAGGCCGGAAGCATCCAGTGCAGGCCGAACGGTTGCACCAGCATTGGCAGCACCAGGGGCAAGGCCAGGAGGATGGCCAGCACCAGGCTCCAGCGCTCGCGTCGCAGCTTCTGCTGTTGCTCGTCGCCCTGTTTCTGCTCGGCCTGCCACAGGCTGGCGGAGTAGCCGGCCTGGGTCACGGCATTGATCAGCAGCGCCGGGTCGACCTGGCCCAGCAGTTCGACATGGGCACGCTCGGTGGCCAGGTTGACGCTGGCGCTGCGCACGCCAGGGAGTTTGTTCAAGGCGCGTTCGACTCGCCCGGCGCAGGTGGCGCAGGTCATGCCGCCGATGCTCAGTTCGACGGCTTGCACCGGCACGCTGTAGCCGGCGTTTTCCACGGCTTCCAGCAGGGCCGGCAGGCTGTCTTGCGGTGCTTCGACCCGGGCCTGTTCCGTGGCCAGGTTGACGCTGACCGTGCGAATGCCGGCGACCTTGCCCAGGGCACGCTCTACGCGCCCGGCGCAACTGGCGCAGGTCATGCCGGCAATCGGCAGGTCGAAAGTGGTTGATTCAGGCATGGCGACGCTCCCTGTGAATGTTGCCTACAGGATCAACCTTGCCACGCAGGCAAGGTCAAGGGGGCATTGCACGGGTGCTTCATTTTGTCCCAGGGGCGGCTCGCAGTGCGCGAACAGCAGGCCCCGGGAGCTCGGCAGGGGGCGGGGTGTCAGTATTCCAGGGCGGCGGGCTTGAGGTACATGCCCGAGGCGTTCATGGCGATGCGGAACTTCAGCACGTCGCCAGCCCGCAGGCTGATGTCCTGGGAACTCGGGGCAAGCAGCCCGGCGTTGCAGCCCGGGGCCTGGCCTGGCAGCAGTTTCAGGCGCAGGGAAACCTTGCCCGGCGGCAGGTTGAACGAGGCGCTCTGTTCCTGGAACAGCCGGCCGGCGAGCTGGTCCTGGATGTACAGGCCGATTTCGCAGGACGTGGCGACTTCCAGCCGCTCCCTGGAAATGATCAGCACGCCGTAGTCCTCTCCGGCGGCCAGCGCCGATGGGGTTGCCGCGAACAGGCCCAGGAGGCCGACGAGGCTGAAAGTTGACCAGCGCATGGCTGAATCTCCCGCTGTGATGTCGTAAGACGTGCAGCTTGGCCGAGCGCGCCGCCGATTTCCAGCCCGGCAGATCAATCCGGAACTTGACCTTGCCACGGTGGCAAGGACAAGACTTGCTCCAACCCAATACAGGAGAAGCGCAATGCAAGTATTCAACGTTCAAGGCATGTCCTGCGGTCACTGTGTGCGTGCCATCACCCAGGCGCTGCAAAGCAAGGACCCGGCGGCCACCGTGCGGGTGGATCTGGCGGCCAAGGAAGTCGGGGTCGAGAGCCGCCTGTCCAGCGATGAGGTGATCAGCCTGATCAGCGAGGAAGGCTACGCGGTCAAGGTTGCCTGAGCCTTTTTATATAGTTAGCGACCTATCGGAATGTTCAAGGCGTCCAAGCGCGGCTAGACTGTGCGACCGCTGACCAACGCTCGTTTGGATGCCATGAACCTCCGCACAATCCTGATTCTCGGCGCTCTGAGCGCTTTCGGCCCGCTGGCCATCGACTTCTACCTGCCGGCTTTCCCCTCGATGGCCCTGGCTTTGGGCACCGATGAAAAACACGTTCAGCTGACCCTGGCCGCCTACTTCCTCGGCCTGTCCATCGGCCAGTTGGCCTATGGCCCGGTGGCCGATCGCTTTGGCCGGCGCCTGCCGCTGCTGGCGGGGGTGGGCCTGTTCACGCTGGCCTCCCTGGCCTGCGCCTATGCGCCGAACCTGGAATGGCTGATCGGCGCACGCTTTGTCCAGGCCCTAGGCGGATGCGCCGGGATGGTGATTTCCCGGGCCGTGGTCAGCGACAAGTGCGATGCGGTGGGTTCGGCCAAGGTCTTCTCCCAACTGATGCTGGTGATGGGCCTGGCCCCGATCCTGGCGCCGATGCTGGGCGGCCTGCTGGTCAACCTCTACGGCTGGCAGTCGATCTTCATCATGCTCACGGTGTTCAGTGCACTGTCCGGGCTGGCAGTGGCCCTGGGCCTGCCGGAAAGCATGCCGGCCACCCGCCCGCGCCTGCCTCTGTCCGGGGCGCTGCGCCAATATGGCCTGCTGCTGTCGGACCGGGTATTTCTCGGCCATGCCTTGACCGGCGGGATCGCCATTGCCGGGATGTTTTCCTACATTGCCGGTTCGCCCTTTGTCTTCATCAAGCTCTACGGCGTGCCAGCGGAGCACTTCGGCTGGTTCTTCGGGATCAATGCCGGGGGCTTCATCCTGGTGGCGCAGATCAATGCGCGCCTGCTGGCCAAGCGTGGCCCGGCGTTCCTGCTGGCGCGCACCGTGTGGATCTACCTGGCAGCGGGCCTGACCCTGCTCGGCGTCAGCGCCTTGCACACCAGTGCGCTCTGGCCGCTGCTGCTGCCGCTGTTCGTGTGTATCGCCAGCCTGGGCTGCATCATTCCCAATGCCGCGGCCTGCGCCATGAATGGTCAGGGCGCACGGGCCGGCAGCGCCTCGGCGATGCTCGGTTGCCTGCAATTCAGCGTGGCGGCAGGGGCGGCGTACCTGGTGGGTGTGCTGCATGACGGCAGCGCCATGCCGATGGCGATTGTCATCAGCCTGTGCGGTGTGCTGGCGGTGAGCATGGCGGTCATGACCCGGCGCTTGCAGAATGCCCGGGCGCTGAAGGCTGCCGAGCTCTGAGTCAGCCGGTGGCGCGCTGGCTCTGGGGAATCGGGTGGGGGGCTTGCAGGCGGCTTTGCAGGGTCTGGGTGAAGGCCCGGGCTTCGGCTTCGCTGCGGAACGTCACCACATGCTGGTCGAGCCGCACCTGCCATTGAGAGCCCAGGGGGTGTGCCAATTCTTTTATCAGGATCTTCATTGCTGACCTCCTAACGGTAAAAGACTGCGCTGCAAGGGCCCCCAGTGTAGACCCGAATACGGTCACAAATATGACCGGAATCAAATCTCGGACTGACGGCAGCCAGCACCTTTTACCGGTGCCGGCTGCCGTTCCTTAACGCCTCAGAAACCTTCGAGGACGATCTTGCCGCGAGCCTTGCCGCTCTCCAGCAGGGCGTGGGCGCGGCGCAGGTTGGCTGCGTTGATCTGGCCGAAGTGTTCACCGACCGTGGTCTTCAAGGTGCCGGCGTCAATCAGTTCGGCGACCCGGTTGAGCAGCACGTGCTGCTCTTGCATGTCGGCGGTTTCGAACAGGGAACGGGTGTACATGAACTCCCAGTGCAACGACAGGCTCTTGCGCTTGAGCTTGGTCACGTCGAGGCTTTTCGGATCGTCGATCAACGCCAGCTTGCCCTGGGGCGCCAGGGCTTCCACCAGTTGGTCGAGGTGGGCATCGGTCTGGGTCAGGCTGGCGACGTGGGTCACCTGGCCTGCGCCAATGCGCTGGAGTTCGGCGCTCAGTGGCTGGCTGTGGTCCACCACCGCATGGGCGCCCAGCTCGCGGACCCAGGCCTGGGTCTGTTCGCGGGAGGCACTGCCGATCACCTTGAGGCCGGTGAGCTGACGGGCCAGCTGGGTGAGGATCGAACCGACCCCGCCGGCAGCGCCGACGATCAGCAGGCTCTGGCCTTTGTCAGCCGGCTCCTGGCTGATCTGCAGGCGTTCGAACAGCAGCTCCCAGGCGGTGATCGCGGTCAGCGGGAGGGCGGCGGCGGCGGCGAAGTCCAGGCTCTTGGGCATGTGGCCGACGATCCGTTCATCCACAGTGTGCAGCTCACTGTTGCCGCCGGCCCGGGCGATGGAGCCGGCGTAGAACACTCGGTCACCGACCTTGAACAGGCTAACGTCGCGGCCCACGGCCTTGACCACCCCGGCCACGTCCCAGCCCAGCACCTTGGCCGCGCCGCCTTCGGGCTGGACGTTCTGGCGCACCTTGGTGTCCACCGGGTTGACCGAGATGGCCCTGACCTCCACCAGCAGATCGCGAGGGCCGGCCACGGGCTCGGGCAGCTCGATGTCTTGCAGGGACTTGGGATCGTCGATGGGCAGGGAAGCGTAATAGGCGATGGCTTTCATGTTGAGTTCCTGATGATGAGTAGGGAAAAAAGGTTCAGACAATCAACTGCAGGCGCTTGAGCTCGAAGTGCTCGATCGCCTCGCGGGTCTGATGAAGGAAATGCCGGAAGTGCGCGGTGTTGTTGTGAAACTCCAGGGCTGCTTCATCGTCCCAGCGCTCCAGCACGTAGAAGGTGCCCGGTTGCTCGGCATCCTGGTGCAGCTCGTAGTACTGGCAGCCGCTTTCCTCGCGGCTGGGCGAGACCAGGGCGCTGAGCTCGCGCTTGAGAATGTCTTGCTGCTGGGGCTTGGCGATCAGGGTGGCAATCGCGGTGAAGGCTTGGGACATGTGGGCTTCCTCAGGTGCTGGGCGATGGGAGGGATGATTGGCTATTTCTCCCGAGGATAAAACCGGCTAAAAGAGCAGGCTCTTTCAATATTTTTTTGATAATCCAGGAAGGCCTCATGCTGCGATTCGATGACCTGCAGTTGTTCGTGCGTGCCGCAGACTTGGGCAGCCTGTCGGCGGCGGCCCGGGTCATGGACCTTTCGCCAGCGGTGGCCAGCGCCGCCCTCAAGCGCATCGAGGAACACCTGGGCGCACGCCTGCTGGCTCGTTCCACCCGCAGCTTGCGGCTCACCGCCGAGGGCGAGGGTTTTCTCGAATACGCCCGGGCGGCGTTGAGCAACCTGGATGAAGGCCGGCGCCTGCTGGCCAGCGGTCAGGATCAGGTCAGTGGCGTGTTGCAGCTTTCTGCCCCTTCGGATTTTGGCCGCAATCTGCTGTTGCCCTGGCTCGACGAGTTCCAGCGTGAACATCCCAAGCTCAGCGTGCGCCTGCTGCTGGGGGACCGGATTGCCGACCTGTTCCGCCAGCCGGTGGACATTGCCCTGCGTTACGGCGAACCGGAGGACTCCAGCCTGGTGGCGCTGCCAGTGGCTCCGGACAACCGCCGGGTGCTGTGCGCCGCCCCCAGTTATCTGGCCCGCTACGGCGAGCCGCGCCAGCTGGAGCAACTGGCCCAGCACAACTGCCTGTTGTACATGCTCGACAGCCGGGCTCATGACCTCTGGAGCTTTCATGACGGCAAGCGCGAGGTGAGCCTCACCGTCAGTGGTGACCGCCTGAGCGACGACGCCGATGTGGTGCGGCGCTGGGCCGTGGCCGGCGAGGGGATTGCCTACAAGTCCTGGCTGGATGTGGCCGCCGATGTGCTGGCCGGCCGCCTGCAGATACTGCTGCCGGAACTGCGCTGCGAAGGCGCGTCGCTGAACCTGCTGTGCACCCATCGGGCGCACCTGAGCAAACCGGTGAAATTGCTGCGTGACCTGCTCCAGGAGCGTTGCGCGCAGATCAGCGCGCGCCGTCCCTAGGCGCGGGCCTGTCGTCGGACCCAGGCGGCGTGCACGTGGCGTCGTTGCCTGACGCGAACAGGTCGTCCTCAGCCATCCGTCCCGGCCTCGATCCCGCACACTCGGGCGATCAGGCATTCAACCGGGGGAACGGCCATGGGCATACAGGAATACAGCGCCGCAGAGCGCCTGGAACGGCTACCCATCAGCGGCTATCACCGGGTGATTTTCATCATCATCGCCCTGGCGTTTTTCTTCGACTCCATGGACCTGGCGATGATGACCTTCCTCCTCGGCTCGATCAAAACCGAGTTTGGCTTGAGTTCGGCCCAGGCCGGCTTGCTGGCCAGCTCCAGTTTCTTCGGCATGGTGCTGGGCGCCTCGCTGTCGGGCATGCTCGCCGACCGCTTCGGGCGCAAGCCGGTGTTCCAATGGAGCATCGTGCTCTGGGGCGTGGCCAGTTACCTGTGTTCCACCGCCCAGAGTGTGGACAGCCTGACCCTGTTCCGGGTGCTGCTGGGGATCGGCATGGGCATGGAGTTTCCCATCGCCCAGTCGATGCTCTCGGAGATGATTCCGGCCCAGCGTCGCGGGCGCTACATCGCCCTGATGGACGGCTTCTGGCCCCTGGGTTTCGTCGCCGCCGGGGTGCTCTCGTATTTCCTCCTGCCGCTGATCGGCTGGCGTGACATCTTCCTGGTGCTGGCGATACCGGCGGTGTTCGTGCTGGTGATCCGCTTCTTCATTCCCGAGTCGCCGCGCTGGCTGGAACAGGCCGGGCGCCACGCCGACGCGGACCGGGTGCTGTGTGGTATCGAAGACAAGGTGCGTGCTTGCCTGGGCACGGCGCAATTGCCGGAGCCGCTGCACCTGCCGCGTATCGACAGTGCGCCGGGGCACTTTTTCTCGGCACTGAAGCAGATCTGGTCGCCGCTCTACCGCCAGCGCACGATGATGATCTGGAGCCTGTGGTTCTTCGCCCTGCTGGGCTTCTACGGCCTGACGTCCTGGCTCAGCGCCTTGCTCCAGCAGTCCGGTTTTGCGGTGACCCAGTCGGTGTACTACACGGTGCTGATTTCCCTGGGCGGGATTCCCGGGTTCCTCATGGCGGCCTGGCTGGTGGAGCGCTGGGGGCGCAAGCCGGTGTGCATCGTGACCTTGCTCGGCGGCGGGGTCATGGCCTTCTTCTACGGGCAGAGCGCGGTCTTTGGCGGCAACGTCAGCCTGCTGATTGGCACCGGGCTGCTGATGCAGTTTTTCCTGTTCGGCATGTGGGCGGTGCTCTACACCTATACCCCCGAGTTGTACCCGACGTCGGCCCGGGCCACGGGCTCGGGGTTCGCTTCGGCGGTGGGGCGCATCGGTTCGCTGTTGGGGCCGCTGGTGACCGGGCTGGTGTTTCCGTTGACCGGGCAGGGCGGCGTATTCGCCCTGGGGGCGGCGTGCTTCGTGATTGCCGCAGGGGTGGTCTGGCTGTTCGGGATGGAAACCCGGGGCAAGACCCTGGAGGAGTTGAGCGAGGCGGGGAGCTGATAGAGACGGGGGGGAGCTGTTCGCCGGCCAGCCGGCTCCTACAGGTTGGTGTAGGAGCCGGCTGGCCGGCGAAGGCCGTTACGGCTTGACCAGCCGTGCATCCAGGCTGTTCTGCGCCAGGCGCCGGGCCTGGTCCTGGGTCATGCCCAGGTCGGTGTGCAGGGCGTGGAAGTTCTCGGTGACGTAGCCGCCGAAGTAGGCCGGGTCATCGGAGTTGACCGTGACCTTCACCCCGCGCTCCAGCATTTGCAGGATGTTGTGCTGGGACATGTGGTCGAACACGCAGAGCTTGGTGTTGGACAGCGGGCACACAGTCAGCGGGATCTGCTCGTCGATGATCCGCTGCATCAGCCGCTCGTCTTCGAAGGCACGTACACCGTGGTCGATGCGCTGGATCTTCAACAGGTCCAGGGCTTCCCAGATGTACTCCGGCGGGCCTTCTTCACCGGCGTGGGCGACGGTCAGGAAGCCTTCGCTGCGCGCGCGGTCGAATACCCGCTGGAACTTGCTCGGCGGGTGGCCCATTTCCGAACTGTCCAGGCCCACGGCGACGAATGCATCGCGAAACGGCAGCGCCTGGTCGAGGGTCTTGTGCGCCTCTTCTTCGCTCAAGTGGCGCAGGAAACTGAGGATCAGGCCGCTGGTGATGCCCAGTTGCTGCTCGCCATCTTTGAGTGCGCTGGCGATGCCGTTGAGCACCACTTCGAACGGCACGCCACGGTCGGTGTGGGTCTGTGGATCGAAGAAGGGTTCGGTGTGGATCACGTTCTGCTCTTTGCAGCGCAGCAGGTAGGCCCAGGTCAGGTCGTAGAAGTCCTGGGAGGTGCGCAGCACGTCGGCGCCCTGGTAGTACAGGTCGAGGAATTCCTGCAGGTTGTTGAAGGCGTAGGCCTTGCGCAGGGTCTCGACGTCGCTCCAGGGCAGGGCAATCTTGTTGCGTTCGGCCAGGGCGAACAGCAGTTCCGGCTCCAGGGAACCTTCCAGGTGCAGGTGCAACTCGGCCTTGGGCAAGGCGTTCAGCCAGTCATACATGGTGTCGTCTCATCAGGTGCAGGCGGGCGCTGCGAGAGTGATGCGCTGCCGGGGCCGTGCCCTTCTGTGGGGAACTGGCTGTGGCTTGCGGCTTTCGCCAGGTTTTCACCGGGCCCGAAAAAGCCGCCATTCTACATCTGGCGGCGCAAATGTTCGGCAAAACCTGACCGGGGGGGCGGTCAGGCCTGCTCCAGCTCCCGGCGGTAGGCGTAGGTATCGGCAAAGCGCGACAGGAGAAATTCGGCGCAGGTGGTCACCGGGTACTGGGCCGGGTGCTCTGCGTCCTGGCAACCGGGCAGGCATTCGATGCGGGTGTCCGGGTGCGGCTCGGCGAAGAACGGCATCGAGTAGCGGTCCACCCCCAGCGGGCTGATGACCCGGTGCGGGGTCGACAGGTAACGGTCGTTGCTCCAGCGCGCCATCATGTCGCCGAGGTTGACCACGAAGGTGCCGTCGATGGGCGGTGCGTCGATCCATTGGCCCTTGACGTTGCGCACCTGCAAGCCGCCAGCGGCGTCCTGGTAGAGCAGGGTGATGCAGCCGTAGTCGGTGTGGGCGCCGGCGCCTTGCTGTTCTGCGCTGCTGGCGGTGTGGCGCGGCGGGTAGTGGATCATCCGCAGCACGCTCACCGGGTCCTGGAAGCGGCGGTCGAAGAAATCACGCTCGATGCCCAGGGCCAGGGTCATGGCCCGCAGCAGGGTCTGGGCCAGGGCCTGCATGTCCTGGTAGTGCTGCTCCATCAGGGCTTGCCAGCCGGGCAGGTCAGGGTGGCGGTTGGGCCCGCGCAGGGGTTTTTCCGCCAGCACGTCCGGGTGCTCGGCCGGCAGGTGCAGGCCCATGTCGAAGGTTTCCTTGAGGTCGCTGGGCTTGCTTGGGTCCAGCTGCTCGGTGGCGATGGCGCCGTAGCCGCGATGGTGACGGCTCTGGGTGATATCGATCTTGAGTTTTTCAACACTGGGCAGGGCGAAGAAGTGCTTGGCCGTGCTCAGCAATTGCTCGATGCGTTGTGCACCGATCGGGTGACCCTTGATGTAGAAGAAGCCCCATTCGCGACAGGCGCGGTCGATCTGCTTGGCGACACTGTCCCAGCCTTGCTGCTCATCCTGATACAGCGGGCTGATATCGATGATCGGCAGTTGATTCATGAAAATGCTCCCATCCTGTTGGCGGTCCGTCGTCGCTGGCGGATGCTCCGGCAGCGACGACCAGATTATTTGGGGAGGTCCGCCTTCAGGCCTTCGACGTAGTAGTTCATCGAGGCCAGTTCGGCATTGCTGGCGCTGACCCCCGCGGCGATTTTTTCGACCCCGGCCTGGTCCTTGATCGGGCCGGTGAACGGGTGGAACTCGCCGCTCTTGATGCTGGCGATGATCTGTTCGGCCTCGGTTTTCACCGGGGCCGGCAGCAGCTCGCTGAGGGGCAGTTCAACCGTACCCTCTTTCAGCCCACCCCAGTAGTCCTGGGGTTTCCAACTGTGGTCCATGACCCCCTGGGTGGCCTGGATGTAGTGCGGGCCCCAGTTATTGACGATGGAGGTCAGCACCGCCTTGGGGCCGAAGTGGGCCATGTCCGAGGCATAGCCCACCGCGTACACGCCGCGGCGTTCCGCGGCCTGGATCGGCGCCGGGCTGTCGGTGTGCTGGAAGATCACGTCGGCGCCCTGGTCGATCAGGGCATTGGCGGCGTCGGCTTCCTTGCCCGGATCGAACCAGGAGTTGACCCACACCACCTTGATCTCGGTGCCCGGGTTGTACTTGTTCAGGGCCAGCTGGATGGCGTTGATGTCGCGGATCACCTCCGGGATGGGGAAGGAGGCGACGTAGCCGATCTTCTTGCTCTTGGTCATCTTCGCCGCGAGGAAACCACCCACATAGCGGCCCTCGTAGGTGCGCGCCAGGTAGGTGCCGAGGTTCTTGTCCTGCTTGTAGCCGGTGGCGTGTTCGAAGGTCACCTTGGGGAACTGCCTGGCGACCTTCAGCGTGGGGTTCATGTAGCCGAAGGAGGTGGTGAAGATCAGGTCGTAGTTGTCCTTGGCCATGTTGCGGATCACCCGCTCGGCGTCGGCGCCTTCGGCTACGTTCTCCACGTAGTTGGTCTTGATCTGGTCGCCGAATTTTTCCACCAGGGCCTTGCGCCCCTGTTCATGCTGATAGGTCCAGCCGTGATCGCCTATGGGGCCGATGTAGACGAAACCGACCTTCAGCGGATCGGCGGCGCTGGCGGAAAGGCTGGCACTCAGGCCGATGGCGGCGGCCAGGGTGCAGAGCAACTTGTGCAACGGGCGTGTATGCATGAATTGGAGCTCCATCTTGTTGTGGGGGCTGGGGCGGCAAGCGCTGGAGGGCAATGCAAATAGCTGACCAAGAGGACAACAAAGATGGCTGTTGCGCCGGCGAGGCGGTTTCTACGGGGGCTTTGGGGCGCGCTTTTCGCTGGCAAGCCAGCTTCTACGGGGTTGGAATGCAGGAGGCCGCTTGCCGGCGCAGGGCTGTTCAAGATCCATCCCGGTGCGCGGCGCCTGAGGCTGGTGCACTAACATGTAACGAAACGTTAGTGACTTGGTGCAGTCTTTCAGTCATCTCCTGTACTCGTTTTTATTCCCGTCAAAGGACTGCAATGCTCAATTCCCTCAAGCAAGAAAAGTTTCTACTGCTTGCGCTGTTGGCCGCCGTGGCCGCCTATCCGCTTGAACACCTGTTGCTGGGCAGTGGCCAGGGCATCGCCCTGGGCGCCGGGCTGGTGCTGATCGGCTTTATCGTCATGGCTTCGATGCGCGTCGCCCACCACGCTGAACTGCTGGCGGAAAAGGTTGGCGACCCCTACGGCACCATGATCCTGACCCTGGCCGCGGTGCTGGTGGAAGTGGTGATCCTGGCGATCATGATGAGCAACGAGGCTTCGCCAACCCTGGTGCGCGACACCATCTACTCGGCGGTGATGCTGGACATCAACGGTATCCTCGGCCTGGCCGCGCTGATGGGCGGCATCAAGCATGGCGAGCAGCCCTACAACGACGACTCGGCGCGCACCTACAGCGTGATGATCCTTACCGCCATGGGCGTGTCGATGGTGGTGCCGGAGTTCATCCCCGAGGCCGACTGGAAGGTCTACTCGGCCTTCACCATCGGCGCCATGGTGGTGCTCTATACCCTGTTCCTGCGCATGCAGGTCGGGCCGCACAGCTATTTCTTCAGCTACAGCTACCCGGAAAAACGCCGCAATAAAGAGGCCCAGGAACAGCCCCATGCCATCAACCTGGCCTGGAGCATCGGCATCCTGGTGTTCGGGGTGGTGGTAATCGGCGCCCTGGCCGAGGTGATGTCCAAGACCCTGGACCTGGGGCTGGAAGACACGGGTGCACCGCCGGTGATCACGGCGATCCTGGTGGCGGCGATTTCCGCCGCGCCGGAAATCCTGACCGCCCTGCGCGCCGCCCTGGCCAACCGCATGCAGTCGGTGGTCAACGTGGCCCTGGGCGCTTCCCTGTCGACGGTGATCCTCACGGTGCCGGTGATGGAGGCCATGGCCTTGTACACCGGCCAGCCGTTCCAGATGGCCATGACCCCGGTACAGACGGTGATGGTGTTCATCACCCTGATCGTCAGCGCGATCAACCTCAACGACGGTGAAACCAATGCCATAGAAGGCATGACTCACTTCGTGCTGTTTGCCACCTTCATCATGCTGTCGCTGCTCGGTCTTTAAAGGGGTTGCGCCGACTGGATAGCGCAGCGAAAGCTGACCCCGGGGGCATTCCAGGCCGCGAGTGCGCCCCAACGCCAACGGCGCACGGTGCTGGCCGAAGGAGAAAAGGTCGGGTCGTTGGCAAACTTGTTGTTGGCACCCCGTTGCGCCCGATAAATACCTGTTTCAGGCCCTTGCGGGTTCTCCACGGGAGATTCGCGGTAGTAGTGTTTGTCGTACCAGTCGTTGACCCATTCGCTGGCATTGCCGGTGAGGTTGTAGAGGCCCAGCGGATTAGGCACAAACCTGTCCACAGCGAAGGTTTCGTTGTCGTCAGGCGCCGGAAAGTTGCGGCCGTAGTCCAGATTGCCGTTGTCGGTGGCGAACATCACCGGCTGGCCACGGTTGCGCGCCGCATATTCCCATTGGGCCTCGGTCGGAAGATCCACGGCATAGCCGCTGAGGTCTGCCAGCCAGCCACAGTAATCCTTGGCCTCTTGCCATTTTCGAGACGCCGGGGCGGGCAGGTTTTCCTGGTAGAGGTGTTTCATGTCTTCGCGGTTGCGCAGTGCCGCGTCGAATTGCGGCCTGCCTTGGGCCAGGAAGAACAGATCGAAATCGCCCAAGGTGGTTTGCAGCGAGGACAGGTAATAACTGCTCAATTTGACCGGGTGAACGAAGTCGTCATCGATGTCGAGGCTGATCCGTTCCATGTTGGCCGGGTCCACGCCACAGGGCCATTGGCACAAGGCCTGTGGGTCGAAGCCACGGGGCCAGCCGAAATCCCCCATCTGGAATTCGCCCCCTTCAATCAGCACCATGTTGTCCATCGAGCGCACGACGGTGTTGAGCACCGCATCGCGGACTTGCGGGGACAGGTCCGGGTATCTGCGGCTGATGGTCGAAGCAATGTCGGCAACTTTTTCAGGTGACAGCACTTTGCTGGCGGGGCCTGCAACCTCCTGTTTCCCACAGCCCGAAATCAGCAGCGCGACGCAGAGCGCCAGTCCGTGCATTTGTTTCACGTAATGTCCTTCTAACGGCTCGTTGGAGAGGGGGGGGGAAACTAACATGTTTCCTTGAGCCGATTGCGCTCAACGCGCAGGCGAGGGATGTGCTCCCTCGCCGTTGGAGTTAACGATCAGGTGCCGGCAATCAGTTGCCGGGCCGCCTGGCTGTGATCGGCGATCAGGTTTTTCAGGTCCAGCCCTTCGACCTGGCCATCAATCACCCGCCACTTGCCGCCGATCATGACCCGGTCCGCCCGATCCGCGCCGCACAACAGCAGCGCCGAAATCGGATCATGGCTACCCGAGAAACGCAGTTCATCGAGCTTGAACAACGCCAGGTCCGCCTGCTTGCCTACCGCCAGTTCGCCGATGTCGGTACGGCCCAACAAGCTTGCCGACCCCTGGGTGGCCCAGCCCAGGACCCGCTCCGGGGTGATCTTTTCGGCGCCGTAACGCAGGCGCTGGATGTACAGCGCCTGGCGCGCTTCGAGGATCATGTTCGAGGCGTCATTGGACGCCGAACCGTCCACGCCCAAGCCGAACAGCGCCCCTGCATCGGTCAGCTCGATGCTGGGGCAGATGCCGGACGCCAGGCGCATGTTCGAACTCGGGCAATGGCAGATGCCGGTGCCAGCCGCGCCCAGGCGGGCGATCTCATCCGGGTTGAAGTGGATGCCGTGGGCCAGCCAGGTGCGCGGACCGAGCCAGCCGACGCTGTCCAGATAATCCACCGTGCGCAGGCCGAAACGCTGCAGGCAGAAGTCTTCTTCGTCGAGGGTCTCGGCCAGGTGCGTGTGCAGGCGCACATCGAGCCCGTTGGCCAGTTCGGCGCTGGCCGACATGATTTCCGGGGTCACCGAGAACGGCGAGCACGGTGCCAGGGCGATCTGGATCTGCGCACCGTCGCCACGCTCGTGGTACTGCCGAATCAGGCGCTGACTGTCGTCGAGAATCACCTGGCCTTCCTGCACGGTCTGTTGCGGTGGCAGGCCGCCGTCCTTTTCGCCAAGGCTCATCGAACCGCGGGTGAGCATGGCGCGCATGCCCAGTTCACGCACGGTTTCGACTTGCACGTCGATGGCGTTTTCCAGGCCGTCCGGGAACAGATAGTGATGGTCGGCGGCTGTGGTGCAGCCGGAGAGCAGCAGTTCGGCCAGTGCCACTTTGGTCGCCAGGGCGAGCTTTTCCGGGGTCAGCCGGGCCCAGACCGGGTACAGGGTCTTGAGCCAGGGGAACAGCGGCTGGTTGACCACCGGCGCCCAGGCGCGGGTCAGGGTTTGATAGAAGTGATGGTGGGTGTTGATCAGGCCCGGCAGCAGCACGTGCTCGCGGGCGTCGAAGACCTGCTGGCAGGGGCTTGAAGGCTGTTGGCCGAGGCCCAGCACTTCAACGATCAGACCGTCTTGCAGCACCAGGCCGCCACGGGCGTCGAGGGCATTGCCGGTGAAGATGGCCAGGGGATTTTTTAACCAGGTACGGGTCGCAGGCATGGTGGCCGGCTCCTCTGAAAGTGGGTTCAGGTTAGCCAGCTCAGTGATGCCCTGTCTGCTGATCCAGGGTCGCCGCAAGGGGCGAGGTGCGCAGTCTAGCGAAAGATTTGCCGGGGGACAAAACTTGCATTTTGCCCCCCGTTCCAGAGCCTTCGCTGGCCTGTGCAAGGGCTGCCCGGGGCAGCCGCGGCCTTACCAGGGAATGGTTTCGCCCTTGTAGTTGACGAAGTGATGGCCGCCCTTGCCGGTGTAGGCATTGACCTGGGCGATCAGCCCGCGGGTGCTGGTCTGCACATCGATATCGGCGCCTTCGCCGCCCATGTCGGTCTTCACCCAGCCCGGGTGCAGCGAAAGCACAGTGAGCTTTTGCCCCAACTGGGTCACGAAGCTGTTGGTCATGGAGTTCAGCGCGGCCTTGCTGGCCTTGTACAGGGCCAGCTCCGGCGCGTCGGGCATGGTTACGCTGCCCAGCACCGAACTCATGAACGCCAGCACGCCGCTGTCCTTGCGGATCTGCCCGACGAAGCGCTGGGCCAGGTTGATCGGCGCCACGGCGTTGGTGAAGAACAGCTGGCCGACTTCGGCCAGGGTCGCCTGCCCCGGCAACTGGTTGTCCGGGCCCTTGACCCCGGCGTTGACGAACAGCAGGTCGAACACCTGGTCCTTGAGCTTCTGGCTCAGGGCAATCACCGCTTGCTGATCGTCCATGTCCAGTTGCTCGATCTGCACCTTGCCCAGGGCTTGCAGCGCCTCGGCCTTGTGCGGGTTGCGCACGGTGGCGGTGACCTGCCAGCCGTCTTCCAGCAGGCGCTGGACCAGGCCGAGGCCCAGGCCCCGGGAGGCGCCGATGATCAGTGCGGTTTTTGCCGTGGACATGATGAGGTTCCTTGATAAGTGAGGATCACGGATTCAATGGACAGGCTTGCCCCAGTCGCAGTTGCAGCACGGGGCGCAACTGGCCCGGTTCTCCGATGTGCAAGCATGGGGCTCGAAAGGGCTGACCCTGAAGCATACTCCAGGCTTTGGCCTGCGCGCTCCTTGAATCGATGGAGCGATATTTATGTGCACCACGCCCTGGCCCACGCAGCCACGGCATTGATCGGGGTGATCCTGTTCTTCGAGCTGGCCTGGTGTGTGGCCCAGTTGCAGCCGGTGCGAGCGGCTGCCGGTAAGGCCCCGGCAGCCCTCTAGTGTCCCGCCTGCCACGGCTGGCCGAGGGACACCGGTGCATACAGCCGGGTGCGCAAGGCATCCCGGGATAGTAGCACCAGCACCAGGATGGTCGCGGCATAGGGCAGCATCGCCAGCAAGTTGGAAGGAATCGCCAGGCCCAGGCCCTGGGCCACCAGGTGCAGGATGCTCGCCAGGCCGAACAGGTAGGCGCCGAGCAGCAGCCGCCACACCCGCCAGCTGGCGAACACCACCAGCGCCAGCGCGATCCAGCCGCGTCCGGCGCTCATGTTCTCGGCCCACATCGGGGTGTAGGCCAGGGACAGGTAGGCCCCGGCCAGCCCCGCCATGGCACCGCCGAACAGCACCGCGAGCGTGCGCACCCGCAGCACCGGCAGGCCCATGGCGCTGGCGGCGTCGGGGTTCTCGCCGACGGCCTGGATGATCAGGCCGACCCGGCTTTTGAGAACCACCCAGGCCACGAGGGCGAACAGGGTGAAGGACAGGTACACCAGCAAATCCTGGGCGAACAGCATGCGGCCGATCAGCGGGATCTCGCTCAGCAGCGGCAACGCCAGCGGTTCGAAGCCGGCCAGGGGCTTGCCGACCCAGGCCGCACCGACAAAGCTCGACAGGCCGACCCCGAAGATCGTCAGCGCCAGCCCGGTGGCCACCTGGTTGGCGTTGAACACCAGGGCCACCAGGGCGAACAGCGCCGCCAGCAGCATCCCGGCGGCCATCGCCAGCAGCACCCCGAGCCACAAATGGCCGCTGTTGAGGGCGACGATAAAACCTATCACCGCGCCGAACAGCATCATGCCTTCCTGCCCCAGGTTGAGGACGCCGCTCTTTTCACAGATCAGTTCCCCCAGGGCCACCAGCAGCAACGGGGTGCCGCAGCGAACCATGGCGTAGAGAATATTGCTCAGCAGATCGATATCCATCACAGGGCTCCGGCGGTTGCAGTGGCGCTGGCGTTACGGCGTACCCAACGCAGGTTCAGGCGCGGGCGATAGAGAATCAGCACGTCGCTGGCCAGGAGGAAGAACAGCATCATGCCCTGGAACAGCTGGGTGATGGCCTGGGGCAGGTTGAGGCTCATCTGCGCGCTCTCGCCACCGATGTACAGCAACGCCATCAGCAGGCTGGAAAACACAATGCCGATGGGGTTCAGGCGGCCGAGAAAAGCCACGGTAATGGCCGCGTAGCCGTAGCCGGGAGAGGCCTGGGGCACCAGTTGGCCGATGGGGCCGGCGACTTCGCAGACCCCGGCCAGCCCTGCCAGCGCACCGCTGATCAACAGCGCCAGCCAGACCAGGCGCTTCTGGCGAAAGCCGACGAAGCCGGCGGCACGCGGGTCCAGGCCGAGCACCTTGATCTGGAAGCCGACAAAGCTTTTCTGCAGCAGCACCCAGACCGCCACCAGGGCCAGTAGGGCGAAGTACACCCCGGCGTGGACCCGGCCGTCTTCCATCAGCAGCGGCAGGCGGCTGGCGTCGCCGAACATCGCCGACTCGGGAAAGTTGAACCCGGCGGGGTCTTTCAACGGGCCATGCACGCAGTACAGCAAGAGGTTCAGGGCGATGTAGTTGAGCATGATGCTGGTGAGGATTTCATTGGCGTTGAAGCGGGTGCGCAACCAGGCGGTGAGCCCGGCCCAGGCAGCGCCGGCCAGGGTTCCGGCAAGCAGGATCAGCACCAGCGCCCAGCGGCTTTGCAGTTCGATGAGATTGACCGCCAGGGCGCTGCCGACCAGGGCCCCGAGCAGCAACTGGCCCTCGGCGCCGATGTTCCACACCCGCGCCTGGTAGGCCACCGCCAGGCCCAGGGCACAGAGCAGGATAGGCAGCGCCTTGACCAGCAGTTCGGACACGCCATACAGGTCGCTGACCGGGGCGATCAGCAGGGTGTGCAAGGTCAGCCAGGGGTCATGCCCCAGGGCCATGAACAACAGGGAACCGCAGCCCAGGGTCAGTAGCGCCGCCAGCAGTGGCGAGCACCAGAGCATCAGCCGCGACTGGCGGCCACGGGGTTCGAGTGAAAGCAGCATGGACAGCTCCGTTAAATCGCCAGGGCAGCGGGTGAGTGCAGGGAATCGGCGTGGCCGGCCATCCAGCCGCCAACCTCCACCAGCGAGGTGTCGGCGCAGGCCTTGAGGGGAGAAAGGCGCCCGGCGCACAGGGCTGCGAGGCGGTCGCTGATCTGGAACAGCTCGTCCAGGTCTTCGGAGATCACCAGGATCGCCGCACCGGCATCGCGCAAGGCGATCAGGGCCCGATGGATAGTGGCGGCGGCCCCGACGTCCACACCCCAGGTCGGGTGCGCGGCGATCAGCAGGCGAGGCTGCTGGAGAATCTCGCGGCCCAGGATGAATTTCTGCAGGTTGCCGCCGGACAGACTGCGGGCCGGGCTCTGGGAACCGGCGCTCTTGACCCCGAAACGCTGGATGATGCGCTCGGCCAGTTCCCGCACCTTGCGCCGCTGGATCAGACCGTGGCGCACCAGGCCCTGTTGAAAGGCGCTGAGCAGGGCGTTGTCCTCCAGGCTCAGTTCCGGCACGGCGCCGTGGCCCAGGCGTTCGGCGGGCACGAAAGCCAGGCCGCGCTGGCGTCGGGCGTCGGGATACAGATGAGCCACGCCCTGGCCGGCGAAACAGATACGTTCGGCTTCGCTGCGGGGCAGGCGCTGTTCACCGCTGAGCAGGGCCAGCAGTTCGTCCTGGCCATTGCCGGCGACTCCGGCGATGCCGACGATCTCGCCGCTGCGCAGGCGCAGGTCGATGTTCTTCAGTGAGCAGCCGAAAGGGTCGGGGTTGTCCCAGCTGAGGTTGTCCAGGCGCAGGAAGTCGTTCGTGCCGCGGGCTTTCGGGTAGTCGGTGATCATCGCCGCCGCATCCCCCACCATCAGCCGCGCCAGCTCGCGATCCGAGCACTGCGCCGGTATGCAGTGCCCGGCCACCCGGCCCGCGCGCAGCACCGTGGCGCTGTGGCACAGGGCGCGCACCTCGGCGAGCTTGTGGCTGATGAACAGGATGCTGCAGCCTTCGTCGGCCAGCCGACGCAGGGTGACGAACAGGTCGTCGGCCTCCTGCGGGGTCAGGACCGAGGTCGGCTCGTCGAGGATCAGCAGGCGGATGTCCTGCATCAGGCAGCGGACGATTTCCACCCGCTGGCGTTCGCCGATGGACAGGCTGTGCACCAGGCGCTGGGGTTCGAGGGCCATGCCGTAACGCTGGGAAACCTCGCGGATTCTGCCTTCCAGCTGGTTCGGCGTACCGGCGCCGGCGCCCATGGCCAGGGCAATGTTCTGCGCCACGCTGAGGGTTTCGAACAGCGAGAAATGCTGGAACACCATGCCGATCCCCAGGCTGCGTGCCTGGGCCGGGTTGTCGATGAGCTGGCGCTGTCCTTGCCAGAGCAGCTCCCCTGAATCGGCCTGGACCACCCCGTAGATGATCTTCATCAAGGTGCTTTTGCCGGCGCCGTTTTCGCCCAGCAACGCATGGATTTCACCCGCAGCGATGTTCAGGTCGATGGCGTCGTTGGCCAGGCAGCCGGGATAGCGTTTGCTGATCCGGCGCAGTTGCAGGCGTGGAGCCTGGCTGCTGGGTGCAGGGTGATTGGACATGACAGGCTCGGCTTCTGGGAGTTGTGCCTGTGGATAAAGCAATTTCCTGGCCAGTGGGTCAGGAAAGCCGGTGGAGTGCTCCCGGGCGGCATCCTGCCTGGCTGACAGGACCAGGGTCCTGGCACCACTTCGGGGCAAGGTGGTTGAAAAGGCGCTGTTTTTGTCCCCAGGGCGTTGCGCAGAAAATGATCAGTTGCCTGCAGACCCTGCGCAATCAGGGGCTGGAGCAGCCTTGCACGGGTTATCCACAGCTTGCTCCACAGTAATTGTGTGCAAGAGCGGCGCTTGGGCATCAGCACCACTGGCTTGTCCGTGAACTGCGATAAACCGGCTTAAGTGGCTGTTTCGCTGTGGAAAAAAGCTTCCTGGGGACGCTTTGGACAAAAAATGAACAAAGCCCGCAAAGCCACGTTGCAGAAGGGTTACAGCGCTATGTGCTCAGCTTATCCACAGTCGGGTGCACAGTAGATGTGGGCAAGTGCCCGGGGCCCTTGCGGGTTATGCACAAGGTGGTCCGGGCCGGGTTGGTGCCTTCAGCGCTGCAAAAGGATGCGCCCGCGGCTGAGGTCCGCCAGCTGTTGCTGCAGGGTGTCGATCTGTTCTTCGCCCAGGGCCAGTTGCAGCTCTACGCCGTTGGCGGTGAAGTCTTCCTGGACCAGCAGCCCACCCAGTTCGGCGACCCGCAGCTTGACCAGCGCCAGCTCGCTGAAGCTGCAGGCGCAACGCAGCGGTACGCGGTTGACCAAGGCGATGCGCTCGGCGCCTTGCAGGCACTTGTTGGCGCCGCCGCCATAGGCTCGGGCCAGGCCGCCGGTGCCCAGCTGGATGCCGCCGTACCAGCGGATCACCAGCACCGCCACCTGGTCGCAGTCCTGGGCCTCGATGGCCGCGAGGATCGGTCGCCCGGCGGTGCCGCCGGGTTCACCGTCGTCGTTGCTGCGGTACTGGTCGGCGAGTTTCCACGCCCAGCAGTTATGCGAAGCGTTGAGGTCGCTGTACTGCTGGATGAAGGCTTGGGCCTCGGCCGCGCTGCTGATGGGCGCGGCAAAGGTGATGAAGCGGCTTTTGCGAATTTCCTCGCGGTATTCGCAAAGGCCGGCCAGGGTAAAGGGCATGGGGTCAGTCTTTCAGTGCGGGTGTCAGGCCACAGCCTTTGAGGATGATGCGGATCAGGTTGTTGCCGGCGTCTTCCATGTCCTGCTTGGTCAGCCGGGTGCGCCCGGTGACACGGCAGATCTGGGTGGCGAAATCGGCATAGTGCTGGGTGCTGCCCCACAGCAGGAAGATCAGGTGCACCGGGTCCACCGGGTCCATCTTGCCGGCGTCGATCCAGGCCTGGAACACCGCGGCACGGCCCTGGAACCAGGCGCGGTAGTCCTGGCTGAAATACTCGCTCAGGCATTCGCCACCGCTGATGATCTCCATGGCGAAGATCCGCGAGGCTTGCGGCTGGCGGCGGGAGAATTCCATCTTGGCGCGGATGTAGCGGCTCAGGGCTTCGGCCGGGTCATCTTCGGCGGTGAGGGTGTTGAAGGTGCTGTCCCAGAGTTCGAGGATGTTGCTCAGCACCGCGATGTACAGCCCCAGCTTGTTGGTGAAGTAGTAGTGCAGGTTGGCTTTGGGCAGGCCGGCCTTCTGCGCGATGGTGTTCATGCTGGTGCCTTTGAAACCGTGACGGGCGAACTCGTCCTCGGCGGCCTGGAGGATGGCCTCTTCATTCTTCTGCCGAATGCGGCTGGCGGGTTTGCCGGGGTGAGGAGCGCTGTGGGCGGGGACTTCAAAGGTCATGGAGGTTTCCGAGCAAGTCTGTGGGTGCAACCTGTGCGTTGATAGCGCACCCACGTGGATCAGACAAGCCTTGGCGCTACAAAAGCCTCAGTGGGCCCTCAGGGTGTCGTTTTCTGGAAGCGTATTTGCGTCATTCGCCGCGCCCTTGTTTTCCGGCAACAGCAGGCTCATCAGCAAGGCGGTGAGGCCGCCGCTGGTGATCGCCGAATCGAACAGGGTCTGCACCACCTTGGGCAGCAGGTGCAGCAGGTTCGGTTGCGCGGCGATGCCCAGGCCGACGCCGAACGACGTGGCGATGATCAGCATGCTGCGCCGGTCCAGCGGGGCCTGGGCGAGGATCCGTACCCCGGCGGCGGCGACACTGCCAAACATCACCAGGGTGGCACCGCCGAGTACCGGCTTGGGGATCTGTTGCAGCAGCGCGCCGATCAGCGGGAACAGGCCCAGGCAGAACAGGATCAGGCCGATGTACAGGCCGACGAAACGGCTGGCCACGCCGGTCAACTGAATCACACCGTTGTTCTGGGCGAAGGTGGTGTTGGGGAAGGCGCTGAAGGTGGCGGCGATCAGGCAACTGACGCCGTCCCCCAGGACCCCGCCCTTGAGCCTGCTTATATAGGAAGGGCCGCTAATGGGCTGGCGCGCCAGCATGCAGTTGGCGGTCAGATCTCCCACGGTTTCCAGGGTGCTGATCAGGTAGATCAGGGCTACGGGGATAAAGGCGCTCCAGTCGAAACTGAAGCCGTACCTGAAGGGCAGGGGCAGGCTGATCAATGGCAGGTCCGGCAGTGGCTGGGGCACCAGCTTGCCGCTGAACCAGGCCGCCAGGCTGCCCAGGGCCAGGCCGATGATGATGGCGCTGAGGCGGACCCACGGGGTGTTGCTGCGGTTGAGCAGAATGATGGTCAGCAGCACCAGCAGGCCCAGGCCGAGATTGCCCGGGGCGCCGAAGTCTGCGGCATTGAAGCCGCCGCCCAGGTCGGTGATGCCCACCTTGATCAGGCTGATGCCGATCAGGCTAATGACGATGCCGGTCACCAATGGGGTGATCACCCGGCGCAGTCGTCCGATAAAGCGGCTGAGGACGATCTGCACCAGCGCGCCGAAGAAACACACGCCGAAGATCATCGCCAGGATGTCTTCCGGGCTGCCGCCCCGTTGCTTGACCAGGAACCCCGCCGACAGTACGGCGCCGAGGAAGGCGAAGCTGGTGCCTTGCAGGCAGATCATGCCCGCCCCGATGCCCCAGGGGCGCCGGGCCTGGATAAAGGTGCCGACCCCGGAGACCATCAGCGCCATGCTGATCAGGTACGGCAGGTGCGCCGAAAGCCCCAGGGCCGAACCCATCACCAGTGGTGGGGTGATGATGCCGACAAAGCTGGCCAGCACATGCTGCAGGGCCGCCAGCAGCGCGGGCAGGGGTTGCGGGCGGTCGTCGAGGCCGTAGATCAGTTCGCTGGGGCGGGAAGCATCTGGCTGCATGGCGTGGAGCTCGGGCTGGGGTTCAAGGTGCCGAGGTCTCTGCAAAAAGCTGTCCAGGTGCTCAGGTTATTTTGTCTGCTTTGCGGTGCGGGCCTTTGAGTACGGGACCTTGCTGGTGAGTGAAGACGCTCTAGCGGGTTGCCGCCAGGCTCTCCAGAAAGCTTTCGAGCACCAAATGAGGGCGCCGACCCTTGCGCGTGACCGATGCCAGGCTGAGGTCGTAGAAGCGTGACTTGGGCTTGAGGGCACGCAACCGGCCCTGCTGCACCCAGAGGCTGGCGTAGTGGTCCGGCAGGTAGCCGATGTAGCGGCCGGTGAGAATCAGGAAGGCCATGCCTTCCCGGTCGGATGCGCTGGCGGTGCAATTCAGCGCCTGGTAGTGGGCCTGGATCTCGGCCGGCAGGCGAAAGGTCGGGGCGATGGCGTCCTGGTCGTTGAGGCGCTGGTCGTCCAGTTGCCGGTCATCCACATAGAACAGCGGGTGGCCCACTGCGCAGTACAGCAGCGAGCGTTCGTCATACAGCGGCTGGTATTCCAGGCCGGGCAGGGCACTGGCCTGGGGCACCACGCCGACATGCAGGCGGCCGTCGAGTACCCCTTGCTCCACTTCGTTGGGGGCGATCATGCGGATCTGGATCTGCACGTCCGGCCCACGCTCCTTCAATTGCGCCAGGGCGTGGGTGATGCGCATGTGGGGCAGGGTCACCAGGTTGTCGGTGAGGCCGATGATCAATTCGCCGCGCAGGTGGCGGTGCAGGCCGTTGACCTCGGTACGGAAGCTTTCCAGGGCACTGAGCAGTTGCAGGGTCGACTGATAGACCTCGCGGCCCTCCTCGGTCAGGGAGAACCCGGCGCGCCCGCGCTGGCACAGGCGCAGGCCGACCCGTTGCTCCAGGTCGCTCATCTGCTGGCTGATGGCCGAGCGGCCGATGCCGAGCACGGTTTCCGCGGCGGAGAAACCACCGCATTCCACCACGCTGCGAAAGATCCGCAGCAGGCGGATATCAAAGTCGCTGACTTGCGCCAGCGGGTCGGCTCGACGGCTGCTCATAGTTTAGTGGATGCCAGACTGAAGGTTATTAAAGTTGGATTTCACCGACTTTATAGCCGTGGCAACTTAGCTGCAACAACGCTTTTTATTCCTACGCCGCTTCATTGCCTTGCGAGGTTTTGCTCATGAACATGCCGGAAACCGCCCCTCAGTCCCTGGCCAGCCAGCTCAAGCTCGACGCTCACTGGATGCCCTACACCGCCAACCGCAACTTCCAGCGTGACCCGCGCCTGATCGTCGGCGCCGAAGGCAGCTGGCTGGTGGATGACAAGGGCCGCAAGATCTATGACTCGCTGTCCGGTCTGTGGACCTGCGGTGCCGGCCACTCGCGCAAGGAAATCCAGGAAGCGGTCGCCAAGCAGTTGGGCACCCTGGACTATTCCCCGGGCTTCCAATACGGCCACCCGCTGTCGTTCCAGTTGGCCGAGAAGATCACCGACCTGACCCCGGGCAACCTGAACCACGTGTTCTTCACTGACTCCGGCTCCGAGTGCGCCGATACCGCCGTGAAGATGGTGCGCGCCTACTGGCGCCTGAAAGGCCAGTCGACCAAGACCAAGATGATCGGCCGTGCCCGTGGCTACCACGGGGTGAATATCGCCGGCACCAGCCTGGGCGGTGTCAACGGCAACCGCAAGCTGTTCGGCCAGGCGATGATGGACGTCGACCACCTGCCGCACACCTTGCTGGCCAGCAACGCGTTTTCTCGCGGCATGCCGGAGCAGGGCGGTATCGCCCTGGCCGATGAGCTGCTGAAGCTGATCGAACTGCACGATGCTTCCAACATCGCTGCTGTCTTCGTCGAACCGATGGCTGGCTCTGCTGGTGTGCTTGTGCCGCCACAGGGTTACCTCAAGCGCCTGCGGGAAATCTGCGACCAGCACAACATCCTGCTGGTGTTCGACGAAGTGATCACCGGCTTCGGCCGTACCGGTGCCATGTTCGGCGCTGACAGCTTCGGCGTGACGCCGGATCTGATGTGCGTGGCCAAGCAGGTCACCAACGGCGCGATCCCCATGGGCGCGGTGATTGCCAGCTCCGAGATCTATCAGACCTTCATGAACCAGGCGACACCCGAGTACGCAGTGGAATTCCCCCACGGCTACACCTACTCGGCGCACCCGGTGGCGTGTGCTGCGGGCCTGGCGGCACTGGACCTGCTGCAGAAGGAAAACCTGGTGCAGAGCGTGGCCGAAGTTGCCCCGCATTTCGAGAATGCACTGCACGGCATCAAGGGTACGAAGAACGTGATCGACATCCGTAACTTCGGCCTGGCTGGCGCGATCCAGATTGCCCCCCGTGATGGCGATGCCATCGTGCGTCCGTTCGAGGCCGGCATGGCGTTGTGGAAGGCCGGCTTCTATGTGCGCTTCGGCGGCGACACCTTGCAGTTCGGCCCAACCTTCAACAGCAAGCCGCAGGACCTCGATCGCCTGTTCGACGCGGTTGGCGAAGTGCTGAGCAAGCTCGACTGATTCGATCCTTCTTATATAGAAGCAGGCGCGAAGTGTTTCGCGCCTGCGCTTTCCCTCTTTCAGGAGTCCCCGCATGAGTCTGATTCAACACCTGATCCACGGTGAGCTGGTAAGCGACAACGGTCGCAGCGCCGACGTGTTCAACCCGTCCACCGGTCAGGCGATCCATAAAGTGCCGCTGGCCAGCCGTGAAACCATCCAGCAAGCCATCGACTCGGCTAAGTCGGCATTCCCGGCCTGGCGCAATACGCCACCGGCCAAGCGCGCCCAGGTGATGTTCCGCTTCAAGCAACTGCTGGAGCAGAACGAAGCCCGTATTGCCAAGCTGATCAGCGAAGAGCACGGCAAGACCCTGGAAGACGCTGCGGGCGAATTGAAGCGCGGTATCGAAAACGTCGAATACGCCTGCGCCGCGCCGGAAATCCTCAAGGGCGAGTACAGCCGTAACGTGGGCCCGAACATCGACGCCTGGTCCGACTTCCAGCCGCTGGGCGTAGTGGCCGGCATTACTCCGTTCAACTTCCCGGCCATGGTGCCGCTGTGGATGTATCCGCTGGCGATCGCCTGTGGCAACTGCTTCATCCTCAAGCCTTCTGAGCGTGACCCAAGCTCGACCCTGCTGATTGCCGAGCTGCTGCATGAAGCCGGCCTGCCCAAGGGCGTGCTGAACGTGGTGCACGGTGACAAAACAGCGGTGGACGCGCTGATCGAGGCGCCGGAAGTCAAGGCGCTGAGTTTTGTCGGTTCGACGCCGATTGCCGAGTACATCTATGCCGAAGGCACCAAGCGCGGCAAGCGCGTTCAGGCTCTGGGCGGGGCGAAGAACCACGCGGTGCTGATGCCGGATGCCGACCTGGATAACGCCGTCAGTGCGTTGATGGGCGCGGCCTACGGTTCATGCGGTGAGCGTTGCATGGCGATCTCGGTAGCTGTGTGCGTGGGCGATCAGGTGGCCGATGCCCTGGTGGCCAAGCTGGTGCCACAGATCAAGGCGCTGAAGATTGGTGCCGGTACTTCCTGTGGCCTGGACATGGGGCCGCTGGTTACCGCCCAGGCGCGTGACAAGGTTAGTGGTTATGTAGAAGACGGCGTGGCCGCAGGTGCGCAACTGGTGGTGGACGGTCGTGGCCTGAGCGTGGCCGGTCATGAAGACGGCTTCTTCCTCGGTGGCTGCCTGTTCGACCGCGTTACCCCGCAGATGCGCATCTATAAGGAAGAGATCTTCGGGCCGGTGCTGTGCATCGTCCGGGTCAACAGCCTGGAGGAGGCCATGCAACTGATCAACGATCACGAGTACGGGAACGGTACCTGCATCTTTACCCGTGACGGTGAAGCGGCACGTCTGTTCTGCGACGAGATCGAGGTGGGCATGGTGGGCGTCAACGTGCCGCTGCCGGTGCCTGTGGCCTATCACAGCTTCGGTGGCTGGAAGCGTTCACTGTTTGGTGACCTGCATGCCTACGGTCCCGATGGTGTGCGTTTCTATACCCGTCGCAAAGCGATCACCCAGCGCTGGCCGCAACGCGCCAGCCACGAAGCCTCGCAGTTCGCCTTCCCTAGCCTGTAAATGTGAAGCGTAAAGGCCGGCCCCTTGGGGCCGGCCTTTGCTTTTATGGGGTTTTCTGACCGATATGACAGATTTATGAAAATAACTGTTGACGGCAGATTCCACAGG